>CAVPRW010000013.1:0-128185 GCA_963707985.1 uncultured Nitrospinota bacterium | reverse complement strand
ACCAACGGCCGAGCGGACAGCCAAAGGATGGTCCACTTCCTGCTTCCAGTCGCACAATCGGCCGGAACTCTGCAAATGGACAGGGCAGTCCGGTGAGCTCGTTTGATCCGGCGGAGATACCGGCAACCGTCAGTGTGACGGAGCTCCTAGCCATCCAAGGCTCACCCGAGAAGGCTGCCAACACCGTCCGCGCCTCCTCGCCAGGGTCAGCCGCCTCAGACATACAGGTAGGAGACACGCTACACGTCACCGGATGGGTCTACCGCATCTCCCGTGCCCCCGACAGCACCTACCACTTGTACGTCAGCCCGAGCCGACAGGCTGGAGCCCAGGTGCTGGTCGCCACGGTACCTCCCCCACACCAGGTCGAAGGATCGCCAGCCGGACAAGTGCAGCTCCAGACGGTGCGGACCTTCATCAGACAACAGCTGCTCCGGCAGCAGGAACCTTCGCTCCGCGGCTCGGTGATGCAGCGTCCAATCTTGTGCAACTGACAGGCCAGCTGTCGATTCCCGCTGCACCCCCTCCTGCACGTTCCCGAGGGAAGCGCTCGCAGGCCACTACAGCGCGCTGGGAGATCCGCCCCCTCGTGGAAGTCCGATTTGCGACACCCTCTGAATTCTCAGACCGCACAGGACTACAGTGAACATCCAGCGCCATCGGTCGGCTTCCTAACCTGGCGACAAGGCTACAACACCGAGCGCACCAGGCCACCATCAACGAGAATGGTGGTGCCGGTAATGTAGCTGGACTTCCCCGAGGCCAGGAACGCCACCAGATACGCCAGCTCCTTGGGTTCCCCGATACGTCCGACGGCGGTCTCGGCGGCGCGCTGGGCCAGTCCCTCCTCCACTGAAATGCCCAGTTCCTTGGCTCGGGCCGTGACGTTGGAGAGCATGCGTTCAGTCAGAATAGAGCCAGGGCAGACGTTGTTGACCAGGATGCCATCACGGCCCACTTCATCGGCCAGGCTCTTGGCGAACGCCACCACGCCCATACGGGTAGCACCCGAGAGCGCCAGGTTAGGAATGGGCTGGTAGACGGTGCTGGCCAAAATATTGATAATCCGGCCACCACTCTGTTGCTTGAGATGGGGGAGGGCCTCCCTGCACATGCGGGCGAAGAACAGCAGGGAGCGCTGCACGGCAACTGCCCACTGCTCTTCCGTCGCGTTGTAGGCCCTGGCCAGTGGTGGGCCGCCGGAGTTATTCACCATGATATCGAGACGCCCGAAGTGGGCGACGGTGGTAGCAATCAGGTTGCGAATGGTCTCGTGTTTGTCCAGATCACCAGCAAAGACCAGCACTTCGGTATCAGTTGTCTGACGAATCTCCTGCGCGGCCTGCTCTAGATCAGCCTGGGTGCGGCTACACATGACCACCTTGGTCCCTTCTTGAGCCAGCACTTCTGCACAACCCGCCCCAGACCCTTGCTCGCTCCGCCCACGATGGCCACTTTATCTTTCAACTCTAAATCCATATGGAACCCTCTCCTCTCTCAGCTTACGCTGTCCAATCGCCCTGAGACGCTGGCGATGTTGACCTCCGGCCTGATTTTTCCTGACAACCGATGGAACGATAGAGCGCCTATTGTAGCCGAAACCCCCTCTCAGGACCATAGGTCTTCCAACCATGCACAGTCGTGGGTGATGACGGGGAGGGACTTCGCACCGATCATAGCCGCATAGGCCAGAAACTCTAGACTTGTGAGGCTTGCATCGAGGGTTTTGGAACGTTTGGGAGGAAGCGCGGCATTTCTTCCTTTACGCCAGGCCGGGCGTCATTCAGCTCACCAGGCAGAGGTGTGAGCTTCTAGACCAGCGGATGAAAACGGCGGGTCGCGCCAGGCGTTAGAGGCTGCCTGGAGGGGCCTGACCCAATGGCCAGACCCGTCCAGGCAGACAAATGCATGGAAGCTCACATCAGATGACTAGCGCACAGGCGAGAAGGGCGCCGCCACCAGGATTCTGTTTTCCTGGCGGATCGGACGCACGCCACTCTGTGGTGGCCAAGCCCCAGTCGTGCGGGTTTCTGTACGGATGCGGGCGCGTTCGTTCAGGTCTTTGTAAACCCAGACGTGCCAGAATCTATTCAGCGCGCCGAGCTCATTCGTCCAGCAGGCCGCCAGGGGTGAGAACTTCTCGCGTGCCTCGATGGCTTTACCCCAAGCATCCAGCACCTTCGGGAGGTCGCCGGCGGCATAGGTGTAGATGCGCATTTCGTAAACGTTCCCGGTGCCATAGTCCCGGCTGCCCAGGGGATGCATAAATGGTGCTGGGACCACGATCTCGGCTTCTTGGGCCACGATCAAGTCTCGCCCGCCGGGAAGTTGGGCCAGTGCGGTATCTTTGGCCATGGCTTCGCGTACGGCTGTGCGTTGCTCCAGGCTCTCATAGGGATAGACATGGATGGCCTGGTTCAGTGGCCCTACCTCCGTATGCCAGAAGGCCCCCAGTTTGGAGTGCTTCTCGCGTAGGGGCAAGCGTTTGGCATAGCGTTCCTCGAACTCAGCCAGGGTACCGGGTCGAAACGTGTAGGTTCGCACTTCGTAGAACATGGCAACTTCCTCCATTCGACAGGGATTGGCGAGATAACTTGCCGCACGTCTCCTATCGCAGCGGGGTGCTATGTTATCCTAAAACTGTGCGGCGAGCAAGAAACTCCGACAATGCCCAATAGGTCACGTCGGTATCAGTCGTCCCCATCGTGCGCTAGGTACCCCGCTAGCAGCATCTCCAGCCCCACCATCAGCCATTTATTCCAGGCCACACTGGTGCGAGATGCCAGGGCAGGATCCGGCATCTGTTGCTGCAGAATGTCGGCGATTGCGGTCTGATAGAACGAAATCGTGCCGATGAAATAACGCGGCGCCACCGGCGATAGATGCGGCCGATGGATGGGTATATTGCGATGCATTTGACTAATACCCACCAGGTAACGCACAAAACCCTCGTTCAGGGGAGCCGTGGCCGTCGCCCGCAACCAGGTGATCATCGTCTGCTTATTGTCCTCGATCCGCTTCGCGTTTGGCTTATCGTCGGCTGTGACAAAGAACTTCCGAGACTGCGGGTGCTGTAAGAGCTGCTCATAGACAATATCGTTCAGGCGTCCGGCGTGCGGCATGATGAGTGCGCTACTTGCCTTGATCAGCTGCCGGTCCTCTTCTGAGAGGCCCACGAGGTCGAGCATCTCGGCGAACCTCGCGGGCCAGTTGGTGTGACTGCTCATGCAAACCTCCTTCAGGCCCAGCTGGCGCGGTGGCGACCCGGCACCAGAAATGGGTGTCACAATCTGGGGACAAACGATAGCACGGGGTTGAGCCCAGATGGTACAAGGGATGTGCGGGCGGTGTCAATGTATACTGGCGTGTCAAGCCCCAGGGAGCCAGCAATTCCCATGGCGAGAGCGCGGTGTCCCAAGTTGCCCGTCACCAGCTCCCGTTCACAACCGGCCGTCTTTTCGGGATCGTGTCAACACGGTGCTGAGCATTTGGATTCTGGCAGGATGACTATTCTTGAAATTATATGAGAGAGTGTTCAATTAAAGATTGATAAGAACAATGCTTGGTATGCCGCGAAGATGGCTGGGACATTGAGTGCACACCACAGCTTTAAAGAGGCATGAAGCATGTCTGTCGATTTAGAGACGACCTTGGTTCGTCGCGTCATCCGCCCAAGGTGATGTCTCGTATTCGAATTATCTCGCTCAATCGCATGCGTATGTGCTTTGCCAATGATATGGCGCTCTTTGGGTAAGACCTTGGCAAATGCATCCCAGTCGTCTGTATAGAAAATACACGCCGTCAAATGTTTGAGTTTATCATAGAGACGTTGGAATGTTGTAGCATCACGACCACCAAGTACCCAGGCAATGGTTCGCCCTGTGCGACGATCCACGGCTTTGATAATCCAGATTTTTCTTTTTTTGATTGGATAAAATGCCACATCTCATCAAATTCGATTTCTCGAATGTCTGGAGTAATGGTCGGTTCATCAGTCCCAGCAGCAGCTTGTCGAATCCAGTAATAGGTGGTGGTGCGTGAGACTCCTAGGAGTTTGGCCATAAAGCCAAATGAGGCTTTTCCTAACGAGTACAGAATAATGCATAAGGCTTTTTTGACCTCAGTGGCATGCGAATGACGCTCGTCACCCAACACAAAATTATACCCACACATTTTACATTTATATCTTTGTTTATCTCGTACAAATCCATTTTTTACGGTATGGGTGGCTTGACAGTTTTTACAAGTGATCATAGGCTCTCCCTTCTGGGTAGGATATCAAGAAAGGGACAGCATCCCATATCTATCTCATTTTTAACACTCTCCGATTGAAAACTATCGAAGAGCATGGCAACTGTCAACGCCCTTTCCTTGCTGCGCATCCCGCCTTTTGACACCGTATGACTTTTCCTGTATGACAGACGTAGAACGGGCGGTGAGGGCGTTATCGGCCGGGCTCGATCATCATCGAAGACCGATCATCTGGACCTCTCTGATGGTCAGATTGAGGGCAACATCGAGAGGTCTTACCGATTCAGCCAGGGATATGTGGAGCGGAGGGCAGCAGGCGATGAAACACGACTTCAGGATCATCGACTCGGACATGCACATCATCGAGCCCCCCGCGATGTGGGAGACCTACATCGACGGGGCGTTTAAGGATCGCGCACCGAAGATCGTCGGGAAGTATCCGGTCGGCACCTACGGCCTCCTGGAGGGGCACATGCTGCCCACGGTGGATTCCCACGCGCGAACGCGCTGGAATGGAATGTTCCGTGTGGTGGGACCGCACCTTGAGACCGACGCCGCCCGCGGCTTTGATTCCGTTGCTCAGCTCGCCGCGATGGATCGTGAAGGGGTGGATGTAGCGGCGCTCTTCCCCACCATCGGGCTCTATGTCATGGGCTTCGATGGTCTAGACCCGGCGTTCGCGGCGGCGATCTGCCGGGCCTATAACAACTGGCTCTATGACTTCTGTCAGCACGCGCCGGAACGACTCCGCGGCGTAGCCATGATCCCGCCGCACGACATCGTGGAGGCCGTCACTGAGACCCGGCGGGCGGTGCAAGAGCTTGGCTTCCTGGGCGTCTTTCTGCATCCGAGCCTGGTCAACGGCCGGCACTGGCACGACCGCTATTTCGATCCGCTATGGTTCGAGCTCCAGGAATTGAACGTCCCCGTGTGTTTCCACGAGGGGACCGGCACGGTCATCCCGCAGCCGGGAGACCAGTTCGGCAAGAATCGGCTTATGATGCACGTCGCCTCCCATCCGATTGCCATGATGTATACCAGCCTGGGCTTGATCATCGGCGGAGTCCTGGAGGCTTTTCCACGTCTGCGCGTCGCCTTGCTGGAATGTAACACCGGCTGGGTGCCATTCTGGCTCGATCGCATCGATCACGATTTCGAGCGTCTGGCCGAGTGGGATGCGCCGACCTTGACGATGCCACCAAGCGCTTACTTCATGCGGCAGTGCTTCGTCGGCGCGGAGGAGGAACGCGGCCTCAAGCAGGTGGTCGAGCAAATCGGCGACGATAATATCGTCTGGTCGTCCGACTATCCGCACTGGGACTCGGACTACCCGCATGCCTCTGAAGCGTTCCTGGAATTGCCGGTCTCCAAAGAAACGAAACACAAGATCCTGTGGGACAACTGCCTTCGTCTCTACAACCTGTCTTGAGTTCCCACCTGCGCCTGCCCGCTGGGCCATTGCTGGGCTTACGCAGGCGTCCCAATAGAGGGGGTAATGCCATGGACAAAATCGTGGACTATTTATGCGACTATACGCATTCGCTGACCTTTAGAGATTTACCGGCTGAGGTGGTACGCCAAGCCAAGCGGCTGCTGGTGGATACGTTGGGATGTGCCATCGGGGGTTATGCCAGCGAACCCAGCAAAGTGGCGCGTGCTCTGGCTGGGACGATTTCCAGCCGGCAGCCGGCCACCGTCCTGGGGAGTGGACAGCAGACGAGCCTGGACCTGGCCACGTTCGCCAATGGCGTGATGATTCGTTACTTGGATTTTAACGATGGGTATACCAGCAAAGAGTCGGGTCATCCTAGTGATGCGATTGCCGCGGTGCTCTCCCCAGCCGAAATCACGCATGGCGATGGTAAAAGCGTCATCACGGCTACAGTCCTGGCCTATGAGGTCTTCTGCCGTCTGTGCGATGCGGTATCGGTGCGGAGTCGAGGTTTTGACCACGTAACGGTCGGCGTCATGGCAAGTACCGCCGCGGCAGCCAAAGCCTTGGGTCTTACGCCCGAGGAGACCGCTCAGGCCTTCAATCTCAGCATCGCGGCGAACAACGCTCTGTACCAGACGCGCATCGGCGATGTGTCGCTGTGGAAGGGCTGTGCCTTCGCGAACGCCAGCCGCAACGCGGTCTTTGCGGTACAGCTCGCGGCGCAAGGGCTCACGGGTCCCTCACCCATTTTCGAGGGGCCTGGCGGCTTCTTCGCCGCTGTCAGCGGGGCGCCATTTGAGCTTCAACCCTTTGGCGGGCAGGGCAGGCCATTCAAGATCCTCGACTGCACCGTCAAGCGTTACCCTCTTGGCCTCTACTCACAGACGGTGGTCGAGGCCGCCCTACAGGCGCGCCAACAACTTGGCGACAGAAACGTCGATGATATCGCAGAGGTCCGTATTGAGACGCTACAGACAGCTGTAAACATCATGGCCGGAGACGCCGAGAAATGGCATCCGAGCAATCGCGAGACGGCCGATCACAGCATGCCGTATACCACAGCGGTAGCGCTGATGTATGGCACGGTCGAGCCTCGACATTTCAGCCCTGAATACTGGCAGGATCCCAAGCTGATGGCGCTTGTCCAGAAGGTCAAGGTGAGCGTTTCCGAGGAAGCCAATCGACGCGCCCCCGAGGCCATGCTGAGCATTGTCGAAATCGTCACCTCAGGGGGTGATCGTCTCACGGCCGAGGTGCCATACCACCGGGGGCACTATAAAAACCCGATGAGTGATCAGGAAATCGAGGGCAAATTTCGGAGGCTCGCGGCGGAGTGGCTCACATCCAGGCAGATCGATGAACTCCTCGATCGCCTCTGGAATCTGGATCAAGTGCCGGATATCGGCGAAGTGATTCAGATGGTGAAGATTTAAGCGCATGATGTTGGGGCCTTTGCCTCGGCGGGAAGATTCGGGTGAGGGCATTCGCATACACTCTCGGCATTCCCTCACCCTCTCCCTTCCCTCCGGGAGAGGGTGAATAGAGATGAGACGAAGGTTGGGACAGCCTAGGCTTTCAGGCGTATCTCCTCAAAGGGGCCGGAGTAGATGTAGGCTGGAATCAGCCCTAATCCAGAAATGGCCACCCGCGGCCCCGACGCACAGAGGAAGCCCAACTCAAAAATGGGAATGAACAAGGCTTCATCGTAGACCTTCTGCTGAATCTTGTGCAGGATGGCTTCGCGCTTCTTGGTATCAAGTTCTGTGGCTTGCTGAGCGTACCAGGCGTCGATTTCAGCATCCTTCAGGAAGGATTGCGCCCCACCGCTGGTCATGAAGGCCTCGATGCGGGTGGCGGCATTGCCGTAGGCACCACTTCCCTGACGCGTCAGGTTCTTGACACGCTTTTCGCCTTGTGCCGCAACCATGGCCGCGCGCTCGATGGCCCTCACCTTGGCGCGGATCCCGACCACGCCTAGATCGTTCACCAGAGCCTCCACCACCGGGGCGTACACATTTTCAGTGCTGCACTCGCCGGCATCGAAGCCATTGGGATACCCAGCTTCCTTCAGGAGTTCCTTCGCCCGTTTCGGATCATAGGGGTGTGGCTCCAACGGCAGCGCATACTCCATTTTACGTGAGATGATGTTCCCGGTGAGCACGGAATATCCTAGCATCTCGGCTTCATTGACTGCCTGGCGATTGAAGGCCATACTAGCCGCCAGACGAACCCGCTTATCGGCCCAGGGCGACTTCGGTTCATACTGGTCGACAAAGCTGATCCACTGGACCGATTGTCCAACCACCGGTTCCAGTTTCAGACTGGAGTCCCGCTGAACTTCCTCTGCCAGAGGACCATACATGGCATAGGCTACATCGGCCTCACGCTTCTTCAACATCGCCAACCGTGTAGTAGCCTCGGGGACGCTCTTGAACACGATGCGTTTGACGTTCGGCACTTGGCGCCAATATTTGGTGTTGGCCTCCAGGACCAATTCGACCCCAGGCTGATGCTCGACGACGCGATAGGGGCCAAGACCGATAGGATTCTTCTTGAATTCATCGGTGCCGACCTTCTCAATATATTTCTTTGGGACGATCCATCCCGCCCCCGACGCCGGGGTGCCATAGAAGGTCATAAAATCAGGCCACGGTTCATTGAGACGGAACCGGATATGCTGTGGATCAACGATTTCCACCGCCTTGACCTTTGATTTCATTTCCGCATTGCCTGACCCTTTATAGCGTTCGAAGCTGAATTGCACATCCTCTGCCGTAAAGGGCTCGCCGTTGTGAAATGTGATGCCCTGGCGCAGCTCAAAATCATAGGTCAGTCCGTCTGGGCTCTGCTGCCATCGTGTGGCCAGGCTGGGAGCCATGGAATTATCGGGCATGGGCTTGAACATGGCGTCATGCAGCGCATACATCAGCATGAACGGTGTGATTGTCCCCGGCGTCTCGGCAGGATCAAACCACGTCGGTGCAATCGTCACATGCACGGCCCAGGTCATCTGGCCAGAAGGCTCATCCTTGGCTGCAGGAGCGGCCAGAAGTCTGGGCCATCCATGAAGCCAGGCCGTGAGTCCAGCGACCCCGCCGACTGAGCCTTGCAGAAAGCGGCGGCGCGTCAGAGACAACTTCACCTGTGAAGAATCCTGCATCATCCAACACCTCCTATGGCATTGTTGTCTGGATAGGGCTGATTCGCTTCAGCGTACACCACAGAACTATAAAGCACCGATCATAAACGGCTTTTCCCGCAGTGTCAAGAATTCGCCGCCCGCTCTAGTGCAACGTTTCCTCATGAGATTCACTCAGTTTGGCATAAGCTATCAACCAGGCCGCCACATCTATGCGATTGCGAAACAGCCAGCGCGTGTTGATGCGAATACGCTCCAAACATTGCTGGATAGTACGGGTCGCTGAGGGCACCGGATGAGTCAAGAAAAACTCCGCCACTTCCCGCTCTTTTGCGAGTGTGGTAAAGGAGCTCGTCACCGATTCGATCAACCGCGTCAGAAGAAAGCCCCCCCCGCCATAGCGCTGGTCAAATTCCGACCAATGCGCCTGCACGAACGCCCAAGCCAGTTCTCGCCCGCGTGGATTCACCGCGACACCAGCCACCACACGGATGGTATCCTGCGAGCGCACCACCGGTGAGAGTGACAGCTCCAGGGTATCCTGTAAGAGCTCAGGCTGCTGGAAATGCGTCAAGGCTCCGAGAGCGCGGAGTTTCTCCTCCTGCAAGGTCGCCCGCCGCTCCACCTCACGCAAGGCGTCATAGGTCGAACGATCCCCTCCAAAGGCCGCCAAATTTAGAACGGTACTGCGCAGGTCGGGATGTACCGCCTGCGGATCGTGGACATATCGATCGAAGCGCGCCCGTGCTTCAGCGATGACCGGGACCTCTTGGTAATGCCCGATCTCGTGCAGCACCATGCCGCGGAGCAGGGCGTCGAGGTGAGATTCATTCGGCTGCGGCTCCCATCCCACATGCGCCACAATGGGCTGCAGCATGCTGCGAGCGTAGGCGTTGAACGGCAATTCAACGGCTTCTCCAACAAGGGCGTTGCCCACCCACCCCAGGCTGCCGACCAAGTCGCTCCACACCGGATATTCACGTTCCTGGGCATAGGCGCGCGCCAGCGAGAGAAACTGCGTCGCGGGCAGGTAGCCGGCGCGCATCAAGGCGAACGCATCAGCTGCCAGGCCCAGGCGTTCGGCTGTTGGCAGGGCTTTGGCTTCGATGGCAGACCGCGAGTGTTCCCACATCTCAGCGCTGTAATTCACCCGGAAGAAGCCGGTGCGACCGGCGTTGACGATGATCAAGGGGCCGTCACCTTGGGCGGGAGCACTGATGGGCAAAGGCACGACGGCATAGCGCTCCTCGATGAGTGTGACGAATGGACTCACGGCCCTGGCATTCGCGGTGGCCCCTCCCTTGACCGCCACCGGAATACGCCAGAGGGAGGCGTCCGGTTCACTATGCCCGGGATCGTAATCATAGAGGAAGCGATTCTGTGTTAGCGCCAACTCCAGCGGCTCATCGCGCTGAGCTTCCTGGCGAACCTCGACCACCGGATAGCCTGGCTGTTTCGTCCAGGTGTCCATGATCTCCTTGACCGGCTTGCCTGAGACCTGCGCCAGCGACGCCCACAGGTCTTCTGTGCGGGCATTGCCGTATTGATGCGTCGACAAATAAAGGACGAGGCCGCGACGGAAGGTTTCCTCCCCGAGGAATTGCTCCAGCATGCGGATGATCGCCGCGCCTTTACTATAACTGATGGCATCGAACAATTCGTTGATTTCGTCTGGAGTTTTGACCACCGCCTCGATCGGATGCGTGTTTTTCAGGCCATCGAGACTCATCGCGGGCCCGGTATCGGAAAAGATGAACTGCGTCCACATATCCCATTCCGGGAAGAGATGATCCACCGCCTTGTATTCGATCCAGGAGGCAAATCCTTCATTCAACCAGAGATCGTTCCACCACGCCATGGTGACGAGATTCCCAAACCACATATGGGCGATTTCATGCGCGATAATGATCGCCACTCGTTGCTTCGTCGCGGCCGAAGAATGCGCTGGATCGACGAGCAAGGCGACCTCGCGATACGTAATCGCCCCCCAGTTCTCCATCGCGCCTGCGGCAAAATCCGGAATGGCGATCAGATCGAGCTTGGGCAATGGGTAAGGGATGCCAAAATAGGTGTTGTAAAAGCTCAACAGGCGACAGGAGACGTCCAGGGCGTAGTGCCCTTGCTGTTTTTTGCCAGGCGTGGTCCAGACCCTGACCTGTATGCCTTCCGCCTGGGCCTCTACACATTCGAACTCCCCGACCATGATGGCCAGCAGGTAGGTGGACATGATAGGGGATTCGGCAAAGCGGACCAACTTGGTCCCGGATGTCTGAGAAGTTTCACTGACAATGGGCATGTTGGAGATGGCCGTGAGGTGCTCGGGTATGACCAATGAAATCTCGAACTGGGCCTTGTGCGCTGGCTCATCCCAGCAGGGGAAGGCGCGACGGGCATCGGGGGCTTCGAATTGGGTGGTTGCCATGACCCGCTTGGTGCCATCCGGCAGCGTATATTCACTCCGATAAAAGCCCCGCAGTTTATCGTTCAGAATGCCGGTAAAGCGCATGAATAATTGCATCGTGCCGGTGGGTAGGGGCGCGGCGAACGTCAATGTCGCCGTTTCTGCCTCCTCATCGAGGGCAATCGCCTGCGCTGGCGTTCGCTGCCCATCCTGGAGGACTTCAGCCTCCTGAATTTCCAATTCAGCGGCGTTGACAACAATCTGCGAGGTCGGCTGCTGCACCTCGATCTCGATGGTCTCCTCGCCCGCAAAGGTGAACGCCGTCAAATTCGGCGATAAACTGATGTGATAGTTAACGGGTCGGACCTCGGCCGGCAACAAAGACGTAGCCACAGTCGCCATCGATACCTCTCCTTCCATGAACGGATGGTCTATCCGAATGCATCGTGTCTACAAGAGTTCCTTCCTTCATCTTATGGCTTGGAGCCGCACAGTCAATAGAAAAGGTGACACGGTGCCAGGGGCCGGCCTCTTGCCACCAGCGCGAAGCATGCCTTATACTTAGGCTACTATAGGCCTTTAATATCCCTTCCCTGACGGCTTCTCTGCCGTGAGGAAGGCCCTTGTATTGTTACCCCTTTCCGTCTGCGGCAGGCCCTTTCCACGCTTCCCTCTGCTTCTGGCACAGGGCCAGGGTGCGGGGGAAGGTAAGAACGATTGGAGATTCGGGGAGCGTCAATGAGCCAGCAGCCAGCGTCAGCCGTTGTTCTTCTGAGCGGTGGCCTCGATTCCACCACCACCTTGGCCATCGCCAAGCATGAAGGGTTTCGGCTGCACGCCCTGACGTTTCAGTATGGGCAGCGCCATGCCATTGAGATCGACGCGGCCCGACGGGTGGCCCAGACCATTGGTGTCGAACGCCATGTCATCGTCGACATCGATCTCCGCATCTTTGGCGGCTCGGCGTTGACAGATGACCTGGCGGTGCCGAAGAATCGGGCGCTAGACGAAATGTCCGAGAGCATCCCCATTACATATGTCCCAGCCCGCAACACAGTTTTTCTTGCCTATGCCCTGGCATTCGCTGAGGTGACTGAGAGCGCTGATATCTTCATTGGGGTCAATGCGCTCGATTACTCCGGTTATCCGGATTGCCGTCCAGAATTTATCCGCGCCTTCGAGATGATGGCCAACCTGGCCACAAAGGCAGCCGTTGAAGGTCATCAGCAGCTGCGGCTCCATACCCCCCTCATACAACTGACCAAGGCACAGATCATTCAACGGGGCAGGGACCTTGGGGTGGATTTCGGCCTCACGCACAGCTGTTATGATCCCGGCCCCGACGGTGCGTCGTGCGGCCAGTGTGACGCTTGTGTGCTGCGTTTGAAGGGTTTTGCAGAGGTAGGAATGGCGGACCCGATTCCCTACCGTGCCCCCCTAGTCTAACCCGATAGCGGGAAGGTGCAGACATCGTAAGCGATCAAGGTCGTCAGTAGGAGGTTTCTACATGCGCCGGGCAAGCTTAGGATCAAGGGTAGCGCGCCAGCCATCGCCGACCAGATTGGTGGCCAGCACGGTCATGCTAGCCCCGGCAGCGCAAACACGCTTTCCGTGACCACGGCCCCGCCAATGATGAGGGCAAAACCGACGCCTATGATGGTCACGACTGGCAAGGCGGCATTCTTCAGGGCATGCCGCACAATAATAGACCAGGACTTCGCCCCCTTGGCATAAGCTGTCCGGATGTAATCCTCTTGCAACACCTCCAACATGCTGGCTCTGGTCATGCGCGCGATCAGCGCCGTATAGACAAGGCCCAGAGCTAATGCGGGTAAGATCACATGCTTGAGAAACGGCAGTAGACCCTGGCTAAGGTGCACGTAACCCTCGACGGGAAGTAGAGACAATTGCATGGCAAAGGCTTAAATGAAGATGAAGCCTAGCCCGCAAGACTGGGGTTAGGCTCGAGCCGTGCCACAAAGTCGAGGGGAACACTCTCCCAGTAATCCACCTCCCCTGCCTGTAACGCCGCGCCGGCGGTGGCAGGAGCTGGAATGTACAGCCACTCCACGCGATCAAGATAGACGCGCTTTCCTCCCGCCGCAGAGCTCGCTGGCTCCGGACGAGGCATATACTCAGGATTGCGCACATAGACCACCCGATGCCCAGGCTGCCATTCCTCCTTCACGAAGATGAAGGGTCCCGAGCCGATGGTGTCTTTGATCTGCTCGTCAGCGGGTGTCGAGGCGACGTGTGCCGGCAAGATAAAGGGGACATTGCTACTGGGCTTGGCCAGGGCTTCCAGGACCAGTCCAAAGGGTTCTTTGAGCTGCAACTGAAAGGTCGTGTCGTTGACTTCCTGCAGGCTCTCCGTCACGCGCAGCAGTAGTTTTCCCTGGCTATCAAGCTGCCCCCAGCGCTTCAGGGAGGCGATCACATCCGCCGAGGTCACGGGCTGGCCATCATGCCAACGCAGGCCGTCCCGCAAGGTGAAGGTATAACGTAAGCGATCCGGGCTCACCTCCCAGGTGTCAATCATCTGCGGTTGCACCGTCAGATTGTCGTCGAATGCAAACAGCACATCGTAGATCATGTAGCCATGGTTGCGTGAGATATACGCCGTCGTCCAGAAGGGGTCCAGCACCTTCAGGTCATTCTGCGTAATGACCTTGAGCGTGCCGCCGCGTGTTGGTTCCGCCAGGGACGCTGAGGTAGTGAAGGTCAACAGAAGGACTCCGAGCAGAGGCATCAATGCCTTGCGGAATTGCCGGCAAGTTGAGAAATCATCCATCACTTTGCTCCTCATGAGGTATAGGCACCAGCGTCAAACTATCGAGCCATCGGAGCATGTCGCAAGATCTGCCAACTAGGCAATGGCACAGACAATGCCACTCCCAAGCGATTGGTCCGTCCGTGGCACAAACCTAAGGTGTGCCATGCCACGGCCTTGCGAGTCGAAAGCCATCGTCTTGGTAGGTGTGACTCATAGGCAACCATTGGTGATTCTCGCGCAGCAATGCGGCAGCAAATTGTGTATGAGCCAACAGCAAGTTACCTGTGGAAAGGTTCTGATAGCGTTGGGAATGATGATCTGCCAGCCACCGCTTCGGCGGCGATTTGTGCAGCGCTGTTCGCCGCACAAAACCGACTTCCGAAATCTGGGTATTCTTTGGTATATTTGGGTATATCAAGGGTGCGCCTCACAGGTGATGCCGTCCCTGAGACCCCCTGTGAAACAATCCTGGCGCATAAGGCAGGGGATGCCGGTGGTCTCGTCGTGCCACGCTCGGAGGGCAAGAATCATGGTAGGTCGTCAGCGGATTGCTCTATTGCTGGTAGCAGCTATACTGATGTTCTGCGGGGCTCACAGCTTGGGAGCCCAGGAGAAACCTGCCGGCGAGATGGTCATAGCCTGGCATGTGACGCTTGCTCCGGCTTGGTTTAATCCATCGACAGCGCCGCCGCAAATCACGCCTTTCGGGATGCTCTATGCGGTTCACGATGCCATGGTCCGCCCCATGCCGGGAGAGAAAATGGGCAACAGCCTGGCCGAATCGTGGACGGAAAGTCCGGACGGACTCGTCTACGAGTTCAAACTACGGCCAGGGCTGAAGTTTCATAACGGTGAACCCGTGACCACCGAGGACGTCAAGTTCAGCTTCGAGCGCTACAAAGGGGCGGGGTCGAATGAACTGCACGCCCACGTCACCTCCGTCGAGATCGTCAATCCCTTAACGGTGCGCTTCCATTTGAATGCTCCCTGGCCGGACTTCATGACGTTCTATGGCACCACCGCCACCGCCGCTGGCCTCGTCGTGCCGATGAAATATGTGCAGCAGGCGGGCGACGATGGATTCCAGCAACATCCCATCGGCGCCGGGCCGTATAAATTCGTCAGCCAGACCCCGGGCGTAGAGGTAGTATTGGAGGCGTATGACGGTTATTGGCGCCATGTCCCCCATGTTAAGCGCCTGGTCATGAAGAGTGTGCCCGAGGGGACAACTCGCTTGGCCATGCTCAAAAACGGTGAAGCAGACATCGCATACGCCTTTGATGGTCCCGAGGCAGAGGAGGTCAAACGGGATCCCAAATTGCTGCTGGTGGACACGCGACATGCTTCGATCAACTGGATCGAGTTCGCTGATCAGTGGAATCCCAGTTCACCATGGCATGACCAGCGTGTGCGATTGGCAGTGAACTATGCACTGGACCGACAGGCCATCAGCGATGCGGCCTGCGTAGGCTACTGTCCCCCCACCGGTGTTATCGTGCCGCGTGTTATGGAGTATGCCTTGCCGGTCGAACCCATGCCTTATAATCCCCAGAAAGCGAAGCAGTTGCTGGCCGAGGCCGGATATCCGCAGGGCTTCGATGCCGGGGAACTGGTGCCGATCCCTCCCTTCTTTACCGCAGGAGAGGCCGTAGTGAACTATTTGAACGCTGTCGGCATTCGCGTGAAAATGCGCCCCATGGAGCGCGCGGCTTTTTATGCCGCCTGGCGTGAGAAAAAGCTGCACGGTCTAATTCTGACCGGGGCGGGGAACTCGGGGAACGCTGCCAGTCGTGTGGAGGCGTTCATCTCCTCCAAAGGAAGCTATGCCTATGGAGGCTATCCCGATATCGACGAGTTGTTCCAGCAGCAGGCGCAGGAGCGTGACCCAGCCAAACGCGAGGCCCTGCTGCACCGTATCCAACAGCTCACCGTAGAGCGGGTGATGTACGCCCCTCTATATGATTTCAGAGCGCTGATGGGCGTGGGACCGCGGGTCGCCGAGCATACGATTAACTCGGTGCCCATGGACCCCTTCCCATCCTATGAAGACGTACGACTCAAAACGCCATAAACTCGCAGTCATAACGCGCTCTGAGGATACCAACAAGAGATCGAACGACGCGAACAGGAGCGGGTTGACCCGCAGGAGGGATCATATGAGGTTCAATAGCCTATATCACTCCACATCTCTGAACCGACGCCATTTTCTGCAGGGGACCATCGGCAGTACCGCGGCCGCGGCCGCCTACCTGCAGGGGTGGCCGCGACTGATGGCGGCCCCCGCGCAGAAGGCCGAACCCCGTGGGCAGATGACCTGGGCCGTGCACGTGACGACTATAGCACCAGTCTGGTTCGACCCGGCAGAGACGTTGCCGCTGATTACCCCGTACATGATGCTGTATGCCATACATGATGCGCTGGTCAAACCCATGCCAGGCAATCTCATGGCCCCTAGTCTGGCCACGCAGTGGCAGGAGAGCCCCGATGGGGTGACGTATGATTTTGAGCTGCGTCAAGGGGTGATTCCATAACGGCGACCCGTTTACCGCCGAAGATGTGCAATTCAGCTTCGAGCGCTACCGAGGGGCGGCCGCGTCACTGCTGAAAAGCCAGGTCAAGGCAGTGGAGATCGTTAATGCCCATCACATCCGCTTCCGGCTGCATGAGCCCTGGCCTGACTTTATGACCTTTTATGGCACGCCAGCATCGGGAGTCGGGTGGATTGTCCCGAAGAAATATACGGAAAAGGTCGGGGATAAGGAATTCCAGAACCAGCCCATCGGCCTGGGACCCTATCGCTTCGCGACATATCAACCAGGAATCGAGCTGGTCCTGGAAGCCAACAAAGACTATTGGCGTAGGACGCCAAATGTCAAGCGTTTGGTGATGAAGAGTGTCCCCGAACCGACCACCCGCCTGGCGATGCTGAAAAACCAAGAAGCGGACGTGGCCTACGCCCTCTTTGGCGCCCTAGCGGAAGAGGTGCAGCGCGACCCGCACCTCAAGCTGGAGCCAGTGGTCCCCCCAGGGACGTCGTGGCTCGTGCTGGCCGAACAATCGAGCCCCAAATCCCCCTGGTCCGACCAGCGCGTCCGCCTGGCGGCGAACCATGCGATCAATTGGCAGGCCGTCAACGAGGCGGAGACCCTGGGCCATTCAGTGTTGACGGGGAGCATCATCCCGCGCAAGTTCGAGTATGCTTTGCCGCTAGAGCCATACGGCTGCAACCCCGCCAAAGCCAAACAGCTTTTGAAGGAGGCAGGCTATGCCAGTGGCTTTGATGCGGGGGATTGCACCGTCGACACGGTATACGCCCTTGTGGTCGAGGCCGCAGCCAACGACCTCGCCGCTGTGGGAATTCGCCTCCAAGTGCGGCCGATGGAGCGTGTCGCGGTGCAGACGAGCTGGAGAGAGAAGACGGTGACACACCTGACGCGTATGGGCAGCGGTGCCTTCGGAAATGCCGCCACGCGCATCGAAGCCTTTATCGATAGCAAGGGACTGAATTCGTTTATTCACGACCCCGAAATCGACGAGTGGTTCGCCCAGCAATCCAAGGAGCTCGATCGCAGAAAGCGGGAGGCACTGTTACACAGGATACAGCAGAAGGTCTATGACCAGGCACACTTCGTCCCCATTTGGGAGTTGAGCTTTTTATGCGCCACGGGACCGCGGGTCGCGGTGTCGGGCTTAGGCCTGATCCCTTTATTCGTATACTCAGGGCCTTACGAAGATGTGCAATTGAAAAGTTGAAACCTGTGAATCAGCGCTCCGGGCCGGTGTTGAGGTCGTCGCCGATCAAGATGAACCCGGCAGTCAGCAGCATCAGCGCCGCACCCGTAAAGAAAGCCATCCACCATTGGCCAGACACAATGTAAGGGCTACCCTCGCTGATCATCACCCCCCATTCGGGCGTCGGCGGCTGCACACCTAGCCCGAGAAAGCTCAGACCAGCGGCGTTCAGAATGGCCCAGGACAGATTCATCGACGACTGTGTGATGATTGGCCCCACGGCATTGGGCAACAGATGGCGGAAGACCAAGCGGCTATCCGACCAACCGATGGCGCGGGCGGCCAGGGCATATTCTTTGAGTTTTTCGGACAAGATTTCGGCACGCACCAGGCGAGCATACATGAGGATGAAGCGCAAGCTGAGGGCGACGACCAGGACGCTCAGGCTCGGCCCGAGGACGGCGACGAACACCAGTGCCAAGACGAAGCTCGGAAACGCCAGGACCATGTCGACGAGACGCATCAAGAGGTTGTCGAACGTGCCACCGATGAATCCTGACACGCTGCCGATGGCGGTTCCAGCCATGAGGGCCAGGCCCACCGCCACGACGGCGATGAACAGGTCGTAGCGTCCTCCAGACACCACGCGTGCCAGCACATCGCGGCCATACTTGTCCAGACCGCAGGGATGCGCCAGCGACGGTGGAGCCGCCACCAGGTTGGCATCCCCCTGCAATGGGTCATGAGGCACGAGCCAGGGGCCGCACAGGGCGAGGAACGCCCAGCACATCGTGATGGTCAGCCCGACCGCGATCAGGCGCTGACGTGGCCAATGCAGCCCTTTCAGCGGTTGCCAACGTGGCCACCGTAGCATCTGGGGGCTCTTCTGCCAGGGCATCGTCAGCTCGGCAAGTCGTGTGCTGTCAGTCATGTGTGCTCCTTAAACAGACTTACTCCATGGTGGCGCGCACCTGCGGATTGACCAGCCCGTAAAGCATGTCCGCCAGCAGGTTGACGCAGAGATAGACCACCAACACCACCAACACAAATCCCTGCACGGGTGCAAAGTCGTTGACCAGGAGACTATCGACGGCATAACGACCGATCCCTGGCAGGGCAAATACCACCTCCACCAAGACCACGCCGCCGATGAGGAAGCCGATCTGCAAGCCGACAAACGTGATGACTGGCATCAGCGCGTTCTTCAGGGCATATTTGTAGATCAGTCGACGCGGCGAGATGCCGTAGGCATGGCCCACCAGGATATATTGCGCGCTCAGCACTCGCCGCATGGAGGTATAGGTCATACGGGCGATCGAAGCCGCGATCAGCACGGTCGATTCTTCGTCGAACAGATCACCAGCATAGACGGGCATGGTCACCGAAAAACCATCGGGCATCTGTGCCTGGGTCAGTTCCTCGCGCGCGTTGTCTAGATTGGTTTCATAGGTCAAGAAATCCCCGACATAGCCACTAATATTATTTGGCACGCAACTGCGTGAACGCTCAGCCAACCCGTGCGTGACGACTTGCAGCAGTTTGTCGTTGGGCATCGCCCACGCCATGGCGCGCCGAAAATGGATGTTGTTGAAGGGGGCCTTGTTCCAGGTCATCCCCAACTACCAGCCCCGGGCGCTGGGGTACGAAGTCACCTTGACGCCAGACCTTGCGCAGGTCAGGGATGTCTTTGGTCGCCAGCTGCACGGCAAAATCAACGTCTCCGCGCTCCAGGAAAATGCGCCGGGTGGAGGCATCGGGGACGACATGCAGGATGATACGCTCCAGCATGGCGGGCTGAAGGGCGTGGGGATTGGGCACCAGGCTCATCGTCGAACCTTTTTGCCAGGTCTCGATGATAAACGCTCCCGATTCGACGGTCTTGGTCTCCAACCACTTGAGCCCGTGGGGGTCATCTGGGGTCTCGTGCTTCAGAATCTCTTTGGCGTGGACAATACTGCTACTGCTCAACAACGCATTCCCGATGAGGCCCCAGGCCACAGGTCGGTCGAGATTGAGGCGCACGGTGACATCGTCAACCACCTCGATACGGTTTGCACTGGGCAAGCCATTGACCCTGAGCTGCCCAGAGCCGCGGGTGGCCAGAAACCAGGCGTACGAGTCCTCAGCGAGCAGGGCAGAGGAGCCCCGGCCACCATCGTCCCACCGATCAGGCCTAGGGTCTGCAACGCAAAGCGTCGGCGCGTGACTTCTGCTGACATACGTTGTTTTCTCCCATGGGACTGGGCGCGCGGATGCACGGAGCGATGTCGCTGAGCGATGTCGCTATGCGCCGATTCCTCAGGTCAGCGTGAGTGCCTTGATCGACTGGCCAGACATGCTCGTCGTGGCGGGGAGAGTGGGCACAACCGGTGCCAATGGTGTATGGCCCCTCGAGGCCGTGGGAAAATGCTTGCGGACTGGGAAATGCGGGGGCGGGGACCTATAAGTCCGTGGCCGATGCCTGAACCACGCCTATACGGACGTGTTGGCTGAGCAACATGCGCTCAACAAGTTGCGTCTATGCCAACAGTCGGTGCGGACCACTCTCAAGTGGTCATCACTGCGGTCCAGTGGGTGAATCGCTCCCCCACAAAGTGGTGCCGCGTGGCGGGCCGCTGCCCTGCCCAGGGGGGTACATAGGTCAGTCCCTGCTGACCTCTCCGCCCACAATCTGCCCCGACGTTGACTGCTTTCCACAGGGATGATAGCCTAAAACAGGCATGTAGTTATATGGGTATTAGAAGGGGAAGGTGGGAGTCCGATGATCACTAGACTATGCGTTAAAAATTATCTCAGTATACGAGATGTGGATATAGTACTGGGTCAGCGCAACGTCCTTATTGGCCCAAACATGTCCGGCAAGACTAATCTCATCGATTGCTTCAAATTCTTAACCAACATGGTTAGCTCAGGTCTAAACAAAGCCTTTCTCGACCGCGGCGGTTTTGCAGAGGTCGTCTGGAAGGGAAGCGTGGAAAGTCGGATTTCCTTTCAAGTGACAATCGAGGACCGAGAAGCGGCGCCGGAACTAGTGAAGATCTACGATTATGAGCTCTCAGTTGTTGGTAGTCCAACGGGATTGATTTCAGTTGAACGGGAGAGGCTGGAGGTCAGAGTTGGAGATCAAGTCTCGACATTAATCGATCTGAAGAACGGTCATGGTCAGGTAACTCGCATGGATGGTAGCTCCGCATTTGATCCGCCTGGCCCAGGTCGGTCGGCTTTGGAATTTGCTGTCCCCGGCTGGGAAGGGACTTCGGTACGGGATTTCATGATAGCTTGGCGTTTCTATCGCCTGCTTCCCTCGCAGATGAGGCAATCCAATGTCGCCGTCGGTCAGCAGTTTCTTAACGAGGACGGCAGCAACTTCTCGAGTTGGTTCATGACGTTACAGACGGGCTATCCAGAGGCGTTCCGGCTCATCAAGCAAGCAGCTACAGATGTGCTGCCTGACATCGCGGAGATTTTGATTCCACCAACACAGTTCGCAACCACTCATATGCTCACGCGTGAGAAGTACCTCAAGCGGCCGGTCACCATTTGGCACATGTCTGATGGCGAGCTGATGTTTTTGGCATGGTTGTCACTTATCCTTGCCCCCGAAGACTTTGGCGTAGCATTGTTCTGTGCCGAGGAACCGGAGAATCATCTGCATCCGCGACTTCTGGAGACTTTAGTAGAACTTCATACCCAGAGACAGCATGAGCTGGGTCCACATGCCGCACAGCTTATCGTCACGACCCATTCACCCTATTTGGTAGACCGCATGAATCTTGACGACCTGATCGTGGTGGAAAAGAAAGACGGTGCGACCCGTTATACAAGACCGGCATCAAAAAGTCATCTCAAGGAGCTTTTGGAGCGTGAGGAACTTGGGTTGGGAGAGCTTTGGTATTCTGGAGCACTTGGTGGGAGCTAATGCCAATTTATGGGCTGATCGTCGAGGGGGAGTATGATGTAGCGGCGCTCACAGAGCTCATTCGCAGATATGCTGCAGGTAATATCCAGGTTATACCGCGCCAATGTGCCCAGAAGGGCTCATTGATGAAAAAATTCCCATCCTATCTTCAGGAACTTCACCGGGCTAATCAAGGGCAAGCTGTTGACAAGGCACTCGTCATCCGTGATGCCGATGGCAAGAATCCAAGAGAGCTGATCGCTAGAATGGAGACGAGCATTGTTAGCCGAAGCTATCCCTTCCCAGTAAAGTTCGTGATCATTGTGCAAGAGCTCGAAACCTGGCTCCTCGCAGATCATGATGCCCTTTCTCAGATTGCCCCGAGGAGTATCGCTGAAATTAGGGGACCACTTGAGTCGATTCTCGATCCAAAGTGGACATTGAAAGGCGTTTTATCCGAAGCAGGCATAGCTTACACTGCGGAAGTCGCCCGAAAAATCGCGGCTATGGCGAACTTGGAGAGGATAGAGTACCGTTGCCCAACCTTTCGAACCTTACGTCAAGCAATTGACGACTAATGCTGGCTCTCTCGGCGTGGACGTGATGCAGCGTATATGGGTGGATGAGATGGAGCAATAAATGAGCCAACTCAGCGCCACTAACACGCGACAAACCCCTGAAGAACGGGAACTGGCAAAGAAGCTGGCTGAGCTAGCGCAGAGATGCTTGTAGGTGCTGCCGAGTGAGCACTTTCGCATCCATCGCAAATGGGTGAGCCTCAGCCTGAGGTGGGTGATGGTGCTCTGGCTGACCCCAATCTCCCGGGAAACACATCGCCGACCGCATCATATCGCGCCTCATACCTGCTAACACCAACGCCTCTTTGCCCTCCTGGAATCCCCTATAGCTATCTACATAAGGCCCTGCGTCGCTTCTCGAAAACCACCCTGAAAATGAGCGAACTGTGAGTTACCACTTCTTATAGGGCAAGAACTTGCCGTTGTAGGTCACGATCACGCGGTCGCCCTTGGGGTCTTCTTCCTTGCGGATGTCCATCTCGAAGTCGATGGCGCTCATGATGCCATCGCCAAACATCTCATGAATCAGGGCTTTGATCGTCGTGCCGTATACCTGGGTGATCTCGTGAAAGCGGTAGATCAGCGGATCGACCGGGACGTCGCTGTCAAGAGAGCCCTTCATGGGGATCTGTTGCAAGGCTTCAGCGACCTCTGGGCCTAGCCCGAGGACCTGGACGGCCGCATGGGCTTCCTCGCTCGACATGGTGGCCTGGCCCATCAATGCGGCGGTCACCCACACCGTGTGTCGTCCGACCGCCTCGGCAATTGCCGCAAATGTAAGTCCCTTGGCCTGTTTGGCGGCCAGAATTTGCTCAGTGGCTTCTGCACGTGTGAGCATCGTCATCCCTCCTGGTTGATGGTATCGAGGTCAAGAACGATCAGTCGTCATCCCTGGCCTGACGGTCAATGGCACGACGCGACTATGCTCGGCAGCCCGAAATCGAGCCGATCCTCTCAGTCTGGCGACAGCTCTCGCGCCGCGAAGGCGTGCGAGCCGCGTAACAGAAAATGCAGAATGTGATTGCGCAACCGCGTATACTCGATGCTATCGATCATCGTCTCACGGCTGCGCGGTCGCGGGATGTTGACCTGCACCGTCTCCGCCAGCCGCGCCTCGGGACCGTTGGTCATCAAGGCGATGCGGTCCGAAAGCAGGAGCGCTTCATCCACATCGTGGGTCACCATAAATACCGTGTGCTGCATGACCGTCCACATGCGCACTAACTCTTCCTGGATAACGCCACGCGTTAGCGCATCGATCTGCGCAAAGGGTTCGTCCAGTAGGAGCACTTTCGGGTGGACGGCGAAGGCCCGTGCCAATCCGACGCGCTGTCGCATGCCACCCGAGAGGAAGGCGGGTTTCTTATACTCAGCCCCCTTGAGGCCCATCATGTCGAGATAGCGCTGCGTTTCCTCTCGCACCTGCGTCTTATCCCACTCGAGATGAGCGGCTCGCACGGCCAGGCGAACATTGTCAAAGGCAGATAACCAGGGCATCAGCGCAAAACTTTGAAACACCACCATGCGGTCCAGGCCAGGTATGGTGACTTCCTTTCCATCCAGAATGACGCCGCCCGCTGAGGCCTGTTCAAATCCTGCGACGATGTTGAGCAGTGTGCTCTTGCCACACCCCGAATGCCCGATCAGCGTGACGAACTCACCCCTGTCGACGCGCAAATCGACGTCACGGAAGACACAAAAACCCTCTTGGCGTCCTGTCCACCCAGTTGTCCCATCCTGCAGGGGGAAATACTTGCTGACGCGCTCGATGCTGAGAAACGCCATCGCTCTACTCCGGATACGTGACCAGTCGTGCAAGTCGGTTGAAGCCCGCATCCAGAGCGACTCCGACGGCTCCGATGACCAGAATGGCGAACAGGATGCCAGCGATATGCAGATTGTTCCATTCGATCCACGTCAGGTACCCGACGCCGAGCTCTCCTAACAGCATTTCCGCCGGGACCACTGCCACCAGAGCGCTCCCGAAGGAGATGCGCAGACCAGCAACAATGGCAGGAGCAGCTGCTGGCAGCACAACTTTGACCAGACGATGGAACCACGAGAGCTGCAGCAGACTCGCGACTTGTAAATAGTCCTTGCGAATGGTACTCACGCCGAAGGCGGTGTTGGCCACCGTGGGCCACAGCGAGGCCAGGAACACCACCAGGATCGCCGTCCAGGTAGGATGGCGCACGGTATAGAGCAGAAGCGGCATCCAGGCCAATGGCGAGATCGGTTTCAACACTTGAATGAAGGGATTGAGGGCTCGATACAGGGTGTGCGACAGGCCGATCGCCACGCCAAGGAAAATCGCCACGACAGAAGCTGCAAGGAAGCCCACGGCGAACCGCACCACCGTGTAGCGAATCAGATGGCCAATGCCATGATCGTTGGTGCCGCGCTTGTGAAATGGCGAGGAGAACTCATCGACGGCCGTCATGAGCACGGCCCATGGCCCAGGGAGGCCGCGAGCCTTGTCTGGGTTGTAGATATACTGCCCATTGTCGACGCGTACGATGTCGCCGTTAAACTCCATTTGTTGGAGTTGCAGCGGGCTCAGGCCACGGGGATCGAAGGTCGGCTGCCGCGTCGCCAGATGCCAGGCCAGCACGAAGCCTCCGAGCAGCGCGAGAGAGATCATTAGCGACTGCCGCCCGCCTGGTGCCCTGGGCAGCTGGAGTACCGTGTCCATCAGCCGGTCCCCTCCTAGCTCCGGATGGCAAAGCTGTCGACGTAGGCTTCGGGCTTTTCCGGATCGAACACTTGGCCCATGATCGTGTGAGTCGTGTAGGTGCGGTCGTGTGCGGCATACCCCAGTTCGCGTGAGACTCTATCGCACTCAGCGGCAAGATAGACCTGCTCCGCCACTTTTTTATAGTTCACATCGCCGTCGATCTGTTTCCAGCGTTTCATTTGGGTGAGAATCCACACTGCCATCGAGTGCCAGGGAAACGGGTCAAAGCCAATCCGATCGGGGACCTCTCTAATGTTGCCCAGCCCATCAGCATAGCGCCCGGTGAGCACCTGCTCGACTACCACCACCGGCTGGTTCAAATAATTCTTTGGCGCGATCGCCTCGGCAATGGCTTTACGATTCTCCGGTTTGGCCGCAAAGTGGGTGGCCTCGACGATGGACTTGAAGAGCGCCAGGAAGGTATTGGGAGAGGTCCTGGCGAATTCCTGCGAGATGGCGAACGCACAACAGGGGTGTCCCTCCCAAATCTCTTTCGAGAGTTTGAAGATAAACCCTGCATTTTCATACACGGCGCGCTGATTGAAGGGATCGGGCGCGAGATAGCCATCGACATTGCCCGCCTTCAGATTGGCGACCATCTCCGGTGGGGGCACGACGCGGATCTGCACATCCTTGTCGGGGTGCAACCCTCCATCGGCGAGGTAATAGCGCAAGAGATAGTTGTGCATGGAGTAGTCAAAGGGAACGCAGAAGCGAAACCCCTTCATGTCCTGTGGCCCCTGCACACCCGTATGTTTGATGTGTAGCGTGATCGCCTGACCGTTGATGTTTTCCACCGCCGGCATCAGATAGGGCACAGCCGGAGAGCCAGCCCCGAGAGTGATCGACAACGGCATGGGACTCAGCATATGCGTAGCGTCGACTTCTTTGTTGATGGCCCAATCACGCACCACCGCCCAGCCAGCGGCGCGACGGACCGTTACGTTCAGGCCATGGCGGGCGTAAAATCCCATGGGTTCGGCCATGATGATGGGGGTCGCACAGGTGATGGGGATAAATGAGACGGTCAGGTCTTTTTTCTCGATATTCTTGACTTGTTCCTGCGCTATGGCTTTCGCCGTCTCAAGCGGGAATACCGAGCGGATGATGGATGTCGCCGTGCTGGCGCCGACCAACTGCAAGAAACGCCGCCGCGCCAGTTCATTCCCCCCAAAGATCGCCCGTTCCACGATAGTCTCCACCGCACGATCGAGGCAGTCCTCGGGCGTGCTGGGCGTCGGGTCGTCTATCCCACCAATCTGTGGAGTTGCGTGTGAGCTCAGACCGAGCGCGTGCCTCTTCGTGAGCGACGTACGACTCTCATCACCCTCCCTCATGATCTCTCCTTCGCTGTAGTCCTCGACGTCGATCGCACGATCATCCGCACTCAGCGTGGAACACACCATGGTTCGAATGCAGCAAGGAAAATGCCACCCTGTACCCCCTCCTCAAAGTCCAAAAGCATGCGGGCTCCTGCCGGGTGTGTCGCGGTCCTGGCAGTGTGGGAGCTGTGACGCCGCGGTGTATCGGCCGACCGAGCCTGGTACCGGTGCATCGACGGCCAGTGGGAGCCAGACGGGAAGATCTGGCCCTCCTCTCAACCACGGCGCCAACGTGCACGTACTGCCTATTCTTTCAGCATGATGATGAAGTGCTGACTAAGAATTAGCGGCCGGCGCCGATTGACGAACCCCCTCTTTGTTCCGTTGAACCGCTTGGAACTGCGATAGTGGACCGTGAAAGTTCGACTGTGTTACGTCAAGAAGCAACGGTACAACCCGGGCCGTTTCCAATGATCGACTGATTGCCCCAGCCTCGAAGAGCAGCCAGGGTGAGGTGAGGGGTTCCAGTGTCACACACACAATGCCGAAGGTGGAACCCGCCAGCTTTCCGCCGAGCAGGAGGCTCCAGCGTTGCCCTGGTGGAATATCACGTCCTGAGAACCACCGGTCAATTGATTGGACTACGAGCTTGAGCCAAGCGCTCCCCATCGGTCAGCAATCGACAAATAACCCCCGTTATCCTGCCAGTTGAATCATCATCACCCACATGGGCCTTGCACCAATGGGATACGTCTGCAGGGGCTGCAACGCACCGGAGTCTTGATCGACGCGGTAGGCAGCGAGGCGGCCGGATTCAATACCGGCGGCATACAAAAACTTGCCTTCGGGATCGAGGCTGAAGGCGCGTGGCACCGGTTCACTCGGGGTCTGCCCGATGGAGGTCAGCAGCCCCGTCGTGGCGTCGACGGTAAAGCCGGCGATACTGTTGTGGCCGCGGTTCGGGGCATACAAAAATTTCCCCGACGGGGTAATCTGGATCTTTGAGCAGGAATTTTGTCCCGTGTAGCCGCTGGGCAGCGTCGACACCGTCTGCAAGGCCGTTAAGGTACCTACCGAGGGATCAAGACGATAGGCGCTGACGCTACATCCCTGCTCGTTGGAGAAGTAGAGCATATCTTTACTGGGATGGAAACAGAAATGCCTCGGACCGAGGGGCTGCTCCGGCACGACCTTCGCCGGTGAGTTGAATGACAAGTGGCCCGTCCGTTCATCGAAACGGAATTGCCAGATCTCGTTCGGCCCGCGCCCAGCGATGTGCGGGACAAAGGCAAAGCGGTTGGAAGGATCCGTCTGAATGGAGTGCGCTCCACGCCTGGTCTCTCGCCGCTCAACAGGCGGGTCGCTCAGGGCTCCGTCGTCGCCGATCGGATGCACCGATACTCCTCTTCCCTCATAATAGGAGGCCAGCAGGAACTTCCCCCGCCGGTCGGTCGCCAAATAACATGGATCGTTCAGGAGGTCCACCGTGCCAAGCAGGGTGAGCCCGCCGGTGCCCTGATCGATGCGGAAGCTCGCAATCTTACGCTCACCGCGCTTGGCGACATAGAGAAATCGCCGACTTGGGTCGACGGCGATAGGTGCTGGGCCGCCGGAAACGGTGACCGCTCCCTGGGGCTCCAGGTTTCCCGTGGCGGGATCCATGGCAAATCGCACAATCTTGTCATCGCCTTGACTCGATACATACATGTAAGATGGCATCGCTGGACTCCTTTCTGTGCGCGCGGCATCAGACTTCAAGATCGCTGCAGAGTTGATCTTCCAGGCGTTGGCACGGCTCTTCCACCTCAGGCGCCCCGGCGGCGACACGGACGGCACGCTCGGCGTCTGTCGATCCTAAAGCTGGCTGATCTTATTGTAGGCCAGTGAAGTCGCCCACGAGATCTCATTGGCGGCATGTGTGGTTTCTGACGCCTGCGCCGGGCAGGCCAGTATATCGCGACAGCCAACGAGAGCGAAGCATCTTTTTTTGCACCTCCTGTGGCTTCTATGCTATAGGACCGATAGGCATGAGCAACCTAGCAGGAATATGCGGTACGGCTTTGTCATAGCGGTTGAGGAAGAGGCCTTTCGAGGCAGATTGTCGTGGGTAACATGTTCGCTATGAGAGGACAGCATGCGGAACTCCAAGCATCTCAGCTTCATCGGTCTCCTGGTCCTCGTCCTGGCCGTGCGTCTGGGCTTCCTGGCCCTATTCCACCATCAGGTCTTCAGCGGTCCGTCAACACAATTCGAACAGGCGTTCGTGGCGATGAACCTTGCTGAAGGCAAGGGTATCAAGATCTTCCGAGATTTTCCCCCAATCCTCGAAGCATCGGACCCGACCCGGATTATCGATCCAGAACGCTATGAGATCCGGTCGCCTGAGCTCCAACCCTACATTAGGGAAGTGCCAGGTTATGCCTTTTTCCTTGCCGGAGTCTGGAAGATTTTCGGCTCGAAACTCTGGATCTACGCCCAGATCATGCAGATCATCTTCGAGGTCCTGGCTGCTTGGGGTCTATATAGGCTGGCCAAGAAATTTTTTGGTCACCGTGCTGGCTTGCTCACGGTGCTGGTCTTTGCCTTTACCTTGTATGAGGCGCGTGTCAGCATCATTCCGTACAAAGATATCTTCCTGCTCTATCTCATGCTCGTCATCACCCTGTGGGCGAGCCGGATCTTTCTGCAGGAAGATTGGCCACCGTTATGGTTCAGCCTGGTCTGCATCGGCACAGGCCTAGGCTATTACTTTATGCCGACCATCGCCTTGTACCCGGTCTTTCTAACCCTGATGCTCTGGCTTCTGAAGCGCATCAGGTTCTCCATGGCCGTGATGTTTCTGTTGATCGCCTTCACAATCGTTGGGCTCATGGTCTGGCCACACCAGAGCTACGTTCGCGCCCACCAGCACGATCCGAAGATGACGCCTCCTGTGTTCTGGTACAACTTGTGGCTTGGCAATCAGGTCAGCAGGTTTTATTCGACCGAGGAAGAGCGGTTCCAGGAGTATTTCCGCGAGAGGATGCAGGCAACCGGCAAAAACATCGAAGACATCTGCAAGGAGGAATTCCTGGCGTCTGTGAGCGAGCATCCCATGCCATACGCATTGCACACCGTGAAAAAGCTCCTTAACGGGACCTTTCTCGTCTATGGAAACGCGGGAGACGCGACATATCCGAGGAGTTGGAGCTATTTCAAGACACAGAACCCCCAAGAAGGTTTTTCGACATATGCCCGAACGTATCCTCTACGAATCATCGGTATGGGCCTCGGCACGCTCTCGGCCTCCATCCTCTTTCCAACCGCCCTGGTTGCCCTTTTCCTGCTCAAGCGCGAGCACAAAACCGCCGTCGGCCTGTTTTTCTTCACCGTGCCGCTCTATTTCTTACTCATTTTTATGTTCTTCCACTATGAAGCCCGCTATCTGACAGGGACGCTGGTCGGTTATCTCCCCCTTGCCGGATATGCCTTAAGCAGGATTCGTCGCTTGGCCTAGCTGCCTAGCACTCTCAATGAGGTCTCTTGTGCAGAAAGTACACCATCGACCTTGACGCTGTATCATCTTGAGAGATCATACGGGTACACTGGTTCAAGCGAGCTTTCGTGGTGGAACAATCTTGATAGGGCTGCGACCCGCGCATCGCTTCCAACCCCAACCTCTGGTTGATCCTGCGGAGGCGAGGCACAGCCCAGCCGTGTCGTGACACGGTCTCAGACGCCCAGGTGGCGGGTGACGAACTCACACCATGCACGCACTGCCTCCGGAGTGGAGGTGCCATGCGGCCCAGGGAATGCAATCAGCCGTTTGTCGGATGTGCCCAGACGATCGAACAAGTCGAACTGCCCGTCGCGTGGGAACAATTCGTCATCCCACTGAACGTGGTACAGGAGTGGTAACTTGATGGTCGGTGCGTCTCGTTCGAATCGAGTCGCCATGTTGGCCAGCCCGGAGTTCTGGCGCATACCGTTTTTGCCGAGAACAGCGCAGCGTAGGCGATCACCTGCGGCCGCCACATAGGGGAGCCCAAAGCGTGTCCCCATGGAGAAGCCCATATAGGCAATGCGGCTGGCATCGATGGTGTCGAGTTGGCTGAGCGCATCGAGCGTCGCGCCCCAATCATCAACCATGCCATCGGTGACTTTATCAACACCCATGGCGGCCATCATCGCTTGATACTGTTGCCGGTCGAGTTGTTCGGGGACACGGTCCCCATGATATGGACCGTCGATGGTCGCCGAGGCTATCTGAGATACGGTGGCCAAGCGTCGACCGAGCATGAGTTGCCGGTCGCTGCGCTTGTGACCGCTACCACCGTGGCCCATGAGGACCAGCGGCACCGGGCGGTCGTGCTCCATGGGAGCCCACAGGATGCCTGGGACCGTACCCGATTCACGTTCGAGGTCGAATCTACGTTCCGTAACACCGCCTTCGTTGATCGGTTCGCCAATCCATCGAAGTGTGGCCATATGTCCTCCTGGCTGCGAGTGAAGATGAAACGCTTAATCCGTTGCTCATGCACTGTCCACCATTGTCCCCAAAACGCTTGCGGGGTCAAGTCGAAAAGCGAGAATCCCGGCTTTCCCCGGATCAACCATCAAACCCAAATGGCAAGAGGAGAACCATGGTGAGTCATGATCCAGTGTTGTTTGAGCTGATAGACCACGTGGCGGTCATTACTTTGAACCGCCCCGAAGTGCGCAATGCCATGAATCGCGAGCTCAGGCAGGCCCTCATCGAGGGGTTGCACCGTGTCCGAGAGGAGGACGACATCAGGGTCGCCATCATCAGCGGTGCGGGCCGGACGTTTAGTGCGGGTGCCGACCTCAAAGAGCGGGCCCAGATCGGTAGAGCAGAAGATGTCAATGCCGCCTCGGTCATCGAAGCCGGCCGGGCCCAAGGTTTTGCGCGAGTACCCATGGAAAAGCCGTTAATTGCAGCGATTGACGGCTATTGCCTGGCCGCAGGTTTTGAGCTATCACTGGTTTGCGACATCAGAATTTGTACCCCCGAGGCACGGTTTGGCTTGCCGGAGATCGTACGCGGCTTCTTTCCCGGTGGGGGAGGTCCACAGCGCCTCATCCGAGCTGTCCCCCAAGCCGTGGCGATGGAAATGATCCTCACCGGTGATCCCATCGATGCCGCTAGCGCACTGCGGGTGGGGCTGGTCAGCCGCATCGTGCCGGAGCCTGAGCTGTTGCCCACAGCGCGCCAGATCGCCCAGCGCATCGCGGGCCATGCGCCGCTGGCCGTCAAAGCGGTGAAGGAGGTCACCCAGGCCGCCCTGGACGAAACGCTGGAGCAATCCTTGCGCCTCGGTAGCGCTTTGCGCTGGATTATCGGGCAAACCGAGGATGCACGGGAAGGGCCGCGTGCCTTCGCCGAACGGCGAGCCCCGCAGTACCAGGGGCGCTAAATGCGGGCGTCGGCGCGGCGGGGACGGTCACCGCGAGATCGATTTCCACAGAGCCTGTCTGGGCCTACGGGGCCTTCCTTTCAGGCCCCGCCTTCCGCAAAGCCGCCACGAAAGCGCTGTGTGAGTGCTTGATCTCGATACGGGGCCACCTGTCGCCGCTTTTCAAGGTCGATGAGGCGGTCCATGCCCGGGAAGTTGTCCCATGCTGCCCATGCCTTCTCGTTCTGGCCAGACTCGATGTACACAGCCACCAGGTGCGTACGGGACGGCCTATGCTTAGGGCTCATGGCTATGGCTTCCTGCAGGTATTCCTCGGCCCTCCTATAGTAATCCAGGGCCTTCTCATATTGTCCTTTCCCGTACTTCTCATTCTGCCCCATCACAAAGTATGCTTGGCCGATGTGATAGCGGTAATAAGCCGGCTTCGGGTCCAGGCTAATGGCTTTCTCCATTAATTCAATCGCCTGCTCCGGCTGCCCACTATAGATGAGCGTCTGCGCCAAGACAGCATAGCCATCTGCGTAACTGGAGCCGCCCAGTCGGACGGCCTCCCGTGCCTCAGCGATGGCTCGGTCATGTTCCATTTTGTACACAAAGATATAGGCTAATTGCTGGTGACCATAAGGTAGCGAAGGATCCAGCTCTACAGACTTTGTCGCCAAGTCGAGCGCCTGCTGCTGTGAGGCGAGAAGATCCTGACTCCACTCAAAGGTCCAATCTTGTCGATGGGTACCAGCCAGATTCGCATAGGCCCTGGCAAACTGCGGGTCCAGGCTAATGGCTTTTTCGAAGTGCTCCCGCGCCTGCGCATTCGCCTCCTTTGTGTACTGCCGATAGAGTTCTGCCCCGCGCATGAAATATTCCCAAGCCTCCACGTTGTTCGTGTATTTTTGTTCCATGTGTTCTCTTTCCTCCGGTGTTAACCGCAGCGCCAGCGCTCTCGTGATTCTCCAGGCGATCTCGTCTTGCACGGCGAAGATATCCTGTAAGTCCCGGTCGTAACGCTCCGCCCACACATGGTAGCCCGTCGCGGCATCGATCAGCTGCGCAGTGATCCGCACGCGATTATTGGCCCTGCGCACGCTGCCCTCTAGTACATACTGCACCCTGAGCTCCTGACCTACTTGATCAGGCTTGACCGCCCTGCCTTTGTACATGAAGACGGAGTTTCGGGCAATGACAAACAGCCCCGCGAGCCTGGCGAGGTCCGTAATGAGATCCTCGGTCATCCCGTCGCTGAAATACTCCTGGCCAGGATCTTCACTCATGTTGACAAACGGCAATACGGCAATGGATGGCCTGTTGGGCAACACGAGCGCGCCTGGTCTCCTGGGTGGGGGCAACTGCTCATTGGCAATGACGGATAGAGGTAGAGCCGCCAGCTGACTATGCCGCCCCCGATGATCAGCAGCCCCACCAACGCGCAGGCCATTCTCCACCAAGGTCCGACACCAAATCTGTGCTGCCGATGCAGCTGGAGGCCCGGGGGGCCGGATTCTGATCGCACCCGATACACCCGCACCGGGTTGGTAATGTTTTTGACCGTACGCCCACCCAGAAACTCATACCTTAAGGCGAGCTTGGTCGCGACCTGGTCGTACACGGTCCCCGAAATGCAAATGCCGCCCGCTTCAGCCAAGCTCTCTAAGCGTGCGGCAATATTGACCCCATCGCCATAGATCCGCTCCCCGTCCGGAATCACGTCCCCCAGGTTGATGCCCAAGCGAAACTGCATCCGACGCTGAAGCGGGAGTGCCGTATTCCTCGCGTTGAGCTCCCGCTGAATGGCTACCGCGCACTGGACGGCATCCGTCACACTGACAAACTCGGCTAGCAGATTATCCCCTGGAGAGTCCACGACTCGACCGCGGTACTGCTGGATGAGGGTGGCGATGACTTCTCGGTAGACCGTCACCGTGCGAATGGTTGCTTCCTCATCCTCGCCCATCAAGCGGCTATACTCCGCAACATCGGCACTGAGGATGGCCGCGAGTTTGCGCGTCATTCCCATGGTGGGCCTGAAAGCAGGGTCTTCCTCAGACACCATGACGACGACTCCTTGCCTTGTCACTAATAGACCAGAGTTGATGTGGGAATAGGCGTCGCCCCTGCATGAACATCGACCCTCGAAGCAAAAAAAGCCGATGGCCTTCAACAACTTCCTAGGCAACTTTCGGACGAGCTCTTTGAGGTCGCTATCTCAACGAAGTCGTACGAGGGCTTCCGTCTTGTCGCAACTCTGCGCTCCCTTCGTGGGAAGCATGGCATGATCCCCGCCCTTGTGGCTATCTGCCAATTTTTTCCAGAAAAGATCAGCCCGTGTCATACACAACGCACGGGCAGATGTCCCTCCCCAAGGGATGGGGTTAGGCGTGGTTAAGGAGTTGGTATTCTATCATAAACTGGGATACGACACTGAAGCCAAACATCATTAAGCGACATCGACACTTGGGAAGGTGGCACTGTCTTCATTGGCATCCCCTCCTCATCGATGACAGCAGCCGGGTGCAACAGCAGAACGCTAAATTGGCGCTACTGTAGCAGGTCGCTGGTGCATGTCAACCTCAAAATGCTGCAATGAAATTGACAGGTATTTGTCCAACTACTGGCCTAGAGCCTCTTGGCCTAGAGCTCGTCACCTTTGTCAATCTATGCGGTTGATATTTTGGGCAGTGATATGACCGGCCCAGAATCTGCGTCGAGTCGATGCGCTGGCGCTCCCCGCTATGCATCGATTGGGCAACTGGGACTATGATGGTGACACCCCTGTGCTTGAGGGTCAAGCTATCAAGGGAGAGTCGTGGGTATCAGAAGGCGATGGTTATGAGTCGGTGGCTTCGGCACGAGTCACGCACACCCCCGGTCGTCAAGAGAGTTGCCCCTCATGCAATTACGGCGTACTATAGCTGCGTCAATCCGAGAAATGGCACAGCAGGCAATGAGGGCGAGATGAAGGGAGGGCATAGAGTGATGGCTACGGATGGTGGGTCGCAGATGCCAGTAGAAACCGCCGCAACAGTGTCAGATACCCCTGTTGTTCCTACACGTGTAACGGACGATGACGGGCATATTGTCGAGATTTTCCCGCTGCCGACTGACGAGTCGACGCTCGAACGGTTGCTGCGGGAACTGTTCGAGTCACATTGGAATAAGATCGTCTTCGGACCGATCATTCAGGGTGCTGCCTGGGAGTTTCAGGCGCCGCACGCACCGACGCATGTCGGGGTACTCGATGGCTATCTAACCGTCGCCTTCGGCGCTCCACACTTCCACCTCTGCATCGGTCCAACACGCGGGGCGCGTCACAATCCCACCCCACCAGAGCTCGCCCAGCATCGGCGCTGTGCGCAGGCTGAGTTCTTCCGCCGCCTGTCGCTGGATGGGACACCGAGCTCATGGGGGCTGCGCCTTTGGAACGGCCATGGCGAGCAGCAGGCGACCATCGTCTTCCCAAACCCGTTCCTGTCCGATGACGGCAAGAAGGTTCTCAATCCACCTGACTGGTCGCGACTCGATCTTTGGGACGACCTCAGGTTCCGCTATGCCGGCGTGCAAGGTCCCGATCCTGTCGACCGATCCGGCAAGGGCTTCCGCCACGACTAACCACCCTGCGATCCAAGATGGCAGCCATGCCGCGGGTGGACAAGCATTGATGTGCCATTGCGTAGGGGCGTGGACGTCCGGAGAGCGAGCGTCCACTCCCCTGTTAGCCGGGCTCAGAATGGCTACCGGCGGCTCTCAGCATCTGCCGTCGTAATGGTAATATGCGACAATGTCGTATTGGCTTTGGCGCCGTGCCAGTGACGCTCGCCAGCCTTGATGTGGACCACGTCGCCCACGTTGATCTCGCGTTCCTCATGCTCTGAGGCGACGATGCCGCTGCCGCCGGTGACGACGAGGATCTGATCGCACGTATGGGCATGCCACCCGGTTGTGGCCCCTTGTTTAAAGTTAACGACACTGCAGCGGTAGTTGTCGGAGTCCCCATCTGGGATGATGGTCTGCCGCGACCGGCTGACGGCTCCTCCGGTCCACCCCGCAATAGGTGTGGCACTGCCCATCGGTTCTTCTGGTAGTTCGCTAATTTTGACGACGTGCATGGCTCTTCTCCTCGCTTGAAGAGGTTTGTCTCTTCGGTTGTCCGTGATATTTCCGGATTTATCCCTGGCGTACGAATTTGTCGACCCCGCCCGGATTGCTCAGCCCTACATAAATATCTCCATGAGAATCGACCCAACTGCCGTGGCCCGGTCCCCGGCAAGGAAACCGTGCCAGCACCTTGCCGGCCGCGTCCAGCACACTGACACGCGCCGAAGACCCGTTCACATTGCCCTCGCTCACATAGAACACTCCGTCACGGTCGACGGAGATATCCATTGGCCGCTGGATATCGGTCCAGATATCCAGAGACTCCCCGTCCAGGCTAAACACTTGCAGCCGGTGGTTCTCCCGATCGCAGACGTAGACCTTGTCGTTCGCGACGATCAGGCTGTGAGGTAGGTGGAAATGGCCTGGGGCTGTCTTGCCCGGTTCACCCCAGGATTTTTTCAACTGGCCGTCCCACGTAAAGCGGTGCACACGTGCGTTGCGGTAGCCGTCGGAGACATACAGATCTCCGGAAGGGGCTGGCACCAGTTCGCTGGGGTAATTGAAAGGACCCGCAGCGTGAGGCACCAGATCGCCCGGCCGTTCGCAGCCGGTATCGGAGTGCACCCCGTGCCGGCCCAACATCTGAATGGGCTTGCCGTCCAGGGTATACATCAGACACACCGAGCTGTCGCGATCGGTCAGGTACACGGTGTCATCGGCGATGAAAATGCCGTGGGCGAACAGAAAAGCGCCGTTGCCCCAGCTGCTCAGGAGGTTTCCCTCCCGGTCAAAGACGACGATCGGCGGGTCCTTGCGCTGGAAGGCGTAGACCCGATCCTGCGCGTCGGTGGCGACCGCGCTGACCATGGCGAAGGTCTCACCTGCGGGTAGCTTGGCCCAGTCCTGAACCAGGGTATAGGTGTACTTGCCGGTGCCTACGGTAGCCATGTGTTATGCCCTCCTCGTGGCCATCATCGTTGCAGGATTCATGATGTTGCACATGCACTCTCAGCGCTGCAGCAGTTGCCTCGTGTCCCACGACAAGGTCGTAGACAGATTAGTTGGCATGCACCAGCGCCAGTTTGCCCTGCGTCTGTCGACCCTCCAGGCGGCGATGGGCCTCAGGAGCCTTGTCCCAGGGATAGGATGCGGTGATATAGGGATCCACGCCTCCACTGGCGATCAACGGCACCAGACTGGCCACGCCGCGGTTCCAGATGTCCGGTTGCTGATAGGCGGTGAAGACCCCGAAATGTGACCATTGGAGGCTTTTCGGCTGTAAGTCGTCCCCGGTGAGCTGCGCAGGCCCTGAGGCGCGTCCAAAGCTCACCAATCGGCCGAACGGGTGCAAGGCCTTGACGTCATCCCGACAGGTCGCGGCCCCGACGCCATCGATGACGACATCGACCCCACGACCAGCGGTCAAGGTGCGCACGACGTCGGCAAAATTCTCACGCTGATAATTGATCACATGATCGGCCCCAAAGCGTTTAGCAGTGTCGATCTTATCATCGCTGCCGACCGTCCCTAGGACCGTCGCCCCGGCGCGTTTGGCCAGCTGTAACAGCATCGTTCCCACGCCACCTGCTGCGGCGTGCACCAGAACCGTGTCGCCGGGTTGCACCTTGGCCGCGGTATGCACCAGATGCCATGCGGTAAAGCCGGTCATGGGAAAAGTGCCGCCTACTTCGTCGCTGATGCTATCCGGTAGAGGAACTGCCTGCGCCGCCGATACGACCAACAGATCGCCGTAGCCTCCGCCCTGACAGATGGTCGCCACGCGCTGGCCTATTTTGAGATGCGTCACCCCAGCTCCCAGCGACTCCACCACACCCGCCGCTTCAATCCCAGTCACGACTGGTTCGGGGACCCGGCTGCCCTCGTTCCTGCCATGCCGACGTACGCCGACATCACGAAAATTCACTCCGCTCACGCTCACCCGGATACGGACCTGCCCCGGTCCGACCACGGGATCGGGGACATCCATCACGTGCAAGACTTCCGGTTCTCCGATCTGCGTAAAGGCCACGGCTCGCATAATTCCCTCCTGGTCAAGACGGTTCGCGCCATCAAGCGATCCTGTGTCCAGCGCAGTGTAAAACTGAACCTGCAGCGGGTCAAGCGAAACCTCCCCAGGATCTATTGGTAGCAGGGCATCCAAAGGAACTTCTGCGATGCCATCCTCACTCCCTCACCCTAACCCTCTCCCAAAGCGAGAAGGGACGAGCAACCTGCCGCAGACAGCGGAATGGACGGCATCCATGTGTCCAGGCCTCACACTCGTGAGAATAGTTGCTCAGCCATCCGCTCCAGCTCCGCCACTGCGGCCTCGCCTTCGGTGGTCTGGAGCCTGACGATCACCCGGTCGGCACCTGCGTCTTCGAAGCGCTTCAGCATGTCAGGATTGCCGGCCTCACCGTATACTGTGATCTCGATCGAGCGGGGATCACGTCCAGCACTAGCGGCGAGTTCGGCCAGAGTGGCCCGAGCATTCTTGATGTCCTCAGGAGTGGCTCGTGTCGGCATCCAGCCATCCCCCCAAGCCACCACGCGCTTGAAGACGTTCTTTGCCGATCCGCCCAGGAAGATCGGCGGGTGGGGCTTTCGAGACGGCTTGGGGGCAGAACGAACCGGCGGAAAATCATAGAATTTCCCATGAAACTCCGCCTCCTCTTTAGTCCAGATCTCCTTCATCACTTGCACTGCTTCCCTGGTTTGACCCCATCGATGCGGAAAGTTACCCCCCATGATTTCCGTCTCTTCGCGTAACCACCCGGCGCCAATGCCGAATAGAAACCTGCCGTTGGAAAGGTGGTCCAGGGTAGCGATCTCTTTAGCCAGCAGCAGCGGATGGTGCTCCGGGACCAGGCAGATCCCGGTCCCCAACTTGAGCCTCGTGGTCACGGCAGAAGCCCGCGCCAGACCGATGAAGGGGTCACCGATGTCACTCATGGACGGGGGAATGCTGCCATCCGGGCTGCCCTGGTATCGAGTCGTCACATGCACTGGCATCGCTCCATGTTCCGGCAGCCACAGGGACTCAAATCCCAGGGCCTCGGCTTTCTGAGCCACGATCGCGACGTCCAGCGATCGGCTCGAGACTCTCGTATTCATACCTATGTTCATGATTGCCTCCGTGTACTCTCGCCTTATATCGATGAGAGCAGACAACAGGCCATGCGCCGTGATGAGGCAGGATCGCTCGATCTGCCGTGTCACCATAGCACTTCACATGGCACGCCGGATCGTTACTCGGTGGCGCTCACCTCAGGCTCATCAAGCGTCGGCAGCCGATGGCGATCGGCCGGATCCTTCCAGCCCTTGAAGTTGGGCTGGCGTTTCTCGGCGAAGGCTCGACGCGATTCCATCAGATCTTCCTTGTCCCCATGCTCGTGAAGCTTGGCCGCGAGGCGCTGGAGATTTGGTGCAATACGTGCCCGCATCTGCCGCATCATGTAGACCGTGTTGACACGCGACGCTGGCGGCAACGTCAGCATATGCTGGGCCATCTCGATGGCCGTGGGCAACAGCTGGTCGGAGTCCACGAGGCGGTTCAGGAATCCAACCTCGTACAGGCGTTCGGCCGTAAAGCGAAACCCCAGCGCCATCTCGGTGGCGATAGGGTGTGGGAGTCCGGCGAAGAACCCGTGCTGGTAGCCACCAAGGAGCCAGCGTTTGGCCTCGGAGACCTCAAAAATGGCACCGCGGACGGCGACCCGCAAATCGGTGCGCTCGACCAGCGCAAACCCACCCCCCATGGCATACCCATTGATGGCGGCGATCACCGGCTTCATCAGCGTTCCATCCATGAAAGGATCGGCGGCTCGTTGTTGCCCCCTGCCTGGTGCGCCACGCTCGAGCGACTCCTTCATATCCTCGCCGGCGCAGAAGGCCCGGCCGGTGCCGGTGAACACCGCCACCTCAAGCTGATCGCTGTCTCGAAACTCGCACCACGCCTCCGCCAACAGGTTACGGAGCTCCTGGCCAAGGGCGTTGAGACGCTCTGGCCGGTTCATGCGGATCACCATGACTTGGTCCTGGCGCTCGGTTTCCACGATTGCCATCTCTTATCCCCTCTGTCAGGAAGAAATGATCTTCGCGCGCACTCCTCGGTTACGCGGGACCCACTATACTACAAAAGGCTTCTACGGAATACTGTCCGCGGTCGAGGTGATCAGCGCTATTCTCCCGCACGGCAGCAGCCAGAGCAGAGAGCTCCCGGACTGTAGGAGAGCCAGTGGCACTCAGGCTCGAGGCCAACGTCGAGCTATCGATCAGACAACATCCCGGAGACTTTGACCCCGATGATCACCTGATGCAGGTCATCGGCCACACTCACCGGCCCATCGAAATGCTGCCTGGCTTCGTCCAGCAGAGGGCTGGTATCGAAGTGGAAGGGTGAATCGATGTGTGTGAGGATCAGCTCGGAGACGCCGGCCAGGGCTGCGGCGCGACCAGCATCCGCCGCAGTGGAATGCCCCCGCCGGTAGGTGCGCTCGCGTTCCGTTTCGGTACTCAACGCTTCATGAATCAGCAGGCGGGCGCCCTTGGCCCACTCCGGCAGGCTGGGACTGAATTTGGTGTCTCCCGAAAAGACGATCGCGACACCATTGGACTCGATGCGCCACCCCACCGCTCCTGGGAGATGGTCGACCGCGAATGAACAGGCGTAGGTGCTCGGCCCCAACTGCAGGCGCTCACCTTCCTGGGTTGGATACCACCGGAAGACCGCCTGGCCCTCTGGGGTATAGACAACGTCTTGATCTAGGCGTAAAGCAGGTCGAGACACGTGGATAAGCCGCCCGGCGTGGACCAAAGATTCTTCGCTGCTGTACACCTTGAGAGGAGGAGCCTCTGGGTTGACCAGCGTGCGCTGCCCCTGTAGGAAGGGAAGTCCCCCCATGTGGTCCAGATGTCGGTGCGTGAGGAGCAGCACTTCGAAATCTTCGGCGAGCATATTGAGCTTGGCGCCATGACGGAGGACGCTGTTGCCAGAGCCGGTATCGATCAGCACTCGGGTGCCATCGGCGCAATCCACGACAATGGCCGTGTGTGCCCGGTGGATGCAATTGCCAGCTCCTGTCCCAAGGAAGGTGATGCATATGTCTGTCATGCAAGAGCTCCTAACACGAAGTCCTGGGTCTGCAGAGACTCGCGAAGTGTGCCAGAAATGCGCTCTACCCCAGCTGCCTGGTGGCCTGGGGAAAATTAGCGTATCCAGGCCTAAGAATATACCGAGCAAGCCCCTCTGGGCAATTGGCTCGTATGCAAGTGACTACAACGCATAGAAATGGCTGTTGTCTGTTGGGCATTTGCAAACTCCGCGGCCTTGGTTTATGTTACGCAAGTTCTGGACATGCTCTAACCCCCAGGAGGCAGACATGAAATTTGGCATCTTCCAATCCGTGCAGTTGCCCGAGCCGGGAACGCAGGCGAAATATTACCAGGAAGCTCTGGAGCAGGTGCGGTGGGCCGAGCAGCTCGGCTTTCATTCGGTATGGTTCACCGAGCACCACTTCTCGCGCCACGGCATCGTGCCGGCATCCATGACTGTTCTGGCCTACCTCGCCGGGTTGACGACATCGATTCGGCTAGCCACCGCGGTGGCTGTCTTGCCGTTCCATAACCCGATTCAGCTCGCGGAAGAAGCGGCGACGGTGGATTTGCTCAGCGAGGGCCGCCTGGATCTAGGGGTGGGGCGCGGCTATCAGTGGGGTGAGTTTCACAAATTCAACATCCCCATGGACGAGGCCACCCGCCGTTTTGAAGAAGCCATGGATGTGATAGTCAGGGCCTGGACGTCGACCGAGCCCTTTGACCATCGCGGGGAGTTCTGGAGCTTCAATGACATGACCCTCCACCCCAAGCCGGTCCAAAGCCCGCATCCCCCGATCTGGGTGGCTGCCTCCAATCCAACCAGCATCGACCGCGTGGCGCACCACAACTGGAATTTGCTGATCGGCCAGGGAGAGAGTTTTCAGCAGGTCGGGGCCCAGGCAGAGTATTTCCGCACCGCCGTGGAGAAGGCCGGGTTCACCTACGGCCCACAACGTGTCATCGCCGCCCGCGCCATGTATACCGCCCGCAGCCAGGAACAAGCGCGCAGAGATACCGAAGCTCCCTTCATGTGGTTCAAGCGCACGGGGCAGGAGGTGGGCTCACCGCCAGACCATCGGGTGGAGCTCTTGCCCGAAGATTTTAAAGAGTACCGGCGACGGTATGCCCGGGGCGTATATGCCAACTATGATGCCATGTGGGAGAATGTGGCCATTTTCGGGACTCCGGAGTCTGTGGCCGAGCGCATCGACGGGTTGCGCCAGTCTGGGATCGAGAACCTCATCTTCTTCATCAACTATGGCGGCATCGAAAACCGTAAGGTGCTGGACTCTCTGGAGCTATTTGCCGCAAAAGTGATGCCCCTCTTCAAGGATTAGCGCGCTGGCGGTGTCTGGACACCGCCAGCGCCTCCCCCGCCACGGTCTGATCTTCGGCAGCGGTGCGCCGTGCGTTCGGCGCTCACCCTGTGGCGTCCGCTCCTGTGTTACCGGCTTGTGTCAATAACCGATCCAATTGATTCGCAAACGCTTGACGGTCCCGCGGGCGGAAGGGGGACGGACCACCCGTCTCCACACCGCTCTGGCGCAGCTCATCCATGACATGGCGCATTGTCAGGTGTTCGTGGATATTCTCCGGGGTATATGCCTGCCCTCGGGGATTCAGCGCGTGGGCGCCTTTGGCCACCACCTGGGCGGCCAGCGGGATGTCTGCGGTCACGACTAGGTCGCCCGCACGGACGTGCTGGACGATCGTGTGGTCGGCCACATCGAATCCCGCGGGAACGCGGAGTACGTGAACATACGGCGACGTGGGGGCGCGCAGTGGTTGATTGGCCACCAGCGTCAAGGCGATTTGCAACCGGTTAGCCGCACGATACAGTAGGTCTTTGATGGCGTGGGGACACGCGTCGGCATCTACCCAGATGTGCATGGCGATACTCCTGAGCCGGTCGCCGGCCTGGACGGCAGAGGGCCACCGCCGGACTTTAATAGGTGCATAGTATCACGCCGCTGCAGGGGAATTGCTACCACGATCCATGGAGACGCAGGTACGCGGCCTTTCTGTCCATCGTCGTGTCCCCTAGTTGCACCGCCGTCCGTCCTGCTGCCGCGTGGAGGCGCACATGCGAAACGTGCTCAGCGACATGACCCGGCGTAATGCTGCCGAATGGACCCACCGGCGTCACAAGGGCCTGACCAGGAGGGACTCGCTAGGCGTCGGTCCCGCAGTCTCGGCACTTGCAGGCGAGCGCGACACGACGGCTGGTCACAGGAAGGGGGACTGTCCCCCGGTCACCCCTGTCCTGAGCAGGGACTTCTCGGGGGCTGAACGTCCCATGCTGGACTGGATACTGAATGCCAGCGAGATCTCCATCGCCGAGGCTCATGCGCGAGACTTCGGGTATGACCCAAGACCCGTCGATGGCCTGTATACCACCCAGGCATAGGCAGCGGTTCACGCCTTTCAAGTCTGCTACGGGTTCAGGATCTCGGGCCTGCTCGATCGGAAAACCCGCTTCGAGTGGCTTCTTCGAGCGGATCAATGGACGTTCGATCCCTGACCATCGGTCTGGTGCCAATCGGGCACGGGATGAGGAGGCTCTTCAGCCTCGCCCCTGGGCTGCACTTCTGTGTCAGTCGCCGCGCTTTGACCCCTACCGCCCTTGGTGACATGGGGCGGTCCTCCCTTCACCATGTGGATCTGCGCATCGTCGTGCAGGACTGCACAGACCCCTGACCTGCTTGCGCGGCATGCCATGGCCGTCAGCAAGTCTGAAGGATCTTGGCCTATATGGTTAACCCTAACCACCAGCATTGCTATAAGGCTGTCGTGCTCTTACTGACCTGCACCTGGATCATCATTCATTCCGCAGCATTGCCTTCTCACGGCATCACTCTTGCCCACACTCTCAGGCCAAACGGCTGCAGTGACACGGAAGAAGGTGATTGAGAATCGTGAACTAACGCTCAAGATTCAGGTGCTGGAATCACGGCCCCTGCCGTAGCTGGCGAGGGCTGGAGATCATGGCATGATGCGTCCTTCGAAATAGTCAGAGTGTGGCTAACACTGATAGTTGTTCCCCGGGAGAAATCGATGAACGTACTTCTGCTATCCTTCGCTTTGGTACTCGTGCTCAGCCCAGTTGGACGCAGCGGTGAGGTCGAGCGCCTTGGACACGTGGAGTTCAAGGGGGACATTCACAAGGCCAAGAATGTGAGTGCCATCACCGTTGTCAAGGGATATCTCGTCGTCGGTTCGGACGAGGGCAACACGGTGCAGATTCTGAAGCCTGATGGGGATCGGTATACGGTCCTGCCGCAAGATGTCATTTTAGACGGACATGCCAAGGAGATCGACATCGAAGGGATCGCTGCCGAAGGGGATCTCGTCTATGTCGTTGGCTCCCACTCCCGGGTGCGCAAGACGGTCGATGACCAGCGCACCGCTCAAGAAAACCGCCAGCGGCTCCTCGTGGTTGAGCGCGACGAGAGCCGCGAGCGGCTCTACCGGTTCCGACTCGACGGCCATGGAGAGGTGTCGGCGCTCGAGGTCACGAGTCTCATGCCGGTGATTGAACAGGATCCCGTGCTCCAAGCGTTCACGCGTGTGCCCAGCAAGGAGAACGGCGTGGACATCGAAGGGATCGCGGTGCGTGACGGTCGCCTCTACATCGGGTTCCGAGGGCCCGTGCTGCGGGACAATTACGTTCCAGTGTTGCGCGCCAGGTTCGGTAACCCTGTCTCCGACGCGAGCCTGCTGTTCGTAAACTTGGGAGGCCTGGGCATCCGAGACCTCGCACCAGCCCGGAATGGGTTGTTGATCCTGGCAGGACCGGTGGGTGATGGTCCTGGGTCCTACCAACTCTACTTCTGGGACGGGCATGATTGTCTTCCAGGCCAACGTCGTCCAGGCGAACTGCTTGGGAGGCTCGAGTTGCTGGGAAAGATTGCAACCGAGGGAGAGGCCAAAGCCGAGGGAGTGACCGTGCTGGAGGAGAACGATAAGGCGTATGAGGTCCTCATTGTGTTCGACGGCCTCAAGGATGGTGGTGCGATGCGGTACCGCGTCATGAAACCGTGGATGAGTCCCATTCACCTCGCCGCCGTACTCCAGGATCTGAAGTGCGACATACAGGGGTTCCGTGGGCAGGAAGAGGTGACTAGCGCGCAGGTGAGCGCACGGGAATAGCGCACGCGACCTCGTGGGACGCACGTCCGGCTTGGTGCCCCGAGGTCTACACCTGGGACTAAGGCTCCCTCGCCTTCGATAGGCCCGTGGTGATGCACTGTGGTCGAAACACCTGAGAAGAGGGCTCTCTTGTCAAAGGAGAAAAACCAGATGCGCAAGTCGCTCGACGCTGTTTTTTCCCCCATAAATTTAAGCCATTTCCCCTGGTATTCAATACACATGATTATGACCGTCAATGGCGGACGAACCGGCACTGGGTACTGTCGAACATGGCGCACACAGCCTATCTCGATGACGCGGAGATCACCGACTTGATGGTGACTTTCGGAGCAATGACGACTCGTGTCTATGATGAGGCGGGGGCACAGGCGTTTCTCGCCGTGTGGCCGGACAGGGCAGTTTTGTCGTTTCGAGGGACGCAACTGCACGAAGGGACACCAGGAAGGCTGACGGATAGGGAAGAGAGTGTTCTCGAAAGGATCAAGACCTTTCTCGGACTCGAACGTGACTCACCTTTACTGGCCTTCTTCAGTAACGACGATGTCCTGGCGGATTTACAATTCAACAAGATGCCTTTCGACGGGCATGAGCACGTGGAGGTTCACCTCGGGTTTCTGCGAGAGATCGATAAGCTTTGGCAGACGCAGATTGTGCCTGACCTGGAGCGACATACTGTCGGGATTCCCGTATGGGTGACTGGCCATAGCCTTGGTGGAGCCATGGCAACACTGGCTGGCATGCGGTATCCGTTCGAAGAGGTGGTCACCTTTGGGGAGCCGAGAGTCGGACGTCATGTCGATCTGGTGTTCAAAGCGAAAAGTCATACGCGCTATGTGAACGGGGCTGACCCCGTCACCAAGGTGCCCCCCGAATTCCCTTTTGGTTATGGTCACCATGGCCATGTGGTCACCATTCGCGACTTGGATGGAAAGACGGATCCACTCTATGATCATGCCATTGTGTATTATTCGGAAAACCTCGCCGTATAAAAGAAGGAACACTTGATGGACAGCACGATTGCACAATGGATTGACGACATCACAACATGGCTGGATGGTCGCACCGATCGCCACGAGGAAGCCTCCATCCTGAGCATCTTTGGAAAAGCTGATGCGAATCAGCTGAACGAATTGCTGGAGACACTCGACGTCAGCCATCTGTTCAGGGCCGTTGATGATCACCTCACTGGTGAGAAGAACCGGACCAGGCTGTACACCCTCCTGATCGTCGACCGTCTGGCCGAGTTGCGTGTGAACGCTCGCGTGGCCCTCGTCAACGCGTGGCAGCAAGGACAGACGGGCCGTCAGGCTGAACAAGCCATCCGCGACATCTTCCTCGGCACACACGGTTCAACGCTGACCGCCCTCAAGAACGCCATCGATGCCGGCCCTGATTATCGGGATCTCCAGCAGTTGCTCTTTACGGATATCGACGATGTTGGGATTCGCTGCACCATATGCGCACATATCGCCAAGGAAGGCAAAACGAACGCTCTTGCGGCCATTAAAGTGCTGAGCGACATCGATGATACCTTCTACCCGAACTTCAGAGACCCCCGCTATCCTCGAAGGACCACCCCCACCTATCCAGGCGTCATCCAGTATTACACGGAACTCATGCGCGGACCTAACGCTGACCTCAGCCATCTGGGCCATCTGGCGTTTCTCACGGCTCGGCCGACGGTCCGGAGTGGGAGTATTGAGGCATACACCAAGAACGCTCTTCGTCAAAAGGGGATCACCACGGACTTCACGGTCCTCTCCGGGGGCTTCGGCCACCTGGTGGGAAATGCAAGCATCGCGGCGAAAAAGTATGACAATTTTGTCCAGTATCAAGAACTCTTTCCAGAATACGGCTTTGTGTTTATCGGTGACAGTGGTCAAGGGGATGCACTCTTCGGAGAACGGATCTGGGCGGCATTTCCAGGCGGGGTCCGAGGGATCTTCATACACGACGTGCTTGGGACGTCGGTAGAGGAGCGAGACCACTGGCGCAGCAAAGGGGTCATCTTTTTCGACACATACGTCGGAGCTGCAGTCGAGGCCTTCAAAGTCGGGCTAATCGGTCAAGCAGGGGTACAACGCATTATCGCTGCAGCCGAGAGAGAACTCGCAGCGATTGCCTTCACGGATACTCCACAGCAACATGCGCGAGAAGTCGATCTCACCAGGGATATCGAAGCCGCGGGCATGCTTGCGTGACAATGCTCAGGCGATGGGAGGCCGTCCAATCGCCACAGAAGCGGCAGCGGTGTCTCCCAATCAAATGTGGGGCACTCACGATTCCGGGGGCTATCGCTGCATATGGCGGCCTGCCGGAAACTTCTCTGGAGATCATCTCGCTCCCGACAGGACCAGACGGGCCGGAGGTCGTGTAGGCGGCCATCACCAGCACGGAGATCGCGTCGACAGGCTCCACCGGCCACTGCACTGCACCGCATCGCACTGCCGTGACATCTTCGGGTCGCGAGCCGTCAGGCGTCGGCCGATATGGCCATATACGCTTCCAGGCCATGCGGTATAAACAGGCGAACCGGGCTTTCACTACCCCGTCCTTCACCAGCACGAATGCCCAATTCTACGCATTCCGACCTGTGGGGCTTTGAACGCAAGCTCAATCAGGTGCAACACTAGGGTGTCATCGACCGGATCAGGTTTGAGACGGAGGTGACCCGATCCTCAAGTATTTCTCCGTTCCGTATGCAGGCCATGTCTTGGAAGGTGAGGGGATGGGCTTCGACGGGATCGCGGCCAATGACCGCTGCTACGGCAATGAGCGATATGCTCGCGCCTTTGACATCGCGCGCGACCTCGCCCAGCAGGCGTGGCCGCCATCCGCTCCTCGCTCGTGGCAATGTTGCTTCCGTGAACCGGAATCACCAAAAGTGCGTAAGAGCCCATCTCACACGATCGACGCTGAACCCAAGATTCCACGGGGCGGCACCGCTCTGATCATGTCAGTCCATGGCGTGGTGCAGGCCGAAGCCCGTTCCAGCCAAACCTCTTCACGGCTCAGGCCGAGGCAGCTGCCCGTCGCTAATGCAGCATGACCCAGATGCGTAGATCCTGCTCCAACCGGAATCGCGCCGCCTCAAACGAAGGTGCCGCAAACCAGTAGGGTGGATTGTTGGACATCCCCCACTGCTCCACCGGGACGCCCAGCCAGTTGCGGTCCAGCTGCTGGTTGGTGTTTTCATCATGCAGCGCCACCACGGCGTAATCGCCCGCTGGCAGATCCGGGATGGTAATTTCCACCACCCCTGGGTGGGCGGCTGTCGCTTTGTGCCCGCAGCGCCGCTGAAAATTGCTCCGGCCAGCCCTGCGCCGTATTGAACACCAGCACGCCGACGACGCCCTGCGCGTTCCTGACGTTCTCTACTTCCACCGTCAAGCGATACCCTGCAGGGGCGGCACTGCTCAGGAGCGAAGCCAAGACCCTCAGAGGGGCGTCATGCTCTGGTTTATTGTTCATGGGGACTCCTTTTGAAACCTAATTGGCCGCATCCCGCCGAGGACCAATCCCGAGGACCTCGAGAGCATACAGATCTGGGGGGCTATGCCGCAGGGGTGTTTTTCCATCTCTTCCAGGTCAGGGAACACGCGCGGGAGTATTCGTAAACTTCTTAAACGCTCGCGCGGGAGTGGAAGATTTGCCGACTTGGCTTTTTCGGTGAAACGGAGAAATTTTGGGCGCGGCGTATCCCGCCCTGTGATGCCCTGATCTCTCCGCTCACTCCTCCGTGGCAAACCCCGTCACAACATCTTTGACTCCTATGCGCATGGAAGCCGACCTGACTGGCCCTCCGGCATGTCGCACACGACTGCGGGGACATCGGACACGTTGGCGAGGTTTGCTCAAGCCCTACGTATTCCCCTGTGCTGCTTCCTCCAGGGGAACCGTGACAAAGAGTAACGGGTGATCCCCGACGACACGAGTGGTATGGCCCCGCCCCGTGAGATCCGTAACGTCTGACAGATATCTGGGTTGTGTTGCAAAAACAGGTAAGAGTGTGAGGAGAGGCGGGCGAGCGCTCGTTATGCGGCCAACTCGAACCGCTGGTTGATGACGCGGTTCTGGGCGAGAACATCCCCCTTGACCATCCCCTCGATCTGGCCTTTGCGGAGCCTGTGCATGGCTTCATAGCCCTGAATCGTTCGCTGTGCCGTGGCAAACGCCCCACACCCCAACCCCGGATTCACGCGGCGTTTCACACACCAATGATCCTGTTCCGCGATGTTATTCAAGTACTTGCATTGTCTGCGCTGACAGGTCTCCGGGAGCATCTTCTCCTGCTGAAGGCTCTCGAAGGCGAGTGGATAGGCGGCGTTCTTGTCGACGGTGATCACTCGAGGCGTGAGCGCATGTGAGGCGTGGAGCACCTGGCGGAAGAAGCGCCCAGCCGCCTCCGCATCGCGCGTGGGAATCAGCATGAAGTCCAGCGTGGCGCCCGTGGAGTCCACGGCCCGGTAGAGGTAGTACCATGGCTTCCTGATCCGGATGTACGTCTCGTCCACACGAGACGAATCATTCGTCGCGTTGAGCTGCGGTCGACACCGTCGGTCCAGCTCTGGCGCATCGCGTTGGACCCAGCGAAATACGGTTGTATGATCGACAAAGATGCCTCGTTCCCGCAGGAGTTCTTCCATATCACGATAGCTCAAGGCATACCGCAGGTACCACCGCACCGCACAGCGAATGATGTCGGCTTCAAAGTGGCGCCCTTTGAGCAGGGAAGGATCACTCAGGGCCGGTCTCCGGTGATTGGGGGTCACATCGTATGGCCCGTTGGAGCAGATCACCAGCCATTCTTGCAACAGAACCCATGCACTTTTTAGCCGAACCATTCCGTCAACGGACGATAAGTTGACAACGCCACTTTTTCCCAGTCTCCGTCCTCGTTTTCTCCGGCTACTTCTTTGGTTTTTGGCACGCCGAGCCGCCAGATATGACCAGTCTATCGTCGTGGCCTGTGGGGCCTTTGAGACAGACATCGTAACGGCCCGTCTTCACATCCAGGCCAAGCTCCGTGATCACGCCTTGATTGATATCCAACTGTGTGTCGCCGCCGGGTATTTCTGCCTTGACCACATCAATGACGGGCGCACCCGGCTGGGGGGTCGTAATCTGAAACTTACTTCCGCATCTTCCCTCAATGGGAGCAATGACTCGATAGTTGCCGAGCAATTTCAAAATCTCTGCGCAATTCGATTCTTGCTCCCCGTTATTACAAAATGCACAGCCTGACCTTCGCGTCCCACTCGTCTCGTCACAGCGTAACCAGGTTGCCCGATGCTTCAGCGTGAATCCATCTGGACACTTGGAAGTCGGCGTGAGTGGTGCTTCCGGAGTCGGTTTGAGTGGCGCTTCCGGAAAGTCTTTATTGACGGTTCGCTGAAGTGTTGTGGGTGCGGGAGAGACCGTCGCCGTCTGGCGTTCGGCATTCGGGGGCAGTCCGGCAGCGTCGCGGCCGGTGCTATCTCGCCGTGCCCGTGAGGTACGCTCTTCGAGGGAGGCCGAGGCGGCATTCACCTTCACGGCGGGACTTGTCTGTTGCACGACGTGGGTCAGTTCGTGCGCCAGCAGTCGCTTGCCCGCTACCATCCCCAGTCTATATTGCCCCGCGCCAAACACGATGTCTTGCCCGACTGTGTAGGCCGACGCATTCACCGCTTGTGCCGACTCTGCCGCCCGCGCGTCCGAGTGGACCCGCACTCCACTAAAATCACGACCGAAGCGTGATTCCATGAAAGCACGGAGCGTTGGGTCGAGAGATTGACCGGGTGAGCGCAATGCTTCGTGGACGATGGACGGTACTGAGGTCTGTCCCAAGTCGCTTGACCCGGCTCGCATAGTCTGCACGTGCTCATGTTCTTGGCCCGATTGCTCTGTCTGACACGTGGGGCAGTCTCCCCCGCAGGCGCAAACACGCTGGAGTCCCGGCTCAGGCAGCCACATCACCCGCTCAGCGACGCGGTCTGCCTCCTGCTCATATTCGTCTCCCGGCTTGTTGATCGCTAATTTCGCTTGTATCGCTCCTGCTGCAGGAGGATGTATGGGAATCCGGCTAAAATCGTGCCCAAAGTGAGGTGATGCCGTACCGGTCAATCCGGCATTGAGTTCTTCAACATGAGTCTGCAACATCCGTTGCACGGCTTGATTCCCAATCGTGCGTTGCAAGTGCAGCCTAAGATCTGCGCGATGATTGAGCCTTGATATTGCCGTGTGAGACCGAGCAAGGTTGGAGGAGACTGGCTTTTGCGGTTGATTCTGCTTTCGTGCACAGGTTTGCATGTTCCATCTCCTATTCAGTTGCCGCGTCGCTGCCTAACGCTGATTAGACTGCCGAATGGAGTCGTGAAACCCTGCAAGTGCGCCAGTCTAGCGCCAAGCCATTAGAAGGGAGCCATCTCTTAAAAGAGCCTGCATTCTAGCATCCTGCCGTATCCTGCTCAAACCAAATGTGACGCATGTTAGGCCGCAGCATCGCGCCGCCTAACATCCTACTGACCCCAACATAATGAGGTGTACCCCATTGTCAAGACCATTTGCGGGGTAACATAAGTTTGGTTTAGGGGCCTCACGGTGACCTGCTCTCTCCCTCTCCAGTTGTCCATCCTCAGGACGCCCCTGTGCTCCGCAATTATTACATCTCTATGTCGTCAGCGGGATGGCGTGCGGCCAGCCCGCACGGAACTGGGCGCGAAACAGCACTAGACGAGAGACGTCCGAGCAGGGATAATAGCCAGGGATAACAACCTTTATCTCAGGGGAACACCTTGGCGATGACACCGTTTACGCACCGGCTCCGAACCTTCATACCGCTCATCTATACGCTACTGACGCTTCTGTGCGATGGCCTGCGCTTCCTCTTCCTCTGCCTGCGCCCCAGCCCCACACTCGCCGCAGAAAATCTCTTTCTGCGCAAACAGCTGGCCCTGTATTAGGAATGCCAGGTCAAGCCACATCGTCCCACGCAGGCGACTCGGATGGCGGCTCCTGGGGACACTCCGGCGGGAGTGTCTGGACTTTCTGATCCCACTCACCGAGAACCACTTGCGCCGCCTCCTGCGTGCTTGGGTATGCCATTACAACGCAGGCCGCCCGCACATGGCGTTAGGTCCAGGGATGCCGCAACCGCCCCCACACTCACCAGTACCGCGACAAGCCCACCGGTACCGGCTTCCACCGCATCTACCTGTGGTGGCCCGCTCAATCCTGGACGGCTTGCACCATGAATACCGGCTGGACATGAAGGTGGCCTGATGGGGCCGCACGTTTGTCGCGAAGCACACGACTTCGATACGCTGAGGAGAAAGGGCGATGCAATACAGGCTGATTCTCACCGAAAAGACTGCTGGCGGTATCCAGGTGACGATCCCGGCCCTCCCAGCGGGCACGATTGAAGCCGCCACGCGCGACGACGCCATTCGGCTGGCGCGTGAGGCGATTGCACAGCTGATGAGCCGCAGTAAGATCGTCCAGATTGACATCCCCCAGCAGCCTCGGGTGATCGCACAGCCTCGCGGCGTGCCCTGGGAGTGGTTCGGTGAGGCCAAGGCCGACCCCACATGGGACGCCCTCTTTGATGACCTCGAGCAGCATCGCGAGGCCACGCGGGATGTGGAATAGCGCGGATGTATCTCTGGGAGGCGAATATCCTCCGCGCCTTTGGGCAGGGGCACACGACGTTGCGCTCGTATCTGCTGCGCGTGCCGTGGTCCGAGATCGCCCTGCCATCGGTGGTTGTCGCTGAAGTGCTCCGTGGGCGGTGCGACTTTGCCCTGAAAGTGACGCCGGCTGAGGCACCCCTGGCACACCGACGGTTGCTGGACACGTAGCAGATGCTCGCCCAATTCCACTTCGTGGTGTTTGATGCCGCCAGTGCGACCGTAGTGGACGACCTCCGGCAGCGGCATCGCCGACGGCAGCGTTATGCCCACCTGATGATTGCGGCCACCGTCGTCGCAGGGCAGCATATCCTGGTCACCCGCAATCAGGTGGACTTCCGCGATGTGCTTCCCCCGGCGCAGTTGGCCAACTGGATCGATGATCCGCCCGAGGTCTCTCTCCCGTGAACCCTAGCAAGGCGTGTCAGTGGTCATCCTAGGGAGCCATGGTCTGAAAAGAACCCGGGATGATAACATTTTTGCGGACTACAACCATGCTCAACGGTGGGATCGTGGACCACGGTAGCTCTGGCCTAGTGTCGGTCCTGATTGTGTCCTCGCCCGCCAAGGTCTATACTGCTAGCCGAAATCGGATGTACGCAGGCATGGAGGCCATGGGCAGGCGTAGCGTATTGATTCGCGAGCCTACGTCAGATGCCAAAGGGAGGGAGCGATGATGACCTCGACGACCAGTCCCACCGCCACGTTGTGCCGCTGGGTGTGTTCAACTTCCTATGGGGACCTCCCGGCGGAGGTGCGCCAGGAGACGGTGACCCTTTTATACGACCAAGTGGGGTGTATGCTCGCCAGCGCCACCCTGTCGTCATGCCAGCCGGTGGTGGCGCTGGTGCGCCGGCTGAGTCCTCCGGGGCCGTGCAGCATTGTGGGGCACTCGGTGCGGACCTCGGTCACGCAGGCGGCCCTGGCCAACGGCACCATTGGGCATGGCGATGAGGTGGATTCCACCGGTCAGCACGGCACAGGGCACTATGCGGCCACCACGGTGCCGACCGCGCTCAGCGTCGGGCAGTACGTGGACGCGTCAGGCCAGGCGTTCATCCGGGCGCTGGCCCTAGGATCGGAGGTAGCGGCCCGTCTACAAAGCCTCCTGGGCCACTACGGCACCCGGAGCCAATTCACCGCCAGCGTGGGAGGTGCCCTGGGCGCGGCGGTCGTCGCTGGCCTCTTACTGGGCCTGGATGCCGGGCAGCTGGAGGATGCCCTGGGTCTGGCCGCCTCAGGGGCGTGTGGCCTCTCCAGCCACCACCGCGAACCCTTGCATCAGATCAAGTCGTTGAACCATGGCCGCGCCGCGGAGGCGGGGGTGCTCTCCGCGCTGCTGGCGCAGGAGGGGTTCCATGGCCCCAAGGAGGTCTTGAGCATCGAACACGGCTTTTTCGACGCCTTTCTGGGGCTCCCCGGCGTCGGCCACGAGGTAGTGGAGGGGTTAGGTGAGCAGTACCTGATGCGCCAGATCGCCTATAAACGCTACCCGGTGGGGGGGCCCGACCAGACGCCGCTCTATGCCTTCCTGCACCTGATCAGGTCGCACGAACTGGCGGCCGAGGACATCGAGCAGATCGAGGTGTCTGTGTCGCGGAGCGCCTTCCACACGGTCATGACCAATCGCCATCCGTCGGTGCACCTGGAGACCATCCTCGCGCTGGCCGCGGTGTACGGTGAGATCACCTTCCAGCACATTCATGACCCCAGCTATCGGGAGGACCCTCGGGTGCAGGCCTTCCGGGACCGGGCTCGAGTCTTCATTCTCCCCCGGCCAGAGCCCGCCAACATGGGACAGCGGCTGGACATGGGCCTGACGGTGCGCACCCGCAGTGGCGAGGTGCTGCGTCAGGACCTGCGGTACCCGCTGATGACTGCGGCAGAGATCCAGCAGAAGTTCCGGGACCTGGTAGGATTACGTCTGGAGAGCCGGAGGGTGGCCGACCTGGAGCGGCAGCTCAGGGCGATCGAGTCCGTGGAGCATGTGGCGCCCCTGATCCGCGAGCTGGAGCTCGACTCCTGACGGCCGACGATGATCAGGATGCTAGGCCATTCCGGGTAGGGGCGGCATGAGCCGGATGGATCGGGGGTGCTCACTCGCGGCGAGTGACCCGGAACGGTGGCAACATGTTGACTGACGTGCTAGGAGGACAATGGTGACGAACACCCCCATTGCTCCGGGAGCCCGTATCGTGGTGCGCGATGAGGAATGGCTCGTCCGGCGGGTGGACCCGTCAAACGATGGTGGCCGTCTGCTGACCTGTGATGGTGTGTCTGACCTGGTGCGTCACCGCATCCCCAGCAACCACAACCCGTTCAATTACTTCGACCGCAGCATCATCTCGATCGACACCCTGAAGAACAACCTCGAATATCGCAACTATCTCGAGAACGCCTGGTGGGACATCATCGTCATCGATGAGTGTCACAACGTCGCGGCGCGCGCCGCTGAGCAGGGCAAGTCGCGGCGGGCGCGCCTGGCCGAGAAACTCGCCGGCCGCTCCGACACGCTGATCCTGTTGTCGGCCACGCCGCACGATGGCTCAGCGCGGAGCTTTGCGTCGCTCATGGCCCTCCTCGATCCCACGGCGATCAGTGACCCCGATGACTACACGCCGAAGGATTATCGCGACAAAGGGCTTGGTCATTCGCCGCTTCAAGAAGGATATCAGGGACCAGGTGACGGGCGACTTCAAGGAACGGCGCACGATCAAACTCACCCCACAGGCCTCAGCAGCTGAAGAAGCCGCCTACCGGGCCCTGCTCGCCATCCGTTTCACCCAGGGTGGTACGCACAGAGGCGGTAAACAGCAGGAGCTGCAACGCGTCGCTATGCAAAAGGCCATCTTCTCCAGCCCGTTCGCTGCGCTCGAGTCGACCCATAAGCGCATCCAACTGCTCACCCGAGGGCATCAACCCACGGCTGACGAACGGCAGGAAGTGGCGGATTTACAGGCCTTCGCCGCAGCGCTGGGCTGTATCGATGCCAACAATTTCAGCAAGTACCAGCGGCTGCTGGCCTATCTCACGTCTGCCGAGTCCGGGTGGGTCTTGAGCAATCCGGCGGACCGCGCTGGTCGTGTTCTCCGAGCGCCTCGAGACCCTGCGCTGGTTGCATGGTCAGTTGCAGCGCGATCTGCGCCTGCACGACCAGCAGATCACGCTCATGCATGGCCAGCTTCCCGATACCGCGCAACAGGAGATCGTCGAGCGCTTCGGGCGCCGGGAGGATCCGTTGCGGCTGCTGCTCTGTTCGGACGTGGCGTCCGAGGGCCTGAATCTCCATTACTTCTGCCACCGACTCATACACTTTGACTTGCCATGGTCGCTGATGGTCTTTCAGCAGCGCAACGGGCGCGTCGATCGCTATGGCCAGGCGCAGGAACCGCAGATCCTCTATCTGTTCACCGCCACGCAGGTGGAGAAAATCCGCGGCGACCTGCGCATCCTGGAGATCCTGGAACAGAAGGACGAGCAGGCCACCCTGAACCTGGGTGACCCGGCGGCTTTTCTCAACGTCTACGACCCGGACAAAGAAGTGGAGAAAGTCAGCGAGTTTATGGCCAATGGCATGACGCCAGCGCAAGTGTCGGCCACGCTGGACGAGCAGGCAGGCCAACGAGGGCGACTGGCTGCTGCAGTTGTTCGGCGGTGGGACGGCGGCAGCTCCGTTAGAAAAACCCCTCGCCTCTCAGAGCAGCGACCACATCGAAGACTGGCCGAGCCTCTTCAAGAGCGAGTATCACTTTGCCACAGCTGCCCTGACCCAGCTGGCTCCGGCACGCGACTGGCTGCAGTGGACGACGAACGAGGTGGCACAGGGTCTGGCCATCACCGCGCCACCCGACCTGCAGGAGCGGCTGCAGCAGCTCCCTCGCGAGGTGCGCAGCAGCGATCACCGCTATGAGTTGTGCGCCGACCCGGCGCGTCTGAAGCAGGCCATTGAGCAGGCCCGTCAGGCCAAGGCTGAGGACGAGACATGGCCGCAGCTGCATTACCTGTGGCCGCAGCACCCCATCGTCGACTGGCTGGTCGACCGCGTCATCACGCTGTTTGGCCGCCATCGCGCCCCAGTCATCCAGAGCCATTACCTGCAACCTGGCGAGCAGGCCTTTGTGATGATGGGCCTGGTCCCCAACCGCAAGGGCCAACCGCTGCTGGTCGACTGGCAGGTGGCCTGCCGGCACCCCGGCCAGCCGTTTACGCTGGAGCCCTACGATGCCTTTGTACAGCGTGCTGGTCTCCAGGCCGGTCGGTTGCCGAATCCGGGGCTGAGCTCCCCGTTGCAGGACTTGCAGGCGGCGCTGCCGGAGGCGGTCGCCTGCATGCGCCAGCACATGGTGCAACGGCAGGCCGCCTTTGCCGACGAGATGCAGCAGCGTCTGCAGGGCACGCTGGCGGACCTGGAGCGCCTGCAGACCGAGCAAGTGCAACAACTGGAATTGCGCCTCGAGAAGCAGTTGGAGCAGGTCAGGCGCAGCCAGTTCGAGCGCCGCAGTCGGGTCATCAGACGGGTATTTGACGAGTATCGCCAGTGGGTGGAGGATACCCTGAGCACTGAGCCTGAACCCTACCTGCAGGTCCTCGCCGCGGTGTGCGGCTGAGCCGTACGTCTACAAGGAGCCATGCGATGGCATACGGCGCGGTACGGCCTTAGCCAATCCTTCCAGCTTCCCCGTTGCCTCGATTGTCGCAGGCTGCTCCGTCTGGTAGAATGGCAAAGAATTTTCTACCATAGGAGCGTCCCATGACCCTGAACATTAAGAACCCTGAGACGCACCGGCTTGCGACGGAACTGGCCAGGTTGACGGGGGAGACGCTGACGCAGGCGGTCACGGAGGCGGTGCGCGAACGCCTAGCGCGCCTCTCCAAGCAGCGCCAGAAAGCCACCGCCGCTGAGCTCATGGCCATTGGCCGGCGTTGTGCCGCTCATCTCCATACGCCGGCAACGTCTGACGAGCACGCAACTTTGCTCTATGACGAGCAGGGGTTGCCGTCGTGATCATCGACACGTCAGCCGTGCTGGCCATTCTGTTTCAGGAAGCCGCCCGCCCCACAATACACCCAGGTTATTGCCGTGAACCAGTCTGTCAGTGGCGCTATACATCAACTCGATAGGATGTGCGAGGAGGTTTCAGCACATGGTGACCATTATCTTTCCTGACCGTGCCACAGAGAAACGCGCCCTAGCCTTTTTGCTTGGTCGCTTTTCGGGACGCGTACTCCGCTCTGGTGAGCACCTCGTACCTGAGGCAGCCTTGGAAGCCCTGGCTGATCAAAACATTCCCTTTACCGTCAAAGGCAAGACGACTTATGAGCAGCAGATGGCGGCGATTCGAGGTACTGCTACCCCTCCGGTTCAATGATGGACGAGACGTTCCAGGAGAATGGATTGCTGAGGCGGTGCTCGAAATTGTGGATAACTTCGGTGCGGCCAGCTACGAGACGCAGAAAGTGGAAGGGCACTGGCGTCACAGTGGGATTCTTTACCGGGACGACCTTGTGCGGATCGTTGTGGATGTCGCCGACAGCCCCAGGAATCGCCAATGGATGAGACAGTTCAAAAACCGCTGGAAAGTACGCCTTGAGCAGCTTGAACTGTGGATGGTAAGCTATCGCATCGATATCGAATAGGCACACAGCTACGCCAGACCGGCGCTGCCCAATGGCGCAATGATGGTGAGATACTCTCCGAGCCAAGAAGCGGAGAACACCCATGCCAGTAGTCGAAGCCGTGCAGACCTTTGTTGGCATCGTCAATGAGAACGAGTTCTACAGCCACCACTACCTGGCTGAGGTGTTCAAGGGCGATATCCGGGAGCGTCTCGAGCAGTGGGCCGCCGCGGAAGAGGCCGATCCGGCGCAGCGGGCGCCCTTCAAGCAGCTCGCCAGCTGGGCCGGCCAGTGGTTCGCGTTGCGCAACGCTGGGCACCGCGCGGTGGCGCTGCCGCGGAGCAGCTCGCCAGTTTCCAGGAGGTGCAGCAGGGGCTGCTGCAGGCCCTGGGCTACGCCATCACCCCCCAATACCTGGAACTGCAGGCTGGCATGCCGGTGCCGGTGTGGCAGGTGCTCGGCGATGCCGGCAAGGCGCCGCAGGTGCTGGTCGTGCCGGCCTACAATCCGGGGCAGGAGGACGACGACATCCTCGATCAGCAGTTGTCGGCGGTGCACTATGCGGGTGTGCCGGTGCCGCCCGCGCTGGCCGAGGAGGATTTTGCCGCCATCGTGTCGGACGCGCTGTTCGGGGCCGACCAGGCGCCACGCTTCATCATCCTGGTGGGCCTCCACGAGTGGTTGCTGCTGGACCGCTTCAAGTGGCCCAACAGCCGTGCCCTGCGTTTTGACTGGAACGAGATCCTCGACCGCAAGGAGCCGCTCACCCTGCAGGCCGCGGCAGCCTTGCTGCACCGCGACTCGCTGGCACCTGGCAGTGGCGCCAGCCTGCTGGAGAGCCTGGACGAGAACGCCCATAAGCACGCCTTTGGGGTCAGCGAGGATCTGAAATACGCGATCCGTGAAGCCATCGAGGTGCTCGGCAACGAGGCCGTGCGGCAGCTGCGCCAGCAGGCGGTGGAGGCCAAACGAGGGTTTTTCTCCGGCAAGGACGAGCTAGACCCCGAGCAGCTGAGCCTGGAATGCCTGCGCCTGGTGTACCGCCTGCTCTTCATGTTCTACATCGAGGCGCGGCCGGAGCTGGGCTACGTGCCCATCCGCAACAGCGACATCTACCTCAAGGGCTACAGTCTAGAGTCCCTGCGCGACCTGGAGCTGACGCCGCTGCACACGCCGCAGGCCCGCGACGGTCTGTACTTCGACCACACCCTGCGCCGGCTGTTCTCCCTGGTGGCGACGGGCTGCGCGCCGGCCGTGCAGCAACCCCTGAGCGTTGCCAGTGTGCGCGATGCCTTTGTGCTGGCACCGCTCGACAGCCGTCTGTTCGACGAGGCCAGCACGCCGTTGCTGAATCGGGTGCGCTTCCCCAACCATGTGTGGCAACGGGTCATCCGCCTGATGTCGCTGTCGGGCGGCAAGGGCAAGCGGAAGGGGCGGGTCAGCTATCAGTTGCTGTCGATCAACCAGCTCGGGGCGGTGTACGAAGCCCTGCTGTCGTATCGCGGCTTTTTTGCCACGGAAGATCTGTACGAGGTGATGCCTGAGCGCAAGCAGGCCCGGGCCGCCGATGACGACGAGGACGATGAGGAAGCGGGTGAAGCGGAGGGCGGCGGCAGCACCGATGTGCTGGACAACGCCTGGTTTGTGCCCGCCAGCCGCATCGGCGACTACAAGAACACCGAGAAGGTGTACGACGTCGATGATGCCGGGCACCGCAAGCTGCGCAAGTACGAGCGCGGCACCTTCATCTACCGCCTGGCCGGGCGCGACCGCCAAAAGAGCGCCAGCTACTACACGCCGCAGGTGCTGACGCGCTGCCTGGTGAAGTACGCCCTGAAGGAACTGCTCCAGGGCAAGACCGCCGACGACATTCTGCGTATCACCGTGTGCGAGCCGGCCATGGGCAGCGCGGCGTTCTTGAACGAGGCGATCAATCAGCTCGCCGAGAAGTATCTGGAGCTGAAGCAGGCCGAGCTGGGCCGGCGCATCCCGCACGAGGACTACCCGCGCGAGCTGCAGAAGGTGCGCATGTACCTGGCCGACCGCAATGTCTTCGGCGTGGACCTGAACCCGGTGGCGGTGGAGCTGGCCGAGGTGTCGCTGTGGCTCAACGCCATCTATGGCGAGGACGAGGCCGAAGACGGCGCCCCGCGTCAGGCCCGCGTGCCCTGGTTTGGCTACCAGTTGTTTGCCGGCAACAGCCTGATCGGCGCCCGCCGCGAGGTGTATCGCGCCTCGCAACTGCGTCAGGAACGCCAAACCCGCCTGGTACGACGAGGCGCCGCGCCGGCTGGACCCGCAGCACCCGGTGCGCCAGCCCGACGAGATCTACCACTTCCTGCTGCCCGACCCGGGCATGGCCAACTACACCGACAAGGTGGCCCGCAAGCTCTATCCCACAGATTTCGAGCGCTTGAAGCAGTGGCGCAAGGAGTTTCTCAAGCCGCTGGAGCGGCACGAGATCGCCCGCTTGCAGCAGCTCTCGGCCATGGTCGATGATCTCTGGCAGCAGCACGCCAGGGTGCTGGCGCGCGACCGCGAGGCGACGGAGGACCCGCTGCCCGTCTGGCCGGCTGAAGACCCGCATGCGTCCGGCTCGACGCGCGCCGCCAAGGAAGCCATCCGCAAGCGCGGCCTGTTCAACGAGGACGATGACCTGGCCACGCCGTTCCGCCGCCTCAAACTGGTGATGGACTACTGGTGCGCCCTGTGGTTCTGGCCCATTCGCGGCAGCAGCCAGTTGCCCAGTCGGGAGCAGTGGTGGATGGAGATCGGCGCCATCCTCGAGGGCAATGTGGTGGACCTGACCCCGCAACCCCAGTTCGACCTTGCGCTCGCGCCAGAGCCACAGCCAGCAGCTGCCCGGCCCGGCGTCCGCCACGCAGCTCAGCCTGCTGGGAGCGGGACACCAGACGGCGCCGGCCAGCGACCCGACCGGCCCGAACCTGCACGACAGGTTCGGCCAGTTGCGCATCAGCCGGCTGCGCGAGCATTTTCCGCGCGTGCAGACGGTGGAAGACCTCGCCACGGCAGCGCGGTTCCTGCACTGGGAACTCAACTTTGCCGATGTGTTCGCCAGGCGTGGGGGCTTTGATCTGGTGCTGGGGAATCCGCCATGGATCAAGGTTGAGTGGAAAGAGGCGGGCATCCTGGGTGAGAAAAACCCGTTGTTTGCCATCCGCAAGTTCTCGGCCTCTGACCTGGGAAAGCTGCGCGATGAGGCGTTTAGTACCTATCCCGGCCTGCAGGACGCCTGGACTGCGGAGCTGGAACAGGCCGAAGCGACGCAGAATTTTCTGAATGGCACGCAGAACTACCCGCTGCTCAAGGGCATGAAAGCGAATCTGTACAAGTGCTTCCTGCCGCTGGGCTGGCGGCTGTCGGGCAACCATGGGGTGGCGGCCTATCTACACCCCGAAGGGCCGTATGATGACCCCAAGGGTGGTGCGCTTCGTGAGGCGCTCTATCCGCGGCTGCGGGCACATTTTCAGTTCATCAACGAACTGCAACTGTTTGCCGAAGTGGATCACCACACCAAGTACAGCATTAACCTCTACGGGCCGCCTCAAGATCAACCCGCCTTTGATCAACTGGCCAACCTGTTTGCCCCTGCCACCGTGGATGCCTGTTACGCTCACGATGGCACTGGCACGGTGGGTGGATATAAGACCGAAGACGGCAAATGGAACATCGCTGGCCACCGCGACCGCATCGTGCGTGTGACCGACGCTGCGCTGGCCGTGTTTGCTCAGCTATACGACGAACAAGGCACACCACCGCGCCGCGCCCGCCTGCCAGCCCTGCATGCCGGTGCGCTGCAGGGCGTGCTGGACAAGCTGGCAGCCTACCCGCGCCGCCTCGCCGATCTAGGGGATGACTATTTCTCCACAGAGATGTTGGATGAAAGCTAGCGCACAGAAAGATGGCACTATCCACCGGCGTACCTCTGGCGACAACGGTTTCGTCACCGATGCCAGCGACTGGGTGCTGTCCGGTCCGCACTTCTTTCTGGCCAACCCCTTCAACAAAACCCCGCGTCGGGTGTGTACGGCGAACGGCCATTACGACCCCATTGACCTCGAGGTCATCCCTGACGACTACCTGCCGCGTACCAACTACCACCCTATGGCCGACCGCGTCGAATACCTACGGCGAATTCCGCGTGTGAGCTGGGTTGAGCCGGGAGAAACTAGCTCCAGACCAGTCACAGAGTATTTTCGACATATTCATCGGAGAATGATCAGCATCTCCATGGACCGGACCACAATCGGCGGGACTCATGCCACCGAGGAACTGCGCATATTGACGGTGGATTTTCGATTACTTTCAAAGAGTCGCTTTCTTTGGTTGCTTTCTCCGCAAGCATGGCCTCAATCCTATTTGATTTTCTCGTTAAAACAACGGGAAAAGCCAATTTGCGCAGCGATTTAGCACACAAGCTCCCCTGATTGATACAGGCTATAGCGTGACTGCCCGCGTTATCTCGCGCTCAACTGCCTCACCACCCACTACGCCCCCCTCTGGTCCGAAGTCTTCACCCCCGACTTCACCCAACAGCGCTGGAGCCAGCCCGACAACCCGCGCCTGCCGCAGGACTTCTTCGCCCGCCTCACGCCCGCCTGGCAGCGCCACTGCGCCCTGCGCACCGACTACGCCCGCCGCATGGCGCTGGTGGAGATCGACGTGCTGGTGGCCCAGGCCCTGGGCCTGACGCTGGACGAACTGCTGCTGGTCTACCGCGTGCAGTTCCCGGTCATGCAGCAGTACGAGCGCGACACCTGGTACGACATGCACGGCCGCATCGTCTTCACCAACAGCAAGGGCCTGGTGGGCGTCGGCCTGCCGCGCAAGGGCGGCACCTCGCAACCCAAAGCGCGCATCACGCTGCCCGATGGCACGGTGCGCGATGGCCAGTTCGGCTGGGAAGACGTGCAGGGCCTACCCGACGGCGCGGTGGTGCAGCAATGGGTGCAGGACGATACCCTGCCCACCGGCCCATATCTGAAAGAACGGCGCTGGGTAGCGCCCTTCGCCCGCGCCAGCCGCGAGGACGACTACCGCACCGCCTGGGCGTTTTTTGAGGCCCAAGCCGCAGGTGCAGACGACCGCCAACAATTCCACTGCAAGGATAACCCATGCTGCCCTCACTCCTCGCGTGCTACATTCAATGTCTCACAATATGTTGTGAGGCTCCTGGAGAGCTAGGGTTTACACATGTCAGAACAATACGGCAATGTAGTCAAGGGTGGAGCCTATGGAAACACAGACCATTACCATTCGTGTCAGCCCGGAAGCGGCCCGTGTCTACAACACCGCGACGGCTGAACAACAGCGGCAACTCGAAGCATTGCTGAGCCTGAAACTTACCGAGGTGGCGCGGACCACACGACCGTTGGAAGAAATCATGAGTGAGATGAGCCGCAAAGCGGAAGCGCGGGGCCTCACACCAGAGATCCTGGAATCGCTGCTCAATGAGTGAGAGCGTACGTTGCGTCTTCGACACGAATACCTTGGTCAGTGCCGTATTGTTTGAGCACTCAACACCAGGGCAAGCTTTGCGCCGTGCTCTAAGCCGTGGTCGCGTGCTGTTGTCCTCCTCGACCCTAGAGGAATTAGCCGAGGTGCTCCAGCGTGAGAAGTTTGCGCGCTATGTGACCGCGGCCGAGCGCGAAGAATTTCTTGTAGCCTTTGTGGAACGAGCGCTCTTCATGGAGCCAACGGAAGAGGTGCACGCGTGCCGAGATGCCAAGGATGATAAGTTTCTCGAGTTGGCGGTCAACGGAAGAGCCGCCTATCTTATTAGTGGCGATGCCGATCTGCTGGTCTTGCATCCCTTCCGCGATATCGCCATTATGACCGCCGCAGAGTTTTTACAGGCCACTGAGGAAGAGGTCGCGGACGAGAATGCCTAGTAAGGGTTGTTCAGAACCAGTGCGGCTGGACAAATGCATGGATAAACCAGAAATCGCTTCAAATCAGCCATGTATGCCCCGTACTAGCTTTCCGATGCTGCCGTGGGGACTCCTGTAATGTCTGAGGTGTTGCAGGTAACCTCCAACACCTCGACACAGAGATAAGCTATGATGGCCTCACCCCTGCGCGCCACATACAATGTCATACCATATGTTGTCAGATGCCATGCTCTCAGAGAAAAGCCCGCAAGATCACAACTTACAAGGCTATTCGGTGTATGCTAGACTCCTTCCGCTAAGGAGGCAGTATGTCAACAAAAGAATTGATTCAAGCAGAGCTTGATACCCTCAGTGACGAAGACCTCGAGGCGCTGTACACCGTCATCAAACAGTTCATCGATTCCAAACGACACGCAAAGCCACGGAGTTTGATGGCCACCCTGCGGAATATTCAAATCGATGCGCCCCCAGACTTTGCCGCCAATCTCGATCAGTATGTGAGTGGGGAGAAGCGTGCCGAACCGGATATTCATTGATACGCTCTTCGTGATAGCCTTGATTAACCGCCGGGATCAATATCACCAACAAGCGCTCGACTTGTCGGAGCAGTTTGAAGGTCATCCCTTACTGGTGACGGACGCGGTACTCCTGGAGATTGGAAACGCCCTGGCTCGGAGCTACAAGCAGGAGGCCGTTGAGATCATCGCCCGGTTCTTGGCCGCAGAGGAAGTGGAGGTGGTGCCCCTCACTCCGGATCTGTTCGCACAAGGCTTTGCATTGTACAGATCGCATCAAGATAAGGCGTAGGGACTCGTGGACTGCGTTTCGTTCGTGGCGATGCGCGAAACAGGAGTACATCAGGCCTTGACCTTTGACCAGCATTTTGTGCAGGCAGGCTTTCAGGCTTTGATGCTCGAGACCCCGCGTCCCTGAAGAGCAACGACAAGCAACCGAGTTATGTAGCAGTACGAGCGCGATATCTGGTACGACATTCACGGCCGCATCATCTTCACCAACAGCAAGGGCCTGGTCGGCGTCGGCCTGCCGCGCAAGGGCGGCACCTCGCAACCCAGAGCGCGCCTCACCCTGCCGGAGGCACGGATGCTGGAAGACCAGGCGCTGGGTGAGCAGCCCTTCCGACGCCCGCGCCAGCCGGCGCAGGACGAACCCTGCCCACCGCCCATATCTTACGGCCTGGGTCGTTTTTTGCGCGCCCAGCCGCGAGGACGATTACCGACCGCCAGACGCTTTTACACCGGGCTAAGCCGATGTTGCCCTCACACCTGCGCGCGGCTGACATGTACGGCTATTCGGCACGTGACATGTAAGGCCATTCCATATGTCGTCAGATGTCTGGGAAAAGAGCGGACCTCGCATCACCGATGGGAGAATCAACGTGAGTCTTACGATACCAGATGGGCTACTACAGTCGGCGCGGATATCCGAGGCGGAATTGCGCCAGGAAATTGCCATACTCCTGTTCCAGCGCGATAAGCTCACCCTCGCCCAGGCGAGTCGGTTCGCAGAGCTGAGTCGGCTCCAGTTCCAGCACCTCTTGGCGAGTCGTCAGATTCCCATCCATTACGACGTGACTGACTTCGAGGAAGACTTGCAGACCCTGCAGCGGTTGGGCCGGTTGTGATCGTGGTCAGTGATGCTTCACCGCTTATCAGTCTGGCAGTGATCGGGCACCTGGAGCTGCTCAAGCACCTCTACGAGCGGGTCCTCATCCCGGACGCAGTCTACCAGGAACTCACCGACAGCGACGCAGAGCTGCCCGGCGCTGCAGAAGTCCGGACGCTGGAGTGGATCGTCTCCCAACCGGTGCAGAACGAGATGGTCGTGCGTGCTTTGCAAGGCGAGTTGGATCATGGCGAAGCCGCAGCGATTGCCCTGGCGGTGGAACTTCACGCAGACGTGGTCCTGATCGATGAGCGGCGTGCCCGGGCAGTGGCGAGCCGGCTGGGGCTCAATGTGGTGGGCGTCCTTGGAGTGTTGGTCGAGGCGAAGCACAAGGCCCTGGTGCCGCTTCTCAAACCGGTCCTCGACGATTTAATCACTCGGGCAGGGTTCTGGGTCAGTTCCCGATTGTATGAGCGAGTCATACAGGCGGTCGGGGAAAGGTAGTCCGGGCTCCGTCCGTACCAGCGCGCCAGCCGCGAGGACGACTACCGCATTGCCTGGGCCTTTTTTGAGACACTGGGCGCGCTGCAGACGACGGCCCATAACTCCCTTCCAGAATAACCTATGCTATCCCCACTCCCGGCGCGCGACATTGAATACCAAACAATAGGTTGTCGTCGTGTTTTCCAGCTTTCCTTTACGTCCCGTTGTTTTTGTCCTAGAATCTGCATCGTAGAGGCGGAGGATACACCATGCAGACGAAAACCGTTGACGTACACGAGGCCCAGACTCACCTGATCGAGCTCTTATCGTTGGTGAGCGCTGGGACAGAAATTATCTTAACGGAAGGCAGTACACCACTCGCACGCATCGTGCCCATGGGGGGAGCTACCACACCGCGCGTCGCCGGATTACACCCTGGTGCCATCTGGACCAGCGAGGACTTCGACGAACCATTGCCTGAGGAATTCTGGACAGGCGCGCCATGAAGGTGCTCTTGGATACGCATGCTTTCATCTGGTGGGACAGTGCTCCGGACCAGCTCTCTCCACGCGCCCGAGCGGCCTGTCAGGATCGGACGAATCTTCTGCTCCTCAGTGTGGCCAGTGCCTGGGAGATGCAAATTAAGCTGCAACTGGATAAACTACACCTACATCTCCCCTTGGCAGAGGTAATTACTATTGTCCCCGACAGCAAAGAATAGAATGAAGTATTGAGGTTTTTCTCTACTTCGTTTACTCTGTCTTCCCTGCTGTGGCGTATTCAATCGCTGGGGGTCCGCTTCTCCGCTGCTTGCGGCAGGGTCGTGCTATGTGTGGTGTGACGAGGCGGAGAGCGGGTACGGTACCCCATGAATGTTGTTGAGATAGTTTAAAGTCACCACCACGGCCTCATGTTTTCAGTAGGGTTGGCATATGGATGATGCGACTTTTCAACGGTTTGAACGTCCGCGGAAACGAGGCAGACCACTGACATATGAGGAAAAATGGATGGTCCAACAGGTGTTCGAAACCGTTGAAAAGGAGAACCAAGAAGGCGCCTTCGCCCGGATGCAAGATCCCTATAGTCTGACCAGCAAGTATACAGGTGTTGCACGCAGTCTTGTGGCGACGATCGCAACATCCGTGAGGCACACGGGGCAGGTGCCGGTATTGACATCTCCTGGTAATCGTCAACAGCCCTCAGCCATTCCGGTACCCGCCGAAGGACGGATTCGTGAGTGCGTATTTGAAAAGCATCGTCAAGGAACGATCTGTCATGCCAGGCATGTGCATGCGCTGCTCAAAGATGAATTCGAACTTGCTCAAGATGTTGGTGGTGCCCCCCCATGAAAAGGGATGAACAAGGGGCGTGCGCCCCATTCTCTTGCGCGCGCGCTGACTTACACTCCGTGTCATGCAAGAACCGTCCAACGGCACTTGAGCCGCATGGGGTTTTGTTGGTTACGAACGAAAAACCGACCGCGCTCCCTGCGAGAGAAAGCGGCAGTGCGCCAGCAACGGCATGATTATCTCTATGCCATCAGAAAGAATCGTCAACTTTCCCCTGACAAGAGATACCGTGTCGTCTATGTCGATGAGAGTTTTCTGCATCACCATCATGGAGGGCAGTATTCCTGGTTTTCAGAAAATGATTTTGTCGAGCGGCTGAGTGGGAAAGGACGACGCTGGTGTTTTATTCATGCGATGCATGAAAACGCTCTCATAGAGGGAGCTTTCCTGACGTTTGAATCAAAGAAGAGCCGGGGTGATGATCATGGTCAGTTTGATTGGGAAATGTTTCAGCAGTGGTTCAAAGAGCAGTTACTGCTGCATCTACCGCCGCATAGTCTGATTGTCCTGGATCGCTGTGCCTTTCACATGGTTTCGAGAGACGCGATCGTTCCAAGCCAGATGAGCAAGGCAGTCCTTCAGAAATGGCTGACGGATCACGGGATCACGTGGGAAGAGCCATGGCTTCGAGCGCGTCTTATGCAAGAGGTGGATCGATATCGTGATCAGAAGCCGATGGTGGAGATTTTGGCTGAAGAAAAGGGACATAAGGTACTTTTCCTGCCGGTGCACCACCCTGAATTAAATCCGATCGAGTTAGTATGGGCGACCGTGAAGAATCATTGCGGAACTGTTTTTTCAAATAGCGTCAGCAACAAACCAATAATCTCCAGATATTGCCTGTCAATCTGAATCATGTCTTGGCTTACCGGAGAACATATTGCGTAGAGGTACCCCCGAGGAGCCAAGGCCCCTTTATTAATCCTGTGTCGGATCGCACTGACACTTCCCCTACCACAGCGCGGCTATGGCCTGTCCGCTCTGTTAGGTGGCTGCAGCGTTCTTGTCAAAGATCCCCATTCCATCAGCCATGACCGCCGACCAGCGGGCGGCTTCAGATGCCTGCGGTCGTCTGCTTATGCGGAAAGAGGTCCCTACCAGCGTGGCAGATGAGCAGAAACAGCACCTCACAACACTCCTGCCATCGTCTCTTCTCGGCTCTGGTCTGTTCTCGTTGGTGCAAGTAGCGACACCGCAACCATGACACCAAGTTGTAGGCCATCAAGCGCAATAATCCCAGCACCTGTATGCCGAGGCCTTGTCCACACCACACCTTGCTGTCTTCATCCCAGATCACATCCATCGTCCAGTTGCCATGGTTCTCGATGGCCCAGTGTCCCCTGATCACATTCAGGATCTGCTCCGGTTTGAGCCGTCCCAGGTGCAGGTTCGTCAGATAGTAACGATGCTCGCGTTCGCGCTGACCGGTCGTGCCATGGCGAATCTCTTTTTCGACTCTCCAGACCTGTTTGAGATGGCTCCAGTCCAGATAAGCTTCCATCTCAGTGGTACGATAGAGATGATCGCGGATCCGCTCACCTTGATAGCACTCCCAGGTGCTGCTCTGTTCCGGTTGGGTCTGTACCCCAAGCACGCGCTCGGCTTCACGGAACAACTCTGGCTGATGCCCCTTCAGCCCCAAGATAGAGCCTTTGTGTGCTGCCGCGATCAGCCGTGCATTGGCTTGCGAACAGAACCCGGCATCCAGGCTGTAGATCTCAATCAGCGCGGCATAGGTCGCTTCCAGCTCCTGCAAGACCTCCGGAAACATCCCGCCCTCATTGGTCGTGGCGCGGATGACGACCTGATCGATGGCCGGTTTGGATGCGGCGGACAGCAGCACCGCGCGCACCGCTCTCACCTGGGCATAGGCCGGTCGGTCTTTCGGATGCACGACTTGTGCTTGTGGATCGTGGGCCTGCGCCACGGGCCCCGTCCAGAGGGTCTTGTTATCCACGGCCACCACCCCACAGGGCAAGCCCACGGGTTCGAGGGCTTTACTGCGCCAGTCCGTGCGGACTTGGGCGTGCAGTTGTCGGCGCAAATCCGCCACAACCTCACCCGAGCACTTGCCCACAAAATCGTCGAGCGTCGAGTCGGGCACGCGCTTGTGAAAGCCACACTCGGTCAAGCTCTCGACCGCACGTAAACTCCCTCGGTTCGTTAAGAAGCCACACAACAAGGCCCGCATCAAGGTCGGCAACTGCCACCGACGTCCCTTCCGCTGCCGCGGGTCAGCGAGGAACCGGTTGAAATCCCAGGCCGGCTTACGTAAGATGCGACGCAAGCCCTTCTGCGATCGCTCCAAGAATTTCCGGTACGATGTGGTCATCACAACCTCCTTGGTTAAGAGAGATCGGACTTGTCAATGCCCGCTGGTCGGCGGTCCTCCGATGGATTTTAACCGAGGAGGTTAGATGTTGATTGCGAATTTACGACCACCTTTTCGGCTGCTCCACACCGTCATGCAACGGCATGAGAAGCGCTCTGCCCGCACTCCTTCCTTCTCATCACCGGTCAGGTCTGATGTCTTGGCTTTGCAGGGCTTACCCGCACATCATAAGGATCCCTTCGACCGGCTGTTGATCGCCCAAGCCAATGCTGAAGAGGCAACGCTCATCAGCCATGATCCGGTCTTTGCACACTATCCGGTCAAGGTGTTGTGGTGAGGTGGGCAGGTGCTGTGGTCCCTTGTTCCGTCTGCAAACGGGGCAAGCATGAGCTGCAGAAAAACACCCACCACGAGGCCGTATGCAGATGGTGGCGGGATGGAGACGTATGGCAAAGCACATCGAAGTGATTTATACCAATGGCGTTTTTCGTCCCGCTGCACCGTTGGAGCTGGAGCTGAGGGAAGGCCAGCATTTGATGTTTCTTCTCCCGCAGAATGGTGCGGAGCTGGCGGCATTCGTCGAAGACGAAGACGTGAGACAGTGGTATGCCGAGTAGGCAAGGGAGCAAGTCCCCAGCTTAGGGGACGTACAGCAGATGCTCTCGAAAATTCCTGGGTCGATGGCGGATGTCGTGATTGCAGAACGCGATGAGCGTTTTTAGATGGCCAATTACTTCATCTCCCGAGGAATCCCGCTACCAGGCAATCGGGATAGTAGAAAACTTGCTGCTCTTGGTGGTGTTTACGTATCGTCGGGACAGTATACGTCTTATTTCGGCACGGAAGGTGACCCCTCGTGAACGAAGACAATATCATGAAATTTGAACTTGGTCCGGATCACCAGCCGACCTTAACGCCTGAGCAACGGGCACGTCTCGATGCCATGACTGACGCGGATGTTGAAGCAGCCGCTTTCGCTGATCCGGATGCCCAACCGCTAACTGAGGAACCGTTAGCGCAGTTTGAGCGCGTGCCCAATATCAAAGCCATCCGAGAGAAGTTACATCTCTCTCAGAAACAGTTTGCTGAAACCTTCGGCTTATCGCTGTCAGTCGTGCGCGATTGGGAACAAGGTCGGTTCTTTCCAGATCGCGCGGCTCGCACGCTTCTGAAGGTTATTGCCCATAATCCCCAAGCGGTGCAAGAGGCACTCGCTCACCCCGAATGAGCGAGACAGAATTAGATTTCTAATCCGAAGGTCACGGCATAGACCAGGGAAGAGAGCAAATCTATGACCGAAAAGGCAACTCCACAACCGACTGTTGTCCGCACCAACCGCGGGTTATCGATAGCCGGTCGTCGGCTGACACTATACAGTATTATGGATTACCTCGAAGCGGGATGGCCGCCGCATTTGATTCGTGATGAGTTCAGTCTTACTGAAAAGCAGATGACCGATGTGATGAACTATATTGAGACACACCGTGATGAAGTAGAGCAAGAATATCGCGCTGTACTCCAACACGCTGAGGAAAATCGACAATATTGGGACACGCGGAATCGTCAACGTCTCGAGCAAATGGCATATACGCCTCCCAAACCAGGGCAAGAAAAGCTGCGCGCCAAGTTACAAGCCGTGAAGGCGAGGCTCGGCATGGAGTGAACACGATTCTCGTTGACCAGGATATTGAAGGGCAGGTTCTGATCCTCTGGGGCAGTCTCGCGGCGGAAGGCTGGCTGGAGCTTTGTTCCCTCCAATTGGTCACGTTTGCCCGAGTGGGCTTACCAGTGGACAGCAGTGATCGAACGGTGTGGCGGTTCGCACAGACCCACGGCATGATGCTTCTCACGCACAACCGCAACATGAACGACGAGGACTCGCTCGAACACACCATTCGGGAGGAGAACACGCCGACGTCTCTGCCGGTCATCACGATTGGGAGGGTGGAGCGCCTTAGGGAAAGATCCTACCGCGAGCGCTGCGTCGTCCGCCTGGTCGAAATTGGCCTGGAGATAGAGCAGTACTTGGGCACTGGACGGATTTTCATTCCGTGAAACAGGAGGTGCCGTTATGTCCCCAAAGCTCGCGCAGCTACTTGAGGAAATGACGCCGCAAGAACGAGCGGAAGTGGAGGACGATCTTCTACCCCGTCTGGAAGACGTGGTCTGCCTGCTCATCTCCTCTGCCATGCCGGAGGAGCTTCTCCGCACGGATTTCATTCTGGAACCTGGGCATGCGTCGTTTCTGAAAACAGGACTGGAAGCGTCGCTCCGTGCTCAGAATGCACAAATTAGCCTTACTTCACAAAGACCTCGTGCTGCAGGTATTAGGTGAGGGAGATCAGTCGCTCATACACGAAGGCAATCAACGGTTGCGTCTTGCATTAGGCTTGTAGGGAACGACCTCCAACCATGCAACCCCAGGGATAAGCCATGCTCCCCTCACTCCTAGCGCGCGACATCCAACAGGGCATCAAGCAGTTCCTGATCACCGGCTTCGAGCCAGCCGATGGCTTCTTCCATGGGGTCATGCGTCGCTTCGTCGACAACGAACCGGCCTGGATGAAAGGGCCGTACCTGCAGATCGGCCTGCCCTTCCGGCATGACAGCGCCGGCCGGGATTTTTTCAGCGGCTTCCAGACCGAATGCCCCGCCTACACACACCAGCGCGAGGCCTGGCAGCGTCTGGCCAGCGATCGGTTGGCGGCGCACACCCTGGTCGCCACCGGCACCGGCAGCGGCAAAACGGAATGCTTCGTCTACCCGATGCTGGACCACTGCGCGCGGGCGCGTCAGGCCGGCGAGCGCGGCATCAAGGCGCTGGTCATCTACCCGATGAACGCCCTGGCCATGGACCAGGCGCGGCGCTTTGCCCGCTTCATCGCCAGCACGCCGGCCTTCCACGGGCTGCGCGTCGGCCTGTTTGTCGGCGGCAACGCCGGCGCCCCTGGATCGGGCAGGCTGATGGACCGCCGACAGTGTCATCACCGACCGCGACACCATGCGCCGGCATCCGCCCGACATCCTGCTGACCAATTATAAAATGCTCGACTACCTGCTCATCCGCCCCAGGGACCGGCAATTGTGGGAGCACAACGGCCCGACCACCCTGCGCTACGTGGTGGTCGACGAACTGCACACCTTTGACGGCGCCCAGGGCACGGACCTCGCCCTGCTGCTGCGCCGCTTGCGGGCGCGCTTACACACCCCTGCAGGCCACCTGATCTGCACCGGCACCTCCGCCACACTGGGGGATACGGTCGATACCGCGCCCCTGCGCGAGTATGCCCGGCAGGTGTTTGGGGTGCCCTTCGACGAGTCCGCGGTGATCACCGAGAGCCGACTGAGCGCCGCCGAATTCCTGGGTGATGCCCCCATCGAGCACGTGCTACAACCCCGCGCTGACCTGGGCACGGTGCTGGACCCGGCGCAGTACACCAGCCCGGAAGCGGCCCTGGCGGCCTGGGTGCCGGTGTTCTTCCCCGAGGTGCCGGTGCCCGCTGATGTCAGCGATCGAGCGTTCCGCATCACCCTCGGAGCCATGCTCAAGCGACACCTACTGTTTGCCAATCTGATCAGGCTGCTCAAGGGCCGGGTGATCAGCCTGCCGGAGCTGCAACAGCAGATGCAGGGGCCGCTGCCGGAGTCGGCGCGGCGCGCACATCCGGCTGGTGCTCGATGCCCTGCTGGCGCTGGTGGCCTGGGCTCTGGCCCCAGGCGGGCAGGGGCCGCTGGTGACGTTGCGGCTGCAGGTGTGGATGCGTGAGTTGCGCCGCATGGTGGGCAAGGTGACCTCCAACGCAGACCAGGTGGAGCTGCGCGCCGACAAAGACCTCAAGGCCAGGCCCGATGGTTTGTATCTGCCCCTGATTCAATGCAGCGAGTGCCATACCACCGGCTGGCTGTCGCGCCTGGCGCCGGCCAGCCGCAAGCTGTCCAACCGCCTGGACGAGATCTACAACACCTGGTTCAGCGGGCGCAGTGAGGCCGTGCGCCTGTATGCCGGGGAAGATTGGCCCCTGCCGTACGTCGAAGGGGTACCACAGCACGTGTGCTGCGCCTGTGGCAATCTGCAGCACAACCCGGGAGGCTGCCAGGCCTGCGGCCATGACGAGCTGGTGGCGGTCTTTCGTACCACCGGCACGCGCAGCCGCACCCGAGGCAACGTCACCATGACGTGGCACGACAGCACCTGCCCGGCCTGTGGCCAGCGCGACCGGCAGGTCCTGCTGGGGGCCCGCAATGCCACCCTGGGCGCCCAGGTCGTGGCGGAGAGCTGGGCCAGCCCTTTCAATGACGACAAGAAACTGATCGCCTTCTCCGACTCGGTGCAGGATGCCGCGCACCGTGCGGGCTTCTTCGGTGCGCGGACATACATCAACACGGTGCGCATGGCCATGGCGCAGGCTATCGATTATCTGGTAGAGAGCACTCTCTCCCCTCACCCCAACCCTCTCCCACAGGGAGAGGGAGCGGCTGCGCCGTCTCCGCGAAGGTCGTTCGATACTGCACTGCCGCACCGTCGCTGCGTTGGGACTGTTTCTGCAGCGCTTCGAGCAGCTTTGGCGCCAGCCTGGATCACCGCTGTATATGGACCGCGAGCGCTTTGTGGCCGAGTTCATCGCGCCGAACATGACCTGGCAGCGGGACTGGGCCCAGGAACTGCTGGTGCACGGCGCCCTGCCGGCTTCCAGCCTGCTGCCAGAGCGCGTACAAAAGCGGCTGGCCTGGCAGGCGGTGGCCGAGTTCACCTACCTGAGCCACCGCGGGCGCAATCTGGAGCGCATCGGCAAAGCGGCCCTGGCACCGCGCACGGCGCTGGTCGAGCAGGCGGCCCAGCAGCTCACGCCGCGGCTGCACGAGTCGTTCGGGCTGTGGGGACTGTCTGAGGCCACCGTGTTCCAGTGGCTGTGGGGCTGGCTGACGCACCTGCGACGGCGCGGCGGCGTGCTACACCCCGAGCTCTCCACCCTGGCGCGCGAGGGCACGATCTGGACGCTGGTGAACACGGCGGGCCGGGGTGAATGGATGCCTGGCATGAGTGATCGCACACCGCGCCCGGTGTTTTTGTCTCTGGGGCAGCACGCGGACTTCGACCGCCTCACCAGTTCCCGCGGCACCACCTGGTGGGAACGCTGGCTGGAGACGGTGCTCGGACGCGACGTACTGTTGCCGAGCCATATCTGCGAGCCGCTGTACCACGCCGCCATCGAGGTGGCGGAAGCGGTGGGCCTGTGCGTACGCACCGCGAGCCGTCACGGCGACTCGATCGCCCTGGCGCCCGAAGCCCTGGACCTGCACACCCACACCCGCAGCCTGCAATCCACCGCCGGGCGTCGCCGGCTCACCGTCCCCGCCGAGGTGGCAGAGCGCCTCATCGGCATGCCCTGCCTCGACGCACCACAGGAGCACTACGGGGAGGTGGTCGAGGCGCCGGAATGGTGGGCCGACCGGTTCAGCCAGGGCGACCTGCGCCGCGTCATTGCCGCGGAGCACACCGGCCTGCTGGAGCGCGAGGAGCGCGAAGCGCTGGAGCAGCGCTTCAAGGCCAGAGCCGCCGCAACCGTGGTACGAAAATCTGCTGTCGGCCACCCCGACCCTGGAGATGGGCGTGGACATCGGTGACCTGTCGTCAGTGCTACTCTGTGCCGTGCCCCCCAACCAGGCCAGCTTCCTGCAGCGTGTCGGCCGGGCCGGCCGCCGCGATGGCAACGCCATGATCACCACGCTGGCCGATGGCAACAGCCCGCACGATCTGTACTTCTTCGAGCAACCCCAGGAGATGCTGGCCGGTGAGGTGACCCCGCCTGGCGTGTTTCTGCGCGCCGCCGAGGTGCTGCGCCGCCAGTTGTTCGCCTTCTGCCTGGATGACTGGGTCGGCAGCGGCGTCCCCGTCACCGCCCTGCCCGATGAGACCTCCAGAGCCCTGGACGCCCTGGCGCGAAGAGACACGAGCCGCTTTCCGTTCACCTTTCTCGACCATGTACTGACCCACGAGCCGGAGTTGCTCCAGGCTTTTCTCGACCTGCTGGGCGCGGATCTCGACGCCCAGACGCAGCAGCGGTTACGCGACTTCATGCGCGGCACCGACGAGGTCGACAGCCTGCGGGTACGGCTCTCCAAGGTCCTCGAAGAACTGTTGAAAGAACGGGAGGCGTACCGGAAGCGCGCCCTGCAACTCAAGAAACAGATCGACACCCTGAAAGCCAGGCCGCAAGACGAAGCCACGCAGCACGAGATCGACAGCCTGCAGCGGGAGCGCCAGAGCGCCCTGACGCTGATCAGCGAGCTCAACCGGCGCGAGCTGCTGCGCACGCTCACCGATAACGGTGGACTGATCCCCAACTACGCCTTCCCGGAGGCCGGTATCGAGCTCAAATCCGTGCTCTGGCGACGGCGTACCGCTGAAGACCGTGGGGAGGGCCGCTACATTGCGCTGCCGGCGTTCAAATACGAACGGCCGGCCGCCTCAGCGCTGTCGGAGTTTGCCCCCGAAAACCGCTTCTACGCCAACCAGCGCCGGGTCGAGATCGATCAGATCAACATGGCGCTGGCGAGCCTCGAGACCTGGCGCCTGTGCCCGTCGTGCCACCACATGCAGAACCTCATGCTGCAGCCCGATGCGCATGTCGCCTGCCCACGCTGTGGTGACCCGATGTGGGCCGATCAGGCGCAGCGCCGTGAGTTGCTGCGCTTCCGGCAGGCGATCGCCAATAGCGATGACACCAGGGTGCGCATCGACGACAGTGCCGAGGACCGCGAGCCACGCTTCTACCTGCGCCAGCTGCTGGTCGATTTCGAGGCCGCGGATGTGCGGGAGGCCTGGCAGCTCAAGGCCAGGGATCTGCCGTTTGGCTTTGAGTTCATCGCCAAGGCGACCTTCCGTGACGTGAATTTTGGTGAGCTGGGGAAGCCCGGGGTGGACTTCAAAGTCGCCAACCGGGAAAGCCCGCGCCCTGGGTTCAGGCTCTGCCGGCACTGCGGCAAGGTGCAGGGGGCCCCTCGGCACTCCGATGACGGCGAGCCCGAGCAGGCGCACGCCTTTGACTGCGACAAACGCGATGCGCACGATGCCGCGAGCATCGTCGACTGCCTCTATCTGTACCGGGAGTTCTCCTCCGAGGCATTGCGCATCCTGGTGCCCTACACCACCCATGGGGTCGATGAAGAAGTCGTGCAGTCCTTCATCGCCGCGCTGCAACTGGGCCTGAAGCAGCGCTTTGGCGGCAAGGTGGACCATCTGCGCATCGGCACGCAGGAGGAGCCAGGCCGGGATGGCGGGCCACGCCGCGCCTATGTGCTGCTGTACGACTCCGTCCCCGGCGGCACCGGCTATTTGCACCAGCTGCTGGCCCAAGACGCCACGACCCTGGTCGACGTGTTCAAGCAGGCTCTGGAGGCGATCACGCGCTGCCCGTGCAACCTCGACCCGGAGAAAGACGGCTGCTACCGCTGTGTGTACCAGTACCGGCAGGGGCGCGCCATGGAGCAGGTCTCCCGCGACCGGGCTCGAGAGGTGCTCACGGAGCTGGTCAGCGCCACAGACCAGTTAGAACGGGTGCCGACGATTTCGGACATCTTCATCAATCCCAACTTCGATTCGGCGCTGGAGGCCCGCTTTATCGAGGCGCTGCGGCACCTGAGCGGATGCGAGGGCCTGCCCACGGTCAAGCTGGTGCAGGACATCGTCAACGGCAAGTCCGGATACCTGCTGGAAGTAGCCAGCCAGCGCTACTGGATCGAGCCGCAGGTCGAACTGACTGACACGGATGGCGTCAGCGTGGCCTGCAAGCCGGATTTCGTCATCTGGCCGGGCAAGGTGTCGTCATCCCGTCGTCCCATGGCGGTGTTCTGCGACGGCTGGACGTACCACAGAGATATCGGTACGCGAGGACGCGCAGAAGCGTAGCGCCCTGGTCGCCAGCGGGCGCTTCTGGGTGTGGTCGGTGACCAGCGACGACGTCAAGGCGGCCCTGGACGGCGAGCTCAGCACCGATCTGGAATCTCCGCTCACCTCGATGAACTATCACGCTGGCGAGTGGGCCCCGCCGTCTCTCCCCAGGGCCGAGCCGCAGGCCTACGCTCGCCACGCCGTGGCCCAGTTGTTGACGCTGTTGAGCAAGCCAGATGCCGATGCTGCGGACCCGGCCATGGATCAGCCACGTAAGAACGCCATCTGGGCCACCTTCTTGATGGTGGCGCCTCCGGGCTCACCGGACGCGGCCCGAGCAGAGACTAGGCTGCGCGACGTGTGGCAGCGGCTGCCAGGCTGGGCGCAGGAAGTCTCGGAACCCCATGCCATCTCGTGCAGCCGGGATGGTACAGAGCCGGCCATGTATTGCCGTTGGCCAGCGGCCTTCGTACACGGGCACAGCACCCGAGCCTGCAGGCCCCTGGCGTCCTTGTCCTCAACGATGAGGAGCCTGCCGACGAGGCCACCCGGCACACTCGCTGGCGGCGCTGGTTGCATCTGTACAACACCTTCCAGACCCTGACGGGTGTGCTGCTGGCCACGACGGAGGGCTTGCAACACGACGACTATGAGAACATCACGCTGGCAGTGACGCGCGCGGCGGGGACGCATCTCACCGACGCGACGTCGCAGGCCTGGGCCACCGTGCTCAACGGGGTGCTGCCGGAGGTCAAAGCTGGCATGCAAACGCTCATGGAGGCCGATGTACCGCCACCCGACGAGGTGGGATATGAGCACGCCGACGATCGTGGTGAGGTCGATGCCGAAGCCGAGGCCGCCTGGCTGGCCGCCCAGGTGGTCGTGCTGACCGAGGCACAGGTGGAGTCCGCGTCCATCTGGCAGGCGCAGGGTTGGACCACGGTGCTGGTCCAGGAGGGCTGGGAAGTCGCCGTGCAACAGAAGCTCGATACGGCGGGAGCACACCGATGAGCCTCAAGCCAAAAGTCGCCCTCTCCCAAGATTTTTTACTGAACCTGGCCAGGCTCCCAGCCGCGGTGCAGGGGAAGGTACTGAAATGGGCCATCCGCTTCCAGACCGATCCCACCGCCAGCGGCTTCAACTACGAAACGATCCGAGCTGCCAGGGATGCGAACTTGAAGTCTGTTCGTATCGATGGAGACTGGCGGGGTATCGTCTTCGTGCCGCCCCGCAGTGATCTCTATATTTTGTTGTACGTGGATCACCACGATCAGGCCTATCGTTGGGCCGCGCAACGCAAGCTGGCCATCAACCCGGTCACCGGCGCCATGCAGGTGGTGCTGCTGGAGGAGGTCCAAGCGCCGCCACAGCCAGCAGCGACTGCGACGCGGCCGGCGCTCAGCGACACGGTCGAGCGTCAACCATTGTTCGGCGGCCTGTCCGACACCGACCTTCTGAGCCTCGGCACGCCCGCAGACCTGCTAGCCCGGGTGCGACAGATCACCTCTGAAGCGGAACTCGATGCCCTGCAACAGGCGTTGCCTATCGAGGCCTATGAAGGACTCTTCCTGGTGGCGGCCGGGGACACCGTGAGCCAGGTGTTATCCGCACGCGAAACCCAGGTGGATCGCCCGATCGACACCGAGGACTTTGCCAGCTCCGTCGAAACCGCCGAATCGCAGTCCCGCTTCGTCGTGGTGGACAACGACGAGGCCTTGACCGCCATCATGAACGCGCCATTGGCCCAGTGGCGGGTGTTCCTGCACCCCATCCAGAAGAAACTGGCGATCGGTGAGCGCTCGGGGCCAGTCCGTGTGCTCGGCGGTGCTGGCACCGGCAAGACGGTCCTGGCCATGCACCGGGCGAAATGGCTGGCAGAACATGCGACCCCTCCTGATAAGAAAGTGCTGGTCACCACCTTCACCCGCAACCTTGCCATCGATATCGAAACGAACCTCAACACGCTGTGCGCGCGGGACGTCATGAGCCGTATCGAAGTGCGCAACCTGGATGCCTGGGTGCTACGCTTCCTGCGCAGCAAGCGCTATGAACAGACCATTGTCTATGGGCGGCAGAACGAAGCGGCCGAGTGCTGGAGCCTGGCGCTGGCGGTCAAGGACGCATCCCTCGGGCTCGACGACGAGTTTTATGCCGCCGAACTGGAGCAGGTGGTACTCGCCCAGGGCGTGGCAACGCTTGACGCCTACCGCGCGGCGCGGCGGGTGGGGCGGGGCGTGATGCTGACCCGGGCGAAGCGCGATGCGGTCTGGCCGGTATTCGAAGAGTACCGGGCCCAGCTGGCGAGCCGTCGTCTGAAGGAGGTCGATGATGCCTACCGCGATGCGGCGCAGCTCATCGCCAAGGACAGGCATTATCCGTACTCAGCCATTGTCGTCGATGAAACCCAGGACTTCGGCCCCCAGGCGTTGCGTCTGCTCCGGGCCTTGATCGAGCCGGGCAAGAATGACCTGTTCTTCGTCGGTGATGGGCACCAGCGCATCTACGACCGCAATAAGGCGGGGATGGGTCGCAGCGGTATCGACATACGTGGCCGGGGCCGCAAGCTGTATATCAACTACCGCACCACCGACGAGATTCGTCGTCAAGCCGTGGCCCTGTTGGAGGGCCTAGAGGTAGATGACCTCAACGACGGGGCGGACGACAATTCGCGCTACAAATCGCTCTCCCATGGCCCGGCACCCATCATGGAGTCGTGTGCTTTCCGGGAAGACCTGGTCACACGGGTCAAGGCCATTCTGGCTGACTGGGGGGTAGTGCCAGATGCGGCGGATCTGGGTGCGACGTGTATCATGGCGGAGTCGAGGGCCGCGCGCGATCAGCTGATGTCTGCCCTGCGCTCAGCCGGGTATAAGGTCGAGTCGATCGAAGCGGACACACGCGTCAAAGCCGAGGACAACTGTCTGCTCTTCGCCACGATGCACCGGGCGAAAGGGTTGGAGTTCCAGAACGTCATCGTGACGAGGACGACGGTCGGGAAGGGGGACAGAAGAGAGGTAGCCCCGCAACTCATCTACGTGGCCTTAACCCGGGCAAAGCAGCGCGCGGCGCTTTTGACCGCCATCTAAATCGAACCACCCAACATTGGTACACGCGGATTGCGGTGTCCCTTTCTCCGTGCGCCCCGAATGTTACACCGAGCACACCCTTACCTGCTGGTTTCACGGCTTCACCTACGACTGGCGCGATGGCAAGCTGGTCGAGATCCTCAGCGAGGCGAACAGCGCCCTGATCGGCAAGGTGGGCCTGAAATCCTACCTCACGTTCGAACAGCATCAGGTCATCTTCGTATGGATCGGTGACGGCGAGCCGGTGAATATCCACGAGGACACGCAGCCGCGATTCTGGGACGAGCACCTGGTGACCTCCCCGGTGGTCCGTCTCCAGGCAAGCGCGCGGCATCCAACGGCGCGGCCACTGGGCAGCCATGGAGGGTGATGAGGGTGCCGTGTGAGACGAGACATCCTGTCTCCGTGATGTCTGTCCGATCACCACACGGCCAAGAGAACCAACCCTATGGACATGCAACCCCCCCGCCAGCAGGCATTGGTGGAGCGCGCCTACTGGAGGCGACACACGCGTTGAATGATCGCGCCATCCCCGAAGATCGTCTGAACTCTTAGGTGATGTTCGTCCAGTGCGTCCTCGCCTCCCAACACTTCTGCCACCGACAGGGCGGCTTCTAGCAAGAACGGGAGATTTTCCGAGACATCGTTGCCACCTATACTCACCACCTGGTATCAACGAGTGTTCTCGCACAGTCCTCCGTCAGCGCCGTGTGGTCTCTTCCCTAGCTGCACGGACTAACGACGATCAGACGCTGCACGTGCCGTGGTGCGTGGCTTTACTTTCGCGGTTGCCTGCGTTACCGTGACGTCGAAGCACTGAAAGCCGAACGCAACGCCAGCACGTCACCGCCCGCAAAGGATGGCCAGGACATGACCGAACACCAAGAGGAGCATCGCGAACCCGTGCTGCAAGAGCCAGAGCATCACCCCAGCGAAATCGCCACACGGGAGAATCGACCCAAGGGATTTCTGAATCCACGGACCATCAAGCTCTTCTCATTTATGACCATTTCCATCTGCATCGTCGGCAGTGTGTTCGTCAGTATCCTGGCCATCTGGGATTTTACCAAAAGTGATGTATGGTATCGTTCCCTGGCCACCTTAGCGGTCATTGCGATCGGGACCGCCATCTTTGCCGTGGTGAATGAAAAATTTGGCGATTAAGCATCGGAAGCCTCTCGTCTCTTGCTCAAGAGAGACGATCCCTCCTCGTCGAGCCAATATTCCCGAATGCGATCCACCCGAAAGGTCTTCTCCGCACCGCTCTGATGGCAGCGCGCCATTCCCTCTGCGACACCTTTACGGCGTATCTGCCCTAAGCAAATCATAGGACTACAACGCGTTGGTCGACAATGCCTGGCAGATAGTTTGCGGCTCATAGCTCAGATGTTCGTCTAGGGCCTTATCGTAAGACCTTTCGTAGCAGGATCTCATGGTAGCCGGGTTGGACGAAATCTTTGAGGGTACCGATTTCTGTGAAGCCATGCCGCGCGTAGAACATGCGGGCTCGCGTATTGAAGGCTGAGACTAAGACCCACACATTGTCGGACTCGAGCCGCGCTTGCTCCTCGAGCCAACGGAGGAGCGCACCCCCTACCCCCAACCCTTGGTAGGCGGCCTCGAGGCCGATGAGCTCCAAGTAGGCCCCTCGAAGCCACGGATAGCGGACACAGACCACGCCGATCATCTTGTCCTGGGACACAACCGTATAGCGATAGAGGGCTGCATCCGGGTGCAGCAAATAGCGCTCCAGGGCGTCAGCGGTATATCGTAAGGTGCGCCAGGGGTCTAGGCCAGCCAGTATGCGGCTCAGGTAGCGAGCCTCTGCTGTGTTGTGCATGACTCGAAGTTCACAGGCATCCAGAAGATATCGTGGTGCAGCCAAGGGGGGGTGTCTGTCATTTGCTGTAGCCCTCTCTGATGAACCTATCATAGCGCCGATTATCACCAGGGCGCAGTTCATAACATTCGTCGGCAGCAACGGCAGTACCCAATTGGAGCAATGCACTCACCGTGACGAATTGGAAGCCACGCTCTCCCAGCGCCACAATGATACGAGGCAACGCCTCAGCTGTCCCATATCCACGGCCATTGGCATGAAAAATGACAATCGAGCCGGGTTTCACCTGACGCAGGACGGCCTCCACCATCTGGGAGGCCATCCGATGCCTAGATGGATCGCCACTCACCACATCCCATTGAATAGCGGGAAGTCCCGCGGTCGCAACAGCCCCTAACGCCTCAGGGCTACATGTCCCAAAGGGAAATCGGAAGGTCAGGGGGATACGCGGAATTCTCGTGATTTCCTCGTCATCGAAGCCTTCCTTGCGGGCTTTGGCAGCGAGATCGTCCCAGAGCAGTTCGTACTGCGCCTGCGTCCAGAGGATCTGATCATCTAGGCGCTGTGGGTCCCTGACCACTCGGAGATTGCCATGGGTCCAACTGTGGTTCCCCACTTCAAAGAGGGGATCCGCCATCAGCTGTTGGGCCCGCTCCGGATGGTTCCTCAGCCACTTGCCACCGGCAAAAAAGGTCGCAGGGACATGCTTTGTCCGAAGATAATTCACGATCGGCGCATCGTAGCTCGTGACCTCACCCTCTCGTTCACAGAGATCAAACGTCAAGGCAACGAGCTGTCGATCGGACGCGACCTGGACCCGGCGGATGGATCTGTGCACCGCCAACGGAGGTGACAGGGGCGTCCACACAGGTGCGAGCCGCTTCGGAGGGATTTGATCGGGGACGGGCAGACGCTGAATGGGTCGATCTTCCTTTGGATTGTGTTGCAGTTGCTGCAGGGTCCACAAACGTGTCAGGATTGCCTGGGAGCCAATTTTCAAGTCGTCACCACGGGAGAGAGGCTGTGGGGAGAGCTCGGGAGCTGGTTGCGGGGCATCAGCGACTACCATCTGGGATCTCTGCGGCGGAGAGACGCGAGGACGCCGATCACTCGTGTAGGCGTCACTCTCGATCACCCACTGGTCCTGCTGCACGCGTAGGGCCATATAACCGATGAAGACTTCCCGGTGTGGTCCTTGCTCATCCTCGATCGTATAGGCCACCTCTAGGTGGACGCGAGGATGCTGCACATCGTCATCCACCAGGGCAATCTTCCGTAGCTCGATATCCTGGAGGGCCTGGCATCGTTCCTGTGGATAGTTCGGGCTGAGCTCACGTGCCTTGGCACAGTCCCGCCGTGCAATGGCATTGTAAAACTCCCGGACAATTTCCACGGGATCACCAGAGCTTTCTGGGATTTGCCCTGTGCTTGCCACAAGGGGCGTTCCAAGGATCAGGTAAAGCCAGACGACAAAGAAGGCCCGCATGGTGACCCTTGGTGAAGGCAGGCATCTACCACTGAGCAGGAGGAGATATTGTCTCGCAGTGGACATTGTCTGTCTCCTCGAGTGGGCTGGAAACGTCTACTTCTAATACGATCTCCTCTACACCTGACTGTGCTCCAAGCAAGAGCAGAAACGCTAAGATGGCTAGGATGCAGCTCCTACGCATCTTCCCCCAGGACTTCTCACGCCAGTAATGGCACACCCTGAACCCTCGTGGTCGTCAGCTGGAGGCATACGCATGCCGGCTCCACGGTCACACTGGTGAGGTGCACGGAGCGGGCAGGTGGGAGGAGATTCGTGAGAAACGTTCGAAGTGCTTGGCTCATAACCATCTATGATACATCGAGACCCTCCGCCACTGCACCCTCTCACCAAAAATGCTTAAGAGCCCACGCTGCCTGAGCACAGCCCGAGAACATCTGATAGGGCCCACAGGCCGTGCGAAGAACCGGAGAGAGCCAAGCAGTCACTTCCCCCGCGTGACGGTTTCTCGTTGACCAACCCTCCACATCCCATGACACTCGCACCAACGTCTGGCTTCGTGTCATGTATCCCAGCTGTCCCGATTGGCTGATGGACGGAGAATTCCCAATGATGATCGCCCGCCATGCGGCTCCGGGAGCCATGGAATAAAAACACAACACTAGGCGACAGGATGGAACCTCAGCTCGCTGAGAGACGAGAAGGCAAGGTCCAGCTGCACGATTGTGAGGGAATTACAAAAGTAGTCTGGGGGTGACGAGAGCAGTACACCTTTGAAGTAATCACAATTTCAAGCGCTTATGTAATCAAAGATGAGTTGATAGCTACTCTCGACAAGCTTGCGCAGAGGCATTTTGGTATATGGATTCAAGGGTGTTCTCCCTCTATAGCAGCTTTCCATGATTCATATGCGCACTTTAAATCACCAGGCGCATTACTTTCGGCTCTACTGCATGAATACCCCCCCTCAGCTTTGCGCGGAATCGTGCCAAGTCGACTTTGGCCATTCGGGAATAACGCACTTGTGGATCAGGCAAGGGCAAACAAGAAATGGCCGAGCAGTAAATAGAATCTTGTGGGAAAATAGACATCACGCATTTCTCCAGCACCCTCCCCGGAAGAAGGAACACGTGCTACCGGCATTGAGGGAAAGGTGGTAACCTGCGCATCTGGTGCGTGCTAAGACAACGAGGCTAGACCACAGGGCTATGGGGGAGGTCATTGACATGCTGCAGAACAAATTCTTCTGGGTGAGGCTGTCCATTGGGGTTGTTTGGCTGATGGTCTTACTGCTAATCTTCTTTGGTCTGGGGGAGCGAGACCCGGTGCCGATAGCGGGTATGGCCATGGTCACTACCATCGTCCTGACGATTTTTGGCTTTCGGGGCTCTCAGGGTTCTGTCGCAAATTTCCTTTGCTCGTAATTTCGGCTATGATCTGTCCTTGATATCCGGCGGGAGACAACACGAGCGAGGGAGCGCTCATGGTGAGCTTCACGGGGCCCATGTTGAGAAGGACATCATCCTGACCTGCGCGCGTTGGTATGTGGCGTATCCCTTGAGCTCTCGCCAGGTGGAAGAGTTGATGCAGGAGGGTGAAATCGAAACCAGGGTCGGTCAATTCGAGGCTGAGCGCAAATTTCCAGTCGATGCAACGGCGGACAGCGTCGGCGGCCTGTCGGTCGGTCAGCCCTTCGATATACTGCATGACCATGACTAACGCCAAGCGCCAGGGGGGGGATTTCCACGGGACGCCCATGAGGCGGATAGAGATCGGCGAAGAGCTGGTCATCATAGAGCCTGCCGAACTCAGTACGGAGCGCCACGTAGAGGTTGCCTTTGGGAAAGGCGGCGTGCACTGCGGCAGCCGTGGCCTCTGGCACCGACGGTAGGGATTGCGGGTGCAAGCACATGCCTCATCTCCTCGTACGACAACAGCGTTGACCACGATGACAGACCCTTACGAGAGGGAAAGTATACCCCAGCGAGAGGCAACCACCGATTTTGGTGTATCCGGGAATGGCCTAGATGGGTTTGCATAGTTTCATCTGCAACATGCGGAGGTATACGCCTTTTCGGCGTTGGGGGACGGAAGCCGCCATTGTACGCCATCAGGACAGACGACCCGCCTCCACATTTCCTTTTTGCTGTCCTGCCCTTGCACCTTGTGCGTAGAATACACCCCCCGCGTCCGCGTTCCTGTCATAAGGAGGGCGGCCATCAACAATGGCCTGCCGCAGGTCCCGACCATTGGCGTGCAACAATCCAATCAGGGCGATCAGCCCGGTATCTGTATGAGTTCCATTGAAAGGAGATGCGATGACGACTTTCACCCGCACGTTTATCGTCGCCCTAGTCTCCAGCCTCCTCATGGTGTCGTTCGACACGACGGCGCAGCAGACGGGGAAGGTCCCCCGGGTCGGGTTTCTCTGGATTGGGTCCCCCGGAACCCCCTCGCCCTTCATCGAGGCGTTCGAACAGGGGCTACGCGAACTCGGCTGGGTCGATGGCCAGAATGTAGCCATGCAGTATCGATACGCCGCGGGCAAGGCTGAACGGTTTCCTGACCTGACAGAGATGCAGGGCGACATCGCTGGCCGCCAGACAGGGCCCTGCCCTGAGAACCGCCGCACTCGGGTCCCATCCAGACGGTGTTCCTCATCGTTATGGAGAATACGGATTGGGCGGATATCAAGGGCCAGCCGCAAGCGCCGTACATGAATACGCAGCTGCTCCCACGCGCGTCACACGCCGAGCAGTACTACAGCCCCGGGCTCTCTCCCAGTCTCCCGAATTATTTATGGCTCGAGGCAGGGACCGCGTTCGGGATTACCGATAACGACCTCCCGCGCGTCCATTCCCAGCATACGGCGGCCCATCTCGTCACACGCTTGGCGCAGGCGGGGTGGACATGGAGATCCTACCAAGAGGACATCAGCGGGACGGAGTGCCCGCTGACCCCGACCGGTCTCTACCGACCCAAGCATCACCCGATGGTCTATTTTACTGACGTGACCGAGGGCAACAATCCTCACTCTCCGTACTGTATCGCTCATGTGCGGCCGTATCACGAGCTGGCGACGGATCTCGTCCAGAACACCGTCGCCCACTATAACTTCATCACGCCAAACCTCTGCCATGACATGCACGACTGCGATATCCCCACGGGGGACACCTGGCTTGCTCAGGAAGTGCCGAAGATCCTCACCTCTGGGGCATACCAGACAGGGGGGGTCCTCTTCATCACGTGGGATGAGGGAGCTCGTGGGGTACGATCCCTCTGAGGGAGGCGTCGTCAGCCGATCGGGATGATCGCGCTGTCGCCTTTTGCCAAGGGCGACGGCTATGCGAACACGATCCCCTACACGCATAGCTCAACGCTGCGCACCATCCAGCGCATCTTTGGCGTGACACCGTTTCTGGGAGACGCCGCTCAGGCCACGGATTTGAGCGATCTCTTTGCGATCGCGTTGCCGGCCATCCGGAACTTCTGATGGGAGGGGCCGATCTCGACGGAACCCGATGGGGGTGGTGCATTCCCCAGCAGTGTCAGTCATGGTGCAGTTTGCGACACGCGGAGAAATGTGGCAGATTGGCCGTAATGCCTACAGCGGAGTAATGCCCTATCGGTTGTTCCCGTGGCAGCGCGTGGCGGAGGACTGATCAGTAGCGAGTAAAATACATCTCAGACGGGTGAAGCAAGGGATCCTAGCCTGGAATCAGTGGCGAGAAGCAAATCGTGATATAACGCCTGACCTTTTTGGGGCGAACCTCCGCAGGGCAAACTTCCACGGGGCAAAGCTCGGCGCGGCAAACCTCGGCGGGGCAAACCTCTACGAGGCAGACCTCTTTCAGGCAGACCACCACGGGGCGGACCTTGAGAACGCCCGCTTGGTACAGACCACACTCGAGGGGGCGAATCTCACGGGGCGTCAAATTTATGGGATTTCTGTGTGGATTATCTATCTCGCAGGAGCACGGCAAGCAGATATGGTCATCACACCTTTCGGTGAGATTGATACCATCATCTCCAAGGCTGTGCTGATCCTAGGCCGCTTTACTCCGGAGCGGAAGGCTGTGCTCGATGCGATTCGAGACGAGCTGCGCCGCCGGAACTACCTGCCTATCTTATTTGATTTCGAGAAACCGGCAAGCCGCGATCTCACGGAGACCATCTCGACCTTGGCTCATATGGCGCGGTTTATCATCGCCGATCGCACAGAGCCTAGTAGCCTTCCTAAAGAGTTGGAAGCCATTGTGCCAACGTTGGCAGTCCCAGTGCCGCCCGTGATGGAAGGTATGGCCCGCCCCTACGCCATGTTTCCGGACTACTGGAAATATTCCTGGGTACTGAAAGTCTACCGCGACGAAAGCCTGGAGGGGTTAATCGCCGCACTAGGGGATAAAGTCATTGCGCCGGCAGAGGTCAAGGTCCAGGAATTGGAAGCAACTCGCAAGGCTATCGCAGAAGAATTACTCAAACAACGCACTGTTTGAACTGTCAAATGCAGGGGCCCCTAGATTGCATCTGTCATTTACCATGGCTGCAAACATCTGACACTTGCCCGGAACTGGAGGATTCAGAGGATTCACTCGATGCGACTCATCTTGATGGGGATTTTGAGCATCCTCATAGCGGCGACCACGGCGCTGGCCAAAAATTGCACCGGGGCCAATTGCCAGTGTGGCGATACCCTCGTGGCGAACTTTGTCCTGCCAGTTAATGCCTCTTGCCCTAACGTGCCCACGGCTATCAACATCGGCAGTGGTGTCACCCTAGACTGCGGAGGCCATACCATCTCCGGCAACTATTACGGTCCTGATAGCGTGGGGATTCGCACCGTGGGGACCAACGCCGTGGTACGCCACTGCAGCGTCACCGGCTTTCACTATGGGTACCGTATCCAAGGCTCAGGCAACCTCATTGACGGGCAGGGAGCCTGGGTCTGGGCCAATGGCCAGCATGGGGTCGGCTATGGCGTCAACCTGGTGGGTAGCGGGAACCACGTGCAAGACCTGAGGGTGTACGCCAACGCCGATGAAGGTATACACGTCAGCGAGGGGGCGCACCGGAACATCATCGCCTATGTCGATAGCTGGGAGAATCGGCTGGAGCAAATCTACGCGCTGAACAACAGCGGGCAGATCCTGTGGTACAACCGCGCGATGGGTGGCACCACGTCGATCCGGTTCAAGAACGTGAGTGACAGCTACCTGGAAGGCAACGAGGCCTATCTGACGCCAGTCATCTTTGACGACCGCAGCATCAGGAATACGATCGTCGTCGGAAAAACCGAGCAGACCTTGTGGCAGCTCCGAGGGATCTTCCCGGCTATTCCCTCGCAGAATCGATTTGTGGGCGTCCACTTCTCTAACCCCGCGGGCACGTGCGTCTTGTTCAACAGCGCCGATGGCAATATGTTTGAAGACTCGTGGTTTGACTGCGGTACCCCCGATGTGGCCTGTACCGATGGCGGCGTCAATACCTTTGTCCGTCCGCGGTCGGGCGAGTCGGGCCAGACAGATGGCGCCTGTGGGTTTGTGGTGCAGTGAAGTACGCCTAGAAGGCCTTAACCTAGCGAAAGGCAGTATTCTGGCACATCTGGGGCGGGGCCTGCCTGACAAGCGCAGCGAGCTGCCGTCGGTCGCCGCGGCAGGGACTGTCGTATCCAGCGTGGCAACCACGGGGCGATGGGCCGACAGACGGGCGATGACGGCCGCTAGCGCTGTTATAAGTATCGCTTCTATGCCGTACGGAATCGTCCAAAGCCGCCCATTTCGGACTATGTTCGGAGCATGCCTATGCGCACCCGTGGGGCTGGCGCCGTAATTCCGCAACCAAGGTAGTAATACCATGGGATTCGTCGGTTGGCTTGTAGACCTAACACCGAAGGCAGTGTACGATGCCATAGCTAATACTCCTCTTTGATTAATTCCTACCTCTTCTCTCAAGATAAAAGGAAGCGTTGTTGTTACCGAGTTAGTGAGCGCCATGGCGCCTGTCTCTTCGGCCGCTGTCATGGGCAGGCATGGATGGATCAGGCAGCGTTCAGGAGACGATGGTGGAGGAAATCCAGCTTTGTGCGCCTCTAGTTCTACCCCTTCAGGAGATTCAATATGGTGATCTGACCCTTGCCCCGACCATGCGTGCGGAGCGGCAGGTGGGAGGCTTGCATCGCGTCATCCTCGTGTGGGCTGCGACTCAGCAATGAAACGCCAGTGATGTAGTAGCATGGCGTAGCCCTCTAGAGAATGCCTCTTCGGCGTCAGCTGAGCTACCATCCCTGGAGTCACGGTAAGGACCCTGTAGTGGTCTCGATCGCAAAATTATCTGGGCACTGCTGCGGCCCTAGAGCTGACCGGTAATGAGCAAGGAATGAGTGTGGGTAAACCGCTGCTGCTGCCATCGCCTGGCGGTGTGGCGCTGCGTCCCTCGGCGCCTTGACAGCCAGAGCTAGCAAATGGTATGGTGGCAGAGGACTTGATGCCTCTGAGTCGACGTCCTCCGGAGTGTAGGCCGCTCAGTTACAGCCCAGAACCTCCGAGGGACATGAGGGGTCAATCTCGGTGCTCTGGGAGGGCAGTTAGTCAAGGCTGTCACCCCCGGCGGACCAGCATTCGTAACCGTATCAGATCGACCTGAACCCCCTCTTTGCCTACGCGGTGGAGTGTTGGTCGTCGATGCCTGGATTGGCCTCGTGTAAGACGCATCGATGCGTGATCGGCTGTGAATCGGGCACTCGCTCAGCGAAAAGAGCTCGGAGGGTGCCGACGGCTTAAGCATGTGACCGAGAACAGATTTACCATGTGAAATCGCACAGGAGGCTAGCGATCATGGCAAAAGCCATTGAAGTGACTGACAGCACATTTGAGCAAGAAGTGTTGCAATCGACGCAACCGGTCTTGGTGGACTTTTGGGCCGTGTGGTGTGGTCCATGCCGTGCCGTTGCGCCCGTCGTTGAGGAGATTGCCGGCGACTATGAAGGCAAGATTAAAGTGATGAAGCTGGACGTCGACGATAATCCCCGCACGGCTGTGGCGTATGGCGTCCAAAGTATCCCAACTCTACTGGTGTTCAAGGACGGTAAGCCGGCAGAACGCATCATTGGGGCCGTGCCGAAAAAGGTGATCGTCGATAAGCTCCAGAGCGTGATGTCCTAAGGCCATGATGAGTGACATACCGGTCGCTGAAAAGCTCATTGGACGTTTCGCGGACGCGGTACAGGAAGTTTCTGAGGCTCATGGGGAGGTGGCGCTGGTCGTCAACCGCGAGCAGATCGTAAATATTTGCCGATGGTTAAAGGATGATCCGGATTTCCGCTACGATCTGCTCATGGATATGGGAGGGGTGGATTATCTCGGGCGAGAGCCGCGTTTCGAGGTGGTCTATCACCTGTACTCGGTCCCCTATAATCGCCGCTTGCGCCTGAAAGTGCGGGTGGCTGAGAGCGATGCCATCGTCCCGTCGGTAACGTCTGTCTGGAGCACGGCTAATTGGCACGAGCGTGAAGCCTTCGATATGCTCGGCATCCAATTTGCGGATCATCCTGACCTACGGCGCATATACATGCCGGATGATTACCCCGGACACCCGCTGCGTAAGGATTTCCCAACGTTAGGCCCGGAGGTCGAAGTGGACCCTCGCGACAACGTGCGCACGTTGCAGCAGTCACCGCCGCCGTTTATCAGTAAGCTGTGGCGTAAGGGGGACATTCGAGGCAAGAGCCAGAGTTGAGGATGAGCGTATGCCGACGGTGAAGATCGATGATCACGAGATCACGGTAGAAGCAGGGACAAACCTCATCCAGGCTGCCGAGCGGCTGGGGATCGAGATCCCATATTTCTGCTATCATCCGAAGCTGCAGGTAGAAGCCAACTGCCGCATGTGCCTGGTGAAGGTGGAGAAGATCCCCAAACCAGTCCCTGCCTGCTCGACAGTTGTGACCGATGGCATGGTCGTCGCCACCAACACCCCTGAGATCGAGAAGGTTCGTAAAGGTGTGCTGGAGTTTATCCTGATCAACCACCCTCTAGATTGCCCGATCTGCGATCAAGCCGGTGAGTGTGTCTTGCAGGAGTACACCCACGACTACGGCCCTGGTGAGAGTCGGTTCATCGAAGAGAAGGTCCACAAGCCAAAGAAGGTGCCGCTTGGCCCCCATGTCCTTTTCGACGCCGAGCGTTGTATCGTCTGCACCCGCTGTGTGCGGTTCTGCCGTGATGTCGTGGGGGAGGAGGAGCTGGGGATCTTCAACCGTGGTGACCGCCAAGTCATCGACGTCTTCCCCGGCCAGGAGCTGCGTAACAAATATTCCGCCAACGTCGTCGACATCTGTCCGGTTGGTGCACTCACCACCCGTGAGTTCCGGTTCCGGGCCCGCGTCTGGTTTCTGCAGCCAACCGAAAGCATTTGCCCCGGCTGTAGCAACGGCTGCAACATCTGGGTAGATGTCTACCAGAATAAGATTCAACGTCTGCGGCCGCGCATTAATGACGACGTCAACGAACACTGGATGTGTGATGCTGGCCGCTTTGGCTTCGAGGATGTCAATCGCGATGACCGCCTCAAGAGCCCGCTGGTACGCCATGGTGAGCAGTATACTCCAACCTCATGGGATGAGGCGCTGCACTGGTGTGCCGAAGCCGTGCAAGCGCTGAAACAGGCACATGGGTCCGAGGCACTGGCAGGCATTGGCTCGACGAAGTCGACCAATGAGGATCTTTTGCTGTTCCGGCGGCTGGTGCGCGACATCATCGGGTCACCCCATCTCGATGTTCCACCGCCGCCCGATGGCGATGAAGACAATTTCCTCATTCGCCGGGATAAAGCGCCGAACGCGCGTGGTGTGGTCGACCTCGACTGCCGACCGGGTCCGGGTGGGCTCGACCTGTCGGGCATTCGCGAAGGCATCCGGGTGGGTACGATCAAGGGACTCTACGTCGTGCAAGAGGACCTTGCCGCCGATCCGGAGTGGCGTGAGGTACTAGGTCAACTCGATCTCCTCATCGTGCAGGATATCCTCCCGACCGAAACCACCAAGCTGGCGCACGTGGTGCTCCCCGGTACCAGCTTTGCCGAGAAGGAGGGCACGTTCACCAATTATCGCCGACGAGTGCAGCGCGTCCGCCGCGCTCTGAAACCCTTTGGGCTCAGCAAACCGGACTGGGAGATCTTCTGTGCGCTTGCCAACCGTCTCGGCGCCTCGTGGCCCTTCACTTCAGCTGCGACGGTCACGGAAGAGATTGGACGTGAGATCGCGGCGTACACCGGGATCACCTATGAAAAAGTGGGGAGCTTGGGGATCGCCATCGACTAACCGGCACAAAGGCCTCTCATGACGCTGGTAGGACTGCTGATCACATTGCTGAAAATCGCTGTTGTCTTCAACGCCGTCATGGCTGTGGTGACCTTATTAGTCTGGGTCGAGCGCCGGATCAGCGCCTTCATTCAAGACCGGCTGGGGCCTAACCGGGTCGGCCCGTATGGTTTGCTCCAGCCGCTCGCTGACGCCATCAAATTTATTCACAAAGAAGATCTCATCCCCGGGCAAGTGGATCGACGAGTCTTCATCATCGCCCCCGCCCTCTCACTCATACCCGCCCTGATCACGTTTGCGGTGATTCCCTTTGGCGGCACGCTCAGCATCTTCGGGTGGGAGATCCCGCTGGTCATCACTGATGTCAACATCGGTGTGCTCTACGTTCTGGCGCTCTCCTCGCTGGGTGTATATGGCATTGTGTTGGCGGGGTGGTCCTCGAATAATAAGTATTCGCTGCTGGGTGGCTTACGTTCGTCGGCGCAAATGATCAGCTACGAGCTGGCGCTGGGACTGTCCATCGTCGGTGTGGTGCTGCTCACGGGTTCGCTGAGCCTGCGGGAGATGGTATACGCCCAGCATGGCCTGTGGAACGTGGTGAAACAGCCGCTGGGCTTCTTCATTTTCCTGGTGGCGGTGTTCGCTGAAACCAACCGCTTGCCCTTTGATTTGCCAGAGGCTGAGACCGAGCTGGTGGCAGGTTATCATACTGAATACGCGGGCATGAAGTTCGCCATGTTTTTTATGGCCGAATATGCCAACATGATCACAGCTTCAGCCTTGGTCGTGACGATTTTCTTCGGGGGCTGGATGATTCCCTTTATCTCCACACTCGATCCTTCGCCCTGGTGGCTCAGCCTCCTGGAGATCTTCGCGTTCGCCATCAAAGTTGCTGTCCTCCTCTTTCTCTTCGTTTGGGTGCGCTGGACCATCCCTCGCTTCCGCTACGACCAACTGATGCTTTTGGGCTGGAAGGTGCTGCTGCCGCTAGCTCTGCTCAATATCTTCGTGACCGCTGGAATCGTGGCCCTGACATAATACGCACCACGGTATTGGTCTGTAAATCGCCGTTGCAGAGCGGTGCCTCAGAGGCTGCCGTGGCTGCAGGAGCAAAGCACTGTGACGTTTATGCCTTCTGGGGTGAGCCGGTCGCAGCGGTGAAAGAGCGTATCGCGGCCGTACGTACCGCGGCGCGCCCGTATGGCCGCAGCCCGCGCTTCAGCGTCTCCGTCAGGCCCATTCTTGGGGCCACAGAAGCGGAGGCCTGGGAGCGCGCACGGAGCATCCTGGCCCAGGTCCAAACGCGCAGCCCCTCAACGCCCATGGCGCAGCAGCCGAAAGCCGTAGGATCGCAGCGGCTCCTCGCTTTTGCGGCCCAGAGCGACGTGCATGACAAGCGCCTTTGGATGCCGATCGCCTCAGCCACGGGCGCGGCCGGCAATACGTCTGCCCTGGTTGGCACCCCGGAGCAAGTGTGTGAAGCGCTCCTCGATTACTATGATGCCGGTGCCTCCACCCTGCTGATCCGTGGCTTCAATCCCCTCCAGGATGCCGTGGAATACGGGCGTGAGCTGATCCCGCTGGTACGAGCCCAAGTGGCACGCCGAATAGAATAGCACCGCATTAGATTCCCGGCGCTCAGCAGATGGGGCTGACCGGGTTCCGCCAGTCGGACATGCAGACGCCGTAGGGTCCCCCGCGGCCCCGGTGGCGGTCCCTCCTGTCGAGGAGCCGACTCCAGAGCGGCCCCTCCTCTCTACAGACCCTTGTGGGCAGAGCCTGTCAGCCGCTTGGGCTCGTTCGGTGGAATGCGGGACAAGAACTGCCACACTACGCGCCAGCTATGCAGTGCCTGCCGAGCGTGGCTTTGTCGTTGGTGACATGCAAATCGCCGAGCGCGAGCTCAGGTATGGTGCGCAACTGGCAGATCATATCCAAATCAAGCTTAGTGCTGAATTTTGCCGCTCAGATCAAAAACCCATCAACGTGTTTCCTTGTCCAACAGGTCGACTATAAGGCTTGCCGGAGCCGAGATTGTATCAGCCTAAAGTTGTCACACGTCTGATACAACGCCAGCTGCTGGCCTAAGCCATCTTCGTGTTTTGCCTCCCCGGAGCAAGCGCTGGAAAATGTTCGGTAAGGTGTTTCCTTCCGATGAGCCTGGAAGCGGTGGCGTATCTGGACGTATCCAGGGTCACGTTGACGGTCAACAACCTTCCCCTTGCTGTCAAGTTTTGACGGCGGGATCGCGATTACATCCTGCCAAACGTAGTTCCCTGCAGGCTTGTAAGTTTGATCCGACGTTGGAAGGAGCGCTCTATACCGGTGCGCGTTTTGCCGCGTTTGACGACTTGATCTCGGAGATTAGTCTGCATCTTGACAGCTCTAAGGGCACGTGTATGATGGGAGTGGCCAAATCCACGAGCAGGTCCGACGTGTTATTGCTGACGAGAGGAAGTTGGTCTGAAGAATACCGTTGTTACCATGCATAGCTCACACCGGCCAGAGGGTCAGTAGTTGTGTCCGAGGGCATGGACATCCTGCAGTACATTCTCCCCTTCGTCGTCTTATGGAGTTGACAGGCGATGAAGCATGCGCTCCTGTCGGCCCTGGGCTCCGCCGTGATCACGGGCTCGCTGAGCGCTGTACGGGTGCTGCAGGCGACTGGACGCGAACCGCCCATGCAGATTCTGCCCGGGGCCCACGTGATCACCATTGCTGGCCAGAGTGGTAGCGCCCGCGGGCATGCCGCAGTCTTTTCCTTGATCGGGGCGATGGTAGAGCCTCTCGGCCAGCACGACATGACCAATAGTCGTCCATGTCCGCCGACTCACAGCGAGAAGGAGTGACACGAGCCATGTCTCCTCCGGTACCGCGCGAAGACACGCGTCACCATCTGGACTCTCTGCTGATGCGGGAGAGCCTGCTCGATAAAGAGGTCCAGCGAGCGACCGAAGTGCCGGTCTTTCGCATGTTACCTGATGCACACGTGATCAAGATCGGCGGGCGCTCCGTGCTTGACGCGGGGCGTGTGGTGACCTACCCCGTGGTCGAAGCCCTCGTGACGTGTCTGGCGTCACACAAGCTCATTCTTGGCACTGGGGGTGGGGCCAGGAGCCGGCACGTCTTCGCCATCGGGATTGACCTGGGGATGCCAGCCGGGGTGCTGGCTGAGCTGGCCAAGGCTGACGCCCTCGGGAATGCGCATATCCTCGGCACCCTGCTCGCACCCTATGGGGTCGTGGCGATCCCGCCCGACCTGTTCGGGCATCTCCTGCCGCTGTTCATCCGCACGGTCCCGGGGGTGATTTTCGCCGGGGTGCCGCCCTACTCGCTCTGGGAGCATCCTCCCAGCCTTGGGCGAATCCCCCCGCATGGCAGCGACGCGGGCGCCTTCCTGCTGGCCGAATGTTTCGGTTGCCAGAGCCTCACCCTGGTCAAGGATGTGGATGGGCTCTACGACCAGGACCCCAAGGTCCACCCGGCAGCCACGTTCATACGCGACATCTCCGTCACTGAATTGAGGCAGCGCCACCTGGAGACCTTGCCGTTCGAACGGATCTTGCTCGATTTGCTTGACCATGCCCGCCTCCTGAAGCAGTTTCAGGTGATCAATGGACGGGTCCCTGAACGGATCATCGCCGCCCTCAGGGGCGAGCATGTCGGTACCATTATTTATAGCGATCGATAATCCATTGGCATGCTATGAATTGAGACCGGTGGTGGTCTTCCGGTGGCGGGTGGCGAGTTACCACGGGGAAGCCTTTGTCGCTTTCTGGAGGACGCTTCAATCCTGTCTATCACCAAGGCGAGAGAGCAGGCCTTTCGTATGAGTACGGTGATGAGAGGTCTTTCGCCTGTCCGTTCCTTGTTCGAACCGGGTTCAGCGATTTCCCCGATGATTGCGTATGCACCGCATTCTAGACCGGCTCCGTCGATGCTGGCCCGGAGTCGCTGTAGTGGCGCTGCCGCCACGAGCTGCACATCATAAGACCAAGGAGGAACCACGCATGCCGTTCACATGGAGAATCAACATCAGGCAGAATCCGAACCCTCCCGGGCCTGCCATCTTCGAATTCGATCAATCGCCGCAGATCCAGGTGGGCGATCAGATCATCTGGAGCAACGACGACACGGTCGCCCATTTCCCCACCCCGGTAAACCAGACCTATGTGTTCATGACCAACCAGATTGCCGCCAAATCGACGTCACCAGGGTTTGCGCCTGGTACGCCGGGAACGATCAGTTACATCTGCTCGCTTCATCCAGGTGAAACAGGAACCATCGTGGTCAGTTGATCCGCCTCTGGCACAACAGTGAGGTCATAGCTATGAAACGGCATGAGTCTGCTGCATACGTGATTCTGGTTGGCCTGCTGATCTATATGGCGCTGGCGCTCAGCCGGCAGGCGATGGCACAGACGGCGTCGAATACCTGCCAGCCGGGCCAGGACTTGATCACCATCCCGGAGATCAGGAGCGAGAACGGACGCCTCAGGGCGGAGGTCACTCTGACCAGCGGCAAACGAACGTTGTGGGGTTCAGCAGGCGACACGCGCTGCGTCCCGCAGGATCTCAGGTATTTCAAAGGGCGCAACCTGCTCAAACCGGGCCCCGAAGACCCGGCTTTCTCGACAGGCGAGCCGATTCCGGGTCCCACGCTACGTGCCAGAGTTGGAGATCTGATTCAAATCAAATTTTTGAATCGCGTCGACACGCAGGCGTTTGCCTACTCGCTCGATCAGAGCTATAACGACCCGAAGAATACCACGGGCTGCGACGAAGTGTACACGGACAAGCCAGCCCCGAACAACCAGCTCTACCCCGGCCAGACCGGCGATAAGACGCCGAACTGCTTGCACGGATCGAGCACGTCGAACCTCCATTTCCACGGCACCCATACGACGCCCGACACCACAGGCGACAACATCCTACTCTTCATCCGGCCCGCGCTCAGAAGCGGGCCTAACGGCAAGATCATCCGGCCGAATGACGCCTTCGTCGATAAAATGTTCGCGCAAATTTTCAGCGCCTGCGAAAAGCGCGGAACGCCTACCAAATGGCAACAGCTGCCCGCCGCCTGGCGCGCCGATCAGGAGCGCTTGCTCAAGGAGTTCGATAAAACCGCGCCGTATAGGGGAAAACCAGGCACGCTCCCGCGTGACATGCAGCTGTGGCCAGAGAATTGGGAGCAGATCCAACAGGGTGTGTGGCCGCAGTATCAGATCGGGGCCTATCCGTATTGCTTCAGGCTGGCCGATAGCAAAAGCAACGTCATGGGGCAGTCGCCGGGTACACACTGGTATCACGCCCACAAACATGGGTCCACAGCCCTGAACGTCGCCAACGGCATGACCGGCGCCTTCGTCATCGAAGGCCAGTACGACGTCGACCTGCGCAAGTTCTACGGCCAGGGCTTCCGCGATCAGGTACTGATGATCCAGCAACTGTCATCCACGCCGTTTCCTGTGCTCAATCCTTTGACCAAATCCCCCGATTTCAAGGGACCCAATTCGATACCTAAGCCTCAGCTCTCAGTGAACGGCCGGCTGAATCCAGTCGTGAAGATGCGACCCGGCGAAGTGCAGCTCTGGCGAATAGTGAATGGCGCCTTCCGCGACGCAGTGCAGCTGCAGGGATTTGCTCCGCAGGGAGGTCTGGCCTGGCGGCAGATTGCACAAGACGGCGTGCAGCTTGCCTATAAGAACTACAGCACCTTTGGTGCTATAAACCGCATGATCAATCTGGCACCGGCCAACCGCGCCGATCTGCTGGTGAAGGCCCCGGTCCAGCCGGGCCGGTACACGCTCACCGTTCAGCCGAACGCCGGCCTGCCCCTCGATCCGACGGCAGGATTCACGCCGGACCCGCCCATCACGCTACTCACGGTGAGTGTCGAAGGCCTGGCCATCAGTCCGGCACAGGATTTCATCCAGAACGAAGCCGATTTCCCTGCATTCCCGGCATTTCTCGCCGACATTGCCGAGTCGGACCTCCGCATCCGGCGCGAAGTGGACTTCGGCGCAGCGCATAACAAGATCGATGGTCAGACGTTTGACCAGGAAGTATACAGCCAGGTGATGCGGCTGAACAGCGCCGAAGAGTGGAAGATCTCGAACGAGGCCAACGACAAGGCGCATCCGTTCCACATCCACGTCAACCCGTTCCAGATCACCGAAGTCTTTGAGCCGAACGCCGAGAACACCAGTGACCGGGACAAGCCGTGTTATGTGGATCACCTGAACCCGCAAACGTGGAAGCCCTGCACGCCTCTCACGGCGCCCTTTGCCTGGTGGGACACGTTCGCCATACCGACGAGCAAGCAGTACGACGTGACGACCGAGTGCAATCGCGATGTGAACCAGTGTCCTGCGGCGATTCGGCCATACGTGCAGTGCAAGACAGCTAAGGATCAGACGATTACGTGTACCGAGACCATCCCAGGATATTTCAAGATGCGTAGCCGATTCGTGGATTTCACGGGAACGTACGTGCTGCACTGCCATATCCTCATCCACGAAGACCGCGGCATGATGCAACTGGTGAAGGTCGTTTTAGACCGGCCTCCATATGCGCATCACTAAATCGGTTGGCCAGGGCATGTACGGCTTCTGGATTCCCGCTTTCGCAGGCATCCAGTGGGCTGGCTGTATGGCGTACACTCGCATGAAAACCGCTCTGATGAGATGAAGAACGTCTGCATGGTTTCCCTCCGGAGGGCATGGGCTATGGCCGCACAGAATGTCACGGTGAGAACACGCTTTGAACGTGTTCAGTACATCCTACGTGAGGCTGCCGACGGGCATGCCGCCGCATACGGTGGACAACGGTTGTGGGAGTATCCGCGCGAGAAGTTGCTTGAGGCGCGCTTGTATGGCGTACGCCTGATCGCACCCGAACAGGAGGTCGCCCCGTCGTGCTGTGCCGATCACGCAGCGACAATGCCGGCGCCACCGGGGCGTGGCGCACGCTCCGCACTGGTGCGTGGGTTGCGTGGGGAGGCGCCGTTTGATGGCTCCAGGTTCCCGCCCCTGCCGTGGTCAGGCCAGCCCGTCACTGCAGAAGATACGCAGTTCATCAGCGACTGGATAGACGATGGCTGCCCGGCCGGGGATCACGAAATCGGCGACTATGCTCTGGTCGCTATAGAAACGCCCCAGACGACCCGCGTGGCCATCGGCCCCGTCGTTGAGCTGCAACAGATGGAGTATGGGCCTTACCGGGGCGCCCCCAACGAATATCAGTTTCAGCGCGGCGAACTGAAGCAACGCATGAATCTCGACTGCATGGACGAGGCGCAATTGGAGAAGCTGCGCTTTGCCATGCGCGAGCTGTACGAGTTGAATAAATGGCCGGAAGACAGCCGCAGCTACAATAATTTGGCGCTGATACACCAGAACCACTGCCAACACGGCTGGGAGCGCTTCTTGCCGTGGCACCGCGTCTACCTCTACGAATTCGAGCAGGCGCTGCAAGACCATTGCCCGGATGTGACCATGCCCTACTGGGACTGGACTATGCCCCAGTATAGACCGTCGCAACCGGATAAAGGTTGGATCATTCCAATGGCCTTGCAGGCGTATCTGACCAATGATTCGCTCACGTTCCTCGGCAAACATGGCATTCCAACTGCCCCATTACACGATATGGTTGGTGTACACTTCGCCACCTTGAGCTGCTTTTTCACCGCCGTCGCGGCACGCATAGGCGAGGAGCCATATACCACGGGCGAATACCGTAACCGCTTCATCGATGCGCTGCTCGACGCCAACGCGCTGTGGTATCCTTTACGCTACCCTGGCGAGTTCGGGGACTCAACCATCAACCAGCAGATCCATTACCACTACCCAACCGCCGATGATATCGAACAGATTCTGAGCCTGCGCACCTTCAGGGATTTCGGTGGCGGCAGCCTCTATAATGACGCCTTCGGATTCCTCGATCAGAATCCGCATAATACCATTCATATCTGGACCGGAGGCAAGAACCCATACAAGCCACCGGCACCAGCTCCAGTGCAGGGACAGGTGCCCATACCGCAAGACCGCAACCGGGCTGTGCAGGTGGCTGGCCGCAAGTTCCACAAGCGCGAAGACCTATACAGCCAGCCGCCGTTCGGGGATATGTTCAGCAACCTGACGGCGTCCTATGATCCCATCTTCTGGTCGGTACACGTCAATGTGGATCGGCTCTGGTGGGAGTGGCAGCAACGACGTCCCGACTCGCATCCGGCTGATCTGGATGCGGTGCTCACCCCCTGGAGCTACACCACGCGCGACACGCTAGATATCCATCGCTTCGGCTACGAGTATGTCAAGAGCACGTGCATTGTCCCGGTCGGAGTGGAAGCCCCGGTTGGGCGCTTCGTATCGAAGCCGATCGATGTGCCCGAAAACGTGCGCAGCGCTTTCCGTGAGGCCGAAGTCCGGCTGCACCGTGTCCCGCAGCTGCCGCGTTCGTGCTTTATCCGGGTTTTTCTCAATTTGCCGGACGCGAACGCCAACACGTCCATTGAAGACGCGCACTACGCCGGCTACCTGGCGATCTTTGGTCACGGCGACTGCTACGGCGGGCCGGGCCACTGCGACGTCCCGCCCCTGCGGCGGCGCGAATACGACCTGCGCCCGCGTCATCACAACACGCCGCGCAATCATCGCATCCACGTCACCAAGTGCGCCAAGCGTCTGCTTGACAGCGGCGCGACTGCGCTCCAGATCACTCTGGTCGTCATCGGTGTGGATTACCAGGAAGACAACGAGCTGCTGCGGCTCGAAGGTGTTTCCCTGAATTTCCTTGACTGAGAGGACTGCATGGAAACATATAGTGACACTGTGCCGGTCTACCGTATTCACCCCGGCATCGGCATCGCCCGGTTGGGCAACAGCCCCGACGAGTTCTGTATCTCTCCCGAAAAACCGGCAGCCTTACCAATTGCCTGTGACCAACAAGGTAATCCCCTGCTGTCACCGGACGGCCAGTCCGAGGTCACCATCAAGCAGTTCAAGGATGCACAGGGGCGCATCAAGCGCCAGGCAGCACGCTTCCAGCTGTATGTGTACGACGACGACAGTCCCGCTGGTCGGCCGCTCAAGATTGGCGACCCCATCAGGGGTGGCGGCAATCACGGCGTGCTGGTCGACATTGAGTGGCAAGTCTACCTGGCTAACAAGAAAGCCGTCTGGTATGAGTTCGACGCGCTCGCAGGCGAGCGCGGCTATAGCCCAAACCACCCGAGACGCAACGCCGACGTCACCGATCCGGAGGCTCGCCAGCAGTTGATCATCGATCCGGGGCCTCGCGTCGTCAACTGCACCAGCAACCGCAGTGCGTCTTTCGATCGCCACACCGATCTCTACGCGCCGATGTTTCCACCGCCGTTGCAGCCACATGCGATCGAGACACTCGGCGACATCAAAACTGACGCCACTGGGCGGTTGCTCGTGCTCGGCGGTCACGGCCACTCCGGCACGGTGAACAGCGGGCTGGGGCACCCCAGGATTGACACCTACGCCAACAATGACGGCTGGTTTGACGATACTTCGGATGGCGTCGTGATGGCCCGACTCGTGATGTTCTCGCCGGAAGTCGGACGGCTGCGGTTTATCGACGTCGAGTATCCGGCGTGGGTGGTCGTTGGCTATCCCGCCTACGTCCCGGAGATCCTGGACCTGATCACGCTGGACGATGTCTTGTATGATCTGGCCATCCGTGCCTTTGCCTATCGGACCGATCTGTATGGCGAGACCGGCACCTTCGACCACCCGCAGCACATCGACCCTCACGATGCCGAGGCGCTGCTGCACTGGCAGAGGGGACGACTGACCTGGAATCCTGACTACAAGCCATGGTTCTACCGCGACATCTGGCCCATCCTGTTCCGTGCTGATGAAATGACCTACCTGACCAATGTGCTCGCACAATCGAACTATCCCCACAACCAGACGCCCCGGGGGAATTTCGACCCGGATAAGCTGTCGGTGCCGCCGTTCGTCAATGAGAGCGCTTTGGAGAAGGCGAAGCTCGAGGCGATACGCAAGAACCATGCAGGCGTGCTGTTCATCGAGGCGCTGGAGCCCACGTTGGCACTGCTTGACGAGCGCCTCAAAACGACATCTCACCCTGTAGAGAACGGGTTCGTTCACAGCCTGAACAGGCAGGGCATCAGGACGGCGTTGGCGGACGCGGTCGCCCAGTTTGCTGCGACAATCTATCCGGAAGGCGAGCATGAAAACGACCCCGGAGTGTATTTGAGGCGCTGGAAAGAACGCTATGCCCAGGCCCAGGGGGCTCCTCAAGACGACGCATTCAAGCAGCAATATGAGGCGGCACAGGAGAGGCTGCAGGATCACCTCGCCAACATCGAAACCACCCTGTGTGAGGCGGTAGCGCACGAGCCTGGCCTGCAAGCGCACGTGGTCAGGCTGACGCTGGCCCGTCGCATTCCTCCCGAAGCAGGGGCGGAACAGGACACCCCGCTCTCTATTGAGGACGCGTTCGAACGCTATCTGAAGGAGCTGCGCACAGGCAAGTTGCTGGAGGACCGCTTCGAGAAGGCCCGCGAGGACTGCACCTACGATTTCTATCGCATCTACCGGCGATACCTGTATGAGTTGCTCCGGCAACCCGGCGAAGAGAACGAGTTCCGCCTCGGCGGTAGACCCAATAATCGCATGTTCAACCTGCCACTGATGCCGCTCCTGTGCGGCGATAATCCGCTCACCAACCAGGTGCCGTCGAAGTTTCTGCGCCTGACCGACTATCAGCACTACCTCTTGCGGCAATGGGCTGAGGGCAAATTCTACAACGAGGTACGCCAGGGCTGGCTCAAGAACCCCGACACATACGATCCGTATGCCAACTGGGTCAATACCACTGGCCGCGACCTCGACCAGGGCGTGTTGATGAACCTGCTTGGAGGCGCGTTTTGTCCCGGGGGTGAGATCGGCTGGCTCATCCGCAACCCGGCGATTTACCAAGGACCCTACCGTCTGAAGGCCGACCCTGACTTCTCCAACTTCCGCCAGACCGCGGCCCAGGCGAACGCCAATTCGCGCCAGCAGCCAGTCTCCGAACGCGATTTTGTCTCATCAATCGGGGTAACTCTCAGTCAGGATACCGATATGGCGAGAGGATTGCAGCCGGGCGATCTGACCAAACAAATGTCGCTTCCCTGGCAGTCGGATTTCAACGAATGCTCGACCGAATCCATCAACATCACCTATGAGCAGTGGAACCTCCTCAACCCCGGGAGCGAGAATGACGTCTTGATGAGGCGCCAAGAACAGCTCTGGGAAACACTCTGGTGGCCAGCACACCGCCCGCTACAAACGTGGGAATTTACCGGTTTCGCCCCGGACGGCACGCCGCTGTTTCAATACCTGAACTGGGCCCGTGGAGTCCCGCAAACCAATGCCGGTGATCTGAAGATGGTGACCGAATGGACCAGGCTCGGTTTCGTCATCCGCAACCCTTACCTCACTGAGAAGGCGTTGAATGGGCCCTCTCCCGACACGAAATACCTCAGCGTCGAACGCACGCCGGAGGAGTGATGAGTGACAATCCTTTCGTTGGCACGTGGACGTATCGTAGCCTGTTGAACGACCCGGAGATGAACAAGAACTTCAACGATTTGGAATTCGGCCGGGGCGATCTCGTCATCGCCGAAGCAGACTCGCAACTCCTGCAGGGCACCATTGGCGGACCAGACTGGTCGCTCACGTTGCATGGCTCGCGAGGCTACGGTTCACCGATGCAGGTGCGCTTTCAAGGCAAGGGCCAGGTGCACGGTGAGCTATGGGTCTACGACTACATCGGCTGGCTCGTGCCTGTGTGGCCGAACAGCGACGCGACGCTGCAACGGCCCGCGATCGTCGGCTCGGTCGTGCGCACGGTGCCCCATGCGTCTTCAGGGGGCGGGACCGCGCCGGCTGGCGTCGTCGCCTCATTTTACGCCGTCCGTCAGGACTGAGAGGACCGCACCTGCAAGCGTATGATGTCCTCATCCTCGGCGGCGGGCCGGCTGGCTGCGCCACGGCGCTTGCCTTGCGGACCCATGCACCGGCACTGGCGGTGGGGCTGATGGAAGCCTCGTCGTACGACCGGCCACGCCCTGGTGAAATCCTCCCCGGATTGGCGCGCGTGTTTCTGGAGCACCTCGGCGTCTGGGATGCGTTCCAGAGGGAGAGCTATCGGCGTGTGCACAGCACGCTGTCAGCCTGGGGGCAGCCCTTCTTGCGGGAGAATCACTCCATGTATTCCCCACATGGAGCAGGCTGGCACCTCGACCGCCCCCGCTTTGACGGCTTCCTGGCACGTCAGGCCGTGGACGCCGGGGTTCAAGTACTGTTGGCGCGACGCCTGATCGCGGCCACAGACCTACCAGACGGTTGGCATCTGCGCCTATCAGGAGGCACCGCCTGCCGTGCACGCTTCGTGGTCGATGCGACTGGCCGGCGCGCGAGCTTTGCGCGTCGGATGGGGGCACGCCGCTTGGCATGGGACCGGTTGGCCTGTTGTGCGCGCTTGTTCACGCTCGATGACGCGCCCGAGTCGAGCACCGTGGTGGAAGCCTGCGCTGCAGGCTGGTGGTACACGGCGCTGGCGGGTGAGCATCGCATGGTCGCCTGCATGACCGATAGCGATATCGTGCGCCGGTTGGCTTTACACGATGTAGACCGGTGGCTCAGCTTGCTCTCGACCACCCAGTGGATCCAGCGCAGCCTGGGCAGCGGCGTGATGTGCGGCTCTCCGATTATCTGTACGGCGCAGTCGATGCGCCTCGATCCGGTGTGTGCGCACGACTGGCTCGCCGTCGGGGATGCTGCCTCGGCCGGCGATCCACTGTCGTCGCAAGGCATTCTGCAAGCGCTCAGAGGGGGGATTTTCGCGTCGTACGCGATTGGCGATTGCCTGGTGAAATCAGACCGGGCGGGATTGGCGCGCTATGCCAGCTTCGTACAGCACGAGTTCGCCAGCTATCGACGGGTGCAGGCGCAATACTACGCCGAAGAGCGTCGCTGGCCCAAGAGGTGTTTCTGGCGTAGACGCCAGCCATAAGGGGTGATGGGGGGAGCCGTACGGTCAAAACACCCACACACCGCTTTCCCCATGCGACGCCAACGGCAGCGCGACACGCGAGTCAAGGATTATCAGTGCAAGGCTGCATGAGGGTTTTGCCTGGCTGGACCAGAAATGGTGGAAATGATGTCACCGAAAATTGTGACCGTTGAAGAGGCAGAGACGCGTCTTCTCGAACTGATCGGCATATAAGCATCAGATCAAACGTCTCCAGCTGGACGTACCGCTTGAAGAGATGATTCACGGACAACAGGCTGCCAATGATCTCAGAATCCTCCCCGTGGAACTGCACCATATCTATACCGTACGGTAACTCCCCTTGCATCATCATGATCCTGTTGATCGTTTGTTGATTGCGCAAGCTCAGGCTGAACAGATGCGACTTGTGAGCGCCGATGGTCAGTTTGAGGCGTATCGAGTTGATGTCATTTGGTAACCGCTTGCCTGGGTGAGGGGGGGCAGAAGTCAAGCCGCAGGCGGGATGGTGACGGGCTTGTAACCACCTGGAAATTGGCGCGGGGGTTGACGTTTCTGGGCGACCAGATCAGTCGGCAGGGGATCACGGTGGCCCGGCAGACGGTAGAGCGGTGTATCGCACGGACGGGCCAACCGTATAGTAGCGGCCGGGGGGCGGCAGGATCATGCATGCCCTGCCTCCATGCCAGTATGGTGAACCCGTGGGCTCCGCAGCAGAACTGATCATTCAAGGCCGGACCCCAGAGCCTTTCCCATGGGGGTAGAGGTGCTCCGCACACACCATCTTAATCCACGCTTGGCGCGTAACACCAATACGTTGACATTCTGCGTCAATTTCACGCAAGAGTGCCAGTGGAAAGTCAATATTCACACGCTGTTTGGCAGTATACGTCGTGGTAAAATGGGAGGAGATATCTTCCCCACGCTCGGCACGTTCTGCGACGTCTTCAATGTCTATCTGCTCATGCTGACTGGATTTCGCGTTCATAGTCGAGCTGCTCCTGGGTGGTCGCATGCCATGCAGTGACGACCCACATGTATTTGCCCATGGCATCGTGGCGATACTCGATGATGAATGTGACCAGCCGTCCCTGCACAAAGCCAATGACGCGATATTGCTCTGGATCATCACTGCTTTGGTTTTCGACGTAGGGGAGACTCAACAACTCGTCGAGCAAAGCCAAGTCAATGTGACGTCTCCGCAGGACTTCCTGTCGTTTTGTGTCGTCCCATCGTATGCGCATAGACGCTCAAGTGTCGAAGTGAGGATAGATGCTTTTTCGTACATGCAAGCGCATGTACGGTATAGAAATTATACCTAATATGCAACAATTTTTTGGTGCTTATCTGTCGTCAGCCAGTCACCTGCTTGATGGGATCAGGTCTTGAAAGATCATATGCCCTGTGCCTTGACCACCTTGCTGATCGTCGTGTAGTGCAGTCCCAGAGCGCTGCCAATGGCTGCTAAGGCATAGCCGTCGTCGCGGTGGGCCAGCGCGATGCGATGGTTCCGCTCGGTTGTGGTCACGGCCTGATGGTCACGAAACAGCGTTGCCAAGGCGGGTCGGTCGGCATAGCGCTAGGGGCGGGGTGCATCGGGCAGCGTGCGTGCCGCCTGCAGCCGAGGCCGCATCGATTCGACAAAGGTGGCGTGTCCCAGCACGATGTGCCCGTGGAGGCCTGCCACGGGGACGGGTGCGCGACGCCTTCGGCGGCAAATCGACGGTCGTACTGGTGCGCTTCCGCACGGTCTCGACCACACTGCAGGACCCAATCCGGGCAGAGCAACGCTGGGCACTCACCGTCCTCCGGCGGTCGCGCCGGCATGGTCCAGCCGTACGCCCGCGCCGTCTGGACCATGCCGGCGCGTACGGGGTGCAGGACCACGGAGCGACACACAGTCAACAGCTCACTGTCGCGCTCAATTCGTTGGCACGTGGACGTATCGTAGCCTGTTGAATGACCCGGAGATGAACAAGAACTTCAACGATTTGGAATTCGGCCGGGGCGATCTCGTCATCGCCGAAGCAGACTCGCAACTCCTGCAGGGCACCATTGGCGGACCAGACTGGTCGCTCACGTTGCATGGTTCGCGAGGTTACGGTTCACCGATGCAGGTGCGCTTTCAAGGCAAGGGCCAGGTGCGCGGCGAGCAATGGGTCTACGACTACATCGGCTGGCTCGTGCCTGTGTGGCCGAACAGCGACGCGACGCTGCAACGGCCCGCGATCGTCGGCTCGGTCGTGCGCACGGTGCCCCATGCGTCCTCAGGCGGCGGCACCGCGCCGGCTGGCGTCGTCGCCTCGTTTTACGCCGTCCGTCAGGACTGAGAGGACCGCACCTGCAAGCGTATGATGTCCTCATCCTCGGCGGCGGGCCGGCTGGCTGCGCCACCGCGCTTGCCTTACGGGCCCATGCACCGGCACTGGCGGTGGGGCTGATGGAAGCCTCGTCGTACGACCGGCCACGCCCTGGTGAAATCCTCCCCGGATTGGCGCGCGTGTTTCTGGAGCACCTCGGCGTCTGGGATGCGTTCCAGAGGGAGAGCTATCGGCGTGTGCACAGCACGCTGTCAGCCTGGGGGCAGCCCTTCTTGCGGGAGAATCACTCCATGTATTCCCCGCACGGAGCAGGCTGGCACCTCGACCGCCCCCGCTTTGACGGCTTCCTGGCACGTCAGGCCGTGGACGCCGGGGTTCAAGTACTGTTGGCGCGACGCCTGATCGCGGCCACAGACCTACCAGACGGTTGGCATCTGCGCCTATCAGGAGGCACCGCCTGCCGTGCACGCTTCGTGGTCGATGCGACTGGCCGGCGCGCGAGCTTTGCGCGTCGGATGGGGGCACGCCGCTTGGCATGGGACCGGTTGGCCTGTTGTGCGCGCTTGTTCACGCTCGATGATGCGCCCGAGTCGAGCACCGTGGTGGAAGCCTGCGCTGCAGGCTGGTGGTACACGGCGCTGGCGGGTGAGCATCGCATGGTCGCCTGCATGACCGATAGCGATATCGTGCGCCGGTTGGCTTTACACGATGTAGACCGGTGGCTCAGCTTGCTCTCGACCACCCAGTGGATCCAGCGCAGCCTGGGCAGCGGCGTGATGTGCGGCTCTCCGATTATCTGTACGGCGCAGTCGATGCGCCTCGATCCGGTGTGTGCGCACGACTGGCTCGCCGTCGGGGATGCTGCCTCGGCCGGCGATCCACTGTCGTCGCAAGGCATTCTGCAAGCGCTCAGAGGGGGGATTTTCGCGTCGTACGCGATTGGCGATTGCCTGGTGAAATCAGACCGGGCGGGATTGGCGCGCTATGCCAGCTTCGTACAGCACGAGTTCGCCAGCTATCGACGGGTGCAGGCGCAATACTACGCCGAAGAGCATCGCTGGCCCAAGAGGTGTTTCTGGCGTAGACGCCAGCCATAAGGGGTGATGGGGGGAGCCGTACGGTCAAAACACCCACACACCGCTTTCCCCATGCGACGCCAGCTGTGTCATCGCCCGAGAGATTGTGACCCGTTTTCGTCCACTCCTGTGCTTATCTTCTGACCTGATATTGCGATTACTCATTAGCTACAGATGGTAATAACTATAGCAAAAGCGGCAATGTTCCCGGCTTAGCATGATGGCAGTAGGCGAGTACTGCAATCGGCGGGAGCATTCCCTATCTTTTTGAGTCATTCCGACTCGACTTTGGCCATTCAGGAATCGACCCTTTGCAGACCAGGCAAGAGCAGGCAGGCGCCGTCCGGAAATTAGGTGAAGTCTGCTGGGGAGGTAGACATCACGAAATTACTCAGCCTCCAATACCCCTGCAATTAAGCCCTCATCCGGCTGCCATTTTCCTGCTATCTGGTTGCGGGGAAAATGGCCAAAGTCGAGTCCGACAGGTTTGGTAAACCCTGCCATCAAGCGGACTGGCTTAGACGTGTCGATGAGGCTCTGAGACCTGCGCTGGAGCTGGAGGCTGATCGCGAGGTATGTTTCCTACCTGGGGACAACGCGGTCACATCTTCGCAATAGAAGAGCGGCGATGGTCCGCAACCAGTTCCACCATTGACAACTACCTGGATCGATCTGATAATCCGGTCACTTTGACTCGCCGGGGATGTGATGGATCATGCTCAGCACGCTTTCCTACACCAGATGCTAGTTGTGTGAGGCTGCAGAAAGCCGCAGTCTATCAGCAGGGTGTTGCGCCGTCATAGGCCGCAAACGGCTGCAGCCTATCAGGCCTCGGTCATTCGGCTGTAAGGTATGGTGGCCACAGAGGTTTGTGGTCATTTCACCAGTAGGGGGCGTCGTGATACGTTGAGAAAAGTTGCCGCCTATAATTAATTGACCGTTCAGGTGTTAGGCTGCAAAAACTGCCGTGTTTGCCAATTTCATTCGGCAGTCTAATTGGCATTAGGCAGACAGGAAAGGATGCAGATCAAACGCCGAGATCGTCCAAGGGACTCGGCACGCCCTGGCCTCCCTGCGGCAGGACATGGGTATAGATCCTCGTGGTAGCGACATTGTGGTGCCCGAGCAGGTGCTGAATCGTGCGGATATCCGTACCGCGTTGCCGCAGGTGGGTGGCAAAAGAATGACGAAAGGTGTGGGCGCTGATGGGCTTGGTCAGACCGGCCCGGCGCACCGCCACCTTGATCGCCTTGTTGAGGACGCTTGGGTCAACATGATGGCGACGGGTGAGGCCAGCACGTGGATCTACGGCCAGATGCCGCGTGGGAAAGACACACTGCCAGCCCCATGCTTGCGCGGTCGTAGGATCTTTTCGCGCCAGCGCATGCGGCAGGTACGACTCGCCATACCCCTGAACCAGGTCCTGCTGATGCAGCGTCCTGACCCCGGCCAGGTGGTGCTGGAGCAAGGGTATGAGGGTGGCGGGACATGTGGTGAATCGATCCTGATCGCCTTGCCCTGAACGGACGGTCAATTGCTTCATCTGATACTCGATGTCCTTCATGCGCAGCCGGACCGCTTCCATGATACGTAGCCCACTCCCATCGAGGAGCTTGGCGACTCGCTGGGCGGTGCCGTCCATAAGCGCCAGGACAGCGGCGACTTCTTCGCGGGTCATCACGACCGGGACGTTGATCTTTTTGCTGGCCCGAATGGCATTGAGACGGTCCGGCAGCGCATGGTTGAGTGCGCGCTTGTAGAGGAACACCAGGGCATTCATCGCCTGGTTCTGGGTGGCGGCAGCCACGTTGCCGTGCACGGCCAGGTTGGTGAGCAATGCTTCGATCTTCGGTTCGGCGGGGAACAAGTCCTCACGCGATCGCATGCCATGAAAACGCACAAACCGTCTGATCCACTCGACAGAGGCGCGCTCGGTGTGAATGGAGTAGTGCTGAAGACGGAGCACCTTGCGGACTTCATCGAGGAGTGTAGGTGGTTGACTTCTTGTGGCATCAAGCATATAGGTTCTCCGTTATGGCGCCCTGAGAGCCTTGATAATGGGCATCGGGCAAAACTGCCTGAAAATCCCTCTAATATCATATTATCAGGGCAAAACTGCGTGTCAATCAATGGTTGGACTGACCCGCAACAGCGGGGGAGGTGACGCAAGCGTCACAAGTGATGGAGCGATGCATGAGCAGTGATGGACACGCCTTGCAAACAGACAAGCTCACGCTCCAAACGATTCTGCAGCTGGGGTATGAGACGTATGCCCGCATGCATGCGTTGCCTGACTATGTGCGGCGGGCCGTGTGGGCCCTGCTCGCGTGTCGCACCGCACGGCTCGGGGGCCATGTCCAAGCCTGCCCGGACGGGCATATCGAACGGGTCTGGTACAATTCCTGTCGGCACCGGCTGTGTCCGCAGTGTGCCTGGCTGCAGATTGAGCGTTGGTTGGCCAAACAGAAAGCCCGCTTGTTGGCCTGCGACCATTACCATGTGATCTTTACCATGCCCCATGAACTGAACGAGCTCTGGGTGGCCAACGTTGCCGTGATGACGCAGCTGTTGTTTGCCAGCGTGCATGCGACATTGGTTGAACTGCTGCGAGATGCGAAATACCTGGAAGCCCGGCCGGGCATGATCGCGACGTTGCACACGTGGAGCCAGACGCTGCTCCTGCATCCGCATATTCACACGTTGGTGACCGGCGGGGGTCTCAATGCCACCGGTCAATGGGTGGCCGTGCGGAACGGGTTTCTCCTGCCGATGGCGGTGGTCATGGCGGTCTTCCGGGGCAAACTGCGGGCGGCCATCCAGCAGGGACTGGCACAGGGGACGCTCCAGCTCCCCCCAGGCAAAAGCCGCCAACAGATGGAGAATCTGTTGAACAAGTTGGGCCGCACGAAGTGGAACGTGCACATTCGCGAGCGGTATGCGCACGGGGCTGGGGTGCTGACGTATCTGGCGCGCTATCTCCGCGGGGGGCCGCTCTCGAATACACGGCTGGTCGCATGTGCGGAGGGGGAGGTGACCTTCCGCTATCGGGTGAATGGGGAGGCCACAGACCGCCCGCGGAGCAGTCTGCTGACGGTATCTCTTGCGGAATTCCTGCGGCGCTATCTCCTCCATGTGCCTGTTCCGGGAACCCGGGTGGTGCGGGCGTATGGGCTGTATGCGCCCACCCAGGGTGAGGCCTTGGCGGTCTGTCGCGCCCAGTTGGGGCAAGCGCCCGTGGCAGTGCCCGTGGTGCTGGATTGGCAGACGGCGTGCCAGGAGCGCGGTGCTGACCATCCCGAGTGCTGTCCTGTGTGTGGACGGCGGCTCATTCGCCGCGGGGTCTTCCTGCCCGCCCGCCGACCACCCCCCGCGGCGCGCCTTCGGGTGGCAGCGGCATGATCAGCGGACCAGGCGTGCGCTCTAAGCCGGTCAGCAGGGGAGGTCTGCCCTGGCACCGCGCCCCGCGTGGCGCAGGGACCCGCAGGGCAGCTCGGCAAGGCTGGGGCCCAACCTGTGCTCGCCACTCCACCCGCGCTCTGCGTCGCTCGGCTTCCATCGACGAGCGTGTTCGGGGCTGAAGAGCTGGTATAAATTCCATAGGCAGGTCGCCGCTCGGTGCGCGGGTCGTCCAACCAGGTGTTGAAGCGGACCGCGGCCCGCTCTGGGGTAGCGTCGTCTAGTGGTCTCGCGGCCGCTTAACGCTAATTCGTTCGGCTTCTTAGGACAAACAATGGACAGTGATGGTTTCGTTTCAAGCAAGGCATTGGCACAGCGGCTTGGTATGGATCGATCCCATGCTCGTCGGTATGTCCTGAAGCTGGGCGATAGTTTTCACAAACGGCGGACCGTTGACTCCGGAAGCCAGCTGACGCTTTGTGTCACGGCATTAGAGGCCGAGGAAATCGCCGTGCATCGAGCCGACCAAGGGTTTACGGCATCCACGGTCGTCGCTGTCTCCGAGGTTGGGGTCTTTTACGTTATTCAGCTTATTCCCGAACTCGATCCACACAGGCTTAAGCTTGGGTTTGCTGAAAGTGTAGAGCAGCGGCTTGCCCAACACCGGACAGCCGCTCCGACAGCACGAGTGCTGCACGTCTGGCCTTGTAAGCGTTCCTGGGAAGTGACAGCGATAGATGCCCTTACCGCTGTGGGCTGTCGGCTGATTCTGAACGAAGTGTTTGAGTGTGACGATCCCGAGGCATTGGTGCAGCGCGGAGAGGCGTTTTTTCGTATGCTTCCTATCCCAACTGAGCGACCGCCTCTTTCCGAGAGTTCACCACTGAGCAGGCAGAGTTCCGAGGCACAACCAGCCGAACCATGGCGTGCTCGCGCCAAGGTAAGCCCGAAACCTTGGGAGTAGGAGAAATCCTATGAAATTGGTTGTTGTTACCCAGTAGGTGAGAACCTCACGGTTCAAGTCCTACCTGACAAACGCCTAGCCAGCCGGTCAGGAGCGAACCCGCGTGCCTCCCCGTAAGGGGCCGTACGAAGCCGGGTGTAGCGAGGACGCAGGCCGCGTGATTGAGCCCCGAAATGTGTATAGTCGTGGACAAAGAGGATATCCCTCAAGAGGGACTCGAGGGGAAAGCCGACGGTTTGCAAGCGCCGGAAGGCAGCAGTCCTGGACGCGGCATGGCGAGTGTCGAGGACACCACCGGGGTCTGAGAGCGGGGCATGCAGCCATAGGGGGAACTCGGGAACTTGGGAGAGCCACCTGTCTCCTTGTACAAGTGCCGGAACAGGGGGACCGGGGGACCAAAAGCCCTGGCGTGGCCCGGGGGCTTCCACTGGGCGACGAGCCGGAAACGGAGACCACGAACGTAGGAAGCCGGCAAGGTATCGGGGTTGCGAGCGACAAGCGAAGCACCCCGAGAGGGACAGGGTGGCAGTCGTAGCGGCGCATAGTACCGAGGAAGGTGGGGAAGTGAGGCCCAAGCGACCCACGGGAGGGAAGGCGACGTCGGGCAGAGCTTCCACTGGCCGGAGACAGGGGAGAGACTTTGAGCTCACCAACCCTGACCACGGCACGCCAGGGGACTGCGGAGCAAGGTGGGTTCTTGCGTGGGCAGCAGAGGCTCTGCTTGAGGAACCGTATGCGTGAATTGCGCACGTACGGGTCTGTGGGGGGGCCGGGTGGGTAACCACCGGCTCTACCCGGCAAGCGACCGCCAATAGCATACGCTCGTTCCTCGCTTCGGCCATTGGCGGCGCCTGAAGCCCAGCGTTAGGGAGCTTTCCAGTTCCTCACGTGGCGGTAACTCAATGCAGTGGGAGTTGACATCGGCAGTAAAAAGGTTTGAAATTACCCCTATGAGCTCTAAAATTGCTATAATAGCGTTTGATACGGTATTCGGCGGTGAAACGCTCTAATGACGCCATCATATCTGCCGTTGACGGACATGGCCAATCGGCACCGGGGGCTGACGCAACCGATTGCAACAAGTTACCTTGAGGCTGCCCGTGTTTGCCTGGATCGTCACCACACCCCACCGGCGGAATTCGTGGTGCAAAACGGCACCGAAGCCGTCGGTATACTGGTCGAGTGGGAGGCGACGGATGAGCGGTCCCGGGGCGCTTGGGCAAATCACATCGACACCACAGAAGCGGGAGCCTATGCTTGCGCGCTCGCTGCCGTCGAGATGACGGGTGGCCTAGTGGCCGTACGGCGTGCGGAGACTGGTACCGGAGCAGACTACTACATCGGTCCTCCAGATCAGCCGCTTGATGATCTGGAGGGGTGCCTGCGACTCGAAGTGTCTGGTACGGATCGAGGGACCGCCAGCGTCGTCGCTCGTAGGCTCCGGGAGAAGATCGAGCAGGCCGCGGTCGGCAATAGCAATCTGCCGGCCATGGCCGGAGTGGTTGGCTTCTACGCGCAACTCATCATGCTACAGCTTGTCGAGGCCCCATGACTTGGGCAGACTACCACACTCAAAGCGAACGCTTCGCAGCTGACGCCGAACTCGCGGTTAGGCAGAGCGCCATCGAGCGCTCACTTACGCTCTACAGGCTCGCAGCGCAAGCCGAGGCTCATGCGCTCGCTGAACTTGACGTGATGAAGACTCGCACGCTTGGAATCACCGCAGTCAGCGCGGTCGCATTGTGGTACAAAGCAGGCGACTACCCGCAGGCACAGCGGATTGCGCACCAATGGCTTGGTACCGACTTACTCCCACCATTCGCAGCCGAGCAGCTCCAGGGTCTTTTGCAGACGATGTGGAGCGATCTCGTTCGCGAGCACGCGGGTGTGAAGTTCACTGGTGGTGAGGTCCTAGTATCGGTGAAGGGCGGTGAGATCGTTACCGGCGGTGCTCCTTTAGACCTCATTGTGCGCAAGGTTGAAGAAGTGCGCGCACTTGTTTACCGCACAGCTGAGCTACTAATCCAGGCTCCCCATCGGAAGCATGGCCCACCCACCGCGGAGATTCAGGAGCTTTGCCGCCCATGGCTGTTCCAAGCCGCCCCAGGCAGCTATCAGTTCGTAGTGCGCGTGCAGCAGCCTGCACAGATGAATCTATTTCCCAATGAGGCGCTGCAAATCGAAAAGGTTGCTACAACACTCCTCCAAATCATCAAGGCGAGCGCAGACGACCCCGAGGAGGCACTCGCGGAAGTCGTACCCAATCCTGAGTACCGAGCAACATTCCTCAAACTAACACGGAATCTCGCTCCTACGGGAAAGGGCTTTGGCCAGCTTGAGGTTAAGCCGGTATCGGCCACCGACACGCGCCCCATCATTTTGCTCCCTAGCTCACGTGAAGCAATCAACTATGCTTTGAAGAAACAGAGCCCGCCTCCTCCGGACGCCTCGGCCCGCGAAGAGGTACAACTTCGCGGAGTGTTGCGTGCTCTACACCTCGACCAGGATTGGCTTGAGATCACGATCGACAACGATACCGGTCAGAAGCCACTCCGCATCTACGAGGCGGGGGAGACCGTTGATGATCTGGTGGGGCCAATGGTAAACCGAGGTGTTATTATCGACGCTTTCGTGACGCGCGATGGTAGGCACCTGCTCCGTGATATACAAGCTGCTGAATGAGCTTCACCTACAAATAGGTTTATAAGAGACCTATCCTTACAGGTATCTCCTATCTTTATAAGCGCTACCTTCGAGTCTCCGGACTTCTGCAGACTATACCAGACTCTCGTGACCTTGCATGCAGCTTAAGTTTCGTGTTTCATACCTTTGCTTTCCAGTCCTTAGCTCCCTAACCATCCGCTGCAGCGGACGGGCGGGACAGTGGCGATGCCGACGTTGTTGGTACACACACGGGGAGGTGGTGGTTTCGCCGCCCTCCGCTGAGCGTGGACCGTTCGGCCCGTAATTCACTGTGAAGCATAAACCAGGTTGCACCTTTGCCACGGCATAGACAATCTTCAGAAGGACTCATCCTATGGTTGACCCAGTGGAGAGCAGTGAACACCGACAGCAACGGTTGATAGCGTACAGTCTGGTATCGTCTGGCTACGATACCCAACGCTACGTACGCGTATGCGCTCATCGTCTCGTGGAACTGATCGGGCTACGCAGCGGAGCACAGGTGCTGGATGTCGCAACCGGGACGGGCTGGGCGGCTATGGCCGCGGGTCGGACCGTTGGTCCCGCCGGCCAGTGATTGGCGTGGACATGACCCCTGGAATGCTCCAGGAGGCGCGGCGGAAAATGGTGGCGGCCGATCTGACCAATGTGGAGGTCAGGGAGGGGACGCAGAGCATCTCGACTGCGCCGACGAGAGCTTTGACGCGGTGCTCTGTGCGTCAGCCCTCTTTTTTCTTGCCCCACATGCTTGAGGCATTACTGGAGTGGCAGCGTGTCCTCAGGCCAGGCGGCCGGGTCGCGTTCTCCGCGTTTGGTGCCACCCTCTTTCAGCCCATGATGACCATGTTCACTGACCGTCTTCAGACCTATGGGGTGTCGCTACCACCTAAGCGCCCTCGCCAGCGGCTCGCCACCCCCGAGCAGTGTCGGGACCTCCTGCAGGAGGCGGGCTTCCGCGACATGGAGGTGCGTACAGAGCAACTCGGCTATTATCTCAGCGACGCGAACGCCTACTGGGAAGATACCGTCCGCTGGAACGGCGGCAGGCGTGACCTCCTCTCGCAGGTACCGCCCGACAAGCTTGACCAGTTCAGGGCTGAACATCTGGCGGACGTGAGCGCCTTGGCGACAGATCAGGGGATTTGGGTGGACAACCCGTGCATTTTCGCGCTGGGCCGCAAGTCGTGAGGTGAGAGAAGGTCTCAGGAACCCTTCCTCTAGCTCACCAGGCACCGGTACAAGGCCGAACAACCGGCTGCAGGCGACGGCCAACAGCGTCCGCTCGTGCCTCGCTCCGGCTGTCGGGCGCGGCTGAGCCGCAGCGTTGGACTGACCCGCATGCCGCGGGGGAGGTGGTGCCAACGTCGGCCAGGATCAAACGATGCTGAAGCAGAGATGGAGAGCGTTTGGACACCGGTACGCTCACACTTCAAGCGATCTTGCAGCGAGGTTATGCGGCGTATGAGCGCTGTCATGCAGTGCCCGAGCATGTGCGGCGTGCGGTTTCGGCGATCCTGGCGTGTCGGACCGCGCTGTTGGGCGGGCATGTGCAGGCGTGTCCCGCGGGCCATGTCGAACGGATTTGGTACAATTCGGGTCGCCACCGGATGTGTCCGCAAGGTGCCTGGGTGCAGGTGGAACGCTGGCTGGCCAAGCAAAAGGCGCGGCTGCTGGCCTGCGAGCATTATCATGTCATCTTGACGATCCCTCATGAACTGAACGAGCTGTGGTTGGCTAACGTGCCTGTCATGACGCAGCTGCTGTTTACCAGCGTCCACGACACGCTCGTAGAGCTGCTGGGGGATGGGAAGTACCTGGGGGCGAAGCCCGGCATCATCGCGACGCTGCATACCTGGACGCAGACCCTGCTTCTGCATCCGCACATTCACTGTCTGGTGACTGGTGGGGGGCTGAGCCAGGCGGGCCAGTGGGTGGCGGTGCGGCATGGGTTTCTGCTGCCGATGCGGGTGGTCATGGCGCTCTTCCGGGGCAAGCTGCGAGCAGCCATCCGCCAGGGGTTGGTGGACGGCACGCTGCGGCTTCCGGCTGGGCAGCGGCAGCAGCAGGTGGAGAATCTGCTGAACAAGCTTGGCCGCCAGAAATGGCATGTGCACATCCGCGAACGCTACCCCTATGGGCACGGGGTCCTGGTCTACTCGCGCGCGGTACCTGCGCGGCGGGCCCGATCGCCAATGCGCGCCTGTGCTCGTGTGATGGCCAGCAGGTGGTCTTCCGGTATGAAGAGCGGGCCAAAGGCCCTGGCGGCCGGGCGCAGCAGCGGACGATGCGCTTCCCCCTGGAGCAGTTCATTGGGCGCTGGCGGCTGCATGTGCCGCCACCCGGGGCCGTGCTGGTGCGCTGCTGGGGCTTGTATGCCCACACGCAGGGCATCGCGTGGGCCGTGTGCCGTCAGCAGCTCGGACAGGGGCCGGTGGAGGCACCCCCGCCGTGGGATTGGCAGAGTGCTTGTGCGGAGCGGGGGGAGGCGCATCCGGAACGCTGTCCGATCTGTGGGCAGCGACTGGTGTGCACGGCGCTCCTCCCCCGGGTTGGCGTCCCACCCCCCGCACAGACGGGCTGGGAGCAGGTGGCATGAGGGGGAGTGTGGCCGCGGCAGGCTTGAGACCGTGCCTCAGGAGACCGGTCGTGCCCGGCGAGGGGTGCAGGTGGCCGTGTGAGAGCCCCATCGCGCCCCGCCAACCCCGACTACCGGTGTCGTGGGGCCGACCGCCCCTGAGGCACGTAACTGGAGCCTCCTGCTGGCGTAACAGCCGGCGAGGACTGCCGTCCAATCTCCATAGCGAACGGTCAGCAACCGTCTATCGTGCGCGGGCCGTCCAACCAAGCGTTGAAGCGGACCGCGGCCAGCTCGGGGGTATCTCCGTCTATGGGTCTCGCGGCCGCTTAACGCTAATTCGTTCGGCGCCTGAGGCGAAAGGCTCTGAAAGGAGGCAGTGTCGTTCCTAATCACATAGGATCACAAAGTGTTCCACTTAATTGCTACGTGGGGTATATTGCTGGCCGCGCTGTGGCAGAATAGCGTTTGAATTTCCGATGCGCCGAGTTTTCCTGCGGAATACGTTTTCTTGAAAAGCTGTCACCGTTATTGAGCCGAAGCAGCAACAACGAATAGTCGAGTAGCAATGCAGTCAGGGAACCTCCCAACCATCTGGCGGGACCGCTATACAGGAGGAATCACAACCGTGCCGAAAAAAACCGCCCGTCAGACCAAGCCGTCCGCCCGTGCAACTATGCCCGATCCAATGGCGGAAGCGGAAGCGCGGATTGCTGAGGCGCGCCGACGGAACACCACCGAGTTGGATTTATCGGGTCTCGGAATCACGGAAGTGCCCGCCACGCTAGGTGAATTGCAGCGGCTTCAAACGCTTGATCTCAGGAATAATCAACTCCGAGAAGTGCCCGCAGCTCTGAGAGAGTTGCGGCAGCTTCAAGAGCTTGATTTCAACACCAATCAACTGCGAGAGGTGCCCGACGAATTGGGTGAATTAAAGCAACTCAAGAGCCTCAGTCTTGAAAATACCGATCTAACAGACTGGCCTACGTGTTGGATAAATTGCGCCAGCTTCAACACTTGATGCTCAATAGCAAATCGACTAACCACATTACCCAGCGATATCTCCGAGTTCCGGCAGCTTCGAGGGCTTTATCTCTGGGACAATCAAATCACTAAACTACCCAACTCATTGGGTGAACTCGGTCAACTTCAACGTCTTCAGATTGGACGCAACAAACTGAGTGAGTTGCCCGCTGCGTTATGTAAGTTGACACAACTTCGTGACCTTTTTCTCAATAACAATCAACTGACGAACCTCCCTGCGGCGATGGGCGAACTACGACAGCTTAGACGGCTTGAGCTGGCCAATAATCAACTGCGGGAATTGCCCAAAGGCCTGCGTCAGTGTACGGCGCTGCAAGAACTTTCTCTTTATGGTAATCCTGCGCTAGGCATCCCAGAGGAAATACTGGGGCCAGCTCCGAATGAGTTTGGTCCGCCCGAAACACAGAGTGCAAATCCGGCAGACATCCTCGACTACTACTTCCGCCGTAAACGTCCGCTGCTCGAAGCCAAACTGATCCTCGTCGGGCGCGGCGCGGTGGGAAAAACATCGCTGGTCAACCGACTGCTGCACAACACCTTCGGCAAGGAGAAAAAGACCGAGGGCATCAAGATCACCGCTGGGATGTGCCACTGCCGATGGCGGCGAACAAGCGCACCTAAACGTATGGGATTTCGGCGGGCAGGAGATCATGCACGCGACGCATCAATTCTTCCTCACGCGGCGCAGCCTCTACCTGCTGGTGCTGAGCGGGCGCGAAGGTAGCGCGGATCAGGACGCCGAATACTGGTTGAAGCTGATCGAAAGTTTCGGCGGCGAATCGCCCGTGCTGGTCGTGCTCAACAAACAGCGCGAACATCCCTGCGAGGTGAACCAGCGCCAGTTGCAGGGCAAATATCCCTTCATTCGCGGCTTCCTCAAGACCGATTGCGATGACTGTTCGGGGATGACGAACTGCACCGCCGCATCAAACGCGAAATCGACGCGCTGCCGCACCTGCGCGACGGGTTCCCGTCCGAATGGTTCGCCGTCAAAGACCATCTGCCCCGCCTGCGCAAAAACTTCGTCAGCTTCGACGAATACCGCAAAGATGCCGCCGGTTGCAAGTGAAATCCGAGGCGCAGCAAAACCTGCTGGGGCGATACCTGCACGATCTGGGCGTGATGCTCAATTTCCGCGAAGACGAGCGATTGCAGGATACGCACGTGTTGAAACCGCATTGGGTGACCGAAGGAATTTACACCATCCTCAACACCCCGCAACTGGCCGACAAACACGGCGAATTGCGCGTGCGCGATCTGAAAACGATTCTACCCGCCAAAGACTACCCGGTGCACATGCACCCTTTCATCCTCGACCTGATGAAAAAGTTCGAGCTGTGCTTCGCGTTTCCCGACGGTGACACGCACTACCTGATCCCCGAACTGCTCGACATCCAGGAGCCGGAAGTGGCGGCGTTCAACCGCAGCGCAGTGTCTAAATTTCCGCTACGAATACGAGGTGCTGCCTGAAGGTCTGCTGCCGCGCTTCATCGTGCGCACGCACAGTCTGAGTGAAGGCGAATACCGCTGGCGCACGGGTGTGGTGCTGCGCTTTGAAGAAGGGCGCGCGCTGGTCAAGGCCGATATGGTGGACAAGAAGGTCTACATACAAATAACCGGCAAGCGGAAGCACGCCGCCGCTTGCTGGCCATCATTCGCTCGGATTTCGAGCGCATCCACGCCGATCTGAAATTCAAGCCGGCGGAAATGGTGCCGCTGCACGAACACCCAGACGAGTCTGTGACCTATGACGAATTGCTGGTCTATGAACAGAACGGCATGAAGACATTTCCCAAAGTCGTCGGTAAAACGGTCGTTCAGGTTGACGTGCAAGAATTGCTCAACGGCGTAGACATGGAAGGCACGCGCCGCCGCGAAGACCGCCGAGAAGAGTTGGCGGCAATGCGCGAGGAGCCGGTGCGCGTCTTCATCAGCTACGCGCATAAGGATGAGCGGTTCCGTTTGGCGTTGGAGCCGCATTTGAAATTGCTGCAACGGCAGCGGTTGATTGCGACGTGGCACGACCGGTTGATTAAGCCGGGCGCGGAATGGAAAGACGTGATTGACGCCAACCTAGAACACGCGAAGATCATTCTGCTACTAGTCAGTGCCGATTTCATCGCGTTCGGATTACTGCTGGGAAATCGAGATGAAACGCGCGCTGGAACGGCACACAAAGGGCGAGGCGCTGTGGTCATCCCGATCATCATCCGCGATGTCAAATGGAACACTGCGACGTTCGCCAAACTGGAAGCGTTGCCGGACAAGGGCAAGGCGGTGGATATGTGGAAGAACAAAGATCAGGCGTGGCGCAACGTGGCGGACGGCATTGAGAAGGTGGCAGCAGAGTTGCGAAAAAAGAAAAATGCACGCCCTGGCTGATGGGATTGATCTGGACGATAGACAGGCGCGAAATTGTCCTCTCATCGAATCGCGGCTGACTGCTCGTTACTAGCGATGCTTTGGCGCGGGAGACGATGCAGAACGCATTGATAGACTAGGTTTTGCTGCGATGGAGGGGCCTATCCCAATTCCATGGACGCCGGTGAAGTTGCTGTGCAACCCGCAACCGAGGACGATGTGCTGCTGATGAGGCCCTATCTGCTGCTAGGGGGGCGCGATTGAAGTGACTCACGTCAGCAGTCTTCCCTACTGGGAATATCTCCAGAAGGCTAACCCATGGTCCGCAAAGGTGTGGTATGCCAGTACCGATAATCTATTACCTTATCTTTCGTCCATTACAAGTAGTTGATTTTTGGCACCATTGCGTAAGACAAACCGAAACTCGCCTAACCACGCAGTGGAGCCGACGCCCACCAGCGTCCGCTCGTACCTCGCTCCCGCTGGTAGGCGCAGCTCACCGCCAGCGTTCGGCGTACCTGAGCGTTCAACAGGGGAGATACACGAAAACACGGAGGAGCCTATGGCGGAGCAAGGCGCGCAGTATGACCACATCGGCAGCAAATACGACGAGTACGCCCGCGCTGCCACACTGAAGCAGGCGGAGCGTTATACGTTCTTCCGCATGGTGGGAGCGCTCACTGGGCAGCACGCCCTCGATCTGGCCTGCGGCTTCGGCTTTTATACGCGGTTGTTAAAGCAACACGGCGCGGCACAGGTGCTCGGGGTCGATATCTCGTCCGAGATGATCCGCCTCGCGCAGCAGCAGGAGCAGGCGGCTCCGCTGGGCATCACGTACCAGGTGGGTGACGCCGTGACACTCCCTCTGCTGGGCCCCTTCGATCTGATTACCGCGTTCCATCTGCTCCACTATGCCACGAGCAAGAAGCAGCTGCGGGGCATGTGCAGAAGCGCCTATGACAACCTGGTGGTGGGAGGACGCTTCATCGCCTACCTCATCAATCCAGACTTCACCCTCAGCAAGCCGAACAGCACGAAGTACGGGTTCACGGTGCTCCGTCAGGTCCCCGAGGCGGACCGGTACGTGTGCGACGCGGAGTTTATGACGGAGCCGCCCACCCCCTTGCGGTACGTCCAGTGGAACCAGGTGACGTATGAGTGGGCGCTCACGGAGGTGGGGTTCCGGGACGTCGTCTGGTACCCCTCGGAGGTGGCGCCGGAAGACGTGGCGCACTACGGGGCAGCGTATTGGCACGATTTCCACGCCAATTGTCCGGTCATCGGGTTGGTCTGTCAGAAGTAACCTGGGCTCCCTCCCGATGGCAGAGGGGACGCCGAGAGGAATGAAGACCGGGGTCAGTGTCGGTGTGCCAGACAGGGGCGGGATGCGCGCTGAGTGAGCAAACCACAGGTGAGCGTCAGAGCTATACGGCTGGAGGGAAACGCTATGTCCCTGCCAGAGCCTGCGCCGAACGCCGGGCGTGGAGCTGACTGCCTCCAGCGTCCGCTCCGCTTCCGCTTCCGGCAGCAGCTCACGCCCGGCGTTCGGCCCCACCCCATAATATCGCTTGACGGTATTATCGTCTCTCGGTATCATAGCCTCATGATTAAGACTTTCGCCTGCCCTGAAACGGAAAAGATTGCTATAGGTCAACGGTCACGTAAGTTACCCAGCGATATCCAAAGCGTGGCGCGACGCAAACTGGGCTACTTGAAGAACGCCAAGACCTTAGCAAGATCTCCGCATCCCTCCGGCCAATCGCCTGGAGGCATTACAGGGCGACCGCAGAGGCCAGTACAGCCTTCGCATCAATGATCAGTGGCGTCTCTGTTTTGTGTGGTGCGAGGGCGATGCTAATGACGTTGAGATTGTGGATTATCACTAAGAGGATGCCATGCACACGGAAAAACTCCCCCCAGTCCATCCGGGCGAGGTTCTGCTCGAAGACTTTCTGAAACCAATGGGGATCAGCCAGTACCGTTTGGCGAAGGACATCGGGGTGCTCCCCCGCCGCGTGAACGAGATTGTCCAGGGGAAACGCGCTGTCACAGCGGATACCGCGTTGCGCCTCGCGCGGTACTTCGGGACTTCCGTTGAGGTGTGGATGGGGTTGCAGGCGGATTATGATGTGGAAAAAGCCCGCGAAGTGCTCGGGGCCAGACTCGAAGAGGAAGTCCATCCACACGTGGCCTGAACCTTGCCTGGCAATCTACGATCCTGCACTGGACCTTGGTGGTCTCATCATGGCCCTCCAGTGGCAGAAAGGTAGAGGCATAGCAGGGCAGAGTATAGTACTCCCTTATGCCCCGACTTGGCCGAACAAAGCAGTGGAGCGGACTGGAAAAAAGCTGGCGCGTTTTCCCAGCCGCTCACCGCCAGCGTGTGTGCCGTGCATGCGGTCATGCTTGGGGGTGAAAGTCCCCTGTCCAGGTGTGCGTAGAGCCGAAGGACAAGGGAAGCGCCAGGGCGTCACCGCGAGGTGGGGTCTGAAGGACGCGTGGAACGAAGGTGCGGGGCGAGGGACACGAACCGGATACGAGGTGTGGTACCCTCGGGACGAGCGGGCACGCGACCACAAAGTCCTCCATCCACAGGTGGGGCGTGCTTGATCACATCCGGCGTCTATGCACCGAAGGTATGACAGCTGACCGCGGGAGATCTGTGGGGTGTCCTCATGGAGGACTGAGGGCGGAGCAATCCCCCCTGACCACCTCGCAGAAGTCAGCCGAGGCCGTAGTGTGTGCCTGGCAGCACGCGTCTCAGGCGGGTTAAAGTCCCGCTCGGCCCGAGACCACGGGCCGATATCCAAAGGTAGGGGTAATGCCTTACCGGCCGGAGAGAGAGGCAGGTATGGAGAACCCTATACGGGCACAAAGGCCAAAGCCGGACACCGCCAAGGGGGACCTGAAGCCACCGTCTCGCAGGACTCCGGAGGGCAGGGCGCCCACCGCGAGGTGGGGTCTGAAGGGCTTGCGGAGAACCACCGGGTCGTCATCGAGGGGAGGCATCCCCAGGATGAACCGGTCGGCCAAAGATGGGGAATGGTCGAGCCTGCACTATGGAGGCGAAGGCGCATGGTTCCCCCCCATCGCACCACGGTGTGTGCGGACGACACGGTGGGGAAGAGGCGCGGGTGACCCAGGGAGACCTGGTATCGTCCAAACGGTAGGTATGGTCGACATCGTGTGACACCCGCAGACGAAAGGGCGGGCAACGGGGCACACAAACCTCGGCCTGAAGCCACCGAGCGGTAGGCGCGGATAGAAGCGCGAGCGAAGTTCCGGCCGACGCGGTGCCAGGAGTCGGAGCGGGGCATATGACTCAGGAACGAGGCCACAGCCAAAGGCCGTGGACCGCTGCCAGGAGCAGCGGCGCCGCCGGACGCAACAGGTCTGGCGGAGGGGGAAGGCCCCGTGCGTTGCTGAGCGAGGGCAACGTGAGGAAAGCGGTGAGTAGGTCCTGGGAGGTTGGAAAGGTCCCTGGGCGAAAGACCCAACGCCGGTACGGAGGAGACCGTGGAACCACAGAACCCACACGCATCGGCAGGAAGACAGGGGAAGAAGAAAGTCCACTCGCTGCTCGACAAGGTGTGCAGTCGAAAGAACTTAGAGCTGGCCTGGGAGAAGGTCAAGAAGAATCGCGGCGGTGCCGGCATCGACGAGATCACCATCGCGCAGTTTGACCCATCTTCCCCCATAGCCGCGTAAGTGCTTGAAATTACTAGAGTCATTACATGCCTACAAATGAGCTAAGTGATTGAAATCATTAGAGCGAGGGAGGAAGATCCGTCTGACGAATGTCCTCGATCCTCAGGTGTTGTCGGCCCGCCACGTCTGTGAGCGGTCTCGGCGGCGCTGGCGGATCGAGGACGCCGTCGCGCTGACCAAACGGGTCTTGGATCTGGCGTACGTGTGGACGGGCTCTCCCAATGCGATCCAGTTGCAGATCTACGCAACGCTGATTTTTTACGCCGTCTTGCTGACGATCTGCCAGCAGGTCGCACTGGCGTTGGGCGAACCGTTGGAGCGGATGTCGGTGGAGATGGTCTTTCGCGCCTTGTACCACGATGGCCGTGCGGTGCAGCGCGGCGAGTACGAGGATCTGATACTGGTTCTGAAAGAGCATGCCAAACTCCTAGGTATCGTCAAGCGATGGCGTACGCGGCACCGTGAGAGCCAGCAACTGGAGTCCCCCTCATTTGGGGAGATCCTTAAGTTGAGACCGGTGGGCCCTGAGGCCCCTCCCTATCCCGATTATGCATCATGGAAGGCACGATGAAATGGCGCAACTCGTAGCGAACTGCCCAAGACGCGGTGCAAACAAGATCACCTTCGACCTTGTTAGTGCGATTAAAACGCGGATCTACTACGACTGGCAGAACTGGTATGAGACCTTTTGCGTCTGCCGTCAATGCCTTCGCTCAACCACGTTTGTTCTCTCGCAAAGCGTCGACGGCGACTACCAGTACGTGCACAGAACGGGTCTCGTTATAATCGAAGGGGCGGTCAATAGGTTCGTAACTACAGAGGGTACGATTACCCTGAAAGATACTGCCACTGTCGAGCCTCCTGAGTTTGTCCCTGAGACTATTGAGGCCGTTTTTCGAGAAGGGGCTACGTGCTTGGCAGTTGGATGCAACAATGCGGCTGGAGCAATGTTCCGCCTCTGTATTGATCTTGTGACGACTGCTCTATTACCCGAAGAGGACGTGCAGGGGCTCAATGCGAGGACCAGGCGGAATCTCGGACTCAGACTTCCCTGGCTTTTCGACAATGGTCTCCTCCCAGAGACGCTTCGGGAACTGTCGTTATGTGTAAGGGAGGATGAAAACGATGCGGCCCACGCTGGGACATTAACGAAGGAAGATGCGGAAGACCTCCTAGACTTCACAGCAGTACTCCTTGAGCGAATCTATACTGAACCCATGCGATTGAAGCTTGCGCAGGAGCGAAGGGAACGGCGACGGAGACCAGATGCATGACAACGCGCTGCACCGGACGCTTAACAGCGCCGGTGAGCGCGGGCGCTATGTGTCAAAGGGCATAGCATGGTTCTCGTCTGATCCTACGTGACTACGCCAAATTACACCTGTCGAGCAAA
>CAVPRW010000012.1:0-100443 GCA_963707985.1 uncultured Nitrospinota bacterium | reverse complement strand
GGGCCCTTGGTCATGAACTGGATGACGTCTTGTGCGGTGATCTCAGTGGCATTGTAATATTGCGCAAACGCCGCTTCGCTGCCGCTGATACTGAGCAAGGGCCGCCACATCACGGCTTCTGAGAGATGCTCCTCGGCTTCGACCAGATACAGCAGATTGATCTCCATCAGACGCGCCGTGTTGTCGGCCCGTTCCAGATAGCGTGACATCCAGCACAGCGATTCGGCGATCCGGCTCAGCATGAACAACCCCTCACCCTACCCCTCTTCCATGGGGAGAGAAGCTAATGTTATTCGGCTAGCACCCAGGTATCCTTACTTCCCCCACCCTGGGAGGAATTGACCACCAGTGAGCCCTTGGTCAATGCCACCCGTGTCAGTCCCCCCGGCACCACGTCGATATCCTCGCCATAGATCACATACGGACGTAGGTCGATATGACGCGATTCCAGCTCGCCATCGAGGTAGCAGGCATGCCGCGACAGGGGAATGACCGGCTGAGCGATGTAGTTGCGTGGGTTTTCCTCGATACGCTTGGCGAACTCAGCACGCAGAGCTGGTGTCGAGGCCGGACCCATCAACATGCCGTAGCCCCCGGACTCATTGACGGCCTTCACGACCATTTGCTCCAGATGGGCCAGCACGTAGGCGCGGTCCTCAGGCTTGGTCATCAGGTAGGTCGGCACATTGTCCAGGATGGGTTGCTCGCCGAGATAGTAGCGAATCATATCCGGTACAAAGGGGTAGACTGCTTTGTCATCGGCGATCCCGCTACCAGGAGCATTCACGAGGGCGACGTTACCCGCCCGCCAGGCGTTGATGATGCCGGCCGCACCGAGCAATGAATCAGAGTGGAAACAGAGCGGATCGAGGAACTCGTCATCGACGCGGCGATAGATCACGTCCACGCGCTGCAACCCGGCGGTGGTCTTCATGTAGACCACATTGTTCTTGACCACCAGATCACGGCCTTCGACCAGCTCGACGCCCATTTCCTTGGCCAGGAACGTATGCTCGAAATAGGCGGAGTTATAAATCCCCGGCGTCAGGACGACGATCTCGGCCTGATCCTTGCCGCGTGGCGACACGTGCCGTAGGGCCTGCAGCAACAGCGAGGGGTAGTGTTCGACGCGGCGCACGCGATACTTGGTGAAAAATTCTGGCAGAATGCGGCGCTGCAGGACGCGGTTGGCGATCATATACGACACCCCAGACGGGGTGCGCAGGTTGTCTTCCAGAATGAGATACCGTCCGTCGTCATTGCGGATGATGTCGATGCCACCGATGTGGGGGTAGATGTCGTGTGGTGGATCGATATTGACGATTTCGTGGCGGAAATGCTTGCCCTGATAGATCAATTGGGCGGAGATGACGCCATCCTTCAAAATGCGCTGCTCATGATAGATGTCTTTCAGAAACAGATTCAACGCCCGTACCCGCTGCTTCAAGCCGGATTCCAGGATGGCCCACTCGGCGGTAGGAATGATGCGTGGGATGAGGTCAAAGGGCCAGACGCGTTCGATCCCCTGCTCGGTCTCGCTGTAGACAGCGAAGGTGATGCCCTCCGTGCGCATCGCCAGCTGCAGCTCCTGTGCCTTCGTCGCCAGAGCATGCTGCCCCATACGCCGGACGTGTTCCCACAACGGACGGTAATGTGGCCGGGGCTCGAAATCGTCCAGATAAAATTCGTGATAGGGCATGCGCAGGACTGGCTCGACCGCGCTATCCGTCTGCATGATACCATCCCCCGCGTGCACGGACGTGCCCTCAGCCTTCTGGCGGCGTCAGGTCCTGTCGTGGTTGGTGAAGAGGAAAGAGACGGCTGTGGCACATGCCGTCTGGACTCTGATTAAAATTGATAGCATCCTAATCCAACAGCTAGGTTGAAGTGTGATTTATTCTAAATGGTAGAGGGCAGGCGTGTCAATGTAAGGAGCAGGCGTGGGGATCCGCTGAGCCAAACAATCACCGCACGTGTCGCTCCTTCCAGGCACATCACGCAGGTCAGTAGGCTGATCGGCGTGATGTGCCTGGAAGGTTTTTCCTGCCTGGAGTGATTCCACTTCCCAAGGAACACGCGGCGCCTGTTACCCCTGTGCCTCCTCGCGGTAGAGATCAAGCGCCTTCATCACCGGCGCGTCGCTGAAGCTGAACAGCAAGGCCGGGCGGTCGCCGGTGTTGACGTGCTCGTGGAAGGTCCACGTCGGCACCGTAAACACGTCCTTATCCTCCCAGTCCAGCTGCCGGCCACCCACCAGCGAGTAGCCGGAGCCCTCGATCACATGGTAATTCGTGCAGCAGACTTGGCGGTGGGCCTTGGTGTGCTCTCCGGGCTGCAGTAACTGGATATAGCACGCAATAGTCGGCATGGTGGGCCCGCCGGTCACCGGGTTGGTGTATTCGAGGATGACGCCGTCGAACGGGCTGCCGACCCCCTCAGCCGCCAGTCGTTCCAGGGCGGCACGCGCCTGCGACAGCGGGTAGTGCCACAGGGGTGAGTACCGTGCGGTAGGCGCCGGTTCCCACGCCGGCCGCAGTCCCCCGACGCCGTATTTTGCCAGGGAGGGGTCGGAGCCCTCGCCGACGGGTTGGGCCTCCTCGCCATACTGCTCATAGAACCCAGCCTCCAGCATCCGCACCAGCGGAGTGTCCAAGCCATCGAGCCAGATCATCGGTGCACCGGTGTCGTTCGCATGGTCATGCCAGGTCCAATTGGGGGTCAACACGAGGTCCCCTGGGAACATGGGGATGCGGGCGCCGTTCACCACCGTATAGCCGCCGCTGCCCTCGATGATGAAGCGAAGTGCGGACGGAGAATGGCGATGGGCGCGGGCGATCTCACCGGGCATGACGATCTGGATGTTGGCGACCAGGGTATTACTCGCGGACGATCCTTCCAGTTCGGGGTTGTGCAGCCGCAGCACCCGCCGTTCGGCCTGCTCGGTGCCGACGAGCTGAGCCGCCCGCATGGCTTGGGGCCGCAGGTCGCGCCAGTGCCACACGAACGGCACGGCCTTGCTCTTGGGCTCGACACTGACGCCCCCGGAGATCCATGCCGGCGTGACGTGTTGGGCTCTGAGCTCTTCGTAGAAGTCCTGCAGTTCCTCTTCTGGAGAGACGATATTCGACCGTTGCAACATGGCTCTCATCCTCCCTCACACGTTGATCCACTCTACACTTTCAGCACCTCGGCGCCCGGCGCCGCTTCCAGCTGGCAGGCGTTCACGGTCATGGCCAGCATGCTGTAGTAGCCGATCGCTCCCGTGAGCTCAATCAGCCCCTCATTGCCGAACCGCTCCTGCATGGCCTTGAAGGTGGCGTCGTCGACCCGATGCTTCTGGAGAAGCTGCTGCGTGAACGCCACGATCTGGGCATCCTCTGGTGGCATGCCGCGCGTGTGCTTCTCGCGGATGGCCGTGATGGTCGACTCCGGCACGCCCTGTCGGCGGGCTCCGCCCGTCTGCGCGCCCCACACATATTCCGCCTCGAACTCGCGGGCGGCCGTCATGGCGGCGAGCACCTTGACTCGCATATCGAGTGAGCCCTCGAAGCGGACGAAAGCCCCGAGATGCGCCGCGCGGCCCGCGAACTCTGGACAGTGAAGAAACATCGAGAAAGGCCCCTGAAGCGCCCCCCGACTCCCGACGATGGCATCCACGATGGCGTGGTCCTTGGTGGGCACTTGGTCCTTGCTGGTGATGGGAGTCAATCTTGCCATAGTTCCCCTCCGTTCGGTGTGATCGAATGATAAGACAGACTGAGTCGCTCTGGATATGCGCGCCGAAGTAATGATCAACGCATCGTCGATTTCTCGCCTGCAAGCATAGAAAACTCGGACGCAGAAGGCAAGCAGAAAGCCGGCACACCTGACGATAGACCTCCCTGCCGGGCCTGAGCCCCTGCTTCAACCAATGAAGCCCATCGTCCCCGGCGGCTCTGGCACCACTCGGTTCTCCAGGTAGCCGATGCCCTCAACCTCCATCCGCACCACGTCACCCACCTTCAGCCACCGCGGCGGCTTCATGCCTAAGGCCACGCCACTACACGTACCGGTTGCGACCACATCGCCCGGCTCGAGCGTCCACGCGGTGGAGGCGTATTCGATCATCTTTTCCCAGTCGTGAATCATGTTGCCGGTGTTGTCGTGCTGGCGCACTTCGCCATTGACGGTCGTTCGAAACTCCAGGTTGTGGGGATCGGGGATCTCGTCGGCGGTGACGATCCATGGACCAAGCGGGCCATGGGTATCCCAGGACTTGCCCAGGTTATTGTTGATCTGGCGCTGGTAATCACGGACCGAGCCGTCGTTGAAGATGGTGTAACCCACCACCACCTGCGGCACCTGCTCCCGCGTGATGCCTCGGCAGCGTCGGCCGATGACGGCAGAGAACTCCAGTTCGTAGTCGAATTGCTCCGACTTGCTCGGCAGCCACATATCGCCGTATGGGGCGTTGATGCAGGTCACCAGGCGGAAATTCAGCGGCGGGTGTGGCGGTGTCTCTCTCCCGGCCTCCGCGGCGTGCTCTTTATAGTTGATGCCGATGGTGATGAGCTTGCCAGGCCGCTGCACCGGCGCCTCGAGCCATACGTCGCTCAGCTGCAGGCGAGCGGAGCGGTTCGCCAGGGCATGCTGCGCGGCGTCGAGCGCCGGCCGGCCAGCGCGCAGGAAAGCGCACATCTCCTGCGGGAGATCAGGCACGGCGGCAGCCAGATCCACGATCTCGCTCCCGTCCACCAGACCGATCCGCGTCCACCCCTCGTGTGTAAAGGTTGCCAGCTTCACCGCTCTCCTCCTCATTGGTCATCCGTACGCGTGTTTGCGCCTGCTGGTCGTCCACCTAGTCGATCCACGATCGTTCTGCAGGCCTGTGCCGGCTGTCGATATTATCGCAACGCAACGTGCGCCCTCCAGCTTTCCTCAATCCGTTCCCCCCATGTCACCCCTGGCAGCGCCACCCTACCCCATCCGCCGACGCATGTCCAGCCCCGGAGGAGCCGCGACGGATGTATCGCAAATCTTCGTGTGTGCTTTATGTGGGTATGATCTCTCTCTGGAACCCAGGGGGCTTTGCACAAGAACTCTAAATTAAGCGCATAATTGATAAATATATCGAGAAATAACTAAAAATGAGTACTGAAACAGACTTTTTCTGGAAAGCTAATCCAGGGTGAGGCGAGAGGGAGAACGGTGCGCTTCAATGGTGCCCATATAGCGCAGCATATTATCCTCACACGCAAGCGTTCAGTCTGGCCCAGCGTTCGATACCACCCAGTAGACTTTCGCGGGGACGGAGTTCATGCCCATGCTGCGGCAAGGCTAACCGAGAGAGGGGCGAATAGAGCCAGGAGCCGGCTAACAATTCTACTCCCTAGCCGCGTAATCCCCAGATGAGCAACGCTCTCGACATCATCGCCCAAAATTTGCGACACAACTGCCTGATAGGAGCCACGTAAATATCATAAACGATAAAAATTGACGTATTTATAGAACTAATCTACAGTGCACACTGCACTCACAGCGGTTGACCAGGAGTATCCGGGCCAGTTGAGGCCCGCCTGGGGCGTCGCAACTCACCAGCGCCCAGTGCAGCGGCTGTTGTCTCTGCCTGAAAGAGAGGAGGAGCACATTATGCGACCAGAGCCGCGGCTCGTGATCGGTTCGATGGACCCGGTGCCTGCCCTTGTCTACCCCCGCGATATGGCACCCACCGACTCTCCAGACTCATTGCGCGGCTGGAACAGTCGGCACAGTGCCTGCAATACTCTCAGCACGGCTACCCGAGGGGGTTCCCGGCGTAGGAGTACCATCAATAACGATCTGCCGTCTAGTGCAACGTCACGTTCATTTTATCTTGTTGATGTGACTCAGTTCGGCTCGCGTCTGAGGCAAATTGACGCTGGAAATTATCAGACGAATTCAACGTGACAATGCACTAGTGTGGTGGACCGTAAGCGGGAGTTCCATGTGGCGGCACTCAAAGCGCCAGTGAAGGCTTCCCATCGCAGGTGCGCGATGCCCCTGTGACGCAGGGCTGGTGACTGGAGCGCTGCATCAGGCGGGTGATGCCCGCCTCACCCACCTGAAGCGAACGGCTTGCTCTTGTATTCTTGTCGGTTAAGGCTTGTGTCCAACCCAATTGGGCGCAAGAACGGCATTTTGGTGCGATTTCGACAATCGCCCCAAATGCGCTGGAGAACAATGATGGCCACTACGGAGATATGGCACAGGGAGCCCGATGGTAGAGCTTTATACGCCTACAAGTGCCGCGATGAAGAGTACGAACAGCTCAAGGAAATGGTTGTTGAACAGATACATGAAGAATTGAGCGGGCGCGGACGATTTCACTTCGCAGCAAAGTTCTGCTTGTATGCTGCAGAAACCTTTCGCCGCCGACATGAGGGGGGACCTTGGGCTTGGGAAACCATTTTTTCAGATATCGCGGATACGACACCTGATTATCCGCGTGTTTACGAATGGGTACTACAAGGGTTGAGGTGGTGGCGGCGCCCTCTGCTGAAAAGCCACAATGGGGATCGGGAGTTTCTACTCACCCTTGCCTGTGAAGGTGGGCTTCCTCTACGGCTCCTGCGCAAGGAAAACGCGCATCTGAACCGCTACTTCCGTGAACTGCTCAGCGCCTACCATCGTGAGCGTCACGCGCCTGGGTGCAATGCCACGGACGTAGCCCGCCAGGTCGCGGTGCACTACCTCCCTACCTCCTTGCGACATGATGTTGTCTTCAATCTCAGTGGTGATTTGATCCAATCCATTGTGCAACTTCAAACACGTGTTGCCGATGCGGCTGATCCTATTGCATCACTAGACCGCACTCAGCCAGGATGGAGGGCCGCCCTGCCGTTGCCAGTAGAAGACGCCACGGTAGAGGCACTGCTGAGAAACCTGGTAGGCCAAGCCCGGAACCTTGCACAAACGGAACGGCAGCGCTGGCGCTGGCGTTGCTATCTTGTCCAACGGGGAGGACACTGGAGTATCGCGCAGCGCCTGGAATTGCCAACCACCGTTACCGGCACCAACTTGCAAGCATGGTCACATTGGTATGATCCCCCCGCTCGCCTACGTGTGCTGCTGCAAACCGCTGAGGGGATCGATGCCATAGCACTTCTGACGCGGTTGCAGGGGACGGGGGATCAAGCCACCTACCGGTGCGAGGAATTAGGACGGGGTGGAGTACGGCTGCTAGGGAGCGCAGCCACAGCAGGTGCCCGTTTGTTGCTCTCTACTGGGAACGAAGAGGTCGAACTTCCGACGCTGGGTGGACAGGAACTCGGACCACTGCCGTGGGTGTTTGCCGAACGCGATACACAATGGGAGTGGTGTGGCGAAGGAGGCAGTGCGTAGCCGCGATGCATCGGTGCGGGTGTTAGCTCTGGATGAGGGGCGTTGCGTAAAAGTCGAGGGGGCATTTGAATCTATCGGCAGTGCGCCCAGATCTGCAACGGTCGCTTTACCAGGTAACAGGGACGGTCGAGTGGCACCACTCCGAACTTGGCACCTGTCAGATGCGCTGCGCCAGCCAGGACGCCAGTGAAGAGAGTTTTCTTGTGGACGGGCCTGTGGTGTCTTCTGTGCTCAACCTTCGCCCACCATTCCTTGGAATGCCGAGTCTTTATGCCATTGGGCGAGATGAGATGCGCCGCCGAATCAATGGCGCCATGCTTGAGTGGCGCCCATTGGATGCACCCGAAAGTGCGTGGCGTACGGATGCAGCAACATGTACTGGCAGGGTCTGGTTTCGATATCGTGATTCGAGTGGGACCCTGCGCTTCCGGCGGCAGGTCGAGGTCTTGCCCGCAACCGCCCGCATTGAGATGGTTCGGATTGGAGCGAGTGCGGAGGAGGCAGGTATCATCCGTCTCACCGGGCTGCCGGCTGTTCGGGTCACTATACCAGAGGTCGCAGGTTGCCATTTCAAGTCGCGACTCGTTGATAGTGGCGTTGAGCTCGAGTGTTTTGCCCAAGCAGGACTCACGGTCACTCAGTTTAGCGCCGATCTTCGATGGCCCAATGGTTCTTCGCTGACGTTGATATTGCCATTTCCCCGCCAAGGTGCGGCTTTCGTCCGTGCCGGGCAGGTGTTACCCGCAAGGGAACGCGTGGCTTTAGGCCGCTTGGCATCCATTCAGGCCGTGGTACACACGCCTGCCGGAGGTGGGCGGTTTCGCCTTGAGGGGAGAGTGAACACACGCACCTCAGCAAGCAGCAGACAAGAGCTGCGGGAAGATCTCCCATGCGACCCCCAACGAACCGCTGCACATAGCATTACACCGCCTGCAGGAACGACTCGCCTCGATGCTTGCGATGACTGGTGATCTGGACGCCGTCGTCACCCTAGAAATCCTTGATTGGGAAGGGCATGCCCTGGCCCACTTGGAGGTCGCACAATTTGATGTGGCATTCGAGGCCGACCGAGTACAATGCCGGATTGTTCTGCCACCAACCGGACGAGGGCGGCTCAGCGCTGGTTGGGAAGACCGCATCACGGTCAAGATATTGCCGCTGTGGGATCCTGCGACAGAGCCAATCAACTTGAGACCGTGACGAGGCTGACCTCGCCTGGAAGATTCCTGACGGACTCACACCGGGTCCCTGGTGGGCACTTGGATATGACGGAGACTGGGCGCGCTTCCGTCCTTTGCTCTGGGTGGTGCAGGGTGAGAAGACTCTTACCGAAGGCAGCGAGTTGATGCAGGCCATTCATGAACCAGTTCGAGAAACGCGACAGGCAAAATTGCAGGCTCTGGTAAGTGCCTTGGCTGCAAATGCGGAGCACCCCGATTGGCCACGGTTGTTCGCCTACCTACGGCTTACCCGCACCTATCCGGCCAGCGCCTTCGATCTCTTTCCCCATCTGGTGAACGTCCCTGAGGCAATGATACTGGCTTTGATCCAGAGCGCAGACGATGAATTTGACCTGGTCTGGTCGCTTGCTGAGCAGTTGCCATTCTCTTGGTATCTGATGCCAGTAACCGGATGGCTATCGGCTGCCGAACGTCATTTTGGCGCCCTGCGGGAGGGATTGGCCGACTACGACCCTGATGGGACCATGCTCTGGGGCATGTTTAGGGAATTCCGACAACGAGTCACGAGTCGTCAGCCCTTCTTCAAGTCGGTGTGCGATTGGATCGGCGAGAGACTTTTCCATGATCGACCAGTAGATAACAGCGAGCTGGCGATGGCACGCCATCAAGAGTCGATGCTTCTGATATCTTATTCAGGGAGAGGAACAGGCCCTTCAAGCACGACATGACGCCGGCGAATGGTATCCTGATGGACCTCGCATTATCGAATGCGCTAGGAGGCAAGATTTTCCTGCACAATTTCGTTACGATCATCTGGCCCAACCGTTTCGCCCAATTCGCTGTGCTCCATTCGTTGCCGCTCAGATCAGCCTGCACTCCTGGGATACCTCCGAAGATCTCTTGCCAGAACTCCGCCAATTGCGTGATTTCGATCCAGAGTGGTTTGATAATGCTTTTGCTTTCGCGCTGTGCCTTGGTCTTGCCCAGCGTCCGGTTGGAGCAGGAGGAACCTAGCTATGAACGTGGTTACCCAACGGTTTTTCGCTTCGCTGGCCGAACAGCTCAATCGAGGAGCAGCACGCGCCGCCTTGGGACTGCTGAGTTTCCGTAGCGACCCACTGCGTGAGCACCTGCGGGGGTTATTCCAGAGTGCTCCCGGTACCGGCTCTTCCTTCCTCGCGGATCCCGTTTTTGAGGCGACCTTCGGCTGGCGTCCTGCTGAGGTCACCCTCGGTGACCTCTCTGGCACCCTGATCCATCCTGACGTCGTCAGGGCCCTGCGTGAACCGCCTCAAGCTTTCGTCGAGGAATACGCATGGCCCGTTCAACGACAGCCCTATCATCTGCAGCTAGAGAGCTGGCGGGCTCTCATTGAAGAGAAACCGCCGCGATCAGTGCTAGTGAGCAGTGGCACCGGATCTGGCAAGACTGAGTGTTTTCTCATCCCCATTTTGCACGACCTTGCAACGGAACTCGATGCGCAAGCAGGTGGGTTAACGGGTGTGCGAGCGTTATTCCTCTATCCGCTCAATGCCCTCATTAAAAGCCAACGCGACCGCCTGACAGCCTGGTCGGAATCATTCGGTGGACGTATCCGCTACTGTCTCTACAACGGTGATACCCCGCGTGAGGGGAAATCCGTGTGGGCAAGCGAAGTCTCCGATCGCAAGACCTTGCGGACCAATCCACCGCCAATCCTGGTCACCAATGCTACGATGCTGGAATATATGCTGGTGCGCAGTGAAGACAAACCCATTCTGGCACAGTCCCAGGGCAAACTGCACTGGATCGTCATTGACGAGGCGCACAACTACATCGGATCACAAGCTGCCGAGCTGACTCTTCTACTACGCCGGGTGCTGCATGCCTTTGGCTGCCGCGCCGACGAAGTGCACTTCGTTGCCACCTCAGCGACCATCGCCGGCGCCGGGGACAACACTGACGAACAGCTGCGCACGTTCCTGGCCGACATCGCTGGGGTTTCGCCTGACCGGGTATCCGTGGTCTTTGGGCAATCGCCAGGTACCCTCTCTGCCCGAGGCATTCCGCGTCGAGGACAACCGCCACATCCTGATCTCGCCGCCCTCAGCAGCTGTCTCTCCTAGAGAGCGTATTTCAGGTGCTGGCTGCCGATCCGTGTGTTCGTCAGTTACGCTCTGCCCTGATCCAGCAGGCCCGTCCCCTCTCGGAGCTGGCCAGCATCGCCTGGTAGGAGTGATGAGTGTACAAGCCCGCCGGATCGACCTTGCAACTGCTGGATCTGTGCACCCAGGCAGTGAACGACAAGAACGAGCCACTGTTGCCTTTACGTGGCCATTTTTTCCACCGTGCCCTCAACGGGCTCTGGGCCTGCGTGAATGCCGCGTGTACAGGACGGCGCCAGACTGCCCTCGATACTCCTGTCTGGGCTTTTGGCAAGATCTTTCTGGAGCGACGACAGCATTGTGACGTCGTGTGGTAGCCCGGTGTACGAATTGGTGCAGTGCGGAGAATGTAGCGCTGAGCATCTCTCGGCTGTAGAAGTCATCGGAGAAGGGGCATGACTGGCTGAAGCCGCGTCTGTACGCCCAGGATGAGGATGAGTTCCAGCAGGAACTGGAGCCTTTAGAGGAAGAAGAGTCGGAGGGTGAAGCTCCGCAGGCCGCAGCCCCAAGTCGCGGGCTGCCTCGCCTGCTGGTGAGCCCCGCTATCGCTCACGCCAACCCGGTCGGCTTACAGGTCCGCTTACGGCCGATGGGCGCCTCGACTGGCACCAGCAGCGAGGGCATACGGGTGCATCTGCTCGCGCCAGATGGTCACGGACATCCTGTGCTGCCCTTGCTGCAACGCACGGGATCGGCAGGGGAATCTCTTCCGTCCGGTACGGCTGGGCGCCCCGTTTCTGTTACAGACCGCTATCCCGATCGTGCTGCGCCACCTGCCGCCCTATCGGTAAAAGCACATGCCTCTGCGCTGCCTTTCGATGGACGACGGCTGCATCAGTTTCACCGACAGCCGCCAGGGGACAGCGCGCTTCGCGGCCAAGATGCAGCTGGAAACCGAGCGCGACTTTGTGCGCAGTCTGCTCTATCACAGTGTTGCCGATCGGGCTCGTCCAACGGCTTGTCAAGAGTTGGATGCATTGCGTCATGAAATCACTCAAGCTGGAGCAAGCCATCAAGGAGAAACCTTCTCTGGAAGCCTTGCTTGCCAATACGCTTGCTGAAAAACGTGCGAAGTTCCAGGCAGCGTCAGCCCCTGCTCTTGGCCTGTTGAGCTGGCAGGAAGCCCAGAACAAGCTGCTTACCAATGACAGCTTTCACACGCTGGCTGTTACCGCCACTGCAAGACCAGACGTTCGGCTTGAATGATCGTCAATTGGCCGAGTTGTGCCTATGGCGGGAGTTCTTCGTGCGGCCGAAACGACAGTTCTCATTGGAAACGATTGGACTGTCTGCAGCTTGGCTACCCGGCATTAGCAAAGATCACCAGTGTCCCGGCAGTCGCGGCCCAGCACGGGGTAACCCTGGAGGAATGGCGAGCCCTGGTACAGGTGACTCTTGATTTTCACATTCGAGGCAGCAAGTCCGTTGCGATCGCACGCGACATGCTGCGCTGGATCGGCTATCCCGGCGTTCCCACTCTAATTGTCGCCCCAGGACAGACGAAAACCTCCCCCACCCAACGTTTCTGGCCATCGGCTCGCACAGCCGTCACGCGCCGCTCCCGGCTCGTGCGGCTATTGGTCTATGCCCTGAGGCTGGACCCAGAGCACACAGCTGACCAGACGCTGATTGAGGAATTTTTACATGCCCTGTGGGAGGCGGTGCGACCGCTGTTAAGTCGCACCGAATCGGGCTACTACCTAGAACTCGGACAACAAGCCGAGATCACGCAAGTGCGCGAAGCCTGGCTCTGCCCGGTGACGCGTCGGCTGCTGCCGATCACGTTTCGTGGCATCACGCCCTACCTCCCCGAAAAACCGCGTGAGGATCTGGCTCAATGCCAAAAGGTCGCTATGCCCGGTCGTGCCGCATCCCTTCTGGCTGGAAGCGGAGCCCGACGCAGCGGAGCAGTGGCTCGAAACGGACCCAACCATCCTCTCCCTGCGTGCCTTAGGGGCATGGAGTAACGTGAACGACCGTATTGCCCGCTTTAGTCCCTATTTCCGGAGCGTCGAGCATTCCGCCCAGATTCCCGGCGCCACGTTAACCCACCGCGAAAACGAGTTCAAGGCAGGAAAACTCAACCTCTTGAGTTGTTCAACCACCATGGAGATGGGCGTGGACATCGGCGGCCTCACGGCAGTGACCATGAACAATGTCCCACCCCATCCAGCCAATTTCCTGCAACGAGCAGGACGTGCCGGACGTCGTGGCGAAACGGTAGCCTTGAGCTTCACCCTGTGTAAGAGCACCCCACACGGTGAAGCGGTCTTTCGCAATCCCTTATGGCCCTTCACTACCGTGCTGGCGGTCCCTCGCGTCTCGCTGCAGAGCATGCCCGCATCGTGGAGCGTCATGTCAATGCCTTGAGTCTTGCGAGCGTTTCTCGCGCAGTCGGCACCGGACGATATCCGGCGGCTGACGGCTGGCTGGTTCTTTGAGGCCACGACATACAGACAGTAGCGCTCCCTGCTGAGCGTTTTTGCCATTGGTGTCAAGTGAAGCCAGAGACGATGAAACGCTGCATCAGGGCCTCCAACACCTGCTATACCGTACCGGTCTCGATGGTCGCCAAGTTGAGGATCTGCTGGCCAACACCGCAACGATGATCACTCAGTCCACCGAGTCCTGGCGTGCCGAAATCCAGGCACTGCTCGACAGTCTGGAGATCGTGCGGACGCGAGAGGGTGATAGCACGCCGGAACGCGCTGTCGGCTTGCAACTCGAGCGTATCCGTAAGGAATACCTCCTGAGTGAGCTGGCGACACGGCACTTTCTTCCTGGCTATGGCTTTCCGACGGGAGTGGTCTCCTTCGTCACCACCACGATGGAGGAGCTGACTCGTCGGCGACGACGGGAAGAACTCGGAGCGTGAAGACAATCGCGCGCTACGCCATGGCTATCCTTCCCGGGAATTGGCGATTGCTGTCCGCGACTACGCCCCAGGCACCGACACGGTGCTCGACGGTCGGGTGTATCGCAGTGACGGAGTGACCTTAAACTGGCATATGCCCGCCAGACCAGGAGGGGCCACCGGAGATTCAATCGCTGCGCTGGGCATGGCGTTGTCGAGCCTGCGGCGGCAACGGCACGCGCCCAACTCTGCCTAACAGTTGCCCCTACTGTCGCGAACCTGCTCCCCAAAGCCTGACCTGCGTACGAATACCTGCAACCGGCTGGCTTTGCTGTCGATATTCGCTGGAAGCCTCACAACGATATCACCATTCCGCAATACATCCCGGTACGCGATCCGCTGATTTCCCTGGAAGGCGCTGATTGGCTCGCCATGCCTTCGCCGAACCTGGGGCGTTACCGTATCAGTCGGCGCGGCTCCCTGTTCCATCGTACCGATGGGCTGTATGATAAAGGCTACGCCCTCTGTCTCCGCTGTGGCCGGGCCGACTCAATGACCTCGGACGGAAAACTACCGCCCATGCACCTTCGCCGACGCACGCGGCAATCTCATCCCCCACAAACGACTACGTGGCGGAAAAAACCACGATAACGAACACGCCTGCCCAGGCAGTCATGAACCATGGGCCATCAAGCAGGGACTGCGTCTAGGCCTCGTCACGCATACTGAGGTTTTGGAGATACAATTGCATGACCCTGCCAACGGACGCCCCATTGACCCCGTAACGGCGTATTCCACAGCTGTCGCTTTGCGGCGTGCACTTGCAGAGCGACTTGGCATTGAAGAGCGGGAGATTGGCTGTACGGTCGGCCCGAGCCGAAGTGCAGAGCGGTATGCAACACACTCTATCTATTTGTTCGACACCGCCAGTGGTGGCGCTGGCTATGTTTCGCAAGCCGTCGACTGGTTACCAACGCTGTTCCATGAAGCAAAGACCGTGCTGGAATGTCCTCGAAATTGTGACGTCGCGTGCCAGGGGTGCCTGCTGACCTACGACACTCAACATCACCTTGATGATCTTGATAGGAAGCGCGCCCTCTGCCTGCTCAACGAAACGTTCCTCAACGCGCTGGCTCTGCCCCCAGGACTCCAGGTGTTTGGCCCTAAGACTCAGCTGGAGATGGAACCGCTAGCACTAGCGCTGCGACGCGAATTGCAGCGCCGCACCATGCGTGAAATCCGCGTCTTTTTAGGCGGACCCCCAGAGGCCTGGGAACCGTTGGACTGGCGATTGTGCGACGAGCTCTTGCGTCTTAAAGAATATGGACTGACACTTTCCCTGATAGTGTCCCAGCGCACGGTGGCACAATTGATGGCGTCCCAACGCGATGAGTTCGCCGTATTGACCGCAGTGACAGGGGCTCGAGTGTACCTTTCTGAGAGCACGGTGGAAACTGAAGATACGGAGTACAGGCTACCCTTAGTGCTGGCAATGGGCAGTGACAATCACGCCATCTATTGGGCTGTCAACCAACCAGATGCCCTGGCGCCGACTTCTCAATGGGGTAGTGGCAAGGATGGCGCTCAATTTGTATGCGTCAGTAGGGATCACCCTTTACCTCTGATCCCAATCAGTTGGCTTCATAAGAGCGCTCCAGACTTACGTACTACACCGGGGGCTCTCTTCCTGATCTCCATCGCCAAGGAACTGAACGGCTCATGCCGCCAATTTGGGCAGCGAGCCTGGCAACGTGTTCTTGATGAGGTGCCCCAGCTCCAAAAACTGCTTAATAGGGAACAACCGCTTACTGCGTTGCACTATAGTGACCGCTACCTTCGCTCTCCACTCACCCTGTTGCTGCTACGGGAACTACTCGGGGCATTGGCTGAGCATTCTGGTGGCCTGGTTGCCAGCACCCAATTGGTAATCACCACCAGTCAGTTGCAGCGGAATGATACCCAGGAGCCCCACTGGCTCTACAACGATTGGCGGGACGCCACTGACAGGCAGCAGGTATTTGAAAAAGTTTTTGAAGGGCTAGGGCAGTTTATTTTCGAGGAGAAGAGGCAGGAGCAATTGCCGCACGCACGAGAGTTACGATTCACCTGGACGGATGGTAGTGCCTGGATACTACGGCTTGATCAGGGGGTAGGGTACTGGCGAGCATGTAACTACCGTGAGCCCTTCCCGTTCGAACAATCAGCGGAGCGACAGGTCGAACGAGTGATGTCGTGCGAGATTGACATTGAAGCGGGTTATCCATCTTATCCAACGCACTGGTATGTTGGTCCAGCTTGAAATATAAAGAGTTTGAGAAAACAGGTAGGCGGCAACATAACTGGTTGTGTCGCAAATTTTTGAGCGATGATGTAGAGAGCCGTGCCGGGCGGGGAATTGCGCGGCCGGGGAGTAGAATTGTTCGGCCGATGTGTGGCCCTGTTTGACCCCACCTTTCAGCTGGCCTTTCCGCGGCGTGTGCATGAGCTCAATCCCGGCCAAGGTGCACTGGGCGGCGTCGGCGCCTTGCTGCACGAGCGTGCTCAAGGCCTTACCACCCCGCGAGCCACGTGGCGGTGCGCATCTTACGCCCGCTTCAGCGTTGGCTGCAGAAGCCTGTTCGGCCCGTTTGTTTTTCTCTCTTGGCCGCCACGCCCTTAGGCGATACACTGTCTGCCAATCGGCACGGTAGCGATGGGAGCGAAACCTTCTCCAGCATGAGCAACTGGCAGCCATCAGGCATCAGCTACAAGCCATCGCACGTATGCCCGAGCCATTACAGTCATAAACGTCCACTCTCAGGCTAGCGCAGGAGCGATGAGATACCTGCTAGCGCTGGCGGTGGAAGGTTATAAAGGGATCAGGTGAAGGCTGGCTTCTTGCCTGAAGGAGGGATCATGTCATACCTACAGAATGTTCCAGAAGGGTATGCAGAGGAGGAGATCACTGCCGTCATCGCTGAGAGCATTGCCTCCCACCTGGAATTCGCTCAGCGGCGGCTCTCTGCCTACCAGTTACGCTGTGCAGACTTCGAACAACGCCATGGGATGAGCACTGAAGAATTCTTAGATCGCTTCGAGGCCGGAACTTTGGGAGATCAGCAGGAGTGGTTCGACTGGTATGCGGCCGCCCAGGGAAAAAAGACCTGGAGCCGGAAGCGTGACATTCTGGCCCGCCTCAGATGACCAGCCGAGACTACTATCGCTCGCTCCTCCAGCTCCTGGCCACCACAACAGTGGTGATGAGTCAGTGGATAGAGTGCGATGAGCAAGACACCTACGCTGCTTACCTCAAAGGCGCGCTCGACCTCATCGACGGCTCCAAACTGTTCTTTGCCGAATATATACGGATAGAAGGTCCGGGCCGGGATCAGATCTCCCGCGAGAAGTATCGCTATCACTGGCAAGCCCCCACCGGAGAAACCCGTTATCGGTGGGATAACGCGCGTCACCACGCCGAACTTGCGACATTCCCGGACCATGTGCATATTGGACCGGACGAGGAGGCGCGGGAGAGTGGTCCGACAGACCTGTGGCGAGTCATGGGTCTGATCGAGCAAGCCATCTAGCCGGCCTGGGTCTTCCCAACTTTCCTGTAGGCCTCCCCAACCTGCTCGCTGCAAACCGTGCAGGTCTCACGCTTGCTTCAGCGTCACCGGAATGAGTGTGTTGGCCCGATCTTGGCGGTCGGGGTCGCGGCGGGTCGCGAGGATGGCTTCGAACTGCGCCGCTAGGATCGGCGGGCCGGGGATGAGGTCGAGAGTCCAGCGCGCCTCGGTGAAGTCTCACATGCACTCGCGCACGGTAGCCCACTTGGTATAGTGCTTGCTATCCGTGGTGTAGATCGTGATCCGCGGCCCGAAGCACATCATCTGGTGCGACGGGATGAGCGCCACCCGCGGCATCAGGTCAGCAGGTCCGGGCGGGAGGAACGGTGGCCTCATTCCGGACTAAACACCCCCACCACCTCCTGGTGCCCCCCGTTCTCCACCAGCACTTCCTCCCGATAAAACCCCAACGCCTCTATCACCGGCCGGTCCCGAATCGAGAACAACACCGCATCCTCGGATGCCGTGTTGGCGTGCTCACACAAGGCCCAGGACGGCAACGCGATCACGTCCCCCTTGCTCCACACGAACTGCTCCCCATTGATCACGCTGTACCCCTGCCCCTGGACTACGCAGAACACCGCACTCCCCGTGGTCCGCCGCGCTTGCAGATGCTCGCCCGGCCGGATGAGCTGGACGTGGCACCCCATGGTCGGCAGGCATGGCCCGCCTGTCTGAGGATGGGTGTACTCCAGCGCGATGCCCTCGTAGGGACTCCCCTCACGGTCTCTGAGCGCCTGCAGCGCCTCCAGCGTCTGGTCCCAGGAGTAGATCAGCAGCGGTGACGACTGCGGCCGCTCCTTGACCCAGGTCGGGGACAGACGCCCATAGCCATACAGCTCCTTCGAGGCATTCACCGGCTTCGTCGCCGGCACCTGCCTCTCCGTGTACATCTGAAAGAACATCGTATTCAGGGACCGCACCAGCGGGATGTCGAGCCCATCCATCCATACCACCGGGTGGTCCGTCTCGTTCCCGTGGTCGTGCCACTGCCAGTTCGGCGTCAACACCAAGTCCCCCGGCTCCATGTACACCCGCTCCCCCTCGACGGCGGTATAGGCGCCGCTCCCTTCGAGGATGAAGCGGATCGCCGTCGGCGTATGCCGGTGCGCTCGCGCCACCTCTCCCGGCAGCAGCAGCTGGATGGCGGCGATGAGGGTATTCGTCGTCGCCCACTGCCCGCCCATGCCGGGGTTGAAGAGCTGCAGCGCCCGCCGCTCTTCACCAACGGGGATCACCTCCCCCGACTGCTTGATGATGGCGTCCAGCAGCCACCACTTCCACATCCACGCCCTCATCTCCGGCATCGGGTGACCCGTCATCTGGCTTGCCAGCTCCCAGAGCCCGTACATGTGGTTGTCGTGGAGCCGCTGGTGGAACTCTTCTGCCGTCACCGTTGCGATGACTTTCTCCATCGTGCCTCCCTTCAGTTCTCTCTAGCGCCCCCTCGCCCAGAGCCGCCTGGCCGTGCGGAGCTTACGCCGGCTTCCGCGTCAGTTGAATAAGCTTGGCGGCCCGGTCCTGGCCGTCGAGGTTGCGGCAGGTGGCAATGATGTCCTCGAACTGCGCCGCTGGGATCGGCAGCCCTGGGATGACGTCGCGAATCCGGCGCGCTTCTTCCTCGAAGTCCCACATGAATTCACGTCCGGTGGACTGCTTCGTATAGTGCTTGCCGTCTTTGGTGTAGATGGTGATGCGCGGACCGAAGAGCGTCATTCGGTGCGACGGAATCAGCGTTACTCGTTTCATCAGATCAATCACCTCGGGCGGGTCATTCCCATCAGCAGAATTAACCCTTGAGCCCCGCAACACGGGGAAGCTGCGCTCGACGACGCCGTACGCCGTATAGTAAGGCGTGCTCCCCGGCCTCGGCGTCAGATCTTCCCGCCGGCTTGGGAAGGCCGGGCTGGGATACTGCGTCTCCAGCCAGTTCACCACGGCCTCGACGCGATCCACGTCTTCATATCTGATGTCGTGCTCTTTGCAGAGTGCAGCTGTGACGTCGACGTGTGCGATGTTGTAACCGGCCGTCGAGTAGATACGGTAGAGCGTTTCAAGGAACATCCACTCCTTTCCCAGATCGGCGGTGATCTTGTCCAAACTGGTGTGAGTGTCGCCGACGAAACTGTAAGTGAGCTGGCCCTTGTTGTTGCCCGCGTAGGCGTGGTAGAAGCCAGCATCGCCTTCGAGGACGGTCTCGCCGCCCACATACCCCTGCTGCGCTAGTGCCACCGCCAGCATGGCATTGCGCACCGCGGCGCCCTCGCGCAGAGCACGGCCACCACTGCGAGGCCCTTCCAGGTTTCCACCGGCCAAACTCGCGCAGAGCGCGATGGTACTGTTCACCTGCTCCTCGTTCAAGTGCAGGATTTTCGCCGCGGCCACGGCGGGGCCAAAGATGCCGAACACCGGGCCGGCGTGGAAGCCGCGGGCCATCACCGTCGGAATGAAGTCGGCCGCCAAACGTTCCATGACCTCGTAACCGACCGCTAGGCCGGTGAGGAAGTCCCGGCCGGAGGCCTCTGCGGTCTCCGCCGCGACGAAGGCACCCGGCACGATGCTGGTGCCGGGGTGGGTGAGCATGCGGAAGGAGTCCAGCTTACCGCCGGCCATCGCCATCTCTGAGTTGGCAAAGGCGGCCCCGCCCTTGGTCACCATGGTGCCATCCACCATGATGGTGGCGCCACGGCGCACACCTGCTTCTTCGTCGGTCATGAGCTTCACGGCCTGCTGGCCGCTTGGTAACTGCGAGCCCAGGAGCACGGAGGCGAGGCTGTGCAGTGTGACCCCCTTGGCGCGATCGATCACTGCGGGAGGAAGATCGTCATAGCGGAGACCTACGATCCACTGCGCGAGCTGTCGGCTAAGTGATGCCATGATGTTCTCCTTTGTGTTTTGCGGGGACAGGTATCCGTTCCAACGAGACGACATCAGGGGGCATTGTAAAGGTGCCAGGGCTGACCGTCTGCCTGCACAATCGCGAGGATCCTCATCTGTATAAGCCTCTCCAGGCCATCATAGTAGAGCAGTATGCAACCGCAAGTATCCCCAAAGAACGTGCCATAAACCTACCGGATGATTACTTGCTAGGCGACTGAAGGAGGCCCCTCTGCCGATCTTAAATCGAATCTCGACGGACCAAAGCACGCCTGGTGGTCGTCGAACTTCCGGGTAAGGACAGGTATTCGATCCACGTCGGTCTTCGCGACCCCTCCTGAGCGACGATGCCCGCCACCGCCTCGTCGAATAGGGACTGACGGATATTCGCATCACGGCAGGCTCGCATCCACTCCTGATACGGTCGGACCATAACCACGTCCCACGTCGTTTCCCAAGGAAACGGTTATGGCCATTATTTTGATCGGTATACCACAGAAGGGGGCTCACCAGGATAGATATTTTTGGGGGCTCGCCTGGGCGCTATTCCCATTATAGTTGAGTATCAGTAGGCTTCAGGAGGACAGGGGCAACGTGTACATGCCTAACCAAGGTAACGCTTCTCAGGATTGTTGTTGGTAAATCCAGGCCATCATCCTCACCTTGTGAACACGTTCACCGTGCAAGTACTCCTGTGCGCTCGTCATGTGATAAAATGCAATGCAGCAGAGAGTTGCTCGATGGTATGGCGTAGTAGACAGAGGGATGCATGATCATGAAACGGCAGTCACAGAAAGAAACGGGCGCGTATTATACCCCTGACCCGGTGGTCGCGAGCCTGATTCAGTGGGTGGTGCGGCATGCGCAGGACCGGATGCTCGATCCTTCCTGTGGTGATGGTCGTTTCATTGCCGGACACCGCTATAGCGTGGGCATTGAACAGAATTGTGAAGCCGCGCGCCAAGCGATCGCACGTGCCCCCTGGGCGCGCGTGTATGAGGATGATTTCTTCACCTGGGCGAGCACGACCAGTGAACGTTTTGAGTGTGCAGTGGGCAATCCACCCTTCATCCGCTATCAGAAGAAGCGGCACGTTTTTCAGGCCTTCACAAATCACAATTCTGTAAGATGTTGCAGGCCCATTCGAAGGTTGCGATCGCGACGTTAGAGCGCCTCTCCAAGAAGCAAGCCAAACAATTTGCCAAACCGCTGCAAGACTTGCAAGGTCTCCCCTGGAAAGTGGCGCTTATCATGGATAGTACTCTCCAACAGCGTGCAAGTCTGCATCCGGAAAACGCCAAGAAGTTCAATCATGGCAAAGGGTATGTCATCGGCCATCAGTGGACCAATATCGTCCTGCTCATCAACGGCATACTGATCCCCCTGCGTCCTATTCCCTACTATAGTAAGCAGTATTGCCGAGAACATGCTCTCGACTATCAAACCGAACATGACCTCGTTGTCACTTACCTCACGCATTTAGACTTGGAAGAGTACATCGGCTCCCATGATCCTCGGGATGTCCTCGTGCTCGCCGATAGCGGCTATGATGATAAAAAGATCGAGACTGCCATCATCCACAAACAGTGGAACTTCATTATTGCGTTAGGGAAAACACGCAGTGTGAAATCTGAAACCGTCTATCTGACGACACCGAAGTCACGCTCCTGGTGTCACATTGCCATGTTCTTTCGGAATCATCGCAGGCTGAAGTGGACCACCATTCGTTTCATGACGAATGGGGCGAAACGTAAGCGAATGGAATTTCGCATCCGACACACAACAGGCTATCTGCGCTATGTCGGCCAGGTCCAGGTGGTGTGTTCAGAACCCCGCAAACGACCGGAGGGTCGCCGCAAGTATTTAGCCTGCAATGATGTCAAAGCCACGGCACGTCAGATCATGCTTGGGTATCGTCTTCGCTGGGCGGTGGAGCTTTTTCACAAAGATGTCAAGATGCATCTGGGCTTTGAGGATGTTGCGACGAGTGGATTTGACTCCGTGCAGTCCCACGTCCACTGGGTGTATTGTGCCTACATCTTACTCCGGATGTCGCCGCCTGGCGTGCCTCCAGACGTCAAGGCAGTTGGCGACAAACAGCGTCACATCCAGACATTCCTTGCAAACAAAGGCAAGCGCCACATTCTCCAGCAGTTGAGCCAAATTGGCGGAGTCGAACACTATAAAGATGAGCTACGACAGGCTCTCGCGGATGCCTGATACCTTGTCCACCTGATTTTATGCGGCTTGTTATCAGTCATTCAAGGGTGAGGTGCGCAACCGCGCCTTACGGCTGTGCTCCAGCCTTGGCGCACCCTTCACAGGCCTCACGTCGTCGTGGGCGCCGTTTCTCGTGGGAGCCGCGAGTCTTCTCAAACCTGGTGGCCGTATGGCCTTCGTGGTGCCGGCCGAGATTGGCCATGCACCGTATGCGGCCCCTCTGCTCGAATACCTGGTGGCACGATTTGCCGCTGTGCAGGTAGTGGCCGTGCGTGACAAGCTCTTCCCCGAGCTGTCGGAAGATTGCTGGTTGCTCTATGCTGAAGGGTTTGGTGCACACACCGCCGAGATTTGCTTTTCAGTGCTGGACACCTTTGTGCCGATGAGTGCACCACCTCAGCAGGGCATCAAGGTGCCACTACGCGAATGGCGTAAGTCGTGGAATCGCCGGCTGCGTCCGTTCATCATGCCAGCGCCCGTACGTGAACTGTATCGTGAGGCGGTGCTGCACCCGCAGACACGCCGTTTCGGGGATATGGCCAGTGTCGGCATTGGCTATGTCACCGGCGCCAACGACTTCTTTCATCTCCGGCCCTCCGAGGCGCTGCTTTGGGGGATTCCTGCGGAATTGCTGCATCCGACCGTACGGAACGGCCGCGTCTTGCCGCCGTGTCAGTTGACAGCGGCCACAGTCGAAACGTGGTGCCGGAATGATGACCCGATGCTGCTACTCCGCCTACCGAAGTGTGAGGACCTGCCTGCGCCGGTTCGCAAGTACTTGGACACCGAGGATGGTCGACGGGCGCGTGAGGCATACAAATGCCGTATGCGTGAGCCGTGGTATGCCGTGCCTGATGTGCAGGTACCTGATTTTTTCCTCACCTATATGTCCGGTCGCGAACCAAATCTGGTGCGCAACGAAGCTGGTTGCACGTGTACCAACTCGGTGCACAGCGTGCGGGTACGGAACCGCGATGTGGTATCCCGTCTGATGTCGTCCTGGGGATCCCCATTTCTGAAGCTCAGTTGTGAGATTGAAGGCCATCCGCTCGGTGGGGGAATGCTCAAGCTTGAGCCAGGTGAGGCCAATCAGCTGGTCTTCCCTCCCGCTGAGGTGTTGTCTCGACTCGACGCCACGCTCATTCACGAAGCGATCACCACCATGCGGGCGTGGAGACATTATGCCCACGAGTCCTGAGAGCCCCAGCTTAACCGCGTTGCGCGTGTGCCAGTGGGTCAATCTACAGCAGGCACTACGCCATTTCGCGACTTATAGTGGTCCCACGCAGAGTCAGCAACATATTAAGCCGCTACATTGGTATGTTGCTTGCCGGCTAGTGCTTGAGGGTGGTTTTCATCCTGACGATATCACGCCGCGTCCACCCTTTGCTGTTGTGGCGCAACGTGGCAACAGCGCTTTGCAATTTGCCCCGAACCTGGCGACCGGTAGCGAGCGGACAATCCTCGGGGGCCTCAAAACCAAGAGTGTGGATGTAGTGGTGACCAAGGAGGGTATCGGCCCAGTGCTGGCCGTTTCATGCAAGGGCATGACGGGCGCGTTCCGGAATCTTACCAACCGCATGGAAGAAACCATTGGGGAGTGCACCAATCTGCATATCACATATCCAGCGATGGTGTTTGGATACCTGTTCATCATCCGCGCGAACCGTGCCGCAGCCGTGGTCGCAGAGATAGCAGAGGATGAGCGCCTACCGGCCCGAACACTGGCGGCCAATGACATCGCAGTGCAACGTGGCGGCGAGCCAGTCGAGGCGATTTTACGGTTTCACGCGGCGCTGCGTGAGCTGACTGGGCGGCGTGGCATCCACAATGATGGCAGTCGTTATGAAGCCGTAGCGCTGGCCTTGATCGAGACAACCGGTGCACATACGGGCGAGGTGCTGGAGGGATTCCCGCCGCTGGATAGCCCGCTGCGGCTCGGGCAGTTCTTCCAAACCCTCTACTTACGATACGAAGAGCGCTACCTCTACGGTGCGCCCGAGCTTAAGGCCATCACGCAGCGGTTGGCATGGTCGCCACAGTCCCCAGTGTTCAGGCATACCGGAAGTGATGACAGTCGGTTCCCGGGGCTCGACTTTGCCCCTCGACTTGCTACCCCTAACGAGTAGTGTTGTCGAACGGAGAATCAAAGAGCCGGGTTCCCCGCCGGCGGTCATAGGGCACGGCCCAGAAACCCCTGAAAGCCGTGCATGGAGCCTCCGGCGCTGATGCCGGACATCGGTGCGCTGCACACCCTCGCATTCCGGCATCAGCCTGCCAGGTTCCCCACTCGGCACGCCTACTCGTGCCAGTGGACCTTGTTCCACGCCTCCAGATCCTTCACTTCGCCCGGCGGGTCGGCGGGTGGCGGCAGCTGGCCATCGTTGTATAACCGGGCCGCATTACCGCACAGGACCTTGGCTCGAGCCTCCGGCGTGAGATGTCCCAGATCCTGCGCGATGAACCGAGTGGCCCCCGGCCAGATGCAGGCACTGTGAGGGTAATCGTTGGACCACATAAACGTGTCCAAGCCATAATCAGGGAGCAGCTTGCAGCCGACAGTATCCTGAATGAAGGCGCCGTAGACCTGCCGGTAGATGTACTCGCTGGGCGGCCGGGGGATGTCCCGCTGCCTACCCAGACCGGAAGGCGACGGAGCAAAGCTCATTTGGTAGTAGTCGAACTCCTGGGCGAAGAACGGTATCCAACCCACGCCGGCCTCCGAGAGCACAACGTTCAGGCCGGGGTAGCGCTCCAAGACCCCCGCGGCCACGATGTTGCCCACGGCCTTCATGCAATCCCACTTATGGCCTGCCGCGCCATCGGGCATGAGCCCACTGCGCTGCTGCGGCGAGAATTTCAGACGGCCTGGGCCCGAATTGATGTGCATGTTGACCGACATCGCCAGGTCTTGGCAGGCGGCCCAGAAGCGCTCGTAGTGGTCCGAGCCGTAGAGCAACTCTTCCGCTGGCACCAGCCCGATGGCAGCCCCCCGCAGGCCTGCCTTGCGGCACCGCTCCAGCTCCTGCACCGCGTGCTCGATGTTCCACAACGAGATCAGGGCCAGCCCCCAGAAGCGCTGTGGGGCCACGCTGCAAAATTCGATCATCCAGTCGTTGTAGGCACGGCAACACGCTTCCTCAAGCTCCGGGTCCCCCACCGTATAGGCGGCATAGCCCCGGCTGGGGTAGAGCACCTCGGCGCTGATGCCGTCGTACGCCTGGTCCTTGAGCCGCTCATACGGGTCCCAACCGCCAGCGCGCTCGTGGCCGCTGGAGGTGTCGCGATTCGGAATGCGTGGGGCGCGGTCCCGTAGTGCGGCTGGCAGCCGCTTCTCCCACAGGTCCGGCGGCTCCGTCATGTGCGAGTCGGCAGAGATGCGCTGCTCGCGGCCTATCGTTTCGAGGGTCGCTTGTGCAACGTTGACATCACTGAGTCTTGGGAACGGCATGGCGTCCTCCATTCCATAACGCTGTTCCGGGCTCTCCCGACAGCAGTGGCCATCTTGTTCACAATCAGCCCTATGATGCGTCTCATGCACAATCGAACCACATGACATTGGTACAGAGAGGACTGACTGCCCCTCTACGGCAAGCGCAGCGCGGTAGGGGCGGTCAGCGAACCGCCCCTACGCCCTCGTCTGTACCAATCCTACACGGTCTGATTTAGCTCCTCACGCTCACGCATGGTTCCCCTGGTACAGGGGACCCCGAATGACCTGGCCGGGTAGGGCTCCGGTATGCTCCCCGCCTTCCAGCAGCACTGTCCCATTGACGATCACATAATCGATCCCGATGGCCTCCCGCTTCACGCGCACACCACCGTCCGGGAGGTCATGCACCGGCTCGCGCGGCTTGGAGGCGATGGTCTCGGGGTCGAAGATGACGATGTCGGCGGCCTTCCCTGGGGCGAGCAAGCCGCGGTCCTGGAGGTCATGCATCAGGGCGGTCTTGCCGGTCATCCGGTAGACCGCCTCTTCCAGGGACATGATCTGCTGCTCCCGCACCCAGTAGCCGAGCAGATGGGTGCTGTACTCATAGCGGTCCATCGTATGCGGGCGCGCGCCGCCATCGGTGGTCCCGATCACGGTATACGGCGAGCCGAGGATCTGCCGCTGCGCCTCCACGTCGGTATTGCGGTCCACGCAGATGAAGTAGGTCTGCAAGTCCTCATCCAGGGACAGGTCCAGGAAGGCGTCCATCGTGCTCTTGCCCTGCTCCTGGGCCAATTGCTCGACGCTCTTGCCTTCGAGCGTCCGGTTCCGCTCCTGCTGCGGTCATGAACACCTGCACCAGGTCCCAGCGCCGGTTGAAGATCCCCCGCGCTCTCCCCCGGCGGTCGCTCCCCGGTCGCTCCTGGGCGACGGTGCCCTCCACCGCCTCGGCGCTCAGCGCCTGGCGGATCGTCGGGTCGCGGAAGGCCTGCATGCGCTCCTGATACGGCCGGGCCATGACCGCGTCCCAGGTCGGCATCCCCTGGAACATGCTATGCGGGCTGATCAGGTCCTCGTCCTGCGGGACATTCAGCCCCAGCCGCAGGTTGAAGATCGGCCCGGCGGTGACGGAGACGCAGGAGCCATACGCCCTGGCCCCCGACTTGAAGGACTCCTCGAACCAGTGCAGGTGTTCCTTCCACCCGTCGGGGTGCTCGATCTCCTGGGACGCCAAGTTGTAGATGGCGGGGCGGCCCGTCCGGCTGCGAGAGCTCCCGGGCCGTCCGGTGCGACCCGACGGGTGCCCTGGGGGGAGCCGCCACTGACCTGGAAGAGGCCCGTGCCCAACTCCCCCAGCACGCTGCCCAGCGCCCAGCGCTCTTCATCTGGGGCGACCCCGGCCGGGTCCCCCCGGCCCCTGGGGGCCGTGCTGAACCCGAGCGCACCCGCCTGCATGCCCTCGCGGACCAGGCGCTGCATGGCCTCGAGCTCCTCAGGTGTGGCCTCGGCCCGCTCCAAGGCTGCCTCACCCATCACATAGCGTCGGATCCCCGAGTGGCCGACCAGGGCCCCCACGTTGACGCCGCGCCGCTGGCTGAGGGCCTCCAGGTACTCGGCGATGGACTCCCAGGTGAACTGGACCCCTTTCTGCATCGCGCTCAGCGGGATGGTCTCCGCCTCCGCGAAAAATTCCAGGTACCAGTCATGGTCTCCCGGCCGCGCCGGGGCGAGCGTCTGCCCGCACATGCCCACGATCACCGTGGTGTTGCCATTCTGCACGGAGTAACTGCAGAGAGGGTCCCAGAGCGCCTGGGGGTCATAGTGGGTGTGATGATCGATGAACCCGGGGGCGACGACCCGCCCCTCGGCATCGATGATGCGCGTGGCGGAGGCATTGAACTTGCCAACCCCCACGATCTTGCCGTGGTGCACCGCCACATCCGCATGGAACGAAGGACCGCCTGAGCCATCAACCATGCGCCCGTTCTTGATGAGCAGATCGTACGCCATGATGTGTTCTCCCCGTGGCCCGATACGTTAGAGCCAACGATCCAATTTGGCATGGGAAACATGCCAGGTCTCGTTTCCAGGCCTGCTACACTCCTCCAGTCGGGGGGTGTAGAGGCATCATGCAGCATCGGACTCCGATCATTTTGTCCTCCCTGCGAATGCATCCCCCAAGGAACAGGTATGGCACATGTCCCGACCGGTATATCACAGAAGGGGGCTCACCGGGATATATATTTTCGAGAGCTCGACCGAGCGCTATTCTCCCCTTATGGGGCTGAGGGATAGCCAAGAGCCTATCTGAGGGCAAGATTGCGGCGCGGGTGGCGGGTTACCAACCCTACTCAGTGGAAACGTGGCAGGCGTGAGAATATTGGGCGAACAGGACAGGATGCGGCCATTTGCTAGGGGAACGTCCAAGCGAGCCTAGCAGGATGTCGAACCAGACTTGAAGCCAAGGCGATTTGGTGCCTCGCTGATCTGAGCTTCGACGGGCAGGCGGGTCAGCACATCATGAGGCGCGCTGCAAGCATTTATCGGTTCGTATCCAGGCCTGTCCGCACCTTGGGCACACGTGAGACTACGACCTCAACACGGCCCGTACCATTTTGGCGCGAGGGCTGGCGCATCTGGCAATGTCCGCTTCATAGAAGCCCAAGGACTCTGTTCTTGAGAGCACTCACAGGAAATATTTGCCCCCATTCGCCAGCACACATTGTCCGGTTACATAGCCTGCCTCTTCACTGGCTAGTGAGACGGCCAGAAACGCCAGCTCTTCTGGCGTGCCCCAGCGCGTGATCGGATCCCGCTGGCCTGGCGGAAAGGACAATCCCCCTTCGGCCTCCTCATTCTCCATGCCCCCGGCGCTAATGCAATTGGCCGTAATGTTGTACTTGCCGTATTCCCGCGCAATCCCCCTGGTCAGCCCCACCATCCCCTGCTCGGTCGACGCAGTCAGCGGGTCGGTGCCTTGAACGGCCGCCAGGCCCGTAAAGTTAATAATACGGCCCCACTGTTGCGCAATCATGTGGGGGAGCACGGCCTTGAACAAGAAGAAAGACCCCGTCAGCTCCACCTCAATCTTCCGCTGCCACACCTCAAAAGGCACGGCACCAAATGCCTGGGCTGGCACAGGAAAGAGCACATTGTTGACCACCACATCGACGCGACCCAGTTCGGCCATACACTTGTGCACCGCGGCTTCTACCTGGGCCTCACGGCTGAGATCGCACGGTTCGGTCACGACCTTGACACCCAGGGATGCGGCGGCACGGGCGGTGTGTTCGAGTGGATCATGGTCGCTGAGAGTCGCCAGAAAGAGGTTCGCACCTTCTCTAGCAAAGGCCAGCGCCATGGGCGTGCCGAAGTGATGCAGAGCCTCCGTGATCAACACGGTCTTGCCTTTCAGATTGGTCTCCACGCGTTCCCCCTCGGTCCAGAGTCTGGCATACAGGATTATCATTGGTCGAAGCGCATGTGCAGTGGTGTCATCCCCCTCCCCTGGCTGTGGAAGGTTTTTCGTCCTCTCTCCCTCTGGGAAAAGGTGAGGGTGGACGACGGCACCCGAAGTCCTCACAGGAAATACGCGCCGCCATTCACCAGCAAGGTCTGACCCGTCAGGTAGCTGGCCTGCTCGCTAGCAAGGTACACCACGGTCGAGGTGCACTCATCGACCGTCCCCTGCCTGGGAATGGGGATAGCCTCAATTCCTGCGCCTTCACCCCCCTGAGCTTCCTGCCCTGGCGTACGGACGACTTCAATACTGCCCGGACCAATGAGGTTTGCCGTGATATTATATTTGCCGTACTCGCGAGCGATGGCCCTGGTCAGCCCTTCGCCAGCCATTTTGGCCGTGGTGCCAGTGGTGCCACGGAAGGCTGCGATACCTGTGTAATTGATGATCCGTCCCCAGCGGTGTTGCACCATACTGGGCAGTACCGCTTGACTCATCAGGAACACGGCATGCAGGTTCACGCCCATCGTCGCCAGCCAATTCTCCGTGCTCATGCGCAGCAACTCTCCCCGCGCCCGCCAACCGGCGTTATTCACCACCACGTCGATGCGGCCAAACTCGGACAGTCCCTTGTCGACGAAGGCTTTGACCTGTGCCTCATCGGTCACGTCACACTGGCCCGTCACCACTTTCACGCCAAAGGGTGAGGCCATGTGTGCGGTTTCTTCCAGCAGACCCATGCTTTGACGCGTACAGAGCAGCAGGTGCGCCCCTTCTTCAGCAAAGGCCAGCGCTCCAGCTCGGCCATGATTCCGCGTGGCTCCGGTAATCAGCACGACTTTCCCTGCTAATCCAGTCTTCATCGCCGCTCCTTAGACTTGGACCTCGTCGTACAGCAGCCTCTGTGTCGCTGCGGTGATGCAGCATACAGCTATCTCATCGCTGAGCGAGTATATCACGACTTGCATAGAAGAGGAGCATGGCCATGCCCTCGGAGCGGAACACCAACGGCTGGCAGGCATCTTCTCCGATCGCTATCCGCCCCAGGTGTAGTGCGCGCCTTGCGCCACAGCTGAAGTGTGCGGCGGAAACAAGGCGTTGACGCTTCCTTACGGCGTTGTCACATAGCACCCGTCGACATGACCATCAGGCCAGAAGGGGCATGACGACCTCCCCGCTTGTCCTTTATGCAGTGCTAGGCAGGCTTGTGACACGCCTTGACCAGTACATACAATTTGTGCATCTGGATGGAGCATGCTACGGTGATGTTTCCCCGACCCAAGGAGCGGGTGACTGTCCGACTTGACCCTGATGTGTTGGACTGGCTGAAAGCCCCAGGGAGGGGCTACCAGACGCGGATCAATGCCATTTTGCGCGCCCACTACGAAGCACAGAAGGCTAAAAGCGGCGGTGCTTCACCCACACCGCGAAGGTAGCTGCATCCAACATGCCTGGAATCTGCGCAGATTCCAGGCATGTTATAACCAAACTCTCGGTTAAACATGCATTCGTGCAATGAGGCGTACCACCTCGAGTTAGCGGAGCCATTCCTCAACATGTGCGACTTCACAGCCGATAGCTGGCTCGCTACCTTTGCGATGGAAGCGCGTGTTGCCAGCAACCCGCATGAACATGCGTAAGACCGAGCAACTGATCTAGGGAGAGCACGACGATGTGAAAAACCCCACGGAGTTCTATGGCGCACCCGTCGAGGCCGAAAGTCTTGGCAACCCGCTGGAACAGGAGAGGCAGGCGCTAGTACTCTTCGACGGACTGGACGAGGTGTTTGACCCGAATGAGCGCCGCCGGGTCATCGCCTAGTTTCAAACCGTCGCCCGCTGCTACTCACGCGCCTGCATCATCGTGACCTCCCGCATCGCCGGCTATATTAGGACGGTATTGGGCCTGGCCGGTTTCGAGCACTACATGCTGTTGCCTTTCACCCTCGGCCAGATCCGTCACTTCTCGACCCACTGGTGTCAATACTACACTTTGGAGGGCACCGAACGCACCGCGCGGGGTCTGGTCCAGCGCATTGTCGAAAGCCCGCGGTTGCTCGACCTGGGCGACAATCCCCTACTGCTCACGATGAGGGCGGTAATCTACAAAGACCTCGACTTGCCCAACGAGCGGTGGAAGCTGTACGAGCGCTGCGCCTAGACGCTGCTCGAGGACTGGGACTTAAGGGCCCACAGCATGGACGATGAAGACTTCAGGCTGGCAGTGCTCATCCGTACCCAGCAGAAATCGCGGATTCTGCAACGGGTCTCGATGTACATGTTGGAACACCGCACCCGCAAATCGGACTTCACCTGGCTGACCGCTGACATTTTCGGTGCCTATTGGCAGCACAGCGAGTGGGAGGAGGTGCTCCTTCTTCTGATCGCCATGTTGCATGACCAGGGTACGCCGATCCGCGAGGTCGTGGAATACCTGCGGGCGGAGTCCTGGACGCCTGTGCCCCTCAACGTCGCCTTCGCCGCTCGCTGTCTGGGCGAGGCAGGGGATCTGCAGAACTCAGCTCATGCGCAAGATCTCTTAGCTGAACTAGCGAGCACCCTTATGGAGTACGCGCGCCAGTCCTGGAAGCCGGAAGCCCGGGCGTTCGTAGAGGCTGGGCTGAGGGCATTCGCCACGTTGGCGCCGATGGTGCCGCAGCTGCCACCAGTAGTGCAGGAGGTAATTGATCGGCTCAGCCAGGCGAACACGGTGGCCGCGCGTATGGCCGCATGGCAGATGGGCTTTGCCCTACGCTCACGCAAGGAGCGCCTGGACTTTGCGCTGGCCGCATTGAACGACGAAGAGGAGGCAGTGCGTCGCGGGGTCGTTGCCGCACTGGAGCGTGCGTGGCCGGGCCGACATCGCCCAGCGGCTCGCTGCCCTTGTACGGGACGATCGCCAGCTGCGCGTGCGTCAGACAGCCTTGGCCGCCATGCAGCGCTCCTGGCGTGACGAGCCGGCCATCTTGGATGCGATTGCAAGCCGCGTCGACGAGGAGAGCGCCTACACCTACGTCATTCATCTCATCGAGTACCTGACAGCGACCTAGCGCGGCTACCCCAGGGCGCTAGATCTAGTGTTAAAGCTGGCTGGCCCGAAGATCAAGGCCTCGAATGACTATGACTATGCCGGGGTACGATATGCTGCGGCTCGGGCGCTTGCGCAAGGATGGTGCAATGAGGCGCAGCCTATACTGCGGGACTGGGCCGGAAATCATGAGGCTGCCAATGGTCGGATCGCTGCACTTCAGGTTACCGCCGAGAGCTGGCGCGACGATTCGACAACCTTACCATTCCTGCAGGACCGGGCGACGAACGATCCCGAGGCAGCAACGCGCTCAGCCGCACTTCAGGCCATCGGGCGAGGGTGGCTCAATGTCCAGGCGTTGGCCTTCCTGCAGAATCGGATGACGAACGACCCCGAGGCAGGGCCGCGCCGGACTGCAATGGACGTCCTTTGCTGATACGTTAGCCCTGTATCCCGCGCACAGCCCAGTAGTTATGGCTCTTCGAACTCGTCCAAACATTCTCACTCACAGGCCTCACAAAGAGGCACAGTGGGCTTAACTCTCAGCTGGGGTCCTGGAGGCTATGACGAGGTTTATGGCGGCATCCCAAACCTCATCATCTGCGAAGGGATAGCCATTAGGGGCAGAGTCATGACCCTCACCGTCTACCCCAACGGCCGGGTGCGGCGGCCAGGCCCGCCCGTGCCCTCGCGCACATCCTTGGCCGACACCGCATCGATCTCTTTGGGCCAGCGCCGCTGCAGCGGGTCGCTGACATTGAACTCCAACCGCCCGACCCGGTCGATCTCAATGACGGCATGCTCGCCGTCCTGGAGCGGCCCGATACCCTGGTGGTTGGTCCCCAGGAAGAAAAGGTCGCCGGGCTTTAACGTGGCCATGGAGCTCATCCACGCCAGGCTTTCTTCAATAGAGTGGGCGATATCGCTCATGGGGTAGTCGTGCCGAGGTTGCCCGTCAATCCACATCCGCACCTGAAGCTGATGCGGGTCCTGGACCTCGTCCCAGGTCGCGATGCAGGGCCCAATCGGGGCGAAGGTGTCAAACGACTTGCCGAACTGCTGGCGTGACTCGGGGGGAAGCGTCCCGAGACGTCGCAGCCGCACATGTAGCCAAAGACATTCCCGAGAGCACCATCCTTGCTGATCCGGGAGGCGGTGTGGCCTATGACCGCCACTAGCTCAGCCTCGTGATGGAAGATATTGGCGTCTTCGGGCGGTAACACCACCGTGCCGCCTGGGTCCAGGACGGCCTCCGGCGACTTGAGGAAGCCCCACATGGTACCCTGACGCCCAACGAACTCCCCGAAGTTCCCCCCCATGCAGACGATCTTCCCAGGCCGCGGCACCGGTGCCCGCAGCTGTACAGTGGAGAGAGGAATCCCCTCCCCCTGGTCCAGTGCCCGTTGAAGCCCTCCTTTCAGTGACTGAAAGTTGGTGATGAGTCCCTCGATAGTCCATTGCGGCGTTCCACCTCTGGGAACCACCCCGCTGACGTCCACCACGTTTCCGTCCTTCAGCAGCCCCACTTTGTCGCCGTCATAGAGCACAATCTTCACGACACCCTCCCGCTGTCAGGCGTGGTGAATGTTATGCTGCCACTTGGACACATGCAGGGAAAAGCAGACGACACCAGATTGGGTCATGCCAAACCCGGTGTCTCCGCTTGACCGCGACAATGCCCGTGTTTGGCAGCGCCATATCGCCTTACTTGAAAGCTGGCATCACCTTCTCAGCCAGGAGTCTCATACTCCGGTGCACGGCTTCCTTGGGGAGGAACCCGCCGGGATTCAGTTCCGCGGTGATCCCGGTGATCCCCAGCATTTCCTGGAACTGGGTCAAGCGGTCGATAACGCTCTCAGGGCTGCCAAAGACCACCCTGGTCTCCAGGAGGTCCTCATAGGTGGAGTTGACCATCCGCTGGTAGCGTGCCTGCCGCACCTCAGTCCGTTCGGTCCCCGCTCGCCCTAACGAATACTCAAAGATCTCGCGCATGCGGCGGAAGAAGGCCTCGATGCTCTCCTTCGGTTCTTCAATCGCTTCTTCGTCGCTCGGGGCGATGTACATCGGGAAGCGCACGTTGATATCCCCTGCCGCACCCGGGTATCCGGCTTTCATCCAGTCTTCTCGGTAGTCGCGCAGATTGGTCTTCAGGTCTTCCACATCCATGAACCGCAGTCCCAGAAAGATTGGATAACCCAGCCGACCAATGCGGCCAAAGCTATCGCCGCTACTGGCGGCTATGCGGATCTTGGGATGGGGTTTCTGGTAGGGCGAGGGTGACAGGGTGGCGTTGGTAATGTGATTGTATTTGCCCTCATAGGAAAAGGTCTCCCCGGACCAGGCCTTCAGGATGATATCGAGCGCTTCCTGGAAGCGCTCTTTGCTCTCGGCATAGTCGATCCCCATGATGTCATAGGCGCGCACGTTACCACTACGCCCGATGCCGAACTCGAAACGACCCTGGCTGATCTGGTCCACCGTCGCGGCTTCCTCGGCAATGCGCAGGGGATGGATCAAGGGCAACACCTGGACTGCCATGCCAACCCTCAGCTGTCTGGTGCGGGCCGCAATGGCACTGGCCACCACGATCGGAGCAGACAGCACCGAGCGGTTCGGTAAGAAATGGCCCTCTCCCAACCATGCGGTATCCACTCCCATGTCTTCAGCCAGGTCCACCAGCTCAAACGCTTCCTGGAACGTCTCTTCGTGTGTGCCGCCGCGGCGAACCGCAAAGTCCACATTGATACCGAAGTCCATGACTGACCTCCTGACTGTCACTGTGAAGTGGGATGCATTCGAAGAGAGCGCCACCGCCATTCTCGCACGCGTGTTAGCATGCCACGCCGTGCCATGCACGCCTGATGACCCCTCCCTTGCCATGGGTTGCGCTTCACGAAGTGTATGAGACCTCTTCTGAGCTTGCCGGTTTCACGGGAGCCATCGGATCATAAATGTCTGTGTGCCGCATTGAACCGGGCTTATGTGGCCTCATAGGATGCATTATATACCCTAAGGGGCTCAGTGGTCGAGAATCAGGCAAACGTGTCTCTATATGCCCTCTGCAACCTTTTCTCGTTGACCTGCAACATACGATCAGATATGGGTATGACTGGATCCGAGAGGAGGCTTCGATGCTCCAGGACGACGCAGCTCTCGTGGCACAGGTGTTAGTGGGAGAAAAATCTGCCCTCGCCCCGTTGATCGACCGACACCGACCGGGGGCGATCCGGATGGCCCGCCGTCTCCTCGACGACCCAGCTGATGCGAAAGACGTGGTACAGGAGGCACTTCTCCAGGCGTTTCTGGGCTTGGGTGACTTGCGTCTCCCAGATCGCTTCGGCGCCTGGCTGTTCGGCATCGTCGTCAACCTGTGTCGCATGCGGCTGCGCAGCCGACACGCAGTCTACGCGCTCGAAGATTGGCATGGAGGACATGCGGTGCCGAGCATCAGGTGGGCCGATAGGCAACCTTCACCGGAAGCTGCCTCGGAAGCCCACGAATTGCACCGCATCGTGCATACTGCTATGGAGGCCTCAATGATCGAGGTGACGGTTGACAATGTCATCGTGCACGCCCTCAAAGGCGAGGATATCACCTGGCCAGCAGGATCGCACCAGCTGGGATTGGTGCACATCGTCTTGCTCAAGGAAGTGGCTGGGAAGCGTATCTTGCCCATCTGGGTCGGCATAGTCGACGCCAACCTGTTGGCCCTGCAACTGGCCAACATCTCGCCCGCCCGCCCCCTGGCGTATGATCTCATGGCACGCTTGTTACAGGTAGCCGAGATTCCTGTGGAACGGGTGGCGGTCACGCGGCTGCACGACAACATCTTTTATGCCACGATCTGGGTGAAGGTGGGGGACCGTGTGCATGAAGTCGATGCTCGACCGAGTGATGCATTGAATTTGGCGCTGCGCGTGCGGGCCCCGATTTTCGTGGCGCCTGAGCTGTTTGGGCAAGCCCGGATCTCCCTCCGCACACAGGAGGGGCATCCTCCAGAGGAGGGCTACGTCATCCGTATGGGCGATGGGCAGGAGCTGCGAGGCCCCGAGCTCTGCCCCCTGCTGGACGAATGGCATCGGCAAGACTTGGAGGCGCAGGGCTTGCCTCTCGAGACACCCGAGAGGGTGTACCAGTCGTTCCGTTCCTTGCCGTGGTCGCGTCGAGGTGTTCCCGAGATGGGCCACGGACGTCTCCCACGGCAACAGAACCCTGCTCAACTCGGGGCCCAATCAGGTGAGCCGGCCTAAATCGCAACCCCTGACATGAGTGCCCCTGCGTTTGCAGACGCTAGCAAATCCTCCCTGCCCCCTTGTCAAAGAGGGGAGCGCCAGGAGGGTGCTGAGAAGGCCGATGAAGATCCCATAGCAGCCCATCCTGCTGACCCAATGCTATAGGAGACCCCTCCTGGCCCGTCTCGTCAATCAGCAGCCCTCCGGTGCCGCCAGCGATGCTCGAAAGATATCCCTACCACCGGGGCAAACGATGCCCTACGGTTGTGCCGCGAACCATCGATCGCGAAACTTCTGCCCCATCGTGTCACCGGGCTTCTGGTCCTTGATATAGCGATAGAGGGGCTTGCCCTTATAGGCATATTGCATCGTGCCATCGTCATGCGTGATGACGCTCAATGGTGGCTTCGGTGCGGGGGCATTCGCCATGGGCGTGAAGGGCGGCCAATTTTCCACACATGGCCCGTTACATGTGCTCTTGCCGGGCTCCGTGTCGTGCGCGAAGGTGTCGAGAGTCATCCCCTCAGGGTCTATCAGGATTGTTCCGAGGTCACCCGCCTTTGCTTCTTTGAGCGGTGCCGGCGGCTTTCCAGCTCGAGCTATGTGTACAGCGCCTAGCAAAAGCAGGGACATCACCATGAGAATTACAAGTATCTTCGTCATCACCATTGACGTAGAAGGCGCGGAGACTGATGAGCCCGGGACCGCCAACAGCGTCACATCGCTGCGTCCTTGGATATTGTAGCGCCGGCCGTCCAACCGCTCCTCCACCGGCGTGCGTTGCTCCTCGGGAAGCCGGAAGTACCCCTGCAACTTGTAGGAGGTGCCAGTGACATGTTGGGAAGTGACGAACCCAAGGCACTCGGTGGCTTGTTAGGGATCGAATAGGTGGTGGACCGAATGGATGGCGATGCTGAACGCATTGAGGCTGAGGATAAGCACAACACAGAGGGTTATTGCCCTTCGGGATCGCTTGCTGATCCCGCTCGACACGCGGAGGGGAAGGAGAGAGAGCGCGGCCAGAATCAGCCCCGCTTGGGTAACGTGACGAGAGATCGACTGGGGAACACGAACATCGACAGAGTCAAAACGCTGAGAGGCTGGCTCTTGAAATGAGGGAGCGATCGACATGGTATCCGCATGAGACCATGCCAACCAGGGAGCCACAAGGAGGACCATCAGGCAAATACAGGCAGCAGCTCAGAGTGCGCGTTGCGTCATGCCCCCTCCCTCCAGCGTTGCTCCGGATGTTGGAGTCTTTCGCTGATGCTTCTCTTGAGGATCCATACTAAGGGTGGGCCCTTGACTCCCCTCATATGAAAAAACCTGGCACAATGTACTGGATGCTGAGAAGTGTGTCAGGCACCTCTGCGCCCTCAGCCCAAGAAGTGTCAGGCTCTCCTCACATCATGAGAGCCACTTGGCCTAGACATTGTGGTGCGCCGGGGCTGTAGGGCGTCGGCTGCAGCCGGTTGTCGGGTGCTGCCTCATCCCATCACGGCCGAGCCCAAGCGCCAGAATGCTCTGGCGCTGCGCAAAGACACACTCTTGAGCGCTGGACAGGTCTCGAACACATAGAGCCCCGGCCCTCAGTCCAACCCCTCGCCGGTAGCAAGCCATCGCGCGCACTCGGGGCCGAGTTCCCGCACTGCCCGCGCCTCATACTCTGCCACATCCTCTGGGGTGAGGGTCTCCGCCCATCGGCCATTCACCCCTTGATGAATGAAGACTTGGGCACCGGCGTCCCAGAATGCGCCACCCAGGGGAACGCTCTTGGTAGCGTTCTGCTTCATCCAATCGAAAGAGCAATATTCCAGAATCGTTTCCCACCGCGTTTCGTTGATGGAAATGTCGAGGAACGCCGCGAGGTGGCGCATCTGTCCCGGCATATCGCGCTTTAAGTTCGCGAAGTGCACGAACATGACATTTGGGAGTTTGCGAATCTCCCACCAGGTGCGGACGTTCTCCCAGAACGACCAGAAGGGATAGCCGTCGCGCTCCAACCAACCGCGCCAGTACTGCCGGATATCGCTGGGAGGCGGTGTAATGGGCGGCCCAACGCGCCCGGGTGTGTCATTGAGCGCTACATACCATTTCTGGTTCGCGTTCATATGGTGATTGTACAGACTCCATACGACGTCGCGGCCGTCGCGCCCGAGATAGAGGTACTTTGCCTGGGGTGAGAAGACGAGCGCATCCACTGGGAGGTGCGTCTTCAGGAACCGTCGGTGGGTCTGTGCTTCCACCACTGGCAGTTTCACGGCCTGCGGGGGGACGCGAAGGTCGAGCCATGGAGACATCTCTGCGACTTCAAGGCCTGGATCCGGACCGTACAGCATTTGCGCGACGATCTGCTGCATCCAGGTCGTTCCGGACTTGGCGTAGGTCGCGATGATGATGTCGTCGTCGCGGAACTGGAGATGGTTCCAGATCGTAGAATCGAAGTGATGGTTGTGTAGCTCTCGGGTCTTCCTCGGCCAGATAATCGGTTCGGTCATGGGCACCTCCTCATGCTGTTCAGTTCTCAGTTGGTTACACGCGACATCCAACGGCTGGGCGTCAGCTGCTGCCGGAAGCGCGAGCGACGTCGGAGCGGACTCTGGAGGCAGTCAGCTGCCGGGTAGACCTGGCGGTGACCCACCAGGCCCCCACAGACCCGGACGTGCCCCATTCAGGCATCCGGTTCGTCAGACCTAACCCTTCCCCGCAGCAGCACCAGCCAGAGGGTAGTGTCTCACTTTGCCGCCGAACTCAACGGCTAGGCCTGAGCCGCGCGGGTCACCGCGTCGGCTCCAGGCCCTGGTTAGACCTCGCGCGGGAGCGCACCAGACGCACTTCGAGACGACAACCCACCGCCTCAGCATACCTCCGCAAGGTGGCGAGAGATGGCGAATGCTAGCCTCTACTCAGCGACGCGTCCAAACGCGTCACCGCAGGCGGCTTGGTGCCCATGCGCTCGGCCACCTGCGCCTGGGTGAGGCCAGCGGCTTGACGGACCTGCAACATTTGGCGCAAGATCTCGAATTCAGGGCCCAATGCCTCATAGTCGGCTTGCAATTCTGTTTTTTGCAGTGCCGTGCGCTTCAATTCACTGTGGGTCATTACGCAACAGCTCTCTCAACCTGCGTTTGGCTATTTCCAGTTCCCGTCTAAATCGGTCCACACGACATTGGTACACTCAGGCGGCAACTTTTGTGTGTTCCTCGGCCGCGATTTTCTGCACCGCTGCGGTGACCGCTGGCTCATAATAGAGGTCTGACAACTTGTATGGCCAGGGGCCATTCAGGCGCAGATGGTCCTCGAGATAGTCTAAACGCAAATGACAAAAGGGGGTGGTTTCGCCTTTGGGCCCCGTGGGCACCACATAGCGAATTTCCACCTGGTCATTATTGACGATCACACGATCAATGAGTCACTCGACCAATTGTCTGCGCTGGGCAAAGGTCAGTTGGGCCAGAGTCGGACAGACCCGCTGGCAAAAAGTCTCGATGCCCTTGGCGAGCGCGGCTACGTCCACCTGTGGCTACGCCTGGGCCTCGAGTGGGCGCAGTTGGTGGAATAAGCTGTGGTGCGTTTGGGTCACCTCCTGATGTTTCCGCTCGAATTCGTCACGGTGAATAATTTCGGCCAGATAGACCTCCAACAACCGGGTGCGCTGGCGTTCGAGCTGCGCGAGGGCTTCCTGGAGGGTCTTCCGCCGTGCCTGGAATGCCTGGGGTAGCCATTCGCCCCCCTGGGCACGCTGCAAGGCCTGGGTGATGAGCACGGGCTCAGTGAGGACACGACACAGATCGTGCCATACCAGTTCGTCAAGACCGCGAGCTGGCGCGTAGCGCGCCGTACAGCGTTCCCCCTGGGCGGCCCGCAGGGCATCGGTCCGGCCGCGGCACAGATAATAGTGGTAACCAGGGCGTAGGGTGCGCCCCGTGCAGGCCAAGAGACACTGGCCACAGCTGACCAGACCACGGAGCAGGTAGTCATGCGCCGTATTATTCCGTCGGGCCAACTGGCTATGCCGATCGAGACGCGCCTGTGCGGCATCGAACATGTCCTGCCTGACGATTGCCGGCACAGGGATGGCCAGCCACTCTTCAGGAGGGGCGGGCTGGTGACTCGCACCCGGACCAACAGGCTGCAAGGCGGACGTGCGGGAGCGAGCCGGGGCGGGACGCGTACGTCCCCAATAGGCCGTGCCGGTATAGGCCGGAGACCGCAGGACACCACGCACCGAGGCCACGTTCCAGCGGGCCTTGCCACTGGGCGTCGGAATCTGCTCATCGCTGAGGCGCTTGGCCACCCAATACAGACTCACCGGGGTGCGAGGATCGGTATACCACGCGAAGATCTGCGTCACCACGGCCGCTTTGACCGGGTCGATTCGCACCCGGCGCGGGTCGCGGGGGCGTTCAGGATCTAGGAGATAGCCGTAGGGGGCTCGGCTCCAGGGCAGGAGTTGTCCACTGCGGAATGTGGCCTGGCGTCCCCGCCGCATCCGATCCGCAATCAGGACGCGTTCATACTCCGCGACCGCCCCCCGAATGTGGAGCAGGAGCTGATCATGCGGGTCTTGACTCATCGGACGATCCAGCAACTCGACGTGGCAGCCGCGCTGACTGAGTTCGTCGATCAGGAGCAGTTGATGCACGTAGTGTACGGGCCAGGCGATCTGGAGCCGTGATGAGCACCTGTTCAAACGCCGCCAAAGCGGCCCGGTCCCGCAACCGATCCAGCCCTGGGCGCTGGAGCTTGGCTCCGCTATAGCCGTCATCGCGGTAGATATGCTCCTCGGCCAGATGCCAGTCGGGCTGCATCGCGACGTACTCCCGTAGGCGAGCCACTTGTTGCGCAATCGTCTGCGTGTGTTGTTGCCGGGTGGTGGAGACCCGGACATAGAGGGCAATTTCCATGATGATCCTCCTGCGGGTGTGATGGTGCAGGACACGAGCCTGCCGGATGTTCCATGGCCCATTGCAGAAGGAACTGGTATGCATAGTCCCACCGTCGTTGACCGTCGCTCCGTGCCACCACAGTCCGGCGCACATGCCAAGGTGTTTTCATGGCTTCCTCCTGCGTCTAGGGCGTACTGGACGCAGAAGGATACCCTAGCTAGCGCGTTACCTGTGGAGCCGCTTGGGACGACGCCACCATGACAACTGGAGTACGCCCCATCGGGTGCAGCAGAATTTGTCATGTGTGATTATACCATTGAGTTCAATTTCCGGGATGCCAAGCAATATTGGGGATTAGAAGATTTCATGACGGTCAACCAAACGCCGGTTTACAACAGTGCCAATCTGGCTGTGTTTATGGTCAATGTATCCCACGCCTTGATGCGTCCCCTACGCCCCCAGTGGTCTGAGTTGCGCGTGACCGATCTGAAGGCGTGGTTCCGGAGCCGGCAGTATGTGATTGCAACCTTAAAATTGCTGCCGGAAATGCCAGAGCCGATTTGTATTGAGCAGGCGATTGCCCAAGTAGCTGAACTTGGGCGGGTGAACCATGTAGCCAACCTCGTCTAAATGGCGAAGGTATTGTAGAAGTCAGGAGTATTACCATGAGTCGAATTGTCACGCGTCCGGATGCCCTCTATTCCAGTCTGGAGCAAACTGCTCATGCTCACGGCTTCAGCAGTGTTGCCCAATTGCTTGAGAGCTGGCAGGCCCGTGAGGATGCTCTGCACCACCGTCAAGCTGAGCCTGCGTGAGCACTGTCCATGGGTGACTGCCGACGAGAGAATAGCTAATGCGCTGGGTGCAACACTGCCACAGATTATCTGGGTTGCAAACTGGTCGTAGCGCGCAATCCTCGCCTAGCACGGGTTGCAGCCGACTACTTCTAGCCTCCGCTGCGCTGCGGCTTCCGGCAGCGACAGAAACCTCGCGTGATCCGGCCGACTTCGCACAGCTCATGGCACAGTATTCTGACACAGTAGCTCGCGACTACCTGGAGCAAACACGGGAGATCATTACATGGCTGCGCCAAGATCCGAGATTGCAGACCTCATAGCTCGGTACTGTGCCCAATTAGGTGAGATGGGCATTCGGGTAAAATGGGCGTTGCTCTTTGGCTCCTATGCCCATGGTGCAGAGAGAGAGGGGAGCGACATTGACGTGCTCATTGTGTCCTCCGATTTTTTAGTCTTGAACGCGCGTGAACGTCTGGAATACCTTGGTACGGCGGCGGCACGGCTCTGGCAGCCCATCGAAGCGCTGGCCTGCACCCCAGACGAACTGGCACATGCCGAACCTGCCACGATTTTGGAGGAAATCGTACGGACGGGGGTCCGTATCGCATAGGACGTTTGCTTGTGTGCAAGTTTGGCCTGGCCGTGGCGATGGAGGAAGTGAAGCGTATGACCCGTCCGTATCCACTCCGCATCCCCGAGAGCATCTTGCAGTTGGCGGAGCTGCGGGGCCTCGAAGAACGCACCGACAAGACCACCGTCATGCGGCAATGGCTCCATGCTGCAGCGGAGGAGTACGCGTTCAAGCGGCTTGCAGACTGCGGGTTGACCCTCTCGCAAACGGCGGAACTGTTTCGACCTGAGCGTATATGATGTGCAGCAGAAGGCGCGGGAACGAGGGATCGAGGCGGGGGCCACCGCCGAGCAATAATGACCTCGACGTAGCCAAGATCGAGCACTGGGTCTGCATCCCGGCCACGATTCAATACACCATCTGGTCGGACGTTTACCGCTGCAAAGGCTTCGTCACCATCGAGGAACCTACCGGCAAGATCAGCACGCGAGGGTCGTGTAGAGGAAACGTGCGGCTAATGACTTGAGCCTTCTCCACGTGAGTCTGACAGCTCGAACTGCACCCGATCAACCGGTCTCCAAGTGGAAGGTCGCCGCCGCACTCAACACGGAACAGCGGTTGTAGACGCAACAATTCCAGCGGCTGTTCATCATGCTCCACTGTCCCACATGCTTAACTCACGTGGATGTTCGGCCACGGTGGCACGCGGAACCTCAGCACCTCTCTGAGACTCCAGACGCGCTCCGTCAGCCCGGCGGCCATCGCGAGCATCCGCGGCTGCCACTGCTTAACTGAGCCCGTCTCCTCGATGGGCTTGGGCAGGGGCAACCGCAAGTTCGCATGAGGCAACACGAAATTGTGGTACACCTGAAAGAGAGCCAGTTGCTGACGCAATCCCGCTTCGTGTTTGCCTAACGTGTTCACGCGACGCCCGATCGCCGCCACATGCTGGCGAAAGTCCAGATTCAGGCGCTCGACAAAGCTGGTATTGATCGTCCACCCTCGCTTGGCCAGGATCGACGCGATGGTCTCTGCCGCGCCGAAGATGACGCGGTGGGTTACACCTACGATGCGTCGACGCCGATAGGACTTGACGACCTGGGCATAGAGGAGCCCGGGCCGCAGCATCCAGCGTGGCTTGGGCTTGGGGCCTTTGGTCTGTTGGCGCTCGGGCTGCATCCACTGGCCGTAGTGCGTGACGAGCGCGGTGAGATACTCCCGGAAACCGTCGGTTAGGAACAGCGGGGCGCAGTCCGGCTCCAACACTTGCGTGACGTGATGAACGCGACGTTGAGCCATCGCCAGGGTGCGCTCACCGACATCCACGGTCAGCATGAGCTTGCAGACCGAGTCCATCGCGACCCACACCCAGTGCGGCGAGCGCGACAGGCGCGTGATGGTCTCGGCCTCGGTGACCTCACCGTCTTTGACCGCGCTGAGCAAGGCGAAGAGTTCGTCCATCTGCACTTGTTCGACGTAGAAATCACGGAGAAAATAGTGCGAGAAGGTCTCCAGGTGCTCGACCGCTTCGACCAGCCAGCCCAGGACGGTGTTGGGATCGGCTTCAAAGACGCGGGCCACGGCGCGGATGCCGAGGCCTTCAGCCAGTGCCGCAATCGCCCACACCAGCGTATCGGGGTCGCCCTGCTTGGCGTGAAACGGCGTGCCCACGGTTTCCAGGAAATAGCCGTGGCAGCCCAGACACACGAGTTGTCGCCAGCGGCGGCCATTGGGATGACCATTGGCGCGAATATTGCCAAAGCCGACCCAGCCGTGATACGAACAGGTGACATCCGGGCAGAAGTGGCCGGTGGTCTCGACCTGGTGCCGACAGCCTCGAGTGAACGTCATCCGAGGTGGCGGCGCGCCAGGCGCCGGCGAGCGAGGTGCGGATTCCCGAACACACACGTCGCATGCGGGCTTGCGGGTGAGACCCGCGAACAGTTTGGGTTCACGCTTTGGCCTGGGCGATTGCGGCGCTGCTGGAGCGGATTGGCCGCTGCGCCGGAGTCGACCGCAGAAGAAAACGAGGAAAATGAGGACAATAAACGTGAACGCATAGAAAACCAGGTCGGATCGCATGATCAGCCCTTCCACTGAGGTGGTAGATAGGCTGATCTTAACGCGTTTCGAGTCTCGATGAATTAGCAGCACGGTTGCCATACACGACCGATTTCCCACATGCCATCGGATTTCGTGGCGGCAGGCCTCTGTCCTTCACGATCCACTTGGGCTAGCAGGAGGGAACGTGAGATAGGACGCAACAAGCGAACGGAGCACGTGTTAACACATTGATTTGCAATAAGCTTGAGCTTTGACGCGCGTCTTACACCGCAGGGTATCGACGGCTGGGGGTGACTCTCTCAGATTCGTGTTTTCACTATGTTCCGATCTTCATTGTGTCTCGTAGGGTAGGAGCAAGGCGCGGTGCCTGTCGGTCCGTTTCCCCACTCCCCCCTCCGAACCCGGCGTGCCCATTTTAGGGGTATGTTCGGGATACGTGTAAAAACCGGCCACAGCAGCATCACAGTGTTGTGAGGAAGAGCGGCTTTCGCTGTAGCTGTAGCGATTTGTTAGCTGGCGGGTTAATCGATCGATTTCGTCAACTCGAACCAAACGTATCCCGCGATGAACTCCCGCATCCAAGGCATGTGCAAGAATACTCGAGTCCAGCGCGCATACCGAGACCCAAAGGGTACACAATGAGTCTTGTATCTAAAACCTGTTGAGAGAAAGGCGTGTTCAAAGTCTTTAATGAGAAGCTTATTTAGATAGTCTGTTGAAATGGTTTGGTGGGTGTATTTGTCAGGAAACCTCTGGCCATCTTCGTCATAGTCATGCATGTTCGGGGCATACCATGAAGAATGGTAAACGCGCCGACACACCCTGAGCAAGGTTTGCTCCGAAAAGAACACATGAGCCCAGGGTACTGGCATGACAGACCAGAGGTGAGGCGCGAAGGGATGAAACCAACTCCACGTCCCGATCAGCGCTTTGCCTGTGGGGGTCAGAATACGATAGAGTTCCTTTAGAATCGTGGTGGGCTGAGAGACGTGTTCGAAGACATCGTAACTCATCACGACGTCAACACTTCGATCATCCAATGGAATCGAATCGACCCCGTTTTGGACAAAGATTAACCGTTCGTCATGGTGCAAGGCTGCTGCACGCTGGATAGCACGCTCATCTATGTCGATGCCAACGACTTTCGCTGCCCCGCGTCGAAGATACTCCATTGAGATAGCTCCGTCATTGCAGCCGAGGTCCATGATCGTGCGCTCAGCAATTGGGATACGATAGCGTTCCACAGCTTCTGCAATTCGGGTGATTTCGGCTGCTCGGTATGCATCGTAAGCATCGATATTCTTCAGAGCCTTCTTCATTTCTAAAGAATGAGCGACTTCTGTTCGGTATAAAGTTCTGGCAAGCTGGAAAAGAAATTGTTCTGCTATCCACATCGTTACGTACCTCAAAAGCCAGCTATCCATTGAGTATCAGTCAGATATGCTCTGATACCTCGATATGGGGCTGCTGTTCGGGTCACCTCACCCGCACTCTGGATCAACCGGCCCCAGTGACATGCGTGACGACGGATATCGTACACGCTTCACAATCAGTCCGACCACTGACCGACTCACGTGGCCTGCAAGCGCCTCCTGAATCTGACGAACGCTCAGCCCGTCGTCGTCCTGCCAGCGCTTCGATCCGTGCCACGAGGTGCGGTGGGCGTCGGCGGGCCGTCCGAGCGCTTTTCCCACGCGCCCGCGCCGCCGCCATCCCGGCCTTGACCCGTTCGGAGATCAACGACGACTCCAATTCCGCCATCGCGCCAATGATGGTGAACATGGCCTTGCCCATGGGGCTCGCGGTATCCACCTGATCCTGGACGCTAATGAAGCGAATCCTGAGATGATTGAACTCCTCGAGCGCGCGGAGCAAGTGTGAGACGCTCCGGGCAAACCGATCAAACTTCCACACCAAGACACAGGCAAACTCGTGCTGCCGCGCGGCTCGCATCAGCGCCTGGAGCTGCGGACGCCCCTCCTGGCGTCCGGACACCGCCCGATCGAGATATTCGGCGACGATCTCGAGGCCGGCGCGGGCGGCATACCCGTGGACCCCATCGGCCTGCAGGTCGGGCTTTTGCTGTGCCGTGGAGACTCGGAGGTAGAGGGCGGTTCGCATGGAAGGCCTCTGAGCCAGGCACGGCGACGTACGTCCGAAAATGTTCACTTTCTCGGACAACTTCTCTATATTCCGCTTGCCCTGGAAACACAATGGGGACTCTTCGCCTCCACGCGCACCCTTTTTCGGACACCTCTTATGGAGCCTTCCACCGATGGCTTCCATCGAACGCACGGCGTATCCGCGTTTCAAACCGTCCCTGACCGCCAACGAACTCCAGACCCTCTACGAGCCGACCGAGGAGGAGCGGGATTTTGTCTCGACGCATGCGCGTGGAGAGGCCCAGCAACTGACCTTGCTCACCCTGCTCAAGTGTCAGCAACATCTGGGGTATCTCCCTGCACTGGCCGATGTCCCAGACGCAAATTCGCACGTATCTCTGCCAGCAGCTCCACCTCTTACCGCTGATGTACGATGCACGTCGAAGCGGAAAAGACGCTCTACCGCTATCGCCAACTCATCCGCACCTACTTGGACATCAAGCCCTATGGCGAAGGCGGTCAAGACGTGGTCGAAACAGCGGTCCAGCATGCCGCCTACTACCATGAGTGATCCCGCCGATTTGATCAATCTGGCCGTTGAGCATCTGATTCAGCAACGCTTTGAGCTGCCGGCCTTTAGCACCCTGGACCGGTTGGTGACGCACGTCCGTCACGGCGTCCATCAGGACCTGTATGCGCGCATCACCGCGTCGCTTGAGCGCTGCTGAGATGGCACGCCTTGATGCCCTCTTGCACATCCGTGACGGTCGAACCGATTTTAATCGGATCAAGGAGACGCCTCGTCAGGCCACGCTCCAGCACTTGCGGCAGTGGACCCAGCGCCTCACCTGGCTGGAATCCATCTTACCGACCCGGCCCTTCCTGCACCGAGATTGCCCACACGAAGATTCAGCAGTTTGCGGCGGAAGCCGCTGCCCTCGACGTCGGCGACATGCGCGACATTCAGACCCCAGTCTCGACGCTATAGCTTGCTCATCTGTTTCCTCTCTCACGCCCAAGTCCAGACGCGAGACCAACTGGTCGAGATGCTCCTCAAACGCATGCGGCGCACCACCACCTCAGCCAAAAAGCACCTCAAAGAGCTGCAAGACCACCATCGCGAGCTTGAAGAACAGATGCTGGCGGTCTTTGCCGATGTCCTCGATCAGACCCTCCACACGCCGGACGATAACGCCGACCTTGGGCCAAGGCGTGCGGGATATTTTCAAGGGCAGTATGGTGGAGCCGAAGTCCTTCGAGAACGCTACGAGCAGGTCTCTGCCTACCACCACAATAATTATCGGCCCTTGATGTGGGGCTTTTATCGCCCTTATCGGGCCGAGCTGTTCCGCCTGTCCCACGTGCTCACGTTGCGCTCGGCGACGCAACATCAGTCGCTGATCGAGGCCCTCCACTTTATCCAGCGTTTCCAACACGCCAGGCGGGACTACCTGCCCGCTGAGATTGCGCTCGACTTCGCGAGCGTGCGCTGGCAAGCCCTCGATCCGCACCCGGCACCAGAGGGAAACGGTGTCTCAACCGGCGTCAACTTGAGGTCTGTGTGTTCCATTATCTCGACCATGGCCTGAGGTGCGGTGATGTGTATGTCGAGGGCTCCGAGGCCTATGCGGATTACCGGCAGCAGCTGCTGCCATGGGACGAGTGTGCGCCACGCGTACCAGCCTATTGCCAGGCGCTCCAGTTGGCCTCAACCGCGGCAGACTTTGTGGCGGAGTTGCGCGAACGCCTGCGGGAGACGGCGCAGCGTGTGGATGCGACCTACCCCGAGAACACCGAGCTGACCATTGACCACGAGGGCACGCCACATCTCAAACGTCTCCACGCCCAACCGGTCCCTGAGGACCTCCACACGATCGAAGCCTTGCTCAAAGACCGGATGCCGGAGCGTCACCTGCTCGATATCCTCAAAAATGTCCACCATTGGGTGGGCTATACGCGGCATTTTGGACCGCCGTCTGGCGCCGATCCCAAACTCTCCGATGCCGTTCTGCGCTACATTTTCACCGTGTTTGGCTATGCCAGTGAGCTGGGCGCCTCCCAAACCGCGCGCCACACCACTGGGCCGATTAGCCGCCAGGTCTTGCGACGCATTAACGATCAGCATATGACGGCCCCCAAACTTGAGGCCGCCCTGCGCGACGTGATTGCGGAATACACGCGGTTTGAGCTGCCCTTTCTATGGGGCAGTGGACAGGCCGCCATTGCCGATGGCACGCATATTGCACTCATCGAGAACAATCTGCTGGGCGAGCAGCATGTGCGGTATGGCAGTTTCGGAGGCATCGCGTACCATCATATCAGTGATACCTATATCGCCCTGTTCAGCCACTTCATCGCCTGCGGCGTGTGGGAAGCGGTCTACATTCTTGATGGCTTGCTCAAGAACCACTCGGCCCTGCAACCCGATACCTTGTATGCCGATACGCATGGGCAAGCCGAGCCGGTCTTTGGTCTGGCCGCCCTCTTGGGCATTAAGCTGCTGCCCCGGATGCGCACCTGGAACGATGTGACCTTGTACCGGGTCGATCACGACACCTGCCTACAAACACATCGATGCCTTGTTTACCCAAGTGGTTGACTGGGACGTGATTGAGAGACACTGGCACGACATGATGCAGGTGGTCCTGTCGATTCAGGCGGGCCACGTCCTACCGTCGATGCTCCTCCAGAAGCTGGGCGTCTACAGCCGGAAGAGCTCCCTGTACAAAGCGTTTAGTGAACTTGGGCCGTGTGGAACGAACGCTCTTTCTGCTGGACTATATGTCGGATGCGGACATGCGGCAGCACATTCGCGCGGAGACCACCAAGGTGGAATCCTACCATCAGTTTACGGACTGGATTGCGTTTGGTGGGCCGGTGCTACGCAGCGGCGATCCGGTCGAGCAAGAAAAGCGGATCAAGTATCGGGACTTGGTGGCCAACGCGGTGATGCTCCACAACGTGGTGGATATGACCAATGTGCTCCGCGAACTTCAGCAGAAGGGATCAGCGTGACGCCTGAGATCGTGAGTCGCCTGAGTCCCGTATCTGACCGAACACATCAAGCGGTTTGGGCAGTACTTTCTGGATATGGCCACTCAACCGGAACCGTTACAGCCCAAACCGCTCTTCACCGCAACGCCGTAATCGCGCTGTGACCGGTTTTTACACGTTTATCCCGCGCACCAGATTATGCCGCGTTCTTCCCGCACGCGCGTATTTCACCCGTGGAAACTCACCGTCGCACGTTTGCCCTACGCGCCATAATCCAGACGTGCGATGCTTCTCCTTCCCAATCAACCCTACAGAAGCAGGAGAAGCCGATGATCGCGCAATGCTTTGCCCGAACGTCTGTGATTACGCGGCTGCGGCGCGGGCCGCTGGGCTCCCACCTTGATGCCCTAGCGACCACGCTGCATCAGCATGGGTATGCGCCAGACAGTATCCGGCGCGCGTTGCGCGCCGGCGAGCAGTTTGGGCAGTGGCTGTCCCAGCAGGGGTCTGCCATTGCTGAGGTGGATGAGGCGCTCGTCTCGCGTTATATCCGTACCCTACCACCGCCTCCGGTGGGGCAATGGCCCAAAGCCGCTGCGGGTCTCCCCCATTTGCTGCAGTACTGGCGGCAGCAGGACCTCCTCCCACCCCACCTCGATACGCCAGCGCGGACGGAAGCCACCCAGTGGCTCGAGCGCTATGCGCAGTACCTGGAACACGTCTGTGGGGCGGCGCCCAGCACCCGCACCGCCTATCTGCGGATTGCCACTCGCTTGCTGGCAACCCTGTTTGGCACCGGCCGTGTTCACTGGCCCACTGTGTCCGCCCAGGCACTGACGGAGTTTGTCCGCCAGGAAGCCGCGACCAAACACGGTGGCGGGCGCAAGCTGCCCAGTATCGCCGTCCGCTCGCTCCTGCGCTTTCTCGTCTTCCGGGGGGAACTGGCACCGGGCTTGGAAGCCGCCGTGCCCACCCCCCGTCAGTGGACGCATGCCCCCCTCCCCGCCCGCTTGACCGTCGAGGAGGTGGAGCGAGTGCTCGCCACCTGGACGGGCGAGAGTCCCAAGTCCCTCCGCAATCAGGCCATCCTGCTGCTTCTGGCCCGCCTCGGCGTCCGGGCGCATGAAGTCGCCGCCCTCTGCTTAGAGGATATCCACTGGTATGAGAGCCGGGTGCGCATCCGCCCGGGCAAAACCCACCAGGAGCGCGTCTTACCCCTCGTGCAGGAGGTGGGAAGCGCGGTCGCCGCCTTTCTCCAGCATGGACGGCCGCCCAGCACCAGTCGACACCTTTTTCTGTACTGCCGGGCACCCTTTCGGCCCTTGAGCGATGCCACCGCCATCAGTCGGATGGCCACGCGGACGTTGGCACGGGCGGGTATCGCCTCGCACCCTCGGCTCGGCGCCCACACCTTCCGGCATACGGCCGCCTCCCAGATGGTCAACCAGGGGGCCAGCTTCAAGGACGTGGCGGATGTCCTTGGGCACCACTCGCTGCAGACCACCGGGATCTATGCGAAGCTTGACGTGGAGGCCTTGGCAGCGGTGGCCCTCCCCTGGGTGGGAGAGAGCGTATGAGCCATAGCAGCTTACACCTCCACCTCGACGCGTATCTGAGTGTGCGGCAAGCCCTGGGGTTTCAGATGCGGGCCGAGCGCACCCTCCTGCGGGATGTTGTCAGCTTTGTCGAGTCCCAGGGGAACGGGGGTCCCCTCCGCGCCCAGCTTGCTGTGGACTGGGCCTGTGCCTCGTCAGTCCAGCATGGCCGCAGTGGCACCGCCCAGCGTTTGAGTATGGCGCGTGGCTTTCTCGCCTATCTGCGGGCCATGCTCCCGGAGACAGAAGTCCCGCCTCGCGGGCTGGTCGCCTCCTTCCGTCGGTCGCCGCCCTACCTGTTGACGCCGCCGCAGATGGCCGTGTTGATCGAGGCCGCCCAGCAGAGCGGGCCATGCGGGACCCTCCGTCCCGCGACGTTGGCCACCTGCATCGGCGTACTCGCCAGCACTGGCCTGCGGGTCGGTGAGGCCCTCCGCCTCACCATGCCGGATGTCCAACTGGATGGCACACCACCCTGCCTGCACATTCGCGAAACCAAGTACCACAAGTCACGGCTCGTGCCGCTGCATCCCACGACCGCGGCCCATGTGCACCGCTATACCACCAGACGTGCCACCCTCCATGATGCGGCCTTGTCCGACGCGTTGTTTGTCTCTGAGCAGGGCGGACCGCTCAATCATGGGCTCCTGCGACGCTGGTTTCTCGCGGTGTGTCACACCGTGGGCATCTGGCCCACCGACGGTACGCGCCGACCAAGCCTGCGGGCCTTGCGCCACAGCTTCGCCGTGCAGCGCCTGCAGGGCTGGTATCAAGAGGGGAAGGATGTCCAGGCGTGGCTGCCCCACCTCTCCGTCTATCTGGGCCACGTCCGTCCCCAGGAAAGTTACTGGTATCTGACCGCCACCTCCAGAACTCCTTGAGGCCGCCGCGGAGCGCTTTCGCTGCTATGCGGAAGGAGGAACCTGATGACATCGCAGAGCCAGAGCCTTGCGCCCCATGTGCAAGCTTTCTTTACGCACCACCTGTGTCAGCATAAACAGGCCAGTCCCCAGACGATCGCGAGTTACCGCGACACGTTTCGCCTCTTTTTCACCTTTGTGCAGGCCACGACGGGCCGGGAGCCCGCGGCCCTCCAAGTGCGTGACTTCGACGCGCCGCTTGTGCTGCAATTTCTCGACTACCTTGAGCACCAACGCGGGAACACGGTCCGCTCGCGCAATATGCGTTTGGCCGCGCTGCGCACCTTTGTCCGCTTCCTCTCCCGTCGTACCCCCGAGAGCCTGGCGATCGTCACGCGGGTGCTGGCCATCCCCACCAAACGAGCCGACAAGAAGCTTATTGGGGCGCTGACGCGGGCCGCAGTCGAGGCGCTCCTCGCTGCCCCCGATCGGTCCTACTGGGTCGGGCGCCGCGATCACGCCCTGCTGCTGACCCTGTATAACAGCGGCGCACGGGTGTCGGAAGTCACCACGTTACAACGCCACCAAGTCTGCTTTGGCCCTTCCACACTGCTGCAGCTCACCGGCAAGGGGCGGAAGACCCGCACGGTCCCGCTGTGGCCCCACACCAGCCGGACCCGCCAAGCGTGGTTCGCGGAACTCCGTGAGGACGATGGGCAGACGGCCTTTCCCAATACACGGGGACACCCGCTCTCCCGGGATAGCGTCGCGCACCTCCTCCAGCGGGCGACCCACAACGCCGTTACGGGGTGCCCGAGCCTCCGTACCAAGAAGGTGACGCCGCATGTCCTCCGGCATACCACCGCCCTGCACTTGCTCCAGGCGGGGGTCGATATCGCGGTCATTGCCCTATGGCTGGGCCACGAGAGCATTGAGATAACCCATGTCTATCTGGAAATCGACCTCGCCCACAAAGAGCAGGCGCTGCACAAACTCGCTCCCGTTGAGGGGCCGATGGCCCGCTTCACCACTCCCGATCCCCTGCTGGCCTTCCTGAGTTCCCTCTGATTATGGCACGGTGCACGCGCTCAAACGTGCGCCGTTGCTTCCTTTGCGCATTGTATGCGGCATAATCTGGTGCGCGGGATAAACGTGTTTATGTCTGATACGGCATAAACACCTATCCCGAACATACCCCTGCATGGAAGCAAGACGAGCGTTGGGAGCGAATATGCACAATTATATTGAGAATCTTATTTCTTCTGATAAGTTTAGGTAGATTACACTCCTAATACATAGGAGATTCTTCTTCCCCATTTCCTAATTACATAGGAATGAATGCCCATGAGAGTGAGCCGCATTGCTGTGACCAATTTCAGGGCGCTCTGTGAGGTCTCACTAGATATCTCCACATTTGTGTGTGTCATCGGGGAGAACAATGCCGGGAAATCATCACTTTTACAGGCGTTTATGCGTTTTTGCGATGGTCGGACTGTGCCGGAGACGGACTTTTACGATCCTACGCGGGAAATGCGGGTCGCTGTTGATCTGGCAGGTGTTACTGACGAGGATCTCGCCGTACTATGAGCGGAGGAACATCGCCAAAGAATTTGCGAGCTGCTTGTTGGCAAAACGCTGAAGCTCGTACGCGTCTATATGCCCGGTGAACGAGCGCAACTCCGTTGTGTGCGCCACCTCCCTCGCGAGCGTCGGCTTCGTGAAGGAGTTCTTGCAGAAAACCTGCGAGGCAAAAACGGGGCAGCTCTCATCACGTTTGTGCAGGATGAGTACCCAGAACTTCGAAGTGCAGTAAGTGGCGGTACGACTCAGACCCAAGGGAAAAACCTCGTGGCTGAGCTTCGCGGGAAGCTAAATCCCGAAGATTTTGTGGAAGAAGAAGCCGATTTATCAACCGGCATTCCGGAGAGCGTTGCTCGCTTGCTCCCTGAGCCGGTGTATATCCCGGCAGTGAAAAATCTTAGTGATGATTTCAAGACCACTGATTCTGCGATGTTCGGCAAAACCCTTGGTCTGCTGCTGAATGCGGTTGAGGTACAGCTTACGGAAGAAAAAGCGCTCTTTCAGGCACTGGAACGGAAGTTGAATCTCTATGAAGAGGAAGGCTCATCGCGAGACGAGAGGCTGGAGGAACTGAAACAGATTGAACGCGTTATCGAACGCAACCTGAAGGAGAATTTTCCCCAGGCCCAGATCCATATTCGCATCCCTCCCCCGGACATTAAGTCCATTCTCCAAAATGGGCGCCTTGATATCCATGATGGGGGCATCAAGGGGCCGATTGAAACGAAAGGAGATGGTCTCAAGCGGTCGGTGGTGTTCTCGATTTTCCGTGCTTATGTGGAGCTCGCGCGCCAGCCAGGATGGCAGAAGAAGAGTCTCGACGGTCCTGCAGGCCATGCGCGCTATCTGTTCCTGTTCGAAGAACCTGAATTGTATCTGCACCCCACAGCGCAACGCATCCTGTTTGATGCCCTTGCGACGGTTGCCGAGGATCATCAAGTCATCGTGACGACGCACTCCCCGTTTTTTTTCTCGGCCGATCGAACCACGACATTCGCCAAGATTATCAAGCGGGATGCGGACCGAGAACATCCGAGGCCCTATTCCGAGATCTATCCAGTCGATTTACTCGGAGATCTCTCGGCTAAGGATGCATTACAAATCATCAGTTACGAGAACAACAAGGCGGCATTTTTCGCCAGCGAGGTGGTCTTGGTCGAGGGGGATAGCGATCTCGTTGTCTATAAGCATGTTGCCAGGCTTTTGGATGTTCGTTGGGACTTCGACAAAGGACGCGTCATGATGGTGCGGGTCAACGGCAAAGGAAACTTCCGCCGGTACCGTGAGTTCTTTTCGCGGTTCCAGATACCCACGCACATCCTGACCGATCTCGATTTTATCGTCAAAGATTTTAACAAGGCGTGCATCCATGACAGTCATCCAATCTGCCGCGTCCGCAGTGATTTACTGGCCGAGGTAGACAAAGGTAGACAAGTTGATATCTCCAGCGACACTCAGCGGTGATACCGTGAGGGATCTCTTCACAAAGAAGACCTGGCGGGAGAAGTGGGAGATGTTTGTTTCCGTCGCCAAAGGGATGAAGGATGGCGTCAAACCCGGGATGGAAGAGATAGCGCTGCTGGAATTAATGCTGGAAGAGGAACTCCACCAACCTCGCATCCACACCTTGAAAACCCACGAGTCGGTTCAAATAACAAAGCTGACTTTTCTACGAGATCTACGGGATCTCGTCGTGTTCATCTTAGCAAAAGGATGTGTCGAGGATTATTATCCGTCCGGAGTTGAATGTAGGGATAAGCCGACACGTGCAGAATCATTTCAACGGCTGGTGAAGACGCGTGAAGACGTTCTGCGATTGGCTGATGATGTCCCACACGCGAATGACCTCATGATGAACGAATTCGAAGCGATTTTTGGGTCGATCTTCAACAACCGCCCCCCCGGCATAGCGAGGGAGAGCACGAATGGGGGGCAACGCGCGGCAGCGACTCCGGCGGCTGAATCACAGTTACGGCAGTTTCTCAGCTGACGGTAAACTGGACACCCGAGCAATGAGAAAGGAAGGCACGGGAAAATACATTATCGGGGGTTAGGAGGGGAGAGAAATCTGCTCGCTGTAACTTTCAAAATTATCTATCCGGGTTTCAGAATTATGTGTCATCCGATTCCGGTGAAGGTAACCTTTGAGCGCGAAAATCCGCTTGACGGGAACGAGGGCCGCGTGGATGTGTCGCGTTCGACCCAAGGTCACGACAGGATGACGTGATTTACGAAATTCGTAGGTTGGAAAATCAAGGGCATTGGATGGCCTCGAGGAGGAATGTAGCGCAAGTTGGGACGGAGGACGATAAGCAGCAGAGACCCATCGAAGGACTAGGGGGAACGTTACTTTCCATGTATCTGGCCCCTCTGAGAATATGCGTCCAAATCGGATTAGGGCGTGGAAGTCACCCCTGAGCGTGAGGAGGAGGCTTCGCTACTCTTGAGGTCCGCTTTATACCGATTCGCTTCTTGCTGAAGTCGCCCAATCAGGACGACAGGACTCATGCCGAAAATCGCTGCCAGCACGAGACTGAATGGTTTTAGTGGGAGGTTGAAGATCGCACCCAAGCCCGGCACCGTGGGGTTGACCATCAACGATTTGAAGATCGCATCCGAGCCCAGCTCCGGGGGAGTTGACGAGTTGACCATCGACGAGTCGACCGTGGCAGACAATATGGGAATGATCGCTACACTGAGCAAGGCGGCAAGCCCTGAGATCATGGGGGTGTGTAAGAGCCGCACCAGAGCCAGCCCATAGTCCTCAGTCGCCACCTCGGTTCCGGCGTCAAGGTAGAGCTGATTGAATACGCCGACGATCGAGCCGAGCAGAAAGAACGTCGCACCCGCTATAAAAGGCGCTATAAAAGGGACATTTGGTTTCTCAGGGAGTGTATCAGGGAGGGCAAGGGCGGCCAATGCCACGGCCAAGAAGATCATCAATCCGGTCAGGGTCAGCGTCCTGAACAACCGATTGCGAGCCCGAACGATCCCGGTTCGCCGCTCGTCACGGAACTCGTTGATGGTACGCCTCACGTGTCGTAACACTTCTCGTGCCTTGAACTCCTCCTTGGGCGTCCACTCCGCAGGCCTCGGGTTCGCGACAGCAGGTGAGTTCGTGGCAGCGGATGGGTTTGCAGTAGCAAGTAGGTTAGCGGCAGCGGGTGGCTGATGAGGAGATTGGTCCTGCTGCGGAGCATTCAAGACCGTCACGGCGCTATTTAGGTCACTGAGGAGCTCTTTATCTTACCTTTCGCGTAAACCGACTAGCCCTATCGTGAATTCTGCGATAGGCTGTGCCACATGGCACAGACACTTATTCTCCAACATGAACGAGTTGACGACATTCCATTGATCATCGGTTTGGCCAACCGGTTGCGGTTGGCTGAGGTCCTTGACCGTCATATGAAAACCCACGGCTTGCAGCAGGGGCTGCACAATGGCCAGTTGGCGGTGGGTTGGCTGGCCTACATCCTGTCGCAGGCCGATCACCGCAAATCGGCTGTGCGCGAATGGGCCAACGGCAGGTCCCACATCCTGGAACACCTGTTGGGTCAACCGATCCGCGCGGTGGAGTTCAGCGATGATCGGTTGGGGGGCGTGTTGCATCGACTGAGCGACGACGCGACCTGGGACGCCATCGAGCACGACCTGTGGGCTACGACGGTAGCGGTGTATGAACTCGAGCTGACGGGGATCCGCTTGGACAGCACGACGAGCTATGGGTACCACCACGTGACCGACGAGGGGGTGATGCAGCGCGGTCACAGCAAAGACCATCGTCCCGATCTGCCACAACTGAAGCTGATGGCCGCCGCTGCAGAGCCGTCGGGGCATCTGATGGCCTGCGATGTCCACCCAGGCCAGTGTGCTGATGACCCGCTCTACACCCCGCTGTTGCAGCGGGTGCGTCGCATCGTGGGGCGCAGCGGCTTGCTGTACGCAGGAGATTGCAAGATGGCAGCGCTGGCCACGCGGGCTCAGATCGCCGCCCATCACGACTTCTACCTCGTGCCGCTGCCGCTGACAGGCGAGACGGCCGCGCAGGTCGCAACCTGGGTCACGGCGATCGTGGACGGCGCACAAGAGGCCACACTGCTGTGGGACGGGGAGCGCTGGCTGGGGGCGGGCTATGAGTTCGAGCGTCCGCTGCACACGGTGGTAGACGGAGAGCCCGTACACTGGATAGAACGCGTGCAGGTGGTGCGCTCGCCAGCCCTGGCCCAGCGCCAACAGGCTACCCTGGAGAAGCGTCTGGCCGCCGCTGAGGCGGAGCTGGGGACGCTGACGCCCTCCCCAGGACGCGGCAAGCGCCAGCTCCGGGACGAAGACACCTTGCAAGCGGCGATTGCTCGCGTAGTGGAACGATACGAGGTGGCCGGGCTGCTGACGGCACGGTGGGAGCGGCACGAGACGGCCGTGACCCGCTACGTGGGCCGGGGCCGGGGGGGAGCTGATCGTCCTACCCGCACCCAGGTGCAGGTCCGCTATGCCATTACTGGCGTGCAGCGGCACGAGGAGGCCATTGCCACCCGGCAACAGCGCCTGGGGTGGCGGGTCCAGGTGACCAATGCCCCAGTGGACTGGCTGCCCTTGCCGCAGGCCGTCCGCCACTATCGGGGGGGCTGGTCGCTGGAACGCGATTTCCATCTCGTTAAAGACCTTCCCCTGGGCCTCAGTCCGTTGTTTGTCTGGAAGAAGGAGCAGATTCAGGGCCTGACGCGGCTCCTGACCCTGGCACTGCGGCTGTTGACGCTGCTGGAAACCCAGGTGCGGCGCGGACTGGAGCAAACGCAAGACGCCCTGACCGGCCTCTATGAGGGCTCGCCCACCCGCACGACGGGGCGGCCTACCGGCACGCGCATTTTGCAAGCGTTTGCCCGTGCACAGATCACCTTGACGCATGTGGAGATGGGGACAAACACCTGGTGGCATCTCACCCCGCTCTCCCCACTGCATGACCAACTGCTGCGGTACTTGCACTTGCCTACGTCCCTTTACACGGCGTTGGCTTACAATTCATCATAGTCGAAGCAAATTCACGCGAAACTACAGTTTATAGTTAGGAATCGTGGAGTCTTGCAGGTGGAGTCTTGCAGGCGCAGTCTATCATACCGTGCCTCAGCAAGCACGGCGGGACGCGGGGCGATGAGCAGGAAGTTTTCCTCTACGCGGTGAATCTGCTTCTGCAGTATAATGTAGCCGTAGCCGAGCACCCAATTTTGCCGGGAGTCCGTATGGCGCGTGGTCACCCTCTCAGGGTCCAGCTCAGCCCCCACCTCGCGCAGATAGGTGTCGATTTCTGCCATGGCAGTCGCTCGCCGTATAGAGAGCTGGGGGTCTTCGGAGGGGGGCTGAGCGGGGTTTGGGGAGGCATGTTGGAGCGTGTCCATTTGTGTGCAGAGGATGGCAAAGCGACAGCGGAGTTCGTGATAGACATCTGGGTTTGCGCCATCAACCGTCACAAAATGTCGGGCCACCCATGCCATGATAGCCCATCCACCAAGACCAGCAAGGATGCCGACCAGCAGAGCCCGATGGTCTCCCCATCCGCGAATACAGCCCAGCAAAGTCATGATGGGCATGAGGGCAGATGTCATCCTCAGGCCTGCCACATAATAATTCCACCACCGAACCCACCACCGAACGAACCTCCTCCACCAGGATAGTTCTTCACCTGTCCTCGCAGAGGATCCTCCGGTCAAATTGAACAAACGGATCAAAAGTGGCATAGGGACCTCTAGACGCAATAAAATCAATGGTCAGATAATTTGGAACCCTCGATTGTCGAGCTGGCTCAATCGAGACGGCGTCGTTTGTGACCCATTCATAAATCAGTCCTTCAAATATGCTGTCAGACTTTTGATACCCGTGTTCGTTTCACCTGATACAATGTGCGGTGCGCGCCATGTATGGTGAGGAGGATTTATCCGACAAACCAATGAGCAAAAATCACAATCCGCACATCTCTGTTGGAAAATGGCTGATTTTCTCGGGTGATCCAGCCCTCTACCCGCTCATCGTTCCAGAAAAACGTGTTGTTGTATTGGTTACTCGTATCCAATGTGACCCATGCCCCATTCGGATGCTGAATAGCCACCAGAACCCCGTCGATCACATAGGAATCTGGACCTGCAGATTTGGGAAGGCCATGGGGGGCGATAAAGTGCCCGGTATGATCAGTGCGGCTCCTCAGAATGTAGGTATCCAAGAGCACTTTTTGGGCCGGCATGATGAAGGTCTCCTCTCTGCCATAAGCCGTCTGGCTGGGCCCTGCGCGATGCACGTATGTGATTTGGAGCGGGCTCGGCCAGCTTATTTCTTGTGCTCGCTCACGTCTCCCGCAGCAATGAAGCCATCCTCAAGCCTAGGAGGAGGGTGGAGGCGCGCGATGTCCTTCCCCAAAGGGAGGGGGTAGAAGCTCGTAAGAAGTTGAGGCCTGATGAGAAAACAGGATCGGCCTGAGAAAGGTATTCCGACCGCAGTTAGGAAGGACACGGAGCTACGTGGCATATGCATCGGGGGCTCCTCTGTGATGAACGGACAGGTGTGGCGACCTCGGCGACGATACGTACTAGAGCAATAAAGCTGCCATTCTCGAACGGATTATAAATTTTGAGGTATTTCTGAGAGTTACAGGTGACAGAGGATTAGGAATCCTGCTCAGTAGTATCGTGCTTTGTGGTATCAGGCAGGGTGGCTCTGCGCGGGAAGTGTCATGGTCTAGATGCCGTGGACTGGTGCCTATATCGTAAGAGGTCTTCGCCTATCATCTATGGGACATTCTATCTCACGACGGGATATTTTGTCCCGGGCGACTCGATTGGCTATTCTGCCCAGGTGGGGGCATGACGCCTAAAATAAATGGTCAGCATTGCTGATGAGGCTTGCGTAAAGGCCGTTATGCAAGGCCAAACGCCGGCAGCAGGGGAGAGCAAACCTGTAACTTTCAGAATTATCTAGGCTTTTGGCCACTTTTGGTGATGCCCTGAGAACGGGAACCTGGACGAGAGGGGTTCAGGGGTTTCCCCTCAGTAACGGTGTGGTCCGCCCTGCCCACCTGCATGTGGGCAAACGTTGTGAGACCTCCACCTTCTCATTCCACCAAAAGTGGCCAACAACCTAATCTGGACCGAAAACTGCGATGCTCGTGGGCAGGACGACTTATGCTATCGCGCTGTTTCACCTAGCATAGCGTTGGCAATCCTTCCTCATCCTTCCGCTTTTCCACCACGAAAGGCGGGGAAAGTACTGAGGTGCTTATTTCACGCGCCCCCCGATCGGCGGCAGAGGGCTGCCAGCCGGTAGGAATTGGCCGTAGCCCGGCTGCTGCTCCAGCGTGCCCTGATTCAGCAACACGCGCCCGCGCAGGAGCGTCATCCAGGGCTGGCCCTGCACGTCCCACCCTTCGAACAGGCTGTAGCCCGTCTTACTATAGTGCTCGGCCGCCCGGATTGTGCGCGTCGGGGTGGGGTCGAGAATGAGCACATCGGCATCGGAGCCGACCCGAATGGCGCCCTTTCTGGGATACAGCCCGAAAATGCGTGCCGGGTTCTCCGCCAACGCTCGCGCCATCCACCAGATGGGGAATCCGCGCTTCACCACCCCCTCGCTGTACATCAATGGGACCAGGGTTTCGATGCCTGGTGAGCCAAAGGGAATGACGGCCCCGTTCGGCCCCACGAAGATGTTCTCCCAGCCGGGTTCCTTGAGCTCTTTGGAGGCAGGTGCGTGATCGCTGGCAACGCAGGAGATGTAGCCCTGCTCTAATCCCTTCCACAGGGCCGGCTGGTTGGGGCCGCCAGCGGGCCGAAGCGGCGGGCCGATCTTGGCCAGTGGCCCCCACTGCGCTAACTCGGCATCCGAGAGCAGCAGATATTGCGGGCAGCTCTCCGTCCATACGCGCTGGCCCTCGGCCTGTGCGCGCTTGATCAGCTCAAGCCCCAGTTGTGTGCTGAGATGCACCACGTACGTCGGGCAATTGGTCAGCGCGCCCAGTTTGATGGCGCGATTGATGGCTTCTTCCTCGACCCAATCCGGGCAGGCCTGTGGGAAGTCCGTGGGGTGGACGCGCCCTTCGGCCATCATCTTGTCTTCGAGATAATCGATGACGTCGCCGTTCTCGCAGTGCAGCTGGGTGATGCCCCCTCCGGCGGCGATCATCTCCATCGCCTGGCAGATGAAGCGATCGGAACACATGCGATCCTGACGCTTTTTATAGGTCATGAACATCTTATAGGAGCTCACCCCCATCTGCAGCGCCTCGGGCAGTCCCTCGAAGATGTAGGGATCGTTGTTCAGGATGAAATGCCAGGCAAAATCGACCACCGACACCTTCCCGACCTCTTCGTTCTGACGTCTGATGGATTGGGGCAAGGTTTCGCGGTGGGCGAGGTCGTACATCGCAAACGGGATGATCGTGGTCAGCCCGGCATGGGCGGCCGCGATGCCACCGGTGCGATAGTCGTCGTGTCCACCCAGGTGGACGTGGCAGTCGATGGCTCCGGGGAGAACGAACTTGCCTGAGGCATCGATATACCGGTCGGCGGGCGGCAGGACATCGTCAGGACCGATGGCGACGATTTTTTCACCGCGGATGGCAATGCTGGCCTCGTAGGCCTCCGATGCGGTCACTACCTGTCCGCCGCGCACGATGGTATCAACGGTGGTTGCTGACATGGCTTCACCTCTCTGGTCGCATGATTTTCTGCATTATTCGAGATCCACAGACCACGTCGGTGCGGGCTGTGTACCACTCCTCAAGCGGTCCGATGGCTTCCACGGGCAGGCACCTGCGAGTTCCCCTCTGTCCGTCGACATGCTATAGTCTCGCCAGCTCGCCTGGCGCATGTTGGCGGGGAGATCCGACTATATCAAAGCCACCGGGCCGACACAACACAGCCTGTGGTCATGGTGGCCAGAGAGGGAGCGGACAACAGGGAGAGTAGGCATGCGATTCGGGACGTTTGTGTTCTCCATCAGCCATGATCCGAGTGAGGATCATCAGGTCATCGACAACACCCTGCGGGAAGTGGAACTGGCTGAAGCGCTCGGTTTCGATGCCGTGTGGCTGACCGAGCACCATTTCGACGGGGCCGTGGCCTATGCCGATCCCCTCGTCTTCGGGGCAGCCGTCGCCACGCGGACCCGACGGGTGCGCATCGGCTTCGCGGTGGTCGAGATGGCGCTGCATCATCCCATACGGCTGGCGGTGCAGACGTCGTTGCTCGATCATCTGAGCCGGGGTCGGTTGATCGTCGGCACAGGACGCGGATCGGCCTACAACGAATTTGAATACATCGGCTTTGGCACGACCATGGACGAAGGTCGCCAGAGGATGGCCGAAGCCGAGGACCTACTGGTGAAGGCATGGACCGGGGAAAACGTCGAGCACCAGGGGAAGTATTGGCACCTGTCGTTCCCGCGTCTGCGGCCACCGCCCTACCAAAAACCTCACCCACCCCTGGTGCGTGCTTGCATCGGCGAAGCGTCCATGCTCGAGATGGCACGCATCGGCCGGCCGGTGCTGATCGGTGTGCAGACGCTCGACACACTGCGCCAGCGTCTGCAGCGCTATGAAGACACCATGTTGGAGGTTGGTTTCGAGCAGGAGGCAGTCGAGAACACCCTGGATCAAACCTGGGCGCAGCGGGCGTTATACGTGGCGGACAGCAATGCAGAGGCGCTCGATGTGGCCTCTGGAGCCCTGAAGCGCTATCGTCACCACCTCGACGAGGCGCGCCGACGCTATAATCCTGGAGGTCTCCCACCCCGAAACCCCGACGCCCCTCCGAGTCCTAACGAGATGGTCGAGCATGCTTTCCTGGCCGGCACGCCAACGCGTGTGGCAGAGCAAGTTGCAGCATTGAGGGGAGTTGGAGTTCGCAACCTGCTCCTCAACGTCAACGTCGGCCAGATGCCCCCGGAGCAGGTTGAGCACTCGATGAAACTCTTTGGTGAGAACGTCTTGCCGCTGTTTCGAGCCTAAAGGGATGTGCTCGTTCCCACGGACCCAATCGTGACTGATCGCACATCACGCTCTGGCAGCAGGACGCCGACAGGGGGAGGGGCTTTCGTGTACCCCTCCTCCCTGCCCTTCATCTTGCCAAGTGGTGATATACCACCTGCAAGCTGGCGCGGCCAATGCGCTGGCGCGCGAACCGCATACTGCTGACGCGGCGAAACTCGCCAGGCGTAATGGCATCCTGGCTGTGCGCGAGGGCAATATATGCCACCGTTTCATCACTTCCCGGCAGACGCTCCGCGCCAGTCACCGCTAATCCCAAATCGGTGCCATTGCGACGTCGTACCCCGTGGGCCATGGCTGCGGCCACTTCGGGACTGACGATGCCAGATTGCCTGAGGAGCGTATCCGGGACATCCAGTAAGTGCTCCAAGGCTGCGGGCAGATTGGCAGTCACGGCCGCCGCAAAGTGACGGTCGCCGGCCAGCGCCAGCGATAATTCATGGCCGACACCACCCGTCAGACCGCATTCGGCCACGGCAATGGTAAGACCATGCCGGCGGATGAGATCAGCCACCACAGCCTCATACTCATGATCATCAGCCCCAAAGACAGCCTGGCCAAGGCGCTCGCGCACCTTCGCTTCCAGCGGGGCAATCAATATATTGGCCGCGGCTTCGTCAGCGGCCTTGGCAGTCAGCCGGACGTGAATCTCACCCAATTGCATCTGCGCCAGCAAGCCGATGGTGGGGTTGCTGCCGGTGGTGATCAGATCATCCAGGGTCTCATCGATAAAGCTCTCAGTCAACCCCACGCATTTGAGCGTGCGCGACACGATCACCGCAGTGATCTTGAAACGCTCTTTGAGAAAGGGAATAACCGTGCGCTCGGTCAACAACCGTAACTCACTGGGTACACCAGGGAGACTCACCACGACGCCACCGCGAGGGGTAGGGGCAATGAACCCCGGCGCTGTTCCAACGGGGTTTTCGATGATCACCGCGCCAGCAGGAATGTGTGCCTGACGGGCGTTATTCTCGGTGTAACGGCTGCCCATCATGTGTTTAATCTGCTCCAGGAGATGCGGGTGCAACTCCAGGGGCGCCCTCACGACCTCCGCGACCGACTCACGCGTCATATCATCCAGGGTGGGGCCGATGCCACCGGTCGTGATGACGATGTCGCTGCGTCCGGTGGCCAGCTTTAGCACTTCCACCATGCGGCCTTTGTTATCGCCTACCGTGCTCTTGTAGTAGAGGTTGACGCCGATGTTCGACAGTTGTTGCGCCAGATAGGCGGCATTGGTGTCGATGATTTGCCCTAACAGCAGCTCGGTGCCGATGACCACGATCTCCGCTTGCATAGAATGTCCTTTTCCGCCCCGCACCGCCGCGCCCAGGTCTTGCAGTGACCGACGCAAAAGCAGCCGAACTATCGGAAGGCCGGAGCCACATCCATGATCAACCGGTCCAGCGCCTCCTGTGTCCAAGGTGGCAGGAAGGTGGGGATAAACACCTGATCGATGCCAACCTCCTGGAGCTGGCCGAGCTTATCCTGCACTTGCGCCACGCTCCCGGTCAGCAGCATGTCGCGCACGTAAGGCTCTGGCCAGCCATAGCGTCGGTTGACGCTGGCGATCAGGCGCTCACTTGCTTCCGGTTGATCGCTGAAGAGCAATGGCATATTGGCCGAGCGCACGATGGTCGCGGGGTCGCGTCCTATGGCCGCGCAGTGCTCCTTCAGCACCTGGATTTTGCGCTTCATGGTCTCAGGGCCAGCCCAACAATTCCAATGATCCGCATACTTGGCGGCAATCCGCAGTGTGCGCTTCTCACCGCCACCGCCGACGAGCAGCTCAGGATGCGGCGTCTGGACCGGCTTCGGATAGAGCGGAGCTTCGTGGAGTTGATAGAAGCGGCCTTGAAACGTGGTTTTCGGCTCAGTCCACAAGTGGTGCAGGACCTGGCAGGCTTCTTCAAGGCGACTGAGGCGCTCGCCAACGGTTAAAAATGGAATACCGTAGGCAATATGCTCATTCTTTTGCCATCCAGCCCCGATGCCACAGATCAGGCGACCGCCCGACATGATATCCACATTGGCGGCCATCTTGGCCACCACAGCTGGATGACGGTAGGTGTTGCCGGTGACCAGTGTGCCGATCCGCATACGTTCCGTCGTCAGGGCCAGGCCGGCCAGCGCCGTCCAGCACTCCAGCGTCTCCTGCACGGGGTCGGGGACATTGGGCATGAAATGATCCGTGAGACAGGCCGCGTCCCAGCCGGTTTCCTCGAGATGTTGCCACAGCGCCCGCAGCTCTGGCCAGGTAATACCGCCGACGCTGGTAAACAAGCCAAACTTCATCGGCTCACTCCTTTAGAGATAGCATTGAGTGCTGAAGTTCGAGAGCGCAAGATACAGAGCCCAGAGCCACTTTATCGTCGACCAGTCGCCCCTTCCTCAGCACTCCGGATGGCACGATGTGATACCGACTAAATGACACCATCGGCTTTCAATTGCGCCACCTGGTCGGGTCCGTAGCCCATCCACTCTCGGTATACCTCGACGTTAGACTGCCCCAGCAGCGGCGCTGGTGTCACGGTGGTGGGGGAGTCGGAGAGTTGAACCGGATTGCCGGGCATGGTGAAGGGTCCCCAGGTGGGATGATCCACCGTCACGACCATACCACGCTCGATCAAGTGCGGATCGTGCAGGATCTCACCGGTGGTAAGGACTGCGCCCGTGGGCACGCCAGCCTTGCCGAGCTCGTGCATCACCTCGTACTTGGTCTTCGTCTGCGACCAGCCTTCTACCATACCATTGACTTCCGCCTTATGGTCAGCGCGCCATTTGGGGTCGGCCCATTGCTCATCGGCGATCAGATCCTCGCGTCCAATCGTTTTCAGCAGGGCCTCCCACATGCGGTCGCGCACGGGTTGGCAATAGATGTAGACGTAATCGTCCGGTCCACCTGGCTTGCATTTGAAGATACCGGCCGGCGCCACAGCCCCCAACTCGTTCCCAGTGCGCAGGACGACATCCCCTTTGACATAGTACTCCCGCATCTTGACACGGCTGAAACTGACCATCGCATCCTGCATGGACACTTCGAGCTTTTGCCCTTTGCCGGTCGTTTGGCGCTGCCATAATGCCGCCATAATGCCGAGGGCAGCGTGGATACCCGTGCCGGTGTCGCCGATGGTGGGTCCGGGCTTGAGCGGCGGGCCATCTGGAGTGCCGGTGAGGCTCATCGGCCCGCCCGTGGCCTGGGCGATCATGTCAAAGCTTTTATAGCTGCTGTACGGTCCGTAATTGCCAAAGCCCTTGATAGACGCCAACACGATACGCGGGTTGACCTGGCTGAGCACGTTGTAGCCGATACCCATGCGATCCATGCCGCCTGGGGCCTGATTTTCGGCGACGACGTCGGCCTTTTTCACCATCTCCAAAAAGATTTCTTTGCCCTTTGGGTGCTTGAGATTCAGGGTGATGCCCTTCTTATTCGCGTTCAGCGTCATGAAATAGGTACTATCCATCCCCGGACGTTCCTGCCTGCCATAACGCCCTGGATCTCCACGCTGTGGCTCCTCGACTTTGATCACGTCGGCGCCCAGCCAGGCCAGGATCTCGGTACACGATGTCCCAGCCTCGAACTGTGTCAGGTCGAGGATGTGGATATCATTCAACGCTCTACTCATGAGCGAACCTCCTGTCTCACACTGCGAACGATTAGTGACGGCGGCTGCGATGTACGACTCCGACAACGATTTTACCAAATATTTCGCTCCCTGTGACATTTTTTGACGCTTCCGCACCTGTGCGCTATGCTTATCCTCAAGTCTTACGCCAATATGCCATTGCAGATCTGTAAGTATCTCCCCAAACATGCAGTTTCGAAGAATTATGGTATCATGTGGCGGGTATCTGTGATATGTGGCTACCGCGGTTGAGGATGCTCATCAGGCGTTGGCTGACCTACCTCGGCCAGGGAATGTCTATTGTCTGCCGTAGGCTGATGATCCCCGTAGAGGAGCGGAATTTACCGCTTTAGAACTATATCGAGGTGCCCTCGCCACCTGGAGGTTTTTACAATGACAGACGACATCTCAATGCGTCTTTCGACAGGCATTGCAGGGCTAGATGAAATTCTTGGAGGTGGGCTCGTTCCCGCTCGGGCCTATCTCTTGCGTGGGGGGCCAGGGGCCGGTAAGACTACCATCGGACTGCACTTTCTGACCTGCGGTGACCCCCGTGTGGAAAAGCCTTTATTCATCACGATGGGGGAGACCTGAAGAGCAGATCCGCAAAAACGCCAAGACCATTGGGTTCAATCTGGAAGGTGTGACGTTTCTCGACTTGAGTCCCGTCCTCTGCCTTCTTCACTGAGGTACAAAGCTATGACATTTTCGCTCCGGCCGAGGTGGAACGTGAACCCATGACCCAACAGATCATTGCCCAGGTCGACGTGCTCAAGCCCAAGCGGGTCTTCCTGGACGCCATGACGCAGTTCCGTTATCTGGCTTCCGATGAATTCCAGTTTCGCAAGCAGGCGCTGTCATTTCTGCGCTTTCTTATCGAGCAGGGGGCAACGGTACTCTTTACCTCCGAGGCCGGCGCAGAAGCTCCCGATGACGATCTGCAGTTCATGGCCGATGGCGTGATCCACCTGGATTTTGCCGCTGAAGGGCGCACACTCGGCGTCAGCAAGTTTCGGGGCGCCGATTTCCGCAGTGGCCTGCACACCATGAAGCTGAGCGCCGCCGGGGCGGAAGTCTTTCCCCGCTTGATTCCGGACAACTTTCAGCAGGCGTTTGTCCAGGAGGCGCTGCCATCGGGGGTTCCGGAGCTCGACGAATTGCTGCATGGGGGCCTAGAGCGGGGCACGATCAGCGTCATCAGCGGGCCCACGGGCGTGGGCAAAACTACTTTGGGACTGCAGTTCATGAAAGAGGCCGCGGGCCGCGGCGAGCGCTCCGTGGTATATACCTTCGAGGAGCGCATCGACACTCTCCTGCACCGCGCTGAAGCTGTCCACATTCCGGTCAATGCCATGATTGAACGTGGTACGCTCTCAGTAGTGCAGGTCGAGCCACTACAGTGGAGTCCTGATGAGTTTGCCCGCATGGTCCGGCGAGAAGTGGAAGAGCACAAGACGCGGATTGTGATGCTCGATAGTACCTCCGGCTACCGAGTGTCGCTCCGGTCTGGGGACCTGGTTACCCATCTGCATGCGCTGGGCAAATATTTGCAGAACATGGGTGTGGCCGTGCTGTTGATTAGCGAGGTTGAAGCCATCACTGGCGATTTTCGGGCCACTGAAGCGGGTATCAGCTATCTTGCAGATAACATCGTTTTCCTGCGCTACCTCGAAGTGCAGGGCGAGCTACGTCGGGCGATCGGCGTCTTGAAAAAACGCCTGAGCAGCTTTGAGCGCACACTGCGCGAGATCGAGATCACCCGCTACGGTATCAAAGTTGGCAAACCTCTTACCGGACTGCGAGGCATTCTACGCGGTACACCCGAGTGGATTGACTCCCCCAGGTAAAATGGAGGATGGGATGGAGGCCATACCTGCAATCCTGGCCGTTGACCGTAACCACCGGAATCTGGAGCTATTGAGCCAATTCTTGGGGCGGGAAGGCTACCAGACGCGCACGGCGGCAACACTGGAGGAGTTCGACCAGGCACTTGCGACGATTAGCGACATCGGGCTGGCGCTGGTCGACATCGCGGGCTTCGACCGTGGAATCTGGGAGCGTTGTGAGGGACTGCGCCATCACAAAATCCCCTTCCTCGTGCTGTCACCGAGGCAAAGCGCCGCTATCCAGCATGCGAGCCTCACCCACGGTGCCCGTGGCGTCCTGATCAAGCCGCTGATTGTGAAGGACTTGCTGGGTCTGATCGGCAGTCTGTTGGACGGAGACGTCGACACAGGAGAAACGGAGGGATGAGTCGGATTCTTCTCCTGCTCGACCACCGACAAAACCGTCGTCTCCTCGCCGAGTGGCTTGAACAGAACCACCAGGTGGTGATACCCGAATCCGATAGAGCTCTGCAGGAAGCGTTTGATCTGGCCATCCTCGATGGGCCAGCGTTGGATCGGCTGTGGGGACAGGTTCGGGCGCGAAAACAGGTTGAGGAGCCGCTCTTTTTGCCTGTTCTCCTGCTCACCTCTCGCCACGGGGTGGACCTGGTGACGCGGCATCTCTGGCGCACCATCGATGAGGTGGTGTTACGGCCCATCGAGAAAGTGGAGTTGCAGGCGCGTGTGGAAATTCTGCTGCGGGCGCGGCGGCTGTCAGTGGCGTTGCAGCGGCGGCATGCCGACATGGAAGCTTTTTTGCACGCCATGACTCATGAGCTGCGCGCGCCACTACGGGTGATTAAAGGCTTCGCGGAGGAGTTGCAGGTGACGGCTCCCCCGAGCCATGAGGCGCAGCACTGTCTGTCTCGCATCACCGCTGCCGTCTCCCAGGCGCAAGACATCATCACCTCCCTCTTCAACTTTGGACGGCTCGGCCACAACGCCGTCAGGCCGCGGCGGATCTCGTTGCACAGCGTTATCGCCAGCTGTCTACGCCAGCTGCAGGCAGAGACCAAGGCTCAGGACGCCCAGGTGGACGTCCATGGGGACCATGTAGCGCTCCAGGCCGACTCGACGCTGCTCAAGCTCGTGCTGACTAATCTTCTGGAGAATGCGCTGCGTTTCGTCGCACCCGGGGTGTCGCCGCACGTGACCATGACGTCGGCCGTCGCCCAGGGCGTGTGCCGCATCGAAGTGACGGATAATGGCATCGGCATCCGCCCAGAAGACCAGGTGCGCCTCTTCACCCCTTTCGTGCGACTGCATGGCGTGGAAGAGTATCCAGGGATTGGCTTAGGGCTCGCGACCGTCCGCAAGGCGATCGAGCTCATGGGTGGGCACGTCGGGGTGACGTCGGTGCCGGGCGCCGGGAGCACGTTCTGGATCGAGCTCAGCACCATGGAGGAAGATGAGCATGAAGAGAATATTGCTGATCGATGATAATCCAGCGGATCGCGACCTGCTCATGCGCCATTTGTGCCGGAGCTTTGACGCCCTTGAGTGTGTCGAGATCTTCCGCCGCCAGGATTTTGAAGCGGTCCTTGCCCAGGGGGGCTTCGACGTCGTGATTACCGATTATCAGCTCCAATGGGCCGATGGGCTGGCGATTCTCCACCAGTGCTTGAAGAGTCATCCGGATATTCCAGTGATCATGTTCACAGATTCGGGCAGCGAAGAGATCGCCGTGGAAGGGATGAAGGCGGGGCTGAGCGATTACGTGCTGAAGAGCCACCCCACCCGGCTCGCCATCGCTGTGCAGGAAAGCATCGAAAAAGCCGGTATGCGGCGCGCTCAGAGAGAGGCTGAGGCCGCCTTGAAGCAGGCTAAGGACACCTTGGAGCGCAAAGTGGCGGAGCGCACCGCTGAGCTCGACGCCCTCACTGAAGAGCTGCGAGCCGACATTTCCCAGCGCCAACACATCGAGCAGGACCTGCGCGACAGCCAGGCCCGCCTCCAGGCCGCTCTGCAGGAGAGAGAGGTCTTGCTTGCCGAAGTGTACCATCGGATCAAGAATAACCTGCAGGTCATCTCTAGCCTCCTCGACTTACAAGCCGACATGGTGGCGGATCCCCAGGTGCGCGCACTCTTCGAGGATAGCCAACAACGCATCCAGGCGGTGGCGCTCCTGCACGAGAGCCTGAGTCAGGCTAGGAACGTCGCCCGCATTCCGGCTACCGAGTATATTAACCGGCTCAGTACACAGGTTTTCCAGGCATATGCCCCCCCAGGGGACCGCATCACCTTGAGCCTGCAAGTTGATCCGATCTGGATCGCGGTGAGAAACGCTGTTCCTTGTGGTTTGCTGGTGAATGAACTGCTCTCGAATAGCTTGAAATACGCCTTTCCGGGCGACCGAGGCGGGGAAGTCACCATTGCCCTACGAGCCACTGCCGAAGGGCAAATGGTCCTGGTCGTCAGCGACACCGGCGTCGGATTCCCCGCGGACACGGATTTCCGCCATACCAACTCTCTCGGCCTACAACTGGTGTGCCTCTTAACCGAGCAGCTGGGTGGCACAATAGCGCTTGATCGGGCATCCGGCACGCAATGGACCATGAGCTTTCCCCTGTCGAACCTATAGGCTTGTCAACAAAGGCTGGTCATGGCACTCATCCCAGTCGTCATAGCTGAATCGAACCTACATGGACTATTGTCCTGTAGACTGCAATAGGCCGTGATCCCGGGACGTGCCATGCGAGCAAAGCCCTGGGTCAGAGGATAGGCCGCGATCGGCAACAATCGTAAGAGCGTTCTATTGTTGACCCGCCCGTGGGGGAAATCATCATGACGTTGCAGAATAAAGTGGCACTCGTGACCGGCGGCAGCCGCGGGATCGGCCGGGCCATCTGTCTTGGCCTGGCATCCCAGGGCGCCAAGGTTGTGGTCGCAGCGCGAACGGAAGTCGAGACCTCTGCGGGCACCCCGTTCGAGACATTTGCCGCAGGGACCATCCACACCACCGTGCAGAGAATACAGCAGCACGGCGGCACGGCCGTCGGCATCCGATGTGACGTCATGCAGGTGAAGGACATTCACCATCTGGTTGAGCAAACATTAGATCATTTCGGACGCCTCGATGTGGTGGTGAACAACGCTGGGATTGACTGCGAATCGCCGGTGGTCGACCTCGGCGTCGACCTCCTCGACCGTTGCCTGGCGGTAAATGTACGTGGGCCGCTCATACTCTGCAAAGCTGCGTTGCCCAGTATGATCGCCCAGCGTTCAGGATCAATCTTTTGCATCACCTCGGGGGCCGCACGGGCTTATCGACCGGGACGAGTCGGGTATTCGATGAGCAAGGCCGCGCTGGAACGCATGTTTCTCAGCCTGGCTGAGGAAGTCCGACCCTACAACATCGCTGTCAACGTCCTCAGTCCGGGTCGGGTGGATACCTGGATGAATCGCCACGGGGACTGGCCAGGGACAAGCCACATCCCCATGGAACAGCCGGATGCCATCATTCCCGCGGCAGTTTGGCTTGCCACTCAGACCGCCGCAAGCTTTACGGGGCAGGTCGTCGAACGTGCAGAATTTGGCATTACCTGGGGCCCCGGGACATCTGTTGCTGGCTAAATCGAAGCGCATGACCTGGGAACACCTCCATGTGCAGTGGCTGGCCCCCTGCCTCCCCTGCACATCTGCGCTCAGGCATCAGTCTTCTCCACTAGGCTCCTCTCAGACGCGCTACCGGCTCAATCCACCGCGCCTGTACAAAAAGGAGCGACTCTCGGCGATTCGGCATCGGCTCGAACGCCAACCGACCGCGTGCCCACAAACGATCCCCCACCGACATTCCCGTTCGAGCCCCAGGAAACATGACTGGCACTTCACATGGCTCGTCGGCATTGACCACGAGAATCACGCCAATGACCGCGCCATTCTCGTCCGTGTATACCTCGCGGATATCCCCCACCAAGACAACCTCGTTATGATGCCCTGGAGTAGTCATCAGGCCTTGTCACCTCGATCATCTCGACAACTGTTTTCGGGTGCCTTCTCTGCCGTCTGTATGCTATTTTATCCGAAGCAATTGTATCAAAGTCCCATTAGGCTGGTTGAGACCATGAACGAAACGATCCTGAACGTGCACAGACGATACCCGTCAGAGGAGCATCGTAGCCTGTCGCGCCGGCCGCGCATCCTGCAAGTTGGTGGAAGCACGCTCTTGATGGGCCGAATCAGCCTTGAGAGGGAGCTGGCTACATTGCGCAGGAAATCTGCACGTCTTGTGGGCAGGGGGTGCAGGATGCCGTGCTCCCGGATGGTGTGGTGACTCGATTCACCATTCCGCCCGGTATTGCTCATGCCATTCAGAATCTGGGGACTCGGCCCATGCTCTTGGTCGCCAGTAGTGATCTGGCCTATGACCCGGAGGCCCCTGACGTGGTACACGAGATCCTCATCGAGGCATAAGTCGAGAGCGATGGGCACACCTTCGAGTGTGAATCTGGGTCGGACCACTGGCGCGCGTCACGGTTCGGTGAACATCCTACACGCCAGGTGCCACCACTGGCAGCGAACCCGTGTCGATCGACCCAGAGCTGGAAAATTTATTGTTTGATGAACAGATTACGTGCATCGACCCGCCGCACCCCACCGGTCTCTTGTGCGACTTGAATCGCTTGCGCGCGTTCTCCAGCACTGTTCACAATACCAGTGAGGCTCACGACCCCCCGTGACGTATCCACGCTGATGGCAAATGAGCTCACCATCGGGTCAGCGAGTAGGTTGGCCTTGACCTTGGTCGTGATGGTCGCATCATCGATGACCTCCCCGGTGCTGCGTTTCTCCGGTGTCGAGGCACAACCCACTAGCAGTCCGATGACGAGCAGCGCTCCCATCCAGCGATGCCCACCTCGCAGCCATTGCATACCCTCATCCTCCTGCTCCAGGCGCAATTCGTTTGGACCCAGGCCTTCTTTGAAGGCGTTTCAAGTCAGCAGCGTCAAATCCAGCGAGGTTTGTCCTCCATCGGCGGCTCCTGAATCGCGCTGGCGGCATGCATGGAAAGCGATTGAACTTTACGGGACACGTTCGTCAGTGCCTCAGGAGAGGTGTCAGGGGGTGGCTACCGGTCACAACCGCCTGAAGAAGGGTGCCGTAAAATGCTCCTACCGCGAGAAACCCGTCTACACCGCGATGGCGATCTCCTCACCATTGAGGCGTACAGCATACGTAGCGACCCTACCCGCTGCTGGAGGTTGGATGACGTTCCCTGTTGCCAAGTCGAATACAGCGGCATGCCAGGGGCAGACCACAGTCTCCCCCTCAAGCTCGCCTTCGGATAACGGCGCGCCTCGATGTGGACACCTGTCATCGAGGGCGTAGTATCGTCCATCGACGTTGAACAGCGCAATGCGCTTGTGCTTGACCACCACTAGCTTGCCCTGCCCTGGGGCCAGCTCATCCGTCTTTGCCACCGTGATGAATGTGGCCATCGTTAGCTTTCCTCCCGAAGGTTTATGATGCCGAATCCGTCCATCCACGTCCGTCACTGGCAGCAGGCTGGTTCCTACGCGGCAGGCCCAACTCTAGCATGCGCCTGGCGGCTTTGCAAGCCGATGGCGAGCAGGCTATCTTGGTTGACATCTGGCCCCCAACTTGTTATATTCGCGACCAGCAATCGGGCCTCGGTGCTGAGGCGGTGACGAGGAGAAGCGTCAATCCAATCTGCCACTCTGCAGGTCGGCGAAACAGGATCATGGAGGATGATCATGCAAGGAGGTCTACAAATGGGAAGCTTCCAGAAAGTTGCCGTCTTCATAGGTGTCGTCGGTTTGTTGTTTGGCGCTGCCAGTCTGGCCGATGCAGCGCATACAAAGTCTCACGCGAAGACCCAAGCTGCCGCGCAGTCCAAAGACGACCCGATGAATCCGACACGTTTGCCGGGGCAGGGCCCCGGCAAACCCGAGATGATCCTGCAAGGGCCTGTGTTGGCCGTGAGTCCGGCAGCAGGCTTCATCGTCATGCGACATGGCACAGGGAAAGATCCCGAAGAGCTACCTATCAATATCGATTCCAGGACCACCCTGACGAGAGGCGGGAAAACGATCAGCCTCGATGAGATCAAGGTCGGCGATCGGATCAGGGTTAGCTACACCGGACAGCCAGGTGAAGTGAGCAAAATGGTGGATATCATGGGCGGGCCCATGGGCGGGGCAAGTATGCGAACAGGCTCCAGCAAGGCTAGCGGGGCACGCCGTGGCGCTGGCATGTAGGCTCTCCTCGTCGTCGATGGGCGTGGTCGCGCCGCAGAACCGAGTCGACGTGAACATCATGAGTTGATAAGCCGGTTCTTGTCGCGGCCATGCAAGGCTTGCCCACCTCTTCCGTGCTCGAGCGCCAGGGGTGGGCATTCATGTCTCTACTGTGAATGTCCTATCCAACCTGTTGCCCTCGCCAGGCCTGATGCTGAGCACACTCTTCTGTACGTTCTCCGTGTTTGCACGACCTTGAGCTTTTGGAGGAAGGCACTACCATGATTCCGGCGACTCAGATCAAGAAGGGGATGGTCATCATCCATAACGGTGAATTGCACCAAGTCGTCAGCTTTCATCATGTCACACCCGGGAACTGGCGCGGCATGGTGCAGACGAAGTTGCGCAATCTGAAGACGGGGTCGATTATCGAAAACCGGTTCCGGTCAGAGGATCGTATCGACCGTGCCACCCTGGAACAACACGAGATGGAGTATTTGTATCAGGATGGCGATCAATTTTGCTTTATGAACACCGAAACCTATGAGCAGGTATTCCTGAATAAAGACGCCCTTGAAGATACCCTCCCGTTCCTCAAACCAAATTCAAAGATTGCGGTCGATTTCTATGAGGGGCAAGCGATCAACATTGACCTACCAATGACTGTCGATCTCGAAGTCATTGAAACCGAACCCGGCATCAAAGGTGCGACCGCTACGCGCACGACTAAACCAGCGACGTTAGAAACTGGTCTGGTGGTACAGGTTCCCGTATTCATCGATCGTGGTGACGTCATTCGCGTCGACACGTCGGACAAGAAATACATTGAGCGCGCAAACAAGTAAGGCTTATGGGGCTTGCCCACAGCGGCGTGACCTGCAGAGTCATAGGGTTGGCTGTGGGCTGGTGGTAACGTCGCTCGTCTCCGTGTCTCAGGAGGTGTAGTCAGTGCTTTCCTGACGAACTCCGAACACCGGATGACCACTCCGTGACATCCCGGACGATACGGCTATCGGTGATACGGCCGCGCCCCACTCCCATACCACGGCCATCGGCCCGAAAGAAACGTTCCTCACTAACGTAGGCTAGATGGCACGCCAACAGCTCTGCTGGCATTGACGTCAGTAGGGGCGAAAACGCTTCATCGACTCTACCACAGATGCCGAAATAGTGCGCCGCGTGCTCCCTCAGCGCAGTCTCATCGTCCATCCCAACGACGGTGCAGAGGCCAGTCAACCCCTGAATGATCGCCGCCAGCTCAAGCACACGATCGAAGCATCGCCCCGGCGGGGCAATGAGCAGCGTAGGCAGGTTCGGCGACTTCAGAAAAAATTGGATGTGAGCCCATTCCTCAAGCTCTTGGGCGATGGCGTTGACGCCACAGGCCTCGACCAGCTTCGCCGCCGAAAACAAGGCGTTCGCATAACTTGGTCCGCCGCCGATGATCAGGAACTGTCCTATCTCTCGCCACTGCTCGGCTAAGGTCCGCGCCAGGCGATTCGTCTCGGCTAGGCTAGCCTCCAAGATATCTGCGGTATTACGTAGGGTACGCTTTAGAGAGGTCGCCTGGTTCCGATCCAACACCTCGCGGCACTCACCGATATAGATTGCCGCCAACATGAGGAGCAGTTGGGCCTGGGTATATGAGCGCACGCCGGGGGTTTGCCCACTCGTCTGCAGCTGACGCGCAAGAACCCACTGTGCTTCACGGGCAATCGGGCTGTCAGGATTTCCACTGACGGCCACGCTATCCAGGCCATGCGCCCTGGCCAGCGCTACGGTCTCGACGGTTCTGGAGACTCGCCCGGAATGAGACACACTGAAGACCACGGCGGGTGGCGTCATCGCCGGAATCGCATAACGACCTCCTTGCAGCGACGGTTGGACGTCTACGGCAAGACCGGTCCACATTTCAAAAGCCAGCTCGCTCGCCAGGCCAGCGTAATACGAATCGCCGCAGCCGGTTAACAGCACGCGTGTCCACCGTCGGCACGCATCGCGCGGCAAAATGGAGCGGACCAGATCATCCAAGGCCTCCAGATTATCCCGGATAAACGCCGGGCGGTTGAATACTTCCTCGTACATCGGCCGTCGCGGATCGTCGATAGGAATCATGACATCCTTCCCCTAGAGCGCAAGCAATCGCGGCTCTGTGCTACCGTCATCCTGTCAGTCACGGCATCGAGAATCGCGCCATGGGGTTGCCAGGTGGGCCAATACTACACCGATCGGCATGATCGTAAAGGACTCGCGGTCATCACCTGCACGGGGGGCACCCATCGCGCTCTCTTTATAGCACGCCCGCGCCATGCGGCCAAGAGCTAATGCCGTCGGGTAACACAAACAGCCAGTGCGAGTGCGTCGGATACCTGCGAGGATGTATACTAACGTGGTATCATATATCATGGCGATATGGCTGATGAAATTTTTCGCTGCTCAGCACACGTAGGTGCAGGCCAACTCCGAACAGCTTTGTCGACAGCGGCCCTGAGGTGATGACTGATGGGGTGAGGAGGTGCAGGGGGGAGCCGCATGCTCCACTTTGAGGTTGTGGAGAATGGGTGGGATTCTCCTGTCGTACGTTACTTTCATGAGGAATTGACTCTAGAGCATGCCGGCAGAAACTTGATTGGAAGGGAGGGAGCGCGTTGGATCTGCCAGAAACTCGCCATCTCGTCGCGTTTACGACGGTCCTGGAGGCAGGTGGATTCACCAGGGCGGCGGAAGTTCTGAATCTCACACAATCAGCCCTCAGCCATCAAATCAAAACACTGGAGGAGATCCTCGGCGTTGAGGTATTTGCACGCATCGGCAAGCGCACCATCTTGACCCAAGCTGGGGAGATCCTGCTCAAGCATGCGACCGTTGTCCTGCGAGAGCTGACCGATGCACGCCAAGCGCTGCTCGAACTGCGTGATCCTGGTCGCGGACGTCTCCGCATTAGTGCGGCTGGCTATAGCTGCTACCTCCTGCTGCCGCGAATTCTGCGGGAGTTTAAGGAGGCCTATCCCCACGTTGAGTTGAGCATTGCAGCCGACTACACTGGCGAGGCCGTGCAGCATCTCCTTGAAGGGCTGTTGGACATTGCCATCCTCGTCGCCCCCCCGCCGGTTCGTGGGCTGTCTTTTGAACCCCTGGCCGAGGATGAACTGTTCGTCATTATTCCCGTGGAGCACCCATGGGCCAAACGCCGCCGGGTTCGTTGGGCAGAGCTCGCCACTCAGGTGTTGATTACCTATAATAAGGCCAGCCTGACGCATCAATTGCTTTTAGACCGCTTGACCAAGGAGGAGGCTGGCGCCCCCGAGACCATGGAGGTGCGAGAAGCCGAGGCAGTGACCGAAATGGTCAAGGTCGGCCTGGGCATTGCTGTATTGCCGCCATGGGTCGTGCGTGCTGACCTAGAAGCAGGCAGACTGGTGGCCATACCACTCGGTCGTACAGGCCTGAAACGATCATGGGCGATCGCCTATGTTCAGGGTCGACAGTTGCCAACCTATGGCCAAGCATTCACTCGCATCTGCCGGGAGCGCTTTTCCGCCCTCATGGATGCGGGTGGGTTGGAGAGGATCAACGTAGAGCCGCCCCACATGGCCACGATGTGGTAGTCACGACAGACACGTGATTGGGTGCAGTAACCTCTGAGAAGCCAGACCGAGAGGAAGGCCCTCTCGGCATGGCGGTTCGGCTGGAACCTACGAGTGCGGTAGGTGCTTCCCCAAGAGGATGTCGACAATTTGCGGCACGATGTCGCGGGCACGCTGGTTGAGCTGTTCCTCGGTGAGGTTGGCGATGGGGTGAGGCATCGCCAGATATTTATAATCTGGCACGCCCCAGGCTTCTGCCATCGCCCGACCGGTGGCGTGGAAGACGTCGGTAATGATCGAAGCGGCTGGGATGCCGCGCTTCTCAAACACAATGCCATCGAGCACACTGCCCGAGCTGCAAGAGCCTCAGTCTCCCACCCCGGCAACGACCACATCACACTCGGCCAGGATGTCGCGAATGATCTCTTCATGTGCGGGCACACCGGAGCTCCGTTTGCGCCGCAAGAGCATCCCTTGGACTCCATACTCGTCCTGGAGGATCTTGCCGATTTTTAACAGCAGGGTATCCGAATTGTATTTGGTATTTTCCACCAGACCTACCTTCTTGCCTTGTAGGCTGGCTGGCCGAGGGGCATAGCGTAGGGCTTGCTCCTTGGGCGTGATCGTGGGGTCAAAGACCCGGATCTGTTTCTCCATACGCTCCTCCTAGTTCAGGAGATGACTCCACCCATACCCGCCGCTCACAGACGGCAGATCTCCTTCGTGACGCTCTGCGACGCGTTCTTGCCTCCCCATCCGGGGATGAAGGCCGAAAACACGCCCAGCTTTACTACCAGCCGCGATGACGATGATGTCCTCCGGCGTTTGCACTAATGGACGCATCCTCGTCTCATCCTCCGGGAGGATGGCACCGGGCATACGATTCGTCCGCTTCAAATGAGCGACGCTGGTGTGGGTATGGTCGAAGAGAAACTGTTTGATATCGGCCTTCGACCAACCATCATCGCCGATCACCCGCATATGCTCGCCGGCAATCACCACGGCATATTGTGGTTGCCCGGTGACGCTGCCAGAGATACGCATGCCATCAGCCAGGGTGGTCAGAACGCCCGCTGCAGTGTTGCTGAGCTGGTTGCCGATCTGATGCGGTGCCAGGGCCGCGAACACGGTGACAGCGTTTTGCTCCGGGCGAAAACCGCGCTCCACGTGCACCGGCGGCCAGGGGCTTTCAGCCTCATTTTCGGCGATGCAATAGGTATATTTCCCGGGATGGCCCAAGGTGCTGCGGTCCAGCTGCCCCGGTAGCGTGCCGATGGCGTTGCGCATGATCAACCTCACTGCCCGACCAATCGTAGCATTGGCGCGCCAGCCTGGACCGAACAGATTGTCGCCACAATTGATATCCAGCTCGCGGGCGATGGGACCGTTGACCAACATGAACACCGCTGAGCCGCCAGTGCTCGCCGCCGGCCCGTGATAGCCATATTGCGGGTCGCCAATGGCCTCGATTGCTGCCACCACCACTGGCATATATTCAGGCTTGCAGCCGGCCATAACCGCGTTGATCGCCACTTTTTCCGCGGTGACACTGATCTGGCGGTTTTCGATGAAGGCAATCTCCTGTCCAGGCTCCAGTCTGCTGGCGTCCAGCATGGCGCGAATGCTGGCTTCAGTCGGCGGAACCACGGGCAGGCCGTCGGTCCAACCCTTCTCGTAATAAAACTCGATCGCTTCTGCTGTGTCGCTGACCTCATAGGGCTGCGATTGCGGATTGGCGGAGCTCATGGCAGACTCTCCCACAGTCGAGGCTCATGCCCTGCTGTTGCCCACATCGGGACAGCCTCTATCATACACTTCACGCCTGCCTGGTGCAATCACACTCTCGGCGCCGGGAACGCTGCCCAGGCCTGCTCCAGGCGACGCATGGCCGCGGCAGGCAGTGCCCCTCGCGCTGCTGCCGTAATGGCTTGCTCGAGATGTTCGAGACTGGAATAGCCAACCAGGACGGTCGACAGCTCCGGCTTGCTCCAGGCAAATCGCATCGACGCCTCGACCAGGCTGTCGGCATGGCCTTCCGTTGTGAGGAAGTGTAGCGCCTGCGCCAACTGCACATCGGCCTGATAATCCACCCCCGTGCCAATCGGGGCAACGCTGGGCACAGCAATCGGGTGACGCTCCATGACGCCGGACAATGCGCCAGCCGCCAGCACACGGATACCAATGCAGCCCATACGCTTGGAAGCCGCGCGGTCGATCAACTGGCCAAAATCCTGGTTGGGAAACCCGGCGGGCACCGGTTGCCCGGCGCTCGGGTTGAGCAGGTTGTAACACACCTGAGCGGTATAGAGGGTACCGCTATCGATGACTTCATGTAGGGCTGTCGTATCCCCGACAGCCGTGATGCCATAATACTTGACCTTGCCCTGTGCCTGCAAATTCTGGAAGGCTGTGACCACATCACCCAGCACATCTGAGACGCTGAGACCAGCGGACTGTGGTTCGCGTTGACGAGCGATGTGATTGTGCAGCTGAATGAGGTCGACCGATTCGCGGCCCAGGCGTTGCAGACTGGTGTCGACCGAGCGGGCGATGGCGCCGCGTACGTCACCGAATGCCTCTGGTGGCACCCGCACCTTGGTCCCGACATACACCTCGGCCTTGAGCTCATGGAGCACTTGCCCGAGATTCTGCTCTGATTGTCCATTGCCGTACGACGGAGCAGTATCGAAGTAATTGATCCCCGCTTCCATGGCACGGGCCACGGCACGTACTCGGTCTTGATGGGCACCACGAATGATCAACCCGCCGACATTGCCACACCCGAAACCCAGCATCGACACCCGCAGTCCGGTTCGTCCTAATGCACGGTATTCCATGGGGGTTCTCCTCTTAGTCTTTATACGTGATACGGTAGATGACGTCGGCACGATCATCGGACACGAGTAAAGACCCATCCGGCATCACCAGGACATCGACTGGTCGTCCCCAGACACGGCCATCGTGCAACCAACCCTCGGCAAAGGGTTCATACGATACCGCCCGATGATTGTCAAGGCGCACCAGTGTGACGCGATAGCCGATGGGCATGGTGCGATTCCAGGAGCCATGCTCGGCAATGAAAATCTGCTGGCGATATGCTTCCGGGAACATCGTTCCCGTATAAAAGCGCATGCCGAGCGCCGCAACATGGGGACCGAGGTTCTGCACCGGCGCAGTGAACTCCGAGCACTGGCGCTTGCTGCCAAACTCCGGATCAGCAATGCTCCCGCCGTGACAATACGGAAACCCAAAGTGCATCCCTGGCTGCGGGGCACGATTCAGCTCATCCGGAGGGATATCATCACCCAACAAATCGCGTCCATTATCAGTGAACCAGAGATCCTTGGTCTTGGGGTGCCAGTCAAACCCGACGGTATTGCGCACGCCACGGGCAAAGGTCTCTAAGTGTGTCCCGTCTGGTCGCAGGCGCATAATGACGGCGTAGCGGTCCGGATCGCGCAGGCAACTATTGCACGGCGCCCCGACTGGCACATACAGCATGCCGTCCGGTCCGAAACGGATGAATTTCCAGCCATGATGGCCATCTTTTGGGAACTTGTCATTCACCACTATCGGCTGTGATGAACTGGTGAGACGTTGTTCGACATCATCGAAGCGGAGCACTCGGTTGATTTCCGCGACATAGAGCGCGCCATCCCGAAACGCTACGCCATTGGGCGAATTCAATCCGCGCGCCAGGGTGATCACCTCATCAGCTCTTGCATCCCCATTGCGATCCACCACCGCATAGACCTTCCCCGCTGAGCGCGTGCCGACAAACAGCGTGCCATTGGGGCTCAAGGTCATCGAGCGCGCGTTCTCGACACCGCTGGCGTAGACGCTGATCTCAAACCCAGGCGGCAGTTTGATATGCTCCAGGGGCAGTGTCTGGGCGTCGACGCACCAAACCAAGAAGGGGAGCCACCAGATCAGCAGCCGGAAAACCCGGGCAGGACCCCTGTTCAGCCAATGCCAGCCTGAATTCTTACAATCCATGAGACCCTCCTTGTTCACTGGGAAACCGAGAGCGTTTGATTCTGGGGGGAACCATTTGCGATCTTGGTTCCCCTGCGGTATGCTCCGCTCCTGGAGCCTTCATACATCCCACCCTGCGTCCATCAATTCCGCGTGGTCCTGTAGGGCATCAGTCCGCTGATCTGGCGCCGGCTCCTCATCCGCAGCGACCTGTCGCTGGCCACGCTCCATGCGGCGCTCCAGAGCGTCTTCGCCTGGAGCGCCGAGCACTTGCATGCTTTCCGTATCCACGCTAAGGATTGTGGCGGTGCGTGGGCCTATCTACAGCGGGGTTGACCGGCACCACGTCCCACTGGACACCATGGCCACCCTTGCCACTGCCCTCGAGCGCCTGCTGAAAGCGGACGACCAGACGACAATACGCCAGGCCATCGGGGACCCGGAGACCTTTCGGGAAGCGGTCGCTCAGCTCGACGCGTACCTCCAGTTTCGGCCCGAACACTTCGATCATCATACCATCAATACTCGGTTACGTATGCTGGTGCAGCCAGACGGGACATCGTCATGAAGTACGCCATTCAGGTCGTGATCACCACTGATGAGGGCCAGACCGAGACCCAGGACATCGCCTGTCCAGAGCGGGAGGACCTGACCCTAACCATACTGGGCCTCACGCTCGCCGAAGGTAAAGCCATCCTCAAAGCCCTGCAAGAGGTCGTCGTGCAGCAGCAAATGACGGCCTATCTGGAGACGCAACGTCCCTATGGACATTGCGGCCGCGTGCAGCGCAGTACGGGGTATCACACGACACAGGTCCGGACGGTCTTCGGCACCATCCCCGTGCACAGCCTGCGTCTCTACCAAGTACATGCCCAGCACGCGGGAAAGGGAGAGCGTTTCGGTCAGAAACGTGTTGGCCTGTTCCTGGTCGCCAGAGTTGTTGCGCTGGAGCAGGGCGTCGGCATAGTCGCCGCAGGTCCAGGCCAGCTCAGGACGGTAGCCAGCCGTGCGGCAGAAGACGAGCGCACTCTCGAAGTGGGCCACCGCCTGGTCGAGATGGCCCACGATCTGCGCCATGAGCCCCAGCAGCCGGTCAGCGGCGGTTATGCCACCGTCCACCACGGTGCCCTGCCGTGACTCCAGGGCGGCGTACGGCTCTCCTATGGCTCCACAGAAGTGCGCTCCAGAGAGCGCCCCAGTCCCACACGCTAGACAGGCACGCGTCAGCGCCTGCCCACAGGACATGCAGCAACGGGCTTCGGACCCCGGGGTGCGACATATTCATGAGTTTTTGACCCGAATCCTTGCCCTCATGCATGATAGGCTTCTCCTATCCTCGAAGAAATCCTGAGACACGAGGCACGACATCATGGCACGGCTAGGGTATGCACGGGTGAGCTCGGTCGGGTAAAGTCTGGACGTCCAACGCGAGAAGCCGCAGCACTGTGACAAACTTTTTCAGGAGACCCACAGCGGTGCGGCGGGCACACGCCCCCAGCTGCGTGCCTGCCTGGACTATGTTCGGGAGAGAGATACGTACGATGGTGTACGCCAGAATATCGAAAGTCCCGTCTGGAATGTGACGGATCGCTGTCCTCTTGTGATTTGCTGTTTACCCACTGTTAACGTTACCGACATAGGAAAAACCTACACTCCCCCATACTATCTCGCATGCGATCATGTGCGTTGCTGTCCGAACCATTGACGATTGCTTGGCCAAAGCAGGAGACTTCCAATGCGTCATTGTCGGCCAGGACGAGCGATCCACATTTCTAAGGAGAGCAAAATCATGCTTAGCACGTGGACGAGAAGCCTCTGGCGAAGCATCGTGATGGTGGTGATCGTCGTGACCACCATCAAGAATTCCAAGCGAGTGGTAGGGTCGGCAGCACTAGCCAGCAGCGATTTTACAGCCCACGTCGATGTCACCGATTTGCCACCTGGCCAGGAGATCTTCTACCGCGTCATGTTTCAGGATCTGATCGACGTCAAGTCTCTGAGTGTACCAATGGTCGGACATTTGCGGACCGCCCCAGCGCAGCGCCAGGATATCAGCTTCATTTGGGGGGGAGACACCGCCGGCCAGGGATGGGGTATCAATCCGGAATGGGGAGGCATGAAGATCTACGAGCAGATGCGTCGGCTGCACCCGGACTTTTTTATCCATAACGGCGATAGCATCTACGCCGACAACCCCATCGCCGCAGAGGTCAAGCTCGACGACGGCATTATCTGGAAGAATGTCACGACTCCGGAGAAAGGCAAGGTGGCCGAGACACTCGCAGAATTTCGGGGTAATTACGTCTATAACTTGATGGATGCACATGTCCGCGCCTTCAACGCCGAAGTCCCCCAATACTTTCAGTGGGATGATCACGAGGTGACGAACAACTGGTTCCCAGGAGGAGTCATCGATGAGCGCAACCCGCGGTACCAGCAATACATGGTCAAGAGCCATGACCTCCTGGCCGCCAACGCTAAACGCGCCTTCCTAGAATACTTGCCACTCCGACTCGATCCACAGGATCCTGAGCGGATTTATCGCGCCTTCCATTATGGCCCTTTGCTGGACGTGTTCATGCTCGACGAACGGAGCTATCGTGGGCCCAATTCCGCCAATCGTCAGGAGGCGTCAAGCGCCGCCACGGCGTTCCTGGGTATGCCACAACTGCATTGGCTGAAACGTGCACTGTTGGCATCGAATGCCACCTGGAAGGTGATCGCCAGCGACATGCCCCTGGGCCTCCTGGTCCCCGATGTCAACGGTTTTGAGGCATGGGCTAACGGTGATGGTCCAGCGCTGGGTCGCGAGCTGGAGCTAGCGGGCTTACTGAGCTTTATGAAGCCAAACGACATTGCCAATGTCGTGTGGCTAACCGCCGATGTCCACTATGCTGCGGCGCAATATTATGATCCGGCCAAAGCCCAGTTCACCGACTTCAAGCCATTCTGAGAATTCGTGGCCGGACCGCTCCATGCCGGGACCTTCGGGCCGAATAAACTCGACAATACCTTCGGGCCCGAGGTCAAGTTCCTCAGCATCCCTGAGGGTCTCAAGGCCAATCGGCCGCCGAGCGACGGCCTGCAATTTTTCGGGCTGGTGAAGATTGACGGCAAGAGCGAAGTAATGACCGTCTCCTTCCACAATTTGCAGGGGGCGAACATCTACAGCGTAGAGTTAGCCCCGGACACCTAGTGCATGTTCAGGAGACCCCGTTGGGCATGCCGTGCTTCCTCTGGAAATCCCCCCTGCCCCCTATATCTAATGGAGGAATAGGGGGGATGTTGGGCCGGAAGGCAAGTTGGCGACGGGTGTAGTTGATCGATCGCGCCACTATGACTGGTTGATGCAATTTGTAAAAAAGGACCCCAGGATTTAACATTGGTATAACCGATTCGTGATATAGCGGCGGTATGTTCCTTCCAGGTCATGCTGGATTCTTAGCTTCAGCCCAAGGGGAGACATCATCGATGAAAGCCAAAGCGCCTTCGACCAAGACGCCGTTAACATTTAAGGATCTCCTGGAGCATTACGAACATGGGTTAGACGTCACATACCCCACCAGCCCCCACGCAGCCTATGAGCGACGTTTGATCTTCGACCATGTGGTCGAGCCACCAGCTGCCACGCTTCGCCAGCGTTACGAGGCGATCGCCAGTGCGTTGCGCGACCTTCTGTCGCAACGCTGGCTGCTGACCACCAGAACCTACGATCGGGAAAATCCGAAGCAGGTGTACTACCTCTCGATGGAGTTCCTGCTCGGTCGCTCGCTCACCAATAATCTGACCAACCTGCTGGTCGAACCCATCGTGCAGGAGATCATCCAGCGCGAGGGTCTGGATCTGCTACAGCTGGCACAGGAGGAACCGGATGCGGGCCTGGGTAACGGTGGGCTCGGACGTCTGGCCGCGTGCTTCATCGATTCGCTCGCGACCATGCAGATACCGGCGATCGGCTATGGACTACGCTACCACTATGGGATGTTTCGCCAGCAGATCCAGAATGGCTATCAGATCGAGCAGCCTGACCCATGGCTGCGTCAGCATGATCCTTGGGAAGTGGGCCGCCCAGAAGAACCTGTGCCGGTCAAATTCAATGCTTCGATCCGTCTGGAGAATGGGACCGAGAGAGTGTTCTCCGACCAGCCGATGATTCTGCTCGGCACCCCATTCGATCGGCCGGTGGTCGGCTATGGGGGCAATACGATCAATACCCTCCGCCTGTGGGAGGCAAGTGCACCCCTAGCCTTTGATTTCGATGAGTTCAGCAGTGGCGACTTTGTCGGGGCAGTGCATCAGAAAATTCTCGCCGAGAGCTTGACCCGTGTCCTCTATCCGGATGATTCTACCGAGCGCGGCCGAAATCTGCGACTCGCCCAGGAGTATTTCCTGGTAGCCTGCTCGCTGGCGGATATCGTGGCGCGCTTCCGCCGCCGTGGCAACGACTGGCAGGCTCTGCCCGACAAGGTGGCGATCCAACTGAACGACACCCATCCTGCCCTTGCCGTGGCCGAGCTCATGCGCATCCTGCTCGATCAGGCCGGACTGGGCTGGGAGAACGCCTGGGATCTGACTACGCGCACGTTGGCGTATACCAACCACACCCTATTGCCTGAAGCCCTAGAAAAGTGGCCGGTACGGTTATTCCAACAGTTTATGCCCAGGCACCTGGAGATCATGTATGAGGTCAACCGCCAGCTTCTCCACGAGGTGCAGACTCGCTTCCCCGGCGATGATGCGCGCCTCGGACGCATGAGCTTGATCGAAGAGGGTCCGGTCCAGCAGGTCCGTATGGCGAACCTGGCCATCACCGGCAGCCACAGCACTAATGGCGTAGCCGCCATTCACTCTGAGCTACTGCGTACGACGGTGGTCAAAGATTTCGCCGACATGTTCCCAGAACGGTTCAACAATAAGACGAACGGAGTTACGCCCCGCCGCTGGCTGTTGCTGGCCAACCCTGAGTTGTCCCAGCTGATCACCGAGACCATTGGGGAGGGGTGGGTGGTCGATCTCACCCAACTCGAGGGGCTTTTACCCTATGCCGACGATCCGGCCTTCATCCGAGCCTTCCTCCAGGCCAAGCGCGCCGCCAAGCTGCGCTTCGCCGACTGGCTTCGTCGCTGGAGCGGGCATGAGGTGGACCCCGATTCGATCTTCGATTGCCAGATCAAACGCATCCACGAGTATAAACGCCAACTGCTCAACGTTCTGCACATCATCCTGCTCTACAACCAGTTACGCTATGACCCGCATCTGGAGGTCGCTCCCCGCACCTTTTTCTTCGCCGGCAAGGCGGCTCCCGCCTACCACCTGGCCAAGCTCATCATTAAGCTGATTAACGATGTAGCGGCCGTCATCGACGCCGACCCGGCGGTCCGTGGCCGACTCAAGGTCCTCTTCCTTCCCGAGTACAATGTTAGCCTGGCAGAGCGACTGATTCCCGCCAGCGATGTGTCGGAGCAGATCTCGACGGCTGGCTATGAGGCCAGTGGCACGAGCAACATGAAGTTCATGATGAACGGGGCCCTGACTGTCGGAACCCGTGATGGCGCCACCATCGAGATGGCCAAGGAGGCCGGTGAGGAAAACTTCTTCCTGTTCGGTCTGACAGCGGAAGAAGTTTTGGCCAGCCGTGGCTGGTATAACCCCCACTGGCACTACGAGCATGAGCCAGATGTCCGCTACGCCTTGGATATGATCCGCGACAATGCTTTTAGCCATGCCGAGCATGGGGTGTTTACCCCGATCTGGGATACGCTCCTCACCCATGGCGACCATTACTTGCACCTGGCAGACCTGTCGGCCTACACTCGCACGCAGGAAAAGGTTGGAGAGTTGTATCGACGACCTGAGGAATGGGCCCGGAAAGCCATCCTGAATGTCGGCCACTCCGGAAAGTTTTCGAGCGATCGCACCATTGCAGAGTATGCCGCCGACATCTGGCGGGTGAAGCCCTGTCCGGTGGCGTAGGCCGCCCACTATGCCAAAATTGCGAACGTCGCCGTAGCGATGCCACAACAGGCGGTCAAGCCTGGCGGATAGTCACGCGCCGCCAGCGGCGATCGCCAGAAGGAGAGCCTCATGAGCCTAAGCCCCTGGGCCGGAAAGCCCGCCCAACAGGCATTGCTGGTCAATGTCCCACGCTTGATGACAGCCTACTACACGAACCGTCCGGATCCGTCCGTGCCGGAGCACCACGTCGCGTTCGGCACCTCAGGCCATCGCGGCTCGGCCTTCGAGCACTCGTTCAATGAGGCGCATATCCTGGCCATGAGCCAGGCCATCTGCCTCTACCGACAACAGCAACACATCGACGGGCCGCTCTATTTGGGCATCGATACGCATGCCCTGTCCGAGTCGGCCTTGGCGAGTGCCCTCGAGGTGCTGGCGGCGAACGGCGTGGAGGTGATGATCGATGAGCAGGGGGGCTATACGCCGACGCCGGTCATCTCACACGCCATCCTGAGGCACAATCGCGAACGCAGGAGCGGTCTGGCCGACGGCATCGTCATCACTCCCTCGCATAACCCGCCCGAGGACGGGGGATTCAAGTATAACCCGCCCCACGGCGGTCCAGCCGATACGCACGTGACGGATTGGATCCAGACACAGGCCAACGCTCTGCTTGCTCATGACCTCAAGGGCGTGAAGCGCCTCCCGTTCGAGCAGGCGCAGCGTGCCTCGACTACACACCGATACGATTTCATGGACGCCTACATCGGCGATCTCACGAGTGTCGTGGACCTGGAGGTCCTGCGCAGCGCCAACCTCAACCTCGGCGTCGATCCACTGGGCGGCGCCGGCGTGCATTATTGGGGGCTCATCAGCGATCGGTACCAGTTGCCGCTGACGGTCATCAATGAAGCTGTTGATCCGACGTTCCGCTTCATGACCCTCGACTGGGATGGGAAGATCCGCATGGACTGCTCATCACCGTACGCCATGCAGCGGGTGATCGCGCTGAAAGATCAATTCGATGTCGCCTGGGCATGTGATACCGACCACGACCGCCACGGCATCGTCAGCCGCAGCAGTGGTTTGTTGAACCCAAACCATTACTTGGCAGTCGCCATCTCGTATCTCTTCAGCCACCGGCCCCAGTGGCCAGAGGCTGCCGGCGTCGGCAAGACGATCGTCAGCAGCGGCCTGATCGATCGGGTGGTCGCCAGGTTGGGCCGCCGCCTCCTCGAAGTCCCGGTCGGATTCAAGTGGTTCGTCGACGGCTTGCTCGACGGCTCGCTGGCCTTCGGGGGTGAGGAAAGTGCCGGGGCTTCCTTTTTGCGGCGTGACGGGACGGTATGGACCACTGACAAGGATGGGATGATTATGGGCCTCTTGGCGGCGGAGATGACGGCGGTCATGGGGCGCGACCCCGGAGAGCTCTATCAGCAACTCACCCGCGATCTCGGCGAGCCGGTCTACCAACGCCTTGACGCTCCGGCGACGCCGGAGCAAAAGCACCTCATGGCACAGCTCTCACCGCAACAGGTCACGGCCACCGAGCTGGCGGGCGAGAAAATTACCGGTATGCTCACGACAGCCCCAGGTGACGACGCTCCCATTGGTGGGTTGAAGGTGATGACCGCGAACGGCTGGTTCGCCGCCCGCCCATCTGGGACCGAGGATGTGTACAAAATTTATGCTGAGAGCTTTCACGGTGAGGACCACCTGCGTCGTCTCATCGACGACGCGCAAGCCCTGATCGACAAAGCCTTGACGGCGGTACCGCAGCAGCACGTGGGAGGGGGCCACTGATGACGGCCGCTCCGGTCATTCTCTGCCTCAACAGCGGTTCATCCTCCCTGAAGTTCGCCCTCTACCACGTGGGAGGGGGGGCGGAGGCGGCCCTCGTCGCGGGAGCCGTCGAGCGTATCGGACTGCCCAACGGACGCCTGTCGGTCCACTCGCAAACGTCAGGCCTTCCCAGGGTAGAGCTCGGTGCGTTCCACGACCATCAGGCCGCCGTCCAGGCTGCCTTCGACATCCTAGAACAGCTGCAGCTCCCAATGCCCGAGGCGGTAGGCCATCGCATCGTGCACGGTGGGGCCGACCATATCGCCCCGGAACAGGTGGATGCGCGACTCCTAGAGGACTTGCGGCAGCTGGTCCCTTATGCACCGCTCCACCTCCCTGCCGAAATTCAGGGGATTGAGGCCGTGACCGCACGTTTTCCGCAATTGCCCCAGGTGGCCTGCTTTGACACCGCCTTTCATCGACGCATGCCTGAGCTGGCACAGCGCTTCCCCCTCCCCCGCGCCATCTGGGATGAAGGGGTGCGACGTTACGGCTTTCACGGTCTGTCCTACGAGTACATCATTGATCAGGTGGGGGCCCAAGTCCTGGGGCGCGCCATCATCGCTCACCTGGGGAACGGCGCCAGCATGGCGGCAGTGCACAACGGTCAACCGCTCGATACCACGATGGGCTATACGCCGACCGGTGGTTTCATGATGGGGACACGCACCGGCGACCTGGACCCAGGGCTGCTCATCTATCTGCTGACCGAGCGAGGCTATGACGCCACGACACTGGAGCAGCTCGTGAATGATCAATCCGGGCTGCTCGGCGTTTCAGGGATCAGCCCTGATATGAAAACCTTATTGGACCAGAGAGCGCACAACGCCCATGCGGCCCAAGCCATCGACATGTTTTGCTATCAGTTACGCAAGACCATCGGCGCGCTGACAGCTGTCCTCGGTGGTCTGGACACGCTCGTATTCACGGGGGGGATCGGCGAGCATGCGGCGCCGGTGCGCTGGGAGGTATGTCGCGGGTTGGGATATCTCGGGATCCAGCTCGATTCTCAGCAGAATGAGCGTCATGACACGATCATCAGCTCGCGGGAAAGCGCCTGCACGGTGCGGGTCGTGCCCACCAACGAGGATCTGATGATCGCCCAGCATACCCGCACACTGCTCTTTTCAACTCTCACAGCATCTCATTAAGCGAGGTGGAACTTGAGCCTACTGCAGCGATTGCCGGAGACTGTGGACCATGAGCAGGAGAAGCACCAAGTCGCTGACCGTGCGGTCGAATACGTACAGTCAGGAATGACTGTGGGGCTTGGCGCCGGGAGCACCGCCCTCCTCGTCACCCAGCGGATCGCACAACTGTTACGTGAGGGGCATTTGCGCGATATCATCGGCTTTCCATGCTCACGAGAGATCGAAGCTGAGGCCCGATCCCTGGGTATTCCCATCACCCTGAATCCGCCGACAATGGTGGACTTGACCATCGACGGCGCCGACGAAGTCGATCCTGAGCTGAATCTGATCAAGGGCGGTGGCGGGGCTTTGTTACACGAGAAGATCGTGGCCCAGGCCAGTCTCCGTGAGATCATCATCGTCGATGAGACGAAGCTGTCGCCGATGCTTGGCACCCACTGGCCGCTGCCGGTCGAGGTCATCCCGTTCGGATGGGATGCTCAGAAGAACTTCCTCGAGTCCCTGGGCGCCCGGGTCACCATGCGACAGCGCAGCGACGGGACGCCATTTCGGACCGATCAGGGAAACCTGATTCTCGACTGTGACTTCGGCCCGATCCCACACCTGTCGGGGTTGGCCGCGCAGCTTGATAGGCGGACCGGGATCGGGTTCTTGGCCACTTTTGGTGAAGTGTTCCATAGTCTCCCACAACGTCTTTCCCTGAGGTATATTTTTCTGAAAGGAAACGTCATATAGCTCAGGTCGTTTTTATCCCGGGAGGCCTATGGAACTCTTGTCTCGCTTGCTCCCTCCAGGTGTCCCCTGACACCTGGAGACGTGGCATCTGAACGAGGGGGCAACCCAGCTGACCTGGCGCGTCACCTCGCGACAGGCTCTGGGGCACTGTCCCGTCTGCCGCTTTCCCACACGACGCCTCCACCGTGACGAGGAGCGCACCCTCGCGGATCGCCCGTGGGCACACCTCCGCGTCGTGTGACCGCTCCAGGTTCGGCAGTTCTTCTGCGCCAACGGGCGCTGCACGCGCCGCCTCTTCACTGAACGGTTGCCACCGCTCGTGGCGCCGTGGGCCCGGCGCACGCAACGGCTAGCGGCCTGGCTGGCCCACAGCGCCGTGGCTCTTGGCGGGGCCGCGGCGGCACGGCTGAGTCAGGGGCTTGGCGTGGACATGAGCCGCAACACCTGCCTGCGCTTGTTACGCCGGTTACCTGTCCCCTCTCTCGCCACGCCGCAGGTGCTCGGCGTGGACGATTGGCGTTTGGTCAAAAAACTCAAACGTATTATTTTACCAGAGCTTACGGTCTCACCATTGCCCGATCCTCATCTTGCATTTCATCGCACGATAGCCCATACTCACGACCAACGAGAGGCAAAGACTGGGATGGAATGCCCCATGGATTGGAAGCAGCTGCTGGGGCATATGACGGGACCCGTCGATGAGGAACTCCGCCTGCGCAATGCGTATCTGGCCGCGGAAAACCGCATTTTGCGGCACCAGATCAAGGCACGGCGGGTGCGGCTAACCGATGCGGAGCGCAAGACCCTCGCCGAGATTGACCAGAAGCTGGGTAGGCAGGTACTGCAAGAGATTGCGACGGTTGCGAAGCCTGATACCATCCTCGCCTGGCGCCGTACGCTCGTGGCCCAGACGTGTGACGGCTCGAAGCCGTGCAAATTTGTCGGGCGTCCCCGCATGGACCAGGAGCTGGAGATCTTGGTGGTGCGCATGGCCCGCGAGAATCGCTCCTGGGGGTATGACCGTATCGTTGGCGCCCTGGCCAACCTGGGCTATCGCATCAGTGACCAGACGGTGGGCAACATCCTCAGGCGCCATGGTATTCCACCGGCCCCGGAGCGCAAGAAGACCACGACCTGGACGGAGTTCATCCGGATCCACATGGACGTGCTGGGGGCTACGGACTTCTTCACCAGCACGGTGTGGAATTGGCTTGGACTGGTCGTCTCTTTCCTGCTCGTGATCATGCACGGCGCTCGTCGCACGAGACCTATCGCAGGCATGCGAGGATGTGGCCATACGTCCTGGAGGCTGCGTATCTCACTATGGTCTTCCAAGAGGCTTGCCGACGTGAAAAGATGGATACGTACGGTCCTCGAAGAATGGTTGTCACGGTTGCCGCCAGGTGGCACACGTGTCCAACCATCTCTGCTTGCAGCGTTTAACCCCGCTCATCGCCGCGAAGGACTCCCGCAACGCATGGGTACAGTGGTGCGCATGCCGACGATGGCGCACCGGCCCATACGGGATGGACCCATGGGATGTCGACAACAACCTGGCCGGTGGCTGTGTGACGATAACCGTGCAGCTGCATGAGTATTCGCCCGCACATGCCATCCACCGTGCGGTACGCTATCGCCGCGTGCTATCCAGCTGGAAAGAGAGGGAGGATGGAAACTCAGACGATATACACCTACCTGGAACACCGTCCGGACAAACGGACTCAGGAACTTTTTATTCGGGGGACTGGAGTGCGGACGTCGGCGATCTGGTACGATCGCTATATCTCACGCATGCCACCGCAGCAGATTGCCCAGAACCGGGATCTGCCGGTGGGTGCCGTCTTGGAAGCCTTGGCGTACTGCCAAGACCAGTGGGAGGTGATCTGTGCCGAAAAGGATGACGAGCGGGCGTGGCTTGACGCGCAGGGATTCTTCGCTGAGGACTCCTCGGCGCGGCGATGAAACTCTATCTCGATGATGATTTGGATGCAAATGTGCTGATCAGCTTCCTGCAGCAGGAGGGACACGCGGTGATGTCCCCCCGGGCTGTGTCCATGCGTAGCGCCGAGGACGCAGCCCATCTCAGCTATGCTACGGTCCAGCAGTGTGCGGTGGTCACGGCTAATGTCCGCGATTTCCTGAGGTTGCACCAGACGTGCCAGCTGGAAGGACGCCCCCATGCTGGTATCCTCGCGCTCTACCGAGAGAATAATCCGCGGCGCGATATGACGTACGCACAAATTGCGCAGGCCATCAGCCGTCTTGAACGTGCGGGACTTCCGCTCTATAACACGTTCCACAATTTGAATATGTGGCGCGAGCCCTCCCGTCGTTAACGGCTTGGAGAACTGAGGCAGAACGGCGACCACACAGTCGCATGGATATTTTGACTGTACGCGACACCATCCTCGCGACCACGCTGAAGAAGACGGAGGTGATGGCGGTCCGCGCACACATCCACGCGGCGACGGAAGGAGGCACGCCATGTTGAGCGAGGTGATGGAGCACTACGGGCTCGTCCGGGATTTTATGGGACAGGCGGCGTTTTTCGAGACCGAGCATGCGCGCCACATGCTCCGGGAACTCAAGCTCGCGATCACACGCGGCAAGCTGGTGGTGCTGTCCGGCGTCGGCGGGTGTGGCAAGACGACCATGCTGCGGCGCGTCCAGGAGTCGATCGAGCAGGAGAAGGAGATTCTGGTCTCGAAGGCGCTGTCGGTCGAAAAAAGCCAGATCCATCTGGGTGGCTTGATCGTCGCGCTCTTTGCCGACTTGGCTACGGACAAAGATGTCAAGATCCCAACCCAACCCGAACGGCGGGAACGCGCCCTCCGCGATCTCGTGAAGAAACGCCAGAAACCGATCGCACTGCTGATTGACTAATGTTGTGCCTTTAGTAATGTGGAGTTGATACACCAGCGCCACGTCACAGTCATCTGAATCGATGCAATGGTCTGTATCCACTCCACATTATCGCAGACTCAGAGGGCTTCCAGCCACTCCAAGATCGTGGCATCGTGACGCCAATGCGCGAGCGTTTCGGCCACTGGCGAGTGGGCCTGCGCCAGGGCCTGGCGTTTCAGGTCGAGATCGATGGTGGCATACTTATTGGTCGTGTTCAGGCTGGCATGGCCGAGCCATTGACCGATTGTACTGAGGTCGACGCCCGACTTCAGCAGATGCACGGCCGTGCTATGCCGCACACTGTGGGGATGCAGGCGTTTCCCCCGCAGAGTCGGCACGGTCGCCTGGGCGCGTTGCAGGTATTTGTCCAGCAGGTAGCCTACCCCGAAGCGGCTCAACGGTTGTCCACGCCGATTGACGAAGAGCGGCACCGCTGCCCGCAGGTCCAGCTGTCGCTCGGCACACAGCTCGCGGAGCAGGGTCGCGGTTTGGGGCCACAGCGGACACACCCGTTCCTTGCGCCCCTTGCCGAAGAGGCGCACTTGGCACGGTGCGTCGAGCTGGAGATCGGAGGCCCGCAGGTCGAGGAGCTCTTGCACCCGAGCGCCGGTGTTGAACAGCGTCGCCAGTAGGGCATAATCACGCCGACCGGCGGCCGTCGAGCGGTCGACGGCTGCCAGCAGGGCTTGGAGCTCGGCATACTCCAAATAGTCGAGGGTCCGGTGGTCAGCCCGTTTGAAGGGGATGTGCAGGATCCGTTGCGAGCGGGCCAGTTGCTCGGGCTCGTGGGCGGCGACATACCGAAAAAAGGCGTGCAGGGCCGCGAGGCGCACATTGCGGGTGGCCACGGTGTTGTGGCGGGTGTGGTCCAAGTGGTCCAGGAAGGCCATCACGTCCTCGGCCTCGATCTCGGTGAGATCCAGCTCGGCGACGCTCCGGCCGCGGGCGGCGGCCAGGAAGCGCAGCAGTAAGAGCAGCGTATCGCGATAGCTGTGGATGGTGTGACGGCTCACGCCACGGACGCTCGGGAGATGGTCCGCGAAGAACTGGCGCAGGGTGCGCGCTAACGCGTTGGGTTGGGCCACGGTCATGGTCGCTCCTCCTGGGGGATCGGGGTCACCAGGGCCCCATAGTGCTGGGCGAACCGCTCGCTCGCCGCGCGCGCCACGGGTTCGACAAAGCGCAGATAATACTGGGTGGAGGCGATGGAGACATGCCCCATATAGGTCGACAGCAGGGGCAACTTGGCCTGGACGTCGACGCCCGCCCGATACCAGCGCAGCAGGGCATGGACCGCAAAGCTGTGGCGGACATCATGCACGCGCGGTGGCTCGCCAGCCGCCGTGCGGATGCCTGCGCGTCGGGCCAGGCTGCGAAAGATGCGCGCAAAGCCTGACCCCGAGTAGCCGCGCGCCACGGCACCGCCCCGCCAGATCAGCGGGGCGTCGTCCGTGGTGGCCTCTGGACGAGACGCCCGTCGCGCCGTGAGATACGCCTCCAATGCCTGGACGGCATCTGGTGACAGGGGGAGCAGACGGGATTTGTGGAACTTGGAGGCTCGCACCCGCAGGGTGTGGGCCTGCCGGTCGTAGTCGCCCACCGTCAGGCGCACCAACTCGCCCCGGCGCAGCCCGGCGGTGTAGAGCAGGATCAGACCGACGCGGATGGCCTGGGCCCGGAGCGGGTAGGCCGAGGTGGTAAACAGGGTGGTGGCCGTCGCGATCAACCGGGCCATCTCATCCTCGGTCAGGAGGGAGGGCGGGGCATACTGATGGCACGGCGGAAAGCAGGCGAGGTCGGGGACGAAGCACGCCGGCTCGGTGCGACGTCGGTACAGGCACAGGTGACGAACCATGCGCATCTGCGTGCGGCGGATGCCGGATTTGAGGTGGGCCTGCGTCTGGCACCAGCGGTCGAACACCACGGGGGTGAGATCAGCCGCGCCCACCGTGACCAGAAAGGCGTCGAAGGCGCGAAACAGGTGCCGCTCGGTGGCGTAGCCGCGGCCCAGAGCCGTCTTGAGCGCGAGATACCGGGTGATCACGGACGCCAGCGGTGAGGTGAAGGTCGGGTGTGTGTCCATAGGTACGCCTCCGATGGTCCAGGGGAAGTGGACAGGGTCGGCACCGGCAAGGCCACGTCCCGCAATGCCTCCGTGGCCAGTCGCAGGTCGACGTAGGTACGGTCGTGGTCGCGGTGTCCGAGGAGATCGCCGATGGTTGTGAGCGAGTGGCCGGTGTGCAGCAGGTGGACGGCGTAGGCGTGGTGCAGGCAATGGGCGCCGGAGAACGGGATCGCCAAGCCGCTGCGGTTGGCCCAGCGCGCGAAGATCATCGACACGGCCGTCGGGCCCAGGGCGCGGAGCGGGGTACGACTGCGCAGGCACAGCGCGCGGCCAGGGGACATCGGCCGGGCGCACTTCGCGCAGATAGTGCACCAGCGCGGCTCCCACAGGGTCGGTCAGTGGCAGGTGCAGCACGCTGCGGGTCTTGCACCGGGGGACCCGCACCCATCCCTCACGCCAATGGAGATCATCCAAGGTCAAAGCGGCGACCTCACTGACGCGCAGCCCGTAGGTGGCGATCAGGAACAGCATGGTATAGTCACGCACACCGATGGTCGTGCGCCGGTCGATCGACTCTAACAGCGCCTGCACGGTGTCCCACGGCAGGGCGCGTGGGAGCTGCTCGAGGCGATAGAGCCGGGGCGTGTCGATGGTGGTGTCCAGACCCGCGGGACACTGGCCGTTGGCGGCCCACAAGCGAAGCACACTGCGCAGGTGGGCGACGAGGTGCTGCTGCGTGCCCCGCCCCAGTCGGGTGGCGCTCAGGTGCACAAACGCCTCGACCTCGCTGGGGGGCAGGTCTCGCAGGCGAGTGGGCTGCACGTCGTACGCGAGGTGCGCCAGCAACTGGGAGGCACTGCGCTGGTGCTCCTGAATCGTGCTCCGGGCGAGCCCACGGCCGTGGAGCAGATACGCCGTGTAGGCGGCCAGCAGCTGGGTGCTTGGCGTCAGGGGCGGTGGTGGCGCGGGCGGGAGGAGCCCCTCGGCCTCCAAGTAGCGGGCCAGCGCGCGGATCAGCCCCCCGAGGGTCGAGTTGTCTCGATAAAAGCGCCTCCAGCAGGCCTCCAGGACGCTGGCATGCAGCTCGGCCACGTCGTGGACGCCACGCCGTCGGAGCCATCGATCGATCCGGCCGATCGGCACCAGCATGACGCGGATGGTCTGGGGTCGGTAGTCGTGCTGAGACAGCCACCGCGCGAAGTCGTCGACACGCGACCCCAGCAGTGGCAAAGCGGCATAACGGCGATGGGTCTTGGGGAACATGGTTTCGAGCATCGGAATCCTCTCCTGAGCGTGGTGCCGGGATTGGCACGGATCCCGATGCTACATATTTATGTGCAGGCATGACACGGTCGGCTCAATCTGAGCCAACGGTCGAGCCAGTGACTCCACATTACTGAAGGCACAACATTAATCGATTAATGTTGTGCAACACATTATTTGATGACGCCCATGACCTCCACCCCAAGACGCTGCTCGGCTTGAAGCGCTTGATTGAAGTGGTGCGCGGTCGAGCCCCCCTTCCAGGAAAGTGCCGGCTGGTTCGCGCCGCTCTTGGACCTCGAGGTGGCCGAGAGCGTGCTGATGGAGGTGGCGCAGGAGGCGTCGGAAGACTACGAGCGCTTCTCGGCGCAACGGCCCGTGCCCCCGGCGGCAAGCGCCGGAGCGCTCCTCGTCGTGCGTGTTGACGGCCAGGGCGTCCCCATGCTGAAAGAGGAGGCGGTCACGCTCAAAGCCACGTGGGGCACCGGTGAGAAGCGGCAGCAGCAGAAGGCAGCGCTGGTGGGGGGCAGCGCTACCGTCGATCCCAAGCCGCGCTCGCCCGAGGTCCGTGCAGCACTCCTGATCGAGCCGGAAGCGGCACGCGCGCGCCGGCAGCAGCAAGGGGGCAAGGACGAGTCGCCACGGGCGCCGCAGGTCCGCCGGCGCGCCAGCCTGGTGCGGACGAAGCCGGCGGTGATGGAGTGCATCACAGCCGACGCCAAGCGCCGGGATCCCCAGCACCGCCAGCCCTGGGTCGTCCTCCTTGATGGCGCCCTCGGCCTGTGGAACTTGGCCACCCAGCTGTTCAAGGAGTGGCGGCGTGTGACGTGTGTCCTGGACATCCTGCCTGTCGTCGGCTCCCGCTGGAGCGCTGCGAACGCGTTGTTCGGGGAAGGAGCCCCGCAGGGCAACCGCTGGGTGCGGGCGAAGTTGACGGCGATTCTCCGAGGCAGGGTCGGATAGGTCATCGGCGGCCTGCGACACCTCCTCACCAAACAGCGACTGCGACAGTCGGTGCGGGAGACGCTCGCGCACGTCATCACGTGCTTCCAGAACCACCGGCGCTGGAGGCACGACGACGCGTCCCTGGCGGCAGGCTTGCCCGTCGGGACCGGTGTCGTGGAGTCGGCCTGCGGTTCTGTCGTGAAGCACCGGATGGAGGGCGAAGGCAAGCGCTGGAGTCTGGTAGGGGCAGAGGCGATTCTGACCTTGCGCTCGCGCACGAAGAGCCACGACCATGATCTCCGTGACGACTGGCGGTTCCGTGCCCGCCAGATGCGAGGTCGCCTGACGGTCACAAACCCCACTATAGGCCCGCGCCTCGATTGAGGCGTGTCGCGTCACCCAACTCAAAAAGGTCACGCTCTTCTTAAATAATG
>CAVPRW010000011.1:0-161631 GCA_963707985.1 uncultured Nitrospinota bacterium | reverse complement strand
GTTCATGCTCCAACCAACGCGCCTTCCATGGCTGTGGTGTAGGTGCCCAGAGCGGCCGCACGGACACGTGGCCCGATGAGCCAACACCCGCTGCCCCGCCTGAAGGTTCTCCGGTTGCCCATGCCAGGCGTGAAGCGCCTCATCCTGCAGCGCACGCCCGAACGAGAAGCCGAGCGTCCAAGGCTTTGGCCCGTCAAGCTGATTGATCGCGTTCAGATGCCTGGTGGCGAGCAGGTGATCTTGGCCCCCGGATAAGAACACGATTCCGGGAACGGCCGCCGGGACATGCCGACGCAAGCAGCGCCGCGTGGCCAGCGCGACGTCTGCGACGGAGGCCTGTTGCGGACATTCTTTCCCCGCAATGACCATGTTTGGCTTGAGCAACATGCCTTCGAGGCTCACCCGTGCGACACGGCCCGCGTTGCCGGGAAAGCGGGTCCGCACGTCATCGAGGAGACGGCGGTTGATCTCGAAAATGATCTCCAGGTGGCGCGGCAGCATCAATTCGAACCACACCAGCGGCCATTTCTCCAGCGCTTCGGGCAGCAGCGTGTGATTCGTGTATGCCAGCGTTCGGTGCGTGAGGTCCCAGGCCTCATCCCATCCGAGATGCACGTCATCCAGCAGAATGCGCATCAACTCGGGGACCGCCAGCGTCGGATGCGTATCGTTGAGCTGAATAGCCACTTTTTCCGGAAGTGTGCGCCACTCGGCATGGCTCTGCTGGAAGCGGCGCACCAGATCGGCCAGCGCGCAGGCGACGAGAAAATACTCTTGCACGAAGCGTAATCCCTGGCCCTGACTTGTGGTGTCGTCGGGGTACAGCACCCGTGTCAGGGATTCGGCCGTGAGCGTTTCGGCCACCGCCCCGACGAACTCGCCATGGCTGAAGACCTGAAAGTCAAAGTAGTCAGGTGCCGCGGCGGCCCAGAGTCGGAGTGTGTTGATGGTCTTGCCGCCGTACCCGACCACGGGGCGATCGAACGGGAAGCCGATCAGGCTCGACGGCCGGCCGGGGATGGCGCGTAAGGTCCCGCCACGTACCTCGAACGAACAGTTGAGCTTGACCTCGACTCGCTCATGTGGCCGCGGGACCTCCCAGGGGTCTGGGTGACGCAGCCAATTATCCGGCTGTTCCTGTTGCCAGCCGTCCTGGATTGATTGCTTGAAGATGCCGTATTCGTACCGCAGACCATAGCCCATCGCCGGGAACTGCAGAGTCGCCATCGAGTCGAGAAAACAAGCCGCCAGGCGCCCGAGCCCGCCATTCCCCAGGCCGGCGTCGGGTTCCTCTTCCATGAGGCTCAGCCAATCAAGGTGCTTCTGGGTGACGGCATGCTGCACCAAGGGATCGAGCCAGAGATTCATGACATTGTTAGCTAGCGAGCGGCCGATGAGAAACTCCATCGAGATAGTGGTCTCCCTCCCTGTATGGAAGAGTAGGGTACCACACGGGCTGATGTCGGAAAACGTACGCAAGCGTACTTAGGGGGCTTGGCCGGAGCAATCCTGCCCGGCTACCCAGCGGATGATAGCGATATCATCTCCTTACCCAACCAGTTACCCCTGTGCCTTTGGCAGGGTGTGCGCGGGGTGCATGGCGGCGACCAGGTCTTTGGTCCCTGCGCCCCACCGCGAGACCGCCTGGACCGCCTGCGTGAACGCGACGTCCAGGGGATGCACCCGGTCCCGGCTGAGCACATAGACGGCCCCCGCGAACGGCGTGGGCACCGACGGAACGAAGACCGTGAAACGCCCATCCTCCAGCTCTTCAATGATGAAGGCGGGGACCAGGGCTTCCTCAATCTCGACTAGCGCCGGCTGCCACACGTTCTCTTGACTTTCCCCCGCCAGACGTTGGGTCAGACTTCTCAGCAGGGCGTAGCCGGGGAGGCGCTCGAAGAGGGCCTTCTCGAGGCGTTCTCGAATCACGCGCCCGGTCCGGGTGCGGACGGCCACCCGATGAGGCCGCAGAGCAGCAACACGAGGAGCAGCGAGAGGACATTTTCCGCGGGGAACCAGTCGGGGAGCAACATGGCCAACGGCCGCACCAGCTTCGCGAGCGATTGCATGGCCTTGAGCAGCAGGACCACGGCGAGGTAGACCGGCACGACGATCAGCACGCCACCCACGAGCACATTCACCACGAATTCGCGGCAGTGTTTCATACGCGGCCCTTTCTGGCGAGGGAGAGCAGGGACCTTCGTCTAGCGAAGCGGTCATCCTGGTGCCACGTCTTGATGGCCCACCCCAGGTGTCATCCACCACCCCCAGCCCCGAGAAGCCTCCCACACGCGAGCATCCGTGCCCGGTGTGGCCATCACGAGACCGCCCGTGCAAGGCCCCGCCCGCTCGACGGGTGGGACCTCGTCGGCAGGCGTTACGGTGCCGTGTACTTCATCGCCTCCCACAGGACTTGCCCGGTGAAGGTCGCAGTCACGTCTTTTTCCGGGACCGTGGTCACCACCTCTCCCACCGTACTGCGCATCGCGAACAGGCTCTGGCCCGAGGCCTTGCCGAATTTCCCGGTGCCGCCGGTGATGGTGAAGAGCCGCTCCACACCCCTCCCCCGGTTTCCCGGTGCAGGCCCAGCGGGCATAGAGGAACTCGCCGCCCTTGGTCGCGAGGATACAGCGGCCCTCCCCCTGTTGCGTGCGGTCGGTGCGGTCGACCCACGTATGAGAGATGTGGTCAGGTGCTAGGAGGGCGCCTCTTGCGAAGCACCCCGCTGACAAGCCGAACGACCGACGACGTGACCATGATGCGCTCGACGGCCTACGTGGCCAAGCAGCCGTCGACCAGCAATTGCAACACCTGGCGTTGCCGAAGGGACAGGCGAGCGGAGCCCCGCTCCGCACGGCGACGGCATGATGCCTGGTGCGCTCGAGCACTTCCACGTGCGGTTCGGCTCACCAAGCCCGCACACGGATCAAGACGACCTCCCTCCGTCTCCTCGACACGCCGACCGCACTGGTCACCACCACTGCAAGGGCGTGACGACCGGCGCGATCGGCCAGGTCTGGTCGGCACGCCTTAGGGCGTGGTGTACTTCAGCGTGGCCCACGCGGCCTGGCCGGTGAAGCTCCCCGTCACGTCGCGTTCCGGCACCGTCGTGACGACATCCATGACATCGCTGATGACCGCGAACCGGCTCTCACCCATCGCCTTGCTGAACTTCCCGGTGCCCCCGGTGACGGTGAAGGGCCCCGCACACCCCTCCTTCGGTTTGCCCGTACAGGTCCAGCTGGCATAGAGGAACTCGCCCCCCTTCGTCAGGATGATACACCGGCCTTGGCCCTGTTGCGTGCCGGCGGTGTGGTTGATTTCCATCAAGCCCGGACACACCAGCCCGGCCCCCTGGAGGTCGCCGCCCTGCTCCACTTCGACGTTGCCCTGAAAATAGCCCGCGAACAGCAGCAATTGGTCGGTGGCTCTGTAGAATCGTCCCTCGCCCTTAATCGCTGACGTGGCTTTGACGATCGTCTCCGCGGCATACCCGCGAGTACCGACGGCCACGAGGACCAGCGCCCCGATCATCAGCCAGCTCAGCTTGCTTCTCACCATGGTCTTCCTCCCTTTCTTCGTAGTCATGAGTTGCCCGCCTCTCCATCGTCCACGGCTCAGCCCGCACACCGTCGCGCTCCACATGGCCTTCGCCTTACCAGCGCCGACGCGATTCCCCCGCGGTGGGACTCAGCTTCCGCCGCGGGCCATACCCTGGTGCCGCAACCGTCCGCATGTGACCGCTACGCCCTTCTCTCACACCCCGCCTCGCCACCGCCGCTCCCCCGCGCCGCAGGGCCCACACCAGCGCTCCTCGCCGCACGTCTGTGCGGCGGTTCCCAGCCGGCTCCCTCCACCGCACGTGGCGTCACGCGTGCACACACCACCACAGGCAGATGGCGGCGGCTCCTACGCCGTCTCACACGGCACGACACTCGACGCGCAGGCGGGGGACTCGGCATCGCAAGACGCCTCCGGAGCATGCGGCCGGTTGGAGCTCGCGCACATGCTCCGGTCCGCGTTCACGCCCCGCTCAGTCGTATCCCCAGATCTTGAGCACGGCCGTGGGGGCATCACCAACGATCTTATACTGGACCGTCACCGCTGTGAGCCGGCCCTTGCGTCCCGGCGCATCCTTCGGCGCCGTCGATCCGCCGGCTTTCAGGACGCCGATATCCGTGATCGTGTCATCGCGGCGATTGTCCCATTGCAGGACGACCTTCGTGAGCTCCAGGTCCGCGCCTTCGACGCTCATCTTCACCTGCTTGACGTCCTTCGTCCACCGACCCCCTGCGCTCTTGATCTCCACGCCTCGATCGGCCGCTTTGAGCGTCTGCTCGCCGAGGACGAACCACTCATCAGCAGCTCTGGCGCTGCCCACAGCGCCGATGAGGACGACGGCCGCGACCACGACAGACGCCACAAACGTCCGGTTCTTGATCTTCATGCTCGTGCCCTTTCTGATCCTTATTGGTCAAGGATCCGTTGCCGCCTCCCTCCCGCGCCGATGCAGGCCGCGGTGAGGCGAGAGGATTGATCACGTATCGGTTTCGCGACAGTGTACAGAACGGCGCCAGCGCACGACGCTCGCAGGTATTCTGCGGTGTGCTGCCAGCGACTCCAGCAGTAGCCGAGCAGGCCGGTAAGGCTGGTGGCGAACACGCGCGGACATTGGACGAGTGTGCCCTATAAGGCCTCCTTTCCGCTGGTTGAGGACGGCTTTCAGTGTCTTCTCCCGCAGCGACTGTGGCGGCTTTTCAATTACACCGCTTGTCACTGCACGCTAGCGAGCACACACTGCATAAAGGTCAGCAACTCCTCCAAGGCGTGGAAGTGTGTGACCTGTCCCGAGACCACATGTTCGACGCGGCCCTCCCAGGCCATGGGGGTCTCTAGGGACTGGGCGCGAAACTGGACCAGAAAAGCATGATTGGTCGGCAACGTTGGCTGGAATGGGTCCATGGGCCAGTCCTCGCGAGGCTATCTCCCTGTGCGATCGTTTCCCGTGGTGCTTGTGGTGCTTGATGATACAATAATGTACAATCAGCGACCTGTTCAGGAACATGGCCCGCGCGTTTAAATTTGGCAGATCTCTGGCATCCAGCTGTTCAAATGCTGTTCAAGCTGAAGTCGAGGAGACCCCGATGAAGCCCTCGCATCACCTCACCTTTGGACCGTTCTGTCTCGATGTGACGCACGGCCGTTTGTACCGAGGGGAGCAGCCCATGGCCCTGCGTCCCCGCTCGTTGGCCGTGCTGCAATATCTGGTCGAGCATCCCGGCTGTCTGGTGACGAAGGCTGAGCTGCGTCAACAGGTGTGGGCCGGGACGCACGTCACCGACATCGTGCTACGTGTGAGTATCCGGGAGATTCGGGCGGCCCTGGGTGATTCGGCGACCACACCGCACTATGTGGAGACGGTCGGACAAGAGGGGTATCGCTTTCTCGTGGGAGGCGAGCCAGCGCTGCCCCCGTTCCTGATGATCGGGCCACTGGTGGGACGCCAGGGTGAAGTCGCGATCCTGGAGCAGTGGTTCCAGCATGCTGCCAGCGGTCATCCCCAGCTCGGCTTCGTGAGTGGGGAGGTGGGGATCGGGAAGACGACGATGGTCAACCTCTTTCTCGCCCGTCTCACGGCTAGGGGCGACGCGTGGGTCGCGCGGGGTCAGTGCGTCGAGCACTATGGCATAGGAGAGCCGTACCTGCCACTGCTAGGGGCGTTGGGGCGGTTCGGCCGCGGGCCCGACGGGGCGCCGCTGATCGCCGCGCTGCGGCGCTATGCGCCGATGTGGCTGGTGCAATTGCCCGGGCTGGTAGGCGAGACCGAGCTGGAGCGGTTGCAACGCCAGGTACGCGGGGCGACGCCGACACGCATGCTGCGCGAACTGGCTGAGGCGCTCGACGTGCTGGCCGCCGAGCGGCCACTGGTGCTAGTGCTTGAAGACTTGCACTGGAGCGACAGCTCTACTGTGGACGTGCTAGCCTACTTGGGACAGCACCTGGAGCCCGGGCAGCTGCTGGTGCTGGGGACGTATCGCCCGGTGGACGCGATGCTGCAGGCGCATCCCCTGCGGCGCACGGTGCAAGAGCTGTGTGGGCGGGGGCAAGCCTCGGAGCTGCCCCTCGAGTTCCTACCCGCCGCGGATGTCGCGGCCTATGTAGCTGGGCGCTGTGGAGGGCCGGCCGCGCCTGCCCTGGCGGCGTTCGTCCATCGGCGTACGGATGGCAATGCGCTGTTCATGGTGAACGTGGTCGAGCATCTGGTGGAACAGGGCCTGATCGTCCAGCGCGAGGGCTTGTGGACGCTGCGCGAGGGCACGGCGTCCGAGGTAGCGAGGGTACCAGAGGCGGTTCGGCAATTACTGCTGCGGCGAATCGAGGAGCTCACACCCGAAGCCCGGCAGGTTTTGGAAGCCGCCAGCGTGGTGGGCGAGGCGTTTGCCGCGAGGGCAGTGACCGCAGGAGTCGAGGATACTATCAAGGACGTGCAGACGGTCTGTGACACGTTGGCCGCACAACACCACTTCATCGAAGACACCGGGGTGACGGCCTGGCCCGATGGGACGCGCGGGGGAAGCTACCGGTTTCAGCACACGCTCTACCAACAGGTGTTGTACGACGCGTTAGGGAGCACTCGGCGGGAGGAGCTCCACCGGCGCATCGGCACCCGGCTGCAGGCAGGCTATGGTGCACAAGCCGCAGAGATCGCAGCCCAGCTGGCCGTCCACTTCGAACGTTGTGGGGAAATCCAACCCGCCGTGCACGCTTGGCAGCAAGTGGCGGACAGGGCGGCGCGGCGCAATGCGCATCATGAAGCGATTGCAGCCCTCCACACAGGGTTGGCACTCCTGGCGACGCTACCAGACAATCCAGAGCGCATCCAGCAAGAGCTAACTCTGCAGCTCACCCTGGGGGAGCTGTTGATGGCAACGAAGGGCATGGGGGCTCCAGAGGCAGGACAGGCGTACCGCCGGGCCCATGTGCTCTGCCAACAGCTCAGAGAGACGCCCCACCACTTCGGGGTGCTCTCAGGCTTGACGATGTTTCATGCCACCCAAGGACGGTTAGGCCTGGCTCATACATTCGGCCAGCAGCTCTTGGATCTGGCGCCCTGCCAGCCCGATCCAGTCCTGGTGTGCGAGGGGCACACGGCGGTGGGGGTTGTCGCCCTGTATCGTGGCGACCTCATCGCTGCCAGGACTCACTTCGAGCAGAGCTTCGAGCTCTCCGCTGCCCAGCCGCCCTCCACCGCCATTTTTGCCGGTGGGCTCTATCCCGGGATGGCCAGCCTCGTCTGGCTGGTGCGAGCCCTGTGGGTCCTGGGCTATGCGGACCAGGCCCAGCAATGCAGCCAGGACGCCCTGGCCATGGCCCGGCAAACCGAGCATGCCCCGAGTCTCGCGTATGCGGAATATATGCTCGCGATGCTGTCCCAGTGCCGCCGGGAGACCGCAGCCACTCATGCCCGTGCCGACGCATTGATGACCTTCGCCGCCGCGCAAGGACTGATACACCGCGCTGGACAGGGGCGCATCCTCCTGGGGTGGGCGGTGGCGATGGAGGGAGATACGGCCGCCGGCGTGCACCACATCCAACAGGGCCTGGCAGTGCATCAAGACATGGGAATCAAGATGGGACAACCGTATTTTCTCAGCCTGTTGGCGGAGGCCTTCGGCCAGGCAGCGCGGCCGGAGGTTGGGCTGACCGTCCTAGCGGAGGCCCTGACGCTACTGGCCACGACCGAGGAACGGTGGTGGGAGGCCGAGTTGTCGCGTCTCATGGGAGCCTTGCAGCTTCAGCTCCCGATCCCGGATGTTCCCCAGGCGGAAGCTTGTTTCCAGAAGGCCCTGGACGTGGCCCGCCGTCAGCAGGCGAAGGCGTTGGAGCTGCGCGCGGCCATGAGCCTGAGTCGGCTCTGGCAGCGCCAGGGCAAGCACGAGGCTGCCCGACAGGTGCTCGCAGAGGTTTATGGCTGGTTCACCGAGGGCTTCGACACTTCCGACTTGCAGGAGGCCAAAGCCCTGCTGCAGGAGCTCTCGTCACATTGACTTACCCGCTGCTGGTTGATGGAGGGATGGGCCATTCAACGGCTCATCGTGCCACCAGGACGAGGATCGTCCGGCCTCCAAGTAGCACCTCCCATGGAATTAGTCCTGCAGTTTCACGATGACGCCTGACTCTGATGGCAGTATGCGAACATCAGTTTGCTCTATCGCCACGGTAACGGTCACGACGATGTGCACTCCCTGGTCATTCTCGAGGATGAGTGTGTTAGTAGGACGCTCGGGATCAACCATACCGATGGACCGCCGGTAGGTTCCGCTAAAGTCCCCCAGTCGCTGCAGGTTGTAAACTTCCCCCTTGGCCTCCAAGTCGACCGAGCTCCCCACGTGCCCTTGCAAGTTCAGGCCGCTCACGCTAAACGCATGGGCGGTGCCGTCCAGTAAGGTCAGCCTCCCTTCGCCAATGGTCGGCCCCATACCGCCCCCCGGCGCGACCGTTACCCTGAGCGTGAGCACCAGCCGGCCGGCGGGCCTGCGCATTTCTCCCGCCTGGAGCCATCCCCCCGTTAACAACGGACCCACCAGTACGTATATCAGTAGCCTTCGTATCACCGACCCGATATGCATCCCGCTCCTTCCTACCGGCGTTGCCAGCACTCGGCGGTGGCCGCGGACGGGACCGTCGGACACCCTCTGCCCTTGCATTGTCGCCGACCTGCTAGCTCATGTATGCGGCACAATGCAGGTAAGCTCGGCTCCGCCCTCACTGGCCGCGTCACCTGCTGCCGCTAGATGGCTGGCTTTGACGGCTCCCATCAGCGACACCCTGCTGGTAGGCGGCTTGCTTCGACTCTTCGTGCCTCCCGTAGAGGTAGCCTCCCGCGAGGCCGGCCCCGGCGCCGATCGCCGCCCCCAGTCCGGCATTGCCGGCGATGGCCCCGATGACTGCCCCGCCGGCTGCCCCCGCCGCCCCACCGGTCAGCGTCCGTTGCTGCGTATCGCTCATGCCGGCACAGCCCCCCACAACTCCGATGGCCACCACAATCAACAGGACTAGCAGTTGTCTCATGGTATCATCCCCCTTGACTGGACCCTTCCGAGTCAGTCTGTTTCGCCGTTCACGATCTCTACCCCGCGCTCGCTTTATCGCCCGCACGGCCATTTCTCAGCCAGGAACCTGAAGAAGCTATCCACAGGTCGCTCGCCCATGGTTTGCGGGTTTGCCCGAGCCCAAGTGATGAACATCGACAAGATTTCCGTCCGGGACGGGGGCGGCTCGGGCGGGCAGACTAAGGGCGTACCCTTTGGGCCGGCGGCTTCGGCCAAGTAATAATGATAGGCGCCGACGGCAAAGCCATGGCAAAACCCTATGGCCGCTGCATATAACGGATCATGTGGGCTCGTCGAACAGATCGCCACGTAATCTTGGGTGGTTCGTACGAGGAATTCATCGCGCGTCGCCCCTCCCGAGAGTAGTGGCCACAGGCATACCGCGAGACCGATGACCCACACAAAACGTCGCATGATGCGTCTCTCCTTTCTGAGGTCGGAAGTAGTTATTGTGGCGGATTCACCACTACGTAGTTCACTTGACTCCCCTGATAGGCGGGCTGATACCAGGTCGAGCCACATTGATAATAGGTTAACCCGCCGACGGCCACGGGAGTCATCGGGCAGGACAACGCCTGAAAAGCCGAGGCAGTGATGGCGGTACCGACTGCAACCGCTCCGGCGACCGCGAGGCCGGCCCCGACCGGATAACCGCCGCGATAGTAGCGGCCGTGGTAGTCGTCTAAATAATCATCGGCATAGTCCTGTCGCTGGTGCCGGGCGTCCTCGGCATAATTCTGCCGGTCTTCCTGTCGCTGCGTCCCCTGGCTTTGCCAGTCCTCGCGCGTTGCCGTCCTGTCTTGTTGGCGACTGCTTTGCAGATCTTTAGCGGTGCTCGATCGCGTCGATTGCAGTTGCTCCTGCTGCGCCTGCCGACTACCCTGCCGCTCTGAGGCACCGGCCTGGCGGGACGACTGGAGCTGGCTCGCACTGGCTTGACGGTTCGCCTGCATGCTCTGGCGATCGGCTTGCATGTTGCCGCCGCTAGCGACACCACTTGAGGACAAACCGCCAGCGCCGGAACGCGTCGAGCCGAACGTTCCACTGCTCGCCACCCCGCTCCGTGAGATTTCGCCACCGCCGCCCCCTCGCCCCGCCTCCGCCACCGCCGCCCGCTCTCCCCCCGCCTCCGCCACCGCCGCCTGCTCCCCCGCCCCGCCACCGCCACCCCCTCGCCCCCCACCTCCGCCACCGCCACCCCGCGCCTCGATGTCCGTCACCGTGAACACCAACATCATGAAGAGCGCAAACCATGCCAGTCCCTGCATCCGAGTCGTGGGTCTCATGGACGTGCTCCTTTCTTTCCTTTCTGCTTTCCCTCTATGGTGGGAACCGGCTTGCGGGCGGCGAATGCAATTCTCGTCGCGCCTTCCGGTGGCGTAAAGGCAAACTGTGCATCAGAGACATCAGGCGAGAGATTCCAGTCGCTGAACTGCGCCCAAAATTGGGGTTGGCCCTCGGCAGCTCTGTAGGTGATCACCAGTCGGCACGGCAGCGGTTGGTCGCCTTGTGCAACCCATAGCTGCATGTCGTTCTGATCGCCCCGCAAAGCCAGGTGCTCGCAGGGTACGCCCATAATGCGTTCTGGCCCAACGTTGTACGCGGTGCGCACCTTGGCCGCTAACGACTCGGCCAGCCGTGTGGAGAAGAGCTCGGCCAGGGGGAAACGCATGTCAAGGTCGTTGATGAAATAGGCGATGGCCTCGTCCAGGGTGCCAGGCTTGGCGGCCGTAGCGTAGACCTGTTCCCTGGTATTGAACACCGCGATCTCCTGGCCGTCAAAGCGGAAACCGCTTGTGCTCCCATCGCGCTTGGTGATATCGACTCGCATACGATCGGGACGCCGGATGAGGAACTGACGGGTTTCGCCGAACTCGATCTTTTCCCCGGAAGCCTGGACCACATCAAACCCGATCTCAGCCGTTACACTGATGTGTTGGGCGCGGGAGAGAAAGTCAGCCATGCGTTGGAGGATAACTATCGCCTGAGCATCACGCTCGGAGGCCGCAGTGCTCGGGGTCGGGGTCCCAGCAAACACCCCAGCTAGGAGCACGATAAGTAGCACGGTAGGTCTGTCACGGCAAATTGGCCGGTGCATCGCTTCCCTCCTTAGGCCACTACACCACACATATCCAGCACAACACGATCGCGATGTTGCGCCCCCCAATAGCCCCACATCGTCTGTGAGATGCATAATAGCAGCATGTCCTCGGTACAGGAAGATACAATTAGCGGCCTGTTCAGGGCCACGGCCTGCGTGTTTAAATTCGGCGGCGATTGGGCCTGGAGCTGTTCAAATGCTGTTTATATGGTAACGCAGGACACCCTGATGGGGTCACCATGCCTTGCGGGTGCTGTAATATTGGGTCGGGTTGTCATGAAATGGACCCGCGTCTTTCCGGGGCGGGGTGGTCTTGAAGAGGAGAAGCGCGCATGTCATCAGGGCTAGACGCGCTCTCGATGCCCTTTACGCGCAGGCTGGATAAGTGATGGCATTTGCGCTCCCTCGTGTTCCAGTTCGACCGCTGCTGAGCATGGTCGGCGGCAAATATATCGCAAATGTTGCTTAGAGAATCGTAAAGTGGCAGACCCACCTTTATGGACGGATTCTGCAGTGAGGGAGTAGAGGAGGTCCATTGCGACCATCCACAAATCTAGTGGATGAAGCACTCAGGTGAGCTACCACCTCATGACAAGACGACCTCGCCACAGATGAACAGGGCGGGGGGTTCGATGGCAGCAGCGTGGGATTTGGCGGCAATATCCGCCAGGGTGCCAACGACGATTTTTTCCCGCACCGTATGCGCCTCTTGGATCACCAGGGCGGGTTCCGCAGGGGAGCGTCCAGCCCGGATCAATTCAGCAGTGATATTGGCCAACTGTTTGACAGCCATGTAGAACACGAGTGTCCCGCCGATGTCTCCGAGAGCATTCCACTTCGTCCCCGATCCGGGCGCTTCGCCGTCTTCGGCCTCCGTCCCGGTGGCCAGCACAACCACCGATGAGACGCCACGTCGGGTCAAGGACACCCCTGCACCCGCCGCGCCAGCCACCGCAGAAGTCACGCCGGGAACGATGACATAGGGAATCTCGGCCTGGCGTAACGCCGCCATCTCTTCGCCGGCGCGACCGAACACCGAGGGATCACCGCCCTTCAAGCGCACGACCAAATTGCCCTTGCGCGCGCGATCGATCAGGAGCGTATTGATCTGCGCCTGGCGCAAGACATGGTGACCCGGAGATTTCCCGGCATAGATCAGCTCCGCTTGTGGTAACGTTTGCCGCAAGAGTTGCGACGGTACGAGCCGATCATATATAACCACCTCGGCCTGCTGGAGAATTTTCTGGCCTCGCACTGTGATCAATTCGGGGTCCCCTGGCCCGGCGCCGACGAGGTAGACGGTCCCCACGCTTCGTGCTTGCGCGTCTGTTGTCATGCGTGTCTCACCATGTCACCAGGATGGTGACGTCTTTCCACTCTTGAGTCACTGCTAGCGCCTCTGTGCCTGTGCGCAGGGAGGCGAGCTCAAAACCGACCGCGATAACCTTACCTTACCAGAACAATCGGGGGCTCACGAGAGGCCCTGCCGCCATTTGCCAACGGCTGAGCGGATAATAGGCGGCAAGCGTCAGGATTTCCAGCAACTCATTTAGTGCCCCGAGCGTATCCCCAGTCATCCCGCCGATACGCTGGATGCAATAGCCGACAAACAGTCGTGTCGCTCCGGCGGCAAGCCCGAGTAACATGAGCCCTGACCAACCAGCCCACAGGACGGCCCAAACACTGAGAAGGATGGTGGCGAGCCAAACCTGTCGTTGGCCGAGCGTCCGAAAAAATGCCTCTCCGGTCCCTCCTTCCGGACGCGCATAGGGGGCCATCCACATGCCCCACACCATGCCACCCCGGCTGATGGCTGGAAAGATCAGCAACGCAGAGTACAGTAGCATTCCAGAAAGGTGGCTTAGCAGTACGACTTTCATCATGAGCACGCTAATAATCCCCACCACGGCCATGGTCCCCAGGTGGGGATCTTTCATAATGCGCAATATCTCAGCCTTGGTATGACCGGCGTAAAACCCGTCGCATACATCGGCGAGTCCATCCAGATGCAGCCCTCCAGTGAGGAGCATCAATAACACCAGCAGCGCGGGCCGGAGCACACCATCGGGAAAAACCTCGGAGCCGATCGCATAGACACCCACCAGGGCACTCCCCAGTACCGCGCCAACGATGGGGTAAAATGCCATAGAACCGCCCAAATCCGCAGGCTGGCGTACCTGCACCCTCGGCCAGGGGAGAATCGTCAGGAATTGAAAGGCCAGCGCTAAGCGATGCATGGGTCAAGCAGGCTTATCTGGCGCTGGCGTTTGATCTGGAGCATCGGTCGCTACCCCGGCTTCTTCGAACGTTGCCATCTCGTCGAGGAGGCGGCAAGCCGCCTCCAGCACCGACAGCGCCAGTGCCCCTCCCGTGCCTTCCCCCAGACGCAACCCCAGATCGAGCACTGGCTCGAGTCCCAAGGCGCCCAGCGCCACGGCATGGCCGGGCTCGACGGAGCGATGTCCCGCGATGAGATATTCCCGAACCGCCGGCACCAGACCCACCGCCAGTAGCGCAGCGGCGGTCGCGATCAAGCCGTCAAGGACCACTGGGCAACGTCGAGCTGCGGCGCCCAACATGATTCCAGCCAGGCCGCCAATTTCGAAGCCACCCACCTTTGATAACACGTCGAGCGCGTCCTGAGGCTCGGGCTGATGTCGGTCGAGCGCTGCCTTGATGATCCCTGGCTTTGTGCGTCAGGGTCTCTCCCGTAACCCCGGTTCCCCTACCAGTCACCCGCTCGACCGACGCGCCGGTCGTGGCTGCGATAATGGCGCTGCTCGCCGTGGTGTTGCCGATCCCCATGTCACCGGTGACCACCCAGGTGTGACCGCTCTTGATCTCTGCACTGGCCAATTCGATCCCGGACTCGACGCACGCCACCGCTTCATCTCTGGTCATGGCCGGTTGCTTGGGCGAAATTCAGGGTACCCCGGCGGACTTTTCTCGACACCAAACCGGGTAAGGCGGGAAGCTCCGGCATTGACCCCCATATCCACGACGATCACGCGCGCTCCGACGTGCCGGGCCAGGACATTGATCGCCGCCCCACCACGCACGAAGTTATAGATCATCTGAGCGGTCACGTCCGAGGGATAAGCACTGACCCCTTCCGCCGTGACTCCGTGATCTCCAGCCAACACAAAGACCAGACGCTCCGTCAATCGAGGCCGTCCTTGACCGACGATCCCTGCCACCTGACGGGCCAGAGCCTCGAGGCGGCCGAGACTGCCACGTGGCTTGGTGAGCGTGTCCCAGCGTGCCTCCGCGGCTGCCATAGCGCTGGCGTCGAGTGGCCCAATGGTCTGCCGGACATCCTCAAGAGCGCTCATGTGTGCTTCACCACCATCGGCAGCCCGGAGACCATCAGCACCACTTCCTGTGCATGGCGTGCCACCACCTGGTTGGCACGCCCGGCAGCATCCCGGAACAGACGCCCGAGAGGAGTTTCTGGAACGACCCCCCAGCCGACCTCGTTGGTCACGATCACCACCGGTCTGTCAATGTTCTGCAAGGCCGAGCAAAGCTCCTCGACCTGTTGCGTCACTTCGTTCTCACCGCTGCCTGATATCAGCAAACTCGAGACATAGAGGGTCAGACAATCGAGCAGAATGCCATCGGCGCTGGGGCCTTGCTCACTGACGGCAGGCAAGACGTTGGAGCCAGACTCGAGCGTTGTCCATGTCGATGGACGCTCGGCTCGATGTCGGCGCACGCGCTCCCACATCTCATCATCGGCCGGCTGACAGGTGGCGACATAGAGCACCCGCGAACCCCAGGCACTGGCGCGTTCAACCGCATAACGGCTCTTGCCGCTGCGTGTTCCTCCGGTTACCAGAAGCAGATGTCCCATGCCTCAGGCCTCCGGCCGCAGAGTTTCGATGCGCACCTGCCCATCAGCTCGAATCAACCAGATACCCGTGCCAGGCGCCGGTACACCCCGCCAAAAATCGCTCCACGGGCGCCCTTCTTCCAGGCAACGCCAGACGGCGATAACCCCGCCATGTGCGACCACCGCGATCGTGTGGCCAGCCCACTCGCGGGTTAATTGCCGCCGTGCCCGTCGCACGCGCCCAACAAAGTCCAGAAATGGCTCACCCTCGGGGAGCGTCACCTCGAATGGATTTTCGAGCCAGCGTTTGAGGGCTTCCGGAAAGGCTTGGAGAGCCTCGGCAAAGGACATTCCGCCCAACTGGCCGAAACCCATCTCAGCCAATTCGGGAACGACGTGCAGTTCCAGGTTGCGCTGGCTGACCAAAGGCGCAGCGGTTTCACGTGCACGCTGGCTTGGGCTGGTGAAGATCGCCTCGAACTCGACCCCGTGCAACGTCCCGGCGAGGGCGGTGGCCTGGTTTCGGCCGCGCTCGCTTAACGGCAGATCCCGTACACTCGGATAACGCTGCGCATCGGTCTCTGCAGTCGCACCATGGCGCACCAGAAGGATAGAAGAATCGGAGTCCACCGCCATCAGTATTCGATCCCTACTTGGGCAAGAATGCCCTGCCGATACGGATGCTTGACTTCATGGATCTCGCTCACCAGGTCGGCAATTTCCACCAGCGCCGGATGGGCGCCGCGTCCGGTCATGATGACGTTGACGTTCGACGGCCGCTGGCGAATGGCGTCAAGGACATCATCCAGGTCGAGAAACTTGTACGTGATGGTATAGGTGATCTCATCCAGGATGACGAGTTGGAAATCGCCAGACAACAACTTCTCTTTAGCAATCTCCCAGGCGCGTTGTGCCGTCGCCTTGTCCTTTTCGAGGTTGTCGCTCTCCCAGGTAAAGCCCTCACCCATGGGGATCACCTCGAATTGCTCCGGCGCCAATTTGGCTGCCATGCGCACCTCGCCAGGCTTCCATTTCCCCTTGATGAATTGCACCATACATACCCGCCAGCCATGTCCCATGGCACGGAAGGCGGTGCCAAGGGCGGCCGTGGTTTTGCCCTTACCATTGCCAGTGTGGAGAATTACCAGGTTCTTGCGCTCACGTCGGGGCTTCTCATCCATGTTTCACACTCTCTCCCATCAGAGATTTGACGGGCTACACCGTCGGCTCAAGGTCGTGATCGTCGTGATCGAGGTGGGGGACGTTACCAGCAGCATCAGGTTATTTACTCCGTTGACTCTGACACTGTTCCACCTCCCCGCCCCTTTCCTGGGCGAAAACGGTGCTGATAGGATGGATCGTAGACGTGCGATCGCTTACCCTGACGCTGCAACGACGGCCCGACAATGATTAAGGTGGTGCGATCGTACTGCGGCCCCTGGACCATCTCGACCAGATCAGCGAGTGTGCCTATCGTCAGCTCTTCATCCGGCCAGGTCGCCCGATAGGCCACCGCCACCGGGGTTGTCGGCGGGTAACTGGTCAGCAACGCCTTCTGGACCTCCGCGACAAGGCTGGCGCCGAGAAAAACGCATAGCGTGACTCCATGCCGCGCCAGCTGTGCGAGGGATTCGTTTTCCGGCATCCCCGTCCGACCGCCAGGCCGCGTCAAAATCAAGGTTTGCACCACGCCTGGCTGCGTATATTCGATGCCTAACCGTGCTGCAACCGCCTGAAAGGAGCTGACCCCGGGCACGATTTCATACGGGATTTCCTCCTCATCGAGCAACGCCATCTGCTCGGTAATGGCTCCATAGATGCTTGGATCACCCGAATGCAGACGGACGACCTGCTGCCCAGCGCGGTAGGCCTCGGTCACCAGGCGATGGATTTCCTCCAGCGTGAGGGTAGCACTGTTGTGGACCACGAGCCCCACGCCGGACATGCTGCAAGACACCGCCCGGCACCAGCGAGCCAGCATAAACCACGACGTCGGCAGCGGCAAGAGCTTTCGCACCTTTCAAGGTTAACAGCTCTGCATCGCCAGGGCCGGCACCTATGAACAGCACTTTACGGGATGTTTGGTCCGCGGAGGTATCGGGCTCCATTGCCTCCTCAGAAGGTCCTCCCGAGTCGGGTGCGATGTCAGCTAACGTGCTTGTTCACGTGCGGTGGCCGTCTGCCCTCAGACACCTTTGTCTGACTGTGACCTATCTCCGTCTCTGTGATGGAGGATGAATCTGGCTGTCACGCGGCATCGGTACATTGGGCAATCGCCACTGTCACTCGGCCATGCTTCTGCTTGGGCACCAGCAACGTTCGACTTCCCGACGCGAGCATCGCCGCCGGTTCACAGACACCGGAGGTTTCTATGGCCCTGAGCCACGATGGTGGAGGAATGAGGCCTCACCTGAATAGCCGCTAACTGTTCGGCCGTGTATGCGAGGACAGGCCATCCACGTTGGGTCGCCCAGGCAGCAAAGCCTTCCTCGGCCGCCCTGCGATCAAGTGTCGCGACAGCCCTAACGCTCTCCGGTCGTCAAACCGAAGCTGTGCAGGACATCCCGCAGTGCCGCCTCGAAATCTGCAGCAGGCACGCCCTTCTCGGCCCCGATTCCCACCACAAGAGATGGAGGCGTGAGCGGGGGCGTTCCCCTGTGCGCCGCAGCACGCTCAGCTGCTTTGTCTTGCATCATCGATCCCACCTGTGACACCGCTAGTCGAGGCCTGCCTCGCTTCTGCCATCAAGCGCCGTCGAGCGTTGCCCCGAGGGAGTGACGCAGGGCACCGCTAGATCATAACCCACAACAATCTTTAGGCCTCAAACGTCGGATTCCTGGGGGCAAAGAGTCCCGCTTCCCCTCGTACCTTACGATAGAGGTTCCGCAGCGTTCGAATCTGCCCTCGATGCAAAGTCAAATGGCCAATCTCTGAGAACAACAGGCTATTGGCTGGACGAGGCCCCTGGGCAAACGGCGAGACGAAAGTTTGCTTCTTCAAATCGGCCAGCGTCGTCTGCTTCATGGCATTGACGAAACGTGTGTGCAACTCCTCAAACTCTTTGAGATTTTGTTCGAAGTTCAATGGGACAGAGCCCGTCAGCTTCAGGACGCTTGGCACATCTGTATAGGGTGACTGCTCCCCTTTCTCCAATTGCGCCAGAAACATATCTTCCACGACCCGCAGGTGTTTCACGATGACGGCGATGTTGTTCGACTGTGGAACCGGCCGCCAGGCGATCTCGTCCGGGGTGAGATCTTTCAATTCGCTCTTGAAGGCATTCCAGGTTGCCTCACTCATTTCAACCGCCAGCTCCATGGCTTCGTCCATGCTCATTCCTCCTCCAATCTGAGCAGCAAGGGCCAGTTTCTCGGTCCTGGAGCAGTTCTTGGTCTATACAAGCGTCTCTGGAGCGCTCTCGCGCTCAGCATAGCGACGCGGGGTATATACCCAGGTCCTCCCATCACGACGCTGGATGATGCGCGTCTGCTGTGATCCTACGAGGAGGATGGTGCGCATATCCGCATCGCCAGCAGTCAACTGGCCAAGGGGCTTGATCGTCACTTCCTGTCCGGGTCTGCCGAGATTACGGGCGATGATGACGGGCGTCTCAGGGGGGCGCCACTGTAACATGATCTCCTTGGCCTTTTGCAGCTGCCATGTACGCCGTGTCGATACCGGATTATAAAATACCAGCACAAAATCAGCTTGCGCTGCTGCAGCGATCCGTTGCTCAATGACAGTCCAGGGTTTCAAAATATCCGATAGGGAAATCACACAGAAATCGTGTCCGAGTGGGGCACCTACTTGTGCTGCTGCCGCTTGCATGGCCGAAATACCGGGACATACCGTGATGTCGATCTGGCGCCATGACGGTTTGTCCTCACGCTCCAACACTTCAAACACCGCCGCGGCCATGGCGTAAATCCCTGGGTCGCCGGAGGATACCAGAGCCACCGCGCGCCCCTCGGCAGCTAAATCCAGCGCCATAGACGCGCGCTCCAGCTCTTCCCGGTTATCGAACTCATGACGCTGCTGCCCTTGCCGGAGCGGTTCTGCGAGATTAAGATAGGTGGTATATCCGACCCAATCGGTAGCCGCTTGGAGGACATCCCTGACCTCGGGCGACATCCATTGTTCTCCCCCCGGACCCGTGCCAACGATTGCCAACCACCCGCGCCCTCGGCCAACGGCAATGGGATCAAGCGGGCGTGGGGCTACACCGATGGCAACGTCATCGGGGCTGGCATGTGAAGATGGGGCTGTCGGCATGAGACGTACCTCATCTGATCCGCTGATCCGCCACCATGAGGGCAGGCCACAACGACCGCTATCAGTCTGCGGCCTGCCATTGACTGGGGATGACAATCATCGAGAAATAAGGCACCTGCGTCGGATCCACCTGATCGATCGGAACGATATGTTGGTTGGGCATGGTCGCACATTCGACGTATCGCGCCCGGGTGAGCAATCCCATCTGCTTCAGCACCTCATAGACTCGGGGAAAGTGTCTCCCAAGCTTGATGATCACAGCAGCATCGGCCCCGGCTAGGCGTGAGGCCAACACATCTGCTGGCAACATGGCGGGTAACACCACGAACACGTCATTACGATACGTCAGTGGCGTCTCCAAGACCGAGGCACTCGCCATCAGTGATGACACACCTGGAACCACTTCGGTCCGAAAGCGACCAGCCAGACGGGTGAATAAATACATGAACGTGCCATAGAAAAATGGGTCACCCTCACATAACACGGCCACATCCTGACCGCGACCAAGATGTTCGGCCAGGGCTAATGCGGCATTGTCGTAGTAGGGTTGAGCCGATTCCTCAGGCTTGAAGGGGAAATACATCGGCAGTTCTAGCGGGGCATGTCCCAGATAGTTCGCCACAATCGAGCGGGCCAAGCGCTTGTCACTATCGGATACAGGATAGGCCACGACGGGAGCCGACTGTAAGATCCGCAGGGCCTTCAGCGTGATTAACTCCGGATCCCCTGGCCCGATCCCAAGCCCATACAGACGACCTGCAGACATGGTTATTCCTCCTTGCGCGCCAGGGCATTCACTGCGGCGGCGGCGATGGCACTCCCACCCCGCCGCCCGTGGAGGGTCAGAAATGGCACGCCGCGGCTGTTGGCCGCCAGCTCCGCTTTCGATTCTGCCGCCCCCACAAACCCTACTGGCACGCCCACAATCAGGGCCGGTCTGGGAGCCCCGACATCGAGCAATTCCAGCAAGCGAAACAGCGCCGTCGGCGCATTGCCTATCACCACCACCGCACCAGCCAGAGAGGGCATCCACAAGTCCAAGGCTGCCGCTGCGCGCGTCGTGCCCAGGCGAGCGGCGAGGGCAGGCACGTCGGGGTGATGCAGTGTGCACATCACCTCGTTGTTCGCCGGCAATCGACGTCGGGTGATCCCCTCCGCCACCATGCGGGCATCGCACAAAATAGGTGCCCCGGCCTGCAGTGCCTCGCGTCCGGCGCTGACAGCGTCCGGAGACGCTGCCAAATCATGCACGATCTCAGTCATACCACAGGCATGGATCAATCGCACCGCCACGTCCGCGAGGTCGGGAGCAAGGAGGTCCAGACGGGCTTCAGCACGAATGATCGCGAAGGATTGGCGGTAAATGTCGTCACCGTTACGCAGATAGTCAATCATACGATGCTGTCCCGTCGCCCGGCGGTGGCTTCAATAACCCCTGTAGGGTGGGAATGGAATTGCGGTCAGCAAATGCTCCAAACGCTTCATCAACGGTCTGGCGATGGTCCCGATACACTTGCAGGAGACTCGCCATCAGGGCAGGCATGTCGTCTGCCGGCACCGCCTCTGACAAGACCCGGCCAAAAGGCTGCTCCGACGCTCCGACATGAACCCGATACCCCTCTACGGTCTGGTCACCTTGCTGCAGCGTGATGCCCACTAGGGCGATATCACTCTTGTGATGCTGCGCACAGGATTTCGTGCAGCCGCTCAAGTGAATGTTCACGGGTTGATCGAGGCGACCGTGCTGGGCGAGGTGGTTGGCGAGGTTGAGGGCATGGCCGGTCGTATCGGTGGCCGAAGCCTGACACCCCCGGTTCCCAGTACACGCCACCAGCGCGCTCCAGGGATGTGTCGCCGAGTCATGCAGTCCCAGCTGTTCGATGGCCTGGTGCAGTGCCGGCACACGTTCGGTGGGGACATCGGGAATCAGCACATTTTCCCAGGGTGTGAGGCGTAACATGCCGCTGCCGTAGACCTGCGAGAGGTCTGCCAGCGCTTGCAGCTGCTGGATTGCCAGTCGACCGAGAGGAGCGACCACACCGAGGTACGAGAGACCGTGCTGCCGTTGAGGGTGTGCACCGAGATGCCGAGAATGGGGCGTGACGTCGGCTGACCGGGCCACCACCACAGGCTGTTGGGGCAGCGTAAAGGGCAAGAGTCGCCGTAATTGTTCCACATACCAGATGATTCCCTGCTGCGCGATGACCTGTCTCAGGCGCGGTTTCTTGCCGGCGGCAGGAGGCCGACGGTGTTCGACGTGCGTGAGGTACACCTGGGCGATCGCCACCACTAGCGGCACGCATTCTTCGGGGCGTACCAGGAGACCGGTCTCCAGCTCCTGCCCCTGTCCAGCATTGAACAAGAGACGGAAGGATGCGGGCAGATGCTTCCCAGCGCCTGGTTGAGGATTCGCTGTCGCCACCAACCAGATATCATTGGGGTGATGGCGCACGGAAACCCCTTCTCCGCCATCGAGCCCCACACTGAACTTGGCTGGCAGCCCTGCAAACTCCTCATGCTGGACAATGGCGTGATCCAGTGCCGTCACCAATGGGCGCGTATCGATCAAGGCTTGCGGATCGATGCCAGCCGTTGGACTCGCCATGATATTGCGCAGATGATCGACTCCAGATACTGCAGCGGCCAGCCCGACGTCCTGGAAAGCGCTCAGCAACGATGGCGGCGCCACCATGTGTACGGAGCGAACCTGTAGATTGGCCCGATTCGTAATCTGGAGGTATCCACCCCCCATCTGCTCGGCGAAATGCGCCACAACACCGGCTTGCGCGCTGGTCAACAGCCCGGCCGGCGTACGAATGCGGTAAATGGCTCCATCCTGGGCAGGAGTGGCATAAAATAAACCAGGACACACGAGTGGCTGAGGTTGTCGCCCCATCTTCTCCCTCCTTCCCGCTCAGCTATGGGTCACGCGGCGTCACCCGGGGTCGAGCTAGCTTGAGAAGGGTCGCGAGTATCTATACCCTGAGGTTCTTGTGAGTGTGTTATCATACCAGCCTTGAGGAGTGGAAGTCCAGCAGTTCATCGAAGGCGTCCAGGCTGTAGCTCGGCCTTGTGGTGTTGGGGAAGCATGCGATGAAAAAATGGCTCTCGATTGTTGGCATTGGCGAAGACGGACTGGCTGGGTTGAATCCGAGCGCTCGATCGCTTCTCGCCCAGGCGCACATCGTCGTGGGGGGAGCACGCCATCTGGCGATGCTGCCGCCGGACGATCCACGCGAGAAACTGCCATGGACTACCCCCATCGCGACGTCGATAGAGGCGATCATGCGTCGTCGGGGGCAGCCTATCTGCGTGCTCGCGAGCGGCGATCCCATGTGCTACGGCATCGGAGTCACCCTCACTCGTCACGTAGCGCCTGAGGAAATGACCATCGTTCCAGCCCCTTCGGCCTTCAGCCTGGCCTGCGCCCATCTGGGCTGGCCCGCGACGGAAGTGGAGATGGTCAGTCTGTGTGGTCGCGACCCGGCTTTGCTGAATGCGGTGCTCTATCCAGGGGCGCGAGTGCTGGTGTTGAGCGCTGGTTCGCACACGCCGGCACTCGTCGCCGCGCAACTGACCCAACGCGGCTATGGAAACAGCGTCCTCACCGTGCTCGAACGCATGGGGGGCACACATGAGCGGCTGGTGACAGGCCCTGCGGCCTCTTGGGATGCCGCGGACGTGGCGGCATTGAATACGATCGCCATTAGCTGTATCGCTGACCCTGGGGTTATTGGCCTGTCGCGCTGTGCCGGATTACCCGACGCGGCCTATCATCATGACGGACAGCTCACGAAGCGCGAGGTGCGTGCCGTGACACTGGCGGCGCTGGCGCCGGTGCCTGGACAACTGCTGTGGGACGTAGGCGCGGGCTGTGGCTCGATTGGCATCGAGTGGATGCGCAGTGCGCCCCGCTGTCGGGCCATCGCCATCGAAGCCCATCCCACGCGACTGCAGTATATCGCCGACAATGCGACGGCGTTGGGAACGCCCGACCTCAAGATCATTGCCGGTAAAGCGCCTGCCGGGTTACAGCATTTACCGACACCGGATGCGGTGTTCATTGGGGGGGGATTGACCACGGAGCATCTGCTCGCCAGCTGCTGGCATGCCTTGCGTCCCGGTGGCCGACTCGTCGCCAATGCGGTCACCGTCGAAAGCGAACAGGTGCTCCTGCACTGGCAGAGTCAACAGGGGGGAGCGCTCACCCGCATGGCCATCCAACATGCCGAGCCGATCGGCCAATTTTTAGGGTGGAAAGCAAAAGCACCGGTCACGCAATGGACCGTCACGAAATCATAGCCTCGGATGCCAGCATGTTCCCGCCGCGTACCTGCTCGCCACACTCACCTTCCGGGCCAGTCCTGTGCCGCGGGGGATGGCCGACTCAGCCACCCTCCACATGCCTGACCAGCCATGCCATCGCCTGCTGCACATCCGCGACCTGTTCCCCGCCTGGCAATGGTCGACGTTGAATCATCACCACGGGTAATCCGAGCTCGCGTGCGGCGATGATCTTGGCGTACGTCGCCTCGCCGCCACTATTCTTACTGACGATCGCCTCAATCGCATAGGTCTGGAGCAACTGCCGCTCATCGTCCAGTGCAAAGGGTCCGCGTGCCAGCACGAGGGTGCCCGGCGGCACCGGGGTCCCAGGCAGGGGGGGATCAATCATCCGCATCAGGAACCAGAGATGCAGGAGCGACGCAAACGCCGCCAGTTCTTGCCTGCCGATCGTCAGAAACACTCGCTGGGCCACCTCTGGAAGCATCTCCACGGCCGCGGCCAGACTCTCGACCGACAGCCAGCGGTCTCCGGCCACCGGTTCCCAGGCTGGACGTACCAGCATCAGGTGCGGCACACCACAAGCCCGTGCTGCGGTGGCGGCATGGTGGGACATTTGAGCCGCAAAGGGATGTGTCGCATCAAGCAGCAGATCGATCTGTTGCTTCCCGGATGTAGTGGATCAATCCCTCGGTACCACCAAAGCCGCCCATGCGCACCCGACCGGCCGGTGTCACAGGTTGGCGAACGCGCCCTGCCAATGACGTGATGACCTCGATGCCTGGGAGCGCCGAGGCTTGCACCACCAATTGCGCCGCATCCCCAGTTCCTCCCAACATCAGCACTCGTTTCATGATGGCTCTTTTCTCTCATGCCCCAGCAGAAGCCGGCTCGGCGCCTGGAGCACCATCGCCCAGGCGGCCAGGCACGTGCCAGGCACTGCCAGGGAAAGATGTGCTCCCCAGAGGATCAGTTCTTAGGTCTCTGCCCGAACGCTAGGCGCGGGGCGATGCCCGCGATCTGTTTCCATACCTGCTCGAGGAGTATACACTAGGGCTCAAAGCCAGAACACCCCGATGTTTCCGTGCCGCGCTATGGGTTTCGCGCCACACTGGATGCCCCCGGCTCTCCATGCGATAGTTCGATGAGCGACATCAAACCCTTCCACCGGTCTTCTTCTACGGGCTCTTGGTCACTTCCCACGAAAAAAGAAAGCCGCTGGACCAGTCAGAGCACGCAGGTACCCCCTGGCCCTCAGCGGCCTGCAAAAAAAATGGGTCCCGGTGGCCCGTACCGGTATGCACTTTCGCGCCCCATGCGAGTGGCATGCCCTCCAGCGACCGGGAGGATAGTACGCTCCATCGTACCATTTTCATCCTGTGGGGTGTAGAGCCAGTCTACATGACGCTTTTGGTGATAGTCATAAGGATCTCAGGGATTCGCCGTGGCGATAAGTAAGACCTGTCCATAAATGATCGCCTTGCAGCAAACCCAGTTGCGCCAACCAGGGGTATGGACCGAGGAGAAGCGCGAGGCGCTCGCAGTCTACAGTTTTTTCGAAGGCTTTGATGCCTTTGCTCATGCCCTGTACGTTGACTCAGAGCTGCGGCCGCTGCACCTGCTCGCTTGAGACTTGACGCTGGTTGGTCAGGAGATCGACGCTTTTGTATAACCGGATTCGACCGGCAGTGATTAAGAAGACTGCTGTCGCTGACTCACCCTCCTGGAAGAGCATGGCCCCTATGCCATAGATCTGGCGGCGAGTCATGGTTTGCAAGTGTTGCTTCTCTTCCAGCGTGAGCCGCTGAAACAACCACAGCTCCGCCATGCAGCTTAATTGGCGCAGCCGATGGCTCCTTGTGCCTGCGAAAGACAAGGGGCTGGGACAGGTGCAATCAGCACCTGATGGAACCGGCGCACGCTAGTGGTAAGATGCTTTGGGTCGTGCTCGCCAGGCATCCTAAGCTGACGAGCGACCTGCGCCGCCCGGCGATGCAGGAAATTGGCTTTCGTGGCATGGTCTTGAGACTACAGGGGGTCAAGGGGCGGTGAGGTGGGAAGCGCGCCACGCAGTGCCCATCGCTTGCTCCAGCACCTCGGGCGCCGGGTTGCGCAGGGCGGCCAGGGTGAAGCAGGTCGCTTCGGCCATCTTGATGAGCTGAGCCATCCGCTCGGGCGGCTCGTCGTTGTCGAGCGATAACTCTGTCTTGATCGCGTCGCACATCGCGCGCGCATTGCCGGCAAGGACCGAGCACCGAAAGCACGGGTGACGTGACACACACTCTACTCAGCACAGCTGGGCTTGCAGATGCTGATGATTCTTGGGGGTCAGCGGGATGAGCAGTCGATGATAAATGCGTCGTCTCAGACTGCAGGAGATAGCCGCCCCTACCCTCATACATCAGCTTTCTCACGAGAATGGCGGAGATTCCAACATACCGGTTAGCCGCACCTTGTGAGCCTATACGTGGCCAGGACGTCCTGACGTGTGCCGATGCCCGTCAGCACATCTTTCAGCTTGACCCCCACCAGCCGCGAGTCTTCGGCCTGCTGCAAGATGCCGTCATCGCCTTGGGCCCATACCAGCACCGGTTCTCGGGTCTGCTCCAGGAGCTGGCACCGCCAGCGCTGCCAACCGACGGCCTCCCTTCCGGTGGCCTCAGGCGCACACGGCAGTCGAGAGGCCGTGGCCCATACCAATAGCAGCAGGGTCAACGCCACATGCACCCTCACGGCGCGCTCGTTTTGCTGGGGCGGATGGCTCAAGGCCCACTGCGGCTTGGCGACCTTGATATCGCAGTGCGCGATCAGGCCGCGGTTATCGTCGTCATCAAAGGGCTGCCAGGGCTTTTCGACTGGAATGTTTGTCAACCAGATGGTTATGCCCCCGGGCCCCGAGTCCCGCCCATCCCATGGGCGCACGACCACCGCATGGAGCAGATTGGCCTGGAAGTCCCGACGGTTGTGCTGGCGCCCAAGCTCGGGCGTCCCACACTGGTCATTGGTGGTCAGCCCCGTAATACTCACGCCCTCAGTCTCCAGCCGTAGACGGTCACCTCGATCGCATGCACATGGCCGCGCGTATCCTCGATCCGGACTGGGCGGGTCACCTGGCCACACCCGCTATAGCGCTCGGTGGTCTCCAGATCGGTGCCATCCATCATGCCCGTCACCTTCGCCCCAAAGACCCCGGCCTTGGCCAGGGCACGGATGGATCCATTGCACATGCCCTCCAGGTCCCGCTCGTGCCACTTCACGATATTTCGGGCCAGCATGTCCGGGCCAATCGGCCCCGCCTGTCGCTCGTCCTGCCATGTGGCGACCTCACGTGGGCGCACGCCGTGGCGGACCTGCCGGGCCTTGAAGCCTGCCAACGGCATCACAACCTCATCACTGCACAGCCAGCTCGGCAGGGCATGCATGCGCTCAATCCCCAACAGGGTCTTCAGCCCGTAGCGCAAGACAGACTGGATGAACGGGAGCCTTGCGCGCGGGATGGCTCCCCATAGGCGTGCTCCACCAACGTCATCACGCCGACGGCCTGCAGGACGTGAAAGCAGTCCTCCAGCAAGGCTCCTTCATCCAGCCGGTATACCCCATTGATGACCTGCTAGCGACGCAAGCGACGGGCCACCCGCGTGTCATCCCTGCGGGCAACCTCCCAACACCACTGCTTGGTCAGGTGATGTTTAGTCGCATCTCGTGTTTGTGCTAGAGCCTACCTCCTTCTATTCCATACTTCCCTGCGATAGAGGAAAGTGGACCGCAGATCAAGGCCATGAGTGATGTTGGAATCTCAGCACAGCGCAGATGGCTGCCCATGTTGTTGATATTTTCTTGTAGTATCAACAAATCGTTGATATATTTAACCATATGCATCAACATTATGACGAGCAGGAAGGACCACAGGGTTGCCTAACCTACCCATCACCGGGCACGTCGGCGCGGGCATGACAATTCCGGCTGAGGAAAACCTTGAAAGTTCCCCGGAGATCGATGTCTGGGAGGGGATCGCTCGAACTTGTGCTCGTCCTGTAGATCGAGAGACATCTTATGTCAGACCTGAGGGAGTGGCAGCTGTGGCGCACGCCGGAGTGGCCCCCCGGAAGCGTCAGACCATGGGGGCATGCCTATGGACGACGGAACAGTGGCTGGGGGCCCTGAGGGGCGTCCTATTCCTCCACGGCACCATCCAGCACGGCCTCGGATTGAACGTCGGCGCCTCCCAACTTCGCCGCAGCCAGTGCAACGCCGTGCCGAGATGGCTCGCGCTCCGCAGGGGAACAAGCCTAAACTACTCGACCACGTGCGGGAGGCCATCCGGATGCGGCATTACAGCATACGGACGGAGGAGGCCTACGTCAGCTGGATCAAGCGCTATATCCTGTTCCATGGCAAGCGCCATCCCCTGGAGATGGGCGAAGACGAGATCACGCAGTTTCTCTCGGCGTTGGCCGTGCACGGGCAGGTGAGCGCCTCGACGCAGAATCAGGCGCTCTGTGCGCTGGTCTTTCTCTACCGCCATGTCCTCGGCCAGAATCTAGGCTGGTTGGATGGTGTGGTCCGCGCCAAGCGGCCGCAACGTCTCCCCGTCGTGTTGACGAGACCAGAGGTCAACGCGCTGCTGAGTGCGCTCGACGGCGTCCACTGGAACATGGCCAGCCTCTGACATGGGGCAGGCCTCCGTCTGCTGGAGTGTCTGCAACTCCGAGTGCAGGCTATTGACTTCGCCAGCCACCAGATCCTGGTCCGCCAGGGGAAGGGCAACAAGGATCGGCGAACCATGCTGCCCGCCGTCGTGAAAGAACCGCTTGCGGTACATATAGACCACGTTCGCCAACAGCACCCACACGACTTGGCGCACGGCTTCGGCAGGGTCTATCTGCCGGGCGCGCGGCAACGGAAGTACCCACACGCTCACAGCGAATGGGGCTGGCAATGGGTGTTCCCGGCCTCACAGATCAGCCTGGACCCGAGGTCTGGGGAGCACAGGAGGCATCACCTGCACGAATCAGTCTGACAGCGGGCCGTCAAAGAAGCGACCAGAAAGGCCGGCTTGACCAAGGCGGTGAGCTGCCACACGCTGCGACACTCGTTCGCCACGCACCTGCTGGAAGATGGCGATGATATCCGCACGATTCAAGAACTGCTCGGGCATCAGGACGTGAAGACGACGATGATCTATACCCACGTCCTGAATCGAGGAGGGAGAGGGGTCTACAGCCCCATCGACCGTCTCTGAGCTGGGCCGGCGGTATGGCGGTGTGAGGATGTGAGATGGCACGATGCTGCAGCCTAACCGGCGTCGCACGGAGCTTGAAGGGAATGCGTAAGGGTGCTAGCATGCAGGCGGTTTTGAAGGATGGGCGGCTGCTGGTGGCGGAGTGATAGATGGCAGGGTCTTGCAGTGTTTCATAAACCCATTCGGCAGTCTAATAGTAGTTCGGCCGGATCCAGTACACGGAGGGGTGCCTATGAGGTTGCCTTTTGGTGACAAGATTGACCATCACTACTATGAGATGAGCCTCCGAGAGCCAGCCCACCTGCTCGGAGCGAAAATAGCCGACGTGACATCAATAAAGGTTCGTCCGATATCGCACTGGCCGATCCAAGAGGATGCTGAATTTCAGAATGCATTCATGTTTCAAGACGAATACGTCCTTGTATATCAATGGCTGATGGTCTCGTCGCTCCAGACGATCCGTGAGCTTGCGGGGAGACCGGGAAAACTGATACTGCTCCGTACAGGCGCCGGCGAACCTGTCCTTTTCGCTGAGCATGAGACTGGGCCAGAGATTGTTGCGACCCTTGCCCTCGCCACTGCGTCAGTAACTCTTCTCAGGGAGATCGTCGGTCTCGTTAGGGAGATCTTTAAAGGTCATATCTGAGAAGAATGAGGCGAAGAGAGGCGAGATATCGACAGCCAGGAAGTGCAGTGCCGCCGCTGTCAGCATCGAGGAGCGCTCGCTGAACCATGCGAGAATTTTGCGAGTCGTGCGCCTACCCCTGAACCCAAGCGACCTCGAGACATCGGAGATCGAGAAGAATCCTGCGCTCATGATGACGAAACGGCCGTTCAGAATCAGTAGGGTGCGCATAGTGATGCGGGGGCCGGGTCAACCAGGCAGTGTCGGTTCCGAACGGGTACGGTCCAGCTTTCGCTGGTCTGGACTCGTATCCCAGTGCTCGGGTCAGGTGGCCACTTTGCCTGTACGAGAGGTGACTCAGAGGTGGACGCAACCTGGCCTAACCCTTATGAGGACCCCCGTTGTCAAGAGACAAACTACCCCTAGGAGCGGATTTTGTGCTTTTTTCCGCCGTAGGGCCGGCGCAGTCATCCTCTGGCGCGTGTTCTGACTTGATTTCCTCGGCGGCGCAGAGAGCATGTGGCTGCACCAAACACTTATTGAGGCTCTGCTCGCCATCGAGATGGCGAGTGCAGAGAGCCTGCAGCAGGGTCCTCTGCGGCCTAGAAACATATCTGTACCCTCATACCGTCCTACTCAAAAGAGGGGCTGACACGGGTATCGTTGCGCCAGTTAGTGCCAGGTTCGGGTGAGGGGCAGCACACGTCAACCTGATGTCGACTTTCGCCGTATGCACAGGAGCCGGAGCGGGCGTCCAATCAAACGCGCAGGGCTCAGGGATAAGAGCCTATGTGCTCATGCGCGTTCATGACGCAGTGGCTCAGTCATTGCCAGAGCACTGGTCCCAGGCTGCATCCCATCAGTGGCCAGTGAGGCGCGCAGGCTCACCCGCTCCGCTCCCTTAGCCACTGGAGAAACTTGTGCATATCGAACGCCGTGTCGCGTTTCAACATGTAATAGACCGCCCGGGCCAGCTTATGGGCCAAGACGGTCAACGCTTTGCCCTTGCCGTGTTTTTTCTCCAAGCGGGCCGAGATATTTTTGGCCCGCAGGATTGGCTGCGGAGGAAGAGCACGGCCGCTTCGGAGAAGGCCCATTTGAGATAGGCATTGCCGATCTTGGTGCCCGAGGTGCCATAGCGCTTGCCCGCCGATTCCTTGGCGCACTTGACCAGACGGCAGTAGGACACGAAATCCTGCACGCGTGGGAAGCGCTGGATGTCATGGATTTCATAGAGCAGCACCAGGCTCAGAATCTCGCCGATCCCTGGGACGGTGCGCAGCAGATAGAGCGTGTTGGCGTCGTGCTGCTTGGCCGTTTTGAGGATGGACAGCTCCACGTCGCGGAGCAGCTGGTCGTAGTGGCCAATCAGGGCGAGGTCGACTTCGATGCTCTTTTGCACCGCGGGATCGGGAAACCGCTCGGCGACACCGTCGCGGTTGGCTTTGTAGGCGATCTTCTTGCCCGATCTCGGGCAGGTTGTACTGGCTATTGGTATTCTGGACATGGGCCAGCAGCTCCGCCCGTTTGCGCATCAGATGCATCCGGCGCCGGAGCAGGTCGCGGGTCGCCCGCATGTCGGCCGGATAGACGTAGGCCTGCGGGAGCATGCCACCACGGAGCAGCACGGCAATCTTCTGGGCGTCGATCTTATCGTTTTTGGCCTTGCCGCCATGGATCGCTTTCATGTAGAGGGCATGGCCCGAGGACGAAGGGAATACCTTCCTGGGCGCAGAGGTCGGCAAGCCAGTACCAGGTGAAGATACATTCGACGCAGACGACGAGATCCTCCCGGTAGGGGGCGATGGCCTTGAGAAACGGTTCTGGGCCGGCTTTCATATTCCGGTGCACCAGGATCTCACCGTCCTGGTTCAGGATGCAGACGTACATGGTCCGGGCGTGCAGATCGATGCCACAATAAAATTGGTGCTGCTTGGTGTAGAATCGCATGAGGTCTCCTCCTCTTTTTAGCGTGATTGTTTCCCAACGCCAGCATACCACGGTGGTATGCCGAGGAGGGGGCCTCAATAAGTATCAAACGCGTGCAGCCGACTGCCTACAGCTATAGTGGACCCCTTTGTCAAGACCACGATGCTGTTGAACTAAGCAAATTAGGACAGATTCTCACCTCCCTTCAGGCATGGCGAGCCGGCCAACTCGCCAAAATAGACCTGAGCCGGCGTCTGATACCTCAATGCCTGATGTGGTCTCTCATGGTTGTAGAACCACCAGTAGTGATCGAGCCCAACTTCCAGCTCAGGCACCGTTCCATAGTCCTTGAGATAAATGTCCTCGTACTTCACCGTGCGCCATAGCCTTTCGACGAAGATGTTGTCAAACACTCGCCCACGCCCATCCATACTGATGGCTACCCCTGCTTCCTCCAGCCTCCCGGTGCAGGTGTGAGACGTGAACTGCACGCCCTGATCGCTGTTGAAGATTTGGGGCTTCCCCAGTGCCAGTGCCCCCTCGAGGGCCACCAGGCAGAACCCTACGTCCAACGTGTTAGAGAGCTCCCAGGAGAGCACCAAGCGACTGTACCAGTCCATGATGGCCACCAGATACCTGAAGCCCCGCTGCATCGGCATATAGGTGATATCTGTACCCCACACCTGGTTGGGACCGTTTCTCTCCAACCCCTGGAGCCAGTAGGGATACCCCTTGGCAGCCGGACCCGGCGCGCTCAGACGTGGCCTCGGGAAGATCGCCTCCAGGCCCATCTGGCCCATCAGTCGCACCACCCGCTTGCGGTTGACCGCATCGCCTGCTCCCCGCAGCCAGGCCGTCATCCGCCGACTGCCATCAAAGGGGGTTCGGGTGTACGGCTCATCGATCAAGCGCATGAGCCAGAGGTTCTCCGCACGCTCCTGCACAGGGACATCGTACAGGCTAGACCGGTGCAGCCCCAGCCACGCACACTGGCGCCGGAGGCTGAGCAGAGGATACCCCCGGTCAATCATGGCCCGCTTGGCTTCAAAGGGGGGAAACCTTGCTTTTCAACCAGTCCCGCTCGACCTTCAGCGGCCCCATCTCCTGATAGAGCCGTGCTCGAAGAGCCTCGTCCTCCCTGGCCCGTGTGTGCTGACCGCGGGAGAAGAATCTCGTCTATCCCCGCCTCCAGCTGTTGCTTCCACCGGGTGATCTGGGCCGGATGGACCCCATATCGAGAAGCCAACTCGTTCACGGGGCTTTGCCCTTTGAGAGCCTCCAACGCCACCTTCGCTTTGAACTGGGCGGAATGCTGTGTCCGTTTCATCGACTCCATAGACCCCTCCCTATTGATAGCTGCCTATGAGAGAATTTGCATGGGTGGTGGTCCAGTTTGTGGGGTCCATTATAAGCGTCCGCTCCCTACGTCGCTCCCGCTTTTGGCAGCAGCTGACGCCCGCGATAAGCGGACCGCTCGCTGACGCTCACTCGGGCTGTGCCCGTCCGCTTATCGCTGGCTGTTGCGTCCCCTCTAACGCCCTTGCTCACGGCGTCGCTCGCGCTCCGCCTATCCAGGGCGTTCGAGCCGACTGCGCTTCTCGGGAGCCAGACGCTCCGCGTCTCCCTCCCTGCGAGGCTCGCGGCTCAACAGCCAGCGTTCGACCAGAGAGAAAGCAAGATGTCTTGGCTAAAAAGGTGTTGATTCCCTAGTGTTGGGGCAAGTCATGGACGAGCCGAGCTTGCTTACTTGGTTTGAGCAAATTGATGAGCGTATCACTCAGACGATCAACTCTTCGACGGGCGAGAGCACCGCATGGCCTGCCTTGTTAACGGAGATGCAAACAGCGCTTGAAAGTAGTTTTCCACCATCGCATGCAGTCCTCAAGAGGTGGGAGAACCCGAGGTCACGCGAGAAGGATTGGATTGGCACTTTCCGAGCTGCTCATCGCCTCTTAAAGGAGGGGCACGCTCGGAGGTTCGCAGATGGTATACGCGCAGAGACCATTGCCCAATGCCTTGGCCAGGCAGACACCTTAGTAAGGGTTGGATATGTTGTCGCGGCGATGGTACTAGCAGGTGGAGCTTTAGAGACACACCTTCACAACCTTTGCGGCCGTTTTTCTCTCTCATGGTCAGGCGATGGCTCAATTAGTAAGTACAACCAAGCGCTTGGGCAAGCACGCAATCGGGAATTCAGAACCTCGTGACAGCAAGTGACGCAGACTTGATTGAGTCATGGGGAAAAGATCGCAACAAAGCAGCCCACAGCCCGACTGATTTCACCAAGACCACGCAAGAGGTGCGACTCGCCATTGAGGGAATCCGCCAATTCCTCGCGAAAACAGAGTGAACGTCTATCCCATGCCGGGGAGAAGAATGCTGACGATAAGAAACCGTATTACCCTGCTCATCGCACTGACGGCAACGGCAGTGCTCACCTCCCGGAGCGCAGAGGCTGACCCAGTCGATGAGTTCATCAGGAGTTACGGAGCCATCGCCACCGAGGCGCGCTCCGTCTGGAACAAGGCTCAGCTGCAACAGTCCACGATCAGCGACAAACGGCTCCACCTACAAATCGAGATCTCGAATCTTGGCGAACGCACCTCTCGGTTCACAGCGGAAGTCCAGATATTCCAGGCCGGGCATCTTCAAGCTCAGCTTGAGGCGAAGCGGAAAGTTCTGGGCAAGCCCTACGAACGGCTGGTGTCACTATCGAATCGTGCTCAAATCCTCGGCACATGGCTGAGTTTGCTTTCCGCATACTTCGAGATCAGTTGGCCTATCTATCTTCAGGCTGTCACGGAGACCTACAATACCTGGGAGATGCTGGAGAAGCTTCTTAAGGAAACATAAGGCCGATCACCCCGGATTCCATCGAGTTCCTAGCCGAGGCTCTGCGCGATGAAATTGATGAGAATACGCTCCTCGATTTTGAACATGATGGTAACGTTTCCGGTATGACGATGGAGTCCGCACATGAGCGAGCCGAGATGCCAAGTTTCTCCTACAAACAGATTCCGGCCTAACCACACACTGCAGTGGACGGGCGGGATAGTGGCGGTGCCGACGTTGTTGGTACAGATGTGGGTCAGTGGTGGTTTCGTCGACCGCCGCTGAGCTTTCGCGTTCGGCAGCCTTGACGTTTCAGCAGTTGCCAGGCTTGTTGCGGTGGCATATCATACCCCCATGAAGCCGCAGATTGTCCTTGACACGAATGTCCTCGTTGCCGCCTTGCGCTCACGGCGAGGCGCGGCGTTTCGCCTCGTCTCACTGCTGTCCGCAGCGTCGTTCGAGATTAACCTCTCGGTTCCCCTCGTGTGCGAATATGAGGAGGTACTCCGACAGCACCAACGCGCGATGGAACTCACAACCACTGATATTGCGGACTTTCTTGACTTCCTGTGTACCATCGCCCATCTCCATGAGATATTTTTCCTCTGGCGTCCGATGCTGACCGACCCCAAAGATGAGATGCTCCTGGAACTGGCGGTCAAAGCCCGGTGCCAGTACATTGTCACCTATAACACACGCAACTTTCGTGGGGCAGAACAGTTTGGCATCGCTGTCGTGACGCCAAAAGCGTTTCTGGAAGCTATAGGGGTGTGATCATGAGTACGGTCAGTCTGAATTTGCCAGAGTCACTCTACAAACAAGTCTGCAAGCTGGCCCAACAAGACGGGATCTCGCTCAACCAGTTTATTGCCACCGCAGTGGCCGAGAAGGTGGCAGCGCTCACAACAGTCGAGTACCTGCGAGAACGGGCGAAACGAGGGAGCCTGGAGAAGTTTGAAGCCGTGCTAGCCAAGGTGCCAGACATAGAGCCAGAGCCGCGTGACCGGTTCTAAAAGGCACACTGGGAGCAGCACGTACGTCCCTTGCCCACCTCGGCTTGCCGAACAAGTCACTGCACCCGACCGCCTACAACTTCGCTCGTGCCTCGCTCCGCTTCCGGCGACGGGTGAGTTCTAGCGTTCGGCCACATCGTGCGTAGGGATGGTGGATGGGAGTATGTAGAGTCATAGTAAGTCTCCCGACATAGGCGGAGGATCGTGAATGAGTGATGACTCGTTTGAGGCAGTTGTCGAGCAACGACGGCGACAGACCCTGGCGAAGATTGCAGCCGTACCGGTATCGATCCTGATTTGGGGCCCAGCGCCAACAGCAGAAACCCTCGTAGCCCACACGCGCCGCGAGCTTCGTCGCGCACTCGAATCCGATGGACACCTAAATCGGTCCACATGAGATTGGTACACTCACGCGGCGGCCATGGCGTGTTCCTTGGCGGCGATCTTCTCAACGGCCATTGAAATCCCCGAGGTGTATAAACATCGGTTCAAAGAGTGCGTTCGGGTGATCCTCCTGGCTGAGGAAGAAAGTACAACAGGGAACCTCATTGACCAGCTCCTGAAGCACCCCCTCAAAGTGGCCGACTTCAAGCCGTTCACAAGAGATGAGATGCATGAGCGTTCCTGACACGGAGCCTGCAAGCTGTTGTGTGGACACGAATATCTGGCTCTATGCATTCGTCGAAGGGGATGATCTCAGAAAATCCGCTCGTGCCCAGTCCCTGCTGGAAGTAAGCCGTGCAGTGATTGTGAGTCCCCAGGTGATCAATGAAATGAAGTGTGTGTCAATCTGCTCAAGAAAGTACAGTTCTCAGAGCAGCACGTGCAGCAATTAATCGAGTCTTTTTATGCCAAGTATGCGGTTATCGAGGTGAACAAAGGGCTATTGTTGAAGGCTTCGACCTTACGGAAGCAATACGCCTTCTCTTTCTGGGACAGCACCATCGTCTCGAGTGCCTTGCATGCTGGCGTTTCAGTGCTCTACTCAGAAGATATGCAACATGGGTTAGTGGTAGAGAATCAGGTGCGAATCATCAATCCCTTCGAAACCCTGTCGCCGACAAGCGCACAGTCGAGAGACAGCAGTGGCCAACACAGGCGTGCAGCGGACGGGAAGGGACAGCGGCGGTGGGCGGCTTGGTAGCCAGTCAGAAGTCGGAGGTGTTTTTGCCCCCGCCGCTGACGCCTGGCCGTTAAGCCGCCGCAGGCGGCTTAACGGGGCGCGAGATGGCCATGCCAGTACTAGGAAAAACATGAGGAAAGTTCTCGTCATTGGCTCAGGTGGGGCGGGCAAATCCACCTTTGCCAGACATTTGGGTACCCTCCTCAACATCGACGTCATCCATCTGGATGCGCTCTATTGGCATCCTGGATGGATTGAAACGCCAAGAGCCGAGTGGCGGAAAGTCATCGAAGAGGTGCTGAGGCGAGAGGCGTGGATCATCGACGGGAATTACTCGAATACGCTTGACCTAAGGATTGGGAAGTGTGACACGGTGATTTTCTTAGATATAGCGCTCCCGATCTGTTTATGGCGTGTGCTGAAGCGGCAGATACTGTACCGAAGCAGGACCAGGCCGGATATGGCTGAAGGGTGTCGGGAACGGCTAGACTTGGGGTTCATACGTTGGGTGTGGCGTTACAAAAGCAGGACGAGGCCGCAGATTACAGAGATGTTAAGGGAGAGTGCACAGAGCAAGAAGGTCATCTGGTTGCGGTCTCAGGCAGAGGTCAAGAGATTCCTGGCTCGCGCAAAGGAGGCCTAACCAAGGCATGGAACCGACACGATGAAGTGCGCGGCTTATGCCAGGCGTTGATATGACTTCCAGTGCCAAGGGTTTTTTAGAGAGAGCGAGGCCCGACGAGACCCAACCCGAGCGTCAGCGCTACCATGGCAAGTCCTGTCGTCGACGCTTCAACGATGTGACTGAGACGATTTTGCTGGTCCTCATGAACCTCTGCGGGTCTGGATTCTGTGTCTGTACTTCATGGGACTCAACCTCTCGAACCACCACATGGCTCAAGCACTCGACCGCAACAAAGACGATGTACATCAGATGACCCGTCGGCGGCGCCAAGGTATGGTCACGAAGAAGCCCTATCCGACCGTACGAGAGGGGGTCGAATGTGACGAGGTCGACATGGTTGCTGGTCACAAGGGCAAGCCTGATGAGGTGGTAAACAAGGGCGACGCGGACGGCGCAGACGGCTCAAGGACCAGCAGGGACGAGGGACGCTTGCCACCGAGAAACGTCCGATCTTCGGGATGATGCAACGTGGTGGTGAGGTGATCATTCGTCTGGTGGAAACCGTCCAACACATCACGATCAAGTCCTTCATCGAGGCCGCGACTGCACCGGGTACCTGTATTGACCTTGATGCATACGATATCTACAGCCGCTTGGAGCCGTGGGGTTATGCGCACTAAACCGTCTGTCATGGGCGTGGCGGAGACGCACGGGATGACGACGGCGATGGCTTGCATGCGGTTCATGTTACTATGATAGAAGGCTTTTGGTCGCTGCTCAGGTCGTGGCTGCGTCCGCATCGCGGCATCTCGCAGGAATACTTGCCACGGTATTGGGAGTGCTTTGAGTTTGTCCACAAGGTGAGACGACGAGGCAAAGCGTTACGAGGAACGTTGCTGGAGCTCTTGCTGGCCTCGCTCCTCTAAACGCATATTGAGCCTTTTCCTGTTCACCGTTTAGCTATCGAGTGCCGAAGTACTCCATTGATTTTCCCGCCTTCAATTTTGTTTAGCTAGGAGAACTACACAGTCTAATAAAAAATTCTTGACATATTTCTTCGGGTATTTTATTTTCATCTCTCGACGTCTGGAAGGTTATGATTTATTTTAAGACCCACACGGGAGCAGGGTAGCTGATGCAAAATCCACCTGCACAGGAACTGCGGCCTGAGGAAGCTCAGGTGATTCGGCTGATACTTCATGCCATTCGCGAGATTCGCCACGGGTCGGTACAGATCGTCATACAAGATTCGAAAGTGGTCCAAATCGATAAGGTCGAGAGAATTCGTCTGGTGTGATCCACGAGTCTTGACGGGAAATACAGCTGACCAGACATCTGGAGGCTAAGGGACGGTTGCCCTTAGCCTTTTTTTCGCCCATGATAGGGGAGAACATCCATGGCATCGGTGGAAGTCCTGAAGCGGCAGGGATTAGCGGGTGGGATCGCTGGCACGATCGAGCGGGACGAGGCGCGTTTCGCCAAAGATGATGCCCAACGGATGAAGCATTTTGGCATCTACCAGCAACAAGAAGGCAATATGGTGCGCCTGAAGATCCCCGGCGGGCGGTTTACCACGGAACAATACCTGGCAGTCAGTGAGATCGCCCTGCGCTATGCGAACAGTCAGTTCATGATCACCACACGCCAGGATGTGCAGTTCCACAACGTCCGTGCCCAGCATCTACGTGACATTATCAGCCTCCTTGACAGCCTGTGGAGCACCACGCAAGGCGCCTGTGGCGATGTCGTACGGAACGTTACCACCTGCCCAGTGAGCGATCTCGATCACGACTCTCCCTACGACACCCACGCGGCTGACCAAACGCCTCTCGGATGCCTTCCTCCTCAATGCCCCGGCCTATTTTGAGATTTTCGTTCCCGAGAAGTTGATGCCTCCAGACCTTCCCGCCGTCAATCCCATCTATGGCGAGGCGCTCTTACCCAGGAAATTCAAGATTGGGGTGGCCCTCTCGACGGATAACTGCACGTTCCCACACACCAATGACGTCGGGCTCATCGCCGTGGTCAACCCTGCCTCCCCTTCCGGGATCGATGGCTTTAATGTGCTGGTTGGGGGAGGACTCGGCAGCACACCGCTGAAACCGTCGACCCACCCGTCTTTGGGCCAACCACTCGGTATGGTGGCAGAGGAGCATGTCCTCCCAGTGGTGCAAGCCATCGTCGAAGTGCAGCGCGATCACGGTAATCGTGAGAATCGTAAGCAGGCACGGCTCAAATATCTGGTGGAGCGCTGGGGGATCGAACAGCTTCAGGGATGCGGTGCTATGAGCGGCTAACCCAACAAGGCCTCGGGATTGAACTGGCGTCACCGCGTCCCGATACCTCATTACCGTGTCGCCACGCACTTGGGTTTGCATGCCCAACGCCAACCAGGCCGATTCTACTGGGGGCTGCCGATCGCCAATGGCGAGATCAGCGAGGACGGTCAAGTAACCGGCAAGCATGACAAAGCCCTGGGTGGCAGCAACCTGGTGTTTTTCCGCAACCTGGTGCGGGACTATCGCCTTGGCGTGCGCTTTAGCGTCAATCAGGATCTGATACTGACGGATATCGCGGCCGGTGACATTTCCGACATCAGGCAGCGACTCGAGGACCACGGCATCCCGACCGAAGATGCCGTCTCTCCCTTGCGCGCTCAGGCGCACGCCTGCGTCGGTGTGTATCACACGGCATCACTCGATTTCCCCGGCGAGGTGGCGCGTTATTGCCCGCTTTCCTTCACCGAGGCCAAGCTTTTTCTGCCCCAACTCTTGCTTGAGCTGGAAAATGCCGGGTATGGCGACCTCCCTGTCCCCATCAACATCACCGGGTGCCCGAACTCCTGCGCGTTCTCTGCGATCGGCGGCATCGGGCTGTGGGGAGCCCTCAAACGCCAGGCCGATGGCCATGAGTACTTTGATATTCGCATCGGTGGAGCCATGGATGGGACGACACCACGGTTGGCGTTACCGTTCCGCCAGCGCGTGCGCGATGATCACGTTGGCCCCACTATTAAGGGCCTATTCAGCCTCTATCGACGCGAACGGCTATCGGGCGAAAGCTTCAGCGACTTTTGCTATCGCCTCGGGGCGGACCAACTCCAACAGCGTGTGCCGGCGCGCTAAAGAGCATTGACGGAGGGTGATGCTCCAGCGTAACCTACGTTGGTGATCTCCTTTAGGAACCAAAGCACCAGGTGAAGCGCCTCAATGAGTATGCCCTCTCCCGCTGGGAGAGGGGCAGGGTGAGGGGGACATGCCGAGCTATTATCCAATGTTCGTCGATTTGCAAGGGAAACGCTGCCTGGTCGTTGGCGGCGGGGAAATTGCCACGCGTAAGGTACAGGGGTTGCTCGACGCCGACGCGCTGGTTGTGGTAGTCAGCCCTGCGCTCTGTGAGGCCCTGGCGACCCTGGTGGCGCAGGGCCTCATTGACCTATCAGTCTCGATCCTTTTCGCGCCGACGATGTCCTGGGTTGTACGCTGGTCATCGGCGCCACCGATCAAGCGGAGGTCAATACGGCCGTGTGCAAAGCGGCACGGGCCCACGACGTCTGGGTGAACATCGTCGATACGCCAGAAGCCTGTGACTTCATCGCCCCAGCCATCGTGCGGCGTGGTGCACTGCAAATCGCCATCTCGACTGGCGGGCACAGCCCGACGCTGGCCAAACGGATTCGCATGCAACTCGAAGAGACCTATGGCCCTGAATATGGCAGACTGCTAGAGAAGCTTGGCCGAGAGCGTCAGCGCATCCGCCACTTGATCGGCGATCTTGACCTGCGAAAGGCCTATTATGAGCGCCTGGTCGATACGGCGCTCGCCAAGCTCGGCCGAAAGACGCTCGCCGCACGACGGCCTCACACGCGCTGCAGCGCTCGCACCCAGGCGCTGAGATAGTCCACCAGGGTGACGATGATCAACGTCATCAACAACAGGGTCAGGAGTTGCTGATACTGGAACAGGCTGATCGCCACGTAGATATCCCGGCCGATGCCGCCTGCGCCCACGACCCCGATGATGGCGGCAGCGCGAATATTCACCTCCCAGCGGTACAGGGTGTAGGAGACTAACTGCGGCAGGGCCAGAGGAAAGATCCCATAAGCGAGCACCGCGGCCATGGAAGCACCCGTGCCCTGCAACGCCTCGATCGGCTGCGGATTGACGTCCTCGATGACCTCCGAGAAGAGTTTGCCGAGCACGCCCCCCGTGTGAAACCCCAGCGCCAGCACCCCCGCAAACGGCCCAAGCCCGACGGCTAGAATGAAGATCAGCGCCCAGAAGAGCTCTGGAATGGAACGCAGCAGATTGAGTCCCAGCGTGCTGCCCCAGTACGGGAATCGCTCGCAACAGACGGGCACCGGGCCGCAACCGCCTGTCAGCGTCGCTGTGGATATCGCCGAGAACGGTTCGGCTGGAGACGATTCCCAGCGGTAGCGCGATGAGCACGGCCAGGACCGTGCCCATGAGCGACAGCGCCATGGTCTCGACACCGCTCCAGAGCGTGCCGCGCAGGAATTTTGCCGAGAGGTCAGGGGGGAAAAGGCCATTCACAAACGTGCCCATCTGGAACCACGCGTCACGGTATAAGAACACCCGCAGATCGGCTCCAGTCCCAATGGCACTCCAGATGATCAGGGCGATGATCCCGGCCACGACCACCCAGGAGTAGGTACGACGTCACTTCCCATTGCAGGTGTCCCGAGGCGGTCGGTTTGGTTGGGCCACAGGTGGGTAGGTCGAGATTCATATCTCACGTCGCCGCCCGCAACAGCGCTGCCGCCTGGGATAAGACCCTCAGCTTCTTGAACGCCACCTCAGGGGTTCCCACCGGGCGATCCGCAAACGTGCCGAAGCCGCAATCCGGATTGAGGTAGATACGCTCGGGAGCGATGAACTTGGTGAGCTGGGTGACGCGGGAGGCGACCGCTTCAGGGGACTCCAAGACGGTGGTGCGCGGATTCACCGCACCAAAACCGACCTGCACGTTGGCTGGTAGGGCTTGCAAGGCCTCCAAGGTGCCGGCCCGTGGCGTCGCATATTCCAGTACGAATTGCTGGATGTGCATGCGGGCAGAAATAGGGGATGAGGGGATCGTACGACCCCTCAAGCAACACTTCCTCCTTCTGACTCCAATTGCCCCGACACACATGTAAGGCCAGGATCGGGCCGTCGATGCCGGCGACGACGCGATTGATCAGATCGACGGCAAACTCCAGTTCTCCCTCCGGGCTGGCGCTGGCGGCCAGGGCGGCGCACATGAAGGTGCGTGTAGCTGATTTACCGGCGAAGACCAACTCCGTGAGGACGGGTTCATCGAACTGGACGATCTCGGCGCCGGCTGCCGCCAGGGCGCGCAGCTCATCGCGCAGAATCAGCACGATGTCGTCGGCCAGGGCCTCGCGTGTTGGATAGGCCGTGTCAGAGAGGTTTTTCACCCAGGTGGAACGGCTGAGGAGATATGGCCCCGGCAGCGTCACCTTCACCGGCTTGCGCGTATGCTCGCGCAAGAACTTGAAATCCTCCAGAACAAGTGGTTCCTTGGGGCTCAGCTTGCCGACCACCGTCGGGTTCTTGATGGCAAAGGCCGGTACGTCCAACGCATTGAGCAGTGTCTCGAAAGCCGCCTTGTCCTCGACATATTCCAGGAGATCGGCCATGGTCATCAGGCGGATACCTTCTAGACGGTGACAGATGAACGAGTAAAAATTATCGCGTCGCTGCTCGCCATCCGAAACGATATCGACGCCGGCATCTTCCTGATACTTGATCGCCAAAAGCGTCGCCTCGTCCTGCAGGGCGTGCAGGTCCGACCGTCCGCGCTTCATCGCTTCCAGCAACCACGTCGGCCGTGGCCAACTACCTACCACCGTAACAGGAAAGAGCGGCCAGCGTCGCCATCACACCCTCCGAAGCTCAATTTGTACAGTTACCTCGTGCAGCAACGACTGCGTCACCGGCGAACGCCTGAGGGTCTCCCGCCAAAGCTCCTGCAGCACGTCGTCGTCCCCGTCGGCGTCGATGTAGAGGCGACCTTCGATCTGCTTCAAACCTGGATGTCCCTCTTCTTCCAACCCCAGGAATACCAGAATATTGTCCGCCTGGGCCTGCAACGAGACTTCCAGATTACGCACTTCAATGCCGCGCTGGGAGGCACGCCACTGGAACCCCACGGCCAGACAGCCGCCGATGGCGCCGAGCAGATACTCGACAGCGCTGGGGGCCGCATCCTGGGTATCGAAGCTCGCCGGCTGGCCCACGTTGAAGGAATGATTGCGGATGAAGGCCTTGGCCTGCATGCCCTCGGTCCAGCGCACGCGTGCCGACCAGACAAACGCTCGGGCCTTATCGACGTCAGCCTTCAGCGCCGCGTCGGCCTGCTGCTTGCGCACGTAGTAATGCGTGTAGGTGCCTTCACCAGGCTGCACACCCTCCAGCGTGTGACCGACCAGCCTGCACCAAGCTGGCAGGTCTTCCTTCACACTGCTTTCGCGGCTACGAACCTCCAGTACCCCCCCTGGGGGCAGCGGCTGCATGGCGTTTCTGATGATCAACAGCAGCCCACTCCCGCAATCGAGGTCTCCACCGTCGCATATGGCGTCAGGACGCAGGCTCCCATGGGCATTCATAACCGACCTCTAAGACGATTTCAGGGAATTCCTCTCATGTGGACGGAGAGCTTCGCCCCTTGGCTTCTCAGCATGGCCGTCGGTAGCTTGCCGAGCGGCGAAGCCCTGCCTCCACATTGCACGAGTCCAACGTAGCAGTTAATAGCTGACGCTCGGGCTCCCATCGCTGAGGAACTCGACGAGCTTGGCACCACCGACGATCACCGCCCCGGGCACCAGATTGTTCTCGTCGAGCTTGCGGCGCCTGAAGCAGGGGGAGCACACGTAGATCTGGCCGCCGGCTTTGGCGAAATTCTCGATCAGCTCTCGCAGTGGAGAGAACCCCTCCTCATGAATGTCGTCGGCATAGCCCTTTTCGGAAAGCCGTACCCCTTCGGTGCTCAGGAACACCATGGTCTCTTTATCCGAGGCGACTGCTGCATTGGCCACAACGAACGCCACCGTCGCTTTGTCGGTGTTGTCTTTCGCACAGGTCAGGCTGACGCAGAATTTTCCGGCCATGATCTAATCCTCCCTTCGCCGAAGTAAATAAATTGGATGGTCAGCATATGTCAGGTGATGCCCGGTCAGCCGGCACCACGCTGGGAGATCTTGGGGTACACCCAGATCACGGGCAGTCAACTTCAGGAGTTGCCCAGGTTGCATGGGTTTGAGCAGGAGACTCAAATGAAAGACCAACTCGCCGCAGCCCATATCGCCGGCATCCCATTCGTGGTCTGGGGACACCCTCTCGATCTCTCCCAGGGATCGAGAGAATGCGTCGTCATCCACATCGATCTGTGGCAATCGTGATTTGTCTGGTATTCTGGTCCATGTGTGGCTGCCTTCCTGTCCATTCGGCGGGCAATCGCCTTACGCCGAGCGAAAGCGCCATGGCATCGAATCGTATTGTCGCACCCGTTCCGCTATAAAGTGCTTCACAGGGCTTTGCGAATCATCGTGCTGAGATGATCGACAGCCGTCACCAACAGGAACACGATGATCAGGATGGTGCTGGTCTCGTGATGTTGGAACATGCGCATGGACAACTCGACTTGCTGCCCAAGCCCGCCGGCGCCAACCAACCCGAGAATGGCCGCCGAGCGGATGGCGCATTCCCAGCGGTAGAGGCTATAGGACACCAGGTGTCCAAACACCTGGGGTAGAAACCCATAGACCAGCAGCGCCGACTTTCCGGTCCCAGCGGCGTGCAGTGCCTCAATGGGACGCCTCGGGGCTGTTCTCGAGGATCTCGGCGTAGATTTTACCGAGCATACCTCCGTAGGATACGCCTATGGCCAGCACGCCGGGGAAGGGGCCGAGGCCGACGACGCGCACGAACATCAGCGCCCAGACCACATCGGGAATAGAACGGCAGAGATTCAACAGCATGCGGGCCGCCAGATAAAGGCTACGGCGGACCATACGCCACCAGCGGGCCGCATCACCATCCATCTCATACACGACGCCGGCAAAACACAGGCGATCTGTCGCCAGTAGTGCCAGTGGAAACCCTAGCATGATGGCGAATGTCGTGCCCATGATCGAAATTTGGATGGTTTCGATCGTCGGCACGATGAGCAGTCGTAAGAATGGTGCGGACAGCTCCGGTGGATATAGGCCCGTCAGAAAGGCCCAAATATGTCGTCGCCCCTGCGCACCGAAGAGCAAGCCGGGCTCGATCTGGGCGATGTGCCAGCTGGCAGCGAGCGCTCCGCCGGTGGTGAGAATAGCCAGCAGGGTGGCCAGATTCCAGCGTGGCGAGTCCAGGGCTGACCAGGCATTCCAGGTCTGGATATTGGACCCGCGTGTGCTCATGGGTATGCGGACAGGACCGGCGATGTCTCCATCCCCGCATATAAATCCGCCAACACTTGCTCGGTCACGGCGGCTGAGGGGAGATCGAAGGCAATCCGTCCGTGACGAACACCGACCACCCGTGGAAAGAAGTCCAACGCAAAAGAGACCGCATGCAAGTTCGCCACCAACGTCTTCCGATGGCTCTCAGCCAGCTGCACCAGCAACTCGATGATGGTCCGCCCGAGCGTTGGATCGACCGAGGACACCGGTTCATCCGCCAGGATGACCTCGGGATTCTGCACCAGCACGCGGGCAATGGCCACGCGCTGCTGCTGACCGCCTGACAGATAGGCCGTCCGCGTGTAGAGCTTCTCGGGTATCCCGACTTGCTCCAACGCCGCCAGGGCAACGTCACGTTCCTGTGGCGCGATGAGCGACCATAACGCCTTTGGCAGAGACCAGTGCCCAAGACGTCCCGCCAGGACATTGTGCACGACACGGAGTTGGGGAACCAGGTTGTGTTGTTGATAGACCGTACCGATGCGTCGCCGTAGTTGACGCAGACCTCGACCGGAGAGACGCTCCAGGTTCGCTGCATCGAAGCGGAGAGTCCCAGAGGTTGGGCGTAGTGTAGCGTTGAGCATGCGGAACAAGGTGGTCTTGCCGGCCCCGCTGGGTCCAATCACGGCTACACGCTCGCCCGCCTCGACGTCGAGCGTGACCTCATCAACCGCTACCGTGCCATCGGGAAACACCTTGCGGACATGGTCCAATCGGTACATGGAAGGCGCCATCTATTTGATCAAGCCGCCCTGCCGTGCAGCTTCTTCGATCGGCTGAAAAATATCCTCGGACTCCACCTCGACGTAGCGTGTCGCCCGGTGCAGGTCGAGCAACTTGGCCTGTTCAGGATTCGAGCGGTTTAGCTTCAAGAAGGCCTGTTTGATCTTTTCAACAAGGCCTTTGTCGAGGTCACCACGCACCGTCCAGTTATAATCCACGTAGGGTGGCGTGGTCCAGAAGACAAAGACTTGTGCGGTATCGACTTTCTTGGTGTCGACCAATTTCTCCCAGACGGACATATTCAATGCCCCGGCGTCCACGCGTTCCGACTGGACCCATAGGGCCGTGGCATCGTGGGCCCCGCTAAAGCTGAACTTGCTGAAGTCTTCCTCGGGGACGATGCCGGCTTTCAGGAGAAAATAACGCGGCATCGTATGGCCCGAGGTTGAGCCCGCACTGCCAAAGGCAAAAGTTTTACCTTTCAGCCCTTCAAGCGATTTAATGTTCGCTTGTGGATTGGTGATGAAGACGCTCTTGAACCTGAGGTCTTCCTCACGCATGGCGATGGCATAGGCCGTGTTATTGGTCCGGATGCGCGCCTGCACATGGGTCAGTCCGCCAAACCACACCAGGTCAAGCTTGCCTGCCGCCATACCCTCCACGGTGGCCGCATAGTCCACCACAGGGGTGAATTGCACCGGAATGCCGATCTCACGCTGCAGATATTCCGCAAATGGGGCGTAAATCCGCATCAACTCCGTGGGATTTTCATCAGGAATCGCCGACATCCGCAGAGTGGCGGGGCTCTCTCCCGCCCCGGCTCCACCGGTGCCAAGCACTGTCAACAAGCCTGTCAATGCGATCACTGCTATCCATTGCCGCATGCTGCTCTCCTCGGCCTTCCAGCATCCGCCCCATGCCCTGCCACCACATGCTCCTGGTTTACGCCAGGCCAAGCGCCTCTTCTAGCTGCCGGCGGTTAAACGGGCTCACGGCGACGAAGCGACCATCGATATCCAACGTTGGGACTCTGCGCTTGCCATCATTGGCCTTCATGACGATTTCCGCCGCCCCGGGCGTCTGCTCGATGTCGATCTCTTCGTAGCTGATGCCCTTCTCCGCCATGAACATTTTGGTCATGCGACAATCGCCACACCAACTGGTGGTATACATTTTGATCTCGGCCATGAGTGTCAAAACCTCCGTCACGGAAGTACCTCACCCTGGAAAAGACCCATCATGGGCCCCATGCTAGCGGCCCTTGAGGGTCTAGGAAATATACTGTCAATCATCCCACCGTGTGGGACCTTGCATGCGAGCCAATAGCTTCGCAGGCTACCCTGCTAGAGGCGCTCGACTGTCTGTCGTGGTTATGGTGACGTGAGGAAGGATGAAAGGCTAGAGACGTGTGGATGACAGGGTTAGGATAGTTCGCGTCCTGCAGCACGCAGCCAACGCGAGGGCGGACCCAACCTGGGCCAACCCGAGGCACTCCTCACCGCTCTCTGCTCCAGGATGCCCTTTCCTTCCCGGCGCACCGGTTTCAGGTACAGCCCCTGTACCCGCTCCCTCCGGGAGAACACCGGGGATCACTGACAGGTGAGCAACGCCACCGTTTTGCGAATCTTAGATTGCATAAGAATTTTTCCTTCGGCTCTAAGCTGGAACGATTGGCCGGTGATTATCCATGCTTAATTTACAAGATGATACGTGGTGATGTCAAGCGCGTGCGCTTGGTACTACCTCCCCGGCAAAGCGGGCAAGAGAAATAGTGTCGGCAACCCCTTGGGCCGGGGAGGCACGAGTCGGGTGTTCGGAGCTAGCAACGCCACTGGGACAGCTGGTCGCAGCCCTGGAACACCGTCTCACCCCTTGCCCATCGTGCCGGTCCATCGGTCGCCTCTAGAGCGCGCAGGACGGCGCTGGGTAACTCATACCATTGCGCGTCGAGACCCAGCGCCTCCAGGCCCGCGACGACTCCATCCTCTATGGCTTCTGCCAAGCGGCCCGCCACGCGATCCTTCGACCCCTTCAGGTCGACACTGGCGTCAAGATGATACGCTCCACAGCGCTCTTTCGAGAGTGAGTTGTAGCCCCGGCAGACCATGGGGCGCACCTCGTAGATCGAGCACCGCCCATTGGCGAGGAATGCACAGGGCCGCACGCCGAAATCGTGCTGGCCCTGGGTCCCCAATCGATACACCAAAGTCGCCAATTCTTCTGGAGAACGCGTCCGCTCGAGATACGCCGCAATGCGGAAGGCTTCCGGGGTCAGCACATCCACCGGCAGGTAACAGCAAAAGTCACAGCCGGGTGCACAAGCATGTTGAGCCTTGCTTGGCAGGGCCTCGATCGCCGCAGTCATGTCGTCATGGACTTGCCTGACCAGCTCCAACACTGCTGTGTCTTGCCGGCTGACTTCGAGCACGCTGATGGTCGCGGCTCTCTGCTGCGCGACAGCCGCCTCAACCAGGTTGTCCGGGCGCTCTTGCGCGCTCATACCCTGTCCTCAGTGTTATGGAACCAAGAGCACCTTGCCGATCGTCTCGCGGTGTTCGAGCGCGGCCTGTGCTTTGCCAGCTTCCGCCAGCGGGTACTCGCCGTAGACATGGACCTTCAGCTGGCCATTACCGACCCAGCGGAAGATATCCCCCGAACGTTCCTCAAGCTCCTGGCGCGTCGCCGTGTAGGTGCCCAGATTCACGCGCGTCAAGTAGAGGCAGCCCTTGGTGCTGAGCAGGCCGGTATCGACAGGCTCAACGGGGCCACTGGCTTGGCCGTAGACCACCATCATGCCGCGTGGGTGTAGACAATCCAACCCTTTGGCGAAGGTCGTCTTGCCGACGCTGTCATAGACCACGTCAGCGCCGCGGCCGTCGGTCAACCGCTTCACCTCCTCGGCGAAGTCGACCTGGGTGTACAGGATCGCTTCATTGGCACCCGCTTCCCGCGCCGCCTTGGCCTTCTCTTCGGTGGAAACCGTTCCCAGGACGCGCGCGCCCCGCTGTTTAGCGATCTGACAGAGCAGGAGACCGACCCCTCCCGCAGCTGCGTGCACCACGCAGGTGTCCTTCGGGCCAAGAGGATAGGTGCTACAGGCCAGGTAGTGCGCCGTCATCCCCTGCAGTAGGGAGCCCGCCGCTTGTTTGGTGCTCACATTATCGGGGATGCGGACCAGTCGCGCCGCTGGGGCCACGACCATCTCGGCATAGGCACCGGGGACGCCGTTGAAGGCGACACGGTCCCCAACCTTGAATTGCGTGACACCAGCTCCGACCTCCACAACGGTGCCGGCGGCCTCTCCACCGATGGGCATCGGCACCGACGCTGGATTAGCATTGCGGCGTTGGTTCACCTCGGCGAAATTCAGGCCAATGGCCTCGACCTTGACGACGGCTTGACCCGCCCCCGCTTTGGGATCAGGAACGTCCTCGTAGACTAACCCTTCGGGCCCGCCTGGCTTGTGGACTCTCACGGCTTTCATGGCAACCCTCCTTCTCAAAGCGCGATGACAAACACTCGCAACGCCTGCGGCATCAGGTCCGTGCCTGGTGCCGAGGAGGTACGCTCCGACTCTTGGCCGTCATCATACAGGAAGCCGGGCGCATATGCATCCCCCATCAGCTGCAACCGGCCATGGTCCTACCCCTGCCGCGTTCCACGAGCCGCTCCATCCCTAGCGTTCCTCGGGCCCTACGATACTCCCTGACGCCAGGCTTGTCCAGCCCGTGCATGGTCGACGGCATGGTTTAGCCCGCCGCACCGTTCATACCCGGCATGGTGAAGCCCAAACCATGCAGTCCTTCCATCACCTGCTTCGCCTGTGCTGCGGTCAGCTCGGTGAGTGGGGGGCGCACCGTCACCCATTCGGGGTCGCTGGCATAGTGCGCAATGACCTGTTTGAGCGCCGGGATCATCACATACTGACCGACCGTCTTGCGCACGGTATTGAGCGCCTCCTGCTGTTGGTCGGCGTCGGCGCCTCGCCACTCGCGATATAGCCGGTCGATCGCGGCGGGATTGACGTTGGCGGTAGCGGAGATACAGCCAGCGCCACCATGGCGCATGCCAGCGAGCAGAAACGATTCGCTGCCCGGGAACACGTCGAATCCGGAGGCGGCGAAGCTGTCCAGGATCGTCTTGGTGTTGCCCCAGTCGCCCGAGCTATCCTTCATGCCAGCGATCGCGCTCGGATAGCGTTTCAGCAAGCGCTCGACGAGCGTCGGTGTGATACCGACCACCGCCACCGGGGGGATGTGGTACAGATAGATCCGCAACCGCGTATCGCCCACACGCTCGATCACTTCGGCGAACTGGCGGTAGAGACCGTCATCGGTGACATCTTTGTAGTAAAACGGTGGCAGCATCAGCACACCGGCGCAGCCGGCCTTGACGGCGTGCTCAGTGAGCCGCACCGTATCAGTCAGGGCACAGCAACCGGTGCCGGGCATCATGCGCGTGGGATCGAGGCCGGCCGACAGCAGCGTTTCCAGCAGTGCGATGCGCTCGTCCACCGACAACGAATTGGCCTCGCTATTGGTTCCGAACACCGCAAGGCCGCAGTTCTGGCTGAGTAGCCAGCGACAGTGAGCGATGAAACGCTCGGGATCGGGGCGCAAGTCGCGTGTGAACGGCGTGACCACGGGCGAGAGCACGCCGCGGATGCGTAATCCATGGTCCATCAGTATCTCCTCAATGTTGGCAGATCCTCACGCCTATCGCTGAGCAGCACGATGTTTCGGCATCGGTTCGAGGATCTCAGAAGGCGCCTTGAGTCCCTTGTTTTCTGATAACGGCGTTTACCTAGAATCCATCGGTGGCGAGCCGCTCAGCATCACGACGATCATCGCCTCGGATATGAAAACCTATTATACATGACAATTGACCGCCGGCATACGGCACTGTGCGTCGTCGTCACTGGGCCCTGCCACATCGCTCGGGGCGCGTCCTAGCCGTGAGATAGTAGCCTGTCGGAGTCGGTGTGTGCTATAGACAATCGTGGCTATCCTCCGTAGACTAAGGCCAAATTCCCGGGGATGTCGGAGCAGACAGTCGGATCGAAAGGAGGACTACACATGAAAATCGAACCAGGCCTGATGGTCCCACTCGGATACGGGAAGTACTTTCGTTCGGACCGCATCGTAGGACTTGAGCCCATCGAAGAAGGCAGGGGCCCAGGGCAGCGCACGAGAGTGTATATCGAACAGGTGGCCAGCCCCATCATCGCCTCGCGCTCGGAGGGGGCCATCCTCGGCGACATAGTCGAGATGCCGAAGGAAATCACCAAAATCCGTGAACAGCGCGAGCTTTTAAGCGATCTGGTGGACACCATCAGCGAGATCAACCCGCTGCTGCGCTCCATTATCCGCGATCAAGGCAAGTGGGACCTCGACCGCTTGGAAGAGCGCATCCGCGACGTCTTGCGTCAGGATGAAGAATGATTCCATCCTGCAAGAAGGTCGGCGACACGTCCACCCCCGCTGCTGTCTGCTATCTCGCCTGTGGTGAATGGGAGCAAGGCAGGACAGGGGGGAGAGACGCCGCGATAGCTCCCCCTCACCGACGAATGCCCGCATGGGTCTGCGGCGAGATGCGGTCCGGGGATAAGGCGCGCGCGACCTTAACGCGGTGTGTGCTGGGCTAAAAAGGTCTCGACGGCTTGTTTCGCCGCCGTGTGGTACTCGGGCTCTTTCCAGTGTTCGATGAGGGTGGCGTTCGGTGCCAGTGCGGCCAACTCTCGCGACGTGGCTTGCGGGTGGTGCAGATCGTTACCCAGCAACACCAACATCGGCGTTTGACAGTGAGAGACAAACTCACGGGAGACGTTGAAGAGGAACTCGCCATCGTACATGGCGTGTTTGAACGACTCCCACGCCTCCTCGCTCACCTCCGGGCGCCGCGGCTTCAGGTCTTGGGCCCAGGTGTCAAACATCTCGTAAAACGCCTGGCGATTGTTGTCCAGGCCGATGGTCTGAAAGATCACCGCCGAGGCAATGCGCTGCGGTGCCGTCTGAATCAGGCCCATGATGTATGGACCACCGATGCACATGCCAGCGACGTGGCAACGATCTATCCCCAGGTAATCCAGTAACGCCAGATGATCTGCCGTGTATACATGCCAACTATCTGTGGCGCGAATAGGGGCCACCGAGCGGCCGGCATTGCGTTGATCCATCGCCACCACGCGATAGTTCGGCGCCAGCTGCTCAATGGGATTCCATGGGGTTCGTTCCCAGAACGTTGCTGCCGAGCGCATTCCTCCCGGCGCGATGAGCAAAATGGGGAACCCCGAGCCATGCTCTTCGTAGTACAGCTCGACATCGTCCCGCTTGAAGATCGGCATGTGTGGTCCTCCCTGTCATGGTTGATTCCAACCTGCAGCACGGAGCAGACGTTCACAGGACATCTCGTCGTGAAGACACGCGGCGACGACGAGTATGGGGCATCGGGCGATGAAATTCAAGCGATGCGATCGATGTCGCTCTTACGGCCTTCAATCCATACAGGCCTGGACTTTCACGTAGCGAGCGATATCCTCGTGCGTGGCGAACCAGACCCCGGCACGGGAGCGGATGTGTTGGATCAGCTCCTCCAGGACGCTCAGGCGCGAGCGATGGCCGATGATATGGGGGTGCATGGTGAGCAGAAATAGCCCCCCTTCGGCGTAGGCGCCGTCGAACTCGCGCCGCCAGATCTCGCCCACCAATGACGGCGCGGTATGCGGCCGGATGTTTGACAGACGGTCCATGCTGAAGTACGGGTAATCATCTTTGATCCATTCCACCGGCAGCTCCACGATGCCCGTGGGCTCCCCCTCTTCCAGAAGCTCGTAGGGCTCATCATCGCCCATCAGGGAGGAGTCATAGAGCAAATGCATGTCGCGGATGATTTTGAGCGTCGCTTCGCTGAAATCCCAGGACGCCGTGCGCAGTCCCACCGGTGGCTTGCCGGCGAGCTCCTCCAGCACCGCAGCGGCGCGGTGCGTGAGTTCGCGCTCGTCGGCTTCCGGGAGACTGCTATTGCGCTCATGAATCCAGCCATGCAGCCCCACTTCATGGCCCGCCTCAGCGATGTGGCGCACGTCATCCGGATGCAGCAGGGCCGACACGGCCGGGATATAGAAGCTTGCCGGAATAGCATAGCGGTCCAGAAGCTTCAAGATGCGCGGCACACCAGCGCGAGAGCCGTACTCACCCTGTGCCAGCAACGCCGGAGAGGTCCTACCGTCGCGCAGGCTGCCGGTCTCCTGGTCGACGTCAAATGATAGTGCCACTGCCACTTGGTTCCCATGCGGCCATGCCGCAGGCGTCAGGGACCGACCGGCACGCACTCTGTTCACGGCCCGACGCCAGCGCTCTTCAGGCCAGCGCCAGGGGGCGTCAAATCCTGGGCCGGCTAGCTCTGCATCAACGGCAGAGGACGTCTGTTGAGGTGCGTGTGTGGTGTGTGCCATAGCCTTTCTCCCCTGAATTACCAGTAAATATGACTATTTAACATTCATGATCATCGTGCATTCCAACGACGCTTCAATTCGACGAGGCGCGGATCCTTTACTAAAGAGAGATCCGCACTCCCTATTCTTTCAAGCACGTCCTCAATGTCATAGGGCCATACTTCTACATTTTCGGGTAAAATAGCATATAGGAGCATCAACACCTTCGCTGGGAATTTATCAATCACGTTGCCTTCTGATTTCATCCGATTAGATAGCCAAAGATGTCCCCGATCACTCTCCGTGACTAAAGGCAAAATGATGTCGGCGATTTCTGCGAAGGTGGTCACATCTGAGAATGCCAAATCCAAAAGTCTCCCAGTGATCCTCGGGCTCTTGGCTTTGATCTGCCGCGGCCACACTGCGGAGAGAAACACGGGCACTCTTGCCTTCCAGTGTCCGTCCCCCTCGTGCTCTTTTGAGGACCCCTGCTTCAGTTGCCATAGTGTCCGTGACCGGAAGGCGTCATCTGCGTTGACTAGAGCGGCTCGCATCTCCGCATCCGTCACATATCGTTCTCCCGTAGTGCTATCCATACTTCCCCAACCGAATAGAAGCAGAGCCGCCAAAACTTCGGTATGACGACGTTGGATCATAGATTGGCGTGTTGTCGAGTCTCAGCAATCGAGGCTTGAGCGCCAGGTAGAGTGGCCAGCTGGGGGGGAACTGAGAAGCCCAGAAAAAGCCTGCCCATACGGCACTCTGATCATCCCCCTCTTCATCCAATACAGCTATGATTTGTTTTTGAGTCCAACCAGGATCGACTGCAAAAAACCAATTCAGGTTGAATGCAAACATGACAAGCGCGTGGCGGCGAAGATCTCCTTCCAATGAAAGCAGCTCGTCCACCCGCCTTAGCCAGGGAAGCGGGAACCCCTTTCCGGCCTCCAAACTATTCTTTCGAGGGTCTTTCATCAAAGCCTCTGCAAGCTTTCCAACCGGCAAATTTAGAGCTTCGGTGGCCCAATCTGGTTCGTTGTTACGGCGGTAGCCGGACGACTTTGCACACTCGGGGCTAGACCTCAGTACTGGAATCACCTTTGCCCACACATGCTCAAATGACGTTGGAAATTCCTGCAGAAGGCCTGCGCTCGAAGCTAGCAGCCATTCGGAGACTGGAAACATGATTTCGGCCAATGTGTCTGGGGGCAACCTCGAAATCCGTTCAGCGATGAGCGCGGAGAACCTGGGTTTATCCGACTTTCGGGCTTCTGCATTCAAAAAGGTTCTCCACGCCCACTCCGGATAACCATTACGCTTGGCGGCATTGGTGAGAGCGGCGAAGGCATGGACCGGGCGTTGTGATGCTAACCCTGCAAAGGGATTTCTTTCAACAAACCATCCATGCGTGCGACCGCTCAGCTCCGCAGCCCTGCTGAGGACGTCGGCTAAAGGTACCGCGAGGAGGGCCGCATGGTCTATGTCCGTTTCAACCGCACCGCTACGAGCTTCCATGGAGGCGGCCGCATGCTCTGCGTATTGCGGCTGCCATTGAGGCGCGAGCGCGCGAAGCCTGGCGCTTTCCATGTTGATGTCGAAATCGAAGTCGCAGCCATGAGAGCTCAACCAGTGGATTCGATTGAGCGATGACCCGGCACGGCGCTGTGTATGCTCAGCACCTTTTTCTCCCTCCCAAGGGGGTGGCCCATCCAATAACTTTCGTCCAAGTTGCTTTTGCACGGCTGGTGAGAAATCGGACCAGCGTTTCGCCAGAACAAGCAATAAATCCCTTTGATGGCCGGTATCCCAAAAGATGCGATCATTCAGACGGCGTATGAGACGTCCGGCCTCGGCGGCAGAGACGATCCGCGGCTCTACACATGCCCATATTCTCAAGCGCGCAAAGAGCGTCTCATCGTCGATTCGCCATGCCAAGTATTCCTGTCGTGCAGCTTCGGGATCTTTGGCAATGAGCGTCTTGAAAAGACGTACATAGGACAGGAAAGGGGGTGAAATACCATATCCGCGCACAGAAAATTCACCTTCTAAATCTGGGTCCGGCTCGATCGGGCAGAGGTTCTGCAATCCATACCTGCCGAGTTCTTTCTCCAGGGACACCGCGTGTTCCAGATTCTTGCGAAATTCGCGCACAGCGCTTGCGACATATTCATCAGGAAGTTGAACGTCGCCGTTTAGGTCTGGATACTTCACGTCAAGTTGCACCATTTCTCTGAGGGAAACATTGTCCCTAATTTCTGGAGGTTTTGGTCTTCTGCCAAATGGGCGCTCCACCGTGAGATAAGGCCGATATATTGAAGCAAGTCTTCTGACTGCTGCATTTGTCCAACCATCGAAATCAATTGACGCTTTCAGTTGGAACCAGCCCCGATTGACATCGGGCTTTAGCGTTTCCCACGCTTCGAAAAGGTAGCGCCAGGCTTTTCTGATCTCGGGCGAGCCTCTCTTCTTGGACCGCTCCAATCCAAACCGAATCTGAGCTTGAACATCGGGGTGAAGACTAATCTGACCGGACGCCCACCACACAGCCGCGGGCTGATCGGACACCTTCTGTATGCAAACGCCTAGCTGCTGTAGACGAGCTGGCAGACTCGGCATATTCACAGCCCAAGGACCCCTCAAGGCCGAAAAATGTTGGTCACGCAGGTTTTGACGATCGAGTCGAGTCGATGCAAAACAATCCCATACGTTGTCGGGAAGCTTTCTCTCCATGTAAGGGTCATCCAATGCTATTGGGGGTGGACTGGGATCGCTGTCCAGGCCATAGGCATCAAATGGGTCGAAGTAGTGCCCTTCTTCACCGAAACCACCCAGACGGCCTGGTTTGGAATATCGGATGAGCGGGTCGAGGACGCACAGCCACTCTGCCGGAGGCGGATCATCTGAAGCAGAGAATATTCGCATGCCTTCACGCGTAGAGACGACGTGAGCGACCTGCCCTCGTTCGTGGGGGAACAGCGATTCCGGACCTTTCCGAGCCAGGGCGATGGTGCGTTCGTACCATGCTCCGGGGTCTCTTGCTCTCACGGCCCATGCCGCCAACGTCTCCCATAATGCTTTATGGCCTTCGGCCTCTTCGTAGGCGATAGGCTGAACGCCTTTGTGAAGCCATCGCGCTTGGGCATCGCTTATCAAGCCAGCCTGCAATGCATACACTCCACCACGTGAGCCTAGACTGCGATGTAATGCCTCAAGCAAATACTGCACGGGCGGATCATCGGCGGTATATCCGACGAATACGACGACGTATTTGTCTAAGATCGATCGTATGAATTGCGTAGCCCATCCATCGGAAAGATTGGCACGACCGAATTCCGAACTGGAAAGGACGAAACCATCTCCTTCAGCTCCGGTGTAACTTTCATTCGCGCGACCGTGAAGATGAATAACTCCTTCAAACTCTTCATAACGTTGGGGGTCAGGCAATCGAGGGGGTTGCCAACTTTTGAGAGTGCTATCGCAGGCCTCAAAGAGACAATCGAAATTGGTCGTGACTAATCGAACTTTCTCGTATGGATCCCTCGCCAAATCAAGCATCATCCGGTGTGCTGAAAGGTCGGCCGCCGGGCTCGGCTTCAGGGCCTTCGCGACAGCGCCTTCGATGTCTCTAACTAGAAAATCACGTTCGAGGATCCCGAACACTCGATCGGCAGAAATAAGCCCGCTCACGCCCATTCTGAACTCTATATCGCGCGCCTCCTCGATGATCTTCCAAGCGGGAGAGTCGGCCGTCACTCCCAAGGTGTCAATGACGCGTTGAGCCAATCCAAAAAAGTCGGACAGCCCTGCACGTGCACGGGAAACTCCGGCACCACAAAAGAACACAACTCTGCCCTCGTCTCGCGCGATCAGTAACTCGTCAGGTATTGAAGGGCCCGCAGATAGGAAACGCATGTGTTCGAACGGCCTCTTTCCGATTAAACCACAACAAGAAGCACCCCCACGGTATGCTGTCCCTCATGCTGCCTGTGCATACTTTCGATGTTTGTTGCATAACCCGAATGGCTGAGCGGCATAGCCACTCAGGGGATGGCAGATGTATCTGAGTTTCGGCGTCACTGATGAAACGCTATGACCTGAAGGGCAGTGATAGACCCCAGAGCGTCAAACCCATTCAATTCGATGCCGTGCCAGGTGCGAAGTATCCACATAAGACGCAGATTAGATCCAAGCCGCTGGTTCTTCTGCACCACAGTGAGATCGACAAATTCCCGTACGATGGTAGGGCGAGTGCGCATTGGCCACTAAGGGTATTGTCGTCATACGGTAATCGGAATAGGCGGCTTTTCGACCGATGTGATGGGGATCTCCTCAGTTATCGATGGCATATAATTAGAAACATGGAGGATTTGATTGATTGGTGGCCGTGTGATGAGTTCGATCACAGCCTCTCGCCATTCCGGCTCGAGGTCTTTTAAACCAGTCAAGGGGAAGCTGCGTGGCCCCAGCTGCGTCATCTGCACCAATATCGAAAAATCCATCAGTGTCAAGCCAATGGCACGCTTTTCAGCGAGGTTAAAGCGCAGGAGGATATTCTCGTTCAATTCCACGGCTGCCGTGGGTTTCTCACCAGAGGCAAAAGAAATGTACAAGACATCCGCTTCCTTGTCATACGAGTAGGACGGCATGGGTGTCATTTTTAACCACCTCTCGGACGCATGTGCTTCAGAAAAGCCGTGGCAATAAAGTTGTTCGGTACGGTCTCACCCTGAGCATTGACATCAAAACCAAAAAGGACAATGCCCACAACATGGTTGAACCCAGCTGGCAACTCGTCGAATGGCAGGGCGTAACGATACCTGCGCGGGTTAAGTGGCTCCTGACGTCGGCGACCGCCCTGAATAGTCTGCTTTAGATAGTCCTCGTAGTCTGCCATCTCTGGGTGGTTGTTGGCCTCAATGATATGGTGCCATCGCTCTTCTGTTAGATAAATTGGATGACCATCACGGTCTTGAATCATCCAGCGTCTGCCAGGACTTTGCATGAGGTCGCCCTTCGGTGCCACAAGAAGATTATGGTACAGCTTCCATGGCATCTTTTCACCATGGCCTCCCCTCCCGCATGCTCGTGAATACGCCATAGCACTGCTACATCCACAGGAACATGATAACCGTATAAGCGTCACAAAGTCATAACGAGCCCACCGTCCCCTTTTCCCCTCCGATCAGCGCCAGCGTGGCCTCTGCCTGGGGCAACCAGAAAATCATATCCATGGCGCGGTAGAGTCCGATAGCGGTGGAGAGCGTGACCCGCGCCTGCGCTTGCTGGCCACTCTTCGCATAGTGGCTCCCGAGGCCATGATGGCAATGTGCCTGCAGCGGGCGCATGCCGAGCTCCTCGGCCACGGCGAGGGCTTGCCGGTAGTGAGCTTCAGCTTCCTTCGCAGGCAGGGGGTCGCAGTGCATCGCAATCTCACCGAGGAGATGACGACCTCTGGCCTCGGTGCTGCGCTCACTCCGCTCACGGCCGAGCGCCAGCAACTGCTCGGCCATGGCGTGTGCATCATGGAATCGGCCGGCCCGGAGGTAGGCGGCGCTCAGGTAGGCCCGCCACTGCGTCTCCCGGCGCCGATCGACACGCTGAGCACGTTCCACCGCCTGCTCAAGGAGTGGCAGGGCCTCTGCCAATCGCCCCGTCATGGCATACGCAAAGCCCAGCGCACCAGCCGTCATAGGGTACCAGGCACTTTGGTCCGACGTATGCAGCGCCATGGCGCGCTCAAGCCATGATACGGCGTTATGGAACTGACCCTGCTGGAGGAGGGGTTCACAGTAACTCAAATGGGCAAAGAGGAGATTACCCGGTTGCTGGAGGGTTTTGGCGACGTGAAGACCTTCCTCAGCGGCCCTGAAGGCCTGGCGGAAGTCGCCGAGCGCACTCAGGCAGGTCGCCAGATGCCAGCCAGCAGTCACCGCCGGATAGAGCGGCCGGCCCAGACGCTCGCGGGCCAGATCACCCCGCAGCAGCTTCACAGCCTGTCTGAGCACCGTGACCCCGCGGCGGTAGTCCCCGATGGCTCGGCAGAGCATCCCCATATCAACGCGTAGCTGGACCAGCAAATCCACCGCGCCAACCGTCTCGGCAAGTGCCAGCCCGCGCTCGGTGAACTCAAGGCCTCGGACATTGTCACCCATCTGCGACCAGGCATTGCCCAGGGAGGTGAGCGCCAGGGCCAATCGGTATTGATCCCCCAGGGACTCGGCCAGCGACAATAGCTTCTCGCTACACGCCAGGAGCGGCTCGAGTTCCCTGCGTGCCGCGTGCATTTGCTGGCGGGCCTTGTAGAGATCGAAGGCCTGCGCCCTGGTCTCATGGCTTTCGGGCAGATGCTCCAGGGCGTCCAGTGCCTGGTCGAAGAATGCTCCCGCCGGGCCGTAGGCGGAGCGCTCGCCCGCCCGTGTGCCGGCCCGGTGTGCATAGTACACGACCTTCTCCCAGGCCTGGCCCCGTAAGGCATGGTGAGCCAGACGTTCGACCTGCTCGTGCTGTCGGCCCTCCGCCTGGCTCTCCAGGATCTCGACGATGCGGGCATGCAGGGTCCGCCTCCGCTCGTGGACCAGCGTGCCGTAGGCTACCTCGTGGGTGAGGGCATGCTTGAAGGTGTAGGTCAGCTCTGGAAAGAGACTTGTCTCATACAGGAACTCGGCCCCTTGCAGGCGCGACAGGCTCGTCCGGAGTTGTTCGTCATTCTGTTCGGCAAGGGCACGTAGTAGCGGAAAGGGCACCTCGACGCCGATCACCGCGGCCATCTGGAGGAGGCGCTTGTCCTCGGTCGCCAATGCGTCGATGCGGGCCGCGAGCACCGCCTGCACGGTGGCGGGTACTTGCATGTCTATCGGCAGGGGCAACCCCTGATAGTTCCCCGCCCCACGGCGGCCATGGGCGGCCGACCCCGTATGTGGCGTCAGGCGATAGGACCCAGGTGTCCCTACCAGGACCTGAGCCTCGACCAGGGTGCGAACGCTTTCCTCCAGAAAGAAGGGATTGCCCTCTGTTTTCTCGATCAGGTGCTGACTGAGCGACGCCAGGGTGGCATCTTCCCCGATGAGGAAGCGCAGCAATTCAGCGGCGCGCTCTGGCCCCAGGGGGTCGAGCCGCAGGGGAGTATAGTGGGGCTTCATGCCCCAGCTATGCTGGTATTCGGGACGGTAATTCACCAGAAGCAAGAGATGGGCGGTCGGCAAGCTGTTCACCAGGCCATCCAGAAACGCCTGGGTCTCGGTATCGATCCAATGCAGATTTTCGACGATGAGGAGCACAGGCTGCACCTGGCTCTCTCGCACCAGCAGGCTCTTGAGGGCGTCCAGAGTGAACTGGCGGCGGTGCGATGGGTCGAGGGTCTGCCAGGAGGCATCCTCCACCGGCAGGTCCAGGAGCGCGCACAAGGGCGGCGCGATGGACCGGAGCCCCTCATCCAGCGACTGAAGCCTGGTCATGACCTTGTCCGTGTATGGTCCGTGACGTGTCGCCGGGGTCAAGCCGGAAGTAGGTTTTGAGCAGGTCGACGACCGGGAGGTAGGGGATCCCCTTGCCGTAGGCGACGGGGCTGGTTTCGAGGACGAGCCAGCGACGCGCACGCTGCCGTATGGATACCTCATAGCACAGTCGGGATTTGCCCACACCTGGCTCTCCGACGATGCCGACGATGTTGCCCCGGCCTTTTTCTACCTGGCTGAAGCGGTGGTGCAGTTCTGCCAATTCCCGCACCCGTCCCACGAAGCGACTCAGAGGTCGTTTCCCGTAGACCTCCAGCGCTGAGCGTCTCGGTCGCAACCCGACCACGGCGGAGGCCCCAATGGTGTCAGAGCCGCCCGTTTCTGTCAGTCCTTCTAATGTGCGCAGCTCGAACCAGCCCTCGACCAAGCCCGTAACCTGGGGCGACAGTATGATCTCCCCCGGTGCGGCATGTCCGAGCAAGCGCACCGCTCGTGACAGCGTATCTCCGATCGTGAGCAGTGCTTCGCTGGGATCGCTCGCGCGGACATCCACCAGCACGTGGCCCGTATGGATAGCCATGCGCATCTCCGGACCTGGGCTTTCAGCGTCACGCAGACGGCCGTTTCCCACCAACTGTCGGAGCCCAAGAGCGGCCTGCACGGCACGCTGCGGCATCTGTTCAATGGTCTGTGGAATGCCAAATATGGCGATGAGTGGCGCTGCCGCCTGCTGAACAATCAGTCCTCCGAACTCCTGGACCTTTTCGCCTACGGTTTGTTGCCATCGCCTGACAATTGTCCAGGGTACCTCGGGTAGGGGATCACACTGGGTCACAGATGGCCAGGCTGCATCGATCGTCAACACTGTGACGAGCTTCGGCTCCCAGGCTTCGTCCTCAGACGACTCGGATCCATGGCTTTCGGCGACGTTTCTCCCAAGAGCGAGAGGACTGTCGGCAGCCTGCGACTCGGATCCAGCACCTTTTCGCGACGAGTCCGCCACGCCACCAGTATCCCTCGTGTTGTGCTCGAGGCACTCATCCACCGCGGCGACGAAACGATAGCCGCGCTCATGCAGGGTCTTGATGATCTGCTGTCTATGTCCGCTGTCACCGACGGCTTTGCGCGCCGCCATGACGCAGTAGCTCAGCGCGGCATCGCTCACGGACTGGCTGCGGCCAGAGCAGGGTCAAGAGCTCTGGTTTGGTCACGACGCGATCGCGATAGCGGATCAGGTGGGCGAGCAAATCAAACACTTTCGGTTCAAGTGGCAGCGGTAGGCCGCCGCAGCGGAGCTCGAAGAGTTGGGTGTCGAGTTCGTAGTCGCCAAAGCGGTAGATCATCGGCGCGGCCCTCGCGGCATCAAGTGTCGGGATGCCACCGCCACACGGTTTGCACGTGTATCCCACTCCCAGCTGGGGGATGGGTCGTCCTGCAGGGAAAATCGATACCTGAATCGTCACGCTATAGTAGCGAAGCTCGCTGCACAAAGTCTAGTCAAGGTTGTCCCTGCCTGCTCTCATGGGCAAGAAAATGCTCACGCGGTCCTCAGGAAATCCTCATCCACGCCTTACGTCTCATGCTGCGCCGAGGCCTATATTAACCTCATTGATAGCGTTCGTCGGTTGCGAGCCGATACCGATTCGCGATCTCTGCCTGGCGCTCGGCCAATCAAACGCTCTGCTGGGCCGAAGGTCGAAATGGCTGGGGTGGAGAGCAGAGAAGTGCACTCGGCACTGCAGATCGACCCATAGGAGGGCCCGTATGACACATGATCATCCACTGCTAGCCACAGGCATGACGCGCCGCCACCTACTGCGGAGCGCCCTCGGAGGTGCCGCAGGCCTGGTGGCCTGGTACCAAGGTTGGCCGCAACGCCGGAGCGCATCGGCGCAGCAAAAGGCGCCCAGCGGACAGATGACCTGGGCTATCCACACCACAATCGTCCCCTCCTGGTTTGACCCTGCAGAGACGCAGGCGCTGGTCACGCCTTACATGGTGCTGTATGCCATCCATGATGCCTTGCTGAAACCGATGCCCGACGATCCCATGTTTCCCAGTCTCGCCACCGCGTGGAGGGAGAGCGAGGACGGCTTGACGTATGATTTTGAGTTACGTCAGGGCGTGAAATTTCACAACGGCGATCCGTTTACCGCTGAGGATGTGCGGTTCAGCTTCGAGCGCTACAAGGGCGCTGTCAGCGCAGACCTGAAAAAGCGGGTGCAGTCCGTGGAGATCGTCAACGCACACCATGTGCGCTTTCGCCTGCATGAGCCCTGGTCGGACTTTATGACCTTTTACGGCACGAACGCGACCGGCGCGGGCTGGATTGTCCCCAGGAGATATGTTGAGACAATCGGTGACGAGGCCTTCAAAAACCAACCTGTTGGCCTCGGGCCTTATCGGCTGATCGCCCACCAACCGGGTGTCGAGCTGGTGCTGGAAGCATACCCGGACTACTGGCGCCAGGTCCCACATGTGAAGCGCCTGGTGTTCAAGAGTGTGCCCGACGCGACCACGCGCCTGGCAATGGTCAAAACAGGGGAAGCCGATGTCGCCTATGGGTTATTGGGCCCCCTGGCCGAAGAGGTCCGCCTGGATCCCAAGCTGAAGCTCGAATCGGCACTCGGTGGGGCCACACATTGGATGGCTTTCCTGGACCAGTATAACCTCCAGTCGCCTTGGGCCGATATACGGGTGCGCCTGGCGGCGAACTACGCGATCAACCGGCCGGCCATCAACGACGCCGAGATGCTCGGCTATGCCTTGCTCACCGGGGGGATTATCCCGCGTCGGTTTGAGTTTGCCTTGCCTCTGGAGCCCTATGGCTACAACCCCGGTCAAGCCCGCCGACTACTCACAGCGGCCGGCTACCTCGATGGCTTCGACGCCGGTGAATGCAGCACAGACTTGGCCTATGCCAGCGTCGTCGAAGCTGTCGCCAACGACCTGGCGGCCGTGGGTATCCGGACAAAAGTGCGCCCTATGGAGCGCGCAGCGATACAGGCGGCACAGCGAGAGAAGACCCTCAAAGGCTTGACGCGCCATGCCAGTGCCGCCTCTGGCAGTGCCGCGACCCGCATTGAAGCCTTCTTCTACAGCAGGGGGTCCCAGTCGTTCCTGCAAGACCCCGAAATCGACGAGTGGTACCGGCAGCAGAGCTCCGAGCGCGACCCTGAGAAACGCGCGGCTCTGCTCAAGAAGATTCAGCAGAAGGCCTACGACGAGGCACGCTTCATGCCCATCTGGGAGCCAACGTTGTTGTGCGCCGTGGGTCCGCGCGTGGCGGTCTCAGGGCTGAATGCGAAGTCGATCGCCTACTCCGCACCTTATGAGGATGTCCAGTTGTCGACATGATTCTGGCTATGATAATCCAGGTGCGCCAGGCTTCGCACCAAGCCGACGTGCGAGGGAACAGACAGTGCGGTGAATGACTGCGACGCCGAGGGGAGGTGTCTGGAGGGCGAGGCCAAGGGTCCCATGCCCAAATCGCGCTGGATGCCGAGGCCCCAGCTCCTCTATGCCGCTGAACGCTTCTGGGCAGAGAGGAGAGCGTCCAACCGTGAGAAACGGAGAGAGGGGTATCGTCACCGTTGGCGCCGGTGATACGTCATGGATGTATGGGTTTCCGCGTCGAACGACATGTGGCGGAACCGATCACTGAGGAAGGGAGGACTGATCATGGGTCATCGAGCGAACCGTCACATTGTGCTGGTGTTGGTAAGCTGCCTGTTGGCTGGCGTGGTGTTGACTGCCTCAGCGCAGATGGCCACGGGCCCCATCGAGCCGGGTGCGGGGGGGTGGCATACCTGGGTCCTCGCCTCGGGCCAGGAACTCCGCCTGGCGCCACCGTCGGATGCCCAGGCAACGGCGATCGAGATCCAAGAGTTGCGCACCCTGGCCGGGCAGCGCGATGCTGCCGCGCTCGAGCGCATCCGGTACTGGGACTTCTGGTCACCCGCACACCGCTGGAACGACATGCTCATCGACACCCGCGTCGCCCAGAATCTCAACGGAGTTGACGGGATCCGCGCCTTCGCCATGCTGAACGTGGCGCTCCACGATGCGTTGATTGCCGCCTGGGACTCGAAATATGCCTATAACCGGCGCCGGCCCAGCGAGGCGGATGCTCAACTCGTGACCGTGCTGCCAGCGCCCCACAGCCCGTCCTATCCATGTGAGCATGCGGTCGCCGCTGGTGCGGGCGCTGCTGTACTCGCCCATCTCTTCCCCGAGGAGGCGCAGCGCTTGGCTGAGGTGGCCAAAGAAGCAGCGCACAGCCGTGTGCTGGCCGGTGTCGTGTATCCAAGCGATGCCCGTGCCGGGCTCGAACTCGGCCGGGCTGTCGCGGCCCGGGTAATTGCGTACCTCCAGCTGGACGAGACGACGTACGCGGATACGGTGCCGGTCGGTCCTGGCCTCTGGCAGGGGAAGGATCCCATCGGCGTCAATGAGCTGCGGCGCTGGAAGCCCTTGGTGCTGGCCTCGGCTAGCCAGTTCCGGCCGGGCCCACCTCGCGCTCTACGGAGCGGCGCATACCGCCGGGCTGGCTGGCAATCCAGCCAGAGCGGTCAACTTGTATGAAGCCCTGCTGGCCCTGCGCGCTGAAGGGGCTAGCGATCATGTGCAGTTTGCCCAGGCGCGGGCGTTTCTCGACAATCTCAATCTTGAGAGGCGAGCACTACCCAATACGCTGTGTTCCGCGTCACCGAGCCTGCGTGATGGTGTCGATGAGAGCGAGCCTCCTCTCCTCCTTCACCACCTTGAGCCCACGTGCCAAGGCCGGGCGGATTGCCTCGACGTCGAGGATGGGGCCGTCACCATAAAGGTTAAAGCTCCTGGCTAACATGGCGAAATCGGTGGCGGGACGATCCAGATTGACCCCCACTCCTACATGATCCAGAGGACGTTGGCGTATTTTGGTGATGGCGGTCTGATGCCCGACGTCCTGATAATAGGATCGGTTGTTGAACATCACTACCAGCATGGGGATATCGTGGGCAGCCGCGGTCCACAGCGAGCCTGGCGTATAGAGCAGATCGCCGTCGTTCTGGATGCTGACGCAGACGTTGCCTGTGCCTCTGAACGCCAGCGCTACCCCCAGTGCCACTCCCATGCCCGTACCGGTCCCCCCTCCACCGGCGACGCACCGCGAGGCCTCGGTGATCTCCCACAACCGCCGCTCCCAGCCGCTCAGCGAGCCATGGGCTAAGACCCAGTTCTCACCTTTGATGGCTTCCCAGACCTCCGCGGCCAACCGGGCGGTCGCGGTGGGCTTCTGTTCCCACCAGCGCTCTTGGAGGTCCTTTTGAAAGCGCTCATAGGTGCTGCTGTGAATCTTCGCGGCGCGCGCCGATCTGGCCGCTGCCCGGCTCTGTACCGCGCCCGTCATGCCTTCCCGACATAGACGCGTCAACTCTCGAAGGACTTGTGTCGCCTCTCCCAGTATGGCTACATCCGCGGGGTAGAGCCGGCCATAGCTGCTGGGCCAGCTCTTGACGCCATAATCGGCCACGCCGATACGCGCGAACTTGGTCCCCGCCGAGGTCAGACTTTCGTAGCGTCGGTTGTAGCCACTGGGTGTCCTCGGTAAGCCATCAGGCACGATTCCGGGCTCAGACACCGGTCGCTTCAGGACCGCTTCGATGTCCCGAACGTCGATGCTGACGACCAGGTCTGCATCCTTGAGCACTTCCATGTTGGCACCGGTGAGATTCAGAGGATGACGATTGGGGAGGTTGAAAGCCGCGCCCTGTTCGAGCACAGGGATGCCCAGCAGCTCGGCTAGGGATTGCAGCGCCTCGGTTCCACCCGATGTCCGGCCCAGCCCTTCGACCACCAACACGGGCCACTCTGCTTCCAGAAGTGCTTGCGCCGCTGTGGCGATGGCCTCAGCGTTGCCCGCAGGAGGAGCCGGAGGGCGGTACCGCGTCAGATCGGGGAGCTGAAAATCCTCGGGTAGTGGGCTCTCCTGTAGCTCGACATCGAAGCAGAGGTAGACCGGACCTTTGGGGTCGGTCATGGCGATCTGATAGGCTCTAAGGACGGATTCGGCGGCGCTCAAGGCTCCCTGTGGTTGGTCATCCCACTTGACGTAATCCCTGACCAGCTGGCCTTGCACCTGCGCCGTGTGAATCCAGTCGATCCAGGGACGCCGATGGCTGGCATCCAGTGGCCCGGTGCCGCCAAGAATGAGCATCGGCACGTTATTCAACCAGGCTTCGTAGATGGCTTTGCTGGCATGCTGCAGGCCCACGATGTTGTGCACCAGGGTGGCCTGGGGCCGGCCTGTGGCCAGATAATAGCCCTCAGCCATGGCCACGGCGATCTCTTCGTGACAGCAGGTGATCACTTCGGGCGCTTTGTTACCCCCGTATGTCACTAGCGATTCATGCAGCCCACGCGTCGTGGCACCTGGATTCAGTGTGGCATACTCGACGCCCAGCTCGTGAAGCAGGTACACAACCAGGTCAGAAACATATTGCGGTTTGTCCAGGCTCATCGGTGCCTCCTCTCTGGGGTTCACCATTGGCCCCCGACTATGGCCAAATTGATCGTTAAGCTTGCGGTGCCCCTGCGAGTGCAACCCACGGAGTTCATGAGGCCCTCGACATTAAGTGATGCGTGGATTGCTTTCTTTATTGGCGCGTCGATGTTGAGGCCGTCGTTTCATCCCGCGTTGATGTGCTGGTAACTTGTCGATCAAACTGCGGTGCGGTTGGCTAGATGCTCGATGATAAAGGCGGGGAACCTACAGTTAGGGGCGAGGACCGGCATAGACCACAAGTGCTGATCCATTTCCAAACTTCGACAGCCCCTTAACTTAGCCCTGAGTCCAGCAGTATGTGGCGCGGGATTGGTGGCGCCGACGGTATCGCGTGCGTGCTGCTCGGCCCATGCCTCACACGAGCAGGCAGGGTACTGCCTGGCCCAGCACGGACATGTCGCCTGGGCCAGGAAGTACCTGCTAGTCCAACACCAGCGCCGCGTTCTTCCGGCCGGGGCGACTCATCTCGGCTAAGCCTTCTGCGGCCGTCTCGAAGCTGTTGCAGAAGAACTCGATGCGGTTGCCGTCGGGATCATGGAAATAGACGCTCTTGGTCATGGTGTGATCAGTGGTCCGTTGGATAGGAACACCTTGCTCCTGGAGGGTATGATACACCTCCTTGAGTGCGTCCAGGTCTTCCACCTGAACGGCGAAATGATTCAGACCGAGGCTGCCGGGCGTCACTGGAGCCGCGTCTTCTGGGGCTTTGAACAGCGCCAGATCATGATGGATCTTGCCACAGGTCAGAAAGGTTCCTGAGCCATCTGGGCGCTGCAGCGAGACCTCAAATCCCAAAATCTCAGTATAGAACTTGGTGGAAGCCTCCACGTCCTTCACGTTGAGCACCAGGTGTCCTATGCGCTTCGGCTTTACCATGATATCCCCTCCCTAGAGACGTGTGACATTGTATTGATCGACAACCGATATGGGCTCCCGAATAGCCGCTACTATACTCCACTGCAGTCGGCTGGGCAATGCCGGGTGCAAGAGAGAATCTCCCTATGCTGCCTGAGTGCGTCGCTTGACCTGACACCCAGGCGCATCGGGCGAGCCCTCACGCTGTCGCGAAGGCGGCGTAATGATTCCCCTTGGAGACCGGCGCCAGACCACTGATCACTTCAGTCCAATGCTCGCCGCCGTCATCGCTGCACCACACCTCACCGGTGGCCGTTGCCGCCAGGAGGGAAAAGGATTCCCCCCAGTCTTCCAGGCACATGGCCTCGAAGGCCGTCCGCAGCCGATCGGGAAAGCCTTGGCGCACCGCTTGCCAGGTCTTGCCGCCGTCGCTGCTCATCGAGATACGCGAACCCGCATAATGCTCCTGAAACCAGGCACCTGGACCCTTGCGGGCCGACGCCACGAACATCAGCTGTGGCTGGCGCGGATGCTGCACCAGGAGGTCGGGATAGCCCCCGATCTCGTGCTGCAGATCGGTCCATTGCTCCCAGGTCTTGCCGCCATCGGCGGTCACGTACATGCCGACGCCCGTGGTGATATGGATCTGGTCAGGATTCAGCGGATTGACCACGATGCGATGCACGTCATCATCCATCCCGTGGACCACTTGGAACGTGCGGCCATCATCGGTGCTCTTCAGCAGGCCGCCCTGCTCGATGCCGATCAACAGCGTATGAGGCTCGCTCGGGTGGAAGTTGATGTGTTTGGTATGGGCGATATGCGGCGGGGCTGGAAAGCCCCATTTCGACATATCCACCGATCGTAGGGCCGGAAGCTCACTCCAGTTGCGGCCCAGATCGTCGCTATAGAACAGGTGCGCCGGTTCCGTTCCGGCAAACACACGTGTGCCACCGTTCACTCGGGTGCAGGCGAGGCTATAGACGTCATGCTCCGTCAGACCCGTGTCTCTGGGCTCCCAGGTGTGGCCGTCATCGCTGCTGGCGAACATCGAGCCGTGATTCGCCCCCGCGAAGATCGTGCCGCTATCGGGCTCGATGAGGAGGGCATGGATATGCTTATCGGTCAACGAGCGGGAGGCTACATGCCAGCCCGGGCCATTGGGGTCACGCTCGATGCACACCACTCCTTGAATGGTGCCGACCAACACGTGCTTGGAAGGCGCAGCAGAGCGATAAATCGTCGGTCCGCCGTGCGACAGGGTAATAGCCATGGTTGTCTCCTTATTCGAGATATGCACGACAACTGTCTTACCCTAATGGACCCTGGTAGACCTGGTCCATATACGTATCCGATAGGGGCTCCAGCGTCTCCGGCCAGTCCCGACTGACCTGCCTTCTCAGCTCCTGTGGCCGCGGCTTGCCGTCCCATCCCAGCTGCTCCATGTAATAATACAGCTGGATAAGATGCCCATCGGGGTCCTCGGCGTAGGCCGCATAATCGACCCCTGGATGAAGCTCCGACGGCAGTTCCTTGAAGGTCACGCCCTGTTCTTTCAGGAAGGCGACCGCATGACGTAACTGGCTGTAGCTCCCGACCTCGATCCCAAACGACGCTGAGGTCGTGTGCGGGCTGCACCCCAGTTCCAGCCGCAGTTCCCTGGGGAACAGGGCCAGGCTGTGATGCTCGGCGCCATGCCTGAGGAAGGCTAACCGATAGCCGCGATATGCCCCCTCCTCGGTGAGCTTGAATCCCAGGCTGTCGACGTAGAAGTCCAGGGCGGCCTGCAGGTCCTGTACGAACAGGCCGACCGGGCCGATCTTGGTGATGGCGAAGGGACGGGCGAGCATCACCCCTTCCACATCGTATCTGGCGGGAAGGGTCGGTTCGTCGCGAAAGCCCGAGTAGATATCGATGCCCTTTTGGACCGCCTCCTCGACCTCCGCCTCCTCCGACATCTGGGGCAGGGAGGGCTCTTCACTGAACTTGCGGTAATACATCGCCTGTGGCTTGCTGCGTCCGAGCCAGCCGATCTGCTCGATGCCGTAATAGAGCTCGTTGACATGGCCATCGGGGTCTTTGGGGTAGACATGCCAGTTGCTTCCCGGCATGTCGCGTCCGACCCGCTGGATGGGGATTCCCCTGTCTCGGAAGAAGTGCGCACCGTGTACGACTTCGGCCAGCGAACCGGTCTGCCAGGTGATCTGGTTGATCGTCACCTGACCGCCGCCACCGCCGCCGCCACCGGCCGCCATGAATGCATCCATCACCTGCTTGGGGAACAGCACGAAGGTGTGATGGTCATGGCCATGATGGAAGAAGTATCCCCGACCGTCTTCGACATGCTGCAGCGCATCGCGCATGTGCGGGAGCTGCTTAAAGTCCAGGATATCTGAGACCCTGAACCCCAGGAGATCGCGATAGAAGTGTACCGCCTGCTCCATGTTGGCGACGTTGAAACCGAAATGGCCCAGCCGGCGGATCTTGAAGGGCTGCTGCAGCATCACGCCGCCGACGTTATAGGTCTGTTGTGTAGTAGACGTGCTCGCCATGACCTCCTCCTCTGTTGGTGAGGACACTTAGTGTTCGCGTGCATCATGGTAGCCGGAAGCGGCAGGCTGGGTCAAGCGTGTATCCGCATCTACGGCTCCCGCATCAACAACTTAGCAGGCCTCCCCATGCTCTCGTCAAGCACATGTGACAGCACCATCGAACGAGAGGCCACATTCCGCGCTCGTGAACCACACGCGAGGCCGCCGCCGTCGACATCCAATCCGACGGCAAACCTATCCGGCCCAGTGGGGTTCTCGGTGATTACGCCAGCCGCAAAGAAATCACCGCTCATATCAACTGTGAGGGCCAACGCGGCATTGTCGAGATGCAGGGACTGATCGTCAAGATCATACTTCCAGGCGATGATACCGTTGTGTCCAATCTTCACGACCCTGAATTCGTGTGGCGTTCCCAGTAGACCAGCAGCTGTGATCTGGGCATAGCCCGCCAAGCCAACGGTCTTCCGCCGCGGATCGATGCTCATAGCAAGGACTGCATCATCGCGATCAACACGCTTTCCGCGGCCGGTAATGACCTGCCGCCAGTCCTCATGTCCTGCTGTAATACTGGCCACCGTCATATCGAACGACGAACGGTCGTTCTGCGTCACACCGACGGCTATCGCCGCGTCAGTCTGGGGGAGCACTACAACAGCATTCCCTGCGTTCGTGAAGGGTGCGGTCCCTATGATCGGCATGTTCCACAACACCGCCCGTATCTTTGTTGAAAGCGATCACCGAAAAGGTGCTGAGCGCCGCCGGGTTCTCCTGCGTCCACCCGGTGACGACAGGGTTGCCGCGATCGTCAAACGCTATGGCGCGTGCCTCAAGAAAGGAGGCCATGCGAGGGCTCTCATAGCGCCAGCGTTCATGTCCGTCTGCAGCAAGGCAGGCAACGAAAAATGCAGAGTTATGGGGGCCCGAGGCCGGCCTCAGAGTCCCACCAGCGATAATATCGCCATGGACGCTAATAGCGACCGTGCGAAGCGCGCCAGAAACCCCCCGATCGATGATTGTCTGCCACAAAGGAATGCCTGTCCCGCTGAATCTGAAGACTGAAAAGTCAGCTTGGGCAGTCGTGCCCCCGGCAACAATGTCACCGTTGGAAGCGATGCTCAGGGATGTGCCGATGTCCGCACCATTCACCCTCCAATCGTTCAGATAGAAATTGTGCGCTCCACTGGCGATGCTCACAAGTCCACCTACCGCCACTCCGCCATCGGGTGTGAGCACCATCGCGTTCACGCTGTCATCGAATCCGAATCCGTTGACCACCCGTGTCCAGAGTACGCGTTTTCGCGGGCTCCGGCCGTCGATTTTCATGATCACGAAGTCGGCCGCGGAATCCCTATTGCCAATCGTGCCCTCCACAAACACGAAGCCCTTGGAATCGACTGCCACCGTTGCGGCACCAGCCCTCACACCAACGTCCGCGGAGCCTTCGACGACCTCTTGCCATATTCTTCTACCGTCCGAAGCAAATTTCACAACAAGAAATTGCGATAGGTCGGAGGACACCTGACGACGACCTGCAACAAATATACTGCCGGTATGTGAATCTACCCCCACTGACGCCGCGTTATCCATATCACTCGTCGGGCGACCATTGACAGTCACCTTCCAGGCTCCGGCGATTCCCCCGGAGAGCAGGACCACGCCCACGAGCAGTGCCACAGTCCGCATCAAACAGATCGCCTAGCCGTTCCTTTCAGAAGTCCGCAGCATACATGGTCGAACCTGAATAGTATAGCGAGGCATTGACGGCTTGCTGAAATAGCTGAAATAGATGTCTGGCAGCAGATCATGGAGGGCACTCAGGGGGGCTGTTGGAGTGATCGCTGTTTGGACATCAAGTCTCACTCGCTGCGTACCCAAGGGATTGACCAACAATCCTGTCTCCTCTGCTATACCGACTTTGTCCCGTAAAAACAATGGGGGCATGCTGTCTTCGGCGCTACTATTTCTCGTACAGAGTTGAAAAAGCAGTGTTGTCGTAATGCTTTACCTTCAGGTTAGTTTGGGTATCATCTCCTGCTGTGAGCCAAGCTGAAACAATAGGGAGAAGAAGGATGGTAGCGGGTTCATCTCTTGACCATTCGAGGAGTTACATTGACACATCGAGCAACGCTCGCTACACTTGCGCGCACACGCCCAAGGAGCCGAAATCTTCTCCACCCCCCCGCGCTTTGAAGCATGGTGTGGGCCTTTATGGAGACCGTGGAGATGTCTGCAGAAATCACATCAAAAAACGCAGCTACAACCAAGGTGATCAATCAGGTTGAGCCCGATAGATTTCTCTTGCATTTGCGGCCGGTCATCAAGCTTACCGATGACCAATTGTTTGAGTTGTGCCAGATCAATCAGGAGCTGTGGATCGAGCGGACAGCCGAGGGGGATTTGGTGATCATGGCGCCTGAGGGATGGGAGACAGGGAATCGCACCATCACTCTTGTGACGTTGTTAACGCAGTGGGCCTGGCATGATGGTACCGGCGTTACCACCGGATCGTCCGCGGGTTATTTGTTGCCCAACGGTGCCATGCGTGCCCCCGACGTCTGCCTGGGTGTTGCGCTCACGTCTGGCCCCCTTATCCCCCGAACAGAAACAAAAATTTCTACCACTCTGCCCCGACTTCGTGGTGGAGATCCGCTCGCCATCGGACCGCCTGAGCACTGTCCAGGCGAAAATGCAAGAATACCTCGACAATGGCGCACGCTTGGGCTGGCTTGTCGATGCCGCTAACCGAGCCATATACGTGTATCGTCCGAACCAACCGGTTGAGCGTTTGGACAATCCTATCGCAATTTCGGGGGAAACTGTCCTGCCAGGATTTGTGCTTGAGTTGCAGAACATCTGGGAGCTGGGCTTCTAGGCCAGACAATGCGTTGTCGTCCGAGGTTGTTCCGTTCTTCTGACCTATAGCGGCTCGCGCCATCATCAGAGCATGTCACGGAAGTGCCGTCCTGGCGGTGTACGTAGCCAAGCAGGCGATGTTCAGCCGACGAAGTACAGGTGGTAAGGTCAGGGAAACCCCCCATGCAGCGACACAAAGTCTTTATGAGCTACAGCCATAGCGATAAGTCATTTCTGGACGAACTGTTGCCGGTGCTGAAGGCTGTGCCCAGGATAGCCAGCAATCTCTGGTTGGATGACCAAAAAATTGACATTGGCGACAGGTTTCACCCCGAAATCCAGCAGGGGCTCGCGGAATCGAGCATTGGCATTCTCCTGGTGAGCAATCGTTTCTTCACCTCGGAGTACATTCGACAACACGAACTGCCGTATCTGGTGCAACAGGCTGAAGCAAAAGCGCTCAGGCTCGCCTCTCTGTATGTCACCGCGATCCCCAGCGGCGCCTTCAATGTTACGCTTGAAGTGGACGGCCAGCATCGCACCGTAGACTTGGAGGCATACCTTGGTGCGCATAATCCAAGACAGCCGCTCGATACTCTCGATCAGGGCCAAAGGGCCGCAATTTATGCTCGACTTGCCGAGCGGGTCACGCAATGGCTTGATCCGATACCGGCCGGGCCGCCGCGCCGAACCGGCCCACGCTTCGAACTGGCCATAATGTTCCATGCCCGCCGAGACTATTGGGAACACCGGTTTTCGTTACCTCAGGCGCCCGATTTTGCACGTCCTGCGCTCGACTGCCCTACCCCTGAAATGTTGTCCCACTATCCCGGCCATACCATTGATGGGGAAGATCTGTTCCAGCTACTGTTCGGAAGCGATGTGCGGCAAAGCGGCGAAATCCTGGGGGCAGCGTTCGGCAGCCTTCCCAGGGCCGATCCGACGCGCTATCCACTGCGTGTCCGTCTGCTCACGGACGATGATCGGATCTGTGCCCTTCCCTGGGGGACGATTGCCTACCATGGTCGTCGTCTGGCCAGTGACGGCTGGACGGTCGAACTGCATGCTGCCAGCCACTCCGGTTTTCCGGAATATCCGCCACACACCTGCTATTTCCCCGGCAAAGTCGTGCTGATCGGCGCTGGCGATGCCGCACAAATACCCCAGGGTTTGGCCCATCTCCACGATGTAGAACACTTTTTTCATCGGCACTGGCAACAGGCTCCCGAGCCTGTTCTGGTCAGGGCCAATACCGACAGGGCAGCACTGGCCTGGCTGCACAGTGTCTTCGCCGCCGCCGAGCGGCTCGATCCGGTAGTGGCATTGCATCAGCATCAGCATGGCCAGGCTGCTGCGTGGACTCATTATGCGAGCTGGCAAACGATTGCACCGAAGCGGCTTGAGATACCGGGCATGGTCAATTTACTGCTGGACCGGCGTAGTCAGCGGGCGGAGTTATCAACCGCTCAACATGAGTTTTACACTTTGAAAGACCGGTGCATCTATCAGGCCATAGCGTTCGGTACGGCAGGCTGCCGGGTGACCGAATTTCCGGCTATGGCGAGTCAACATCTCCGGAACAACACGCGCGAGCAGGAAATATTTCTGCACAGGTCTTTCCAGATCCCTGCGAAGCTGGACACGGTCCAACGCGTCGACGACCTGGTTTGCCAGCAGCTTGGGATTGCCACACGGCAGTCGGTGCTCAGCGCTCTGCTCAGGCAAGAGACCGTGCGCGGCACCGATTTCTGGTTCCCGGTGCTGGGTTGGGTGGTGCAGCAGCCACTGGAGGATGCTGGGGCTGGTGTGAGACTGGTACGCATTATTGCCGAATGGTGTCGCACCAGGTTGCTACAGGACATCCAGGCCGGCACGCAGCAAGCCAATGTTCGAGTGATCTCGGTGGTGGCCATGGAAACTGCATCCCTGGACGTCACAGACGTTCTGGCGGCACGCATCACCGACTTGACCGAGGATCTCAACAGGGAAGATAGCTTCCCTCACTGAGTCGTGCGAAAGAAGGAACGCAAGGAAGGACCCCAGCAGGAGAGACTATAGACTTTTTCGCATGACTTGATACGATTTTTAGTCTAGCGCCCACTCCTCCTCATCAGAAATTTCATCGAAATCGTGTTCGTAGAGTTGCGCATCTTCAGCCCAGTATTTTTCTTCTTGTTCTACGACCTTCGCAATCAGTTTTCTACATGTGCTTGGCTTGACCTGCGAGAGCGCAATCGGCAACTGTTGGTGAAAGTTGCGGGTGGTAAAATCACAATGGTCAGCCATGTGGTTCTTGACGATGCCCCAGCATGTCTCGATAGGCTGGAGTTCCGGATGATACTGCGGTGTCCGCAGAATGCTGTGCCCAGCGGCTTCGGCTAATTGGTCAAGTCGAAATGCCGGAGCGGGAGCAAATTTTTTACAGAGTTCGTACAGTTCCGGTTTCAACATGTCAGGCGTCCAGGGAATATCATTCCGGGTCAACCAGGCACAGAGCTGTTCTTTACGACTCTGGGGAGTGGGGACCGCGTCTTCCACCAAGACATTGTGGTAAGGGGCATTGTCCAAGATGATGAGGGAGCGTGACGGGATATGAGGGAGCAATTGCTCGGAAAACCACGTTGAGAAATTCTCCCAGTTCATTTGCCCGTGATAATCCCCTGTCCGTTTCGCGGCCTCAAAGACCAACTCGGCCCCTGGGACCCATCCTGCGACCGTCATGGCATGGACAATAATCAGCCGTGGCCCCTTGCCAGATGGTTTGTTGACCCACGGCCCATCTTCTTCAAGATACCAAGTAAACTGCCCTGAATGGTTCTTGTTCACGAAGGTCTCATCGAGGTAAACCTCTGGCCGTTTCAGGCTGCCATCGGGGTTGCGGTTGGCTCTTTTCTGACGCAGGTAGCGTCGTCTTGCGAGGACAACATAATCTCGTTCTTTCAGAGCCGAACGTCGCTTCCCGGTGCCATACGTAAAGCCCCATCGCTGCAGCGTCCGCCACAGCGTCACGGGAGGGATATCGGCATCATGGGTCTCGATGAGATACTGCCGAAGTTTCCCCACACCGACACGTTGGCCAGCTAAATTCTTGGTCCGTACATACTCACGAATGACGGGTTGGAGATTCACGGCCGCACGATAATCAGGTTTCCCACGCGGTTTCGCCGCTTGGACCTCGAGGGTGTGCCCATGGTGACGATACTCGGCCATAATTCTCTTGACCGTGATTTCTCCAATATCCAGGCCCTGGGCTGTGCGCAATGTGGGATTCCTGGTCGATACTTCCTTATGGTTCTTCCTCTCCTCATCAAAATGGAGTTTGAGGTTCATGACCAATTGTTTCATTGCTGGAGTAAAATCTTTCCCCTGAAACGACATAGCTATGATCTTACTGTCGGTGTCGAGCATGGTTGTGGGTGTCGATATCAATGCCAGAGTGTACATGGGTAAGTCGAGTAGGTCGAGAAATTTTTCGTATCAAGTCATATGAAAAAACCTATAGAAGCCTACCGCGCAGCGGTTTAGTTCAACGCTGCGCCTCAGCCGCTGCCGAAAGCGGGAGCGGAGCGGATGCTGGAGGCAGTCGGCTGCAGGCGGTTGTTAGACGCAGCTTTGAGCAGGGACAACCGACTTATGCGAGTCCGACTCTCGCGTAACTCTGCAGCGGCTCGTGAGGAGCCTCCCTACAACGCCCATAGGTGACTCAGGAGGGGGCGGGTATCAGGAGCCGCTGGAACCCCTCCTGCTGGAAGTGGCGATCCGTCGTCAACGCCTCCGTGAGGTACCGCTGACGCATCAAGACAAAACTTACCGCATCGCATAGCGAATAGGTTTTGTCTTGTCGGGCCAACAGCAGGGCCATCGCTTCACGATGCAGTGACTCGTCCACCCATATGGTCTCGATATCGGGATTCCCCACAAGGTCTACTATAAAGCTGAGAGCGGCCACACGGGGAAGACGCCGTGCATGGGCCAAGGCTACGAATTCCGCCAACACGTAACTGTGGGTCAATCGTACCTGCGCAGCGTGGTAGAGCGTACGCGCGCGCCCATGGAGTGGCTCTGCGCGATTGTGGAGGCACAGGAGCCCGGAGGTGTCCAAGAGCATCAGGGTGCCTCATGCGTATCGGCATACTCTCGCGCCAGCTCTGCGTCGATCTGCTCGTTGTCTACACCCGCTGCGTCAGGGAGGTCTACCTCCCCGAAGTGCCGCTCAAAGCGTGCCCGTGCCGCCTGCTGGTCGGCTGCGGTGTGGTGCGTCAATGCGCTTTGCCCCGCATGTACACGGCTATACTGCTGTTCTAGGGTCATAGCCAGCCAGTGCGCTGGTGACGTGCCAGCGACTGCTGCCTGACGTTGGATGATGGTGTAGACTTCTTCACTCAGTTCGAGAATCAGTGTCTGACTCATGCGTTCCCTCCTCTGGCTGCGAGGGCTCTTTGAATGATGAGGAAGAGTCTACGCTTTGGTGGTGCGATTGTCTTGCGCTTTTTTCTTCGCGCCGTAGGCGTCTAACGCACAAGCTCAGGCGCGGCTGGAAGCGGGAGCGAGGGACGAGCGAGCGCTGTAAGCCGTCGCCTGCAGCGCCTTGTTCGGCCCAGGAGCTGCCGAGAAATGCCGCGCTGCCCCTCCATGGCCTTGGGCATACGCTATGCCACAAACTCAAAAACGGGCGTCTCCACTATGCGGGTTGGCGTTCTTTGCTCCCAGACAATTTGTTGCAAGCGTTCCACCGTTTCTGGGGCAAACAGACGTTCGCCCGTTTCTCTGCACACGCGCGCAGGAACATGCTCAATGATGAGCACCTTCCCTTGCTGCTCAAGGACATAGGTGACTGTTTGTTCCTCAAAGGTTTCTTGCCACACTTCATTGCTCATTGGAGGTTCTCCTCACCTTGAAATCGACCCAGCGTTGCGGGTCAGGCTCGTACAAGGTGATGATCTTCACCAGAGGACGTGAGGGATAGCTGCATTGGATATGCAAAGGGCGGCGAGCCAAGGTCACCCCGAACAGTAAGCAGCTTGGCCCATACTTGTCCGTGGGATAATCCTCGATGATTTCGCCAACGGCAATGGCCACACGCAGTTCTTGGACACTGATATGGCGCACGATACTTTGGTCAACGGCGTGCTGGGAGAACTCGAACTGACCGCGTACAATTTTCTCGCGAATGTCATCGATGATTGCCATGGAATGACATTATACCTGAAGCGCATCTCACCCACTCAATATTCAGGGGTGCCTTGCACTGTGAGAAGCCGAACGCCGGGCGTCAGGCGCGGTGGGAAGCCGAAGCGAAGCGTTGGCTGTATGCCGTCGCCTGCACGCGCTTGATACTTCTTGAGGCCTCCCCCTCAGCAGACCTCGGTGGTATGCTGGCGCTGGGAAAAGGCTCACTCACGAACGCGGAGGAGACCTCAGGCGATTTTACACCAAACAGCATCGGGCGTATTGGGGCCTCGACCTCCACGCCCGCAGCCTGGACGTCTGGATCCTGGACCAGGATGGCGCGATCATGCTGCACCGGAACATGAACGCTCGTCCGGAGCCGTGTCTCAAGGCCATCATGCCCTCTCGGGAAGAGCTGGTCGTGGCCGTCGAATGCCTCGTCACCTGGTACGGGCTCGCGGACCTCTGTGCTCCAGACGGGATCCCTGTGGTCCTCGGGCACGCGCGCTATATGAAAGCGATGCATGGCGGCAAGGCCAAGCACGACACGATCGACGCCCACAAGATTGCCGTGTGGCTCCGTGGGGGCCGGCTCCCCCAGGCCTACGTCTATCCCGCCGACATGCGGGCGACCCGTGACCGGCTCCGGCGCCGGATGTATCTCACCCGGCAACGGGCGGAGCTGCTGGCGCACCGCCAGCACACCAACAGCCAGTACCACCTGCCCGCGATTGGGAAAAAGCTGGCCTACAAAGCGAACCGCGACGGTGTCGCCGAGCGGTTCGCTGCGGCCGCCGTGCACAAGAGTCTGGCCGTGGACCTGGCGCTGCTTGAGTGCGATGACCCGCTGCTCAGCGCTCTCGAGTGGCACATCGTCAAAGCGGCGAAGCCGCACAACGCCAACACGGTGTCGCTGCTCCAGACGGTGCCCGGAATCGGGAAAATCCTGAGCCTCGTCCTGCGCTCTGCGATCCACGACCGCCAGCGTTTCCCCAGCGTTCAGGATTTCGTCTCCTATGGCCGCCTCGTCAAGTGGGCCACAGCATCGGCTGGCAAACGCGACGGGCCCGCAGGGACCAAGAGCGGCCAGGCCGATCTCCAGGGGGCCTGCTCGGAAGCGGCTGGGCGCTGTCGCCGGGACAATTCTGCAGGCCAAAAGTCCCTGACCCGATTGGCGAAAAAACACGGCCAGGGCAACGCGTTGACGCTCCTAGCCCCGCAGCGGGGGCGTGCCGTCTCTGACATGTGAAAACGCCAAAAGGCCGTCGCTATGGACACGGTTCTCCCTGCGTCGTGAGCGGAGCGGGGGAGCCTGACGCCTCACTGGACGTGCACGGGGGGAGCCTGAGGCAAGTGCGCTGCCATGATGGTCTCGCGGCGTCAGTGACCGCGCCGGAGCACATAGGCCATACCCCTTGAGCCCTCTGCGATTGATTGGACACCCGCTCCGGCTCCTAGACATGCGGCGATGGTCGCACACGGGTGACGTGTGCTGCCCCTCTCCCGAGCCTGAAGCGACCGGGCGCACGGTAAACGTGCCGCCGCTCTTTTGAGTAGGACGGTACGAGGGCACCGAGATGTTGCGAGGTCGCAGAGGACGGGACCACGTCTCTCTGCAATCGCCATCGCGATGGCGGTAGACCCTCAATCAGGGTTTGGTGCCGCATACTGCATCTGCACCTGTAGACGGAACTCAAGTGAGCTCACGAGCCCGGACGCTGACCTTGCCAGGGGAAGACAGGCGGAAAAAAACCGAAAACTCCGCTCTGAGAGGTGGTCTGTCTCTTGACAAATGGGGGCCTCATAAGGGTTCGGCACTGAGTTGGTCCCAAGCGCGGCGCATAGACGATTTTCAGGAGCGCTCTCACGAGGGCCTGAGCGCAGATGCCCTGTTGCCGCGACATCCGACGTGTTTATGGCCCAGCAAGGGTCGGATTCCGTTCTTGGAGGATGTCTTCCATCCGGGTGTGGACCCAGTCCTTCCCCTCTGGGTGGGTGAGGACATAAAATTTGTCCGCTCTGATCGCGTTGAACACCTGCGCGGCGACCTGGGCGGGCGACATGCCGGCCTCCACCTCCTGGCGTTTCGCCTCGCGCACGACCCCGGATGCTGGAGGCAGTGGCCCTGGCGCTGGCAAATGCCGCGGACGATGGCGCCCGGCCTCGATGATCTGGGTACGGACCGGCCCGGGGCAGAGGACCGAGACCTTCACCTGGGCCCCGCGCTGGGCCAGTTGATGGTAGAGGATTTCCGACAGGGCTACGACTGCGTGCTTGCTGACGCGGTAGACCGCAGGCCCCCGCCCCGTGATGAACCCCGCGAGTGAGGCGGTGTTGACAATGTGGCCCTCGGTCTCTTGGGCGAGCATGAGGGGGACAAAGGTGTGCAGCCCATGAATGACGCCCCACAGGTTCACCCCCAGGATCCACTCCCAATCCGCCAGAGGGCTGTCCCAGGCCGAGATCCCACCCCACACCCCCGCATTGTTACATAGGAGATGGACGGCCCCAAAGGCCGTCAGGGTCCGCTGGGCTAAGGATTCGACGTCCTGGGCCTTGGACACGTCGGTCACCACCGCCAATACGGGGGCGCCTGTGGCTTTCAGGGCCGCTTCGGTGGCGGTTAAGGCGTCCACATCCACATCCGCCAACACGACCCGCATCCCTTCGTGCGCACACCGCTCGGCGAGGGCGCGGCCAATGCCGCTGGCGGCGCCTGTGATCACGGCCACTTTGTCTGTGAATTCCCTCATGATGGTCCCCCCTAACGTGGTGTAGGTGGTCACGCGCCTGTAGTTGTGCGTAGCGCACATAGCCGAATGCGCGAGTTGAGCAGTGCCCCGCAGGGGCATCTGTTCGAACTCCTGGTTCTCCCCGGAGCGGAGCGGAGGGGAAACCAGGAGTTCGCTGCTCAACTCGCGCATTCCCCCCGGAGCGAAGCGGAGGGGGGAACAAGTTATTCTACAGTTTCTGGATAACTCCACGACGTTGAAAGGTTCTCAGTGTCTCTATGTGGCAATAGGCTCTCTGGTTTGTGGTCGCTCATTGGTGCCGTGACCTCCCACATCGTTCCTCATTTTTTGCGGTTCTCCGAGACTTTCAGGGGAGAAAGCCGACAAATAGTTAAGCCGCCTGCGACGGCTTAACTGGGCGCGATCAATATTGAGCGCCACGAACCCTGGTTTCCCGGAAACTGCTACATTGGGGATTTGATCATACTCCTGTGCAGAATTTCTTGACAAATTTTTTCTGCCATCTTATTTTCTACTTTCTGTATAACATGTCATACGGAAGGATAGTATACATCTGGAGAACTCCCTATGCTCAATCTTCCTTCGGCATTACGGACAGAATTTGAGACGTGTCTAGGGCACGCCGCGATTCCCAAACCCGCATATGCGGCTTATACAAAATGGCTGCGCTATTATCTGGATTTTTGTCAGAAGTATCATTTTCCCCACGCACAAAAAGAGAGTCTTCCTCGTTTTCTCCACAAATTACAGGAGAAGAAGCAAACTAAGGCGCAACAAGAGCAGGCGTCACACGCGGTCTCGCTGTATTACGAGCTGATGCGCTTCAGGGATTCCCACAGCGATGTCCCTGCGCTCACAAAAGACGATCCTTCGGAGAAGGCTCTCGATGGATCGTCGCATCGTCCTGACTCATTACCCAGTGAAACAAGCGCCTCTCCAAAAGCCAGTTCTGCGGGGAAGCTTCTTGATCAACAGTCTCCTAAGACCGTCTCTTCCTCCAACGTAGCGAACACTTCACTGGGAGTTTCCTGGGTAGCGGTCTACACCAGGTTGGCCGATGAAATCCAGGTCCGGCACTATTCTCCGAAAACCTTGAAAGCCTATACACAGTGGGTGCGGCACTTTCAAACATTTACTCGAAGCACGGATCCGGCATCGCTCTCTTCGGCTGATGTCAGGGAGTTCCTGACGTGTTTGGCGGTGGAGCGAAAGGTGGCGGCCTCAACCCAGAACCAGGCATTCAATGCGCTGTTATTTTTTTATAGACATGTGCTGAACAAGGAGTTTGGGAAGGTGGAAGGGGTGGTCAGGGCGAAGCGAAAACCCTACGTACCGGTGGTGTTATCTCGTGAAGAGATTCAGGCGATTCTTCAGCATTTGCCGCCTCCGTATGATCTGGTGGTGAAGCTGTTGTATGGCTGCGGGCTGCGGCTTTCGGAATGTTTGCAGCTCCGTGTGCATTGCTTTAATTTTGATGCGGGGGTCCTAACCATTCATGACGGCAAGGGCGGAAAAGACCGCACGGTGCCGCTTCCTGCAACGATTCTCCCTGAACTCCGAGCGCAGCTTGCATCGTTGAAAGACCTGCACCAACGAGACCTGGAACGGAATTATGCGGGAGTGTTTCTGGTCAATGCATTAGAGAAAAAATACAAAAATGTGGCAAAGGAGTTTATCTGGCAATGGTTTTTCCCGGCAAGACAGCTCACCTATCTTCAGAAGACGGAGGAATACCGGAGGTATCATTTGCATGAAACGCATCTGCAAAAGGCGATTAAGGAGGCGGTTGGGAAAGCCGGGATTTATAAGCGCGCGTCAGCTCATACGTTTCGCCACAGTTTTGCGAGCCACTTGCTCCAGGCAAATTATGATATTCGGACAATTCAGGAGTTACTGGGACATAGCGATGTCAGAACCACGATGATCTATACCCATACGGTGAAGAGTGTCACCATCAAAGAGGCCAAAAGCCCGCTTGATTGGTGATGTTTTTCTGGTCCCTGGATCTGTTGATTGGCCTCAATCAAAACCGAATAGCAGACTCAAGGGTGTCTCCCGCAGAAGACGGCCCTGTATGAAGGTAGTGCATGCCAAGATGTAGCATACCATAATGCTTGTGAGGTAGGTGACCAGATACACTGCACGCCGCGGCTGGACACGTTGACGTGGGACGGTGCCATCCGTACTGCACCACGACACGATAGGCAGGCATGACACCCAGATCAGCCGAGCGTAAAAGCCTCGTGCACGGCGCTCTGGACGCTACCGCCCATGATCGGACCACCTCCCGCCACGTAAATGGCGTCGCCGATAGCCACGGCTCCAAGGCCATGGCGTGGCGTCAGCATCGGTGCATACTGCTCCCATGCATCTTTCTCCGGGTCGTAGGCCTCATTCTGGCCGAACACGCGGTTCGTTCCTTCACCGCCCATCACGAAAATCTTGCCGCGGTAATATACCGCTCCATGGCCGGAGCGCGCCGTCGGCAGAGGATTACGCGGCTCCCATTTGTCCTGACCCGGGTCGTAGACATGATGCAGATTCGAGTTGGTATGGAAGCTATTGACACGGCCGCCGATGACGTATATTCGGTCCCCGACGTTGAGAGCCCCAATATGGTCGCGCCCGGTCGGTAGCGGCGCGCGTTGTTCCCACCGGTCCACCTTTGGATCATACACTAGATGCCAGTCGACAGATCGCTTAGCCTCTGAAGTGTCACCGACAGCGCCGCCGATGCCGTGCAGCACACCGCCAAGGGTGACGCAGGCCACCGAGCCACAGGGAGCGGGGAGAGAAGCAATCCGCTCCCATCGATCCGTGGAGACGTCGTAGACGAAACACTCGTTGTGGGGCCGGCGATTCTGCTCGATAAACCCGCCAATGGCGTACAGCCGGCGGTCCATACAAACGACGCCGACATGATTGGCACCGCGTGGCAGTGGTGCGGCTACCGTCCAGCGATCGCTCGCTGGATCATAGACGTGGTGATAGGGCCGATCAACGCGCTGCTCTGCATAACCACCGACAAGGTGCAGGCGACCAATACATTCGGTGGCCCAGGCCATTTCGCTACGTGGCAACGGGAGTGACGCTTTCACCATCCAGCGGCCTGGATTGGCCGCCTTGGGCGTCGGACTATCAAACACGTTCTGAGCTGCAGCGACCTCGGGTTTATCGATACGGCCCGGCTGCTGCAGCCGCTCATACATGCCGCCGTGGTGGTCATGGCCCGATTGGGCCAACACCGATGCCAATGGAACAAGGGCGAGCCCGCTGGCCAGAAATGCTCGTCGGCTGTAGCTCATCAGCGGTTTCCTCCTATGTTTGGTGTCACTCATGGGCCAACCAGACCGAGCTCACTCCAAAGCCCTGAAGCAGTCGTGGTCATTAGCAGACACATGCCCGTGGCCAGTCGCCAGCGGACGTCATACAGACTCAGCGTAAGGGGCTGTGGTGGACGATGCTAAGGCTGCATGCGCGGGAAAACCGCCCACAGTCGCTGCAGGGGCATCTCATCGACCAACCGGAAATTATAGAGGTGGATGCGGCGGGGACTCTCGGCGACCTTCTTGTCCTTAAGAATCTAGACACAAGATGACTGGCTGTGGGCTTCGCTGAGCTGTTCGGGAGCATGCGGGCGCATTTTCTGTCAGCGCACGAGCGGTCCCGACGCGTGCACTCCGTTGTCGAACGATTCCGTCGGATGCTCCCATTCAGATGGGGAAAGCCCCCCGAGTGCCACATGATTCATCGTTGCAACGCTTCGAGTTCCACACCGGGCGCTTGGGATAGGAAATTCCCTAGCAACGGTTTGCCCTCACGCGTCAAGATCGACTCGGGATGAAATTGCACGCCCTCAACCAGCAATTCCCGGTGTCTCACGCCCATAATCACCCCATCGTCAGTCTCTGCCGACACCTCCAAGCAATCAGGCAGCGTCTCGCGGCGAATGATCAACGAATGGTAGCGCGTTGCCTCAAAAGGATGGGGTAGACCACGGAAAATCGTTTTGCCATCATGGTAAATCATCGAGGTCTTGCCGTGGAACAGCGCGGGCGCTCGTACAATCTCCCCGCCAAAAACTTCACCAATACACTGATGGCCAAGACAGACACCCAACAAGGGCACGCGACCAGCGAACTCCCGAATAACCTCGCAAGAGATCCCCGCGTCTGTGGGAGTGCATGGACCTGGAGAGATGACGATCTTCGTCGGGGCAAGTCGCTCGATCTCTGCCACCGTGATCTGATCGTTTCGATAGACCTGAACGTCGGCACCCAGCTCGCCCAAGTATTGGACGAGGTTGTAGGTGAAGGAGTCATAGTTGTCGAGCATCAGAATCATGCGTCATTCCTCGCTGGTCAGAAGTGTCGTCTGTCGTGGTAGGCCCGGAGTTGTCAAAACTTCCCCATCTCAAGTTACATTTCTTCTGGTGCCTTGATGCCAAGCAGCGCGAGTCCGCTCTCAAGCACATGTTGCACATCTTTCACGAGCACTAATCGCGCCTCGCGTACCGCGGCGTCATCAGTCAATATACGATAATTGTGATAGTATTTGTTGAAGCGCTCGGACAGGGTGAGCAGGTAATCGGTTAAGAAGAACGGTTCGTAGCTCTCAGCAGCCCTGCGAAGCACAACTGGGTAGTCAGCCAGCAGGCGGACCAGATCGAAGGCGTCGTCTTGCGTCAAATGACCGTAATCGACATCGGGTCCTGGCGCTTGATCAGCCTTACGGAGCACACTGCAGGCACGGGCATGCGTGTACTGCACGTACGGCCCGGTCTCTCCCTCAAAGGTCAGTACTTTCTCCCACTCGAAATTGACATCCTTGACGCGGCGTGTGCTGAGGTCTGTGAAAATGACTGCGCCAATCCCTACTGCTTCTGCCACCTGGTGTTTGTTAGGCAGTTCGGGATTTTTCTCATGCACAATCTGCTCAGCTAGCTCAACGGCGCGATCCAGCACATCTTCCAGAAAGATGATGTTGCCGCGGCGTGTCCCCATCTTCTCGTCATGAAAGCGGATCAACCCGAAGTCGACGTGGACGCAATCTTTCGCCCAGGGGAATCCCATGAGCTCCAGGACTTTGAACACCTGCTGAAAGTGCAGGCGCTGGTCTGCGCCCACCACGTAGAGCATCTTCCAAAAGCCATACGTCTCATGACGATACATGGCGGCGGCCAGATCACGGGTGGCGTAGAGGGTCGCTTCATCTTTCTTCCGCAACAGGCACGGAGGCATCTTATAGGGACCGAGATCGACGATGAGGGCCTCGTCGCTGATACTCACCAGGCCAGCCTGCCGGATGCGCTCGATCGTTTGGTCCAAAAAGGGCTCGTAGAAGCTCTCTCCGGCCTGCGAATCGAAGCTAATACCCAGCCGCTCATAGATGCGGGCGAACTCCAGCAGGCTGAGATCACGAAAACGTTGCCAGATGGCCCGCGCTTCTGGGTCGCCATCCTCCAAACCTTTGAACCAACCGCGTGCCTCATCATCGAGCTCAGGGTGGGTTTCGACCTCGGTGTGGAAGCGCACATAGAGATCATACAAGGTCTGAATGGCGTGGGTCGTGAGGTCCGTATCATTACCCCAACGTTTGAATGCCACGATGAGTTTCCCGAATTGGGTACCCCAATCACCCAGATGATTAATGCGCATAACCCGATAACCCAGATGGTCGTGAATCCGATACAGCGCGTTACCGATGACCGTGGAACGTAAGTGTCCCACGCCAAAAGGTTTGGCGATATTCGGGGAAGAGTAATCGATCACGACCGTCTTGCCCACGCCCTCTGTCGATTTGCCATATTCGCTGTCTTGCGCCAGGATCACCCCCAGAGCGGCACGAGCATAGGCCACTCGATCCACAAAGAAATTCACGTATGGCCCAGCGGCACGAGCTTCCTTGATGAGCGCCGTTGGCTGAAACGCCGCCGCGAGCTCGGTGGCGATCACCGCCGGTGCTTTGCGTAGAGCTTTGGCCAGCGGAAAGCAGGGGAAGGCATAATCGCCAAGCTCTACCGATGGGGGGACTTCGATGGCTCGCTGAAGGTCGGCTTCATCAAGCGGCACGCGGGACGCTAAATACTGCACAATCTGGTCGCGAAAGGCGTTCATGGCGGATCCTTAAAAACCATTAAAGCTGCTTCCACAGTTGGACACGGATAAACACGGAGAAGCAATGATCATCCGCATGCATCTGCCGGTTCATTTTTTCTTGCGCTCGATATGATCGATCCCGCCCATATAGGGACGCAGCGCCTCCGGCACGATGACAGAGCCATCTTCTTGCTGGTAGATTTCCAGAATCGGAATGAGAATCCGTGGGGAGGCGATCACCGTGTTATTCAGGGTATGGGCATAGTGGACACGGCCCTGGCGGTCACGATAGCGTAATTTCAAGCGGCGCGCCTGAAAGTCATAAAACCGTGAGGCCGAGTGTGTCTCTCCATAGCCCCCTCGGCTAGGCATCCAGGTTTCGATGTCGTATTTCTTGACCTGTGGAGCCCCCAGATCACCCCCACAGACATTCACCACGCGATACGGCAGCTGCAGGGCTTGTAAGATTTCCTCGGCGTGGCGAACGATGTCTTCATGCTCCGCGATCGATACCTGTTCATCAGCCGTGCAGATAATCACCTGCTCCACTTTGTGAAACTGATGGATACGATAGAGGCCGCGAGTGTCGCGTCCATAGGTGCCCGCTTCACGTCGATAACACGCCGACATGCCGACATAGCGTTTGGGCAATTCGGTCTCACTCAAAATCTCGTCGTAATGATACGCGGTTAACGGCACCTCAGCGGTCCCAATCAGATTCACCGCATCCTTTTCGACGCGATAGGCCTGCTCCTCACCGCCAGGGAAATAGGCGGTGCCGAGCATCGCCTCATCCTTGACCAGGTGTGGCACCAGCATGGGGATGAAGCCCCGGCGCATCATGTGATCCAACGTAAAGCGCAACACCGCCAACTCCAGGAGCACCGCTTCGTTTTTTAAATAGTAGGTTCGCGCTCCGGCAATCCTGACCGCACGCTTGACGTCGATAAGGTCGAGAATTTCTCCGAGCTCGACATGATCGCGCGGGGTGAAGGAGAAGGTTGGTAGCTCTCCCCAACGCCGAATCTCGACATTATCCGCATCGGTCAGGCCCTCAGGCACATCAGCGGCCGGCACATTGGGAACCTGGAGCATCAACTGCTCGAACTCTGCCTCGAGCGGTGCTAGGGCTGTCTCGCTGAGCCTAATTTGTTCGGTAAGGCCGCGCGTTTCGGCCAGGACGGTCTCACGCTCGCTGGGGGGAAGGCTTGACACCAGTTTCGATGTACGATTGCGCTCGGCGCGCAACTGTTCGATCTCGGTAATAAGGCTGCGTCGCTGCCGATCAACATCCAGCAGACGGTCGACATCCACCTGTATCCGCTTTTTCCTTGCCCCGGCCTTGACCAGGTCCGGGAATTCCCGAATGAACGCAATGTCGAGCATAGTATGGTGTCTCAAGGAGACCGCTCACCAGAGCTCCAGCGGCCATCTGCCCTGAACCACCCTGGAGCTCTGGCAAAACCGGCTATGATGATCGACTAAGCATGATGACCAGTGCAATACCACCGAACACCAGGAAGGTTCCATCCACCAACGATTCGCTCAAAAAACGACGCGCGATACGTTGATGGGTGATCAGGTAGGCCACTGCCGACAGGTACCCGACGCCCAACAAAAAACTGGCATGCCATGGGCTGAGCCAACCGCTGAGAGGCGCCACGACAAAGAGCAGGCCCAGAATAACCGTGGCACCCACAAGCAACTGCATAGTCCGCTTCAGCCCGAGCACGATGGGGATGGTCTCCTTGCCGACGAGCCGATCCCCTTGAATGTCACGAATGTCCAACAGGGTCGAGCGCACAAACACCAGCAAAAAGGACATACAGGAGAGCGCCCCAATCTGCCACCAGAGCACCGGTGTGGCGGAACTGAGCGCCGGCAGAATCAGGGTAATGACCGCCCACGCCAACGGTACGAATAAGGTCTTGGACGTTGGGATGTCCCTCAGGCGTCGATATTTCAAGGTATTGGCACGCTCACCCCACACCAGATCAGTCTGGTAGAGTCCACCCATGACCACCATCAGGGTCGTTAATGCCAGTGCTCCCCAGCCGAGACTGAGCGACATGGCGATCGTCCCCAAGCCACACGCCAGCGCGCTAGCCTGCAGGATGCCCCGATGCTGCTGATAGAATTCGCTGCGGTTGGGGTCATTGAGCTTGCCCGCTTTCACCTCTGCCAACCGATTCAACGTATGCACGGCCAACACATAAAACGCTGCAATGACCAGATACACTGGGGTAAATCCTTGACCCAAGAGTTGGGTGTTGGCCAAAGTCAACCCTGCCGCCCCGAGCGCAATATACAGATTGGTCAGGGTCAGAAACCTGAGCATGCGCTGCATCAGCTTCCAGCCTGTCGGCCGGCGTGTTTGCGCGCTGTTCTAGGCGCTCGACCACTTGCTGGATGATCCAGTTGGGGGTGGAAGCTCCGGCGGTCACCCCGACGGTCTCGTATTCGGTCAGCTTGTCGAGCTCCAATTCGTCCGCAGTTTCGACATGAAATGCTGGAATACCCTTCGAGCTGGACAGCTCCACCAGGCGCTGGGTATTGCTGCTACCCTTGCCGCCGACGATCACCATGGCGTCGACCGTCTCCGCCACCTGCAACACCTCTTCCTGTCGGGTATGCGTGTCGTCGCAAATGGTGTTCACCACTACACAGTCGTCGTACCTAGCCTTGAGCTGCTGTGCCACCTGGTGAAACTTGGTCTCGTTCGCCGTCGTCTGGGACACCAAACACACTTTGCCCATTGGGGGCAGCGTATCCACATCCTCGACCGAACCGATCACAGTGCCATGGCCCTGAGCATAGCCTAGATGCCCGATGACCTCAGGGTGGTCCTTATGCCCCAAAATTACCAGCTCATAGCCCTGCCCTAGATACTTCTTGATATGCGCGTGGACTTTGGCGACCAAGGGACACGTACCGTCGCGGAATTTGACGCCGCGGCTCTTGAGTTCTTGCCGAGTCTCCGGTGGAATTCCGTGGGCACGAATCACCAGGGTGGTGCCCTCTTCGAGCTCATCGAAGGTGTTCACCACCTTCATCCCCTTGCTGGCCAGTAGGTCCACCACCTGGGGATTGTGAATCAAGGGCCCGAAGGTATTCACCGGCCCGTCGGTACTTTCCGCCGCATCCATGGCGATGTTCATGGTCCGGCGGACGCCCCAACAGAATCCAGCCGATTTCGCCAGTTTGACTTTCACAAACGCGCCTCCTTCTCAGCTCAGCTGCAGGGTTACACCCGTGGGATGGTGATACCGCGCTGAAATTGATATTTCCCCCCACGATCGGCGTATGAGACCTCACAGACCTGCTCGCTTTCAAGAAAGATGACCTGCGCGATACCTTCATTACTATAAATTTTCGCCGGCAATGGTGTGGTATTGGAAATTTCGATGGTCAGATGTCCCTCCCACTCACACTCGAGTGGGGTAATATTGACCACGATGCCACAACGGGCATACGTCGATTTGCCGATACAAATCCCCAAGACCTTGCGCGGGATACGAAAATACTCCAAGGACCGTCCTAATGCAAATGAGTTTGGCGGAATGATGCAGGATTCGCTGCGGACATCGATGAATGAACGCGGGTCGAAATGCTTGGGATCGACCACAGTGGTATTGATATTCGTGAAAATCTTGAACTCATCCGCGATGCGGATGTCGTAGCCCATCGAGGAGAGTCCGTAGGAGATCACCCCCTCACGCACCAGATGATTCTCAAAGGGTTCGATCATGCCATATTTGTCGGCATACTCGCGGATCTCCCAATCCACCAGGATACGACCCCGTTGGGCAATGTCCGACTCCCCTGGCTCCACTCTCTCCCTCCTCTTCTAGACGTGCACCTCGGCATCCACCGGTTCCAGGTGTTCACGCTGTTGCAACAGTGGATAGATCGTTGTGGACAGATAGTCGTCGACTTGTTGTGGTGCACGACCGACAAAGCGCATGGGCGTCAGCAGCTTGGGGAGCTCATCGTGGACTGCCGCGAAGGCTGGATCGGCGGCAACACGCCCCATGAGATCGTTCGCTCTGCCTTCCTTCACCGCCTGCGCGGCCGCCAGAGAATGAACGCGGATGCGCTCGTGTAACGTCTGTCGATCTCCACCGGCTTTGACCCCAGCCATCAACAGCGCTTCGGTGGCCATGAAGGGGAGCTCCTGTGCCACGCGACGGGCAATGACTGTGGGATTGACCACCAGACCGCGTACCACGTTAAGATAGAGTCGCAAAACGGCGTCGGTGGCCAGGAACGCTTCGGGAATCAGCAGACGCCGGTTCGACGAATCGTCGAGCGTGCGCTCAAACCATTGGGTCGCCTCGGTCAGAGGAGCGTTCAAGGCTGTGGTGATGACATAGCGGGACAAGCCAGCGATACGCTCGCTGCGCATGGGATTCCGCTTATACGCCATGGCCGAGGAGCCCACCTGATCCGCCTCAAAGGGTTCCTCGATTTCTCCCACACTCTGCAGCAACCGAAGATCCGAGCTGAATTTGTGGGCTGAGGCGGCGATCTCAGAGAGAATGTGAATGACCCGGCTGTCTTGCTTGCGTGGATACGTTTGCCCGGTGATGGGGAAGGCTTCGCGAAAGCCCATACGCTCGGTGACCAGGGCGTCGAGCTGTTTGACTTTGGCGTGGTCACCCTCGAACAATTCTAAAAAACTCGCCTGGGTCCCCGTCGTCCCTTTGACTCCCCGAAACTTGAGGCCGGCGGAGCAATGCTCTAGCGCTTCGTAATCCATCATCAGGTCTTGCAACCACAGGCAGGCGCGTTTCCCGACCGTCGTGAGCTGGGCGGGCTGGAAGTGTGTATAGCCCAGCGTCACCAGGTCCTTATGACGCGCCGCGAAGGCAGCTAGATCGGCGATCAATTGCTGGAGTTTGTCCCCCAAAAGGTGCAGCCCATGGCGCATCTGGAGCAAGTCGGTGTTGTCGGTGACGTATGCACTGGTCGCCCCCAGGTGAATAATGCCTCGGGCACTGGGACACTGCTCGCCGTAGGCGTAGATATGCGCCATCACATCATGCCGCACCTGGCGTTCACGCGCCTCTGCAACTGCGTAATTGACCTCATTCTGATAGGCGCGCAAGGCCTCGATTTGCTCGGTGGTGATGGGCAATCCCAACTCCTGCTCGGCCTCGGCCAGAGCGACCCAGAGACGGCGCCAGGTGCGGAATTTTGTCTCAGCGGAGAAGGTATAGAGCATCTCCCGACTGGCATAGCGGGCACCCAGCGGATTTTCGTAGGTTTGGTAATCTGTCATGGGCTGGGGGTTACTCCGGTCTAGGGGCTGGCAGCCACAGGGTCGACTGCGCCCTCACCCCTGGCCACAGAGCGCCCTGGCTTACGATAGGGCCTCGTTCACATAGCTGACAGCATTGCGAAAGATTTGTACTCCCATACCCTCCGGTGGCACGCGTTCACGGGTCCAACGCGGATGGTTGGTGAAGTACAGGTAGGCCTCCGGATGGGGCATGAGGCCGAAGACGCGCCCGGTCACGTCACAGATCCCAGCAATGTTACCGACTGAGCCGTTTGGATTCCACGGATACCCGCCAAGCTCGCCGTCTATGTCAGTATAGTGCATGACGATGGCGTGTTGGTCTTCTAAGGTCGCGAGAGTTGACGCATCCCGTGGGATAAATTTGCCCTCACCATGGCGTACGGGTAAATATACCCGATCCACTCCCGATGTAAAGACACAATTAGAGGAAGGATTTACTTTGAGATAGACCCAGCGATCCTCGAAACGCCCAGAATCGTTAAAGGTCAATGTGACAACTTGCTCACACCGCCCCTCCAGATTGGGCAACATCCCAAGTTTCACCAACACTTGAAAACCGTTGCAGATGCCCAGCACCAGACGACCATGGTCGACGAAGGCGCGCAGTGAGTCGAGCAATCGGCCTCTCAGTTTCACGGCCAGCACCTTGCCTGAGGCAATATCATCTCCGAACGAGAAACCGCCTGGGATCACCAGGATCTGATACTCACCGAGCATCTGCGGAGCGCCAATGAGGTCGTTGAGGTGGACGCGGACTCCCTCGCCGCCGACCTCCGGCAGGTTAAAGGCATGCGCCGTCTCGTAGTCACAGTTAATGCCATACCCTGTCAGCACCAGCGCCCGTGGCTTGCGCATAAGAGCGTTCCTTCCCGTCCTGGCGTCTTACTCCCTCTCTCACCGGGAAAGAGTTGGGGTGAGGGCTGTTTGGTGTAGCTCACGTGTTCCCCTCACCCTGACCCTCTCCCAGAGGGAGAGGGGAAAAGACCACCAGGTTGCGTTGATTTCCTCTTACCAATTCAGTGGTTTTTGCCAGGCAGCTTTCAAGCGATCAAGCTCAACCTCGATGATCGGCCCTCCTGATCGCCCCAACACTTCGAACTTGCCTGCCCCGGTTACACGCCCTACGGCAGCCCATGGCACCCCTGGCAACATCGCCTCGAATGCTGTCATATCTTCCGCATGCACAGTGATCACGAAACGACTCGCCGATTCGGAGAATAACGTGATATCATCTCGCAACTCGCTGACACGTGGCACCAGACGTAGGTCGATAGCCATGCCGAGGTCACCAGCGAAGGCCGTTTCCGCCAGCGCCACCCCCAGCCCACCGTCCGAACAATCATGACAGGACGCCACCAGACCTCGATTCATGGCGGTTGACAACACTTCATACAGGCGCCGGGCGGCTTGTGCGTCAACCCGTGGCACACTCTTCCCGAGATGCCCCAACAGAGCGTAATACTCAGACCCTCCCAGCTCGGTGCGAGTCATGCCCAGGACATAGACCACATCCCCCGCTCGTTTAGCATCCATGGTCACCACGGTGGTCACGTCCTCAATGATGCCGAGCACGGAAAACAGGACGGTCGGCGGGATCGAAATCTTGGCGTCGCCGACGCGATAGTCGTTTTTCATGCTGTCTTTCCCGGAAATACATGGGAGATCATATGCCCGACAGTAGTCATACAGGGCCTGATTGGCGCGCACCAATTGCGCCAGTTTGTACTCGGCATCGGGATTCGTCGGCGACGAGATGGGGTCCGGCCAACAGAAATTGTCCAAGCCGGCGATCCGCCCGATACGGCCACCGACGGCGATGACATTACGGACCGCCTCGTCCACAGCACAGGCCACCATATGATAGGTATCGATATCGCCATATCGGGGACAGATGCCGTTCGCAACTACAAGGCCGATATTCGAGTCCAACAACGGACGCAACACCGCCGCGTCGCTGGGGCCATCGTTGTGGCGACCGATGAACGGTTTGACCACGCTCATGCCCTGCACTTCATGGTCGTATTGTCGGATCCATGCCTCTTTGCTGCAGATATTCAGGCGACCGAGCATCGTCGCCCAAAAGCTGCCGCATAATCCGTCCGGCTCCGGTAGCTGGGGTTCGCGCAGGGTCGGGCGGGCGCCACACGGCCTTGAGGGACATTTGGGGCAAGCCATCGTGGAGGAAACCCATGTCCAGACAGGCGACGCTCTGGCCATTATACAGGACGTGGAATCTGCCGCTGGCAGTGAAACTCCCTAACACCGTGGCCTCCACCGCACGCCGAGCGGCCAACGCCAGGAGAGGCTTCGAGGTGCTGCAGGCGGCACGGCCAGGGTCATACGCTCTTGCGCTTCGGATAACAAGATCTCCCAGGGTTGTAGGCCGGCATATTTCAGCGGCGCCATTTCGAGGTGCAACTCACAGCCGTTACTGTCGCGTGCCATCTCGCCGACCGAGGACGACAACCCACCTGCCCCATTGTCGGTAATAGCATTGTAAAGTCCCTGATCGCGCGCCTCCAGCAGGAAGTCGAACATTTTTTTCTGGGTGATCGGATCGCCGATCTGCACCGCGCTGACCGGCGAATCCTCCCCGAGTTCCTGTGACGAGAAGGTCGCCCCGTGAATGCCGTCCTTGCCGATGCGGCCGCCGACCATGACGATCAGATCGCCAGGGTTGGCATGTTTCTCATGCGCCGGATGCCCCTGGAGCCGGGCGGGCATGATGCCCCCGGTACCACAAAACACGAGGGGTTTGCCGAGAAAGCGCTCGTCGAAAAGGATGGCCCCGTTGACGTCAGGAATGCCACTCTGGTTGGCGCCGTCCTTCACGCCGCGATGCACCCCTCTGAACACGCGTTTCGGATGCATGAGTCGCGGCGGCAGCGGCTTGGCATAGTCTGGCGGCGCAAAGCACAGAACATCGGTGTTGAACAGGAGCCGGCAGCCCTTACCCGTACCAAAGGGATCGCGATTCACGCCGACGATACCGGTCAACGCCCCGCCATAGGGGTCGAGGGCCGAAGGGGTATTGTGCGTCTCCACCTTCATCGAGATGTTCCAGTCCTCGTTGAGACGAATCACCCCGGCATTGTCATGAAACACCGACACCAGCCAGTCGACGCGCCGGCTGATCTCCTCCGTCGCTCGCACGATGAACGTCTTGAAGAGACTATCGATGTCCTGGATGTGTCCCTGCTCGTCGGTATAGGTGATATGGGCATTGAAGATCTTGTGCTTGCAGTGCTCCGACCAGGTCTGCGCCAGCGCCTCTAATTCGACGTCGGTTGGCCATGGCGGCAACCCGTGCGCACGGCGATCATTGATGCAGGCAGGAGCTCCGAAATAATGCCGGATGGCCTGCATCTCTTCCAACGACAGCGCCAGCATGCGACGGTCGCTCAACTGCACCAGATCCGCATCGGTGAGATTCAGGGGGATGGACTCGACACGCAACGGCTCAGGGCGGCCGGCCTTTGGTATCCCTAAGTCGGGATCATGGCCCTCAGCCCAATCCTCGATGTTGCGGATCTCCCAGCGCTGAATTAGGCTATTGGCCAGCAGATCGGCTGCCACCCGCTCGATCTCATCCCGCGTCAACCGACCCGTGATCAGGTACTGTCGGGACGTGTATACCGCCTCCTCGAGTGCCAGATGGCGTCCCAAAATTTCTTCAATGCCCTCACGCGCCGTTTTACCAACGTTGTCGGTAACGCCCGGCCGGAACCCGACCTCGATGATCCAGAAGAAATCGCGCGCCAGCCGGCTCGTGGCCGACGACTCCTGAACGATCGGATCGGTAAAGAGCTCTCGACGTAGCCGCTCGATCTCCAGTGGCGTCAGCTGAGCCTCGATGGTGTAGACGTCGACGGTCCTCACCTTGTCGACGCTAAAGCCGAGATCCTCCCTGATGGCGCGTTGCACAGATTCCCCCAGAGGGTCGCGGAAGTGGGATTTGAAGCTGACTTCGATGCGGCTGGCCATAGGCTCTTCACACGCGAATGCCAGGGCACGGGAAGGTGCAGCAAAATTCGCGCACCTCGTCGCGGATCTTGGCGTGGAGCGCCTCGTCCTTCACGTCGCTGACGACCTGATCGATCCAGCCGGCAATGCGTTGCATCTCCGGCTCGTGCATGCCGCGAGAGGTGACCGCGGGCGTACCGATGCGCACGCCGCTGGGGTCGAAAGGTCGTCGGGGATCGTAGGGAATCGTATTCGCATTGGTCTCGATGCCCGCTCGGGCGAGCGCTCGTGAGGCCTGTTTCCCCGTCACGCCTTTGTTGGTCATATCGATGAGAATGAGATGATTGTCGGTACCACCGCTGATCAGGGTAAAGCCATGGCTGAGCAACCCCTCTGCCAGCGCCTTAGCATTGTGTACAATTTGTTGTCCGTAGGCTTTGAATTCGGGAGTGGAGGCTTCCCGCAACGCCACCGCGATGGCTGCTGTGGTATGGTTATGCGGGCCGCCCTGTAGAGCCGGAAACACGGCGCGATCGATAGCGTCGGCGTAGTCGGCCTTACACATGATCATCGCACCGCGCGGGCCACGCAGCGTTTTATGGGTCGTGGTCATCACCACGTCGGCATAGGGAATTGGGCTTTGATGCACTCCAGCCACGATCAGGCCGGAGATATGCGCGATGTCTGCCACAAAGCGAGCCCCCACCTCCTGCGCGATCTCCCCGAAGGCTTTGAAGTCGAACTCGCGCGGATAAGCCGTGGCGCCCGGAAAAGATGAGCTTCGGTCGCTCCTGTCTGGCCAGCGCACGCACCTGGTCGTAATCGATGCGATGCGTCACCGGGTCCACCGTGTATTGCACGGACCGATAGTAGCGCGCCGAAAAATTCACGCGCCAGCCATGCGTCAGGTGCCCCCCGTGTGGCAAGCTCATGCCCATGACCTTTTCGCCCGGCTCCAGCAACGCATAATAGATGGCGAGATTGGCTGGGGAGCCCGAATACGGCTGCACATTGGCATGGTCGGCGCCGAAGAGGCGTTTGGCGCGCTCCTGGGCAATCGATTCGATGGGATCGATGTTTTCCTGCCCTTCGTAATAGCGTTTGCCGGGATAACCCTCGGAATATTTGTTGGTGAGTATGGTTCCCGTTGCCTCCAACACCGCGTGGGAGACATAATTTTCCGATGGGATCAGACGGATGCTCTCAAATTGGCGGGTCTCTTCTTGCTGAATCAGGCGCGCGATTTCAGGATCGCTGTGTTCGAGGTGGGTCATCCTACATCTCCTTCAACACAAACTGCTCGACGACGTGCGCCACCCCATCCTCTTCATTGGAGTGTGTGACATATTGTGCCACCGCCTTGACTGCCGGGATCGCATTGCCCATCGCCACCCCCAGGCCGGCATGAGTAATCATCTCTAAATCGTTGACCTCGTCGCCGATGCAGATCACCTGCTCAGAGGTATAGCCCTCCATTGCGATAAGCCTTGACAGCGCACGCCACTTCGAGTTGCCAGGACTCATGATCTCCAGAAACGCTCCCTCCTCATTGGTGTTGTTCATCACCTGATGACGGATAGACGACCCAAACTCACGCTCGACCCTGAGATTCAGGCGTTCGAGGGACGGCCGGTCAGCCAGGGTGCCGATGTGAACGGTCTGTGGGCATAACACCTCGGTCACATCACCAACGAAATGACAATTCAGGCGATTGCGTTCGAGATATTTGAGGTGGAACGGATGGCCATCGCGCTCGTTATCGAGGTAGATGTCGATCCCCTGGGCGAACAGATCCACATACACGATGGGTGTGGCACCATGGGCTTTGAGGAACTTTAGCGCGTTCAGGACGAAATCTTTGGGGAGATAGCTATGATAGAGCGTCTCGTAGGTACCGGCATCCTTGATCAGCAGGCCACCATGTACGATAACCGGAACTGCCAGTTGCAACTCGGACAGAATCGGCAGCGTTGTACGGAAACGTCGCCCGGTGCAGATCACCACCTTGATTCCTTGTCTGACCGCGGCCTGGAGTGCGAGGCGGGTGCGCTCGCCCATGGTGCCGTCCCCGCGTAACAGGGTGCCGTCCAGATCGATCGCCACCATGCGGTAGTTCGTGCAATCTTGTTTCCGCTGTTCCTTAGAATGGCCGTGTAGCATGCTTTCCTCACATGTCACTCTTCGATACAACGGCGAGGGCGGAGGTGATGGCTCAAGAAATTTGCTGCCTCTGCCTTCGTGGTCATATAACATACGCAAAATCGACTCGTTTCCTCCACGCGAGCATCTGGGCAGCAATTCAGTATAGCTCTGTTATACTGGCGCTTCACCCCGACACCTGTCAACGCTTTTTTGGCCAAGTCACGGCCCTTTTCCTCAGCTGGCATACTGCACAAGTGTCTGGGTCGGCATGCACGTTCCAAATTTGCTAGCGGACTCCAGCCTGCTGCTGCAGCCATCGGACAAAGGCGGTAATCTGTGCTACCTCCGCCTCAGTCACATGCGGCAAAGCAGGCATGTCACCAAAATTCCAGTGATGGGCGCGAACTCCTTGTTTCACGGCCAGATAGAAGCTGGCATCGCTATGATGGCTTGGGACATAGACCCTTGAGAGCAATGGCGGCCCCTGCGCTGTGCCAACAGCCGCTGGTCCATGGCATGCCGCACAATGGGCATGAAAGAGGGCATCCCCAGTGGCGAATTCGTGTGGCACCTGTCTGGCGGTGGAGGGCTGGACAGTGGGGGATGCATGCTGACGACTTAGGACCCCAGTAAACCACAACAAGCCTATCGCCCCGAGCGCTGCAAGCCCGCCAATGGGTAGGAGCCACTTGGCCTTTCGCATGGTGATGGTCGCCTGTGATGCCCCTCACACGCGGTCTGTCCTGGCACGCATACCAGTACAAGTCTGGACAGGAGGGACTGATGACGCTATTATTCTGACGTTTCCCTGGCTAAGCTCCGGATATACGCGACCAGAGACCAGATTTCTGCCGAGGTCAGCGTGTAGCCCCACCAGGGCATAAAGGGTGGTTCCCCGTCGCGACGCTTGCCCTCACTGATGGCGCGATAAAGTTCGTCGTCGCTCAGACGGTTCATGTACCAGAAATCAGTGTGATCCCTAGGAGCGCGCCCCAACCGCTCCAGGTAAGGAGCATTGCGACCGGTCCCCGTCCCCTCCGCTCCATGACAAGGAGTGCAATAATAACCGTAGAGTCGCATGCCATGCTCCACATTGCCGGACTCTGCCGCATCTGTCCTCCTCGGCGTCCAGCTCAGAAGCATCAAAAGCAATAGAGTTATGAGAATGGCGCACGGCTCCCACCCACGAGCATCACGTTGATGCCTATAGCTCAACATAAACTGCCCCCCTGGTGAGTGCACGCCGAGTGTATTGGCAGCGACGATCACCCCCACCCGCGGACAACTGCTCGGAGCGACGTCCAGGGTACCATATGAGCAGCGCATAGTGTCAATCGATCGCCCGATTCCCATCCCCCATGCCCTATGCAGGCGAGCGCATTAGCGTTGGCCAGTCTCGGACGCTTCACCTGTCGGCACCCTATGGAAATCGTTCAGCCTCTATAGTACACTCCGGCTGCGAACCCCACGAAAGGGCACTCAAGGTGGCATACCTGTTGTGCAAACACCTGGGACATAACGAGGGCACTGCCGGGTCCTGTGGGGCCATCGAGCCATGCCCCATGCCCCGACGCCTTCAACCGCTATACGGCTTGCCCTCATCGCACAAGCTAGGAGAGCGCTATGGTAGACCGGAGTTCCCTTGAAGCCGCCAAGCTCGAAGCAGCCATTGGTAACCGAATTCTTGCCGAGGTCGGCCTGGCCGCGGGGGTGCGGGCGTCGCTGGGGCATGTGAGCCTGCGGGTGCCCGGCGACCCGCAGCGGTTCGTGGTGAAGGGTCGTGGCTACCGCATGGATGTGTTGTCTCGCATGCGACCTGAGGACATGGTGGTGTGCGATCTGGAGGGGAACTGGCTCGACGGGCCGCCCTACTCGCTGCAGTGTAGCGAAGTGAAGATCCACTCATGCATCTACAAGAACCGACCTGACGTCCTATCCGTGGTCCACGTACACCCTGATTATGTGGTGCTGATGAGCGTGTTGGACAACGGCATCAAGCCGATGGCCCAGGAGGGCATTGGCCTGGTGACCAGGCCTCTGCCTGTCTACCCACGCACCAAGATCATCACCTCCGAGGAGGAGGGGCAGGAGGTGGCGCGCTTGCTAGGTGACGGCGAGGTCTGCCTGCTGCTCGGCCATGGGGCGGTGACGTCGTCCACTTCGGGGGTCCAGGAGGCAGTAATGGCGATGATTCATCTGGAGCATCAAGCCCGGCTGAATTATCTGGCCATGTGTGCGGCAGGCCCCAATCACGCCTCCATCCCCCTGCACCTGGCCGAGGATGTGGCGCAGGCGCGGCCCGAGGCGGAGCCTCACATCAGTGCCCGGTTGGCCCACGTGCCGGGGGGCCGTACCTATGGCGGCATCTGGGCATACTTGCAGGAGGTCGTCACGGCAGACATGTAGTTGATGACCTCAAGGCTCCAGGCCACATCGCCATATGGAGAATTGCGCTTGCCGAGGCATTTGACACTCGCGTGCGGGCGCTGCTGATGTGTAGTTGCTCTCTCGGAAGTGGGTCAACAGTCCGACTGCTGTCTGAGCGACCGCATCCACCTGCTCTTGGGCCCTGTCGGCCGTCGTCAAGATTCGGTCTGGCGCTGAGCCAGTGATGATGACACAACTCTCTCGTTGCCGAACTGAGTATTCCAGGTTAAACTCACAGAACTGCGCCGCATTTTCCCGCATGGTTTTGGAGAGGCATCATCATCACCCTACACTGGCCGGAGGATGCCGTGCAAGATTCGATAATAGCGCGACATGCGAATAGGGAGCTGTACCTATGACGACCCCTGACATGACGACTCCCTCCCATTTCATCCGGGAGATCATCGCCGAAGACGTGCAGCGCGGAAAGTATGGTGGACGTGTGCATACGCGCTTTCCGCCGGAGCCGAATGGCTATCTGCACATTGGCCATGCCAAGTCCATCTGCCTGAACTTTGGCATCGCTACTGAATTCGGCGGGCTATGCAATTTGCGCTTCGATGACACCAACCCCACCAAGGAGGATGTAGAGTACGTCGAGTCGATGCAGGAAGACGTCCACTGGCTCGGCTTTGATTGGGGAGATCGGTTGTTTTATGCTTCCGACTATTTTGAGCAACTCTACCAGTACGCCGTGCAGCTCATCACGGCGGGAAAGGCCTATGTTGATAGCTTGAGTGCGGAGGAAATCCGGGCCACCCGAGGCACCGCGACAGGGGCCGGACAAGAGAGCCCCTACCGCAGCCGCTCGGTCGAAGAAAACCTCGACCTGTTCGCGCGCATGCGGGCCGGAGAATTTGAGGAAGGTGCCCAGGTTCTACGTGCCAAAATCGATATGGCTTCCGGCAACGTGCTGATGCGCGACCCCGTCATGTATCGAATTCTGCATGCACCCCATCACCGCACGGGCGACACCTGGTGCATCTATCCGATGTACGACTATGCCCATTGTGTGTCGGACTCTCTTGAGGGCATCACGCATTCCTTATGCACGCTGGAATTTGAAGACCATCGCCCGTTGTATGACTGGTTCCTCGACGAATTAGGCATCTACCACCCGCAGCAAATCGAGTTCGCTCGCCTCAACGTGAGTTACACCGTCTTGAGCAAGCGCAAGCTGCTGACGCTGGTGGAACAGGGGCTCGTCAACGGCTGGGATGATCCCCGCATGCCGACCCTCTCGGGGTTGCGGCGACGAGGCTACACACCTGAAGCCATCCGTACCTTCTGCGAGCGCATCGGTGTCGCCAAGCGCAACAGTGTGGTCGACGTCGCCTTGCTGGAGCATTGTCTCCGTGAGGACTTGAATCGACGCGCACCACGGGTGATGGCGGTGCTGCGACCACTCCGAGTGGTCATCGACAACTACCCGGAAGACCAGGTAGAAGGGATGCTGGCGGTGAACAATCCGGAGGACCCGAGCATGGGCACCCGCACAGTGCCCTTCTCACGCGTGCTGTACATCGAGCGTGACGATTTTCGTGAGGATCCCCCAAAGCAGTTTTTCCGTCTAGCGCCCGGACGGGAGGTAAGACTACGCTATGCCTACTTTATCACCTGCGTGGGCGTGGTGAAGGACGACCGAACCGGTGAGGTGATCGAGCTACACTGTACGTATGACCCCGCGACACGCGGTGGTGACGCGCCGGACGGTCGCAAGGTCAGGGCTACCTTGCACTGGGTTTCGGCAGCCCACGCGCTCGAGGCGGAAGTGCGCCTGTACGATCATCTCTATGTCAATGCCGACCCCAATGAGGACCAGGAGGGGGTTGACTTCACGGCGTTGCTGAATCCACAGTCGCTGGAGAGACTGGAGTCGTGCCGTGTCGAGCCCAGTCTGGCGGGCGCCGCTCCAGGCAGTCGGTATCAGTTCGAGCGGCTCGGCTATTTCTGTGTTGATACCGTGGATGCCGCGACCGATGGTCTCGTCTTCAACCGTACGGCCACCTTACGCGATACCTTGGCCAGAATCGAGAGAACACAGCAGGAAGGGCAGAGAAAGGGGGCCGTCCGTGGATAACCTAGCGGTCGCACGTCTGGAGCCGATCGTCCGAGCCCTCACCGGTGTCTAAGTCTCTCTTCTCTATGACTGGCGTTTAGGATGGTAGCAGGCGATTCCGGCGCTCCTCGGCGGCGCGGCGGAGGCCTCGGGCGACATCGGTCCAGGCCTCGTCTGGGTCACCCCACCTGGTGACGGGCTTGGCGTCTTTGGGAAGGGCTTGTAGTGCGGCGAATGGCGCGCTACTCCAGTCCACCGAGCGGATGACCGCCACAGTAATCGAACACCCGCCGCGCGGCATCCTCATCCCACTCGATCTGCTTCCAGCGACCGATCTCGCGGATCATGGCTTGGCTATCCTCCGGACTGAGGAACCCCAAATACTCTTCTTGAAACGACTCGGCAAGAAAGGAGGTCGCTATCTTTAACTACGAGGATTGTAGAGGCATCCTTGCACATCTTCAAGCAACTCAATATTCCAAACGTGATTGCCCTGCTAGGAATTTGACCACTAGAGCCCTCTGCCTGGCCGGTGTGCAGGTTTCCCCAAACCATTTTCCCCGTGGGGTGTCCGGGTAAGGGCCAGTGGCCGGATATACAGCACCCCAGTAACCCTAGGTGGTCAGGCGCAGCAAACGACAGGCGTTGCCACCGAGCACAGCGCTTTCCGTCTCTGGATCGAGCCCTAGAGCTTTCACCTCAGCAACCGGGTGGGCAAGACCTGCAGGCAACGGGTAATCGCTGCCAACAACCAGGCGTTCAGCGCCATAGGTGTTGATCAGGTAACGCAGCATGTCCGGTCTGAAGGCAATGATGTCAAAGGCAAACTGATCGACGTAGGTCGAGGGTGGGCGCGGAATAGCAGCCTGACACTCAGGGTATACACGATACCCCATGTCAAGGCGGCCGACCAGACTAGGGAAGGCTCCACCACCATGGTATAAGACCACGCGCAAGGCAGGATGCCGCTCCAGGACACCACCGTAGATCAGCAGCGCCGCAGCCAACCCAGTGTCATACGGATTCCCCACCAGATTGCCCAAGCCATAGCGCGCCAGCATACCCTGTGGTGCTGCGTCAAACGGATGGATACAGACCGCCATCTGCAGCGCCTCAGCCGCTTCCCAGAAGACTTCGAACTGGGGCTCATCCAGCCCTTGCCCACACACGTTTGGGGGGATCTCCACACCGCGCAGACCTAAGTGGGCGGTGCGCTCTAATTCGCGTGCCGCTGCCGGAGGATCTTGTAGCGGCACGGAGGCCAGCGGCACAAAACGGTTGGGATAGCGGGTGCAGGCAGCGGCGAGCGCGTCGTTGTTGATGCGCGCGATGGCCAACCCCAACTCCGCGCTGACCTCGGGATACATGACAAACGGGACACAGGAAAGCGCCTGGATATCGACGCCCTCAACGTCCATGTCGCTCAGCCGGGCCTCAACCTCAGAGATTCTGGCATGCAGTGGCCGCCTGGTGGTCTCCTGGATCACGAAAAAGCGTTGCCCATCGCGCTCGACGATGCGCGTGTTGAAGCGTGCACCTTCGCGTTCGAGAAAGGTCACAACCTCTGGAGCGACCAGGTGATTATGCATATCGATGACGCGTGCCACGATTCTGTGTCTCCTCAACGGTGCTCGGCTCAGCCGCATGCAGGCCCCCGTTTGCCATGGCACCGAGACCACCCCGACCATTGGCCTTTGACCGAGATGGGGTAACGGGTTCCATAGGTTCTGGGAGAATCCCCTCAGCCTGACCTTCTCCAGGCGGGAGAGGGAAACGGCGGAATTCTTCTTCCCCTATGCCACATGTGCAACCGGCAGAATGGATGCATCGGCATCGACACGCTGTCCGGCCCGCAAGCAAAACGCTGGCCGCAACAAACGTGTGGCGCTGACCTGGTTGTTTTCATTGTCACGCAGCACCCACCGACCATGCTCATCGTGCAGCACAGTCACATCGGCAACCACGCCAGGTTTCAACGTGCCGAGCTGGCCTTCGAGTCGGAGCATGCGGGCCGGATTCGAGGTCACCATTGGCACCACCTGCTCCAGCGTCAGCCCACAGGCCATCATAGACGTCATGGCGGACACCAGGCTGAAGCGAATATCTCCGAAGAACATGTGCTCTTCGTCCGGATGTGCATCTGGCGTGCCGGCTGGCTTGGGTACATGCGTATTATAGCCATGCATGTCAGCCCCGAGCGTATGCGGAACAATACCGGCGTCGAGGGCGATACGAGCCATCTTGAAGCTAAAGTGCGAGCCGTGTCCGACATCGATCCACAGGCCTCGCGCCAGCGCCTCGCTAACGATCGGATGTACGTGGCCATTCTTGTCCACAAAGCCACCGGGATGGCGCGTGAAGGGATGGGCCAGGACGTCGCCCGGCTTGAGGAGCTCAACCACCTGGGGCAGGATATCATCCGCGTCGACGCCATTGGCACCGCTCTCAGGTAGTTGCCATAACTGGCCAAAATGGATATAGACGGGTAAGTCAGCTTCCTTGCCGATACGTGCCGCGAGCCGCATCACTTCGATGCCCCAGCGCGCGAAACCGCCCAGTTCCGCGTGTGCTTTAATACCTTTGACGAGGTCGGCGTTTTCCCTGGCCGCCCGCACAGTGGCATCGACGTCCAAGCAATCCGGTCGGTAGAGCGCCGGGTAAAAGTGCCCTTCCAGACCGCCGACGAGATACGCGGACAGGAAGACATACACACGGCTACGTGCCGGCTCGGCGATGAACTGACGAAATCCCGGCAGCGTCATGCAACTCGGTCCACCTTGATCGATCAGCGCCGTGACTCCCGAGTGCACGCCTACCATATCAGCGTTGAGCCCAAAGCGGCCGGTAACATATTGATAGACATGCGCGTGAGTGTCGATGAGCCCGGGTAGCACGAGCTTCCCGGCAGACATCCGACACCTCTTTTGCGCTGTCCTTGGGTATGGCAGCTTGCACCGCCGCGACCTGACCGTTCTGTATGGCCACATCGAAGGCTCCATCAATCCCTTGGGCCGGGTCGATCACCCGGCCTCCGCGTAACAATAAGTCGTAAGGCATACGACGTCCTCCTCGCTGGTGGCCATGAGATAGCAGGGTTTGCGACCCGTGTCCATTCTCGCTGTCTTCCGTTTATTCTTATTATGATAGGGTAGCCGGGTCATCTCTCTCATTTTGAGAGGTATCAACACCGCAGAGTGATTTTGCACTCGATCTTCTTGGCGAAGCGTCCGCTTCTGGAATACCTGAGGTGGGAGCCACTAGTTGAGTGCAGGGATGCTGCGGCGTTATCCATGGTATAGAGCTTGCTTTTTTACCGGACGCTGTCGCTAGTTTATGCCCTCCGTTTAGTATAAAGTTTTGTCGTAACAAAAAGGGTGCCGAGTTGCTAACATAGCCGACAAGCGGAGATACGTCAACAAGAGTAGGTCTTCAAACGAGCTTGCAGAGAGTGAGCTAACCTGTGACATCCAGCGTGCGGAATCTTTCCGTCTTGCATATCCTTGGCACCCTGATCCTGATCATCGCCTGTCTATACTGGGCAAAGGCCGTTCTCATGCCTATCGCTCTGGCGGTCTTGCTCACCTTCTTGCTCAACCCTGTCGTCAGCGCACTCCACGGCCTAGGGCTGCCACGGACGCCTGCCGTGCTGGTGGTGGTCGTGCTGGTGTTCTCGCTGGTGGGAGGCGTCGCCTGGACAGTCACGCGGCAGCTGAGCATGCTCGCCTATGATCTCCCCGGCTACCAGGAGAATCTTAAGCACAAGATTAGCGACCTGCGTACCATCGGGAAAAGTGCGGTCATCGACCGCGTGTTGAAAACCATCAGAGAGCTGACCGACGAGCTGCAGCAAACCCCACGTGCGCTCTTGGAGCCTCGGGCCGGAGGGGGACTCGAACCGGCCTTCAAGGAGGAATCTGAAAAGCCTGTCCCTGTGGTGGTGCAGACGCCCTCCATGTTGTGGCAGCTGCCTTCGGTCTTGGAGTCACTGACAACGGCTGGCCTGGTGATTGTATTGGTGATCTTCATGTTGATCAGATATGCTGACCTGCGTGGTCGCCTGCTCTACCTGGCAGGCTATCATCGGTTGACTATGGCGACCAAGGCTCTTGACGAAGCCGGCCAACGTATTAGCCGCTATCTCCTCATGCAGTCGATCATCAATGGCAGCTTTGGAGTGGCCGCTGGCCTTGGCTTCTTCCTCATCGGCGTGCCGTATGCGGTGCTCTGGGGCTTTCTCGCTGCCGTCTTACGGTTTATTCCATACGCTGGTCCCACCATCGCCGCGGTGTTGCCGAGTGCCCTGAGCCTGGCCGTGTTTCCCGGTTGGGGCCAGCCGTTGCTGGTAATCGGTCTCATCCTCATGCTGGAGCTTGCCAGCAATATGATTATGGAGCCGTTGCTATATGGGCAAAGCGTCGGTGTCTCGGAGGTGGCATTGCTGGTGGCAGTGGCCTTCTGGACGTGGCTATGGGGCGCCGTAGGCTTAATTTTGGCGACGCCGATGACCGTATGTATCGGTGTGCTCGGTAAGTACGTTCCCCAGATCGAATTTATCGGTGTGCTGCTTGGCGATGAGCCAGTCATGGGGGTTCCTACCAACTATTATCAACGCCTCGTCGCTCACGACCAAGATGAGGCGGCCGCGTTGGTGGAGGCATATCTCGAAACTCATCCGCTCGAGACCCTCTACGATGACGTCTTCATCCCGGCTCTGACCGCGGCGAAGCGGGATCGTGAGCTAGAAACCTTGACCGAGGAAGACATGCAATTTATCATTCAGGCCACGAGAGCGATCATTGAGGATCTCAGCCTGCGGCAGCGGCGCCCCTTGACTCCCGCCACTTTCACCACGACTTCCTCAGCGACGGAGTTGTCCACGATGCCACCACCGCCCCAGATTCTGGGCTGTCCCGCTCAAGATGCCACCGACGAACTGGCTTTGCTGATGTTACAGCAGTTGCTCGACCCCGAACGCTATCAGATGGCGATCATCTCAGCCGAAATGCTCACTGGCGAAGTAATCTCTGTGGTAGCACGGCAACACATTGGGCTCATCTGCGTGTCGGCGCTGTCTCCGGGGGCCCTGGCGCCAGTGCGCTACCTGTGCAAACGGCTGCGGGCCCGCTTTCCGGACTGTAGGATCGTGGTGGGACGTTGGGGGCCCAAGGAGGCGAGCGATAACCCGCACCTGCGCTGTCGTGAGCTTGGTGCCGACGAGTTAGGAACGACTCTGAGCGAGACACGGAACCAGATTAGCCAGTTGAGTCTACTAGTCTCTCCTCCCACGCTTTCATCGATGCCGCCGTCTGGATAGATTCTTCGGCGAGGAGTTGCACCGTGAGTCTATGGATCATACCGGCAGTACTCAAGGAAACGGCCTTCGCATGGCATGCGGATCGAGCGCCACGATTAGGCGCGGCGTTGGCCTTCTATACCCTGTTTTCCCTGGCGCCGCTCTTGGTGGTCATCATTGCCATTGCCGCTCTGGCGTTCGGACGGGACATCGCCTCTGCCGAGCTCATCCAGCAAATCGAAACCTTCATCGGGCCAGAAGGTGCGCGGGTGATTCAGGCCACCATCGAAAATACCTCTAGACCGAGGTCGGGCATCGCCGCAACGATCATCGGTCTAGCGACGATGCTCTTCGGCACCACGGTCGTGTTTAGTGAACTCCGGGATGCCCTCAACACAATCTGGAAAGTGACCCCAAAGTCAAAGCGTAGTATGGCGATTGGGATCATCTGGGATCGCTTTTTAGCGTTCGGCATGGTGCTGGGCATAAGTCTGTTGCTCCTCCTCTCGATCATCGCGAACGCGATGCTCAAGTCCATCCTGCCAATTTTTGGCACGATGCTTCCTAGCCACGTGAACTGGCTACAAACTGTGAACTTCGGTTTTTCCTTCGTCATCGTAACCTTGCTCTTTACCATGGTCTATAAAGTGTTACCAGAAGTCGAGATCGCTTGGGAGGAGGTGGTGATTGGTGCCTTGGTCACAGCCGTGTTATTCATGATCGGCAAATTTCTGATCGAGCTCTATCTACGCTATAGCACGACTGCGGTGGTCTACGGCGCAGCTGGCTCCCTGGTGGTCCTGTTGATATGGATCTACTACTCGGCCCAGATTGTGTATTTTGGCGCTGAATTCACCAAAGTCTATGCCAAGTATAGAGGCCATAAGGTCGTCCCAACCCAAAATGCCACATCGATGACGCAGGAAAGCCTCGTTAAGTAAGGCCTTCACATTGAGACCGCTGGAACTCAGAAGCTGCGACCTTTAGAGGATTGGACCGGCATGTAGCACCGAACCGCTGCGAGCATTCGGAGACCGCGTGAGATGGCTGAACTGCGCTCCGACCAACATACAGCAGAACCAACGGCAGGGGCCAAACGAACTCGCATGAGATAGACCCGCTAGAAGCCGCCGTATACGGATCGATACCAAAAGAGGCATGGGCCGGGCTGGATTTTCCTGGTCCAGAGCATTGGACTCTGACGAGCGAAGATATCGCTGGGCAAGATCCGAGCAAGCTCGATGACGCGGTCGGGATTGACTCAGGTGCAGGTGAAGCGGGAGACGAGAGCCAAGCTCGTCTCAGCGCACCTTCGCCTGGTGGTGAGCATCGCGAAGAAGTACACACACCGGGGTTACCCCTCTTGGATCTCATCCAGGAAGGCAGTCCCGGTCTCCTGCGTGCCGTTGAAACCTTCGACCATCGGCTTTCTGCACCATCAGAAGTTCTCGCGTGGGCTGATCAAGTTGCCCGGTCTGGGGTAGTCCGTGAGCCTTCTGGTAATCCTTGATAGCGTCTTTGGTCTGCGCCCCAGCTACCCATCCAAGGGGCCCGGGTTAAAGCCGGCTTCTTTCAGGCGCTCTTGTACCTGCCGGATATCTCTCGGCTGCACGTCCGATTGGTCACGCCGTTCCTCTTGCTCCATCCGAATGCCAGAGCCGCGTGCACCAGCTCCCGGTCCACTACCTGTCCCAGGGGTTGATGGGGTCATCTGTCCATTCACCAGCAGAGGCATAGCTAGCAGGGCCGATACTCCTAACGTCAACAAAGTTCTCTTCATCATGGTCACCTCTGGTCACAGACAATGCCTTCCCGAGAGGTGGAGACCCTGAGTGTCCTCGAACAGCGCTCCTGCTCTCGAAATGAGTCACCCCCGGTACTCCGAACTTTCGTTTTGAGAATAGCACGAGGCCAGCACATGATGCCGCCACAGTAGGACACTGCAAGGCCGCATCCATGTTTTTTGGAAGGCCTATTCCCGCCATGCTCCGTCGCTTTGCTGCCCATCCGTCAGCAACCAATCTCACACGTAACCATAGATGCATCCACCATCGGCATAGCTTTTGCTCCCCCTCCTTCCGTCACCATTACAGCGTCGGAAGGCTGATGTCGGTCAGCAGTTCGATTCCGCAACCAATGGAGAAAGGAGAGCGATATGGCACATAGAGCCCGGATAAGTCCAAAATCATCTTCTAAGAAGCGCAAACTTACACAACGAGATTGTCTGCGGTGCGAGCGAGCATTTCATTCAGAGGGTCCATTTAATCGGTTGTGTAAGCCATGCCTGGAATATCTCAATACCTCACCCACGCCTATGGAAGAATACACCATCGGCTATCTATAGCGAGATCCGAAGAACCACCGGACCGAGGCGGATTCATCTCGGCAGTATGTCGAACACCGTGGTAGTCGTGTGACGAGATACTCTGGCTTTGCCCGGACTGACCATTCACTACAACTATTGGCGATCTCTCTAGGGAGTTCAGTGCGTAAAGCTTTGGTCGCATATGCTGTCGAGCGACAATAATACTGAATACTCAAAGGATCGCTGCAGTCGCGGAATGTTTCTGTTCAGATATCGCTTCAAGTGTGCTACCTGACGTTATTGTCTCTGCAGATGTGGAGCTCACATCATGACCGTCCCAACGCATGCTGCACTGGTCTTGAAAGGGAAGTGCCCACGTTCACTGGTTATCCATACAACCTTGTATGATCTGATAGGTGCCATCCACGCTGCAGTGGGCGCGGAGGAAGATGCTCTGGTCATCGCCTGTGTCGTGCATCTCTTGGAAACACAGCGGCTGACGTTTGTGGGTACACCTGAACCTCGTCGGTTGGTCACGGCGCACAGCCCCACCCCGCGGCGGCGACGCCAAGTGGCCTCCATCGGGTGCCGTCGAGCGAACCCAGTCAGCGCCCTCAGGATGCCTTCTTCTCGGTCACGTAATCCGACCAGATACGGGCCCTCGATCGGCCCTCGTCGGCCACCGGCGACAGCCTAATCCAGGATGTAGCACCGTCCGGATCATTCTCACTGGCAATGTCCTATCGCGACGGCGAGACATAGCAGACCGGCCATGGGGCCAACGATTTATTGTTGAAACCTTAGGAAAAAGCACGTAGTTGTAGGGGCAGGGTGGAAAGTGTGGCAGGGAACAGCCGACCACGCTCGCCGATGCGTTCTGACAGCTCAAGGAGACGTTGATGGACATCGCTGTCCTACGGCAGGCTCTGCAAGATCCGGCGGTTTACCCCGAACCGACCTCTACGGTCGAGGTCCGTGAGACCCATATCTCCCTGGTATTTTTGACCGACCACTACGCCTACAAAATTAAGAAGCCCGTGAGCCTGGGATTTCTGGACTTCTCGACCCTAGATCAGCGTCGGTTCTACTGTGCACAAGAACTTACCCTGAATCGTCGTCTCAGTGCTGGCGTCTATCTCGCGGTCGTGCCGCTCCGCCGCGATGATCAGCACTATACCTTTGCCGACCGCGGCCAGGTGGTCGAATATGCCCTCAAAATGCGCCGTCTGCCAGCTGATTGTTCTCTGGAGGCCCTCCTGCAACATGATGAGGTCACACCAGAGATGATCCACGACATCGCACGACGGCTAGCTGCTTTTCACGCGGCCCATCCCCTCCCCGAGCCCTCCGAGTCTTACGGCACCCTGGAGCAGGTCAGGGCCGACTGGGAGGAGAATTTTGCCCAAACCGCTGATGCCGTTGGCCGAGGCCTTTCCCAGCCCACCTACTTGGCGATTCAGCAGGCGGTGACCACGTTCATCAGTCGCCACGCTGATTGGTTTCTCCAACGCGTGCAAGATGGTCGGATCCGCGATTGCCACGGTGACCTCCGCGCCGAGCATATTTATTTTGAACCAGGGCAGATGCAGATGATCGACTGCATCGAATTCAATCAACGCTTTCGCTTCATCGATGTGAGCTCCGAGGTCGCATTTCTCGCCGTCGACCTTGAACGGTTGGGATTTCCGGCCATGGCGCATTGCTTCGTGCGTGCCTATGTGCAGGATTCCAAGGATATCTCGATGTATCGCTTGCTGGATTTCTATCGCTGTTACCGGGCCTACGTCCGTGGCAAGATTACAAGCATCCGCCTTCAAAACTCTCCACCTCCCGAGCTGCGCTCTCGGCTGGAGCGTCGCGCGGAGTCTTATTATGCGCTCGCGGCGCACTTTGCGGAGGGCATCACGCGTCCGATGTTGCTTCTTACGATGGGCCTTATTGCCAGCGGCAAAAGTACGGTCGCGGCAGGCATTGCCGCGGCCTTGGACCTGGATCTGTACAGCTCGGATCGTGTGCGCAAAGCGCTGGCCAGGGTGTCCCCTGAGAAGTCCCAGCAGGCGGCGTATGGCGAGGGCTTGTACAGTGCCACGACGACAGGGCAGACCTATGACGCACTAGCCGACCTCGCTCGTCAAGCGTTGAGGCGAGGGAAGTCGGTGGTCATCGATGCGTCATTTGCTAAGCAGGCTGAACGGCGACGCATGGCGACATTGGCACGCGAAATGGGGGCACACTGCTGCGCGATTGAGTGCCGGGCACCTGAGGCAGCCCTGCGGGCACGGTTGCGACAACGCGAGCACTCGCCAGCGTCAGTTTCCGACGCACGGGAAGAGATCTTGAGCCAATTCCTGCACGATTTTGAGCCGCTGCATGCCGACGAGAGCATTTGTCGTGTGCATCTTGACACGACTCAGAGCGTTGAGCAGTGTGTACAGCAGGCACTAGCTGGCATCCTAGAGCAAAGGCCATGAGCAACGTACCAAACAATGAGCGCTTAACAGGGCTGAGGTTAAATCGCCCGTGTGATCGTTGGCTTATCTCTGGCGACAAACCTGAAAACTAGTCGCGTCTCCAGCAGCTTGCCCATGCCGAACGTGGATAGGGCGGCCCAAGAGCGCGTGTAATATGTATGAGGCATCATGTTGGCGGAAGAGGTTGACCTATTGGAGGCGGTATTCTTTAAGCTTACGGTATAAGGTCGCCAGGCCAATATTCAACGACCGGGCGGTGGCCTGTCGATTACCGCCGGTGTGCTGCAGTGCTTGAACGATGGCCTCGCGCTCGATCTCAGCAAGGGTGGCATGGCGAGGCAGCGCAAAATGGTCGTCGGACGTCGGTGCGGGCTCCTTTTCCTGGAAATCAGCCGACAATTCGGTGAGGCTAATAATGGGCTCTTTGGCCAACACCACCGCTCGCTCGATGACGTTTTCCAGCTCACGCACGTTCCCCGGCCAATCTGCGAGTTGCAGGTGTTGCAGCACTTGCTGCTGGATACCGCTGACCTGTTTGTTGTTTTGTGCAGCATATTTACGCAGGAAATGACCCACCAACAGCGGGATATCCTCCCGTCGTTCACGCAGTGCCGGTAAACGAAGGGAGATGACATTCAATCGATAGTATAGGTCTAGACGGAAGCGTCCGGCTTCGACTTCTTGCATCAAGTCCTTGTTCGTTGCCGCAACCACGCGAACGTCGACCTGCAAGGTGCGCGTACTCCCCAGACGCTCAAATGTCCCATCTTGTAGGACACGCAGGATCTTGACCTGGACCTCCGGTGGCATATCGCCGATTTCGTCTAGAAACAGCGTCCCCCCGTCTGCCAGCTCGAAGCGCCCCAGTTTACGCTGCTGGGCACCGGTAAAGGCCCCTTTCTCATGCCCGAAGAGTTCAGCCTCCAGCAGCGTGGCAGGAAGGGCCGCCGCGTTCAGTGTGACGAACGGCCGGTCGGCTCGGGTGCTCAGCTGATGAATCAGTCCAGCAATGAGCTCTTTTCCGGTGCCGCTTTCCCCTGTAATGAGAACGGTCGCTCTGGATGGAGCGATTTGCTCCACCATCTCACCGACCTTTCGCCAGGCCGGACTCGAGCCGATGACTTGCGCACGCGCGCCCTGGCCGCGAACCTGCCGCTTCAGGGCCAGGTTTTCCACAAGTAAAGAGCGGTGGGCGAGGGCCTTCTGGATGGTGCGCACCACCTCTTCCCGACCGAACGGCTTGACCAAGTAGTCAAAAGCTCCCGCTTTCATGGCCTCGACCGCTGCCGTGACATCCTGATGTCCGGACATCATAATCACCACGATCTCAGCCTGCTGCGCTTTGATGTGGCGCAGCAGGGCCAGACCGTCCATTTTCGGCATTCTCACATCAGTGAGCAGCAGGTCCAGTTCATTTCCGTCCTCTAGCTGCGCCAGTGCCTCCTGCGCCGAGCCAGCTGTCTGCACGGCATGCCCTTCACGACGAAGGATCGTGCTTAAAGCCTCGAGGGTGCTACGTTCATCATCGACAACGAGCACATACGCCATGCCTGTCGACTCCCATGATCGACACGATTCATTCGCGGGGGGTGATCTCGGACAATGGACGGCGGTCGCTACCCCGTGGTGCCTAGCGGGAGCGCGATGGTGAACAACATCCCAGACTTGGTCACATCGCTCACGGCTATCTCCCCTCCATGGGCTGTAAGAATTTCTTGTGCCACGTATTTCCGGAGATCCGCCGCTTCAGGAAGCTTCGGCTGCGGAGACACCGGGAACGCGGCCCACACCTCGGGTGGAATCACATTTTTCAGGTCGTGGATGTGGAGTTGCACGTGATGGCTAGTACGGCAACCGCTCAGGGTCAAGGTTGCATCCCGCGGCATGGCTTCGATCAGCCACTGCAAAATGTTGAGCAGCGCACGCCGAAATGAACTCTGGTGGAGCTCCACTTCTCCCAAATCATCAAGGCCGTTCAGAATCATGGTTACCCCGTGGACCACACACTGGGGGTGCATTTCATAGACGATGTCCTCTACCAGCGCGCGCAGATCAATCGGCTCGCGCGGTAAGTTTGACAGCCGCGCCAGGAACAGATAATCCTGCATCAGACCATGCAAGCGCGTGAGCTCCGCCTTGATAGTCTGCAAGGATTGTATGGCCTGCGTGCAATCGCCAGGCGTCGGCTGCTGCACCTCCTCTTCTAAAATATCCGCATGGAGGAAGATCGCATTCATCGGATTGCGGATTTCATGCGACAAAACCCCTGCGAGTTGGCCCAGGAGAGGTAGTGTGGTGTCCCGGTGTGGCCATCCTTGCAACGGCGCGACCTCACGAATCACTAGGATCATCTGGGTGTTGCTGTGATCGAGGGACTGCAATGGTGCACATTGCACGTCGACGGGCAGGCGCCTACCGTCGGCCGTCCGCAATTGCAACCGCACGCTGGCAGGGGACTCACCAGCACATACCCTGAGGAGGACCTGGCGCATGATGTCCGATGGCTCGAAAATCCCTACCAGGTTGAGATGGCTGAGGGCTTCAAAGGTATATCCCGTCAAAGTTTCGATACCGTGATTCCAGGAGAGCACGGCATGATTCGCCGACAGGATGGCGATCGCGGCGTCCTGGGACGGAATAGTCCTCGACGGCAAGCTTGCCTTCTCTGTAACCTCATCCATGGACATCATAGGCTCCCGGTAACATAGAGAAGATGACTATTGGAGTGGATTCAGCGTCAGCAGGATGAGAGCAGCGACATCTTACGCCCTCAGAGGTGCGCCACCGTTGCGTCCGAATGATATCGATCTAGAGAATTATTCTAGCATAGCTTGAGACGAAAAGCGGTAAGACGTCACCAAGGCTCTGCCCATGGAAGGCAATCCAACCTCGGACGGATCGGCCTGACCCGAATCGCCGATACCAATGCATTATCCGGGCAGGGAAGAGCCTCCATGTTCTTCGCACTGCAAGGTTAGCAGGGTAATCACTCACAGGAGGCGATGTCCCGTAAATTCGCCCAACCCCGACTTGATGGACGCAGTGGACAGCCGAGAGCCGTGGCAATGCCAACGACTCTCGGCTGTCCGGATACGTCCCCTTACCGGGTTGCATCGTAGATGGCGCCGCCTGCGGCACCGACACCGGCACCGATAAGTGCCCCTTTCTTAGCATCTCCCGCAGCCGCTCCAATAGCTGCGCCACTTCCCAGCCCCCACCGCAGCACCTGTCATCGTACCACAGGCCGTCATCACCACCACCAGCAGTGACAAGCCAACGATAACTACAAAGGCGCGTAGTGCCGCCATTGTAGACCCTTGCTGTATAGTATTCATGTACATCATCCTTCTATCGTCCATCCTTCCAGGTTTTTTCGGCGTTTTGCAGAGCACTCAGGCGACGGGCGGAGTGCGCCCACGAAAGTAACTGTACCACCAGTAAGACCACACCGATCAAGAACAGAATCCAGGCAATCTGCGAGGCTATGCCTGCCACTCCAGCCAAGCCGAGAGCACCGGCTACCAATCCAACGATGAGGAATACTAACGCGTAATAAAGCATCGGAAACTCCTCGTCTGTTCCCCCTCACAAGTCGGGCTCGGTGCCTCTCAAGTCAACTGTATCCCCACCGGTAGACAGCCCGAGAGCCGTGCACCGGAGTCTTGCCTGGTGCTTCTCTCTTACGGCGGCATTTACACCAGCCAAAGGGGCAAGATATGTGCCAGTCCGCTCTCTCTCGAAGCTGATACCCTGTTCTCCGGCCAATCCATCAGCGCCGACCCTTTCGAACGAAGCTGGTTGTTCGGTCGATGGCGTGGCCCTGTAGCGCTTGACGATGCCGCTAACATCTTATGCAGGAGTATCGGTTATGCGGTGAGTCACGATTTTGTCTAGACCATCTAGGCCCAGAGATGTAGCGGAAATGTACAGGTAGACGCTCTCATTATGGGACACTAAACGCTATCGTTTTGAGAAAGGAGATGGCCCGAGGGGGTTGGCGGTGTCTGTGAAGGGCGCCGAGGCATTGTTCCATCATGCCAAGGACGTTGAGCAGGTCCAATCAAGGTTCGCCTTCTAACATACGCCGGCTTTGGGTATAATTGGCTATAGGCGCTGGCGCACTGGCCGGATGGGGAGTGACGCCGGGTTCAGCGCATACGTAATGCCGACGCCGACGGCCCAGTGAGGTGATGTCGACTTGGTGCTCCGCAACACCGCAGAGTGTTATCCCCTGGCCAGTACGCAACGCCATCCGCAGAGATAGTGCATCTTACCCTTATTTTTTCCCCCCGATGATTTGCAGCATTTGTTCAAATGATGAGAATTGCAAGATGGACTGGAGTTGTGCTCGATAGCTCTTGATGATGCCGAAACTCCCATTGTCCAACATTACATCGTAAATTTTCCATCCTGAGTCATATTGGTGCATGCGGAAATTAATGATGAATTCTTCACCAGATGTCGACAGGTTTGTTACCACTTTTGCCGTCGAGCCTTGTATTTCTTCCTCTCGACAAGCCACTTTGAGACCTTTTATCTGATCAAATTGCTTCGAAAATATCCTTTTCATAAACGCTGTAAACCCTGAGACAAATGCTTCTTGCTGTTCATGATGTTGATCCCAGTGCGGCCCCAGCATGCGTTTGGACATCTCGCGAACATCAAAGCGGGCCAAAATGGTCTCCAAGACTTGCTCTTTTCTGCTATCCTCCAGCAGGGCTGAATCGTGCAAAACATGCTGATAACGGTCTAGTGTCTCTTGTAATGCTTGTGTTGGCGTTTCGGCAAGAAGGTGACTCGACATGATCCCCATTAAGAAACACCACACCAACATGGTGCACCGCAGAGAGCTCTGGTATAACTTCGGTGCCATGGCTCATCTCCTATGCTTGTGAAGCTTCACATAGGTGGGTGTGTCGTTTCACCTAGGTTACCCACCTCCCGCATCCGTTGACATCCTTGATACCTCCTCCTCTCATGCGTGTCAGTGGTCGACGCGTGCTGGCTTCTCGTGATCTGCAATCACGATTATGGTCCGAATCCTGTTCCTCATGGTTGATGCAGCTGAAAATCCCGGGCTTTCGATATCGGAGCGCTATCCATATCCTCCTACCCCGAGGCAACGCCCTACTAATAAGTCATAGTCTTCGGAGACATGAGTCTTGATGCAGGTGCAAGACCCCTGCCAGTAGGCCTTCCCCTCAGATGCCTCACCCCATGCCTCCCACCATGTGTGGCCCCTGACACTCGGTCCTCCCCAGGAAACTCCCAAGGTCAGAAGGTGTACGGAGATTTGGTCACCTTGAGCGCATACTTCTCTAGGGGATCGCTCTCAACCGTTTCGAACAGGCAATGCGCCCGTGCCGTCAGCCCATTACATCATCAGAGAACGCGTCTCCCCTGTCCCTGCAACTGAGGTTGTGTCTCCCCACCTGCAACCTAACATACTGGGAAAAAGACTTAAAGTCACCAATATTGAGTGCTAAGCCCAGAGCAGAGACCCCTCCCCCGGAATATCCTAGGATCGCGGTGAGGGAGAGTATTGCCCAGGCCATAGCACCTGGTTTCCAACGTACCGCACTTTAAGAGTGCATTGCGTCACCGTGCTCTTCTTGTGTATTGAATTCAGTGATCCTCACTTTGACATTGGGAAAACATGGCAGTTTTACGTCGTCGGCAAACAGTGGATGTGATTTTTTCAGCATGCGAAAGGACTGCGTGTATTCAATAAGCTGCACCTGCCGATTGGTCGGCCCACGAAACTCCGCATGTCCTTCACACTGAGCGAATACCTGCTGCGCAGTTGGCCTCCGGTCACGGGCTGGTGATGCCTCGCTGCATGTCTTACTGAGTCAGAGCTGAAGTCCTATCACCGCCTCCTACTCTCATTTTGGGAGATCCCCCAGCCGATCGACACTAATCTTTTCCGTTGTAGGCACACTCTCAGCTGAAATATGCTCGCTACGCTTTAATCGCGTCGAGTGTCCCATTGCGGTAACAGGTTAATGCGTCAGGCTCGAAGTCTTACGTGTGCAGGAACGTATGAGATCCCAGCCTGAAATAGGTATGACATTTGCTCTCCTGTAATCGTGACGCTCATCCGCGTGAACGACCCTCGTGCGTTGCTGTAGCTATTGCATAGTTTTTCCGGATGCGAATTGGTGCAGACATGTAGTGCATGGGAGCAAGAATATGATAACAATCCTAATTGTGATTTTGGTTCGTGCTGCTGATCGGCGCCCTCCCCACCTGGCCGTATAGCTCGGGCTGGGGATACTATCCTGGCGGCTTGCTCGGCACCATTCTCGTGATTATTCTAATCCTCGTGCTCTTGGGACGCATCTGAATGCGATGTCTCTTCGCAAGCAATGCAGTTAAGGCTCCTGCGTCAACGTATGGTGATGAACGGGCAGCAGGAGCTGAGATAAGTGCGCTTTGCTGCATTGCTTGCAGAGATATGAGACCCTCAGGGCAGTAAAGGTGGTGCAGAATGAGTGCGGGATAAATATAGGGTTGCCTTGAAATGCTTTACCAGTGGACCTTATTCTTGTAACTTCTGATGTACGACTCGCCGGACATCAGCAGCTCTAAAAGGCTTGCTGAGGTATGGCATGTCTGCGCTCTTGAGGAAGCTACTAGTCTCGGAGCTCAGGGTGTCGCCGGTGAGAAAAACCATGCGTTTGAGGAGGTCTGGAGCGCGCTGCTGTAACTCACGATAGAGTCCAGGCCCATCCAATTCGGGCATGCGCAAGTCACAAAGAATGAGGTCGTACGCCCGCCCTTCTATCTTTTCTAACGCTATACGACCATTTGATGCGGTGTTCACCACATACCCATCGCGACTCAGCAGGTAGGCCAGCGCACTCATAATCCCAGCCTCATCATCAACGATCAGAATCGATTTGCCTGACGCGACCATGGGGGGTGCCGGCTCCTGAGGTAATAAAGCGCGAGCTGGCCGCGTTTCTACTGGCAGCTCAATGACGAACTTGGCCCCGAGCCCTGGCTGGCTTTCGAGACGGATTAAACCCGCATGCCCCTCGATAATGCCTTGACAGAAGGGTAGTCCTAAGCCAGTTCCAACGCCCGGCGCCCTCGTCGTGAAAAAGGGTTCAAAGATGCGTTCCTGCAGCTCTGATGGGACACCAGGACCCGTATCTGTGACTTCAAGAACGACACGGGTTCTAGGCGGGTTGGCGCGTGTGACAAGCGTCAGCTGTCGTGGAGGAGGGGTCTCACGCAGAGCCTGGTGGGCGTTGGTCACCAAATTGACGACGACCTGATGCAATTGGTGGGGATCGGCCCAGAGCGGCGGGAGGTCCTCGGCCAGGCGCAGCTGGATATCCACATCATCCACCTGTAAGGTATACGTCAGGAGCTTCATGGCCTCTTCCACGACAGAATTCAGTGCTACATCCGTACGCTGTGGTGGAGTTTGACGCGCGAAAGCGAGAAAGTTCTGAACGATGCCCACGCAACGCTCGGCGGATTGGCTGATGAGCCTCACTCTCTCCGTTCCAGCATGGTCGTTCATCTCCTCGCTCAACAGGTCCGCCTGCATCGTTACAACCGACAATGGATTGTTAAGCTCATGGGCCACACTGGCCAATAACGATCCCATGGCTGCCAGTTTCTCGCTTTGAAAGAGGGCTTCATGCTGGTGTTGCAACTGCTCCACCGCCTGCCGGCGTTCGGCGATTTCACTTTGCAGTTCAGAACTGAGCTGTGATAGATGAGTTGTACGGTCCTGAATCTCGGCAAAGAGCCTGGCATTGAGAATGGCGATCGCTGCCTGCGCCGCAAATAGATCCAAGAGCCGCCGATCTTCTGCTCTGAAGGGCTGTGTGGATCCCTGATTATCCAGCGAAATGGCACCGACGAGGCGGTCGCGATAGATCAGGGGCTCAGCGATCATGGCAGTGGCCCCAAAAAGCTCGGCGAAGGGGGACCGTTTGTAAGGAGAGTGTTGATAATCATTGACAATCAGTCCGCTGCGTCGTTGGGCTACCGTGCCGACGATGCCCTCACCTAACGCGAAGCGGATGTCTTGCATCCATGTTCCACGACTGTGCCAGGCCTGCGGGATCAGCAGCTGCGTATGCTCATCCCACAGGTAGATGGCGCCTGCTCGAGCGGCCTCCACCAGGGTGATGGCACGCTCAATGATGAGACTTAACAGGCTGTTGAGGTCCAATTCCCGGCCGATTTCCAGCGTCACTGCTCGCACCGCTTCCATTTGTTGCACACGTGACGCGAGGCTGGCCCCTGTAAGTCTATGGTCGTTGATTTCACGCTGCAATGCCTGGTTGGCAGAGGCGACCTCGGCAGCGCGACGCCACGCGGTCTGAGCTAGATAGATGGCGAGGGCCAGCAAGGCCGAGGTTAGGAGTCCAGTTACCAAGCCGAACTCCGGCAGGGAAGAAAGCTCGTCTACCAGCAGAGTTGTTGTGGGCCAAACCCGCACCTGCCAGGTGACTCCATAGAAACCAATGGGGGTCTCATGGCCCCACTCATGGTCGTACCGCGCTGTCTCATAGCGGCCATAAATTTCTTCCATGCCTTCAAACACGGCGATGTTATAGCGAAGAGCTTGATTTTCCAGGATGTCATCGAACAACTCTTGTAAACGAAAGACGCCGACAATGAAACCTTCGAAGTGGGTATCCGGCGTGATCGGTACAAGGAGGTGAAACCCCTTACCTCCTGATAACAGTTCGAGAGTGCGTGTTGCGGTGATTTGGCGACTCCCCTCCGCTAGCTCAAGTGCGCTGCGCCGCCGCTCTTCAAAGTCCCAAGGCTGGTCCTGAATTGCCGCAAAGCTTTCGAGCGGTGTAATCCAACGCAGGTGAAATGTAGAATCCACCCAGGCGACGGCGCGTACATCAGCATAACTCATGACGTATAGCTGCGCCTCCGCCTCCCACATTTCCTTGGCTGGCTGCCCCCACCGCTCCCAACCTTTCGCCATGCGCTCCAATAAAAGGACACGGGGTTTGAGCTGAGCCATGATCTCATTTTGCACGCCCACGGCAGCAAGCTCGCTTGATCGGTTGACCAGCGCGCGCTCGTGCGCGATTAGGGCCTGCCATAAGCAGAACGTGACCGTCAGACCACAGATACCAACCAGCACTGCAAACCGTTGTGGGGCGATAGCCTGAGCCGCGGCACCGGCCCACCATGCGAAGGCAATCAGCCCGCCCCCCAGCATTATGCATCCGATTGCCGCGTGTACGGCCATGCTGGTAAAATATCCCCACCTATAGGTTTCCAACCCACTGAGATAGCCTATGCACGAGACCAACCCGAAGGCCAGCACGATCGCGCCTAATGGTCCAGTGACCAAAAAGAGCTCCTCACGGCGCGTGGACACGCTCATCACCCATAGCGCAATGCCGGCGAGCATAAAGCACACTGCCGTGTTAGGCGCCATCCGTCCAGGGTGGGAGGTTTGCACGGTGATAAATGCCTTGACGAAGAGCTGATCGATCCCCAAATTGATATCAAGCAGATATTCGCTGATCGTCAGCAGACCGATCACAGCCGCTACTACACCACAGGTCGTCCCCACACGAGACCATCCGCACGTAAGCGCCAGCAATCCGCTGCCGCATAGCACAAAGTTCAGCGCTGTATTGTATTGCATGGGAGCGTAGGTGGGGTGCAATTGCAGAAGCGTCTCGCTATGAAGGTGCCACCCTGCGATCACCAACAGCCCCAGAGCCGCTGTGGCACCGCCCGCTATCATGACCAAAATCTGTAAGTGGGGCCAGTTGAAAGGGTTAGGCTCAAACAGCGGCCTGGAAGTGGCATTGATTATCTGGTGGTGTGGTAATCCTTGGCGCATACATTTCGAGCCCTTCGTGCCGAAATAACAGGGTTTCAGTGCAAGGGCATTAGCAGGCCGAGCGTACGAGCCATGGCCGAAATTTGCTAAAGAAGTTCGTGCTGATCGATGCCATATGCTCTGCTACCACCTTTGGGGGGCTCCAACGTATGAAAAGATAGGTGCCTAGTATCAGTATGGTCACGTCATCGAGTTGGCCGAGTACCGGGAGGAGCAACTCCGGGACTAGGTCTATAGGTGAGATGACATACAACAGAACACCAATGATCATGCCCTTTAGCGATCTGGGAACACGACGGTCGCGCCACAAGCGCCAGCACAGTCGCCAAACTTTCGGAAGTTGTGGGAGCAGTGCCAGTAAATGGCGGTAATTCTTGATGCGAAAGGGTCCACTCATAGAGAATGCCATCCCGAAAAACTTTGCGTGCCTACGTCTAGGATACCATGTCCATAGCAAAAATTATGCGCCTCATCCTCTCTCAGGACACATTCCCCATGGCACCACCTTTAATGCCCCTCAACAAGCCTAATGGCTGCTCTGACTCTTGAGTCTATCAAATATTTCACCTGAGGTGATAGGACCGGCCGCCCTCATTATGACACGAGGGCCGGTTATAGAGTGCTAATGACTCTCATCTTGAGAGTGTGGACGCAGGTAGAAAAAAAGATTGTGGGGACCTGTCTCTGGATGGTCCTCACAGCGATTTGCTGGGCGTCCTCTTTAGTTTTAGATGGTCCAATGCGTACCCCGATAATACTCTCCTGCCGACCAATCACATGGGGCAATATAAGCCTCTTGAAACCAGGGCTGCTACTGGCTGAGTACCTGCTGAGCCTCCTCACCATCCTCGAACGCTGCCCCTGTACCTCAAAGGGAGAGAGTAGAGTAATATCCCGTTGTCATCGCGGTAAGACAGAGAAAGCGTGTACTCATACTAGAAGGGAGAGCAATTTGCGTGCCAATTCTTGATTACATCGTTCATTGCCCTCTACAGAGGGCGAGTCTGAGGCACTGGCAACGGATGCTCAGGCCGCACATTATCCCCAGTGCTAGTGCACGCTTGTTCATAACGAGAGGATGAGAGCGATCAGAGACTCATTCTGAGATGCCTACTTGAAATCTCAGACTATGTGGCCGGAAGGGCGTGAAGATACGCATCAGGTTATATGCCTTATCTAGACTGCCTCCCATACGAGTCGAGCAGGAGTGGGAGTGGATTACCCCGGGCTCGGTGTGCGCCATCGTCGGCTGACTCCTCACTTCTTTGGGTTTTGCATATGCGGCGCGCGAGTATTGCGCCGAGCAACTAGTCCATGGCGGCGCTTCAACGTCCGTGTTGGGGTATATGGGCATAGCGACCTTCTGGTTTGCATCCTTCCAGACCTGGCAAAGTGAATTCCTTCAGAGCGCTGGCGTCGTATGCCAGGACCTGCATCTCACAGCGTTCTTACTCGTAGAGGGAGATCTCAAAGGTCCAGAGGTCGGGAACCCCCAGGCTAAATCCGGGGCTGTATGCGCGAGGGCGTGGCCCACTTCGGAAAGGAGAATCGTTAACGCATGGCGGCTCGTCGCTTCCGGGTCTGCGTCGCCTTCTTCGCGGAAGCGGAGCGTTCGGCATACGAACGTGCGGCCGAGGCCGCTCCACCCTTCTTACCCCCTTTCTTTGCTGGCGCCTTGTTAATTGGACGCCCTCGCCCTGATCCACTTTTCTTGCCTCCACCGGTCATTTTGTTTACTGTAGCCCAGGCGCGCCGCTCAGCTTCCTCTTGAGGGACGCCACGCTCTTTATACCCCTCTTCGATGTGCTCTGCCTGACGTTTCTGTTTTTCCGTATATTTGGATTTATCTCCTCGGGGCATTGTTGAAACCTCCCGGCTGTATGGCTGTTATGTCCTTATTATCCACCTTATTACCTACTTTCTAGCCTAGTTCGAAACCCGCTTATGAGCCAACGGACGCACCGGCAGCTTTATCTCTTCTGTCCCGTTTGCCCTCGTAATCGGGCAGCAGGAGTGATCTTGACCATGCTATCTCGTGATCACAGGGACCTGAATTGAGCCGTCGCTCATTTGTCGAACCCTGATAATTTCAAGGACGGGACCTGAAACTGTTTCGAGGATGGTCCTCAATTTTTCACCTTAGGCAAATGAGCGACCGTTTGAGGGTTAAGAAGTGTTATGAATCCGCCCGACAAAGGGCTGAGGCAGAGGCTATTCGAGATCGCCCCGCTTAAACCAGGAGAGCAAAATCATGCCCCTCCTGGTTTTGGAAAATGAACTACCTTCCACGCGGGTGAGCGGTCAGCTCCAGAAGCGACCGTTGATGAAGTAGCGAGCCCTGGATTATCTCTCAGACTTCTGCCAGCCTGGAGCCCTTTCGAGTTCCTCTTTTCCCATCGCCACAATGATGGTATCCCTGTCAGCCCCGGTCCCCATGGTCATTCTATCCCAGGGAATCGCGACCGATTTAGCGCCGAGGCCCAATACTCCACCGACGGATACAACTGCAGCCTTAATGCGTGCATCATGTGGGTCGATGACCAATTCATCGATCTTCCCGACATTCTCCCCTTGCGCACTCTTGACACTGGCACCAATGAGCTTACTAGCGTATACCTCATTGATTGTGCTCGGTGTCATTATCCCCGGCGTCGCAGGGCGAGTGACGATGGGTTCACGGGTTGTACCTGGCCCGGTCGCTGGCTGTGCCAACGCACCGACTGTGAGCAGAAAACCGAACACTGAGACCAGCGTTGCTGCCGCAACGAGCTTCTTCATGGGCTACCTCCTGTCGTTAGGTCGACTCCGACCCCATCTCACCGTCAGCACACTCGGAGGATCTTCCCTGGTGGTGAAAGGACCCTCCAAACAAGGTCACCAACGCATCCCTTTCTGGGGGTATTGCGCTGTGTGTCCCTTGTTGTATGCTGGCAGTCAGTACACCTTCACGCCTTGGAACCCTTACACGCCAAGTTCCGGCGTATAAGGCGACTTGACGCGTTATGTGCGCGCCGCATTCTCCCAGCGATATTGTGCAAGCGATATGCCACTCCGCTGTAAACCTTACATTCATCAAAGAAATGAGGCTTGTATCGGCCAAGTACTTCTGTACAAGACCTGAATGTCTAGACTCATTACGCTACTACCTCCATCTAAGGCCTTCATACGTCCCTTAGGTCTATCATACTGAGAGCACATGCTAAGAACGACTGTCACTGTGAGATGCATCGAAGTACTGAGGGAGCAGCTGATCAACAGCATTATCCGTCCCTGCCAACAGGTTGTCGTGATTAGCTGTGAGTTGGTGCACATGTTAAGAATGAATGGAGTGGTTTTGGTCAGACTCTGATGGATAATCTCGATATGATAAACATAACCCCCAGGCTCCGCCTTTAAAAATAGGACAAGGGTCGCCTGCGTCTAAAGTTTTCACCAATAGCCTGCGCCAGCGGACTACGCTGCAGTGTTTCCGAGGATGCGGGTAAGGCGATTGACCAGTTCGGCCACTCAGTCGTCGTGGTTGGCATATTGGGGCGTTCTTCCACAGCAAAAGCATCCTCCAGTGTAGCTGTGACAAGGGTCGATGGAGCCTCGGCGAAGAGTTGATAGGCGCAGACAATTACTTCATGCACTGCTGCGTCGTCAGGCAGATTAGTCATGGTGCGGATCTGTTCACGAATCTCTCGGAACCCCTTCGCGTTTGGCTGCAGGCCAAGTTCATGTTGGATTCATGAGTCGGTGCCACTCCAAAGTCCGGCGATAGTGGGGAGGTCGTGGGTTGTAACTGCCGCTAATGCTAGCTCAGGGTATCGTGATGGCAGGTGGGTTTCGAACCAGAGTAGGCGATAGGAGAGGATACGATGGGCGGCGAGACTCGCCTGTATGTCTGCTTCCACGGTGCCGAGCTCCTCTCCCACGATCAGGGCCTTGGATCGATGGCTTTCAAGTGCGACAATAGCGAGCAACTCATCGCCGGGGTACCGCACAAAAGCGCCTAGCGAGGGGTCGGCACCCTCTGGAATCCAGAAGAGCCGGAAGAGGCCCATGACGTGGTCTATACGTAATCCTCGCGCATGGCGCAGATTCGCTCGGATAGTCTGGCGAAATGGTTCGTATCCGGCAGCACGGAGCTTATGGGGCACGAAAGGCGGCATCCCCCAGTTTTGGCCCTTAGTGTTGTAATTGTCGGGCGGTACCCCGACCGTCGCCTTGGTTGACAATACGCCTTACCAGGCCCAACCGTCCGCTCCATTTGGGTCGGTTCCTATCGGTAAATCCTGCAGGAGGGCAATCTCCGTGGCAGCTTGGGCCAATTGCTCATCAAGCAACCACCAGGCGAGCCATGAGTCCACCTTCGAGGGGACAAAGATCATGATAGCCAAGAGGGAGGTCGGGAGGGAGAGCCGTGTTGACCCATAGAACTGTGTCATCCTCAAGCCTCAGCTCTGCAGGCCTGTCGAGCGCCATCGTTTGTCCAGGCTGCGTGACGTAGACCGGCGTTTCCTCAGCCTGGCCGGCGCTCGTGGCATCGACCTCCATGGCGGTGAGAATGGCCCGTCGAGTAGCGTCGGAGGTTTCATGCCACCCTCCCATAGCATCCCTGTACCCCTCATCGATTCCCCAGCGATCCATCTTCATTTTCCTCCCTCCTTCCCTCGATCGGCGTATATTGCTTCTCGCCGTTAAGCAGCTGGGGCCCCACCTTCGGCTGATGCGAGTATGATGGTTTGTTGATTCGTGGTGGGCCGCAATTGAGGTATCCTTTTCCCCGGCTCACGCTTCACCGTCTTCGTCCCATTCGGTGAACATGCCATCAGATGCAGACGAGGGAGGAGAATACGGTGCATGATCTGCGACCAGGTATAATGCTGGGCCGTAACCCGCCCAGCCCTCCGCAAAGCCCGATCCATGATTGGATTGAGACGCAACGTGTCGAATAAGTCAAGAAACTCCTGAGGGTCATTCGTTTCGAGTGCTAGAGCGTTGTGGCCAGGTACCGCATAATCCTCGCCTGTAGAGCCAATACATGCCACGCCCCCGGCGGCCATAGTCTCAAGGCCCACAAGCCCAAAGGGTTCGTGGTGACTGTTGGCGAGCACAGCAGCGGCACTGTGGAAGAGCACGAGACGACTCTCGGGATCTATCGTCGAAGACAGATTGACCATATCGACTTCCTCCAACCCCTCGAGCGCCTGCATTAAACCACGAACACCCGGTTGGCAGAGCCGCCGGTTGGCTATTCGCAGCCCGGTACGGGACGCAGCCGATAGCACTTCAGCCCCATAGGGCTCAACCCCACCCCGAGCGATGAGCAGCGGTCGCCAACCGATGCGTTTCATCGCGCCTACCGTATCAATTGCCAAAAGCCAACTTTTGTCCGGGTCCCAGCGAGCGACTTTGCTGACCACCGTGCGTCCCCTTAGGTGTGATTTAAAGGCTGCGACGGCCTCGCGTTCCGGAGGAATTAACGTATCCGTCGACAGGCCGTTGGGAATTACCAGTGGATTCACGCCAAACCCTTGCATCAAGTGCTTCATGTAGCGGCTCACCGTCGTGATGGTCGCTGCCTGGGCCAGCTGCCCCCAATCGATGCGCTTAAAGGCGAAGGTATTATTCGCGTTCCAGAAGATCTTGACCTGGTGGCGGACTCCAGCCATACGCAGCAGCCAATCCAGATGGATTACGGCATCGACCGTATGCCATTCCTCAGCCAGGACGACAGCACGCTTGCCCTGCAGCAGATGAGGTAGAAGCAGCTCGTCACAAAGAAATGGAGGGAGTGACGTGGCATAATCGACACGTTTCCCCTCTTCACCCTCATAGACACCGGAGGGATGATATTGACTGATCCACTGACACCAGCGATGGAGATGGAGCTGGCCCTGTGTTTCATGGCCCGCCAGCTGAGGATCACCAACAAACCAGAGATGCGCCTGAAAACCGACCTCAGCAAGGCTATGAATCAAACCATTGATGCGACTGGCAAGGCCACCGGCACAGGCATAGGGGTCGGGGCCTTCAAAAGAGAGGATATGAAATTGCATGGGGGTTCCTTTCATCTCTGGTGGTCGAACGCATGGATTCAGTCCTAGACCCGTATCAGTTCTCATCTCATCGAGTGGCGCCATGGGTGCGAAGCAAACTCTGTGCCCGTCGCCAAGAATCTAGCCGGGAAATAATTTGCTCACGCACCCCACGGAAGCGTGGAGATGGAATGCAGCCTATTCAGACGTTATGGGTAGGCATTTCGGATAGCAGTCGCGCTCGCAAGCTCACACCACTGTCGTAGGAGGCGCCCCATGACATGCAAGAGAGCCTTTCATATTGAGAGGGAATACAGCAGCTGAGGTCCTATTATTCTCAAATTGAATGGCGCCAAACCCACCATCGCCTTCTCATGGCGAGCCTCTCTCCCTTGCGTGTATGTCTGTTTCCTCCTAATGACAGTCACATCATCCAAGAAAAAGTGCACCCAGCAACGCACCGAACAGGAGTCCTAGAATGTTTAAGACGACGATAGCAATGACTGATAGACCGAACAGAATGCCAATAATCGGGAGACCGATAAGCAACGTGGAGAGCAAAGCCACGACGATACCCGCCAGTAAAGCGGGCAGGAGGGCAGCTAAGAGCGCATTTTTGACAGTTCCGGCTTTTGCACCGCCGACCAGGCCAGCGATAAAAGGGCCAATCGTTGGCAATACAATACCCAGCGTAATCGACAGCACAAGCATCCACCCGAATGCTGCTAGCATCGATCCTTCGCGCTGTTGAGTCATGATCCCCCTTTGTGGTCCATGTCGGTGTTGGCTCAGCTATCCTACGCTACTATACGTTCAAGAGAGTACAAGGACGACTTAGCATTCAATATACGTATTCAGGACCGATCAAGGTGGCACGGATCGATGTGCAGTACGGCTATTCTCCGGAACCGAGAATGGCCTTTGACGAATAGCAAGGGCTGTGATGCAGGGAGCGCGCTTTTAGACGCTAAGCAACTCGTCGCGATCGACGTATAACAGAACCCGCTCATCGGCTACGCCGGCGATCTGCGAGGGCAGTACATAGCCATTCGAAGTGAAGAGCCCAGAGCTGTTGATCCTAATGAAGCCATACGACAAAAGCCGTTCGCGCCAGATGTCGGAAACCTGTTCGGTAAGCAGAATGGCCATGGCGAATTCCTCAAGGAGCGATGTTTCAGGGTTGCTAAGGGGCGAAGCAGTCCTCTCATCATAGCCCCAGCCTTCAGGAGATTCTGCCACCTCGCCGAGATATACATACTCTACCGTGCCGATCCTATGGCCTGTCTGATCGTGGACTGCCATGCCTTCATAGATCTGGCGCAGCATGGGATCGACCTGTTCTGATTCGAAATGCGGTCCAAGCATCAAGATGACTCCCTTCTGAGATCCGTTGGTCATATGTTATCCGTTGGTCATAACGCTATATTGGTTACGCGAAGGCTTGTTCTTGTATGCCTTATAAGTCTAGGAGGGACAAGGCCGGCCTGTGCAGCCCCCCCGCTACACAGCCCGGCCTGCCCGCACGTGATGCCGCCAAGGTCACAGAGGACGCCAGATGCAGCGTCAAATAGCTGTGGCTAAGCGACATCTCCGCGCTATAGATGTCACCTTCCTGATCATCGCTGAATTTACCGGCATCATCTCCCTCCTTTTCAACCTTGGCGATTCGAAGCGATCGACGATCCCCTCCACCAATACTGGCCCAGGAGTCTAAAGCGCCCTATCAAGGGTTAGACCACACGCTAGAGGATCATCGATGGTATGACCAGTAGCCCCATCCCCAAGCACAGAGGGCATCGATCAAGGCGTCAGCGGCGGTGGTTGCCATGGCAATTTCCCCTCCTTCTTATTTAGACTGCCGTTCCCGTGCGCAGGTTATCTTCTTTGACGAGGCTATCGCACGGTGCCACGCTGCGCCCCAGTTTCATGGCCCTTTGACTCGATCAAATCTTTGAAGCGCGTTAGGTCACCTTGCACGCGACGTGAGACTATTCCGAGCATGTCACCAATTTTTTCCTTCAGGCTTTTTGGCTCATAATTCACCTGTACTGTCACACGCGTTTTATTAGGGCCTAACGCCTCAAATGACACTACTCCTCTCCTAAAGTCCCCACCTTCGCTACGCCAAGCAATATGATGATCTGGGACTTGTTCGGTAATTCGAACTCCCCATTCTTTACGTATCCCATCAACGTTCGCCACCCACAGCAGTGTTGTATCATCAAGCTGTTTGACGGAATCTACACCTTCCATAAAGCGGGGAAACTCATCGAATTTCGTCCATTGGTTATAGGTTGTTCGTAGTGGCGTATTGACGTCGATAGATTTGTCTATCGTTCCTATTGTGGTACCATTTTTTTCGGAAATATACTGCTGTTTAGGTGAGACTCTTTCCTGGGCTCCTCCCTCATTTAGACCACCGAGGACATATCCGGTTAGGACCGCACTACCTAACATAATCCATGGATTTTGATCCACTTGTTCGATAACAGTTGATGTATACTTAACTCGCTCTATCGTCTCCTCCATCGTGCTTTTAATGGTGTCAAGGATACTGTCAATTGTCGATTTTGTACTGTCAATGGTTTCTTGTACACCTTTGACTTTCTCCATGACATTATTTATTGTGGACTTTGTCCCCTCCATTGTCTCGTTCATACGATTTTCAATCATATCAATCTTTTCGGTCATGACAGCTCGGGTATCCTCTATATCTCTTTCAAGGCTGCTTTCCTTTTGAACCATTTGACATTCTCCTTCATCGTTTCCATGGTTTTTTGTGGGACGATGTCAATTTGGGATATCTGTTGTTTCCCTCTATACAGCAATGTAACGCCAGCTATAGTGCAGATACCCCCCACAATGCCGTAGCAGGTCCAGAGCGGCCATTCTGTCAGTTCTCTCAATACATGTACCAGCATGATAATCAGCAGCAATCCGCCAATGGCCGCTATGCCAATCCCAGCCCCCAGAGCTGCTGCCGCCGCTTTGGTTTTACGAGCCTCCTCATAAAGTTCATATTTGGCCAGTGCCAGTTCTTGCTGTATGAGCAATGTCGCATCGCTCATCAATCCGCTGACCAATTGGGCCAAAGTCGGTTCTGAGTTATGAGAGGCGCTATTCACCAGCCGTTACCTCCGCGCGCTTCGAGCCAAAAGATAGCCAATCCCAAGCCCGATGAGTAGCGATGGGACAGGGTAACGACGAATTATGCTAGAGACGTCGCCCATCACACGATTCAGATCCTTCTCCTTTAAATACGAGCCGGCTACATCGAGTTTTTCCGCCACTGCGGTCGCTGCCGTTCCCACCGCCCCTTCATGAGGCGCTTTCTCTCGAATAGTATCCGCTAACGAACCGATCCCTTCGCCAACGGCGCTCATGGGTTGGAGGCTTCCGTTATCATGCCCGCCCTCCTCTGTCTTACCAGACTTCTGAGTTGCGGTAGAGGTGCGCGTCCGCTCATCATATTCCCTAAAACGGCGATCGATTTCTTGTTGGGCTGCTTCGCGGGTATAACCATATTTCTCTTGAAGCATGCCGATCAGCCGATCTTTTTTCCCGGAGATCTTCTCGAAGTCATTTTCCGAGAGCTTACCCCACCACGATCGTAGGTCTCCCCGCATTTGCCGCCATTGTCCTTCAAAGGTATCTGTATTCACGTGTCATCCTCCTGGTTTCATTCGTGGGACGCTGTATATTCGATTACCTGCTATGCGTTCACTGGTGATTCTGAACGGATTAATCGATAGCAATTGACGACTGAGAAAAGTTACAAGATCAGATACTGATGCTATAGACATACAATAAACCACATCTACATTCGATAGCGTCAGCACAATCTTGACAACAATATATTTCCCCTCCTTTCAAATAGCCTCTTGCATTATTGGCACTCCAGCTGTTGTGATGCATTCCACATCCAACGCATATCCCCTCAATAATTATTGAGGTATTTTGTTTATTTTTGATCATAAAAATACCTCCATGGAAAAAAGCGGTCTATTAGAGAAACTTCAGTGTGATTATTTGCTTCATCTCACATCTGTACATTTCCAATGGCGACTGTCTAACGAGCAGAGCAAAGTTGGTGCCATCCGCGTGTGGAGGCAGACTTTGGTGTCTTCAAATCGCTTTCATGACCGGTTCAAGCCTAATGGGGAAGGAGGACACCTTTGAAATGGAATCTGTCAGGGGGTACACCTGGGAAGTCTAACTTCCCAATTAGATCAGCATCGACCCGCGCTGCGGACGCTCACTCTCTCAATCTGAGAAACGAACTGAGGTTTACCTCGCGTGTGTGCTATGTCTGGAGGGGACCTGTCCTAGGTGGACAGTCAAGATGTGGCAGCATAAGCCGAGTAGCCCTCTTGTATCTCATTATGAGAGAGCTCCATAGTGAAGCTTGATCTACCTCTGAGTCTGTGTCGCTTGATTCAAATACCGCTACGCTGACCTTCTCTGTAGAGCATCCTCTATCAATACCTCCCTATACGCCGCACTGCCCTCTTTGACCCAGAAGACTCCGAGGATGGGCAGCTGGCATTGAGTTTGCCTATCTCAGTCCTTTTGGGCTCGAGCACCTCTATTCCCTTCTTTCCACCGTTGAAGGTCCTGACAGCCGTGCGCGTCTACCAGAGGGTTGGCTTGAAGCCCGCACTGAGGTGGACGTGACATTCACCAATCGGTGCAGCGAAGCGTAGGATGGCAGCAAACTCTTGAGGGAGGCCACAATGGCATTGGGCGAGAAGGAGTCAGGCAGACTGATACCTTGTAATCTTGATATCTCCATGAGGCGTCGACTTCCGGTCGGTGCAGAAGTGCTCCAACCAGGAGGGGTGCATTTCCGCGTCTGGGCCAGCTGCTGTCAGCGCATTACAGTCTGTATCGAGAGCAATGAAAATCCCGGAGCCCCGCTAGTAACAGCGACGTTGATGCCCGAGGGCAACGGTTATTTTTCCGGGGTGATACCTTCAGCGAGCACTGGCATGCTCTATCGCTATAGATTAGATGATCAGGAGGATTTATATCCGGACCCCGCCTCGCGTTTTCAGCCGCATGGGCCACATGGGCCGTCCCAGATCGTTGATCCTCACACATTCCCATGGACTGATCAATCATGGTCAGGCGTTCACCTCGAGGGACAAGTGATCTACGAGATGCACCTTGGCACCTTTACGCCAGAGGGTACCTGGGAAGCTGCCAGCCAAGAGCTCCCGGAGTTGGCGGAACTGGGCGTTACCCTGATTGAGGTAATGCCCATTGCCGATTTCGCTGGGCGTTATGGCTGGGGTTACGATGGTGTCGATCTTTTTGCTCCCTCGCACCTATACGGTTCGCCAGACGATTGTCGCCGCTTTGTCGACCGTGCCCATGCGCTTGGGCTAGGGGTCATCCTCGATGTCGTCTATAACCATGTGGGGCCGGATGGAAACTATTTAATACAGTTCTCGCCAGACTATTTCACCGACCGCTATACCACCGATTGGGGTTCAGCCATCAATTTCGACGGGGAGCATTCGGGACCCGTGCGCGAGTTCTTTGTTGCCAATGCTGGGTATTGGATCGATGAATTTCACTTCGATGGGTTACGCCTCGATGCGACACAGGATATCTATGACCAATCGTCCGTGCACATTCTTGCGGCGATCGCCCAGCAGGTACGGCGGTCTGGCCGGGGACGTGCGACCGTGCTGGTGGCGGAGAACGAGCCGCAGCACACCAGGCTTGTACGATCGCCGGTTCAGGGTGGCTATGGATTCGATGCCCTGTGGAACGATGACTTTCATCACAGCGCCATGGTTGCCCTTACCAGCCACAATGAGGCATACTATACGGATTATCGCGGCACGCCTCAGGAGTTTATCTCGGCTCTGAAATGGGGGTTATCTTTACCAGGGACAATGGTACAAGTGGCAAAAGCAGCGCCGTGGCACCCCCACATTTGGGTTGAAGCCGGCCACGTTTGTGACTTTTATTCAAAATCATGACCAGGTGGCGAACTCTCGTTCTGGTTTGCGCTGTCATCAACTAACCAGCCCTGGCCGCTATAGGGCAATGACGGCCCTGATGCTGCTTGGGCCGGGGACGCCGATGCTGTTTCAGGGACAGGAGTTCGCCGCCTCGAGCCCTTTCTTATATTTCGCTGACCACAACGAAAATCTAGCGCCGCTCATCCGTCGTGGTCGTGCAGAATTTCTCAGCCAGTTTTCCAGCATCGCTTGTTCCGGAAATGCCAGTCACGGCTTCCTGACCCTGGCGATCCTGAAACCTTCGAGCGCTCGCGACTCGATCTCTCTGAGCGCCACCGACATCCCGAGGCCTACATGTTACACCGTGATCTGCTACGATTGCGACGTCAGGATCCCGCCTTAAGCAGCCAACGCCCTGGCGGGGTCGATGGGGCGGTGCTCGGACCGGATGCCTTCGTCCTGCGCTTCTTCGCGGAAGACGGTGATGATAGACTCTTGGTGATGAATCTGGGACGCGACTTATTGTTTGATCCGGCTCCCGAACCGCTGCTAGCTCCTCCAGAAAACCTGCAGTTGGAAGATCCTCTGGTCCAGCGAGGATCCGTGCTACGGGGGCTCTGGGACCCCGCCACTGGAGACTGAGAGCAACTGGCACATCCCCGGAGAGGCGGCTGTCGTTCTTATTCCCACAGCAGGCAAGGAGATGCAGCATGCATGAGGTCATACGCAGGATGCCGTGGCGCGATGCATACGTCCATGATGCCGACCCCGAGCTTTTCCTCACACGTGAGTGGTTGTTGACTAACGGCCTGGGCGGGTATGCATCCGGCACCATTTCCGGGATCCTGACACGCCGATACCACGGCCTGCTGATCGCTTCACTGCCGGCGCCGCTGGGTCGCATCGTCATGCTCAGTCAAATAGCCGAAGTCCTCAGGTTTCCGGATGGGGAGGTCGTGCAGATCAACGGCGGCAAGGGCATGGAGAGTGCCAAAGAGCTCCCTGCTGCAAAGTACCTGACGGCGTTTCGCCTGGAGCACGGCCTGCCCATCTGGTCCTATGAGGTGCAAGGTATACGCTTGGAGAAACGGGCGCTCATGGTGCACATGCAGAACACCATACACGTAACGTATGATGCGCTGTCAGGACCAGGCCCGGTGCGGTTGGAGCTGCGCCCATTGATATATTTTCGTTCTCATAGCGCACCAGTCAGCGATCGTTTCCACGGAAGCATACCAACTCACGATCATCGGAGAGCGCTACGAAATCTCTGCCTCGCCGGACTTTCCACCGCTGCGCCTGCTCCTGGAAAGTGCCGATGGCGCCTTCAGCGTCAATCGAGAGACGGTGCAGAGCATTTTCTACCGGAGCGAAGCGGAGCGGGGCTATGAGTCCCAGGGCGTCCTGTGGAGCCCGGGCTATTTCAGCGCCGAGCTTCATCCCGGTCAGAAGGTGACTTTGATGGCCTCTACCGAACCGTGGACCACGATCCTTGCACTGCAGGCCGACGAGGCTCACATGGCCGAACGTCGGCGGCGACAAAGGTTGCTCGCCTCAGCCCATCCTCAGGCGCAAGTCGGGACAGCCGCGGAGCTCGTGCTGGCGACCGACCAATTCATTGTCACCCCCGCCGGCCGTATGGCTGATACGGCGCGGGCCCGCGCCGCCGGCGACGAAGTCCGCAGTATCATCGCCGGTTACCACTGGTTCACTGACTGGGGTCGTGACACCATGATCAGCCTCGAGGGGCTTACTTTAACGAGTGGGCGCCATATCGAAGCGGGCTGGATTTTGCGAGCCTTTGCCCGTTACATCCGGGACGGTTTGATCCCGAATCTGTTTCCGGAGGGGGAGAACGAGGGCCTCTATCATACCGTCGATGCGACGCTTTGGTTCTTTCATGCGCTGGATCGTTATCTCGAGTTAACCCGGGATCGCGCCACGCTCGTGCTGATCCTTCCCAAGCTCATAGATATCATTGAACACCATCGTCGTGGGACGCACTTCAATATTGGGGTGGATTCGCGGGATGGCTTGCTCCATCAGGGTCAGGAAGGGTACCAACTGACCTGGATGGATGCCAAAGTAGACGACTGGGTGGTGACCCCGCGGCGCGGCAAAGCCGTCGAGATCAATGCTCTTTGGTACAACGCCCTACGCCTACTCGAGAGCTGGGTCCGCGAAGAGCAGGGGGACGAGGCCGCCAAGAGCTTGGCCGAATTGGCGGAACAAGCGTACACATCTTTCAACCAGCGCTTCTGGTACGCTGAAGGGGGGTATCTGTACGACGTGATCGACGGTCCACAAGGAAATGACACGGCCTGCCGCCCCAACCAAGTACTGAGCATCTCCCTCCGCCATCCCGTTCTGGAGCAGTCCTCTTGGCAGGTCGTTTTCGACGTCGTACGCCAGCGCCTGCTTACCCCTGTGGGGCTGCGCTCGCTTGCCCCAGACCATGCGGATTATAAGCCCAAGTACTTTGGCGATATACGCGCCCGTGACGCGGCTTACCACCAGGGAACGGTATGGCCCTGGCTCATCGGCCCCTTCATCGATGCGTGGCTGCGCATCTACCCGGCCGAGCGCACCAAAGCGCGGCAATGTCTCGAAGGTTTCGTGCCGCACCTGGGGGAAGCCTGTGTTGGTACCATTAGCGAGATTTTCGATGCTGAACCCCCTTTCACGCCGCGTGGATGCGTGGCCCAGGCCTGGAGCGTGGCGGAAATACTACGCTGCTGGGTGAAGACAGCCGACTGACGCCGGTGGTGACCCACCCCTCCCATACTAAACCAGGCGATGCTAGCCCGAAGCTGAAAGGTTACAACCCTGTGTTGAATCGGGCTGGACGGTCTTTTCTGTCTAACCGGCGAATATTTTTGACTAATAGGTACGTTTGTGTGTATTATGGCGTGATTTTTTGAGATTTTTCTATAAGTTCCCATCCAGAAGGGAGCGTAGGGCCATGCGTCCTGGACATGCTCGTGCTCGCTTCTTTGGCAAACCACGTCGTCGAACCTTACATCTTCATACCGCCAATCGACATAGCATTTTCCATTCCGTACAAAAAGCCGCTGCCCTTCGCAACGGTTAGAGCAAGGCGAACAGGGCATTTGTAGCGTATGTACTCGCACTGCTGGACGGGCTAAGCCACGTACTGGACGGTAGGCAGCCGCTTAAACCTTTTCAGCATAGAGCGGTACACATGTTGGCTATTAATGACCTCAGCCACAAAAAGTCGATAGGCTATCCGTTCTAGCGCTCCTGTCAAGTGTCCCTTGCATGGTGGTCGTCCTCAACGACTACTTCCCAGGTAACCCGCGGAACCCGACCCTCACCTCTTCCGGGTTTGGTCCTCACACCCGGCAGATTATGCGGTTCAATGTAGACCTGGCAACGAGTGGTGATCCATCGCTGAGTATCTCTCCGGCCACGGACCTCACGCCGGGGATCGATCCGCTGCTGGTTGCTCAAACCCCTGGGGTGCCGACTCCGGTGCCTACAGCTATCGGTGGCGTTCCTGTCACCGTCCGGAGTCTCACTCTGAACGAGACTTTCGATGCCTTTGGCCGCCTGATCCAGATCGAGGGCACCAACGTCCCCCTGGTCAATAAGGGCAAGGGATTTGGCAGGGGATACACCGATCCCACCACGGAGGTGATCAACGAAGGCGCTATCGAGGTCTGGGAGATCGCCAACCTCACTGGCGACACCCACCCGATCCATTTCCACCTGATCAACGTGCAGGTCCTGTCGCGGCAGCCGTTCAGGGCAACGAACTACAACGGTACACCGTCGTTCCTCGGACCTGCCCGTGCGCCCGACAACAACGAGTTGGGATGGAAGGAAACCGTCAGGATGAATCCCGGCGAGGTCACCCGGGTAATCGCGCAGTTCAAGCTCCCCGATGTACCTTTCACCGTCCCGTCCACGCCGAGGACTGCGGCAAGTGCGAATCAGCCCGGACTTGGCGTGACCGTCCCAGCTGGCAAGACGGCCCATGAGTATGTCTGGCACTGCCACATCCTGGAACACGAAGAGCACGACATGATGCGTCCCTTAGTGGTCATCGAATAGTCCTGTCGTGCTAACGCCGAGGACCACTGGAACGCACAAGAAGATAGAAATCTAGAGGCTCCGTAACGCGGCCACACTCCCCTACTCCGAGGTCCGGAGGCAATTTGCGATGGGTGTCGCCCAACTCATAGGGGGGATGATAGCCCCATCTCCCCTATTGGTGCAGGGAAGTTGCCTGCAAAAGTCTGCCGGATCAGTGTGATGTCGAGTGGGTGAACCACTGCCGTAGCTTTTCCCGGCCTTGCGTCCATAAATACTGCACCGCTGTGCGCCATGGGCTATGCCGCACCGGAGCGGCGGTGAGCGATTGCGCTAGCGGGCCAGAGGTGCCTTGCACCGAGCCGGTCGACGATGAGGGAGGCGGTGACGATACAGCCGCGAGTTGCCCATTCGCAGCGTTGAAGAATTGGCCCACGATCATCTTCGCTGCCCCATCGAGCAACCGTTGACCCACGCTGGCGATCGGCCCGCCGACCTGGACATCTCCCTCATACGTCACCTTCGTCCCCTGCGGCTCCTCGGACAGCTCCAGGAGCCCGGTCCCCTGCACGAAACCGCCCGTGCCCTTGCCCTCCACCTGCATTTTGAGACGCTGCGGCGGGTCTTTCTCCGACAACGTCACCGTACCGGTATACTTCCCCTTGACGGCGGCGATGCCGACGGTCAGTACGACTTGATACTGATCAGGGCCGGTGGCCTCCATGGATTCACAGCCCGGTAGGCACTCCTTGAGAAAAGCCGGATCGTTGAGACACCGCCAGACGCGATCCCGTGGGGCACTGAGGAGACGCGTTCCCGAGACTTTCACAATGTTCCTCCCTGCGCCCGCGTCAGCGCACGCAACAGCGCTCGTTTGGTGTATACTTGCGCCAGAGCTAGGCGATAGTCTCCCGAGGCATGCAGATCCGACAGCGCCTCCACGCCGTCGCTCGCATGTTCGGCCGCGGTTGTGATCGTGGCTTCATCCATAGCCCTGCCCTGCGAGCGTTTGCTCGACGCCTCTGAGCCCGGAACGCCTTGGCCGCGACACCAGTAATGCCGACACGCGCCGTCTGGCACACCCGGCCATCAGCTCCTAGCGTAATTCTGGCGGCCACGCCGACGATCGCAAACCCCGAAGCTTTCTGAAATACCTTCATATAGGCGGTGCCGGTGCGGGCTGGAGGTACTTCCACCTGAATTTCCGCCAACAGCTCATCGGGACCAAGCGCCGTCGTGAGTAGATCGACGAAAAACTGCTCGGTCGGCACCGTCCGTTCACCAGCGGGGCCGATGAGCTTGAACTGCGCCTCCGCCATCTGCATGGCGGCCGGCAGATCGCCAGCTGGATCGGCATGCGCCATGCTGCCACCGATAGTCCCGCGGTTGCGCACCTGGACATCGCCAATCGTCCCAGCAGCCTCCGCCAATGCTGTCAGTTGTTGGCGTAACAGGGCGGAAGACTCGACCATAAAATGCGTCGTCAAAGGCCCGATCTGTATGCTCCCTCCATGCTCCCGGATGTAGGCGAGATTGGGAATGCGTCCCAAATCGATGACATACGCCGGGGCCGCGAGCCGCAACTTCATCAGTGGCAGCAGGCTATGTCCCCCCGCCAGGACTTTGGCGTCGTCCTTGTGAGTCGAGAGCAGGGAGAGCGCTTCCTGCAAGGTCGTCGGAGCTAGATATTCGAATGTGCTTGGGATCATTTCAGGCTACCTCCGCGATGAACGATGCGCCTGGAGTAGACGCCAAATTTTTTCTGGCCTCAGCGGCATGTCGATATGTCGTACTCCGAGCGGCGATAGGGCGTCGACGACGGCATTCACGACGGCGGGGGAGCAGGCAATCGTGCCGGCTTCACCCACCCCCTTGACGCCCAGCGGATTGACCGGCGAAGGAGTCACCGTGCGGTCGGTTTCGAAGTGAGGGAGGAACGATGCCTTGGGCACGGCATAATCCATCAAGGTGCCGGTGACCAACTGGCCGTTTTCATCGTACACCACCTCTTCGAACAGCGCCTGCGCCATTCCCTGGGCAATGCCCCCATGCACTTGGCAGTCGACGAGCAGAGGATTCAGCACGTCGCCCGCAGTCATCGACCGCTACATAGCGCTTGATAGTGATGTCGCCTGTCTCACCATCCACCTCGACGATGCAGACGTGGGCCCCGAAGGGAAACGTACAATTCGACGGCTCAAAGGAGCTCGTCGCCTCCAGTCCAGGTTCGGTGTCGGCGGGAAGGTTCAGCCCGCGATAGGCGGCTTTTGCCACCTGTAGGAAGGTGACGGCGCGATCGGGGCTGCCACGGACATAGATCTGACCGGCTTCGAACACCATATCAGCCGGCGCGGCTTCGCGGAAGTTAGGGATCTTGTAACACCCTGGGGCAAGAAGCCCGGTCAGGGTGGGAATCCCTGGCGTAAAGAATTGATAGTACGCGCCCATGTCGGCAAGCACCTGGGCGCGTAAGCCGGTGATCGTCCCATCACGTTTGGCGGTGAGCTCCACGTCCTGAATCTGGCCGCGGCCGTGGATGGTCGCGACGAAATTCTCGCGACGATCCTCCACCCACTTCACCGGACGCCGCAGACGGATCGCCAGATGAGCTACGAGCATGTCCTCGGCATAGATATCGGCTTTGCTGCCGAAACCACCGCCAACCTCCGGCGCGATGACACGGACGCGGTTTTCCGGCAGGTGCAACGTGGTCGCGACATAGGTACGCAAGATATGAGGGATCTGCGTCGATGACCACAGCTCCAGGCTCCTTTGAGCGGCATGATAATTGGCCACTACGCCACGTGACTCCATTGCCAGCGGCACCAACCGCTGGTTCAGAATGCGCTGGCGGATGGTCACCTCCGCCTCACGGAGGGCCTGGTCGATGTCGCCCGCGACCATCTCAAACGTATAGGCCAGGTTATCGTCCCACTCCTCGTGCACAACTGGAGCGCCAGGCGCCAGTGCTTTTTCCATGTCTACCACCGCCGGGAGTGGATCATACTCTACCGTGATGAGCTCCAGCGCGTCGCGGGCGACATAGCGGTCGGTGGCAACAACCAGGGCGACCGGCTCCCCGACACGTCGCACCTTGCCGACGGCTAGCGGATAATGCGTCGGCAATTTGAGGTTGGGCAGATCGACCTCACCAATGGCCACCGGGCCGGGGATCTCTCGAATGTCCTCCCCGGTGAGCACGGCCAGCACGCGCGGGTCATGGCGTGCGGCCTGGGTGTCGATGCGAACGATGCGGGCATGGGCATAGGGGCTTCGCAGCAGCTCCATATAGGTCATGCCCGGCAGCTGGAGATCATCGACGTAGGTGGCGGTGCCGGTGATCAGACGGGGGTCTTCCCGCCGTTTGATGGGCATACCGACAAACTTCGGTGGAATTGCCATGGCAGCTTCCTCCCTCGACGAGGTGAGTTATGAAGCGTCGGACTGGAATGGTTCCTGAAAGAAGCGCTAGAGGTGCTCGGTATCCGCGCCCAGCCATCTACCCTAGAAACCCATTGCCCTGAACCGCTGCACTGGGTCGTAGGAGATTCTAATACAACCTGGGCTGCATGACGAGAAGATTTCCGCGAAGGCCGGAGGGATACTTCTGTCATCAGGGGAGTGCGGGGGCCTGAACGCTGACGCGAGATGACAGATTCGATCCCGTCACGACGCGTACGCTCTTCAGACCCCCAATGCAGGCTCGTCTGTGAGGCCGGGTACAGCCAATGCCAGCCCCACGTGTTGGTCGTCAGGCACGTGGCAACTCCGACATCAGCTTTCGAGCTGTTGCAAGTAGCGCCGAAACTGGTCCATGGCGCGCTGTTCTAACCGCCCGATAAAGTATCGAAATCCACGAATATACGTGGCAATATCGCGCGGCAGCATCACCAGGTCTTGGCGCGGCTCCGCCCGCTCACAAAGAGCGTCGACCCCTTCTTCTAACCCGAGGTACAACGCTTCCTCAAGCACTGCTAGCTCCATGGGACTCATGCCCTTACGCACCATCCAACGTGAGAAAACAAATGGCAGGCCGGTCCAGGCGTGCCATTCGGCTCCCAGGTCGTAGGTATAGGGGAACTCTGGCATACCCATACGCTGGCGCAGAGCTTGATCGCCAATCAGCAGGAACGCCTCGTGCGACGCCGCGAGAGGCCCATAGGATGCCGTCTGCACCTGGTACTTCAAACGCAGCAGAACGTCGAGGAGCCTCGGTGCGGTCGATGCCTCGTCCGTGACGCCAATATATGTCCCAGAAAGGGCCTCGATGGGCTTGGTGGAGAACAGCAGGCTACTGACCGCGTCCTGCAGACTGGCAATGCAAAACCCCGCGATCGCCTGCATGCGGTCCTCCAGGCGAAAACTATCCACCAGCGGCACTGGCCCGGCGTCGATCTCACTGTTTTCCGCTGCAACCCCTACGGCGCGAGGCGTAAGCTCGATCAGCGTCAGGCCACGACGTGCCATATCAACGTAGAAGGGCTCGGCAGAGAGATTTGGGACATGACCTATACGCAACGCCATACACACCTACCATCGCTGCTAACCTCTTGCCCAGACATACGAACCTCCCCGATGCAATTTTTCGCTTCACATTGTTGACGTATTAGTCTACACTGCACCAACTACAGGTGTAAAGTCCCCTCACAGGAGGCCGTATGACCTGTTCTCGCCGTAAGCTTCTGTCACGGGCTCAGCGCCAGGCCACGATTCTTCAGGGTGCGGCGACCGCTTTTGCAACAAAAGGGTTTGCCAGTACCGGGATGGAGGAGGTGGCAGCAGCCTCCGGCATCAGCAAGGAAATCGTCTACCGGCACTTCGCCTCCAAGGATGAGCTCTACCGCGCGGTGCTCGATGCCACCGTGCAGACGCTGCAAGCTGAGTTCGCCTGGACAAGTCAGGAGCTCCAGCCTGGTGCCGGCATTCGAGCTTTGCTCGCCGTTGGTCGCGCCTCTCCTGACGCACTCCGTCTCCTGTTGGTGCATGCCGCCCGCGAGCCCGAGTTCGCGGACTATGCGCACGACGTTCGCGCCCGCGTGATCAACTGGGTGTTGCAGCGTCGGGGGCACGCCGATCCCCTGTTCCGCCGCTGGGCGGTCGAGGTGGCGGTATCGCACACGTGGAATGCGGTGCTCACCTGGCTTGACCTCGGCGATCCGAGCCGCGATGAGGAATTTGCGCGGCGCTGTATTGCCGGTGTCAATGCCCTGTGGGAAGCCTGGAATGCACCTGTGGTCGAGAGAGTGATTAGTGGTTAGTGGGTGATGGTTTGTAGAGAGATGAAGCCGTGACTGGGAAAGGAGTAGCCAAGATTGGCGTCTTGGCTAGTGTGACGACAGCGCAGTGAGACGGCTGGAAACGATCGATCGAGGGAGGATTGATGCATGGCAAATCATGATATCGCTCTGATGGCTCACCTGATGCGCCGTGCCGGTTTCGGAGCGCCCTACCATGAGCTGGAGGCACGGGCAGCCAAGGGATACGAGGCAACGGTAGAGGAGCTGCTGCATCCCGAAGCGCAGCCTGATGGCATCGACAACGATGTACTGGAGCGTTACTTCATGGAGTGGCGGGAAATGTTGGCTGGTGGCCCCGCCTACTGGGCATGGCGCATGATCAACTCCAAGCGCCCCCTGGAAGAGAAGATCGCCCTCTTCTGGCACGGCGTGTTATGCACCGGCTCCTCCAAGGTTCAGCACGCCAAGCAACAACTCATCGAGTTCGATATGTTCCGCCGCTGTGGCCTCGGCAGCTTCCGGGACATCTTGCTGGAGATTTCTCGCGATCCATCGATGATTTTCTATCTGGACAACTGCATGAGCCACAAGGGCGCCATCAACGAGAACTATGGCCGTGAGCTCCTGGAGCTGTTCTCGATGGGTGTGGGCATGGACGGGCAACCCAACTACACGGAAGACGATGTCAAAGCGTGTGCCCGCGCCTTCACGGGCTGGACCATCTCGACGCCTATCCCGCGCTACCCCTATGGCGTCTATACCGCCCGCTTCATCTACCACCCAGAAGACCATGACGACGGCGAGAAGACCTTCCTGGGTGAGACGGGCAACTGGGACGGCGAGGATATCGTCAACATCATCGCCAAGCAGCCGGCCACCGCCCGCTTCCTCGTCGCGGCACCTGTACAACTTCTTCGTCGCCGATGATGTGCAGGTGCCGGCCTGGCAGAACACGCCTCCGAGAGACCCTGAGACGATCAAAATGCTGGAAGATGAGTACTTCCGGTCCAACTACGAGGTGCGCTCCATGCTGCGCGTGCTGTTCAACTCCGACGCGTTCAAGAACGCCCGCTTCGCCAAGGTGAAGAGTCCGGTGGAAGCGGTGATCGGCACCACGCGCCTGGTGGGCGATTTCACTGCTCCCAAGCCCGGCGTGCCGGCACTCGTCGCGGAAATGCGCTACATGGGGCAGGACCTGGCGAACCCGCCCACCGTGGAAGGCTGGCATACGGGCCAGGAGTGGATCGACAGCGGCACCCTGGTCGAGCGCATCAACTTCACCGCCGACCAGATGGGGAACACCAAGCTCCCAGGCATCCGCGCCATCATCGACCGCCTGGGTGCTGAGGGCCCCACGCTCTCGCCCGAGCGCCTGGTGGATGGCTGTCTCGAGCTGTTGGGGCATTATGAGACTCGCCGAGGACACCCACAGCATGCTGGTGGAGCATGCGCAAAAGGGCGGCGAACTGCGCACCGGCACAGAAGACTTCGCCCAGCGAGTGGGCCAGACGCTCCAGCTCATCGCATCGACCCAGGAATATCTCTTTGCCTAAGAGGAGCAGACTATGGCTACGCGTAAACAAGACAACGTGCTGGTGGTGCTCCAGTTGTCCGGGGGCAACGACGCGCTCAATACCGTCATCCCCTATGCCGACCCACTCTACCTGGAGAACAGGCCGGTGGTGCGGATCGACCCTGAGAAGGTCCTGCCCATCAATGATCAGCATCGGGTTCAACCCGGCCATGGCGCCCATCAAGGCGTTGTGGGACGAGGGGAAAGTGGCCATCATTCAGGGCATCGGCTATCCCCACCCGAACCGCTCGCACTTCCGCTCCATGCATATTTGGCACACCTGTGAGCCCGACAAAGTCGGCACCGAAGGCTGGCTTGGCCGGACCATTCGCGATATCGATCCTAGCCACGACAACGTCCTGACCGGCGTGAACTTTGGTCGCGGCCTCCCCAGCGCGCTGGCGGTGCCTGGTGTGCCGGTCGCCTCCGTGGGCAATCTGGAGACCTACGGTGTGCTGACGGGTATCCAGGGCGAGGACCAGCGCACAGAAGCGCTGGATCTGTTTGCCAATATGTACGCGCCGAGGCTCGGACGGACCATGGTGAAGGAATACATCTCCCAAACGGGGGTGGATGCCTTGAAGGGGGCGGACATCCTCAGCACGGCACCGCAGAAGTATGCCTCGACGGTGAAGTACGGCAACGATACCGTGGCCCAGTATCTACGCAACATCGCCCAGGTGTATCTCGCCGGCCTCGGGACCAGGGTCATGTACACCACCGCGCCGCAGAATAGCTTCGATACCCATGCCAGTGAGCCACCGAAGCATTCGCAGTTGTGGCAGGATGTGTCCAATGGCGTCAGTGCCTTCTATCAGGACCTGAAGGAGCACAACGCCGCTGAGAACGTGGTGCTTCTCCTGTTCACGGAGTTCGGTCGGCGGGTGCATGACAACGGTTCGGGGACCGACCATGGCTCGGGCGGTATCGCCTTCGTCATCGGCGATGCGGTGAAGGGTGGGCTGTACGGGGAATACCCATCGCTGGCGCCGGAGAAATTGCTCGATGGCGACCTGCACTACAACAACGATTTCCGTAGCACCTATGCCACGCTGGTCGAGAGGTGGCTGGGTCTGGACTCCAAGCCTATCGTTGGTGGCAGCTTCGAGCAGCATGCCTTCCTCGCATAAGCGTGCGGAGAACCGCCAGGCGATCCCGCCTGGCGGGATGCGAGCAACTCCTCTCCCTCGGGGAGGAAGGTGCGTGGAGGCAGCCGAAACGTCCATGCTCTGGGAGGTCAATATGGCTACTGCGACTCAGATCCACCCTGTACAACTGCAATACAGTCATACCATCGGCCGTGCCGAGTTCTCAGGGCCGGGGTTCCGCGTCCCTGTGGGGATCGCCCGTGGTGAGGGTGACCGGCTCTATGTCCTCAGTCGCGCCTACGAGAACAGGCCAGACGGCAAGCGGGTCACCATCTGCACCGTGGGCGAGGAGTACATCTCGGAATTTGGCCGTGGCGTTGCTGCGGAGCAAACCGAGGCCGACGCTCCCGATGGTCGCTTCTTCTGGCCGACCGCTATTGCCCTGGACAAAGCCGGCAATGTCTACGTGTCCGATGAGTGGTACAATCGCATCTCCATCTTCACCAAGGATGGCGATTGGGTCGGCAAGTGGGGAACACCAGGGGCTGGGGATGGCGAGCTCAACCGCCCCTCGGGCATGGCCTTCGATCAGGACGATAACCTCTACGTGGTGGATAGCCTGAACAACCGCGTGCAGCAGTTCACCAAAGATGGTAAATTCCTCCGCAAGTGGGGCACGGCAGGCAGCGGTGAGGGTCAATTCAACATGCCCTGGGGTATCGCCCTTGACACCGAGGGCGATGTGTACGTTACCGACTGGCGCAACGATCGCGTCCAGAAGTTCACGGCCGAAGGCCGCTTTCTGATGCAATTTGGTACCTCGGGTTCCGGCGATGGAGAGTTCGACCGCCCCACTGGCATCGCCGTCGATCAGGCGGGGGTGATTTATGTGGCCGACACGCGCAACGATCGCCTGCAGGTATTTGACGCCGAGGGGACCTTTGTCACCCAGTTGCTGGTGAGGCTACGGTCTCCAAGTGGGGGCAGGAGAAGCTGAACGCCAGTCCTGAGATGTGGGTACAGCGGCAGAGAGCCCAGGGCATGGAGCGTGAAAAGCGGTTCTGGGGGCCGGCGGCAGTCACAGATCGATGACGACAACCGGATCTTCGTCTCCGAATCGGTGCGCAGCCGCATCCAGGTCTACCGCAAGCAAGTCCCCTACTTCGTTGGGGACCGACTGTAGGAGAGAGGCAGCTCAACCGGCATGGGCCATTCTGGACTGCCGGTTGAGTCCTGGGACGAGCGGCGATTTGCGCTAGCTCTGCTAGCTCTGTTGAGATAATCCAGAAGTCCGACCCCGTGAGAAGACCTGGGGCGGCCACTCTCCATTGCATCCGCATCGTGCAGTCGCAGTGGCGATCATCAACATGACCCCGACCATCGAGATCTTGCCGCTGCCAGTGGACCACAAGATGGGGGAGCATCCGGGCACCCGTAATCTGAGCCATTCTCTGTGGATGCGGGTAATAGCCCCGGGGACGGCCATCACTTTTTTGTATGTCTGTTCTTCAGACGCAATACGCAACTATATGACTCGACAGTCAGCCCGCCGGCTCGACATCACCGAAGCAGGAAAGTTGTAAAGTGGTCCCATGCACTGGTCGTCGCCAACCGCATGATCAATGCGCTGGCAACGACCAGCCCGGCGTATCCCACCGCATACCATCGGTCCCACGATCGCGTCAGCAGCCACTTCACGATGAGGAAGAACAACCCGATTACCAGCGACCCAAAAAATGGACCGAAGATTGTTCCCCACACCGTGCCGCTATAGAGGCTCCTGATGGCATCGATGCGGTCAACGGCTGCCGGTATCACGGCCAACACGCCCAGCAACATCATCGGCCGATGCACCTCAGGTCGCCGCCGATTCCACACACCGGCGATCACGAAAACGGCGAAGATGAGGATGCTGATGACCGGTATGGCCATGAACTGTTTAGGCACCAGGCCCCAGAGCTTCATGTCGGGCGGGTTGACTCGCGCCGCTTCAATCCCCACTCGGAGCCCTAGGAAGACGATGCACGCCGCGAGCACCGCACCGACCCGCCCGAGCATCATGTGAACGCGGCGGTTCTCGGACACGATCAACAGAGGCTGGGCCAGGAACAACAGCATCCATGCAGACATGGCGGTACCGTGTAGGATGAGCAACGTTTGTATGGGCGGGGTGAGTTCACGGTTGGGGAAGGCCTTGCCGTGCAGATAAAACTGCTGGAAGCCAAGGAACATCAGTATCAGGAGCAACGCCGCCGCTCCAGTATAAAACAGGCGCGCACGATTGGGCGACGCAGGCCCCTTCGCTTGGGGCTTATCGAATGGCAACGTTGGGCTAGAGTTCATATCGTGCTATATCTGATTTCAATTTGAATTACGAGTGCTCGTTAATAGCTATCATTGGTGGCGCCTACCTCATGATTATATGGAAAGCTTTCCGCATAATCTGCCTTACGACCCCCCATTGGATGTCTATCTAATCCTCCCACAGAGCCATTCATGCCGCCAATTCTCCGCATAGTACCACACCGACCTTTATCCCTCAAGTGTTTCGGCGGAATAGCCTAAGATTCCTATTTCCCCCCAGCCAGAAAAGGAGTCGCACGTAGTCAGCCCAGGGGTACCTTGGCAATCATTTTTTCCCCGTGGATAAGGGATGCTAGGAGCCTGCCCCCCAGATGGTACCTTGGCAATCCATTTTTTCCAGAGCTGCGCACGCGCGAGAAGGTGCCCCGCGTAGCAGCTACCTGGCCCCTGGGATGGGTACCCTTGGTAGCACATTTCCTCCTACGCACGGCTTGGGCCAGTAGGCCAGCCTGCCCTCTCATACCCGCGCCTGAGTAAAACTAACCTTGCACTTTAACCCTACCGATTCATTACCTGTAACAGCCCTGAGTAATCAGGCTATCATAGTCACACCTTTCAAACCACCTTATAAACCACTAATTGATACTTGATCTACACTGCACAACTATTGAAAGTTAGTGATACTATGAATATATTAACAAGGTACAAGGTAAATATAGAACATATCAGTATATGACACATGAGAGCACAAGACTCGATGAAGGAAATGTACTATGGGGTCACTCTACAAGCGTGGAGACATTTGGTGGGTCAAGTACTACCAGAATGGAAAGTCTATCCGTGAAAGTACGGGCACGGAGAAGGAAGCAGAGGCCAAACGATTCTTGAAGCTCCGGGAGGGACAGGTTGCCCAAGGGAAGTCCGTAGTTCCACATTTCGATCGCCTACGGTTTGAGGAGTTAGCCACCGATCTATTGGCTGATTATCAGATCAACGGCAAGTGCTGACTAGGCAAGGCTCAGCGAAGCATAAAGCACTTGAAGGGCTATTTTGGTGGCACGCGGGCCATTGATATCACTACTGACTACGTGCGGAGGTATATAGCTAAGCAGCAGGAGGCCGGGTACTCCAATGCCGAAAGTAACCGTGAATTGGCCGCACTGAAGCGTATGTTGAACTTGGCCCGATAGCAAACCCCGCCAAAGGTGGATCACGTACCGTACATTCCGATATTGCAGGAGGATAATGTCCGCTCGGGGTTCTTCGAGCCGGAGGCTTTCCGTGCTGTCCTCAAGGAGCTACCCGGCTACCTGAAACCCGTGGCAACGTTTGCCTACTATACAAGCTGGCGGAAAGAGGAGATTCTCACCCTCATGTGGGGGCAGGTCGATCTTGAGGCCGGGACTGTCCGCTCGGAGCCGGGCACTACGAAAAATCGTCAGGGACGGACAGTTTTCCTGCCCACGGAGCTGTATACCATCTTGCGTGAGATGCGGACAAAGAACAGCACACTTGAACGTGAGCACGGACAAATTATTCCCTGGGTTTTTCATCGTCATGGAAAGCCAATTCGGGACTCCAGGAATGCCTGGACTAGTGCTTGCCGGAGGGCAGGTGGTTCTGGGCGATTGTGCCATGACTTTCGGCGGACAGGCGTTCGGAACATGATTCGGGCTGGTATTCCTGAGAGAGTGGCGATGCAAATTTCAGGGCATAAAACGCGTTCGGTCTTTGACCGCTACAACATTGTGAGTGAAGGCGATCTTCGCGAGGCAGCCCTCAAGCTTCCAGGTACAGCTACCGTGACGGGCACAATTTCGGGCACACTAGGCCAAAATACACGTTAATGAGGAGGGACCTCAGTGTGCTGTAACTACCTGAGATAACTGGTGTCGGAGGTCGGACTCGAACCGACACGGAGGGCTGGCCCCCGCGGGATTTTGAGTCCGATTCAGCGGAAAATGAACATCATACGCGAGTCGGCCCCTATGACCGCATTGCCAGGAAAGACGTGGCTTACACCGCATTTGCCTGGTTGGCGTATATGTGCGCATGTGAGGGACGGTGAGGCTATGATGGTGACAAAATAGTGACAGTCTTGCTGGTTATGGGATCAGCAGGTACATTAACTCGCTAGTTTTCGTCAACGTACTCTGGCCTAGGGGTGCGCACCTGAAAAGTCGTTCCCGACAGCCTGGCCAGAGCCCCTTTCCTCGGGCACTCCAATGGGAGGAGTATTATGCCACCGACGTCTGCCGACCCTCGAAAACGACGGCGCCAACAGCAGGAGGCCTTCAGCCAAGCATTGAGGGATCATAAGCCTCTTCGGGTGGCATGGCTAGCCGCCCTGCGTTCTTTTCTGGCTCATACTGCGGACAACATCGTGGTGGCGCCAGAGGATGAAGTGGAATTTCGAGAAATTGACAAGAGGCTGCCGCAGGATGGCGAGTCGCGCCTCAACATCGTAGAAGTTTACTTGCGGGAAAAGGTAGCCGAATTTGTCAAGTTGTTTGCCCCGACTCAGCTCGTGGGCCTCTTCCTTGTGGGCACCGTCGCACGTTGCATGCACGCGAAGGACTTGAACCCTTTATCGCCGTGGGAACGGAGGGGTCGGCCACGACAGAGTGGGTTTTTCCAAAGCGAGGAAGAGTTGCGACAGCGTGCCGGTCAGCAGATTGCCCGACTTCGGCACTTAGGCCTACGTCCCGCACAACATCGTGTCGCCGAACTCCTCGGTGTAGATCAGCGCACGCTGCGTAATGCTTGCCATGAGTTCGGCATACTGTGGTCCGACCTTGTCAGGAACGCCTGCCAGAGGGGTTAATTTTTAACTCCCTTTATTTCTTTCTTGTTTTTTTCCGCTTTTCATGCCCTAAACTGTCCTCCGAGCGCGAAACTATTGAAGGAAACGATCGCATGATACGCTCAGAGGAGCATCAAATGCTAGTCTAATCACCAGTAGAAGTGCCCTCAAACGGTACACCAGAAGTGCCCTCAAACGGTACACCTCCTTTTAACGAGCGCGACACCGGGAAACTCGACAAGATCAGCGGCTTTATCCTTACTGAGGACATAGACGGCCTGGATGAAGAGGCCGTGCTGACCACCTGTGGCGCCCATCGACCGAAGGAGCACGATCATTTTCGCACGAGGCTGGGCGCGGAATGGAAGGCAAAGATGTTGCTGGTCGATTACCGAGGGGATGATCCCGCGCTCAGCCGACGCCTCTATTTCATTCACCCGACATTAGCCACCAAATTTGGTGGGATCGCCCGAGCACACGTGATCTATACCTGCGTCACGACCACGGGGACCTTGTTCTTGTGGCCGATTAAGATCGTCGAGGGGTTTGGAGACAGTTGGTACAAATCGGCCATTTACATTGCTGAGATGGCGCAAACGTCGTGGATGCGCCTCCTTTCTGGAAAAGGGGGCTCCAGATACCAAGCCACGCGTTCCATCAGGGGTCACGGTGATCCCAAGTGGCGAGGAGAAAATTTGCAGGAGCTCTTGCTCCTGGCATTCGGTGACCATTTGGTGGATTCCCTCGACCATACACTGTGCCACGTGCTCGAAGTCGAATAGGTGGCTCAGGAGGTACCCGCGCGCCTTTGAAGATTTCGACGAGGTCGTCTTCTGTGACACGTAATATTGCGCGCTGGCTGGCCATCTGCCGCGACCGATCTGTATCGTCTTCTATGAGTGGCGCGCTCGTCGGGAGACGCGCCTGTGGACGTGGGAGCAGAGAGGCTTGACCTGTCTCCCAGCGCTCAAGTCCTCACACACACTGTTCGTCGCCCACACAGCGACGGCAGAATTGTTGGTGTTCAAAGTGCTGGGGTCGCCTTTCCCGCGATACGTCCTTGACCTCAATGTTGAAATGCGGAACCTGACAAATGGGATACTGCCAACGACGTTTCTGGCGCTTCCCGATTGTGCGAAGCTGCTGCATGTCCCCTTCATGAATAAAGCGCAGAAGGACGCCATGCGCGCCGTTGCCATCCGTGGAGCGCCATTCACGACTGATGAACAACGGGCGTTGGTAGACTACTGTGCCGAAGATACCATGGTCCTGATACCGATCTGTCAGGCGCTTGCACCCAAGATCGCGCTAGCGTATGCGTTGATTCGGGGCGATTATGTGAAGGCCTCTGCTGAAATCGACTATCGTGGGTTGCCGGTGAACATGCCGGCCTATCAGCTCATCACGGAACACCGTCTCCTGCTGCGGGAGGAAATCGATGATCTTGACAAGGTGTCCTTTGCCATCGGCCCGGATGGGCGTAATCGCTATATGAGCGGCTTGTTCGGCACCGTTCGCTGCATAGGGACGGTGCACGCGCGCGTGCAGTGCATGTAGGCCACGCCCTCAGCGTCGTTTCAGCGTGCGCGCTGGGTGGCTAAGGCCCGACTGCCTGTGTGAGGTCGAGGGAGCAGTATGATGGCCCTGAACTCCTGGCACTCTGACCCTTGCATATTCCACGGATGTCTGCCACCCAATCCATGGGAACGTTGCCACTCAATCCACGTGAAGCCTTCCACCCAGTCCGCGTGAACGCTGCCACGTGGACCACGGGAAGGTTGCCACCCCCGCCAGGCGAAGCCTGCCACCGTCGGCGCCGCGCGACGCCGGGTCGCGATTGTTACTCTGACATGGCTTCTCTGGTCAACTTGGCCGGCCGTTTTCGCATCGACTCCCCGTGCAAGGCGATCTTGTCGGCATGATGCACCAGGCGGTCAAGAATCGCGTCGGCCAGCGTCGGATCCCCCAGGGCGTCATGCCCGTGCTCCACGGGCAGTTGGCTGGTGATCAGCGTGGCCCGGCGATCATGGCGATCTTCAACGATCTCCAGTACATCCCGCCGGTTTTCCTCGCTGAACGGCGCCAGCCCCCAGTCATCCAGAATCAACACGTCGGTGTTGGCCAGCGCCGTCAGCCGCTTCCCATCGCGTCCATCGCCCTTCGCCATGGGCAATTCTTGGAGGAACCTGGGGAGGCGGAGGTCGAGCGCGGTCAAGCCGTCGCGACACGCGTGATGGCCCAACGCACAGCCCAGCCAGGTGTTGCCAATCCCGGTCGGGCCGGTGATGAGGACGTTGTGACGCTCCCGCACCCATTGGCATGGGGCGAGGCGGGCGATGAGGGACGTATCCAATCCCCGTGGATGCCGATCGTCGAGATCTTCGATACAGGCGGTCTGGCGCCGCGTGGCCTGGCGCACGCGTGTGGTCAGCCGCCGGTGTTCCCGCGCCGTGCACTCGCGGTCGACCAGGAGCCCGAAGCGCTCCTCGAAGGTGAGGGTCGCGATGTCGGGCATCTGGAGTGGCTCGACGAGGGCCTGATACAGACCCGTGAGTCGCAGGGTCTGCCGTGTGTCGAGGGTGGGATGCGTGCGCATGAGGGGTCTCCTCTCTCATCATTCGTAGAGTATTGGGGGCCACGGATATTGGGATGGGGAGGACGCGCGATGACGTCGGGCGGCGGCGGCAACGGCTGACGATCGAGTCCTTTTGTGAGGATCGATTCCAGACGTTTATAGGAACAAGCCCCGAGCGTGAGCGCCCGCCGACAGGCTGCTGCGAGACGCTCGGGGCTGTCGCTTGTGCCCAGCCGCATGATCCCTCAACAGGAACGGAACCCTTGTTGGGGATGCGGCCGTGAGGCCAGCATGGTGTCGACGACCTGTGCGGTCGCTGGGCCACGGGTGGCCGCCCAGTGGATCAAGCGTTGGGGCGTCCATTCGGCATCGTGTTGGTGCGCGCGCGGCATCTGCGCGGCGACCGTACGATGGCGGCCTGTGTGGGGAGAGCGCCGGTGGCTGGCGACACGTTTCCCCTTGGCGCAGAACTCCACCGCGGAGGCACTCAGGCGGACGTCCAGTGGCTGGCGCACCCACGCGTAGGGCACGGAGTCGTCATGGCCGTCGACCTCCACGTGGTCATCAATATTGACACGGGCGAGCTTCCACTCGGCATACCTCATAGGGCTGCGCAGGCAGGGGCCGGAGCGCCGGGCGCTCGAGTGTGTCAAACAGCTCCTGGCGTGAGCCAGGCCGTGTCTTGAAGGGGCGGGCATTGAGTGTCGACAGGAGGGGCACGAGGGCCGCATGGACCTCGGCCAGCGCGAAGCAGGTGTGATGCCGCCGTCGGGCCAGTATCCAGCGTTCCACGACTTGCACTCCCACTTCGACCTGCGCCTTCTCTCGTGGCTTGGCCGCCCGTGCAGGGATCACGGCGAAGCCGTCGTGCTGCGCGAGATCCGTGTCGGTCCGATTGCTCTCGGGTGCATCGCGGTGGGCACGGGTCACAGCCGCTTTGCGGTGATCGGGGACGACGATCTCGGGGACCCCGCCGAGCGCCGCAAAGGTCCGCACGTGCGAGCTGATCCAGTCAGGCAGACTCTGGGTCCAGGTGGCTTCGGCGGAGGTGTAGCTGGAGGCCCCCAGGACCGCAACAAACATGACCGCCTCGTGCACCTCACCGCTATGGCGGTTGACGACTGGGATGCTCTGACCGGCGTCATCCACCAAGAGCTTCTCACCCGCGCGGTGAGTCTGCCGCATGACGAGATCCAGCTGGCTCGCCCAGGCTCGGTAGGTTTGACAACACCACCTGTACTGCAAGCCCTCGGGCGTGGCGGCCTTATCGTCCTGCCACAGCAGCAACAAGGTGACACCCTTGTGCTTGAGTTCGTGGTGCACCGCGGCCCAATCGGGGACCAGGTGCGTTGCCGGAGCTCTGGCCGAGACAGATGGAAACAGCAACCGCTCCAGTGTCCCCACATCGCAGGTCGCGGGTAAAGGCCATGACAGGCCAGCGGCCTGTGCCCGACGCACATACTCGGCGACCGTGGGTCGACTGATGCCAAGACTCTGGGCGATCTTACGCTCACTCAGCCCCTGGTCCCATTTGAGACGCCACACCTCATACACGTGACGCATGGCTCACCTTTGTGCAGGCATCTGCTCCTCCCTCTGGGGTTGAGAAAGGCGCAGAATACCGAGGGGTTCGCCCGGCGTCGTGTCAGCTCCACGCCCCGTATGGGGTGGCAGCATTCCTGTAGAATCGGTGGCAGGCTTGCTATGGAATCAGTGGCAGCTTTCGTCTGGAATCAGTGGCAGCTTTGCCGTGGAATCAGTGGCAGGATTCACCTGGAATCGGTGGCATCTTTGGCGCGGAATACGCAATCCAAAGGTGGGGGTAATGCTTCACCGGCCAGAGCACGAGGGAAGGGATGGAGCACCCTACACGGGCACGAACGCGAAAGCGGGACACCGCCAAGGGGAACCTGGAGCCACCTCGTGCAGTTCGCTGGAGGGCAGGGCGCCCACCGCGAGGTGGGGTCTGAAGGGCCTGCGGAGAACCACCGGGTCGTCATCGATGGGAGCTATCCCGACGATGAACCGGTCGGCCAAAGACGGGGAATGGTCGAGCCTGCACTATGGAGGCGAAGGCGCATGGGTTTCTCCCCGGCGTACCAGGGTGTGTGCGGGCGACACGGTGGGGAAGAGGCATGGGTGACCCAGGGAGACCTGGTATCGTCCGAACGGCAGGTATGGTCGACATCGTGTGACACCCGCAGACGAATGGGCGGGCAACGGGGCACACAAACCTCGACCTGCAGCCACCGGGAGGTAGGCGTGGATATAAGCGCGAGCGAAATTCCGGCCGAGGCGGTGCCAGGAGTCGGAGCGGGGCATACTCCTCAGGAACGAGGTCACAGCAAAAAGCCTCGGATCGTTGCCTTGAGCAGCGGCGCTGCTGGGCGCAAAAGGTCCAGCAGAGGGGGAAGGCCCCGTGCTCTGTTGTGCGTGGGAAACGCTGGGAAACGGCGAGTAAGGACTGGGAGATTGGAGAGTTCCATGCGTGAAAGACCCAACATCAGGACTGAGGATGCCGGGAAAGGGCAGGCCCCACCAGCATCGAAGACAAGGCAAGGGAAGAAGCGGAAAGTCCACTCGCTGATTGACTAGGTGTTCAGTCGGAAGAATCTGGAGCTGGCTTGGGAGAAGGTCAAGAAAAACTGGGGCAGTGCGGGCATTGACGACGTCACCATCGCGCAGTTTGAGGCTCGCAAGGAGGAGTATCTGGAGCTCCTGCACCAGAAGCTGCGGGACGGGACATACCAGCCGAAACCCGTGAAGCGAGTCGAATCCCAAAATCCAAGGGCGGCGTCCGAAAGCTGGGCATCCCCAGTGTGTTGGATCGGGTCTGCCAGCAGGCGATAGTCCAGCGGGTGGAACCGATCTTTGAACCCACGTTCCTGGACAGCTCCTTTGGGTATCGCGCGGGGCGTTCACCCCATGACGCGATGCGCAAGGTCTGGCAGGAGCTGAACACGGGGATGCTTGGATTGTGATGCCGATTTGCGCCAGTTTTTCGGTGTGGCAGGACAAGCCTGGCGCTTCCAGCGGGTGAGATGCCCGCCCCGGCAAGGGGAACGAGCCACCTCACCGGGAATCGAGTCTTGAGCGCCTGGAGGCAACGACAGGGGCGAGTCGTTGATAGAGCGACGGCCGGGCCGTCACGCCAGTGACGCGATGCAGCCTCGTGAGACCATCCGGGGGCCGCCAAGGTCGAACACGTGGAGGGCACCCGTCGGCAGCCGGCGGGACAAGGGTGCCGGAGCCCCCGGCGGGGTCTCGGAGCACGGCACGGACGGCAAGGGACGCGTCGAGGCACCTGGGAGATCCCCCGTCGTCTTGGCCGAGAGGGTGGGATGGCCGAGTCTGCCGACTGAAAGGACCAACCAGAAGAGAGCAGAGGCGGCGGTGGACGTCGGACCCGCTGATCGTACTCGGCGCACGGGAAAGCCGTGTGCAGGGGGAAGCGGCGGGACAGGTCGAGACGCTGATCCGGGGACACATCCCCTGCACGCAGAGGTCGGCACAGGAGGTCCACACCACTGGATCGGATCGCGGCACAGGCCAAGGCAGACCGCCAGGTCCGGTCCGCCGCGTGGCCATCCCGCAGGGACCCGGCACGGTCAGACCAGGCCGCTGGGCCTTCCGACGGTCGAAGACCGATTGGTCCAACGGGCGGTGGCGGGAACCTCGCAGCGGTGTGCGAGGGAGACTTCCTCGAGGGCTCGTCTGGCTTGCGGCCGGGACGCAGCCCTTACCAGGCCCTGCGGGCGTGGCGAGACCCTCCGTCACGACGACGGTGAGACCTCTCTTCGAGGCCGACATGCGCGGCTGCTTCGTACCCTATCCACCCTCAGTGGTGACGACCAATGGTGGCCCACCGTATGGCCGATCCCGTCCTCTTGCGCGTGAGAGGCACATGGCTCAGGGCCGGCGTGAGGCCGGGTGGGGTCGTCACGCGCACGCAGGCAGGGACGCCGCAGGGCGGCGGCGTCTCTCCCCCTACAAAGTTGCAACTTTTTTTTCGGGGTCTGCATCGCCCGGGTACGGATCGATCCGAAACACAATATTGACGTCATCCCGAGCCACTTCCACCCGCTTGACCAGTGCTCGGATGAGGTCGCGTTGGCTCGTCCAGTCGGCCGCCTCCAAGCCGTCATGGAGTTTGGCCGCGAAGTCCTCGAGACGGCCAATAATCAGCTGCAATTCCCCCTGCAGGCGGCCTCATCGGCCAGCGCTTGGCGTTGCTCCTCCAGGCGGGCGAGGCGTTGGCGCAGGCGGGTCATCCTGGGCTCAAACTCCCCCTTGTCGATGAGGCCCTCCGCATAACTGTCGATCAACCGGGCGACGCCCTGGCGCAGCTTGCTGATCTGGCCTTCAACCGTGGTCAGCGGCGGGCGTTTGGCGCGCGTCTCCGGCTGCAAGCGGCGTCGATATTCCTCCGCGAGCCGCTCCGGGTGCGCGAGCAACGTACAGACTTCCTGCCACACCGCCAGGTCCAACAGATCCGTCCGTACCTGCGTATTCTGACAGAGCCGCTCGCCAGCCAAAACGGTAGGCGTCAGTGCCCAGGCAGCGGTAATAGGCGTACGCGCGCGGTTTGCCTTTGCGGGCACTCGGACTGAGGCGTTTGCCATAGAAGGCATAGCCACAGTGTTGGCATTGCAGCAAGCCTTGCAGCAGATACAGGGCACCCCGGTGCGATTGCCGGGCATGGCGCTTGTTCTCCTGCAACTGCTCCTGGACCGTTGCGAACACCTCGGGCTCCACGAGCGCTGGGACAGGGATCGTGATCCAATCCTCTGGTGGGACATCACTCGTGGACACGGCACGACGCGGTTGCGCGGGCCGGTTGCGCTGGGCGCGCAGCCGGGGCCGCAGCGGCTCCTGGCGCGTCTTGCCAAATGCCGCTGTCCCTTGATAGGCCGGATTCTTCAAGATGCCCCACACCACACTCCGATCCCACACGGTCTTGCCCGTGCGGGTCACCTCGCCCGCCTGGGTCAGCCGACGACAGACCTCCCCAATCGTCAGGCGGTCGTGGCCCACCCAGGCAAAGACCTGGCGGACCACACGGGCTTCGTCCGGGATGATCTCATAGCGGGCCTGTCCACCCCCTCGTACTTGGTCACATAGCGGTACCCATCGGGGCATACGCATGAAGCGAAGCGTTGACGGCCTCCAGCAAAGCGCCAGCGACGGGGTGCGTGGTCCAACTTCTCGCGCAGGCGTGGTGCCGTCGTACCGCGTTTTCGCGCGGCCTTGCGCCCCAAACGTGCGGCACTGACACCGGCGTGTCGGCGAACGCGGCACCGCGCGCGCTCCGGCGGACCGAGGGCCGGCAGCCACGGCGCGGCTGACGCCTGGAGCTGCCGCACCAGTGGCCAGAGGCGCCGCGCACGCGGTCGTTGCCGCCCTCGCGTCGCACGCCGCGGCGGACAGCGGGCAGCGTTGCGGCGCCTGAAGCGCCTGCGCCCAGACCGATCACAGACGGGCGTGTCTGCTGGGGGCGTCTTGCGCGTGGCGCCAGGGAGCGCGCTGTTCCAGGCCTTCACACGCCACGCCACGTGCCGGCGACGAGGCGAGACCCGGACGACGGTGTGGGGCGGCCCCATCGTCGGGGGCACCTGGGTGCTCACCAGCGTCCAGGCCCGGCCCAGTGGGCGTGGGCAGGGGGGGGGCCTGTTGTTCGCGCCGTGTGCCGCGCGCTGCTCCGCCGGGCCTTGACGACCGCCTTGGGGACAGGCGAGGCCATCAGCCGCGAGGCCCCTTGGGCGTTGGCGCCAATCTCGATCGGGTGCGGCACGCGCGGGCTCGTCCCCGTGGGGCGGCACGGCGCGCACGGGAGCGTGGCGCGACGCTAGCCAGCACTTCCCCAGATGGGGGTCTGCTGGGTGAGCCGACCGCCAACATCGGCGTGGGCGGCTGCCAGCCTGGCCACGGCGTGGCGCGTGCACGAGCCTCACGCACAGCTCAACACGTCGTCGTGACGTGCTGCGGACAAGAAATCTGTGAGTATCGTCAGCGCGCTGGACGACTGTTCAGCCATGGCCGTCTCCTTGCCCGCGTGTCAGGACCAGCACCCCAGGCCATCCGAACACGGGGGGGAGACGGCTGTGGTGCGCATCTCTTGAGCGGGTTCTCCTCTTCGCTTCATGCGTATGCCCCTCTGGGGACCATTGGCAATCATGTTTCCTGGTGTGCTGTGCGTGCAAGCAAATATGCCCCATGCTATGCCCCCTATGCCCTGGGGACGGGTGCCCTGGCAACCCTTTTTCTCCTAGCGCACAGGTTGCGCCAGTGGGCCAGCCTGCC
>CAVPRW010000010.1:0-373986 GCA_963707985.1 uncultured Nitrospinota bacterium | reverse complement strand
CTCCAAGCCTTTCGGTAACGTGCTCGATATAGCCCTCGGTGCCCTGAGCGAGGCGAACGAGTTGCTCGAACACGTCCTCGACCACATTAGCTTCATGCGCACGGCCGGTAACAAGCGCGTCGTCTCCGATGACGCCTGCAAGGATTCGGTGCGCCACTTCAGCCGGTATCGCCTGCGCAATGAGGATTTTCAGTTTTCCGACCTGCTCGGCGCAGCCGGTACCGCCACAGTTGACCGTGGTCACGTTGCCACAGCCAGCTGCTTGAAGTGCTCGCTTGGGCGGACATCCGCGGCGTTTGGGTGCCACCCACACAGGAAGGGGCACCTGGTAGCGCAACAGTTCGCGCATCGTCCAGCGGTGGCCTGTCAGCCCGGCAGCCATCGCTGGCGTGCGCTCGTGCCACTTCCAGGGCGCCCCGGCAGGGGAAGGCTGCCGGAGACTCTCGAGCAACCAGCAGAAGTTATAGGTACAGCCGACCAGCCACATGCCGGCGGACAGCACCGCCTCGGTGTGGGCAAGGGCCCGCCCCCGGCGACACCAAGGGCGTCGGGGACGCGCGGAAGGTGGCGTTGAGCCGCTCGATATAGGCCGTATTGATCCCCGTGCCGCTGTGGGCGAGCACCGTGGCGATTGCTGCCTCCGTCCCGCGCACCACCCGGCGCTCGACACTCGCCACCCGCCGCTTCCCATACCGCTTGACCACTTGGCCAAGGAGCAAGCCTGCCTCCAGCACCACCCGCGGCCGCCCGCGGCGGCCGGTGCGCAGCGGCTGCCGAAACACGTGCAGGAACGCCGTGACAAAGCTGGCCAACCCATCCACACACACCAGGATGGCCAAGCTGCGCCCACAGGCGCGGATCAGCTGCACCCGCGTGGTGATCAGGACCAAGTCGCGGTGGGGGCTGATGACCCCGCCCAGCCACAGCCGCGACGGCACGGCCATGGCGATCCGCGCCCGGCGGCTCACCCGCGTCACCCACAGCTCGTCCGCTTGGACGTGCTGCAGATCCACCTGGCCCTGCTGGAGCACGTGCTGATGCACCCGCTGGCAGTGCTGGCCCGCGCGGGTTACCCAGCTTGCGACGGTGCCTCATCGCACCCCGAACGCCGCGACGATGGCCTGGGTCGGACAGCCATGGCTCAGCAAGGTCAGGACGAGCGTCACCACGTCCGCGGCCGTCCGCAAGCGGTAGAAGGGCGTGGCTGTGGTGACCGCAACGGTGTGGCCACAGGTGGTACAGCGATAGCGCTGCGCCGTTTGGCTATGCACGTGAATATTCCCGCGCCCGACCTGGCCTCTGGCTCGGCCGTCCGGATTGTGGCAGAATTGGGTCTGCGGGTTCATCGCTGGCCTCCTCTTGACGCGATCTTGCACGTACAGGCAAATCACGTTGGGGAAGGATGCCCGAAGGACCCGCTTGTTTTCAAGCCCTCAGACGGCTCGCCACGGTTAATTGGGGTGGTACCCTCAGTCGCAGACATTGCCGATAACCAAAAGCTGAATGACCCCGCATTGCCTGTACTGGCTTCTCTGAGCCCGAAGCCTCACGACGACGGCGGCTTCGGAAAAGGCAAACGATGAAACAGCATAGATTTCCACCAGGATGGGATACAGAGCGCGTGCAGAAGGCGCTGAAACATTACGAGGAGCAAACCGAAGACGAAGCGATTGCAGAGGACAAGGCTGTCCCTCTGGATCAGACGCAGACCATGATGGCAGTGCCGACAGTATTAGTGCCGGCAATCTGGGAACTGATTGCTAAGCATCAAGCGTAGTCATACAGAACGACACAGGGGAACAACGGGCAGTGTTCGACTATCAATGTCTGGAACTGCGCATCCAGTGGTGTATGCTACATTCAGGGGAGACGCACCAGCCTCCTACTACTCCGTCGTGCGTGAGAAAAGGCGAGAGAGCGCTTTGTAGAGGCTACTCGGCTATGAACACACCAGAGACCTTAACGCTTGCCGGGATTTATCGCCCGAGGCAGCGTGGCCCAGGCTTCGGCATACCCGTGTTCTCTCATGACGGCCAGCACTGGGTCCAGGACATCTCCAGCGAAGATCGCGTGATGCGATTCGTCATGTGCGATTTGGAGGCACATTCGATCCGTATTCTTCCGTCACACGCTGATCCAACGATACAAAGTGCTGGACAGCAGGCCTTATATGCGTTTGAGGCGACCGACGGCACCATAAAACTCGGCAAACGGGAAGAGGTTATCGAGTGGTTACGCAGCAGAGTGGCCGAGCTTCAGACAGCACCATTCGTCTTGCGTGATGTAGCCGAGTTTCTCGGCGATGCTGACCTGATCATCGAGGCCCAACGGCGGTGCGATGCGATCATGCAACACAGCCGAAAGATCACGAATGTGCCTGAGGTGTCGTCCGTCACAATCGGCTCAACTCATGCGATCCAGTGGGAATACGACCTCGTCGAGAAGCCCTTCTGCGAGCAGCTCAAGGCGATGGGCTGGCAGTGGATCGAGGGCGACACGGATGTGCCGGAACTCACCGAGCGGGCGAGCTTCCGCGAGGTGCTGCTGAAGGACCGGCTGGCGGCGGCGCTGCGCGAAGCTCAATCTGCGCGACGGCCAGCCGTGGCTCGATGATGCGCGCATCGCCCGCGCCATCCGCGACCTGGAGCAGGCCGCCGGCCATCGGCTGATGGAGGTCAACCAGTCGGCGACGGAGCTCCTGCTCAAGGGCACGGTGGTCGACGGCCTGCCGGACTGGGACCACGGCCGGCCACAGCCGGTGCGGTTCATCGACTTCGAGAACCCGGCCAACAACGACTTCCTCGTCATCAACCAGTTCAAGGTGGAACTGACCAGCGGGCGCGGGCATGTCATCCCGGATGCCGTGCTGTTCGTCAACGGCATCCCGCTGGTGGTGGCGGAGTTCAAGAGCCCCGGCATCGAGAACCCGCTGCAGGAGGCCATCAACCAACTCCTGCGCTACTCGAACCAGCGCCGCGAACTCTTCCCCACGCTCTACACCGACAACGAGGGCGTCGAGCGGCTCTTCCACACCAACCAGCTGCTGATCGCCAGCGACTTCTTCGAGGCCCGCGCGGCCACCATCGGCGCGCCGCCGGAGGCGTATCTGGAATGGGCGGACACCAGCCCGGTGCCGCTGAGCACGGTGGCGGAGGAGCTGGGCGTGTTGCCCGCGTGCGCCGGAGCAGGAGGAGGCGGCGCAGGAACTGGCGACGCTCGGGCCGGAACAGACCGAACGCGCCGGCACGCCGCTCTTCTTCCGCAAGCCGGAGCAGCGGCCCGCAGGCGCTGCGCGGCAGCGCGCGACGCTGCACAGCCAGCAGATTCTCGTGGCCGGCATGTTGCGCCCGGCGCATCTGCTCGACCTGATCCGCAACTTCACCGTCTTCCAGCAGGTGGACGGCAAGACGCGCAAGGTGGTGGCGCGCTACCAGCAGTTCCGCGCCATCCACAAGGCCGTCGACCCGCTTGCAGGAAGGCCGGACGCGCGCGCAGGGCGCGGAGCGCGACGAGCGCGGCGGCATCATCTGGCACACGCAGGGCTCCGGCAAGAGCCTCAGCATGGTGTTCCTGGTGCGCAAGATGCGGATGATGCCGCGGCTGAACCGCTTCAAGGTCGTGGTGGTCACCGACCGCACCGATCTCGAAGGACAGTTGCGCGAGACGGCGCGGCTGAGCGGCGAGGCGGTGCGGCCCAACGAGCGACGACTCGCAGCGCCGCGAATCGCCCACGGCGCGCACCCAGCGGATCCTGCGCGAGACGACGCCGGACATCGTCTTTGCGATGCTGCAGAAGTATCAGGACACGGCGAAGCGCGACGCCGCTGAGACGGTGGCGATGACCATCGTCCGCAAGGAGAAGAAGCCGGGCAAGGACGCAGCCGGTGGTCGAGAAGGCAGGTCACCTTCGAGGAGAGCATCCACTTCGAGGAGTTCCCGGTGCTGAACGAGTCGGAGGAGATCCTCGTGCTGGTGGACGAGGCGCACCGCTCGCACACGCGCACGCTGCACCGCAACCTGCGCAAGGCGCTGCCCAATGCGGCCATCATCGGCTTCACCGGCACGCCGATCCTCAGCCAGGAGAAGACCGAGACCCGCGAGATCTTCGGCGAGTTCATCGACAAGTACCTCCTGCAGGACGCCGAGCTCGACGGCGCGACCGTGCCGATCCTCTACGAGGGCCGGACGGCGGATGGCCTGGTGAAGGACGCGCCGGGCCTCGACCAGCTGTTCGAGGACATGTTCCGCGACTACACGCCGGAGGAACTGGCGGTCATCAAGGCCAAGTATGCGACCGAGGGCGACGTGCTGGAGGCGCCGCTGCTCATCGAGCAGAAGGCGCGGGACATGCTGCGGCACTACGTCGGCGTGGTGCTGCCGGAGGGCTTCAAGGCGCAGGTCGTGGCCACGAGCCGGCAGGCGGCGGTGACCTATCAGGAGAAGCTGGAGCAGGCCCGGCAGCGAACTGGTGGCGGAACTGGAGGCGCTGCCGCCCGCGCACGCTCGCGCTTGCCGGATGACGAGGTCGAAAAGCTCGACGCGAAGACGCGCTTCCTGGTGCGCGCCCACGGCGAACTGCCCAAGCTGCGGGCGCTGGAGATCGCGGTGGTCATTCTCCGGCGACCACAACGATCCGGAGTCGTGGTGGGACTGGACCGACAAGGACAAGCAGGAGGAGCGCATCAAGCGCTTCAAGCGCAAGTTGGCTCCGGGAGAAGACCGACAAGACCGATCCGCTGTCGATCCTGGTCGTCAACAACATGCTGCTCACCGGCTTCGACGCGCCGGTGGAGCAGGTGCTGTACCTCGACCGCAAGATCGTCGCGCACGACCTGCTGCAGGCCATCGCCCGCGTGAACCGCACCTGCGGCCAGAAGAAGTGCGGCTACGTGGTGGACTACATCGGCGTGGCCCGGCACCTGAACGAGGCGCTCAAGGACTACGACGGCGAGGACACCGAGGGCGCGCTCATCGACATCAGCGTCGAGCTGCCGAAGCTGCTCGACCGGCGGGCGCGGGCGGTGGCGGTGTTCACCGACCGGGCATCACCGATCTGCAGGGCCAGGTGGATGCGTGCGTGCAGTTGCTCGAAGACCTGAAGATTCGGGCCGACTTCATCAACAAGCTGCGGATGTTCTACGAGACGCTGAACATCCTGGAGCACCGGCCCGAAGTGCCCGGCGATGTGTTCCGCGACGCCAAGCTGCTCGGTTTCATCAACAAGGTGGCGGCCAACCTGTACCGCGATCCGGCGCTGAACCTGCTCGGCGTGGCGGAGAAGGTGAAGGCGCTGATCGACGCGCACGTCTCGGCGCGCGGCGTCGACCCGAAGATTCCGCCGACGACCATCACCGACGCCGAGTTCGAGAAGGTCCTGCAGGCGCAGACCAGCAGCCGCGCCCGCGCGGCGCAGATGCAGCACGCCGCGCGCTACCACATCATCGGCTTCTCCAACCAGAACCCGGCCTACGCCCGCAAGATGAGCGAGAAGCTGGAGGAGATTCTCCAGCGGTTCAAGGACGACTGGGACGCGCTGGAGCGCGAGCTGCGGAAGTTCATCGAGGAGCTGCGGCAGGGCGACCGGAACGATTTCCCGGACCTCGATCCCAAGGTGCAGGTGCCGTTCGTCCGCCTGGTGCTGGAGGAATGCGGCAAGGGACGCGAGCTTGAACGAGGCCCAGCGCACGGCGGCGCTCTCGGCGACCCTGGACATGGTCGAGCGCATCCGGCAGGAGGTGCGGAAGGTCGGCTTCTGGAAGAACAGCGCCATGCGCGAGTTGCTGACGCAGACCTCTGGTCCGCGACCTCGACCGGGCGGGCGTGTGTCCTGCCGGGCAAGAGCGCGATCTGGCGCAGCGGCTGGTCGCGCTGGCCAAGGAAAACCACGAGAATCTGACACGACCATGAGCGAGACACTAGAAGTCGGCGGCCTCACCTTTGAGGTGCGGCGCAGCCCGCGCCGGAAGACGCTCGGCCTGACCGTGGACCGGGGCGGGGAACTGGTCATCCATGCCCCGGAGGACACCAGCGATCAGGAGCTAATTCGGTGGACACGCTCCAAGCTGTTATGGGTGCACCGCACACTCGTGCTCAAGGAATTACTGGCGCCGAAAGTGCGGTCACCTGAATTTGTCAGCGGGGAAAATTTTAGTTATCTGGGGCGGAACTATCGCCTCAAGATCGTGCGCGAGTCAGCAGAGTCTCTGCGCTTCGACGGTACGAACTTCTGTCTGGCCTCGGACGCATGGGGCGAGGCGGAGGCGCATTTCCGCCGCTGGTATATCCGCACCGGACGCGGCTGGCTGAGCGAGCGGGTGGCAGGCTTGGCGCGCAAAACCAGCACCGAGGCGTCACGCATCGAGGTGGGTGACCTTGGTTTCCGCTGGGGCTCGTGCGGCAAGAACGGGGTCTTGCGCTTCAACTGGCGCCTGCTGCAACTGCCTGTGCGCTCGATCGACTATGTGATCGTCCACGAACTGGTGCACATCCGGGAACCACACCACAGCCCCGAGTTCTGGCAGGCCATAGACCGGGCACTACCGGCGTGGTTGACCCTCAAGCAGGCGCTAGGTAGCGAGGCCACCCGATTCCTAGTGTTCGGAATGGACGAGCTTCGGACACCGCAGCCGCTGATATCACATCCATTACCAGAGCTTCATTCATATCAGGACCGGGAAACCTATGAAGGCCAATGAGCAATCAAGATAAACTGTACGAGGCTAAAAATATGCCGCGAACGATTACGCTGACCTTGCCGTATGCGCCTTGGCTTCGAAGAAACAGGGGCGTTCACGGTCTTTTTCGATACGGTGCCAAACAATAGCTTACCCGTATTATGGAATGATCAGGGTATATGGTACCCTCTTTTTCCCGCATCGGGCCTCCCAGGATTCACAGAGAGATGAACAACTCTGATGAACTTGACATGAACATCAGGAGCAATAGACGTTCAGATAAAGTTTCGGATGGAACAGCTATTTATTTCAAGGATTGTTGATGTGGCGTTTGTCCCAGATCCAGGACTGTTTCTGGACATCAAAAACCAGCCAAAACAGAAGGGCTGGCTTCGGGCGAGAGACAAGATAGACGTGACCAGGATGATGGTAGGCGAGGAGGTATCAATGTCTCTCTTGTTTCGACTCGGCCTGGGCCACAGCACATGATAGGAGGTTTGAGGATATGGCGAAAACAGTGCGTGCGGTCTATGAGCAGGGGCGGCTCCGCCTGCTCGACCATGCTAACCTACATGAGGGCCAGGAGATTCATCTGTTGCTCCTTTCCGAAAGAGAACGGGCTTGCGCTGCACTGGATGATCTTCTGGTCCGGTTCGAACCCGAATCTTGCGAGGTTGTAGACGAGGCGAAGCTGTTGGCGGAGATCGATGCGGCCATGCAGGGCAAACCGCCTCTTTCGGACGTCATCATTGAAGAACGGCGGGAAGGTCCATAGTGCACTACTTTTTCGACAGCAGCGCCCTGATCAAACGCTACGTTACCGAGACTGGGACAGCATGGGTGCGTTCAATGACTCTACCAAGTGCTGGGCGTACTATCATCATTGCCCAAGTTACACAGGTGGAAATTTGCTCGGGTGTCTCCCGCCTTAGACGAGAAGTAATTGTCCCGTCACGTACCGCCCAGACGATTCGCTTACTCTTGCATCGCCATGTAAAACGCGAGTATATAGTTGTTAATACGACAGCGACGATCATCCAGGATGCTGAAGACTTGCTGGATACACACACGCTGCGCGCTTACGACGCCATACAGCTTGCCTCAGCCCTAGCGGCTAATAGGCGTCTCGTAGAGGCTGCCTTGTCGCCTCTGGTATTCGTCTCTTCGGATGTGCGGCTGCGTACTGCTGCGACTGCCGAGGGTCTAACAGTTGACGACCCGAATGCACACCCATGATGTAGCTATCGGTCCATATGTCTCTTCCATACCCGGACTCACCAAATGGATTGGAGTAAATTAGGCAATATGAGCTCTTGGGGGTGCACCGAAAACACGCGCTCAAAGAAGAACTGGCGCCGAAAGTGAGCGCACCTGAATTTGTCAGCGGGGAAAATTTTAGTTATCTGGGCCGGAACTATCGCCTCAAGATCGTGCGCGAGTCAGCAGAGCCTTTGCGCTTCGACGGTACGAACTTCTATCTGGCTGCGGACGCATGGGGCGAGGTGGACGCGCACTTCCACCGCTGGTATATCTGCACTGGACGCGGCTGGCTATGTGAGCGGGTGGCAGGATTGACGCGCAAAACTAGCACCGAAACACCACGACGAGCAGGCCTGACACCTGGGTCATCACGCGCTGATAACGTGCTCAGGAGGAGACAGATGCGTGAGGACATGACCTATCCCCACATCACTCTGAACAGCCGCGGAGTCCCGTGCATCGATGGCACCCGCCATCGGGTGATCGATATCGTCGCCGATCACGTGGCGCATGGTTACAGTGCGGCGCAAATCGTCGAGCAGTATCCCGACCTGATGCTGGCTGAAGTCCATGCTGCACTCACCTACTATTACGACCATCAAGACTCGATGGACACCGCCCTCATTGCAAGCTATGAGCAGGCCGAGCACCAGCGCCACCACCACACGCCGCACCCCAAACTGGTCGCAGCGCGCGCGCGGAGGGCGGGATAATGCTACAGCTGTACATGGACCTGCACGTCAAGGCCGTGACCTCCGCCGGACTACGGAGACGAGGGATTGATGTGGTGACCGCACAGGAGGATGGAGGTGCCCACATGGAGTCAGCGCCGTGTCGTCAGCGTTTAACTGCATATAAAGCTGCAACCTGATGCCATCAACGGTGATTGTATGTGATCAGTGCCCCTCCACCTCCGCCAGGTCGGCCTCGGCCTGGGGCAGCCAGAACGTCATCTCCATGGCGCGGTAGAGCTCGATGGCAGTGGACAGGGCGGCGCGGGCCTGCTCTCGCCGACCCGTCTTCGCATACAGGGTGCCGAGGCCGCGGTGACAGTGGGCCTGGAGTGGGCGCATGCCCAGCTCCTCGGCACAGCGTCAGCGCCTCCCGGTAGCGCGCCTCGGCCTGCTGGACGTTCGGGGGGCTGGCATGGGCGTGGACGGCACCGAGCTGGAACAGCGCATGCGCCTCGTGTCCACGCGCCTTCTGCTGTCGGGCCAGGTCGAGCGCCTGACAGGCGTGCTGCCAGGCCTCGTCGCAGCGTCCGGCGAGGAGATAGACCGCGCTGAGCTGCCTGAGGTGGCTGACATAACCGCCGCCCAACCGCGCCTGTGCGGAGATCGTCCCGGCGCGCCTCCTCCAGGAGCGCGAGGCCCTCGGCGAGACGTCCCGTGTGGGCGTATGCCTCACCCAGGCCCCCAACGATGGCTCCTAACGAGGCCCTTTGGCCGGTGGCGCGACAGAGGGCCAGGCCCTCCTCGAACACCCGGATGGCCGCTTCCAGGTCCCCCTGGGCGAGGTACAGGCAGCCGAGGTGCGTCGCGGGCGGTGATCGGTGCGTCCCGTTGCCATTGTCCATCGACCATGGCGAGGCGGAGCGCCTCTTCCCCGTGGCGTCTCCCCTCGGCGAACTCCCCGAGTATGCTCAACACCTCCGCGAGCCATGCCTGCGATTTGATACACCACAAACGCATGTCACCAGGCGTGCTACGGGCCAGCGCCTCCACGTTCCCCCGCAGCACCTCGGCCGCTCGGCTGTAGTCGCCAATGCCAGCGTAGACCTGCCCCAAGCGATAGGAGGCGTCCACGTGCAGGGCAGGATCCCCGAGCGTGACCGCCAGCTCCAGGGCCTGCCGGCCTGCCGCCATGGCGCCATCAACGTCCCCGACGATCATGCGCACCGTGACCATCCTGGACAGCACCCCTCCCAGCCGGGCTCGATCGTCGAGCTGTCGGGCCCGCACCTCGGCCTCGCCCAACAGGGCGAGACTCCTCGCATGCTCTCCCACCAAGCTCAGCATGGCTCCTAAGCGGTGGTGAAGATCGATGGCCAGTACCCCGGTGTCGAGGTGCTCGGGGAGGTGGCCGAGCGCCTCGATGGCCTGTTCGAAGCTCGTGACCGCTTCGCGGAAGGCCCCGCGGTTCCGCGCCTTCTCCCCGGCCTGGCGGCAGTAGGGCACCGCCTTCTCCCACACCTCGCCCCGCAGCGCGTGCTGGGCGAGGCGCTCGGCATACTCACCCAGGCGATCGGGATACAGCGCCTCAAGGGCCTCCACGATCTGGCTATGCAGGGCGCGCCGTCGCTCGTGCAGCAGGCTGCCGTAGGCCACCTCACGGGTGAGGGCATGCTTGAAGGTGTAGGCTCGGGTCCGGGAAGAGGTGTGTCTCGTAGAGGAACTCCCGGCCCTGGAGGTGCGCCAGGCCCCGATGCAGCACGTCTTCCGGCAGCTCTGCCAGCCGTTGCAACAGCGGCACGGGCACCTCGGGTGCCAATGACGGCCGCGGTCTGCACCAGACGTTTTTCCTCCGGGGGCAGGCGGTCGAGGCGCGCCGCCAGCACCGCCTCGATGGTGTCCGGCATCGGCAGGGGGCCGGCGTGGTCGCCGTGCTCCACCGCGGCCCAGGTCAACTCCTCCACAAAGAAGGGATTGCCGGCCGCCTTGGCCACAATCGCCTGTTGTAGCGGTGCCGGGAGCTGGGCGGCCTGCGGCACGGACTGCAGCACCACCAGGCTGTCGCGGGGTGACAGCCGCGGCAGCGCCATCTGGGTCGCCGCGGAGTGCCGGAGCCAGGGCGGCTGATACCCGGGTCGGTAGGTCGCCAGGAGGAGTACGGGCGTGTCGCCCAGCCGCTCCACCAGCGACGCCAGCCACTCTTCCGAGGTCGGGTCGATCCAGTGCAGGTTCTCCACGGCGAGCACGAGGGGCTGCCGCTGACTGGCCTGCCGGATCACGTGCCGCAGCAGCGCAAAGGTCCGCGCCTTGCGCTCCGGCGGGCTCGAGCGCGGCCAACGGCGCCAGGTCCACGGGCACGTCCAGGAGCTGGAGCAGCAAGAGCGCCTCGTCCTCGGACGCCACCCCGGCCTCGCGCAGCCGCTGCTGGACGGTGGCGGTGATGGCCGTCGCGGGGGCTGCGTCGGGGAGGCCCCAGAGCTGCCGGAGCAGGTCGCGCACCGGCAGATACGGGGTGGCGCTGGCCATAGGCCAGGCAATGGCCTTCGCAGTAGGTCACGGGCCGTCCGCGCAGGCTGTGCACGAATTCCGCGAGCAGCCGGGACTTGCCCATACCGGGCTCCCCAGCGATGCCGATCACCTGCCCCTGCCCGCCGAGCCGCTTGCGCCAGCCGCTCGTGCAGGAGCGCCAGTTCCTGGGTGCGGCCCACAAAGCGACTCAGGGGCCGTGCGCCGCGCCGTGGGACGCCCGCCCGCCGCCGCAGGAGGCCGCGTATCGCGTACACCGGCACCGGGGTGGACGGCCGCATCGAGAGAGAGGGTCTCGCACGCCTCGCCCTGGACCTCGTCCTGCACCAGCGCATAGGTGGCGGCGCTGACGAGGAGGGTGTCGGGCGCTGCCCGCTGCTGGAGCCGTGTCGCCAGCTGGAGGGTATCGCCAGCCGCGGTGTAGGGCCGCTGCGGCTCGTACGCCAGCGGGCCCACCACCACCGGCCCGGTGTGGAGCCCCAGGCGAACCGCCACGCCGTGCGGCTGCCCACGGATCGCATCGGGCACACGCAGGCGCTGGCGGAGCTCGAGGGCCGCCAGCACCGCCCGTCGGGCATGGTCCTCCTGTGCCACCGGCGCCCCAAACAGCGCCAGGAAGCCCTCGCCGGAGACCTGGGTGAGGGTGCCCTCGTAGCGCTGCACCGTGTCCTGGGCCAGCGCCAACACGTCGTGCATCAGGTGGTACATCGCCTCAGGCCCCAGGCGCGCGGCCAGCGTTGGCGCCTCGGCCAGGGCACCACAGAGCACGGTGACCTGTTTGTGTTCCCCGTCCAGCGCCTCCCAGGGGGTGCTCCCCAGGTCAGCGAGCGGTGGGGACAGGGGCAGGTGATGGCCCCTCGGCCTGGCGGGTGGCTCCCTCTCTCCCGCGCTGGGGGAGGGCCTGCGGTGCATCGTCCGCCGGGCGGTGCTCCCGCTCCTCGACCGCCCCCACAAAGCGATAGCCCTGGCCGTGCAGCGTGCGCAGGAAGCGCGGCGTCCGCCCCCGCTCCCCCAGCGCCTTGCGCAGGGTCTTAATACAGGATGTCAGCGTCGCGTCCCCGACAAACTGGTCGGGCCACAGGCGCTCGAGGAGTTCCTGCTTGGGGACCACCCGATCGCGATGCGCCAGGAGGTAGGCGAGCACCTGAAAGACTTTGCGCCGGAGCTTGATGGGCTCCCCAGCGTGATGCAGCTCATGGCGCTGGGTGTCAAGCACATAGTCGCCAAAGATGTAGCGCATCGCTCCACCCCCTTCGCCGCCTCGGAGCCCAGCGTACCCCCGGACATCCCGTGGGCGGCCGCTCCCCGCGGCTCTCCCATGCCATCCTCTCAGGCCGCACCAGGCGCGCATCATAGCACAAGACGACTCCCAAAAATACCCCGAAAATTCCCCGAAAATTTCCCCGAATCGTGTCATGTGTTCCCGCCTGGGGAGACGTACCTTTCTGCGATGCATGGCGCTGGCGACGCGGCGGTCGCGTCGTCAGAGAGACAAGGCACAACTCTGAACCCATGGCAGGAAGGAGAGTGAGACATGAACCTCAAACCATTGCAGTCTCGCCACACGAGACTCGCTTCGTTGCAGGTGGCCTGGAGGCACTAGTGGGGCGACGGCAAGGATCCTGGTCAAAAGCTCACGGATGTCTCGTACAAGGGGGTAGCCCAGCGCTCGTGATGATTCACGGTCGACGCTCTCGACAAAGAGCACAACTCTCCTCTCGACTCTCAGAAATTCGCTCGTTACCATTCGGGCTGATTTCGTCGTCCTCTGTAGCTCATACCTGCTGCGATTGATGCTGTTGCGACGGCCGTTGCCCTCGCCGAGGTGGTCGATGCAGTCCTCCTGGCCCAACCGTTCTTCAGCGCTACCAGTCACATTGCACCTGCCTCTCCAAACACGCTTCCTGGTGAGACCCCAACTTCTCACCCATCGTTATCCCCTCCCCATGGGGAGGGACATCCCTCGCTCTCTTCTCGTGGCGTAGATCCATCGCCCACCTCGCACACTGAACATAGGGGAGCCTGCCATGATGCGCTTACAAACACGGTTATTACTCGTTATGGCCCTTGTGGCCGCCGTATTCACCCAACTACCCCGTGCGGTGGATCCTCAGACTCGAGCCGCATTCGCGGCTCCGGCCGGCGGCGACGCAGTCACCGTCTGGAACGCAAACGCTGGCGTGGCCGCCACTGCGGCCTGCATCGCTCCTCTCGACGACCCTTTCCACGAATCGCGTATCTACGCCATGATGCACATAGCCATCCACGATGCCCTGAATGCTATCGACCGTCGCTCTCGTCCTTACGCCTTCGACATGCAGGCGGAACCGGGAGCTTCTCCGGACGCCGCAGTGGCGGCGGCGGCACGAGATGTCCTGGTCCCGCTCATCGGTCAACTCCCTCTTGAGCTCGTCTCCCAGTCTTGCATCGATGCAGGCGTTGCAAGCGTCGAAGCCGCCTATACCGCAGCCCTCGCCGCCGATCCCCGACGATCAGGCCAAGGCGCAGGGTATCGCGGTGGGACAGGCCGCGGCGGCGGCGATCCTCGCCCTGAGAGCCGGCGGACGGCGCGGTTGGACCATTTCTTAATTTCAACTGCCCGCAGGATACCAACCCTGGCGAGTACCAGTGCACACCGGGTACCCCGTTCATCGCCTTTGAGGTATGGGAAAATGTCACCCCCTTCGTTCTGAAGGACAGCTCACAGTTCCGTCCGGGGCCGCCCTACGCGGTGAACAAGAAGAAGTACACGGCTGACTTCAACGAAGTGAAATCTCTCGGCGGTGATGGCATCACCACTCCCAGCGCACGCACTGCCGACCAGACCGAAATCGCCCTCTTCTGGTGGGAAAGCTCCCCGCTGAAGTGGAACCGGATTGCGAGAACCGTCTCCGCCGACGCAGGGCTCGATCTCTGGGAGAACGCGCGGCTATTCGGCCTGCTCAATATGGCGCTTGCGGATGGCTACATCGCCATGGTCGATACCAAGAACCATTACAACTACTGGCGACCGGTCACCGCTATTCAGACTGGGGACACGGACGGCAATCCAGACACGACCGGTGACCCGACCTGGACACCGTTGCGCCCGACTCCTGCGGACCAGGACTACGCCTCGGGTCACTCAATCGAAGGGGGTGCGGCTGCTGAAGTGCTGAAGCAGTTCTTCGGCACCGACCGGATCAGCTTCCAGGACTGTAGCGTGACGCTACCTGCCGGGAGCACCTGCAGCGATCCGTCACCAGTGCTCCGCTCGTATACCAGCTTCTCCCAGGCGGCGGCCGAGAATGCGTATTCGCGCATCCTCATTGGGTTCCACTTCCGCAAATCGGTCGAAGAAGGGACCGAGTACGGTCGAAAAATTGGCAAGCGTGCCGCCAATCTCTACCTCCGGCCTGTGCACTGAGTTGTGCGCAAGGTCTCACCATTCGGGCCAGGGTGTGGATGGCTTCACTGACGAAGCCATCCACACTTCCACGGACCTGGACAGGGCGATGGTCGCTCCCGCCTCCGCTATCGTAACGCGAGGTGGGGGCTGGTCATTGCGCCAGCCCCGCGTCTCCACATGTCCGTTGAGACTGTGCCCGTTTGAGAAGACTGGTGACTTCGTCGGTTCGTGTGCAACGCCGCTGGCAGCAGCGCTTCGCGGGCCTGTGCCGAGTTGACGGTCGAAGAAGGTGATGAGCTTCCCGAGCGTCTCCGCTGCCCAACGCTCAGGCGGTCGTCGTCGTCATTCTTCATCGATGGGCCGCCTCCGACGGGTCACGTCGACCGTCGGCAGCTGCCTGTCTGCCGACTCCAGTGCCTGGACGAATCCTGCGAGTCGACGTTCACCCGGATTGGCACAACCCCAGCTTCCGCTCAGCCCTGCTGGGGAGCGAAGCCGCCTGCCGGGGTATCTCGCTCGACGAGTCGCCAGACCCGCACGGCGCGCCGGAGTACACCACCGAGGCACCGGCATCGAGGTATTTAATCGCAGGCGGTACACTCGATGTCTACCGGTCGCGCTTCATTCCTCACGCTGAGCAGCAGACCATCGCCCAGTACTGGGCCGACGGGGCTGGTGCCACGGGCACGCCTCCCGGCCACTGGATCGCCATCGTGGGTCAGATCGCGCAGGCACGACGGCCTGTCCCTGGTGGCGGTCCGAGGCGTATGCTAGTTGGGCTCCCGCACCGAGCCTTTATCCCGTACTGGGCATGCCAGATACCTGCTGCAATCTCCAGCAACCCCGTGACCGGCATCTGCCCCGAGTCTGGCGGGCAGACTTGCATCGGACAGGCGATCAACGAACGCGTGCGCTTCAGGAACCAGGTCGCGGAGTAGGGCGGTCCCACCTTGGCTCCATAGATGCACTCCCACTGTCCTGAAGTCCGGTCTTCGACCCGCAAGGCGGGGATCTGACGAAAGTCTGCGAGATTCCGCGAGCGGAGCGTTGGTTCTGCGAGAGTGCTTAGCCGCGATTTTCAGTCCATCGTCCCAATACGAATGGGGCACGACGGAGCCGCTGCAACATGACAGCTGCCTGTTCATCAAACTCCATGACCGGGGTCCGACCGTAGTTCTCCAACTGCCGACGCAACACGCCGAGAGCCTGCCGCCTGGTGGTCACCGCGCGCCGACGCGCAATACACGTCATCCACCTGCGCATTTGCTCCTCATCACTCTGAACAGCCGTGGCGTCCTCCGCAGGGGAAAAGCCGCCAGACGGGTACGTGCCGGCGTCGAGTCCCGTCTATCGGCCCACTCCAGCAGACTCATATGATCGGTATCGAGCACGACCATGAGGGATATCTACTTCTGTCCTTGTGTAAGCTTCCGTGGTCGTCATGACTGACGGTTTTGCCGCCCAAGCCGAATGGCTTCTTCGTATATGAGATCGTGCTGGAACGTCCCGGCGATCTGCTCCCACCACGGTTGGGTGGTCTGCATCGCTTCCATCTGGTTTTTCAACTTGGTCACTTCCGCTGCCAAGGCGGCCACGCGTTGTTCGAGTTGTGATGTTGAAGATGCCATATGTCTCCTGCCTTTGTGCCGTCGCCGTAACGCGCCCCCAGTGGGGTGCAGGCTAGACAGCCTCGCGTCCGGCGCTTCTGTTCAAAATTCCAGATGCTTTGGCGTCCGGGGGAAGGGAATCACATCGCGGATATTGGCCACCCCGGTGACGGTCATCAAGAAGCGCTCGAACCCGAGCCCGAACCCTGCGTGTGGGACGGTGCCGAAACGTCGCATGTCGAGAAACCACCAGTAATTCTCTCGATTCATCCCCGCTTCCTGCATGCGCTGTTCGAGCCGCTCGCAGGCGCTCTTCACGCTGACTGCCGCCGACCAGTTCCCCCACGCGCGGCACCAGCAAATCCATGGCGGCCACGGTTTTGTCGTCGTCGTTCAAGCGCATATAAAAGGGTTTGATCTCCTTGGGGTAGTTGAAGACAATCACTGGCGTCTTAAAGTGCTCCTCGGTCAGGTAGCGCTCGTGTTCTGTTTGGAGATCAGCCCCGTAGTGCAATGGGAAACTCGAACTTTTTCCCCGAGCGTTGTAACAGCTCAATCGCCTCGGTATAGGGCAGTCGCACGTACGTGGCTTTGGCAATGACTTCGAGATTGCGCATGCAGGTCTGGATCGACGAAACGGGCAAAGAGCTCCAAATCCGCCGCACAATGCTCCATGACATGGGCGACGAGGCTTTTGACCAGCGCTTCGGCCAGGTCCATGTTGTCCTGCAAATCGGCAAACGCCATCTCCGGCTCGATCATCCAGAACTCCGCGGCATGCCGGGGCGTGTTCGAGTCTTCGGCCCGGAAGGTGGGGCCGAAGGTGTAGACATCGCCCAGGGCGCAGGCAAACAGCTCTGCCTCCAATTGTCCCGACACGGTGAGATAGGCCTCCTGGCCGAAAAAGTCGTCGGCGTAAACCTGTGCGCTCGGTGCAGGCTCCTTCACCCCAGGCGGTAAGGTGGTGACGCGAAACATGGCCCCGGCACCTTCGCAGTCCGACCCGGTGATGATGGGGGTGTGGAGATAATAGAAACCCCGATCGCGGAAGAACGAATGCACGGCAAAGGCACTTTCTGAGCGGATGCGAAACAGTGCCCCATATTTATTGGTGCGCGGACGGAGATGGGCAATGCTCCGCAAAAATTCATCGGTATGCCGTTTCTTTTGCAGCGGGAAGGTGTCTGGGTCGGCCGCTCCCACCAGGCGTACCTGAGTGGCCTGGACTTCCCAGCGCTGCCCTTTGCCGGGCGATTCGACCAGGGCGCCTTCGACCTCGACGGCAGCACCCGTGGAGACTCCGGTAAGGCTCCCATCGACGAGTGCCGATTCAGCGACCACCGCCTGCAGATTGTTCAGGCTGGAGCCGTCGTTGATCTCCAAAAACGACACCCCTTTGGCGTCCCGACGGGTACGGACCCATCCCTTCACCAGAATCTGCTCCATGGGCGCCTGACTGTTCAACGCGTCATTCACACGTGTACGCCGCATTGGCATGGCCTCCTTGGGAGTTCCGAGCGTGTGTTATCGCACCGAGACGCTCGCCTGTGTTGCGTGCGCCAGACCAGCGCACACTCGTCCTGCAGCCCCTTCATCCACGGGACAGAAGCCGCGCTGTCGTACCCATGCCCCGTAGCCTGGGCTCCAGGACATCCCGCAGCGCATCGCCGAGCAGGTTAAACCCGAGCACGGCGATGAATATCGCCAGTCCGGGAAATATACCCGCCCACGGTGCCCTTGTCACGTGCCCCTGAGCCGCTGCCGTCAGCATGCCCCCCCAACTGGGGACATCCGGGGGAACACCGACGCCAAGGAAGCTCAGGGACGCCTCGACGATAATGGCAAAGCCCAGATAATAGGTGGCCAGGATCAGGTAGATGGCCAGGCAGTTGGGCATGATATGTCGCGCAATGATGCGTGCCGACGGCGCCCCAATGGCCCTGGCCGCCACGACATACTCCATCTCCTTCACGGACAAGACCTGGGACCGAACGGTGCGGACCACGGGGGCGAGCATGCCAATGACGATGGCCATGATGACATTGTTCAATGAGGGGCCCAACACCGCCATAATGGCCAGCACGATGATCAGGCCAGGGACGGCCATCATGGCGTCCACGATGCGCTGCATGATGAGGTCCACCGCGCCCCCGGCATACGACCGTGACCATCCCGACGACGAACCATCCGGTGACCCCGACCACCACGGCCCCACCCCCGACGTACAGGGAGATGCGAGCGCCGTAGATGATGCGGCTGAGGATATCTCGCCCGACATGGTCGGTGCCCAGGAGATAAGCGTGTCCCGGCGCCACATAGACAGCGACTCGATGGTTCGCCTCTCTGATGATCTGGCGAGGATCGTACGGGGCGAGCACGGGAGCCAGAAGAGCCATGGCCAGGAGTGCCAGGACAATGAAACCGCCCATGGCTCCCAGCGGTTTCCGCGTCGAGAACCTGGCCACCGCCATCACAGGAGCCGCGAGCGCGTGCCAGTCGAGGCGCAGGTCGGGAATGGCTCTCCCAGTCGTCGTCTCCCGATCCACCATCATCTTCTCCCTCTGCGGCATCGCGTTACTGGTAGTGGATTCTGGGATCGAGCACGCCGTACAACAGGTCTATCACCAGGTTCAGGATCAAGACGACCGCGGCGATGAGCAGGACGACGGCTTGAATCACGATGAAATCCCGGTGCACGATGCTGTCGATCAATAGGGTCCCCATGCCCGGCACCACGAAGATGGACTCGACGATGATCACGCCACCCAGGAGCCGGCCGAACTGATATCCTGAGATGGTCACCACGGGCAGGAGGGCGTTTTTCAATGCATGTCGCCCGATGACCACGATCTCCCTCAGACCTTTGGCGCGCGCGGTCCGCATGATAGTCCTCCCGCAGCACTTCGAGCATGGATGAGCGCGTCACTCTGGCCGCAAAGGCGAGGTCGGCGAATGCCAGGGTCAGGGCCGGGAAGATCAGTTGTTGGAGGTTCAGGAGCGGATCATCCCACAGCGTGGCATAGCCCAGGGGGGGTAACCACTGGAAGAAGGAGGCCAGCGCGTAGACGATCAGGATGCCCAACCAGAATGTGGGGAGGGCCACACCGATGACGCAGAAGACCCGGCTGAGATAATCGAACCCGGTGTCCTGTTTCGCAGCGGAGGTAATGCCCAAGGGCACGGCCACACAAAAGGCCAGAGAGATCGCCATCACGGCCAGTTCCATGGTCACCAGAAACCTGTCTTTCAACTGGTCCCACACCGGGGTCTTGTACCACAGGGACGTGCCCAGGTCTCCCCGGAGCACATTCCACAGCCAGCTCCCGTACTGGACGTATATTGGCCGGTCGAGACCCAGCGCCTGCCGCAATTGCTGCAGCTGTTCCTGGGAGACTGACCCGCTGTCGCCTTCCCCACCCGCCAGGATCGTCAGGGCAGGGTCTCCGGGGACGATCCAGAAAAGCGTGAACACCAGGACCGTCGCCACCAGCAGCGTAGGAATAAAGAGCAGCACCCTGCGTATGGCGTACTCTCCCATACCCCTCTCCCGAATGCAGGACTGGTCCTCCGATCGCGATGAGTCACAGCCCCTGGCTGAGAGGGTAACTAAGAAGCCCCAGGTGTCTCACCCCCCCTTTGTCAAATGGGGGAGAGGGGGGATTTCAGAGAGCTCTCTCGCATCCAGTCACTCCCGAGGGAGTGGGGCGTCGGGGTCCCACCAGATATGCTCAAAGTGTTTCACAATCTGCTCTGAACCGGGGACATGGAAATTCTGCAGCCGATAGTCCATCATACCCCCAGAATATCCCCAGGTGAGGGGGACCACGTGGCTCTCCCCCTGCCGCAAAATGTCCACCGCTTCTTTGAATAAGGCTAAACGCTTCACCGGATCTGCCTCCCTGGCCTGGGCGTCGGTGATCTCGGTCAACCTGGGATGGCTCCAGCTATCCGGATTCTTCTGGCCGCCCATGACGAGAAAGTGCTGGTTCAGATAGTCGGCCGGATCGAGCAGGATGACGCCGGATGAATCGAGCGAGGCGTGATGCGTGCCGCGGACGGTGCGGTCGACGCTGGTGGCGCGATCCACGGCTTCGAGGGTCAACTCGAGGCCCAGGCTGTTGCGCAACTGCTCAGCAATCACCTCGCCATGTCGGAGGACGCCAGGCACCGTTGTCAGGTTCAACGTCACCTTCAAGCCCTGGGCGTAGCCCGCCGCCGCCATGAGGGCTCTGGCCTCGGCGATATCCTGGTCCTTGGGCTGCCGCCACCCGGCACCTGCGCCAGATCTTCCTGGCGACTCGACAACCTGTCCCCCCTTATTGGGCAGGAACGTCCCGACCGAGCCAAAGCAGCCATAGCGGCTCCGCACAGCGCACGATGGTCACCAACTCCTGTCGATCAATGGCCAGGAAGACTGCCCGCCTCACCCGTGGGTCATTGAAGGGAGGCTTGTTCATGTGCAGGACCAGATAGGTCTGGACGGCTTCGGGAATGTAGATGCCTCGCACCTTGCCCTTGGTGTCGCGCTGCATCCGCATCGGGTCTTCATTTCCATACGAGCCGATGGTCGGTCCCTCCGTGGTATGGGCCTGTCCCACTTGCATCGCCGCCAAGCGTCGATTATAGTCGCGGACGATGGTGAAGATCATACCATCGAAGAACGGCAAGCCCTTCTTGAAATAGTTGGGATTGCGCTCGTATTCAATCGAGATCTGAGGCTTGAACTCCTTGAGCTTCCAGGGGCCGGAGCCAATCAGCTTGCCCGGCTGTTGCGCCTCCTCCGGTGACAGGCTCTGGGCGACGTGCTTCGGGTACATCTTCATATACTCTGAGGCCAGATTCTCTATGAATAGAGGGCTGGCAAACTTGATCGGCACCCTGATGGTCTTGTCGTCGAGCACCTGGCCGCTCTGGTGTTCATAGAACGTCCGTAACACCCCGGTCCTGACCCTGATGGCTCCAGGCTCGGTGATGCGGTCCAGAGAGAATTTAATGTCCTCGGCGGTGACGGGTTGACCGTCATGCCACTGTGCCTGCCGTAGCTGGAAGGTGTAGGTTTTTCCGTCCGGACTCACAGTCCAGGTGTCGCACAGGTCGCAGACGATTTCGTCGGGGTTGACCGGATTATGGTATACGAGCCCGTTGAACTGAGGGGATGAGGGCATGAGACAGTCGGGAAGGCTACCGCAGGCCTGGACATCCCACTGGCCCGGGCTAAAGCCGGTGATACCCCGAAGGACCATCTTCTGGTACTTCCCCCGGGCGACCCATTCCGGCGGCCAAGGAAAGGTGAAGGTCTGCCCCTCTAGCGCTGGAGTCGGGGTAGGAGCGGCTGCTGGGGCACGAGGGACGCTCACGATCAGGAGGAACAAAGCGGCAATGAGGACCACTACGTTGACCTGGCCTATTCCGGAGCACGCCATCATGGCACCTCCCTGTCCTTGCCGACCGTCGTGAACTAACTGCTCGGCTGCGGTCAGCGCTGCACCCCTTGCGTCGTATCCATGGGGATGGTGGCCGGTCACCCCCGTGTTTCAGCCGACTGCTCGAGCGTGACCAGGTCCGGGAGGCCCAATTCCTGGGTGATATGCCCAAACCACTGTATCACCTCTGCATGGAGAGGGATCCCATGCGCCCGCCGCTCTTCGGCCTCTTCGTATTCCAGGAGTCCCGGATACAGGACGCGTTCCTGCCCTGGAACGGGCCTGGTCTCCCGGAACCACGTGAGCGTCTCGTCCATGTTCGCTTTGAAGACGTCGACATCCGTGAACGCCGCGATGTTGTAGGCCGCAAAGAAGTGCTTATAGCCCGTGCTCCGATCGAGCCCAAACGGCAAGGTCCCTGACAAGAGGGTGGCGAGGGTTTCGACCATGAGCGCCAGGCCATAGCCCTTATGCGATCCCAGTTCTCGGGTGGCCCCCAACGGCAACAACAGATAGTCGCCGCGTACCGCGCCTGGTGGGGTCTCGGTCATAATCGGATGGCCCTCTTTGTCCGTCACCCAGCCCGGTAACAGATTCGAGCCCACGCGGGCGGCCAGCTGCACCTTGTTGGCGGCAATCGAACTGGTCGCGGCGTCAAACAAGAACGGTGGCTGCGTGTTCGCTGGCGCGGCGATGGCGATCGGATTGGTGCCAAAGCGCGCTTCGGCGCCGAAGGTCGGGACCACGCTGGGCTGCGTGGCGGTCATACACATCCCCACCATATCTGCCTGCGCCGCGAGCATGGCGTGGTAGCCTGCGGCTCCCAGGTGACGCCCGTTGAACATGGTGACGATGCCCACGCCAGCTGTCCTGGCTTTATCGATCGCGATCTGCATGGCCTTCGGACCGAGGATGATGCCGAGGCCACCATCGCCATCGATCGTCGCGGTGCTGGGCGACTCCCGCACGATACGCCACTGCGGCCGGGGATTGATGGCGTCCCTCTGATAGCTCTGCACATAGGACCGCAACATGTTGGATACGCCGTGGCTCTCCACCCCCCGCAGATCTGTCGTGACCAGGACGTCCGCGCCAAGCGCCGCGTCTTCAGGTGTGAGGTGCATCTGCTCAAAAATGGCGGCAACTGTCCGACGTAACGCCGCTTCTGAGACGCGGACCTGGTCTGCTGGTGGCACTTTGAAACGGTCGAGCATGCTCGTTACCCTCCAACGAGGTGGCGCTGGGATCAGTTCGTTTACCCTTGGAGTCCTGCGGCTCCGTATGGGATGGCGTATCATAGCGCGAGCAAGCGGCTGAAACAATAGTGGAGATCGAGCGGCACACGACCGCCTCCAAGCCTACGACCGCAGTTCGGCGAGGCGCCGGCGCAGCAACCCAGGACGGGCCTTCAGGACGCCGCCTTTCTGCGCACTGCCTGTGAGGCATGGAGCCGGTTTCATCAGCCCGGCTCTTCCGGAAACCTCCTGACGCGGATCTCCGCCATCGGCCCAAAGTGTCGAGGGTTCGTCGTGACAACCTCCAATCCCGTCGTCCAAGCCGTTGCCGCGATGAGAGCATCGGCCAAGTGATCTCTCAGATATGGCTACTTCTCCAGTAAAGATGAGAATCCCTCGGTGATCTGAGAATCAGGATTGACCGAGCGGTGCCTGCGCAAGAAGGCTAGCACCTCCTGTCGCTCGCGTGCGCGAATGGGAGGGTGAAGCAGCTCTTGGCGGGTGACTCGGGAGTAGTAGATCACCGTGTTGGTTTGCCGCAGGAAGTCTACGGCTCTGCGGTCACCACGGAAGTAGAGAATGAAAACTCCACTGTCTACCAGGTAATTGACAGTGGTGGTCACTCATCCTCTCGTAGCTCGAGCAGAAATTCCTCCACTTTACAACTCTAGCGCGGCGCGCGACCTACGGCTTGCGCTGCCTTGCATGTGGCACCAAAGTGGGTCAACAGCCCGTCCGTCTCCAGCCACGCTGGCGGGCGAGAGTGTGCAGCGGTGGCACGCTAACTGCTCCAGGGCCATGCGTCCACCGCGTCCACGACATGCGCTCGTACCGAGTGTAACACGCTATACCGCCAGAGCGCTAACAGGTAGGCATGGCGGTCGGTATCGTCCAGAAAAACATCCTGGTGTGCATTGTCCCGCGCTGTGAGGTGGTACACCGCCGCTGGAAACTGGATGCGTAACGGTCTTGCCATGCTTGTCTGACAGCTAGCTGTCATATCAGGCCAACACTGGGCCTGACAGGCGCCTGCTTAAAGCCAGGCCGCCCGGAGCTGCTGGACCTGATGCCGCGGGTGACGCTCATCCCATCGTCCTAGATGACGCTCTTCGGGCTACGGATCGCGATCTACACCACGGACGGCAAGCACCACTGGTCGCGAGAACGTCCCATGGGACCAACATCGAGTCAAGACCTGACCCCAAATCTCTAGAAACCTCTAGGAGCTCGCTCTGTTGCCGGACACTCTGGGTCGTGAGTCGCACTGGACCTCATACGCATGGCCCTGCATAGCGGTTCCGCTGCCACTCACAGCCTGCTCTCACGGAAACTCTCCGAAGGCTCCCCGCAGGGACTCAAGCCCAGGACCAAAGGCATCAGCATCCTCGAGCACGGCGACTTTGCGCGCGGCCAGTTCTTCAAGGAGCACCGCGACGGGCAGGCGAGCGCGCTCGGCGGCCGCCCGCAAATCCACGTGCCCTTCTTGATAGGCACGGATAGCTTCGGTAACCCGAAACTGCTGCATCCCAGCCAGCACCCACTGTCGCAGCAGCGCGGCTTCCGCATACGCCGTCCCTTCCACCAGCCGCGCCAATTCCTCCGCTTCCTCGGGGGTCAGGCGGATCGATTTCGTCACCCGTTTGGCCCGTCTTGTTGGTTTCGGTTTGTTCGGCATGTCACTTCACCCCTCTCCACGACGTTGCGCGAGCTCCAGAAATGTGTGCCGGGCGGCCTGCATGACCCGCTGTCCGGTGTTGGGGGCGATCTCGTCCAACTTGCTGAGCGCGCTCCGATAGGACAGCACGTGCGCCTGATAGAGATAGACGATGAACTCGGGCACCGTCACCGCCTTGAGGTCGCGCCGCCGCGCCAACGTGAGGGCCTGTTGCTCATTAATCAGCAGCCACCAGCCCTCTTCCTGGGCCAGCGCCAGGGCAGCGGCCTCGCCAGCATGGAACTGCGGCCAACGCTGGGTCGGGTTGCGGATGGCAAGCGTGCCTTGACCTTCGAGCAGTCGAAACATCTCTTGATAGCCGTAGACCCGCTGAGGGTAACGCGGATCTGGCGCCAACACCTCAACGCGGACCGCCTCCGGAACGAAGACCGTGAACAAGCGAAACAGGTAGGACAGGACATCCACCCGATGGCCCAACACCCAGAAAGAGGTTTCCATCACGGCCGATTGCTTCTGCATGCTTTGATTGTAAACAAAAGAAGCATGCTAGTCAAGTCAATCTCTGCAAAGTCTCCCCGTAAACGACCTTGTGCGGACGTCACCCCCGTGGGAAGTCGCGTTTGAGATGCCGGAACGCGCCGTGCCGGCCGCCCCACACCAGGCAAGGCACGATCTCCCGCTGGCCAGTAGCGGCGCAGTGAGGTGCCTGGAACGATGCGCCAGCGTCGCCCACCTGTACCCCTGGCAGCGGGCGTGTGCGCAGGTGTCATGGACTGTACATCGTTGACCAACTACTGGTCGTCTACCACGCTCGCGGGCCTCTCGGACTACGCGTGGGTCGTCAACCTGAGCGGCGGCAGCACCAACGCGCTCGTCGAGGGCCTCTCCAACCTTGTGTGGGCAGTCCGGGGGGGAGAATAGATTCTTCGACGCTTTGAGGCTTTGGACGCTTTGGGGGGTGCAGGGGGGATACCCCCCTGCCACGCCACATTTTTTGGCTGAGGGCCATGGGCATGATCCTCTCCCGGAAGCTGCTCATGCGGTACCGTGAGCTGAAGCAGGAGGTGCCGGATTGTCTCTTGCTGATGCAGGTGGGGGCGTTCATGCAGGTCATGGATCAAGACGCGCGGACGGTCTCCCAGGTGACTGGCCTGAAACTGCAGATGGCCGGAGAGGTGGACGACCCGGTGGTGGTCGGCGGCTTTCCCCGGTCCGGGCTGGACGCCTCTGTGGGCAAGTTGGTCCGGGCCGGCCACTCGGTGGCGGTGGCTATGCAGGATGGCGACAAAGAACGCCGGCTGGCCGAGGTGATCCGAGTGCGCTGCGGCCTGCCGGCGGAGGGGGTCAGCGCACAAGGGAACCCCGCGCATGGCCCGCGATGACCATCTGCCCATCTATCGCGCCGCCTTCGATCTGGCGGTGCACATCGAAAAGCTCGTGCGCCAGTTCGGCCGCTACCACAAGTACACCCTGGGGACCGAGCTGCGCGACGGCAGCCGTCGCATTCTTGAGCGCATCATCGAGGCCAACGACAGCCGCGACCGGGGGCCGGTGTTGGCACACCTGCGCCAGGAGCTGGAATGGTTCAAGGTGCTGGCCCGGCTCTGTCAGCAATGCGCCGTCTCGGGAAAAACAGTCCCTGACACCTTTTCCTCCCACTATGATGCTGCGAACGGGTTCAACAGGCATACTCCCGTCTGGCGAAAGTCCGCCTGATTACGGGTGACGACGGTGAGGTCGTAAATCAGCGCCGTTGCCGCGATCTGCTTATCCAGGGCGTTCTCTGGATGCGGCACGCGAAGGCGACCCCAAAGCTGCGCAATATCTTGATCGATGTCCAGGATACCCTCCGGGTACTCGATAAGCAGAGCTTCTAACCACGTCTCCAACCGCTCCGCCTGGCGATGGTCACCGCGATGGCGGATCAATTCAACGCCTCGCCGCAGCTCCCCAACCGTGATAACGGAAAGAAAAACAGGGATCCTCTCCGCTGTGACCCGGCGAAAGAACTCGCGCACGCCTCGGTTGGCTTTGGCGCGCTTTCTTGCCTCACTGATAACATTGGTATCAATCAAATACATGTACGTCTTCGTCGGCGTCCTCGAGGCGCTCGAAATCCTCATCCTGTCCGACATTCGGCATCGAGGCCAGGGCTTCCGCAAAGCTCCTCTTCTGAGGCGTCACTAACAACACTTCTTCAAGGATCGCCCGGTGTTCGGCTTCGGCGCTCCTCCCATGCCTGGCCGCACGTTGTTTGAGCGCATCGACGACGCGTTGATCAAGATTCCTGACCACAAGATTCGCCATCTCTTCCCCCTTCTCCGCACACTGAATGATAGCAACGATAGCATATTTTCAGAAGAGGGTAAAGTTGTCAGGGAACCTTTTTCCTGCGGTTGCCGCGGTTGGTCGCGTGGACGGAAGGTCGATTCCGGGCACAATTGTGCGGCGGTGCATGGCGGCCAAACCGGACTGCCGACGGAGCAGACGCTGCGCCGGCTGGGGATGGCCGACGACGCCGATGGCCGGGCCGTCTTCCCCTGGTCCTGGCCGCTGCTGGAGCAGCTCCACCAGTGGCTGAGCTCGTATCTGGGCCACCTCGGCAAGGCCTCCAGCCACCGGCTGCTGCAGGGGTTGCAGCAGCGCTACCCCTGGCTCGACGAGTATGTGCACTGGCAGGGAAGCCAGGTCGTGTACCGCTGTCCCGTGCCCCGACATGCCCTGCGCCTGGCGCAGCAGCACGCCTGGTTTGCCACGCATCTGCCCGGGCATGTGCTGCTGATCCGGCAGGGGAAATACTGGGAGGTGGTCGTGCCCCCGACCACCAGCGCCGCCGGCAAGGCAGCCGCCCTGGACGCCCTCCGGGCCTGGCCCCGCCGCGTGCCCCGGCGTCGGCTGCCAGCACTCAAGCCCATCTTGTGGCGCAGTGGTCTGCCGGTGGCGTGGATCGGAGAGACGGGCCGACGGCTGGGGACGATCGCCGAGCGCGCCTTGCACTGCCGCTGGGCTTAAGGCTGAGAGCGTTCATGACGTGCCGGCGCAAAAAAGGGCTGTTGCAACCCTATTCGCCCGGCCGCTACTCGCCGTGGGAGGCCATGGCATGGTTGGAGCGGAGCTGGTTCCCTGTGTTGGCACGCTACACAGTCCTGATGCCTCCCTCGGGCGGAGGTCCTGGGGGAAACGTATGCGCACTACGCCGTGAGGGACTCGGCCCACACCCGCACCCGCCCGATCCAAACCAGACGCGGCAGCTGCAGCCCTAGTTGCACCAACTGGATCAGAGAGGCACTCGTGACACCCGGCAGGACCTCGCTCTCTGGCACTTCGGTATAGGCGACATCAACATGGCGATAGATGTGCATCTGTTGCCCATCATAGCGCCACACTTCCGGTACACCAAGGGCGGCGTAGATGGGGAACTTGTCTAACGAGGGATGGGTCAGATCGATTTCGATGATGACATCCGGTGGCGGATCGACAGCGAGATCAATCGTCGCACGCCCACGCACGTCGGCCGCATGCTGAAGATAAAAGGAGGCGTCCGGCTCAAAGCCCCGTTCGACGTCTTCTCGCTTGAACGTGGTCGAACCCGCTGGGACGACGTCGAGTGCCTGGGCCTCGGCCACCGCCTTGACGACGTCGGCCAAGAGATCCGCTGCTTGTTCATGCTTGAATGACGGTGCCATGATCTCCAATGTGCCCTGATCATAGGCCATTCGGGCGCCGCTACTGTCCGCAAAATCGGCCAGCAGACAGGCATATGTGTGCCAACTGACCCCCTGCACGATGACACATTGTCCAACTGGCGTCACTACGGCCGGCATCGGTTATCTCCCTGCATGCCATCTGTGACTTCCCCGAGCCCTTAGCAAGTAGGCACGCGCCCGGCTTCGAAGCGTCGATTGATCCATCTCAACAAGCAAGAGGCCAATGGCCTTCTACTATACACCCGCAAAATGGCTGCGGTGCGGAGAGGGTATTGGTTCATGAGGCCAACGGCGCACTGGATCACATCTTCTTCCACCCGCAGCTCTCGGTCGTGCGCTGGCGTCTCACGGCTGGCCCGCCACATCTGCAGGACCTCGCGGATCATCTCCGCAAGTAGGACCTACCGCCGTGAGGCCTCTTGCTCGAGGTCATGGATGAGATCCTCGGGTAACTCAATCCTCAGGGGCATGACACACCGCTCCTTCCAGCCCCATGACGTTTCCCTTCACCACGCGCTCGTCGGTCATGGGATTTGCCTCTTTTCCTACGGCGTAAAGAGCACCACCCAGCGCCCTTTGTTAATATGCCCATCGGCTGGACCCGTGTCTGGCGATGTCGTCTCGTCGACAAGCGCTCCTTGCAACCTCCATGGTATGCCATTCGACACAGGAAGGAAAGTCCAAAGGAAGCGGAGCGGGGTCTCACGGCCGCGGCACGATCGGCCACACCCCTTAACCCCTCCAGATTCGGCCAGCATGGTCAGGCTCTGCCTGCTCCGGCCGAGCTCAGAGCAGAAAATCTCCCCAGTGTGTTCGCCGATGCAGGCATTGCCCCACTGAATCGGGATTGTCTTGACGCAGCTGAGCCATCTGCCGCCGTTGAAGGTCCTACAGACCCCTGCCTGAGGGGTCTGTCTACCTTCAGGAGAGTCGCAGAGCCACGCGCGCGTGCTCTCTTCGTTGTCCCCCGTACCCAGCAAGGCGCGTCTGCTGGCGGGTACCGCTGGGGGCGCCAGGGGGCGCGCTCCCGAGGGCGCTGTGGCAAAAGGACGTTGTTGTCCCTAGATGCAGAGACCGGTTGTCCCAAGCGGCTACTGCAGAGTCACGCCGCACATTGACGGGTCCATGAGGCCTATGCTATACCCGAGGCGTCGGTGAGACCATCTGACGACGCGTACGGTGATGACTGGCGAAGAGTGGTGGCGGATGCCCGACAACGGCAAGCGACCGGACGAAGCCAGAGCGATGGCGTGCCACACAACAGGAGTTGTCACGACAGCCCAGGCCGAATACAGACGCCATGGCGGCCGCCAGGAAGTACTTATCCCGGATTTTTTGATGGGGGCGAACGCTGTCCACGACTCAGGACGCTTACTGACAACGAATCCGAGGGATTTCTTACGATATTTTTCGTGCCTTGAGGTGTTGACACCTCAAACCTTCTTAGAAAGATACGGACGTGAATAGCTATAGGTCTTCTGAACCCAACACTACCAGTCTTCACCGTTGCCGCAACACATATCTCGAAAGGGGTCACCATGAATGCTCAGAACGGCATCTCACGCCGACACATGTTGGGCATGGCTGTGGCCATAGGAGGGCTTGCGATGTCTAGTGGTGTCACCCGCGTATTCTCCCAATCGTCAAAGCGGATCGAGCCATGGGCTCCGGAGCTGGACAAGATCATCTCCCCGTCAGACTCTATCCAGGAATTGGCCGAGGGATTCGGCGGGCCCCTGGGACCAGCCGAAGGACCGGTCTGGTGGAAGGAAGGCCGGCTATCTGCTGTTCAGTGACATTCATAACAACCGGCGGATGAAGTATGTCCCCGGCCAAGGTGTGTCCGTGTTCCACGAGCCGACGAACCGGGCCAATGGGCTAACCCGCGACCTTAAGGGCCGCTTGATCGCCTGCGAGCATGAGACTAGACGTGTCACCAGGCAGGAACTGGATGGCAGCCTCACCGTGATCGCCAACAGCTTCCAGGGGCGGCGGCTGAACCGGCCTAATGACGTCGTGGTCAAGTCCGACGGCTGCTACTACTTCACCGACCCGAACGCTGGCATCGTTCCCGACCAGTGGGACCTGACCTTTGCCGGCGTCTACCGCGTCACGCCAGATCTCGGCACCATGAGCCTTTTGGTCGATACCTTTGTCCAGCCCAACGGGCTGGCGTTCTCCCCCGACGAAAGCGTGCTCTACATCAATGACTCCCGGCGCCGGCACATCCGCGCCTTCGACGTCCAGCCCACCGGCATGCTCGCGAAGCAGACTGACCGCCTCTTTGCCGACCTCAGCGGCGACGAACCCGGCAATCCCGATGGGATGAAGGTGGATGTGGAAGGCAACGTCTATTGTGGCGGAGCGGGCGGGATCTGGATCATGGATCCGCACGGCAAGAAGCTGGGCCGCATCGTCCACGGGGCGCCCGCCACCACCAACCTCGCCTTCGGCGGTGATGACTGGAAAACCCTGTATTTCACCAGCAGGAACCACCTGGGCGCGGTCAACGTGAAGATTGCGGGTATACCTGTGCCGACTCCGAAACGATAGCGGGTGGACTGACGGCAGAAACCTCCCCCCACGTGCCGCTGGACGGCCGAGCACGTGCTTGAAGCCGCTTTCTGGCCCGAGGGATAGTTGACGGACGGAGTGTTTTCTTCCAGTGTCACTACGACTCGCGTATAATGTCCCCGAACTATTCTTCTCACACCAACCATAGGAGGGACCAACCCATGAAGCTGCTCGTCTTGTCTGGAGGCAGGCACCCGTATCACGAATCCACCCCGATCCTGGGAGACTTTCTGAGCAAGGCCGGTCATGAGGTGACCATTACCGAAGACGCCGCGGTCCTGTCCCGTGCCGCAGACCTGTCGGGATACGACGCGGTGGTTTTCAATACGCGCCGGGAAGCCGTCCCGGAGATGCCAGACCTCACCTTGTCGCCGGCCGAACAAGACGGCCTGAAAGAATTTCATCCGCTCGGGCAAGGGCTTTGTTTGTCTCCACATCTCCACGTGTTTGCCCAAAGCCTGGCCGGAATATCATGAAATCACTGGCGGAGGGTGGATCACCGGCACGAGTTTCCATCCACCTTACGGCGAGTTTACCGTCCACGTGAGTGCGCCTAGCCATCCTGGCGTCCGTGGCGTGTCAGACTTCAAGACTCCTGATGAGCTATACATGGGCCTGGCATTGACCACAGGCAATGAGGTGTTTATCACCGCGGATGCGGCGGACGGCACGCATCCCTGGGGGCCGCAGCGGCAGCCCAAGCCCATGCCCGGTGGCACCTTTCCCCTGGGGTGGACGCGGCCATACGGTGACGGGCAAGGTCTTTGTGCTGTTGCTTGGCCATGATGGACGGAGCTTTCAGACCCCAGCGTTTCAGCAGCTGGTGCTGAATGGCGTGGACTGGGCGACGGCACCCACTACACGGTAGGCCGAACGGGCCGAATCGGGTGCGAAGCAGGGGTGGGCCGATGCCTGCGATGGGTCACACGGTCGGTGGAGCTGTCTGATCACGCCGCATGATGAGGAGGAGTGATGGCACCTTTGGAAGTCTACAACCCTGGACTACACGATCTGATTGCCCCCGACACCCCCATCGAACGCATCGCCGGCGGGTTGGGGTTTACGGAAGGGCCGGTATGGCGCGGTACATACCTGCTCTTCAGCGATATTCCCAACAAACGTATCGTGCGCTGGCGCCGGCTGCCGGAGGGCCCCGAGCTGGCCACCTACGCCACGGGGATGTCCAATGGCCTGACGCTCGATCGCCAGGGACATGTGGTGGCAGCAGGTCACGATGGCCGCTGCGTCACTCGCGTCGCGGACGACGGCAGCCGCACGGTGTTGGCGGAGCGTTTCGAAGGCAAGCGACTTAACAGCCCCAATGACATCGTGGTGAAGTCCGACGGCTCTATCTACTTCACCGACCCACCCTACGCCATCCAACCCAGCACCCCTGGTATGCCGCGGCCTCCAGCATGGTGGACCGCGCCCATTCCGGGCAAAGAATTGCCCTACAATGGCGTCTACCGTCTCAATCCGGACGGTACCCTGCGCTTGCTGGTTGATGACTTTGCCCTGCCGAACGGCTTGGCCTTTTCCCCCGATGAGTCGGTTCTGTATGTCGCCGATTCGGCCCACGGGCATATTCGGGCGTTTGACGTGCGCCCGGATGGCACGCTCACCAACGGTCGGATCCCATTCGAGATGCCGTCGAATGACCCAGGCGTGGCGGACGGTTTCAAGGTGGACCTGCAAGGCAACGTGTTCAGCACCGGACCCGGCGGCGTGTGGGTGTATCGCCCCAATGGCGAACGGCTGGGCCGCATCGTCCTGCCGGAGCTGCCGGCGAATCTGGCCTGGGGCGAGGATGGGAGCGTCCTCTTCCTGACCGCACGCACCAGTGTCTACCGGCTGCCAACCAAGACGCGCGGCGCGTTGCTGGGCTAACCCGCAGGCGAGCCGACCAGACGCCGCGGCCCATTGATTCTCTTCCTCCTCTCCCTCCGGGAGAGGGCAGGGTGAGGGCCATACAGAGCCACGGAGAGCGCTTGCGGTTCCAAGACTGCCATACGCCGATCTGCAAACTGTTACAGGCGCGTGCTTATTTCCACGCCACGCGAGGACGAGGCATAGGGAGGATCTATCATGCTGAGAATGGGAGGGGTGGCATCACCCGGACATATCACGGTGTTCAAAGGCCTGAAGACGCATTTCCAGCAGCAGGGCATTGACCTCGACTGGGTATTATATTCCAACTACGACGCACTGGTCGAGGCGTTTGCCACCCGAGAAATCGACCTGGCCTGGAATGGGCCCATTTCATACGTCAAGATCAAACAACGTCTCAATGATCCCTGCCGTGTCGTCGCCATGCGTGATGTCGACGTCGACTTCAGCAGTCAATTCTTCACCCGCCGCGACTCGGGCATCACCACGTTGGCAGACCTGAAGGGCAAGCGCCTGGCGCTCGGCAGTCGAGGCTCGGCGCAGGCCGGACTGCTGCCGTATTATTTCCTGAAACAACAAGGCTTCGATCCCCAGCGGGATTTGGCCGCCTGTGCCTTTACCGAGGATCGCGAGCCGAGTGCGCTTTCCGATGAGCGGGCGGTCGTCGATCTCGTGTTGAAAGGTGCCTACGACGCGGGCGCCGTGAGTCGACGCACGCTTGAAGTGCTGAGTGAGCAAGGGCAGCCGATTCAGGAGACCCTCCGCATCTTCTGGTCGAGCCCAGGATACAGCCACTGCTGTTTTACCGCGCATCAGGAATTAGAGGCGGGCCTGGCCCAGAAAATCACCGACGCCTTCATCTCCATGCAATACCAGGACCCGTTAGGCAAAGAGGTGCTGGACGCCGAAGGCTGTTTGGCATTTGTGCCAGGTATCACCAGAGGCTGGGAAGCGCTGGAAAGCGCTATGAAAGAGCCCGTCCGCTGAGGGAAGACATGACGATCTGATGCAAGCTCCACCATACGCAGGAGGAGGGCATGCGAATGAAGACCAGCACTGAGCGTATCCTGACCACGCACGTTGGCAGCCTGCCCCGTCCGGAGAGCATTAAAACCCTCCTCCGCGCCCGTTTGGGCGGCCAGTCCATCGACGCGGCTCAGCTCGCGGCATGTGTTGCCGAGGCCGTGAGAGCGGTAGTCTGTCAGCAAGCCGAGGTCGGCCTCGATGTCATCTCTGACGGTGAAATGGGCAAGACCAGCTTTCTGGCCTATGCCGAAGAACGGCTGACGGGGTTCGTCCCGATGGCGGCGAACGCCCCGAACATCTCCTCCAGTAATGTGGGGAGCTCGTGGGCGCGTCGGATTACCAGCCGGCGGGAGTGGCGGGCGTTCCCTGAGTATTATGAGGAGTACTTGCCGAGGGCCATGCCTCCCGCGGCACCGCCCTCGGTCTGTCAGGGACCTATCACATATCAGGGTCAGGCCATACTGCAGCGCGATCTCGCTACCTTCAAGGCCGCCCTGCAGGGCATCAACGTCGGAGAGGCCTTTGTGCCCGCCATCGCACCGGCCATGGTCGGCCGCGGTCAAAACCAATACTACGCCACGGACGAAGAGTATGTATTTGCCATTGCCGAGGCGCTGAAGACCGAATACCGGGCCATCGTCGATGCCGGGTTCATCCTGCAGATCGACGATCCAGGGTTAGGCGAAACCTGGGACATGATGATACCGGCTCCCCCACTGGAGGAATACCGGCGCATGCAGGCCAGGAATATCGACGCGCTCAATCATGCCCTGGCCGGCATTCCCGAGGAGCGTGTGCGCTATCATCTGTGTTGGGGCAGCTGGCAGGGACCGCATGTGCACGACCTGGGGCTGCGCGATATCGTCGATCTCGTCTTGCGGGTCAAGGCCCAGGCCTACTCGATAGAGGCGGCGACGCCCCGCCATGCCTATGAGTGGCGCGTCTGGGAAGATGTCAGGTTGCCCGAGGGCAAAGTGCTCATCCCCGGCGTCATCGCACATACCACTGCCGTGGTCGAGCATCCCGAAACGGTGGCTGAGCGGCTCATGAATTTCGCTCGGGTAACGGGTCGCGAGCGGGTCATCGCCGGAGCCGATTGTGGGTTTGCCCAGGGGGCGATGTACCAGCGCCAACATCCAACTGTCATGTGGGCCAAGTTCGCCGCGCTGGTTGAGGGGACAAGCCTTGCCTCCGAGCGGCTGTGGCGGTCCTAGTGCCGCTGGCATGACCGTCTTTGCGGGCCGCTGCTGTCCGTGGCGGCTCTTCACCTGCGATTAGGTCAGTCGCGGCATGAAGAAGCTGAGAGCCCAATGCCGACACATGGAACGTCAGCCCATGCCGGTGATCGTATGAAAGCAGCTCGTCCGCTCTGCCATTTGGTTGGCGTCCTGACTCCCAAACACCAGCCTGTTCCCACTTCTGTGCCCAGAATCCCTCAGATTAGCCCTTGATGACCCCGGATATCTCGTTTAGAGGGCGTCGTAGATGCGGCTACGGCTCCTCCCAAGTCGTCTGCTATGACCAAATTGTCTTCAACGCCCATTGCCCCCTGTCCTTGCAAGCATCAATCGACCGAGTTTGACACTCGCCAGGGCCAGCACGCCGAACACACATTCATGCACATGACGCAGGGTTCCACGCTCCACAAGTTGCAGGCGTGGCGCAGGTGAAGGGCGGGTGCCACTTCCACCGTGCGGGTGTCCCTGTACCTGATGCACCCTGAGGAGAGAAGTACCAACGAATACAGTGGCCTGGAGCAGAGAAATTCCACGGATCTTGCCAGATATGATACAGTGCGTCTCGCAGAGCGGTTTGAGCAGGCGCAGCGACACCGAGGAGTCTCAGTACATGACGACAAAGGAGGGGGTTGCAATGCGAACACTCGCGTTGTCCATAGGCATCATCGCGCTGGTGCTGCTGACCGGCATACATCTGGCGGCAGCCCAAGAGATGGGGAAAGCTACGGCCAAGCTGACAGGGGACGCTGAGGTTCCAGGTCCGGGGGATCCCAAGGGCAGTGGCACTGTGCAGGTGACCCTCAATCCCGGCAATGGCGAAGTGTGTTATGAGCTCAACGTGGCGAATATGCCAAGAGGCTACGGCGGCCCATATCCATGAAGGGGCGCTGGGCAAAGAGGGTCCCGTCAAAGTGGCTCTGGATGCGCCCAAGACGGGTTCCGCGAAGGGCTGTAAAAAGGCTGATGCCTCTGTGATTATGGCTATTCTAGAGAACCCTGCCGGCTTTTACGTCAACGTCCACAATGCCGCCTTTCCAAAAGGTGCTGTGCGCGGGCAGCTCTCTAGGTAGGAGGCGCACACCTGTACCGTGGCTCGCTGCTGCTGGCGTATGGGCGAGTGGTTGCCAGAGTCTGGCAGGCACCCGCCCGCCGTTTGTGCTCAGCGTACAGCCTGTCCCCCCCTGTCAACTCACAATGACCCACTCGAGGGTGGCCCATGGACACCCCAAGCGGTGACCATGGGCCCGCTTCATGTAGCAGAGTCGAGTTGATGAGACGCTCAATGATGGTCGCCTATGCCTTGCTCCATCGTCCATGTCTCAGCTCTGCCTCCCGGTGACCCGTTGGCCGCCCCAGGACTGGACAAGAATCATCTCGGATGCGCAATGCAATGTCGTTGCTCAACTCGTCTTCAGGCGCACGTCCTCAAGGGGTGCAGACCAGGGGAAGGGGTTGATCAACATCAGTGCCGGCTCTTCCACACGCGGTCCGATGCCACTTGGCCAGAAATAGAGCCAGATCGGTCCGAACATCACGCGCTCGTGCATGAGCTGCTGGATCTGGTGCAGCATGGCCTCCCGTGTTGCTCGGTCGGTCTCATTGCCCTGCTGTTTGAACAGCGCATCGATGTCGGGATAGCCTCCGTAGGCAAATGTCCCGGTGCTGACCACCGATTCCTCAATGCGCGTGGCGGCGTTGCCGTATCGTGCACTGACGCAGATGCAGAGGCCACGCAACTGCTTCGCGGCGCGCGCCGACTGAAACGCCGCCCGTTCCATCGTGCGCAGTTTCAGCTTGATCCCGATTGCCCCCAGATAATTGCCGACTGCCTCTCCCAGCGAGAAATAGGGGGGATTGGGGGTCACATCTCCGGCGTCAAAACCGTTGGGATACCCCGCCTCGGCCAGCAGACGTTTCGCCTTGGCTGGATCATAGGGATACGGTTCGATCGGCAGCGCGAACTGCGAAGGTGCGCGGAATGATGCTCCCCGCAGGCGGCGAGGCGCCAAGGCGCTCGGCCTCATTGAGCGCCTCGCGGTCGAGGGCGTAATTGGCGGCCAGCCGCACGCGCGGGTCATGCCAGGGAGACTTGGGGTCCCACTGTTCGAGGAAATCCAGATAGAACGACCCAATCCCCCCGGAAAAGGCCAACCGCAGCTTGGGGTCCCGTTTCACCTCCTCAGCCGCCGGGACATCCAGGTCGTAGGCGAGATCGACCTCTCCCTTCTTGAGCATGGCCAGCCGCGTCGTGTTCTCCGTGACACTTTTGAAGACCAGACGCTTGACGTGAGGAACTTTGCGCCAGTAGCCTTCGAATGCCTCCATAACCAGTTCGACGCCGGGCGTATGGCTGACAAACTTGTAGGGGCCGAGCCCGATGGGATGGCGTCTAAAGCCGTCATCGCCCACCTGCTCGAGGTACTTTTTGGGCACGATCCACCCCGCCCCTGTGGCCAGGGTGCCGTAATAGGTCATGAAATCGGGCCATGGCTGGTGCAAATGAAAGCGCACTCGGTAGGGATCGACAACCTCCACCTCCCGAACTTTTTCCTGCAGGATGGTCGATTTGTAGCGTTGGAAGGTGAACTGGACATCCGCGGCGGTGAAGGGATCGCCATTGTGGAACGTGAGGCCCTCCCGCAGCTTAAATTCGTAGACTCGCCGGTCGTCGCTCACCGTCCAGGACTCCGCCAGGCTTGGGGCCATGGGGTTATCAGGCATGGGCTTGACGAGGGCATCATGCAGAGCATAGCAGAACCAGAACGGCGTCCCGCCCGCCACCGCCACCTGCGCGGGATCGAACCAGGCGGGGGAGATGGTCACGTACAACGCCCAGCGCATCTCCCCCTCCGGCTTGTAGAGGGTGGCAGGGGCTGTCAGGACAGCACTTCCTAGCAGGACACACAACCAGGTGGCGACGCTCAACAGTAACCATGGTGCAACACTCCCGATCCTGCGCATCGGTTCTCCTTCATGAATGGACCCGCAGCCGGTTGCAACGCTGACGACCGGGTAGGGAGCGTTGCGAGCCGGTAGTGCAATGGGGGACCTTCGATGAACGTTGTCAAGTGGGCGAAACTCGCGTGTCAGTTACGCTAGATCCCACCACAAGTCAAGGAAAATTCCGGTGGCGTTGGTGCGGATTCAGGGAGCCTTCCCGGTACACTTGCTTGACGGTGGGGGGTTGCACAGGTCGATCAGGCTCCGACCTGCCCCGATGGGGCTTTGCAAGAAACGGGCATAATTCCATTGGTCATCCCTCGGGAGTCTGGTAGAATACAGGGGATGGTTGCTCACGATGCGACACGGCGACACCTTAATACTTAATAAAGGAGACATAAACGGTGCAATATCCAGAAGAATTTATCGGACCGATGCGGCAGGAATTGACGAGCCTTGGCGTACAGGAAACCCGCACCCCTGAGGACGTTGACGCGATGCTTGGGGCACATGGCGGCACCGTGATGATGGTGATCAATTCGATGTGTGGGTGTGCGGCCGGCCGTGCACGCCCGGGGGTTGCGCTGGCGTTGCGACATGGCGTGGTGCCCGACACCGTTGCCACGGTGTTTGCCGGCGGTGATCTTGAGGCCACCGCGCGCGTACGTGAATACCTACATGACTATCCCCCCTCCTCCCCATCGGTAGCGCTGTTCAAAGATGGCAAGCCCGTGTTCATGTTGCAACGGCACCAGATTGAAAATCGGGACGCTACTGAGATCGCTAAGTCCCTCACTGAGGCCTTTGACCAGTTCTGCGCGAAGTAGTCTTCGCAGCCGACTCCCACAGTCGACCGGCCCGCATATGGCAACTTGCGGGCCGGCAGTCGCAAATAGTCCCCCAGCGCAGATGTCCTGTAAAACTGAGACTCGTATTCCTGGCGCAGCGTCTTAGCCTCCTCGAGCCTTGTCGCTGGGATCCCGTGTAATTCTTCAAAAGCCACAGTCACCACCGCTATTGCCGCATCAATGGCGCATGGAGATGGTGCATCAGCGGGTTGTATGAGGCCGCCAGCTTACAAAAGCCTCCTGACGATCTTGGCGTTCCATTCCACGCCCATGTCGTTGATCTCGCGTGTCAAACCGGCTCCATCAGGATCGCCGGCGTAAGCTTTTTTCCAGGCATCGAGGGTGGCATAATCGGGAATCTCCCACAGCGCAAAGTAGTGCGGGCGAGTCCCCAGCAGCATGTCCCGGGCGAACAGGCCTGCCAACTTCATCTGGGGAAAAATCTTCGTGTAATGCTCGACAAAGCGCCGATAGCCATCGGCCACCTCGCGCTGGGTCACGCCAGGCTTGGGGTCGAATTCAACCAGATAATACATCATGGCAGCGTTCCTCCTGGCAGCAGAGGTGTAAGAGGGGCACGGTCATCCAAGATGCAGGTTTGATGAGCTGCAGCGTCTCCCACTGTAGCATACCCGTTCGTTCCAGAACAAGCGGAGCTGCAGTCTAGAGAGCCCATGGTTGACCCAATCCATGAAGGAGCGTATCCTAGGAATATGCAAAGGCAACGCTAGCGACGCAGACAAGCGGCATTCCCGTATGCTGTCGCAGCGTAAGAACCTACAACCAAAGCACACCGTGGCCATGACAGGGCCGTTGGTCCAGGTGTGATCGACATATATATCAAGATGCGTTCCACCGCCGGTAGCTATGCAGGCGCGTGCGGCATTGTCCGGCAGCGTAGGGCAGTCGCCGGTTCAAGCCTTGAAGGGGATACTGATCATGACCGACACCAGTTTGACTCCACAGCGGTTTTTCGCTGAAAAGTTCGGCATCGCCAAAGACAGTCTGGGCCGGATCCTCGGTGGTGTGCTGGGAAAAGCCGCGGACGATGGGGATATCTATTTCGAGTATCTCGTCGGTGAGTCGATTAGCCTCGAAGATGGGGTTGTCAAAAAAGCCTCGAAGAGCATTTCGCAGGGGGCGGGTGTGCGCGCCATGGCAGAGAGTCGCACAGGGTACGGCTATTCCGATGACATTACCATCGAAAACCTGGCACTGGCGGCCCGTACCGCCCACGCTATTGCCTCCGAAACCACCAAGAGCGGCGCAGTCGCCGTCGGCCAACCAGCGCCATCCCCCCACGATCTGTATCCGGTGCAGACCTTCCCAACCGATGTGCCAGCCGAAGCTAAAATTGACCTCTTGCTGCGGATCGACCGCATCGCCCGCGCCTACGATCCGCGCATCAGCAAGGTGTTTGCCTCATTGGGCAGTACGCAGAAGATCATCTTGATTGCCACGGCTGAAGGTCTGGTCGTGGGCGATATCTTGCCGCTTGTGCGCCTGTCGGTCAGTTGCATCGCCGAGGATGGAAGCAATCGCCAGACGGGGACTCACGGCGGCGGTGGCCGCTATGAATTCTCTACCTTACTGGAGGGCCATCGCTATGAACACTTCGCACGTGAGGCCGCACGGCAAGCGATTGTGAATCTCGATGCCGTGAATGCCCCGGCCGGTTACCTCGATGTCGTCCTCGGGCCAGGTTGGCCGGGCATACTGCTGCATGAAGCCATCGGCCATGGCCTGGAGGGAGATTTCAATCGCAAGAAGGTCTCGGCCTTCAGCGGCCGAATCGGCGAGCAAGTGGCGGCCTCGTCGGTCACGGTTGTCGATGATGGGACTATGCCGGGTCGCCGGGGATCGCTTAACGTCGACGACGAAGGCACCCCGACCGGCCGCACAGTGCTGATTGAAAACGGCATTCTGCGCGGCTATCTGCAAGATCGTTTGAATGCTCGTCTGATGGGTATGCCGCTCACGGGGAACGGCCGGCGTGAGAGTTACGCACACATTCCGATGCCGCGCATGACCAACACGTTTATGCTCCCCGGCGAATTCGATCCGGAAGAGATCATTCGTTCGGTCAAACACGGTCTCTACGCTGTCAACTTCGGCGGTGGCCAGGTGGATATCACCAACGGCAAGTTCGTGTTCTCGGCCAGCGAGGCATACATGATCGAGGACGGCAAGGTGACGTGTCCGGTGAAGGGAGCGACGCTGATCGGTAATGGCCCCGACGTGCTGACCCGCGTCTCGATGGTGGGAAACGATCTGCAGCTGGATGAGGGGGTAGGTACGTGCGGCAAAGACGGGCAGTCGGTGCCAGTCGGGGTGGGGCTGCCGACAATCCGTGTCGACGGCATGACCGTCGGTGGCACGCAGCGCTGAGGGGGACACTATGGGCATGGAACGTGAGCTAGCCCGCGATCTGCTGGCCAAAGTCCGCCGCCAAGGAGCCACGGAAGCGGATCTGCTCGTCATCGAAACGGATTCATCCACGACACAGGTACGGCTGCGTGACATCGAGTCGCTCAAAAGTGCCCAGGAACGCCGTTTGCACCTGAGAGTCCTGTTTGGTAAAAGTTCGGCTGCCACCTCGACCTCAGATTTTTCCATGCGAGCCCTGGATCATCTCGTCGACGAAACCTGTACACTGGCCCGCGCCACCGCCGCAGATGAATTTCTCGGCCTGCCAAACCCCGAGTCGATCGTGGCCTCGGTGCCAGACCTGGGGCTCTTCGATCCTGAGGCCCAAAATCTCGATGTCGACGAGAAAATCGCCCTGGTCACGCAGGCAGAGGCCGCTGCCCTAGACTATGATCCGCGCATCACGAATTCCGAGGGGGCGGGGCTCGACACCCACTTTAGTCAGATCGTCTATGCCAACACGCATGGCTTCGTGGGAGAATACCACACCTCGTCGTTTTCGCTGGCGGTGTCACCCATTGCTGATGCGGGGGGCACGATGCAACGTGACTCATGGTATGCCGTGAGCCGCCGGTTCAAGCAACTGGAAGCCCCGGATATCATCGGCAAGACTGCCGCCAAGCGCGCCCTGCGCCGGTTGGGCGCGCGTAAAGTCCACACCCAGGAGGCTCCCGTGGTCTTTGATCCCGAGATGGCCGCCAGCCTGCTGCGCACACTGGCCGGGGCGGTGTCAGGGACGTCGATTTATCGCGGCAGCTCCTTCCTGCTCAACCGTTTAGGTCAGCAAGTCGCGGCCGACACCGTTACGGTCATCGACGATGGCACGATTCCCGGGGCGATGGGCTCACGCCCATTCGATGGCGAAGGTTTGCCGACCCGGCGGACGGTTGTCATCCAGCATGGTGTGTTGCAGAGTTATCTCCTCGATACCTACTGTGCCCGACGCTTGGGCATGACCTCAACCGGCAATGCCGCACGCGATGCCAGCGGCATCAGCGTCGGCGCCGGCAATTTCTATCTTGTGCCAGGGACCTCTACAGCGGCAGAAATCATCGCCTCGGTCAAATCCGGTCTCTATCTCACTGAGCTTATTGGCTTTGGCGTGAACCTGGTGACCGGCGATTATTCGCGGGGGGCCGTGGGGCTTTGGATCGAAAATGGCGAGTTGGCGTATCCGGTGGAAGAAATCACTATTGCTGGCAACCTCAATGAGATGTTGGACCACATCGAGATGGTTGGCGACGATCTGGTGTTCCGCGGCCGTACGGCAGCGCCGACGCTGAAGATCGCCCGCATGACCATTGCCGGGAACTAACCATGTCCGTGAACCAACCTGACCAACCGTTGTGGGCGACGCGATGGACGTTAAGGGATGTGTTGGCGTTGGTCGTAACTGCCATTGTACTGGGGTTCGTCTTCTACCTGTGGGGTTGGGCGGTGCAGCTACTGAGCCGCGTCCTAGGGGATGTGGTGGGTGGATTGTTCTATGGCGTCTGGTACTGGGCTGGGCTTATCCTGGCGTATGCCATTCGTAAGTCGGGTGCGGCGCTGCTGGGCGAGTTCGGCGCCGCTCTGGTGGCATACGCCCTGGGAAGTGCGCTGGGCAGCCCGATGGGAGCGCTGATGTTGGTGTTGGGATGGCTCCAGGGGTTGGCGCTAGAAATGGTTTTCGCCTGGGCGCGCTTCCAAAACTGGGGTTTGATGACGATGTTGGTGGCAGGGGCCGTGGCGGGAACAGCAAGTTTTGCGGTCAACCTCGCGGTCGACCATGGGGTCAGCCTCGCCGTTGACGTCGCTGCCAACCGTGGCGTCAACCTCGTGGCGCCGCCGTTGCTGATTTTCCCGCACTCGGCCGGTATCATCATTGTCATGCTGTGCATCGCCATCGTCAGTGGTGCCGTCCTCGGTGGGTTGGTCTGCAAGATTCTCGGCGACCGCTTACTCGCGATCGCTCCAATACGGCAGTTTCTTGGCACGCCGGTATCCTAAGAAGAGTTGGTGCAGACGCGACCCTGCCGATCCATCCAGGGTGTCCTTATTCGCCATGCTTATGTCGCGATGCTGTGGCGTTTGGATGTCGGCGGTAGTGCGCTTGCCTCTATGGCCCATCATCTCCGCTGAGCTTCGCTTTAACCCATTCATAGGCAGCATTAGACGCGTCTTAATAGCATTTCTCCCCTATGTGCGGACAACTGCAAGTCAATAACCCCGGCTGCAAAAGAAAGCATTGACTGGGTCATAGGGGAGTGTTAGCTTCCCCGAATAAGCGAGGAGGGGTGGCATGGCTGAATTGACACGCTTTGGGGTTTCCATCCAGACTCGTCTGCTTGAACAGTTTGACCAACTCATTGCTCAGAAAGGTTATGTCAATCGCTCGGAAGCGATTCGGGATCTCATCCGTGACGAGCTCGTGGACGTTGCCGCTGAGCGCGACGAGAGAGAGATGGTAGGCACGGTGACCTTTGTTTACAATCACCATGTGCGCCAGCTTACCGATGTCTTGACCGAGTTTCAGCATCAGAATTATGGCGCGGTCATCGCCTCTCTGCATGTCCACCTCGATGCGGAAAACTGTCTGGAGGTGCTGGTGGTCCGAGGGAAAAGTGGTGAAATTCGCCGCATCGCGGACAAGCTCATTGGTACCAAAGGGGTGAAACACGGTAAACTGACCCTTACGACGGCAGGAAGCGATCTCACCTAGTGGGGCACAGCGCCTCCGGCGTGAGCGCTCACCCAGCGTGTTCCCTGGACCATCTCCCGGTATAGGCGCTTGGAAGCCGCTTCTTCGGCCTTCGGGAGAGGGGTTGGGTGAGGGCAGAGCCGAACGGGTGATGCAACCCAACTTCTCCTCAAGACAGCTCTCTCCCTGAGGACAAGGTGTCGTATTCAAATCTGAGGGCTTTTTACCACGAGAGGTAACACGAATATATTTTTCGTCATTGTGAAGTGTTATGTATGTACTTTTTATCACCTCCAGATATGACAGTCTCGCACTCGTAATGGAAGGGAAGAGCGCCGATGAATCTCCACTCACCAGGAGGTCGGGAGCCCTGGGCGGATACAGCACTCTCTGATGCGAAACACTCGGGCAAGAGTCTCGACCCTTGGGACAGCCAGGCTTTGAGTGGCGAAGTTGTGGCTAACCTGCAGTCCATCACCTGTGGCTATCATCGCCAACCCATCTTCCGCGATGTGACATTGACCTTCCACGCCGGCCAACTCACGGGTTTGGTGGGACCAACCGGTTCGGGCAAGACCACTCTATTAAAAGCTCTGCTCGGGCTGGTGCGTCCATGGCAGGGGACCGTGCGCGTGTTCGGGGCCCCGGTGACTCGGGCGACGCGGGCGCGCATTGGTTACGTCCCTCAGCTCGAGACACTCGACTGGCAGTTTCCAGTCACCGCTGAGCAGGTGGTACTTATGGGAGCCTATCGCGGTATGAGTTGGCTGCCGTGGTGCAGGGCATCCGAGCGTGGGGCGGCATTGCAGCTCATGGAACAGCTGGGGATAGGTGGGTGTATCGGGCAACATATTCGCGAATTGTCGGGAGGTCAGCAGCAACGCGTCTTTCTGGCACGCGCCCTCTTAGGCAAACCACAACTGCTCATTCTGGACGAGCCGACGATGGGTGTCGATCTGAAGACGCAGCACGACATCTTACACCTGCTGAGAGACCTATGTGATCAGGGGATCACCATTGTGCTGACGACACATGACCTCAATGCTGTGGCCGCTCATCTGCCATGGTTGATCTGTTTCAATCGCGGCGTGATCGCCCAAGGGCCACCGGATATGGTGTTCACGACGGAAATTCTGCGCGCGACCTATGCCTCGGAGATGCTGGTCCTCCGACAACACGGCTATCTCTTGGTGGCCAACAGCCCACTGGCCTATCAGGGCCGTCACGGTGATCAGCTTGACTGAGTGGCCTCTCACCTCCCTATTGGAGCCGCTGACCTGCGGGCTCTTTTCTTCGCCTTCGCCCCGATCCTGGCGGCGGTGATGCCAATCTCATATGCAGGTCATGGGGGTCACGCTCTTCACTGCCGCCCTGGTCATCCCAGCCAGCGCCGCGCGTCTTTTGACGCAGCACTTTGACCACCTGTTCTGACTCGCGAGCTTGGTAAGAACCGGGGTGAATGTGCTACGCAGAAGACGACTCCGCAAATCCCGCCTCGCTGACCGGTGAGCAGAGGTCAACAGCGTTCCGCCTCAGTTCTGCCGGTATTTTTGCACAAAGTCCTCATTAAAGCTGATCCCTAGACCGGGCCGTTCGCTGAGAAAGAGCGTACCCCCCTCGAGGCGGGCGCTTTCGGCGTAAAGATCGGGCCAGAGGGGATCGCGATCGGGGTTGTGGAACGACTCTACCGTCAGGCCATTGGGAGAGGCTGCCACCAGGTGGCCATGAATCTGAGGATCATGGTGCGGCGCGATGTCGACGTGGTACATGCTGCACATGCCGGCGATCTTGCGCCATTCCGTGATCCCCCCGTTCTTCGTCCCATCGAACTGCAGGATATCGATGGCGCGTTGCTCGATCAACTCGCGAGCTTCGAAGCGCGTGTGGGCGCTTTCGCCACTGGCCAGGGGGAGATGGGTGTTCTGCTTCAGGATGGCCAGGGCCCGAATATCGTCATACCACTGGATAGGCTCTTCGATCCAGCGGGGATGGCAGTCTGCAAATCGCTGGGCGGCCTCGATGGCAGTTTTCACATCCCAGGCGCGATTGGCATCCAGACTAAGGTTGATGTCATCCCCCAGCGCCTGGCGCAAGGCTTGGACCCGCTTCACATCTTCATCAAGCGTCGTGCCGCCGACTTTGATCTTGATGGCGCGGTAGCCGGCTTCGACGTATCCTTGACACTCGGTGATCAGCTCGGAAATACCACGGCCTTCGGTGTAGTAGCCGCCAGTGACGTAGGCGGGCACCTGCGTCGTATATCCGCCCAGGATGCGGAATAATGGTAACCCCGCCTGCTTGCCGACGAGGTCCCACAGGGCAATGTCGATGGCGGCGAGGGCGACTTCGAGCTGTTCGCGACTGATGCCCCACACCTCCCAGGCGGAGCGCCGGGTGTGGGTAATGGAAAAGAGCTTTTTCCAGAGATATTCCGGTCGCAATGGGTCTTCGCCGATCAGCAGTGCTTGCAACTCGTTCTGGATCAGGTTGGCAGCGGCGAGCGGTGGTCCGCCGTGCCCCTCGCCGAGGCCAACGAGACCGTCGTCGGTATGCACCTTGACGATCAACTCGCTCACGGCCTTGCCACCCCCCATTGCTTGCAAAGAGGTCCAGAAGCTGGCCTTTACAGGTACGGAGATGGCCAGTGCTTCGATTCCGGTGATTTTCATGGTTCTCCCCCTTTTCTCTAGACCCAACGGCCATGACACGGTCAGCGACGATTTGACCTTATTCCCGTCTGGAATACAGACGCTTGCGCCAGCGACAGCCACGAGCACTCAGGTGAACACGATAAAACAGTCTTGAAAGGCGACAACAAGCGATTCCTGGCTTAGATAGCGACTCACCACTGCCTCGGTTCGGATTTGCAGAAGCCTGCCAACGTTTCCGCTGCGTTGCAGCATCGCTTCCAACATGTGCTGCACGTGACCTACATTGGCTGCGGACGCGGCGAGATACTTGGCGCCTGCGCGGGGTAGTGCACATGATGCCAGCCTTCGAGCAGCACTCCAGCCAGGGCAATGCCGCCCATGCCGGAGATTTGGCGGGTCATATTCAGCAAACCCGAGGCCGCGTTACCCACCATTGATAGGACTGCCGGTCGATGAAGGCTTGATTGCCAGCCACCGCTGGGCGTGACCTGGTTAGCACCACCTCTTCCAGAAGGTCCCCCTTGGCTGGAAGTTTGCCGCTTATCCTACCATAATTGGCGCATGCGACCGCCGATTTTTCGCCCAGCTTGAACAGGGGGTTGGCGTCGAGTCTTGGATGGTACGGAATGCTTGTTGCGAAGGGTTGGAAAAGCATCGCAATGCAGAATATCCTTGCCAAGGATGATGTCGGTGTGTAATGTCAGATCTGAAGACATGGCGACATGCCTTGAAAGATCGCATCCACGCAGGGCATGATGACGAACTGCGATGGCGTGCCTGACTGAACAGACCACATGGCCAGCAATGCTGGGTTGAGAGCAGGGAAGGAGACAAGCATGTATCGACGCGTGCAATTTGCTAACGAGATCGAACCTCTCGTGCAGTTTATCGAGGAAACTGCTCCGAGTGAGATTATCGAACAAACCTTGGAAAAACTTCGGGGTGGTGTACCTATTAAGACCATGCTGACCGCTTCAGCACTGGCGGTGACACGCTCATCAGACCTCCCGCCGGGGCATCATGGCGGCCCCTTGCATCCGTTAGTAGGCATTCATGCGATCCGGCATATCGCCGAGCGCGTGTCGGCCGAAAACCGTTTTCTACCCGTCCTGCAGCACGTTGCCCTGTCGAATAAGCACATTCATCATCCCGGTATGGGGCCATACATGCTGCCTGACTTCGAGCCCATCGACGCGGGAGGCGTCGAAGCCACCAAACGTGCTTTCCTCGGGGCCGTCGACCGTGGGGTATACAATCAGGCTGATCACTATTTTCTCTGGCTCTGGGACAACATCCCAGCGGTCGAAGCCCTGGATTTGTTGTTGACGGTTGCGATCCCCAAGAACGTGCAGGATGATCATTATTTCATCTTTCCGTCCTTCACCTGGAGAGCGGTCGAATGGTTGGGGCGTGAGTATCTTCCCATCCTCATGCGGCCTGCCGTGCGCTACGTGACCCGCTTTCCGACGCCACCGGCGATTCCTGAGTTCGAGGGGCTTCTCGACGAATATCAGCTCTTGACACGAGCGCTGCGGCAGCACACTGGAAACGATGAAACACCGGCCATCGGTGACCTCGGCGAACGCATCGGACAGTGTAACACCTATGCAGAGATCCCGGAGATGCTTGCCAAAGCTCTTGCCGATGGGATTTCATTGGAAGGGGCCGGTGAGGCTCTCTCGATCGGAGCGGCAAGCTTGTTTTTGCGCTCGCTGACCGGCAATCCGATGGATGTTCATCTGCATACCGGGGTGAATCTCCGTCGCTACCTCATGCAACTGGATGGCCTGAGCTTGCGCAATAAGCTGCTGGCGTTGCTGATGTGGCATACAGGGCCGGAGGTGCGATCGACGCAAAGGCGAATGGAGCCATTGCCCCAGCCTGATGCCGGGGCCGTGGCGGCCCTTCCCTATCGCACACAAGACGAGCTATTGGATGCCCTGGCCGACAGTATCTATCACCAGCCACCAATCGACTGGGCAACAGTGGCCAATCTTGGACAATTGCGGGCCGTGCCGGAGGTTAAAATCACGGTGAACCTCGCCCAGCAATATGTCAACTTCGGCTACGACGCGACCGCCTTGATTACACGCCTGGCCGAGATTGCGTGCCACGATAACTTCACCGAAATGCATGCCTTCAAGCACCATCAAGCCGTCGTCGAGGAGTTCTATGCGACGCGTGCGCCCTGGCGCTGGCGCCATCTCATCGCGGGGGCCCAAGCGGCAGCGATTTCCTTCGGCAAGAATATGGAAATCTACGAGGAGGCGATCGAACTCCTGCACGCCTAACCTGTCACCTTCCGACCCGCCGGGAGCCACTGCAGCGATGCTGGCTCCCGGATTCCGCCCTCGATAAGTGCTTTCACCAGCATACCCCTGATGATCGCTTCCCTTCACCCTCTCTTGCCACGTTGGGCAAGAGCGTGGGGTTTACTCTGCCGAGCTACGGCCACCAGACAAGAACCGCGTCCATCCCTGTCGGGCTTAATTGCCACCTGCTCCGGGAAGAGCACTCGCGGTGCTCTACAGTATGGTCATAGCCTTCATTGGCGGTCATGGCGCAGACAATCGTGGGGGTGAATGCCTCCTGTCACCATACCCAGTTGCCGTTCAGTGTGTAACATCGGCATCCAGGTGCACATGCCTCATCTGATTGGATATGTTACAATGCTTCATGAGATCTCCGAGTACGGATAGAGCCATTGCCTTGAGACTACTCATCTGGCCCCAATTTTGACAGGACCCCATACATGTGCTTGACTGGTCCGGCGTCTGGTTCCAAGAAGGCATTCTATTTCGTCTCACTTTTGAGACTGATCTAATGGCACTTCATGGACGTGTAATCGGCTATACCTTGGTGCACGAAATGTCGTGCATCAGTGAAGATCACTCGGAGAAAAGCATCTCTTTTCATATAATTCTATTGCAAACACCTTTCCATGTGTTATAGTGGATGAGTAGAATGATTCCTGAAGAAACAGCGTGGGTACAAGTTAGTGATAGCGGGAGGCGAAGAACATGGACGACCGGAAGTTGGCGATAGAGTTTGAAGATATTCCCTTAGAGGAGGCGCGCAAAATGGGGCGTGGACCGCGGATGGATCCCATCCTCTACAACGCCCTCAAGAGCAAGATCTCCTCGCTTTCCAATAGCGCGGCGCGTATGAATTTGCCACCAGGTGTGAGTCCTGTCACCATGAAGAACCGCATTCTTCGCGTTGCCGGTGAACAGCGTGTACCAGTGACGGTGCGACGTGTGCCAGGAGGGTTACTATTCTGGCGTTCCACCGACGAAGACATTAAGCAAGCGAAAGAGGTTGCGGCACGTCTACAAGCGGCGCAACAGCGACGCCCTGGATCACGGCCTGGTCGGAGACGGCGAGCTTAAGTGAGGCTTTGACTGCGCATGACTCCTCTAAGCAAGTATGGTGTTATGTGCTGAAGTGTTCTCATCGATCAGTATGGCAAATCGATTGCATGGAAGGCATGATCGAGGAGGGCACCAGTGGTAATGGAACACCTCACAGGCTTGGCATTGCGCAGCAAAAAGACAGCTCTTCCCCCTAGCTGCACTTTCCTCAGATGCCTGACTTCACGCAAACGCCCCCCTGTATGCGAGAGGTGACAGTGGGGCGTCTTGGATAAATGATTGCTCTACACATCATGGTAATTGCTCGCTCACATCTCGATTGATATTTTTAATGATTTTTGAATATAATTGATATATGATGGAGAAATTCATGGATCCCATGCTTCGCTGGCAAGCGTTACGAAAAGCCTTCTGAACGTCAAAGGACATGTTTTGAATGGACTCGTATAAGCAGTTCCTTGCCTGCGGTTCCCCCTGGAGGCTTCCTTCCTCGATCGTGCTCCCTCCTCCCCGCGTGTCACGAAGCAGCAAATTTTCTAGGTTCCTCTCCGGGCGTGGCGACCCCACACGCGTCTCCGCTTTTCCGTCGAATACCCAATCTGATAGCGGTGCGATCTCGACCTCGCGACGTCTAACGTGTGCAGGTGTGCGTCTCGTGGTTGGGAGGCTGGGGAACATACCACCTGACCACGCAAGGGTGGAGTAGCATGAAAATAGCGGTAGAGGAGGAGAAGTGTATGGTCTATCGGAAGCAACTAGGCCTGCTAATTATGATGGCGCTGCCACTTATCTATACTGACCTGGTCTGGGCTCAGCAAAGCCGTATGTCGATGATTGTTGTGTTTGATGTACAAACACCATTTGACAATTTGGGTGAGCGGTATCAACCTGGCGAGCGAGAACGTCAAGACCCTCCGGCATGGAGCTACCTCGATCGCAACGTCTTGGGAGCCGTCCAAGCCCTTGAAAGCGCGTTTGGATTTCATGCTGATCATGTCTATAGCGCTGCGCTGCGTGGGTTTGCTGCCCGCCTGACCGACCAGCAAATCGACCTCCTCAAGGGACATCCATGGGTGGCCTCCATGGAACCTGACGGTGAGATGAGGATGAAGGCCCAGCAGCTTCCTTGGGGGATCGATCGCATCGACGCCGATCTCAGCTCCACGCACGCGGGAGATGGTCAGGGTGCGATCACTAACGTAATAGTCTATATCATTGATACCGGCATCGACTCCGGACAAGGCGATCTCAACGTTGTGGCCCATGTTAAGCTGCTGCCATTTCCGGACTTCCTCAATACAGACTGCCAAGGTCACGGCACCCATGTTGCGGGGACAGCCTCCGCCCAGGATAACGACCTTAACGTGGTGGGAGTTGCGCCGGGAGCACCATTGGCTGGAATTAAAGTGCTCTCTTGTCTCGGCACCGGGTCGACCTCCAGCGTGATCAAAGGGGTGGACCTGGTGACGGCCGACGGCCCCAAACCGGGGGTGGTCAACATGAGTCTGGGTGGAGCGGCCAGCCAAGCTCTGGACACAGCCGTGACCAATTCGGTGAACGCTGGCTTCTTCTATGCTGTGGCAGCAGGGAATGAGAGTGCTGATGCATGCAATGGCTCACCGTCGCGCCTTGGAACCATAGATGGGGTGATGACAGTGGCCGCCACAGATATGGATGAGCAGGAGGCAGGCTTCAGCAACTACGGTAACTGTGTGGATATCTGGGCTCCGGGGGTAAGCATTCTCTCCACCAAATTGGGAGGTGGGACGCAAGTTCTCTCTGGCACCTCGATGGCCTCCCCACATGTGGCCGGGGCAGCAGCCCTGTTCTTATCCTCGCATCCAACAGCCACCCCTGCCCAGATTGAGCAGGCGATTAAAGACAGTGCTGTGCAAACGGGCACCCAAAGTAAAGATGGACGGGCAATTACCCGCCTTCATGTGGGGGGCTTTTAACGTCGAGGGTAACGGGGCCAGCACTACGACTTCCTGATCCGGAACTCATAAGGTCAGGAGGTCTGGCGTTGGTCGGCAAACCGGATGGTTGCGCACCTGCTCGGCCAGGAGACGCAGTTACCTGACGGCGGGCACCTCACGTATCGTGTGGTTGTGGGGGCAAGGCTGGTGCAAGGGACCTATACCGTCACAGGGGTTGTTCCAACGTTCGACACCCAGATGCCGGCGCGCCTGGAAGTGACTCTTCGGTGAAGCCCGGCGAGGCAGCAGGAGGCGAGGCAGCACGCCGGAGCCGGTCCATCACAGCTACCCCCAGCCCCTGCTCTTGAACCCCCTCTACCACAATCACATCAAGTCCCAATCCATCCAGCCCACGAAGTGCTGAAAATAGCCCCTGGGCATAGTCTGCCACTGATCCTCTGAGTTGTACCACCTTGACAAGGGGCGGTAGGTCGTTGGGCTCAAGCCGGTGCAGGAGACAGCCAACCTGCTCACTATGCTGCAACGCGTCCGCTACCGCTGTCTGGAGCGTCTCTGGCTGGGCGTCTTCCACGAGCCACACGCGGGCTCGTGGACTGTAATGGCGATAGCGAGTCCCTGGAGACCGCTGGTGCTGGGCCAGGCTTACCACGTCTTGCAAATGGCCGACCACGGCTTCGATAGCATCCCGGGCAATACCTCCGGGGCGTAGGATGATTGGTGGGATACAGGTCACATCAAGCACGGTCGATTCGAGTCCAATACGGGTTGGCCCTGCATCCAGGATTAGGGGGATGCGGCCACGAAGATCGTCGAAGGCATGTTGTGCGGTGGTAGGACTAGGTAGGCCGGAGCGATTGGCGCTGGGAGCCGCGAGCGGTGTGTCGGCCGTAATGATGAGGGCAAGTGCGACGGGATGGGCAGGCATCCGGACAGCCACCGTGGGCAACCCTGCGGTGGCAAGGTCCGGTACGCCGGCAGTCTTCGGTAGGATGAGGGTCAACGGCCCCGGCCAGAACGCCTGCATCAGGCGCTGAGCAATCGAGGGGACGTCCGCCGCCACGAGGGCGAGCTGGTCTCGGTTGGCGACATGGAGGATGAGGGGATTGTCGGGGGGTCGACCTTTCACCGTATAGACGCGCCCAAGAGCAATCGGGTTTAAGCCATCGGCCCCGAGCCCATACACCGTTTCAGTCGGAAAGGCCACCAGCTGCCCCGACCGGATAATCGAGGCTGCCTCTGCGATGGCGGTGTGATCAGGCGTGGTTGGATCGATCGCAACCACGCGGGTGGTGACTTTGCCCATCGCTTCACACACCTTGCGGCCAGGTGCCGACGAGCAAGTGGTAAGCCTCGAGATAGCGTTGACGGGTTTTCTCGATGATCTCACCCGGCAGTTCAGGTCCAGGAGGCTGCCGATTCCACCCCAAGCTGGTGGTATAATCGCGGACGAATTGCTTATCGAAGCTTGGTTGTGAGCGTCCGGGTTGATAAGCGGCGCGTGGCCAATAGCGTGATGAGTCCGGGGTGAACAGCTCATCGATGAGGATGACGTCACCCTCGTAAAGGCCGAACTCGAATTTGGTATCGGCGAGGATAAGACCGCAGGTTTCGGCGAACTGTCGGCCATTTGTATATAACGCCACACTAAGGTCGCGCAGATGCGCGGCAATGGGAGAGCCCACCAGTTCCTGCAGGGCCGCAAAGGGCATCGGTTCATCATGCATGCCTTGTGGAGCTTTGGTCGTCGGCGTGAATAGGGGTGCCTCGAGGCGCGCTGCCTCCCGCAGGCCGGCGGGGAGGGAAAGATCGCCTACCCGCCCGGTGCAGCGATAATCTTCCCAGGCCGAGCCCGCCAAATAGCCACGCACCACACATTCCACCGGCAATGGTTCAGCTTTTTGCACGAGCATGCTCCGACCGTCTAACTCGCCGCGGTACGCCTGGCATGGCTCTGGATAGCGCTGTGGATCGACGGTGATCAGATGATTTCGAACGAGCCCCTCTGTGCGCCCGAACCAAAAGCAAGAGAGCTGGGTGAGAATTTTCCCCTTGCCAGGGATGCCAGAGGGTAAAATAACATCGAAGACTGAGATGCGATCGGTCGCCACGATGAGCAAAGTTTGTCCAAAATCGTAAATATCCCGAACCTTGCCTCGGTGGGGTGGCGGTAAGCTGGGGAAGTCAGTGTGCAGGAGCGTCGGTGCGCTAGTCTTGGGATGTGGGGACATCGGTGCTCTCCATTACTCTCCCCAAAAGTGCTGCCCTGCACAATGGGACTTCCGCCTCCCAGCACGGCACCACCCCCCGCGTCAATCGCCTTGGAAGCAGCATATGAGGATGAAGGCTCCAGACCGTGACGCAGTTCGAAACTCTCTCAGGACTTATGCCCTGGGGGAGCGAACTATGAGCTTTCTGCAGCGATGATGTGGACATTATCTATCAACCTCGTCTGGCCGATCCACACGGCGAGACAGATGACTGCTCCTTCTGCAGCCACTGAAACCACCGGCTGTAGCGTGTGCGGATGCACGACCGCCACGTAATCGATGCGGATCAGCGGCTCCTTGGCGAGCATGCTTCGTACTTCAGCCTGTAGACGGGCGCCATCCTGCACGCCACAGTTGAACAGATATATGGCTCGCGACAAGGCCTGCGACGGGACAACCGCTGCCTGCCGCTCAGCAGGACGCAGATACACATTGCGCGAGCTCATAGCCAACCCATCGGGCTCGCGGATAGTCGGGCAACCAACCACCTCGACAGGCATCCGGAGGTCGTGGACCATCTGCTGGATCACTTGCAGTTGCTGGTAATCTTTCTGCCCGAAATAGGCGCGATCCGGATGCACCAGATGAAATAGCTTGCAGACGATCGTCGCCACGCCACGAAAATGCCCAGGCCGTGACGCACCTTCGAGGATGCCGGTCAAGGTTTCCACTTCCACCATCGTTGATGCCCCGGGCGGGTACATTTCGTCGACCTCAGGGGTGAAGATGGCATTGACCTGCTCGCTGTCAAGCAGGTCGAGGTCACGGTCCAGATCGCGTGGATAGCGCTGGAAGTCTTCGTGTGGGCCGAATTGGGTGGGATTGACAAAGATGCTCACCACCACGCTGTCGTTCTCAGATCGAGCTCGTCGAACCAATGACAGGTGCCCTGCATGTAGATACCCCATGGTCGGCACAAGGCCAACCGGAGGTGATGCACCTGCACGCCAGCGGGAGAGCTCGGCAATCGTCCTGAGCACCTGCATAGCCGCCTTCCCTCGTCGAGTTGCCCTTCACCCTGTTGTTGTCCAAAGGCGTGGACGGTGCCGACGACCTCCTGCACAGCACACCATCCACGGATGCACAGTCCGTCCGAGCCTTTACACCTCAAGCTAGGGCCAATCATGCCGTTTGTCAACGACATTCTCGACCCGTGGGAGAGTATGCTGATTGACATCCATTGGCCCTCTGACTATAGTGCGATGGTGTCGAATCGCCACGCCTTCCTCGAATATGTCGCTTCGGCCCCGATCGTTGGCACGCAAACCGAGGCCCACAATGAGGGTGCCCGCGCCTTTGTCGAAAAGCGCGCCCCGCAATACAAAGGTTACCCATGTTACCGATTACCCCTGTCGAAGCTCCCATCGACATCGCCGTATCTGTTCCTGGCTCGAAGTCACTGAGCAATCGCGCCCTCGTGGTGGCAAGCCTAGCCGAGGGCAAGAGCCGTCTCAGCAACGTCCTCCATAGTGATGACACGCGCTTTATGATGTCACATCTGCGCACGCTGGGGATTGTGCTCCAGGCCTCGGATGACGAGGTCGAGATCGAGGGCTTGGGAGGTCACTTTCCCCCACTGCAGGCATCGTTATTTTGCGGCAATGCCGGCACCACAGTGCGTTTTCTGACGGCGTTTTGTGCCCTGGTGCCAGGAGTACAAGTCGTGACTGGCGACCAACGCATGCAGACACGCCCGATCTATGACCTCGTGCACGCCCTGACGGGGCTCGGAGTCGATATCGAGTGCGTCAACGGTTGCCCACCTGTGACCATCCGATCCTCTGTCCTACCGGGTGGTCGCGGCCAGGTCCAGGCCAATCTTAGCAGCCAGTACCTGTCCGCCATCCTCATGGTGGCGCCCTATGCACGGCAACCTATCGGTCTCGAGGCGGCCGGCGAAATGGTGTCCGAAACCTATATCGAATTGACCCGCGAGGTGATGGCAGCCTTCGGTGTCTTTGTTGATCGCCCAGATCGACGCCGCTTCCATATTCCTCAGCAGCGCTACCAGGGGCGCCATTTCGCGATCGAAGGCGATGCGACATCAGCCGGCTATTGGTGGGCGCTGGCTGCGTCGACCGCAGGTCGTGTCACGGTGAAAAATATCCAACCCTCCTCGCATCAGGGGGACATGGAGCTGTTACCCATCCTGGAGCGTATGGGATGTACGGTCACGCGACAGCAAGGGGTGACGGTACAGGGACCTGGTAGGCTGCAAAGCCCTGGCGTCGTCGATATGAATCGCCTCCCCGATGGAGTCATGACCCTGGCGGTGCTGGCTGCGCTGGCGCGTGGTGAGACACGCATCGTCAACGTCGCCAATTTACGGATCAAGGAGAGCAACCGACTGGCGGCGTTGGTGGCAGAGCTGCGTCGGATGGGCATCGAGGCGGAAGAGTTGGCGGATGGCATCCGCATTCAGGGGGGAGAACCGCATGGAGCGGACATCGAAACCTACGCAGACCATCGCATGGCCATGAGCTTTGCGATTTTGGGATCCCGTGTATCCGGCGTTCGCATCGGCACCCCGGAGTGCGTGTCGAAGAGTTATCCGACGTTTTTTGAGGAATTACAGGCACTGTACTCTCCGCACCGCAGGGGCTGAGGCACCGTGGCGTCATTCGTGTCGGCGAGCTGTCGCTCCTCTTCCTCCGTCCCTCTCGCGCCAGGAGAGCGAGACTGATGCGATGAACCTGATCCTGACTGGCCTGCGCGGTACTGGCAAAAGCAGCATAGGGCGGCGCCTCGCCCTGACGTTGGCACGTCCGTTTTTCGATACCGATCTACTCATTGAGCAACAGATCGGCGAGCCAATCTCCCAATACGTGAGCCGCCTGGGTTGGGACGCGTTCCGCGATCTTGAACATCAGGTGATTCGCCAGGTCGCCCGCCAGCGCGCGGCGGTGATCAGCTCGGGAGGCGGAGCGTTGACGTTTGCCCGCAATGTCCAGGTGTTGAAGCCTAGCAGCATCATCATCTTACTGGCAGCTGATCCGGCCAAGCTCGCCAAGCGTCTGGAACGCAGCTATGCTCGCCCCCCCCTGACCGACCAGCCCAACCTGGAAGCTGAGATGCGTGCCCTGTGGAGCCAGCGTGAACCGCTGTACCGCAAGGTTTGCGACGTCGTGCTTGGCGTTGACGCTGAGTCCACTGATGAAGAAGCCGACCTGCATAGCAAGGTGTCAACCTTGCTGACACTGCTGCGCCCATATCTCGGCGACATGTAGGAGACCGCAGCCATGAAGGCCACAGCACAATTGCGCCAGCTCTTGAGCAAGCCGGGGATCATCGTGGCCCCTGGAGCCTATGATTGTCTGACCGCCAAGCTTATCGAGCGCCAGGGATTTCCGGCGGTCTACATGACTGGCGCGGGCACGGCGCTGACGCGACTTGGCCAGCCTGACCTGGGCTTCGCGACGCTGAGCGAAATGGTGGCAAACGCGGCAGCCATCGCTGCAACGGTATCGATTCCGCTGCTCGCCGATGCTGATACCGGCTATGGCGGGGCGCTCAACGTCTACCGTACCGTACGAGAGTATGAGAGGGCTGGCGTCGCGGCCCTACACCTCGAGGACCAGGTTTTTCCCAAGCGGTGCGGGCACCTGGACGGCAAGCAGGTGATCTCTTGCGAGGACATGGTCATCAAGCTCCGTGCCGCCGTGGACGCACGTATCGATGAGGACTTCGTGGTGATTGCGCGCACCGACGCTCTGGCGGTGACCGGCCTCGACGACACCCTACGACGCTGTCACGCCTATGCCGAGGCCGGCGCGGATATGCTGTTCGTCGAGGCCGTGCGCACCCGCGAAGAAATCGACCGCGTGGTCCGTGAAGTAGACGTGCCGCTCCTCTACAATTTCGTCGAGCACGGTAAGTCACCCCTATTACCAGTGGCTGAGCTCCAGCGCCTGGGATTCAAGATGGTGATTTTCCCCGGCAGCATCATGCTGGCTGTATTGCCCTTGGTGCATGAGATATTGGGGGCGATCAAGCAGCATGGCACAACAGAGGCGCTTCTCGGCCGCATGACCAATGTGGTGGAACTCTTCGAAACCATGGGTCTGTCGGAGATGCTGACCTTAGACGCACGCCTTAGCGGCGGTGCAGCCGGTGGCGAGCGTCACGGACGTTCGGCCATGATGCGCCCCGAGTACGATCGGCTCTTGACCCCAGCGTTCCGGGTGAGCGTCGATCGGCAGACTGACCCCGACCTCCTCGAGGAAGAGCTCCATGGCCTCCGTCGCAGTCTCCGCGCGGCCACGAGTGCCTTCGACCGTCAGGTTCTGGTGACGAAAATGCAATACATCCACGATCGTCTAGCCAAGTTGGGGGCCGGGGAGCAAGAGAACGATCCATGAGGCGCTCACCAGGCATGGCTCTGCCATTGACAATGTTGCCATGGCTCTCGTATGATGCGACCTCCCCGATCGATTAGAGGTGATTTCGAGCACATGTATCGATCAAGCAGAGAGGGTTTCACCCATGCGCGCGCAAACGACAGTCTGAACCTGCGAGGAGAAGACATGAAGGTCTTGCGGATCGTGCCGGAGAAATGTACTGGATGTATGCGGTGCGAACTCGCCTGTTCCTATATGCAAGCCGGCAGCTTTCAGCCGTCCAAGTCGGTGATCCGCGTCTCACCCCTGGAGGCCAATACAAGCTTTTCACCCTATACGTGCACGCAGTGTGATGAGGGATGGTGCATGACGGCGTGCCCTGTCGAGGCGATCACGATCTCGCTGGCAGGAGCCAAAATCGTGGTGGAAGATCAGTGCGTCGGCTGTAAGCTCTGCACCATCGCCTGTCCGTATGGTACCATCTTCTACAACCCGGAAACCCACAAAGCGGTCAAATGCAATCTCTGCGATGGCCAACCTGCCTGTGCAGAAGCCTGTCCCACGGCTGCTATCGAATTTGTTGAGGCGGAGACGGCGGATTGGCTAGGCGATTTCGCTGCGCTGCGGGCCCAAACCGACCTGGTTGGACTGGGCGCGGGACGATAGGGGGCGGTATGGCGTCGAAACGACATATCATTGTGGGAGGGGGCACGGCTGGGATGAACGCCATCACGACCATCCGAGAGATCGATCATGGCGCCTCGGAGGTCGTGCTGGTGTCGGCAGAACGGCCATACTCACGGATGGTGCTGCCCTACTATCTGGCGCGCGACATCTCCGAAGCGCACGTGTTTACGGCCAATTCCTCGCGCCTGGCGCAATTGAAAGTGACACCTCACCTGGGTCGCCGCGCGGCAAGCCTCGATACCAATGCGCAGCAGTTGACTCTGGATAATGGGACGACCATCGAGTACGACGACCTGCTCGTCGCCACCGGTTCGTCGGCCGTGCGCGCTCCTGTTCCTGGAGCCGAGGGGGCAGGGGTCCATAGCTTCTGGACGCTGGATCAGGCACGTGCCGTCCTCAGCGGTATCACGGCAGGAACGCAGGTGGTAATGGTGGGAGCTGGGTTCATTGCCTTTACCATTCTCAACAGTATCCTCAAATTAGGGGCGAAACTGAGCATCGTCGAGATTGCGCCGCAGATCCTGCCGCGTATGATCGATCGCACCGGAGCGGAAATCGTCGAGGATTGGATGAAGCGCCATGGAGTTGAGGTCCGAACCGGTGTGCAATTGCAGGCCATCGAGGACATGGACGGTCGTAAACGCCTGCGATTCCAAGGATCCGGTGAGTTGGAGGCCGACCTGGTGATCATGGCGACGGGGATTCGCACCAATCTCGACTGGCTGGCGGGCTCTGGGATCGAGGTCAACCGTGGCGTGGTGGTTGATGATCATCTGCGTTCGAGCGTCCCCCACGTCTATGCCGCCGGAGATGTCGCTGAAGGACGCGACTTCGTCACCGGTGAGCACGCCGTCCACGCCATCGAGCCCACGGCTATGGAGCATGGCAGGATCGTTGGCGCCAACATGGCCGGGCAACCGCTGGCCTATCGCGGCAGTTTGCTGATGAACATCGTCGATGTGGCAGACCTGGAGATCGCCAGTTTCGGCGCCTGGGACAGTGCGACGGCCGACGTGTCGAGCGCCGTGAAACCCGACCGTCCGGCGTATCGCAAGCTCTTGTGGCAGGGAGACCGCCTCATCGGAGCGATTATCCTCGGCGTCTCCTCGGACATCTGGACCACCAATGACGTCGGCATGCTGAAGGGACTGGTGCAATCCGGCTCAGGCCTGGGGCCGTGGAAAGAATACCTGAGCCGCAATCCATTTGACATCAAGAAAGCGTTCCTCGCCTCACGCACCACGGCTCAGCTGCTGCCGCAAAAAATCCTGGCTCGCCCGTCCATCCCGGCGGGGCGTGTCTCGGTTTGAGGCGGCCTACATAGGGAGGGAGGAAGAAGTCCGTGGAAACCAGTGTACCCGGTGGTTATGCCGGTCAGATTTTGCGTGTCGATTTGACCAATGAACGGATCTGGACCCAACCCCTGAGCCCTGAGGAATATCGTCAATATCTGGGGGGTGTGGGCCTTGGGGCCAAGATCTTGTACGAGGAGGTGCCGCCTGACGTGTCAGTGGGATCACCCGGACAATCGTCTGATTCTGGCCACTGGGCCGCTTGCCGGCTTGCCGGTGTGGGGTACCGGTGGGCTGACCGTGGTGACGCGTGGTGCCATGACCAATGGGGCGACCTCCACCCAGGCCAACGGCTTCTTCGGAGCAAATCTCAAATATTCAGGCTATGACGCCATCGTCTTCCAGGGGCAGGCCAGCCGCTGGGTATATCTCTACATTAAAGATGATCGGGTCGAGCTGCGCGATGCCATGCCGCTGTTGGGCAAGGATACCTGGGAGATGCAGGATGCTCTCAATGCCGAACATGGCCTGAGCGGTCACCAGATGAGCGTCTATGGCATCGGTCCGGCCGGCGAGAGGCTGGTCCGCTTTGCCGTGATCGCCGGCGATTATGGACATGTCGCCAGCAAGAACGGCTGCGGGGCGGTGATGGGCAAGAAACAGGTCAAGGCCGTGTGCATTGTTCGTGGCTCACGCGGGATACGAGCGGCGGACGTACGAGGCCTATACCAGGCCGCGGACGAGATCGCCTATGACCTGAAGACCGATCCGTCGACGCGCTCACTCTATGAATATGGTACCCTGCCGGGAGTGGTCAACCTGCTCGGCTTGGGTGCGCTGCCCATCAAGAATTACACCACCAATGAAAAACCCGAAGGGACGGACATGTCGCTTTGGGAGGCCCCGGCCCTGCGTAACGGCTTCGATCATCGTGGGCACCAATGCAGTGCCTGCGGCATGCACCACTGCCATATGCAAATTCTGCCCTCCGGTCCCCATCAGGGCAAGATCGTCGATGAGCCGGAGTACGAGGGCTGGTCAGGCGCCGGCTGGGCCATCGGACTGACCGATCGGGTAGCTGCCTCCTGGTTGAATACGCAGATCGATCGGGCTGGCGTGGATGTCAATGAATTCGGCTGGTTGATCGGCTGGGTGATGGAATGTATGGAGAAGGGATACATCACCAAAGAGCAATTGGGCGGGCTAGAGGTGCGCTGGGGCGATGCAGAAGCCGCCAACCAATTGTTGCAACTGATTGCCCAACGGCAACACCTTGGCGATCTCCTGGCCGAGGGGGTCAAGCGTGCCTCGGAGCGTTTGGGTGGGCCAGCGGCCGACTGTGCCATCTATACGATGAAGGGGTCAACACCACGGGGCCATGACCATCGGGCGCGCTGGGAGGAAATGCTCGACACGTGTACTGGCAGTACTGGCACGTTGGAGTCGGGTGCCGCGGTGAAGCCGCAGGAGATGGGGTTGCCGGCGCGCATTAATCCCTTCGACCCGGATGCTGTGGCCAAATTGGTCGGGTCGTTACAAGGGCGTCGCCATTTTGAGGATTCCCTGGGGGCCTGTATTTTCACCACACGCACGACCATCGAGAATCTCTGCCGGGCGGTCAATGCGGCCAGTGGCTGGGACTATACGCTGGAAGAGGCCCTGCGCTTTGGTCGGCGGACGTCAGCATTGCTACGAGCCTTTAACATTCGTTGTGGCATTGGCCCCGGGCTGGAAAAGCCCTCCAAGCGCTATGGCTCGGTGCCGGTGGACGGCCCAGCAGCGGGAATTGCCATTGAGCCCCACTGGGAACACATGCTGGACGTCTGGTACGAGACGGTTCGGTACGACCGCAAGACCGGGTTGCCAAAACCCGATTTGCTCCGCGAACTGGGCTTGGAGCATTTGATCCCGCAGTTGTGGGGGGAAGAGGTGGCAGGCCGTGCCGTCTGAGGTAAATCAAGATATAACCCTGGCGCATGAAGAAGCTCATGTGCAGATCGACACAGTGGCCTGGGTCACGCGTTATGTCGGAGGTAGCGGCAGCGATCGGATTGGCTTTGATGCGACTCTGGAACCCCGCGACACCGTCCGCACCGTGCTTCGACGTTTGAGCCAACGCTTTCCGGAGCTCCAGCGCGCACTCTGGGACACCGCATCTGGTGAGCTGGGTGAGCATATCGAGGTCGTGGTCAATGGTGCCATCCTGGGCGTCCGCCACGGCTTGGATAGCGAGCTCAAAGATGGCGATCGTATTCTGTTGTTTGGACAGTATATGGGGGGGTAGCAATCGACTCCCTATGGAACATCGGGCGGTGAGGTTTCACGCCTCACCCCCGCCCTCTCGCAGAGAGCAGCTTGCAGATGTCGGCTGGCGCGGAAGTCTCGCTGCAGTAGCTCATGTGGCGTATATCTTAGAGGGCATGAGACCCTTACTCTACCCCACCCAACCGCGCTGTAGCCAGAGGATAAGCAGATGGAACGCGTATAGACCGCTGAATATACCCAGCATGCCAATTGCCCATGGCCATCGCGCCGTATAGAGGACAAAGAGGATCCATGCTGGAGAAGCGCTCAGACAGTAGCGAACCATATCGCCATGCTTACCCATGTAGACAGGTAGCAGGATGAGCAGTAAGCAAAAGAGCCCTATAATCCTCTGCTCGCTACGCCAGAGGAGGACGCACCCAGCCAAGTGGGCATAAATGACCAAGTAACGCCCCATATGTCTCCCGCCAATTGGCAAATGAATGAGCCGGAGGATATTGCTAAGTGACGGGACTTCCTTCCATCCTTCATATCGCCTCATGTAAAAGGCAAAAGGCTCACCGACATAATAGTGAGAGGTGACAGTGAGGATCATAATGGCCACTGACACCCCAGCGATTAAGGTTAATGCGACATTCCGCTGCGCGGGTTGTTTCCATGCGAGCACTAGCATCACGGCTCCACATGGTAGGAGAAAGAGACCGCCTGGCCGCGTGAGTCCCATACCCAGAGCGCATAGGTATGCTATCCACGGAGTGCTTTGACGAGGTGCCCGTTCTAGCAAACCAGCCAACAGGAATGCCATAGACAGGAAGAGTGCCTCTGTGTAGGGCACAGAAAGGAAAATGGCAGCTGGATGGAAGGTGAGAAATACCGCGGAGAGAGTTACCACGGAGAAATGTGGAAGCGGTGTGAAACTCCGTACCCACCAGACCAGAGCTGCGAACATCGTAACGGCGGAGAGCTTTTGCACGACGAGAGCAGACAGCTCAAAACCCATTGAGGTCAATTCATGCGCGCCACGAATGAGCAAAGGAAACAGTGGAAAGAATACGACCGATTGACCTAACCTCGTGGGATCAATCCAGTACCCCTTCTTCGCAATATCGAGATACCAGCCAACATCGAGATAGCTCACCTGAACGATTATCTCCGGCAGAGTCTTAGCTGGATATCCGGAGACTCTAGCAAACCAATGCAAGAGAAGTTGTCCGGTCAGATAGATGAAGACAGACCATAGCCAAAACAGGAGTTGAGGGTGCGTTTCAAATAGCCGAGTCTCGAACGGTTTCCATCTCTCGATCATGGTTCATCTTTCTGTCGGGATGATTCTCTGAGGAAGTATCGCCTGAGGGGAACGGCTCTCTGATACCTACCCTGGATTTCCACGGCCCCACGGGAGCCCAAATTTGAGGTAGCCATTCGGGTGGGAGCAACTCCATGATAGTGCGATTGGAGGATAACACGAGGACGGAAGTATGCAAAAAAACAACTCCCCCACATTCTAGGTGGACTTCCTAATGCGCGGAGGCAGCCCTTACCGTCTTAGCCTGCGTGTAGTCCATACAAAGATGGGCTTGACCTTAGCGCAGCTCACCTCAAGGCAGTACAACACAGGCCCGCCCGGCCAGTTCCATGCGCTCGATACTCCGCAATACGGCGTCGGCCTCTTCGAGCTGACAGATGCGAGTGACTGTCGGACGGATGCGTCCCCGCGCCACCAGTTCGACCGCCTCGGCCAACTCATGCCGTGCGCAATATCGCGTCCCCATAAGAAGACACTCCCCCCGTAACGCCTCTTGCGTCACCGGCAGCATTGCCTTGCCGTCGTATGTCCCCACCCACACCAGGCGCCCGCCTTTGCCCAAACTGCGCAGGCTCCGCTCCAGGGTGTCACTCACCCCCACCATCTCGACCACGACATCCACCCCATGTCCCTCGGTCAACCGCAATACTTCGGCATCAAAGCTGACCTCGAGTGAATTAATGACGGCATCCGCGCCGTTCTGCTTGGCCAGGGCAAGTTTTTCGGCATTGATGTCCACCGCAATCACCTGCGACGCCCCCAGCAGCTTCGCCATCTGCACCATATGGATGCCCACACCGCCGCCAGCCCCGACCACCAGCACCGTGTCTGGAGCCCGCAGTCGTGCGCGCTCCAACAGGACATGGACCGGAGTGGCAATTGCGTCGGCGGTGACCGCCGCATCGACATAGCTGATCGCCGGTGGGAGAGGGCAGAGATTGCGTGCCGGCAGCTTGACGTATTCGGCGAGACCGCCGTCTATCTGTCGACCGACCACACCGGCTTGATGCTCACACAAATCGTCACGCCCCCGATCGCACCAACGGCAGTTGCCACAGATCAAATAATAGTACACATTCACCCGGTCCCCAGACTTGAAGCCATCCACGTATGGCCCGACTTCAGTCACATCGCCAGCGACTTCGTGTCCGATGATGCGAGGCAGCTTGCCACCTGCGCCACCGCGGCCGTTGCGGTTCCATACCAGGGTCAGGCCGAGCCCGCAGGCGCGGACGCGTACCAGAACCTCACCCGGGCCCGGCTGAGGCATAGGTACGTCTTCAAGTACGAGTGGTCCGCCTAGATCCTTCAGGACGAGTGCCTTCATGATATATCCTCCTCTGGCAGTTCTGCGCGAATGAGCGTGCGTTGTTGACCTGGTCCATTTCCTTGGCACGAGGGCCAGCGGACCGCGAAAGATCCTCGGAAGCGGTGACATCAGCACGTCATCTCGGCCACGTATGAGCGCATGTATATGAGCCTGTTGGAATTGGCGCTATTATAGGTTCGAGCCAATGGCTGTCAAGCGACGAATCCGTCCATCCTGTCCAGACCAATGCAGTTAACGTTCAACGCATCCATTGCTAATCGTCGCAGAGGGCGGGCATAAGGGTACAGGAATGTTTCTAGGTCGCAGAGCTCCCTGCAGCAGAAGGGAGGCGCTGTTGGTCCTTTGGGACAATGCCTCTTGGCGGCATTGTCAAGTTAACCGCTGAGCGCAAAAACCACTCCCACTCAGCGGGTATTTCCTTCGGTTCTGAACTGCTGACGTCCCACTTGGGGGTAAAAAATGGCCTCGAAATGACCTCGACGTCCCACTTAACCCCATTCTGGTACCGCTCTGCCCGTTAACTTGACAATGCCGTTCAGATCGCTGCGCTAATTGGAGCCAGGTGGGCGGCGCGCACAACGCGTGCGCGCATTCCCACGCCACACGCGGCAACATCGATGTGCGATCAACCTGGTTCACGCCGGACCTGTTACGGATGTGGCCTGGCCGTGTTTATCGGGCAGGCTATTTCCAAGTGGAGAGAGATCAATGTCCGCAAACATCAACCATGATGGCCGCCGCTTTTTAGGCACTGCAGTCAAGACCATCGCTGCCGCCGAGCCCGTCATGATCGGTGCTGCGGGCGCACACTTCAGCCGGATAAACCCAGCAGATGCGACCACGATGAAGCCGGGGACGCAGACGTCATTCGGCGCATTGAAGGAGATCGATGCCGGCGTCCTGAATGGTGGATACGCACATTGTCGACACATCCAACCATATGGAAGGCATCCATCATGAAAGCAAACCAGCTCTTGCTCGCCGCGATACTCGCCAGCGCAATCGGGGCTCCGATCGAGACCTTAGCCGAGGACAAAAGCGTGGTGCAGCAGATGACGCCCGCAGCGGTTCAATTACCCATTGAAGGTGAGTTGCCTTCTCTCGGCAGCGCGACCGAGTGGCTCAATTCGCAGCCATTGACGGCGGCCGGCCTGCGCGGAAAAGTCGTCCTCATCGACTTCTGGACCTATACCTGCATCAATTGGCTACGCTCACTTCCCTATGTCCGCGCGTGGGCCGAGAAATACAAGGATCAAGGATTGGTGGTGATCGGCGTGCACGCGCCTGAGTTCGCATTTGAGAAAAACGTCGATAACGTTCGCCGAGCCGCGAAGGACATGAGGGTCGATTATCCGATCGCGATCGATAACGACCATGCGATATGGCGTGCTTTCAAGAACGAATATTGGCCGGCCCTCTATTTCGTCGATGCGCAGGGGCATATTCGACATCATCAATTCGGCGAGGGCGAATACGAACAGTCGGAAAGGATTATTCAACAATTGCTGGCCGAGGCCGGAATCGGCGGCATCGGTCATGAACTGGTTTCGGTCGATGCCCGTGGTGCGGAAGCTGCCGCCGATTGGGGCAGCTTGAAGTCTCCGGAAAACTATGTCGGCTATGAGCGCACCGAGAACTTTGCGTCTCCCGGTGGTGCAGTATTGGACAAGCGTCGCGTCTATGCTGCCCCCGCGCGGTTGAGACTCAATCATTGGGCCCTTTCGGGTGATTGGACGGTGAAGAAACAGGCCACTGTGCTGAACAAGGCCAACGGGCGGATCGCGTACCGCTTTCACGCCCGCGATCTTCATCTCGTCATGGGACCGGCAGCGCGAGGAACTTCCGTGCGATTTCGCGTGCTCATCGATGGACAGCCGCCGGGCGCTGCTCACGGCATTGACGTTGACGACCAAGGCAACGGCACGGTTACCGAACAGCGGCTGTATCAGCTGATCCGACAACCGAAGCCCATCGCTGATCGACAGTTCGAGATCGAGTTTCTCGATTCGGGCGTGGAGGCTTTTGCGTTCACGTTCGGCTGATCCGAACCGTCTTTTCGTAACTGCTTTGAATCCAATTGGAGAGAGATCAATGTCCGGGGAAATCAACCATGATCGCCGCCGCTTTTTGGGCATTGCGGTCATGACCATTGCTGCCGCCAAGCCCGTCAGAATCGGTTCTGCGGACGCACAATCCAGCACGATACACCCGGCAGATGCGACCACGATGAAGCCCGGGACGCACACGTCATTCGGCGCACTGCAGCAGATCGACGCCGGCGTCCTGAATGTTGGATACGCTGAAGCCGGCTCCACCGATGGGCCTCCGGTCATGCTTCTGCACGGCTGGCCCTACGATATTCACAGCTTCGTCGATGTCGCGCCTGTGCTGGCGGCGGCGGGCTACAGGGTGATCGTGCCGCATCTGCGCGGCTACGGCACGACGCGCTTTCTTGCCAGTGGAACCTTCCGGAATGCCCAGCCGTCGGTGGTCGCTCTCGATATCATCGCGTTGATGGATGCGCTGAAGATCGAGAAAGCGATCCTCGCCGGGTATGATTGGGGAGCGCGGACGGCCAACATCATCGCGGCGCTCTGGCCGGAGCGCTGCAAGGCTGCGGTCGCGGTGCTTGCATCGAAACAACGTTGACGAATGCTCCAGAGCGATGCCCTTGCGCCTCTCCGGCTGGCGCGTTCCTTTCCGCCAGGGATCAGGAGACGGCAGACGTCTTACTGGGCGGTCGTGTTCGCCCTCACCCATGGATTCGACAAACATGGCGAGATATTCTGTCACGGTGTTGGCACCCATGGGCGCTCGGACCGTGCACAGCGTGAAGGGTTCCTGGCGTTACTTGAACTTGGGGATCACCTTGTCGGTGAGGATCCGCATGGTATTCATCACGACGTCGCGCGGGACCGATGACGTCCAGTTGACCTCGAACATGATCTCGTCGGTGCTAAAGTCGTCCTGGAGCATCTGAATCTTGTCGACCACTTCTTCCGGTGTCCCAAAGAGGTTGACTTCCTCCGTCGCCTCGGGGCTAGCTGAGCCCGCGTCGGTGCTGCCGATCCCCACCCGTCCGGCGTAATAGCGCCGGGAGAGATGCATGAGGGCCTCCGTCTGGCGCGTGGCCTCCGCGGTCGTGTCGGCCAATAGGGTGGGGATGCGGACCACGGTCGTCGGGTCGCCGGGGTGCCCCGCGTCCTTCCAGGCCTGCCGGTAGCGTTTGACGTCTTCCTTGAGCACCGTGGAGCCTCTGAGGTTGTGCGGAGAGCTGCCAGCTCCGATGGCGATGCGATAGCCCCTGGTGCCCATGGGCACGAAGCTCTCCTGGCTATCCACCGGGCAGCAACATGGGCGGATAGGGCTTCTGGTAGGGCTTCGGGATGGCGAGGTAGGGTTCGTAGAACGCGGGGTAGTGGTAATACTGCCCCTCGAACCCAGAGAAGTGCTCCTCCGTCCAGAGCTGCTTCAGGACCTCCAGGAACTCAAAGAAGTGCTCCCGACGGGCCTCAGAGCCGCGCGTGCGCCCGCCCACGCCGTAAATGAACCGACCTTGGCTGACCTGGTCGACGATGGCGACCTGTTCCGCGACCTGTAAGGGGTCTTCCAGCATCAGATGATCAAACGCGTATCGTTCATGGGGCAGTGCTCGTGCGGCGGCCGTCTCTCCGGGTTGCCTCAACACCGGGCGGTGGACGGACGACCTGATCTTCATCCGACGGGTGCGGCCGGCGATCACCGCGGCAAGCAGGAGCACCTGCGGATCCATACTCGCCTGCTTGGAAAAGTGACCGCCCCCAAGCCAAATATAGTCCCAGCCCATCGCCTCCACCGCCTCAACCTCGACGAAATTCCGGGCGTACGCGTCCTCCTCAAGCAGCTTCCCGCCACAGTACGCAGGATCCCAGGGAACCTTCAACCCGATGGACAACAAACGGATCAACCCCGTCGCATGGTCGTCCCGCTCCAGCCGCACGGTGGCGTCTCAGCCGCCATAACGCCGCAACGGATGCTCTCACCAGTGTTCCTTCTCTACGACCGAGACCCTACCATAATTTTTGAAATCCCTCAAAATTTGAGCCAACCGTAAGTTAGTATACCCGAAAGTGAACTCTGAGAGGTGGTCTCTCGTGGAAACTCATGCCCGCAAAAAATCTGGCGATATAGAAAGGAGTGAAAAATGGTATAATTTGGTATTTTATGATCATGAGAGTGACACAAGTCGATGAGAATATATGATGTTTTTCGGCATGACGATCTTGTCGCTCGGGTGCGTATGTTGGAAAGTGGGAAAATTGAGTGGGCGTATCGGCAAGAGCACGGGAATTGGCAGGGTTTCTGGTGGAGCAACGAGAGCAAGCATACGATTGAAGAGTTCATCACGAACTATCCCTTTTTCGTGGAATTGGTTGTTGCAGAATTTTCCCTTTACCTATGCGAGCCTGTATCGGCGGAAGGATCTATCGCATAGAGGCCAGCCGCGTTGCTAAGCGACCACCAGAGCGCAGCAAAGGGGAGCACGGCAGCACCGCGGAGTATGGCTCAACGGGTACTCCTATAATTGACCCCAAAAACTGGACCAGTGGTGAAGGTGGAAAGAAACGCTACACAACCCAGCCAGTGGAGGGTCAAATCAATGTCGAAGCAACGCCATCAGTATAGTGCGCAGTTGAAGTTTCAACTGGCCCCGGAAGCCGAGAAGGGGTTGAAAATGATCCATGAACTGGCCAGCGAGCAGGGGGTACATCCCATAGGCGCGAACTGAAGCGCCTCAACAATGGAGACTAGGGCCAGCACAGGCCTTCCGCTCAGATGATGGTGGCCAGACCATGACCATCTTCCGGAGGTGTCTCTGCGGGTCTTGACCCATCAGACCGATCGTCCCGGTGAGGCACCACTGGCGCTCGTGGAGGAGACGTGGGCCCATGAGGTGGTGCCACGGTTGCCTGCGGATCTCGCCGCCCAGGCCCGCACGCATCAAGCCTTCCAACGGGTGCGCGGCCTCGCCACCCCGGTCGACCTCTTGCGGGCGGTGCTGGCCGATGTCCTAGGCGCCCTGTCGACCCGGCGTCTCGGCGCTTGGGCCGTGCTGATCGGGCTCGCGGATCTCGCAGAGACCGCCTGGCGCAAACGGTTGCGGGCCTGTCATCCCTGGTGGCTCTGGCGCCTGAGCGCCTTGGGGGCCACCCCACGGGCGGTCGCCCCGCAGTCCTCCTGCCCTCGGGGCCGTGTGCTGCGCGTGGAGGCGAGCACGCTCCGGCAGCCGGGCGGCACGGGGGACGACTGGCGGCTGCCTGTGGCGTATGACTGCACCGCGGGCCGGCTCGCCCAGGTCCGTGTGACGGATCGGTACGGGGGCGAACGTCTGGTGCCCGTTGCCCTGCAGCCCGGTGACCTCGCGGTCGCCGACCACGGCGCTGGCGACCGTGCGAGCGTCGCCAGCGCGACCCACCCGCAGGCGCACAGTGTGCTGCGGGGCACACCCGCCACCTTCCCGCTGGACACGGTGGCGGGGGAGGCCTTCGAGGTCGTGCCATGGCTGCAGCCGCCAGGCCCGGCCACGCGGGCATGGCATGGGTGGTGCGCCTGGCAGCACCAGCGCGATGCCGTCCGGCTGTTGGCCGCTGAGCTCCCGCCCGCGGCCGCGGCCATCGCCCGGCGACGGGTGCGGCACCAGGCCCAAACGCAGGGGCGGACGCCGAGCGCGACGGCGTGACGCCTGGCGGCGTGGGTGCGACTCGTCCCCACGCTGGCCGCCACTGCGTGGTCGCTGGGCGACGTCCTGCGCCTGTATCGGGCACGCTGGCCCGTGGAACTCGTGTGTCAACGAATGAAACCGTTGCTCCAGCTCCATCACATCCGGAGTACCCCCCCCACCAGTGTGGAAGCCACGGTCCGGGCGTGGCTCATGGCCTGGGCCTTGCCAGAAGAGGCGATGGCCATGAGCCGGGCGCACTTGCCCACCGACACGCCCAGGGCGCCTCGGCCGGTCAGTCGTTGGGTGCTGACCGGCCTCGGCCTCGATACCCTGCGGCAGCATGTCTAGGGGACGTGGTCGCAGGCACGGGTGCAGACAGGCGTGCCACGCTTGCGTCGCTTGGTGGGGCTCAGCCCACGCCGCCGAGAGCCGCAGGAAACAACCATACGGGCCTGGCTCACAGGCCGGGAGTGAAAACGGCCGCGGCTCGTGGTGGAGCCCGCCATTCAGCCGGCTGCGGCCAGTCACCACCGTGGCCGCGAACGAGAGGAAGCACTCTACAGCCATCGGCCGCCTCACGATGGACCTAGCGTGGCTGAACAAAACTACCGGTGTAAAACTCACTCTTGAGACGTGACTGGGCCTGGGGCAGCCCTAGTCATTTCAGCCAGTTACGAGCTTCTCGATCGCATTTTGCGCTAGTCACCACCGTGGCACCACCTGATTCTAAAGGATTATCACCTGCTACGATGTTTCAATCTTACAACTCACTATGTTGAGCTAGTTTACAACGGTAGAAAAAAAAGCTGCCTGATTCGGTTGAAGCCAAACAGGCGATGATCGACAGTCCGTCTCCCCGTCGTCAGCAGAGCGCTAACCAGGAGGCCAAGGCATCGATGGGAGGGGGGAGGGGAACACGTCGGCCGAAGCCTTGTCAGGATGGGCAAGGCAACATTAGGAACCTTCATGCTCAAACCGCTTCCAGAGCGTGGGTTGTCCGAGGGAGACAGAGGCTTGCGACTATTTCACCATGAAAGCCTGTTCTTCCCTGCCGGCTTCCGACTCTTGCCGGTAGGACCGTGCAAATTTCCGACTCTTGACCGTACAAAGGGCGAAAGTCGAGCTTAGAGGGAAGATTCAAGGGGGCGAGAATTAAGGGCTTCAAGAAAGCCTGGAAAACCGCATGTAAGAAGGACGGATGCCCTGGAATGCTGCGGCACGATTTTCGACGTACTGCCATTCGGAACGTGGAGCGTGTGGGAGTTCCCCTTTCGGAGGCGACCAAAGTGTCAGGCCATCGCTCCGAGAGCGTCTACCGTCGGTATGCGATTGTGAGCGATGGTGACCTCTTGGAAGCCTCTCAGAAGCTCGAAACCCAAAGTTCACTCATAGTTGGCTCTCAACCGTCCGATCAGGAGCGCGCTAATGGCTAATTGTACAAAGGGTGAGCGACGGGATTTGAACCCGCGACCCCTGGGGCCACAACCCAGTGCTCTGCCGCTGAGCTACGCCCACCATCAACCGTTCGGTCGTCCGTAGGGAGAGCGCCCGAGCCAGCGCGCCCGGCAGGAATCGAACCTGCAACCCCAAGCTTAGAAGGCTCGTGCTCTATCCGTTTGAGCTACGGGCGCTTGTGCGTCATATGGTCGGGGCGAGAGGATTTGAACCTCCGACCCCCTGCGCCCAAGGCAGGTGCGCTATACCAGGCTGCGCTACGCCCCGACTGACTTGCAACCACTTCCCGGCACCTTCAAGAAGGTGCAGTATATCTAGCACACCGCGGCAAAAACCGCAAGGCTCATTCTTCCGGCCATGGACCGCCCTGAGCCAGCACGGTGAGCACCGGAATCAAGGCTCGCAGCGCCTTGGCGCGGTGGCTGCTCGCGTCCTTTTGCTCCGATGACAGCTCGGCAAACGTGCATCCGTGCTCCGGCAACCAGAAGAGCGGATCATACCCAAAGCCGCCTTCACCTCGCAGGTCATGCCCGATCACCCCTGGACACTGCCCCTCACGCACGATCATCCGCCCGGCGGGCTCCATCAGCACTACCACACAGCGAAAGACCGCTTGCCGCTGGCGGTCCGGGACACCGTGCAGACGTTCCAGCAGATACAGGCAGCGCTCACGGGAGCTCAGCCCAGGGCCGCCAAACCGTGCCGTACGGACGCCAGGCTCGCCCCCTAGGGCCGCCACTTCCAGGCCAGAATCGTCCGCCAGGGTCAGCTGACCGCTCCAGGCAGCGATCGTCTGTGCCTTCTTGACGGCGTTGTCATGATAGGTCAGACCGTCCTCGACCACCTCGGGTGCTGGCTCGAAATCAGCCAACGGGCGGAGGTCGAGGTCAAGCCCCGACAAGATTCTCTGGATCTCGACGAGCTTTCCCGAATTCGTGGTTCCGACGAGGAGCGTTAAGCGCAAAACCATCCTCCCCAATGAGACCGCGTTGCAGGGCAACCAGTTGATCCACACCGTGCGTCGCCAAATCCAGCAACTGGTCCAGATCCTCTCGTGCAAACGGTTGGTGCTCGGCCGTCCCCTGTACCTCGATCAACCGTCCAGCACCGGTCATGACGACGTTCATGTCGACCTCACAGGCTGAATCCTCCTCATAGCTCAGATCAAGGAGGGGTTGTTCGGCAACGATGCCCACACTGGTCGCTGCCACATAATCCCACAGCGGAACCTCCGGAATGACGCCCTGCGCATGCAGGTGCTCCAGGGCATCGAAGACGGCGATAAAGCTCCCGGTGATCGATGCTGTGCGCGTCCCCCCGTCAGCTTGGATGACATCGCAATCGATCCAGACAGTGCGCTGCCCCAACCTCTGGAAATCCACTACCGCTCGCAGCGAACGGCCGATCAGCCGCTGGATTTCATGCGTTCGTCCGCCAATACGTCCACGCGCCGATTCGCGCGGGTTGCGTGTGCCCGTGGACCGTGGCAACATCGCGTACTCCGCCGTCAGCCAGCCCTCGCCGCTGTCCCGACGAAATGGCGGGACCCCCTCTTCAACGCTCGCCGTACAGATGACCTTCGTATCCCCAACCTCGATGAGAACCGAGCCTTCAGCGTATTTATTGAAGTGACGTGTGAAACGTACCGGTCGTAACTCGTCGGGTTGTCGCCCATCAGCTCTCACACATCTCTCCTCTACCTGACTCAGCGTTGATTGATGATCCAGGTCGTGTCAAGGGGTCTACGGATATCGATATGGCCGGCGAGGGTCTCCACCTCGTGTCCTTCGATCAGAATCTGCACCCGTTTAATCTCTGGGACGTTGGCCACGAGGGTTTGCATGATCGATCGCAGCGTCAGCATTTCTGCCCACGGCCCGCCTGGGTGGGTCTGCCTCAGCGCCTCGCTAAAATCGATGTAGGCCGTCCCCTGGTCATCGATAAAGACTTCACGGAATTTCACCTCGGCGGGTACCGTTCGCAAAGCAGCGCTTTTGGGTCCGGCAATCAACTCCGCAAGGCTGGCCTTCACCCGGTCAATCGGAGTCTGGTTTGGAGGCACGCGGCGTCTCTCCAAGACCAGCGCATCTTCCTGTCGAGAAGCAAACCAGAGACTGAGATCCTCTCCAGGGGGGGTATTGCTCCCACGCTCGGTGATATCGAGCGGCATACGATTCATGCCAGGCAACCCCAGCAACCACCATAGCGCTCCCACGCTCAGCACTAGCAGAATCCCCGCGCCAATCCAGCCCCAGGAACTCGCCCTCGACTTCGCCCGAATTGATCTGACCCTGTAACCTCCCCTCATGGCGATGCCTTAGTGCTGTAGCGCTTGAAAGTCGTTCACGGCTTGCGCAATGCCCAAGGCAGCGCGCTGCACATAGGCATCATCACGCAGTTTGGCTTCGAAGCCCGGATCGCTTGGTGTCCCGATATCCAGCAGCACAGCCGGCATGCGCAGCCAGCGGAGCAACAGGATAGGCAAACCGAAGACTCCTCGCCCCTCTTCTGCGACCTGCGCCCGTAGATTTTTATCCAGCAGGCGTGCCAGCATCTGGCTGGTCTCGAGAAAATCGACCTGTGCCTGATCCCACAGGATGGCTGGTGGCGTCGCCGCCGCTCCGCGGCGCCGCGGTCCTCCTTCACCGGTGACCTCGCGCTCGTTCTCCGGCTCGCGTCCAGCAGGCGATTTCTCCTGGAGATCATTGAAGTAAAAGGTCTGAAATTCCCGTCGCGCCGTTGCGAGTGAGCCACTGGCATGGAGGCTGATGAAGAGATCCCCACCAGCCTGATTGGCCGTCGCGGCGCGCGCATCGAGAGGCACGTCGGTGTCATCGGTACGGGTGAGGACGACGTGGGCTCCAAGCAAATCCTCGATGAGACGTCCGGCCTCAATGGCCAGCTGCAATGTGACATCCTTTTCCAACAGCCCAGTCGCTCCGCTGCTCCCGACATTGGCACCTCCCCGCCCGGGGTCCAGCACCACCACCGGAATCTTTGCTTCCGGCTGCGGTGTTGGCAACGGTTGTCCCATCAACGCTAAAGGAGTTGCCAGCAGCGCCAGACCGACCACCGTGACCGTGATAAGCCAGCTCCATGATGCCTGAAGCGGTCCTGCTGTGCCTGCAGTCACACGCTGCCCTCCACTCGGGAATTCGGCCCCTGGTGCTCGTCGATGGCGAGTAGATGAGGCTTTCCACCTTAGCACTGCACCTGGTAGGATGCAAGCGGGGGGCGGCCGCATCTGTCGCCTGGATTAGTCCAGGCGGACGTCGCCTTCGGCCCAGGCCTTGATCAGGTGGTGCGCGATAGCAATCGGCGCCGGCACCCGCAGGTCCGGGTGTTCGCCCGTGAGCGCGGCCAGAACCTCATCGCGGCTGAACCACCGGACGTCGGTCATCTCTCCGGCATCGATGTGGATGTCGGTGCTCAGGGCCTTGCCATGACAGCCGATCATCAGCGATGAGGGAAAGGGCCAGGGCTGTGATGAATGGTAACGGACCTGCCCCACCTTGATGCCAGCCTCCTCCTTTACTTCGCGGCGGACCGCTTCTTCGATCGACTCGCCCTGGTCGATGAAGCCCGCCAACGCGGAATACGTCCCCGTTCGCGACAGCCTTCCGCGACTCTGACCCAACAGGCACCGAGCCCCGTCGGACACGACCATGATGGCGACCGGGTCGGTACGAGGAAAATGCTCCGCTTTGCAGCCCGAGCACTGGCGCACGTGCCCGCCACGACCTTGGACCGTCCGCTGGCCGCACACGCTGCAAAATTGGTGGCGTCGGTGCCAGTCGATCTGCGCTCGGCTCTGCGCCAGGATGCCGGTTTCGGCGGAGCTCAGCTGTGTGGCCGCAGCCCTCGCCTCTTCGAACCGCCAGGCCTGATCGAGGTCCAATTCGTGTGGCGGGTCGCCAAGCTGAGAAATATCGATGGCGAAGTGCGCCACGCCGTCGTGCTGGCCGAGGAACACCGGAGGGACGTCGATCTCCAGGCGCTCGATATCGGCAGGGCTCAGCCAGCCAAGGCGGGTCTCCGGCTCAGAGCAGAGCAACACGTTCAGCTGCCAGAGGGGCAGGAAACGGCTCTGAGGGTTTTTCGCTTGGGCCTCGAGCCATTGCTGATCTCGGCGTTGGACATCACTACGGTCAAGCGGATTGCCTGCAAACACATGTAGGTTCATGCTCTAGGTTCCAGTTGTGAAAGTTCTCGATGAAGCCCGGTAGTGGGACCACTGCACGTCTCGGGGTTACCGGCAGTATGGTACCATGAACGCGTCCCGTATCGTCAGCAGTGTCTGTCTTTCTCCTTCCTATGTGCCTCCGGCCAACGGGGCACCAACTTGGAGCTGCACCCGCCGCGATGACGACGCTGAGGTGCCAGCAGCGCCATCTGGGGCCGCGACCTCCTCCAGAATGGCCAGCATCCCCGTATGGGTTCAAGGCCGGGATGGTTGGATGTCCATCGCTTGTCCTACAGGGATGTCCACACCCTGTGGCTTTCTAGGTCGAGGCGCCTGCCACAATGCCAGGCCAGCCAGCGCGTAGATAAAGATAAATGGAATCACCGCATAGGTATAGCTATGTGTCTGGTCATAGATCCAGCCGGTGAATACTGCTCCTGGCATCGCCACAACGCTTTGAATCGTGCCCATCCAACCACGGATCGAGGCGAAATGGTTGCGGCCGAAAAAGTCTCCGACCAATGCCCAGGTCACAGAATTGACGCCATCAGCAAATGAAGACAAGAATGCGAAGAGAACGATGGTCCAGAGTGCGCCATTGCTGCACACGAGCACGACAAGCCCCAGTCCGCCCAGCATCACCCCCATAGCACCGATGTTCTGCTTCGACCAGCGGTCTCCCATCCACCCGGTCAGGGGCCGGACGATGACAGCGCAGAAAGCTGTCAATCCCACGAAGAACGCCGCCGTATGCTCGTCCAACCCCTTCCAGACGAGCAGTGGCACCAGGTGCACCGACACCCCTGCGTAAGGAATGTTGCGCAAGCCGTGGAAGGCGGCCACTAGCCAGAAAGCCGGCGTCCTGAAGGCCTCCCTGGCGGTAAACTCCTCCGGCTCTCGGAGCCGCCGCACGCGACTGGTCACGACGGCTGATGGATCGCGCCTGGCTCGCGGTTCGCCGTCCGGCAGCAAGCCCATACTCTCTGGGGAGCGACGGACCACCAGGACCAGAGGCACCATCGCCAGCACGCCGATGCCGGAGAGGAACGCGGCGGAACGCCAGCCGAGTTTCAGGACGGCGAGGGCCACCAGGGGGAAGATCAGGACCCCACCGAGCGCCTGGCCGGTCTGGACGATGGACATGGCCACTCCCCGCTTGCGCAGGAACCAATGGTTCACAGCCGCCATCGTGGCATGGTTGAAGCCAGCCTGAAACCCCAGACTGAGAAGACCCATAAACACCAGGAGGAAGGTGAGATAGCTGTGTGTGAAGGACAGCAGGATAAACCCCCCTCCGGCCAAAATGGTCCCCGAGACCAGCATGACCCGCAAATCAAAGCGATCGATGAGATACCCAATGAGTGGGCCTTGCAGGGCGGACTCGAGCTTTGCCAGGGAGAACGGGAGGGAGGTGGCGGCCCGACTGAGATTCAGCTCGGTGAGGACAGGCAGGAAATACAGGGAGAACCCAGAGTTGAATGTACCACCCTTCACGGCATCCAGGATACAGCCTACAATAACGATCCACCAGCCATAGAACAGACGTGTATGTTTACGAACGGGCGCCTCTTCTACCTGTGCCTGCTTCATGCTCGCCTTTCATGCTTTCGCATCGAGAAGGATGTTAGCGCGACGCCGGTGAGGACCAAAATTCCCTCGATCGCCAGCTATCATACTCCAAAACCTGCCGTCCCTCTACTCCATGGGCCGCAAAATCTTGCCATCGGCCGAGGGCCCTGAGCTGGCCATGACCGGCGGGCTTCTCGATCTAGGTCTTTCTAGTCCGGTCTATGCCGCAAGACGCAATTGTGATAGCATGGACGCGCTGGCAACCTCCCGACCCTGATTCTCCCGGGCCATACCGATTCTCATGCGACCTCATGCGCCCGGTACCTGGAAGAGTGGATCCCTGGTGCTGACTACTGGGACGTGCATCTCGAATCGCAAGCCCCAGACCACATACGCGATCGCATTCTTGACTTTTTCGCAACACATGCCGGTGCGGGGGTACACGCATAGGGTTGTGCGCCAAGATTTCACCATCACTCTGGCCATCTACCCTTGTGGAGGAGGGTTAGGTGAGAGCTACGCCGCCTTTCATACATGACAACACACGGAGGGAACATCATGGACCTTGGACTGCAGGGCAAGCATGCGATCGTCGTCGGGGGGAGCCGGGGAATTGGCAAGGCCATCGCCCAGGAGTTGGCTCGTGAAGGGGCTGACGTGGTCATTGCGGCGCGCACCAAAGAGACCTTGGAGCAGGCCGCTCAGGAATTGGCAGCAGAGACCGGACGGCGCGTGATCCCGCTGCCGGCCGATGTGAGCAGCCGGGAGCAGGTGGATCGTATGGTCGCTGAGGCGGCCCAACAGTTAGGCGGCCTGCACATTCTGGTGAACAGCGGTTCCTACCCTGGAGGTACGGCCACTGGACCCATCGACACCCTCAAAGACGAGGATTTGCTCACCGATTTCGACGTGAAATATATGGGGGCGTTACGCTGCGCCCGCGCCGCTATCCCCTACTTGAAGGAGCAGGGCTGGGGTCGCATCGTCAACATCAGCGGCACCAACGCCCGCAACGCCGGAAACCTCAGCGGTGGGGCGCGCAATGTGTCCCTCGTGCACTTCACCAAGACGCTGGCGGTGCAGTTGGGCCGCTATGGGATCACGGTCAACTGCGTGCACCCCGGCACTACCCGCACCGAGCGCACCCCAAGCTTGCTGGCCACCCGTGCCGCCGAGCTGGGCATCTCTCCCGAGGAGGTCGAACGGCGCGACTTCGCCCCTGACTCTCCACGTGGCAATGCCATCTGCCGTATGGTGGATGCGTCGGAAATCGCCACCGTGACGGCGTTCCTGGCGTCCGACAAGGCCTGGGCGATCAGCGGTGAGCTCATCGTTGCCACCGGTGGGGCGGGGCGCTCGGTGTATTACTAGGGATATTGCAGAGGAGAAACACGGCGCGCCGACGATTTGCACGATCGACGCGCCGCCGGAATGACCCCATGATTAGGGCTTGCCGAACACCGGCACGCTTTGCGGGTCGTCCACCAAGGCTGCCTCGCCTTCGGTGGGAAGACGCTCGGCATAGTTCAACGCGGCGTCGATGTCACCTTCCCACACCTCGCGCGGCAGCTCGTACAGCACCTCGATGCCATAGCCGTTCGGGTCGTTGATGTAGACGCTGTGCGTCATGCCGTGGTTGACGCGCCTGTGGAATGGGACTCCTCTGCTTTGCAGGAATGCCAACTGCTGGAGCCAGGCTTCACGGCTCGGCAAGGCAATGGCAATGTGGTTGATCGCCAGGGGGCTGTCGGACATACTCCATGGCGGCGGCGGGGGCAGGGTGGGCATTTCCACGAGTGCAAGGTCATGGTGGTTGAGCTTGCCGTTGTGGTCGCCACTGTAAAAGCGCATGTTGGGCCGCTGCACGTCCGGACGCGGGTGGAGCTCGCCGACCTGCTTGAAGCCCATAATCTCCGTCCAGAATGTGTGCGACTCGTCCATATTGCGAACGTTCAAGACAAGGTGGTTAATCCCCACCGGGGTCATGGCCGCTTGGGGCGTCGTGATGGTGTCGGGATTATCTGCCATACAAACCTCCCTCTGGCAATTATCCGTGGTGCTGGTTCATGGAGCGCCGCTGGCCGCATGTCTCGCCTTCGCCCTGGTGTGTGGCAGGCGATCTCAGGGGAGGACTTCTCTCGCTGTGGCTGAGGGATTACAGGCGCGAGATTGCGCACCCCCTAAATGGATCATCGATCTGTATTATACCATGCCCCGCAGTACGACATAGTCGAGGATTGGGCGAGAAGTCCCGAGCTGACAGAGCCATGCCAAAATCACCCCGGTTCGCATCCAAGGCTGCCACATGGCTTGATCGCCAGCCGCTCCCGCTCGTCGTCGTGGCGGGGGGAATTCTGGGGCTGGGCATCGGGCAAAATCCTGGGCTCAGATAATGGCGGCGGCCAGCTCGGGATGCTGGGCTTGCAGCTGGGCGATCTGCGCCGCGTCGTGTGCGTCCTGCGTCTCCGGCCGCCGCCGGACCAGCCAGGTGGCCCGGCGCGGGGTCAAGGCGCGGGGCGGCGTGTGGTCACGACCGGCAGGGGATGGCGTGGTCGCCGTTGCCGGGATGTCCACCCTTGGGCGTGGCGCAGACGCGGCGCCTCGCGGGCGACCGTGGCCGAGCTCCGGGATCACCCCGCTGTTGGCACTCGCGAAACCGTCGCCAGGCGTCACGACAACCGGCGTTCCAGCGGTCGAGGAGCGAGAAGGTGGAGGGCGTGAGGAGAGGGCGGCCGCGGTCCGTCCGACGCTGACGCGCGGGGCAGGTCTCCGTCCGGAGATCACGCACCACGGTATGCTTGCCAACCCCCAGCGGCGGGGCCATGGCCCACCCCGGCCACCCCTGACGGTGGTCGGCCCCGATCTGCGGCCGGCGCGCCAGCCGCTGCGCCGGCCGTTGGTTCGCGAGCTCCTGGGCGTTCCTTGGCGGCGCTGGGGGGGGACCGGCACCGCCCGCGTGCCGTCGGGCAGCGTGACCGGCGCCTGGCGGAGGGTCTCATGGACGGCCTCGAGGAATGGACCAGGCGCGTGAAACACCTGGTCGAGGGCTTCGGCCAGGTGCTGCCAGCGGTGAACGCGGTCCGCGACCCGGATCGCGTCGGGAGCACCGTGTCGGGCTCCATCCGCAGAGGCGCTGGACCGATCCCGGGCGATCACGCGGACGCCAGGAGGCGCCGGCCACCATCAGGCCACCGTCTGGGCCTCCCGATCGGGCAGAAGGGCGAGGGCTCGATGCCGCTCGAGATCACTCATGATGGTCCCCGAGGTCCGACCCTTCCGCATGGCCCAGTCGTCGACACCAAGCCCCCGGGGGGTGGCCACATCCGGGAGGGGCACACGACGCCGCAGGCGCAGGAGGGTGGTGCGACTGACGGGGAGGCCCAAGCCACGGCTTCGGCGGGCCCCGGCCGAGCCCGCCCGCGCCACGGCGATGTGCACGAACCCCTGCACGAGCCGCGGCGTGCGTCGAGCCCCCGGCGCGATCAACGGAGCCAGCCGCTCGGTCAAGATGCGCCGGGGGCAGCGGCCATTGGCGCAGAAGACCGTTCGCACCTGCAGGTGGAGCACAACGCGCCATGGGCCCCAAGGCCGATCCAGCACCCTGCGGCCCTCGCGACGCTGGACCCGCCGCGTCGGAAACCGGCAGAGCGGACCATGCACCAGGGCCTGGGTCGAGGTCAGCTGCAACGTGAGCTGGGTGGCGGTGTCGTCCATGTGCCAGGCGTCGAGGTGGAGGAGGGGAGTATTGGGCAGCCAACGAGTCAAAAATGTCACCGATGACCATCGCCTCCATGCCTGAGCAACCATTGTTTTTCACTCAATAGACACCGTGAGTGGCCACAGCGAAATTCGTCACCAAAAGTGGCCAAGAGCCATTATCAGGGCAAAACTGCCTGTCTATCAATGGTTAGCCGCTTCCATCTCGATTGCACGGTATCCGTAAATGCACTAAAATCCGTGCATGATCATATCCTTTGGAGATCGTGCGACGGAAGATCTCTTCCATGGTGTTTGAAGTAGCCGCGTAAGGCGGTTTCCAGCGAATATCGTGGAGGCAGCGCTTGTGAAGCAGGACGTGCTCAACGCTGCCCACGTGCTCGAAGATTTGCGTTCTCCGCCAGGTAATCGCCTTGAGGCATTGCGTGGCGATCTTCGTGGCTTTTACAGCATCCGCATCAACAATCAGTGGCGTATTATTTTCCGTTGGCATGCCTCGGAAGCGCATGAAGTAAGAATTGCCGATTACCATTAGTTTGGTCGTGGAGAAGTCTTATGTTGTCTCAGAACCGTATTGCCACCCATCCAGGCATAATTCTGTTAAAGGAGTTTCTCGAGCCACTCGGCCAAACGCAGCGTGCGCTGGCCGAGCATATCGGCGTGCCGGTGCAGCGTATTAACGAAATCGTGCGGGGTAAGCGTGGGGTTTCCCCCGAAACGTCGTGGTTGTTGTCTCAGGCATTGGGTACCACCCCTGAGTTTTGGTTGAACCTCCAAATCAATCATGACCTTTCGGTAAATCGGCCTCAAAGGCAAGTGTCAAGGCTTACGGCTAACAAAGCGCTCAAGCGGACGCGGTAACCCGTGCCGCTTAGCTTGCGCGTTCGGCGGTTACTTGTCGCTCCAGGTCATAGGGGTCAGGTCTGTTATCTGCTGGGTCAAGGCTCTGTCCGCACGCTACCGCGACGTGAGGGGTGCAGGTGTTAGAGAAGTGTGGTCGGCAAGAATTGTTTATCTTAGCTGGGCTTCCTGGGAGTGGAAAGTCTACCTATGCGAAACGGCTCAAAGCGGACCGGGGTACCTTTGTGGTCTCCTCGGATACGATGCGCCTGGCATTGAATGCAGGCATTTATCCTCGGGATGATCAAAACGGCGACTACGCCATACTCGAGCCTATTGTATGGTCATTGGTGCAGCAAGCAGTGATCATGTTATTGCAAGCAGGACACAGCCTGGCAATTGATGCAACAAACTTGACGAAAGCTCGACGTTTGTTTTGGCAGGATGTCGCGCATTCAGTTGTACCTGGCATACGCGTCACCATTGTATGGTGTACTGGTGCCTGGGACTCTCCATCGCGCTGGTTGCAGGAACGAGGTTGCAGTGAAGAAGAATACTGGCGGATTCGTCATAAGCTCGGAGCATCTGTTGAAATACCAACAGCGGACGAGGCCTCCAACGTGTTGTTTCTGTAACTGTGGGAAGAGGCGCTTGCCTCAATCACACCTTAGTGCATACCGGTACAAGATGCGTCGACCATCATGGCTGGCGCGCAGCGCCATTGGTGGTCTGCGTGCACTCTCCAGACGCTGGTTCGCCGCAGGGCCAACTATGCTGGCCGCCATGAGATCAATGCCAGTTGCTCGGGTGTAGCTCCCTGTATGCCATGACCGCCAGGTGTTGCGGTGAGTAACTCGCACAGGGCCTGCTGAAGCCGTGCATCCTCTGCGGTATCCGGCATGACGTGGATGCGTCGTCTGGTGGTATCCAGCGCCTCTTGCCAATCCTTAAAAGCTCTGGAGGGGCTGGGCTCGAACATCTCGAGGTCTGGATAGATGCCCATTTCCCAAAGCACCTGCATCAATTCCCCGGCCCCGGGCAGCTCGTGTTTATCCTCACCGTGCACCAAGCGCCAGAAGGGCGCATAGCGGGCTAGGGGAGGTCGCATGAACATGAGCAAGAGTAGCTTTTGGCGCGCGTGGGCAACCAGCCTCTCGACAAAGGCCCGGATATCCTCGATCATGTAGATAACGTGGGCCGAGAGCACAACATCGGCTGGTTCTGCTTCAGCCTCTTCCCACCGCTTCGGCACCAGGCTGACATTATCGATCTGCGCCTCCGTTGCGATTTGACGGAGGTTCTCCCCCATGCTTGGTGACGGCTCTACCACCGTAACATGCTGGCAGCGCAGCGCTAAGGGCAGGGCGAACCTCCCGGCACCTCCTCCGACGTCTAGGACGGTCGTGCCAGGAGTGACCTCCCGTACCAGACGGTTGACTTCAACGTCGTCTTCCCGTCGCGGGTTAGCCTTGAAGAGAGAGGAGACAACCTCCCAGCGGTCCAGCTCGGTGATGCCCTGGGCTGTCCTGATCTTCTGCGATTGCACACGATGCGCAGCCACGCGCTGCTTCCAGACTTCTATGGCTGACATACGCACTTCTCCGTCCCTCAAGGGTACATGACCGGATTTGCGCCGAGCTGGCGAGGCGAAAATGCCTTGAGGCATACTCTGACCTGTACCTTCTCAGGCATCCGGCGGTTCAACCACCACTTGCTCATACGGGTACCGCCGCGTGATCAGCTGCGAGTGCTGAAACACATCCAGCGCCGTCTCGTATGTGGCGCGTGATATCGTCACCGGTGGGCTCCAGTTGCCCAGTTGCTGATAGAATGCAATGGTGGTCGCCAGCGCGCGCTGATCCACCTGCGGGAAGAAGGACTGCTCCGCCTTGGCGATCTCCGCTGCAGGCGCCGTGTTCACCCACTCCCGCGCCTTCCGATATGCCCGCATGAAGCGGGTGGCCTCCGGCCGCTGCAACCACTCACGAGTCGCCGTCAGGCTACTGAACGCCACAGGACCGATGACCTCCCCGACGGAGGCCACAATGTGCGCTACCTGCTCGTGCTCGAGTTGTTGTGGATATGGCCCCTGCTCGTGAAAATACTCGCCCTGGCCTCGACGCCACGCTGCCATCATCGACTCCGAACTGCCAGCGTTCACCCCCTGGACCTGCTTCAGGTCGACGCCACGCTTGTGCATCGCATACGCCAGCATCGCCTGCGGCTGCCCTCCATGTACGAACATAAATCCACCTGACAGCAGTTTGTCCCACGAAAATGCCGCATCGGGACGGCGAGCGGCGATCAGGAACCCGTCGCGCTCATTGATCTGAGCGAAGTGCACCGTCGGGGGCTGTTGACCCTGCTCCAGGAAGCTCCAACTCGAAGATACCGCCGACTGCGCCACATCGATCTCACCTGCCGTCAGCAGCTGCGCCACTGCCTTCCCCGCAGGCAGGGGCGAATAAACTGCTTCAAACCCCTCCTCCTGGAGAAATCCGCCGGCGATGGCGCCAATGAGTGGACTATAGAAGGCCGAATGCCGTGAAGCCATAACACGCAGAACAGCCATCACCATGTCTCCTTATATCAATCCCCTTCAGTGGTATGCTGGGCAACTAGAGGGGGCACCTGATGAATCGTCTATTCTCGGGTACGTGTTCTCTGAGAAATAATGGGCGAGACTGGGTGCCATCATACACATCCATGTGATCAGCGACAACGCTAAATGTTCCGCTCCCAAGTCATGGATGTCCGTGACGCGAGCGGTCAGGAACGGCATATGGGCGGCAACCTCGCCACGGGCCGGAAGATGGGCGTAGTGATGGTGCGCATCGGCGCTCCGCGCCCACTCGACATCGCGCTGTACAAAGACGACCCCATAACCTATAAGCGCGATCTGGGCGCCTACATCAGTCCCCGCGACCTGACGCAACGGTGCCTGTAGCGTATCACATATAACGGAATCCATAGTTGAGTAAGGACGAGAGATACACCCACCCGCCCTCTCCATGCCGAGTCATCCTTCCTCAGGTACACCAAGGCCATGTGACTCACGACAGCATTTCGGCTATGCGAGCGAAGCGAAGATCGGCTCCCGGTTGAGCCAGGATAGTAACGGGGTGGGGAGATCGAGGACGTGCAAGAGCGCCTCATTCAGTTCCACCCAGCCACTTTCGAACCCATGCTCGGCCAGGCCACGCTCGATGCCCCCTTGCATCGCCGCTACGAGCATGTGGAGGGGCTCATCGAGGCCGGCCGTAGGGCCACTGCTGCGCCCCTCATAGGAGGCCTGGCAGGCGGATTTGGAGAAGGAATGGAACCCGCGGCAGGTCATCGGCCGTATGGCATACACGGCGCAGCGACCCTCGGCAGTGAGCAACCCACACGGGCGTTCCCCGATGGGAGCGGAAAGGCGATCGAGCAGGCGTCGGCGCACCTCGGCAAGGTCGCCCGGGGACGCGGTTCGTTGGAGGTAGGCAGCAATGCGGAGCACCTCCAGCGGCATGGCGTCTATCCACAGAAAGCAGCAAAAGAAACATCCTGGGATACAGGCATGTTCTGTCCGTCGCGGCCAGTGCTGCGCAGCATCGTCGGCGGCGCCATCAAGTTGCGCCAGGAACTCCCACGCGTCGGCTGGAGTCCGTGTACACTGGGCGAATTGCCCTGCAGCGTGGCGTGGATGGGCGAAAGCCTGGCGAAGTGTCTCATCCCACGGCGGTCGCTCCGGAGTATGCTGTGTCATGTGCGAATTCCTCCTGAAGACTGGTCGTGACCCGTTCTGATCATCTCACGACATGTATCTCGGCGTCCCCGATGCTATCTGCTTCCACACACGAACCCTATCCTCAGACGCTAGCTCAGCTGGAGTAGAGGTCCATGGCAGCCGACGACAACCAGTTCCCCTCAGTAAAGATCTGGGAGGAAGCCTGTAGACATTGATCATTCTACCCTAGAAAGGGCAGGGCCGAGAAGAGAAACCATCAAGCTCCATTACTTATCAACAGCAACAGACCTGAGCGTCCGAATAGGGGACACCAGATCGCTCTTGCCACTCCTGCTGAGAAGCCCTCCAGCGGTGGAGGTATGACACAATCTGTGTTATACCTGTGCAGTGACCTTACCCCTTGGCTGACATGTCCGCTGACTTGGTATTGTACGTCGCGGTTTCACCCCCCTCCCGAACCTTCACCCACTGAGGGGAAAGGCTGGGTGAGGTGGGCCACCCGACGGAGCCAGGATAACCTGGAGGGCGTCCGGAGGAGGGCACGATCACTCGACATCTTCGTGCACAGGATCACGGTTGTGGCCTGTGTGCCCAATCTGACAAGCCGATGATGGAGGAACACATGCCAACCTATGTCGATCCACACGCCTGCAATGCTTGCGCAGGCGTCGATCAGGGACCATTGTGTGTGTACATCTGTCCCAATGACCTGATGGTCCTCAGCTCGGACACCGAGAAGGGTTTCAATCAGGAGCCTGAGATGTGCTCCGAGTGCTACGCCTGCGTCAAGCTCTGTCCCCAGGAAGCCATCTTTGTGCGAGGTTATGCCGATTTTGTCCCTCTCGGAGCGAGCGTCCAACCCAAACGAGTGGAACAAGGGCTCACCTGGACAGTGAAGTTTCGAGATGGCCGTGAATTACGTTTTACTTATCCGTCCCGGTCCACCCCGGTCGGCTCCAGCGAGCCTTATCGGAACTTCAATGAAGACCCGGCGCAAGACTTGCGAAATCAGACGCTGGCGGGTGAATCTCGTTGGCTCGGCGTTGACAGATTACCGACTCTTAACCCCCGCTAGGCTCCTCAGTTGGGAGAACACAGAGAGCGAAGATTGGAGGACACAGGCGACATGGCAGCACCAAATACGCAAACGGTAGAGTGTGACATCCTCATCATTGGCGGTGGTATGGCCGGTTGTGGTGCAGCGTTCGAGGCGCAAGTACTGGGGGAAGGACTTGCGCGTTGTAATGGTCGAAAAGGCCGTCATCGAGCGTAGCGGCGCCACTGGCGAGGGCCTTTCCGCCATTAACTGCTACATGGGGCAGCGCTACGGCTGGAACACGCCGGAAGACTTTGTGAAATATGTGGTCAACGATATGATGGGGCTGGCGCGGGAAGATCTAGTCTATGATGTGGGCCGCCATGTCGATTCGTCGGTGCACCTGCTGGAAGAGTGGGGCTTACCCATCTGGAAGAAGGACAACGGTCAGTACGAACGTATCGGTCGATGGCAAATTCCGATTCATGGTGAGTCGATCAAGCCCATTACCGCGGAACCGGCCCGCAAAGCCCTGGGAGAAGGGAATCTCTATGAGCGTATCGCCATCACCCACTTGGTGACCGATGCCAATGATGCCGGGCGCATCGCCGGGGCGGTTGGCTTTGCGGTACGGGAAAACACCTTCTACGTGTTCAAGGCTAAGGCGGTCATCATCGCCAGTGGCGGTTCTTCCAACGTCTTCCGACCGCGCTCGACCGAAGAAGGCCTGGGGCGTACCTGGTACTCGGTGTTTGCCACCGGTTCCGCCTATGGTCTGATGATCCCGATCGGTACGGAAATGACGCAAATGGAACATCGCTTCGTGCCAACGCGATTCAAAGACGGCTACGGGCCGGTAGGTATGTGGTTTCAGTATTTCCATGCTCGGGCGACCAATGCCTATGGTGAGGACTACACTGTCACACACGCCGACGAGTTAAAGAAATATGAACCGTACGGATCGGCCATCCCGACCCCGACGCCCTTGCGGAATCACCAGATGTTCATGGATGTGCGTGGGGGACGTGGCCCGATCTATATGCGCACCGAAGAGGCCATGCAAAAGCTGTCACAAGGGGACCCTGCCAAGATGGACCAGGTGCGTGCGGAAGCCTGGGAGGATTTCCTCGACATGACGATCGCGCAGGCGTTGACTTGGGCGGCACAGAATATTGCCCCAGAGGTCACCCCGTCGGAAATCGTCCTAGCCGAGCCCTACATCATGGGATCGCACTCCGGCGAGGCAGGTGCCTGGGTGAGTGGCCCGGAGGACTTATCCCCGCCTGCATACTTCTGGGGTTATAACAAGATGACCAGCATCCAGGGGCTCTTCGCCGCTGGGGACGGCGTGGGCGCTGCCCCGCACAAGTTCTCCTCGGGCTCCTTTACCGAGGGCCGGTTAGCCGCGAAAGCAGCGGTGCGCTATGTCCTGGACCACTCCACTGCTCCCACGCTCAGCGACCGTGCAATTCGCCAACTCCAGGCGGCAATCTGGGCGCCACTGGAGACGTTTGCGGCCCATCATGGGGCGTCGACCGCCGAGGCGGTGAACCCGCATTACATCACCCCCAAACAAGGGCTGGTGCGCTTACAGAAAATCATGGACGAGTATGCTGCGGGGACATCCGCCTGGTACACCACCAATGCTCCGCTGTTGCAACGGGGGATCGAGCTCATTCAACTGTTACGTGCTGATCTCCAACACCTGGGAGCGCGGAGCCTGCACGAGCTCCTGCGCTGCTGGGAGCTGTGGCATCGTACCTGGGTTGGGGAAATTCATCTGCGGCATCTGCTCCACCGTCAGGAAACCCGCTGGCCAGGGTATTACTATCGCGCCGATTACCCCGAACTCGACGATACGAACTGGCGCGTGTTCGTGAACTCCCGATACCAGGCTGCTAACGATTCCTGGGAGGTTTTCACCAAGCCGTATATCAACCTCGTGCCCTAATTTTTCCTCCGGCTCCGCGGTGAAGCGTCTCTCCACCACGCGCTTCTCGAGTATGTGGAGCAGTATCATCGCGAGAGAAACCATCAAGGGCAGGGAATGTCCTGCTTTTTCCTTCGTCCAGCCTATACGGGGGGCGTGAAGGCCCGAGCCGGTGTCGCGAACGGCTGGGCGGGCTGCTGAAATACTACGCGCGTGAAGCCGCATGAGTTGTGTGACCATATGGGGTATACGTCTTGCGTCGAATGGAGAAAAGCCAGGCGCATGTGCTCCTGCTCTGGCTCTGTGACACCAGCGAGGCGATTCAACGAGTTTCCCCTCATACCGGAGTAAAGCCTTTTCGTCCTCAATTTGAACTGAGCTGCTGACAACATTCGTGATATAATAGCTCTCATCCCTATAGGGAGGGAAGTTCAGGGACAAGGGCACCCTACAGCAACTACACTGCTACCGATGAACGCTCGGGGAGGTTCTGCTTAAGCGATTACCCTGGGGGTCGGCGTGTTCGCTAGAGAAGTCGCTGTCTGGTATAGTGCCACTGGTCCCAACAAATGCAGCTGACATTATGGAGGTTTGCCCATGGCACAATTCACTCGTCGAACCACGTTTGATGCAGGCGCTGTGAGTCTCGTAGTCCAGCACGAGCTTTGGGACGGTAACGTCGACGACCACTCCGACCAGGGCGTGGCTATTCTGGTCACAGGAGAGGTTGGGGGGGAAGAGACGGAGTTGCTGCGATTCAACTGTTTCGACCTCGAGCGCAGCTATGTGTATGGTCCCGAGACGATGAACAAACTCTGCCGCATGGATCCCACGGTAGACGGCAACCCCATCGGCTGGTCGGTGAAGCAGCTGAAACACAAGCTTCCTGACATGCTTCGGGCCTCCGGATACGAGGACGTTGCGAACAAAGTTGATGCTCAAGCGGTCTCGCAAAAACTCCCTGAGGTCGAATCCAACGCCCGTGAAATCTTTGCCACCGGCAGAAATACCGTCAAGCACAATCGCGGTACTGACATGTTCGAGGCAGGGAACTTCCGGTTTGGCCTGGAGATGCGGAAGCAGGCTGGCGGAGACGGCGGTCTGGCGATCCACGTGTTAGCCGACCTGGCGGGAACGCCTGGTCGCACGTACATGGAAGAAACCGAATTGCTGGCCTTCGACTGCTTCCGCCAAGCTCCACACTATCACTACGGACCCAGGAACAAGAACCACCGCATCTTCTGGGACAAGACGTTGGTGCCCGACCCACTGGGGTGGACGCTGGAGCAGTTCAAGAGCGGGAAGCTCCGGGACATGATCCAGCGGGCTGGCTACCCGGGCGTGGCCGCAGACTATGACCAGGACGTCGTGAATGCCCTCATACCAGCGTTGGAAAAGCGGGCGCGAGAAATGGACGCACAACCGCTCCCAGCAGAACCCACCCCCAACATGGTGCCCCGTTAATCCCCGGGTCCCGGCACCAGGCAAGATGAGCGATATGCAGCTCTGCTGAATGGGGATTATGGACCCCCGCGAAGAGGCGGTGCACTGCATATCGCAGAAGGCTTCTATCGGGCGTTCCCCATGAGGGCCGTACATGTGTCGGTAACGGAGCCACGTGGGGAGCTCCCGATAGAGCTTTGTCGAAAACGACTGAAAACAGGAAGGTTACCGGTCGCAAGCGATTGATTTTTCGATCAAGGCACGAGGACCTCGCGGATCGCCTCGGCGGGGATGGGAGCATCGGCAAGATTGAGGTCGGATCGTTTAGTCACGAGGGCAAGGACAAAGTTGTTAATGTCGAGGTAGCGCAGGGCGAGTTGTTGTATAGCCTCGGCCGTCAATTGCTGAATCTGGCGGATCTCCGCCTCCCAGTAGCCATCGGCAAGCCCAAAAAATTCTCGATCGATGAGCAGTTCCGTCACCTGTTCATACGTCTCGGCCCGCGCCGGGAGACTGCCTTCGTAATAGCGCTGCATATCGGATAATTCTTCAGGAGTTATGGGGGTGTGCTGCAGACCCTCGATCACCGCAATCAAGTTCGTCAGTGCCTGCGCCGTGGTCGGGATGGCGGTCTGTAACTCTGCGACAAAGAAACCCGGATATTGGCCCCCACCGACGAACTCCGAGCTCACCGCGTAGGCCAGCCCTTGTTGCTCGCGAATCACGCCCATCAAGCGCGACACTAACTCTCCACCGCCGAGGATGTAGTTCATCCCACGGATGGCCGCAAACTCGGGATCGTCCCGGCGGACCGATAGGTGTCCCCACTGGATATAACACTGGTTCACATCCATATCGACCACGCGCACCTGTTTCCCTGAGGTTGGGGTCGGTTGTGGTAGCAATGAGGGTGCCAGTGGCTGCGTTGGCCAGGTGCTGAAATAACGCTGGATCAGCTCCAGCATGTGCTCCTCTGGGAGAGCACCCACCATGACCACGATCGTATTGTTCGGGACGTAAAAACGCTGATGAAAAGACACGACATCCTCGCGTGTGATCCGGGATACAGTATGGGCGTACCCGGAGACAGGTCGATGCAGGGGATGGCCGGCATACAATGTTTCCCGAAAGACCTGCGAGACCACCTCGTCCGGCTCCGACCGTTGTTGGTGAATCTCCGACAGCGTCTGGGTCCGCTCCCGCTCCAATTCAGCGCCATCGAAGCGGGAGTGTTGCAGGAGATCGGCCAATAGATCGAGGCCGTGCTCGACATCCTTGGCCAACACCGAGAGCGCTACAGTGCTCCCCGTCCCTCCTGCACTGGCATCCAGATGCGCTCCCAGAAAATCGATTTCATCGGCGATAGCCGAGGCTGTCCGATGGGTCGTGCCTTTATCCATAAGGCGAACCGTCATTGCGGCAAGCCCTGACTCCTCCTCGGGGTCGTCGGCTGAGCCCACCCTAACACGGACACTGATTGACACCATCGGCAGCTTGTGTTTGGCGGATACTACCACTCTCAAGCCGTTCGACAAGCCCACGGTGGTCGATGGAATGTGGAGCGTTATAGGCTCCATCGCCATGGCTGCCCCAGCCTCGAGCACAGCCATCCAGATCACGAGGTGCACAAATGGTCGCACCAATCGCTGTAGCCACGGTGTCACTACAGATTGCAGTCTTTCCAAATAGGGCATCATCTGCCGCCAGGCGCTAACATCTATGAACCTGCATCGCACAGCGGAGCAGCTTTCAGCACATCCCTTCATGCCCCCTGCGAGCGACAATGTCCCAAGGAAATCCCCACTCATCGGGCAGCCACCACTAGCTGTAAAAGCCCTTGCAGGGGGACTTTCAGCCATTCTGGACGGGTGTTGAGCTCATACCCCAACTCGTACACGGCCTTCGCCAGCAGATAGGCATCCATCAGCACCTGAAGCTCAATGGGATCTTTGGGCAAGAAGGGCTCATCCTTCGCGACCGCGAGATAGGCTTTGAGAAAGGCGACACTGACCCAGGTATACCAGAAATGCGCCCATGGCTCGAGGGCCGGAAAGTCCTCTGGGCGAATACCGCGGACCTGGCCGAAGAGGGCCATGTAGGAAGCGTAGTGAAACGACCGCAGCATTCCCGCCACGTCGCGCAGCGGTGAGCGCTTGATGCGACGTTCACTCAACGGCCGGGCGGGCTCTCCTTCGAAGTCGATGATGACGAAATCCCTGCCTGTATAGAGCACTTGCCCCAGATGATAGTCGCCGTGCACACGTATGCGCATGGTGTTGAGCTTGCGTTGCAGCAGGGAGCGGTAGCGGCGGCGAATTTCTCCTTCCAGGTCGAGGACCCGCTGGGCGTCCTCTCGCAGGCCGTCGGATAGTTGCTTGAGGCGGGCGCGGAGCCATGGGAAGACTTGACTCACGTGACTTTGCATGGATTGATAGATGGAGCGCTGGAGGAGCATCGAAAAAGGCTCTGGCGCAAAACTCGGGTCATCAGTCGACGAGGCCAGCGCCTTATGCAACTCGGCCGTGCGTTGCCCAAGCAGACGAGCTGATTCCAGATAGGCATCGATCAGTTCTCGGGCTATCACTGGAATCTCATTGTTCAAGAGGTCAAGCACGGGAGGTTGTGTGGTCCCTGGGACTTGAGCCTCTGGCTGTGCCAAGGCACGCTCGAAGTAGTGGCTAAGACTATCGAGAGTGTAGTTCCAGGCATCCCCGACGTTTGGCACAAATTGTTGCAGGATCCCCAGGGACATCGATGCCTCACCCTTGCGCCGATATTCAATGGCGCCAACCACCAGAGGGACATTGCCAAATTTCGCTGTCTCCGTCAAAAACCGTCCGATCTCGAGTTCGGGATTGACCCCTTCATCGGTGCGTCTGAACATTTTGAGGATCACCTGTCCCCCATAGACCACGGAGGTATTACTTTGCTCCACCTTCATCACGCTCGGGTCGAGTGGCACTGCCGGGTCATGAGACAAGTGACGCAAGGCGTGTGTTGAAGAGGCCTGGATATCACCGTTGATGCCACGCAGTCGGCGGTGCCGCAAGATAAGGTCCAGCAAGAGCGAACTGAAGCTTTTTTCGTAGAGGGCATCGTAGAGAATCCCTACCTCCGGCGGGTGCCCACTTCTCCCGGTCACTTGCAGATTAGCCAGTAAGGGATGGGGGAAGCCTTCTCGCATGCGCTCCGCGTCCTCGCCGAAGGCGGCAGTGAGCGGCAGCACATAGAGGTCGGGGTCACCTTCGGCGTAATCGACCTGCACCAGCGTGATATAAGCTTCTGCGGGCTCTAAAGGTACCGGGATCGCCTCCAGCAGCTGCACCGATTTCATCTTTCTGGCCTTGCCACCAAACCAGCGGCGCTCTTTGAGGTAAGTGGGCAAAATGGCCTCCAGCGCCACCTTGCTCTCTCCAATAAAGAGACTTTCCAACGCACCGGTGATCTGCAGCATGGGCAGCCGCACCTCCTGAGGCGTCAGCGCTATTGCCGGGAGACGCTGGGGCTCGAGAGCAAACCAATAGAACGCATGGGGACCGATGGTGACGAAATAGGGCGCCTCGCCCACTATCGGGAATTCGGTACGTCCGAAGATCTCGACCGGCACCAGACCTTTATATGGAGCCAGGTCTAATTCGACACCTTGCACAAAGCGCGACAAATTGGCGAGCACCAACACACACTCGTCCTGATATCGCCGCACGAACGCCAGGACTTTGTGATTGTCCGGATGTAAGAACTCTAAAGTGCCGCGCCCAAATGCCTTGAAGCGTTTGCGCAGGGCAATCAAACGCTTCATCCACCACAGCAGCGAATGGGGATTGTTCTGCTGGGCCTCAACATTGACCGCCTCGTAGTGATATTCCGGGTCGATTATGATCGGCAGGTATAACCGTTGCGGATTGGCACGGGAGAAGCCGGCGTTGCGATCGGCGCTCCACTGCATAGGAGTGCGCACGCCATTGCGATCGCCCAGGTAAAAATTGTCGCCCATGCGCAGTTCATCGCCGTAGTATATCACCGGAGTACCCGGCAAGGCGAACAGCAACGCGTTCATCAGCTCGATGCGTCGACGATCATTGCCCAACAGCGGCGCCAATCGACGCCGAATCCCCAGGTTGATACGCGCATGGGGATCGTGAGCATACACCCGGTACATGTAGTCACGTTCCTCATCGGTCACCATCTCCAGCGTCAGCTCATCGTGATTGCGCAAGAAGAGCGCCCATTGACAGGTGTCCGGGATGGTCGGGGTTTGGGTCAGAATGTCGATGATAGGAAAGCGGCTTTCCATGCGGATGGCCATAAACAGCCGTGGCATACTCGGGAAGTGAAAGGCCATGTGGCATTCATCCCCATCTCCCAAGTAGGCGACGGCGTCTTCCGGCCATTGGTTGGCCTCGGCCAACAGCATACGATTCTTAAATTTACGGTCCACATGTTGCCGCAGCGCCTTCAAGAAGGCGTGTGTCTCGGCGAGATTCTCGCAGTTCGTCCCATCGCGCTCGTAGAGATAGGGCACGGCGTCGAGACGCAGGCCGTCGATCCCCATGTTGAGCCAGAAATCGACCACATGCAGGATGGCACGCCGGACTTCAGGGTTATCGTAGTTGAGGTCGGGCTGATGAGCGTAGAAGCGGTGCCAGTAATAGGCCTTGGCGACGGAGTCCCAGGCCCAATTAGAGGGTTCGAAATCCTTGAAAATGATGCGCGCGTCCTTGTATTCTTCCGGCGTATCGCTCCATACGTAGAAATTGCGCCAGCGACTGCCGGCTTTGGCACGACGAGCGCGCTGGAACCAGGGGTGCTGGTCGGAGGTGTGATTGACGATCAGCTCGGTGATGATACGTAAGCCCCGCGCATGCGCCTCGCGCAGAAACTCTCTGAAGTCGTTCAAGGTGCCGTAGGATGGATGCACATCGGTATAGTCTGCGATGTCGTAGCCGTCGTCTTTCAAGGGGGAGGGATAGAATGGCAGCAACCAGATCGCCGTGACTCCGAGATCCTGGAGGTAGTCGAGCTTCTGCGCTAGCCCCTCGAAGTCGCCAATCCCGTCGCCATTGCTATCGAAGAAAGCACGCGGGTGGAGCTCATAGATGACGGCATCCTTGTACCACAAGGGATCGTCCGCTAACATGAAAGATTCCTGGGGGTGGCGCATACACTCCTTCCTTCACAGGTTACAGATAATACTCAAAATCACGCTCAGTGCGGACGCGCCGACGTAGCCGGAAAATATGCGCCGGTACGACGTTGGGGTTCAGTTCAACGAAATTACGTTGCCCCTGCCACAGATACCGACTGTCACTGAGCAAGTCATGAACCTGGTAATGGCGCTCACGGACGACATCGAGGGCTTCCGGTGACAATTCTATCCAGCCCGACTGGGTATGATGAGGGTCGAGGTTGACGACGACGAGAATGACGTCCGTAGGATCCTCGCCATGCTTACTGTAACACAGAAGTTGGTCGTTGGTGACGGCGTGAAAGTGCAAACCCCGGTCGCTGTGTAGGGCGGGGTTCTCACACCGGATGCGGTTGACGCGGGCGATGAAGTCTTTGAGGCTATCCGGACGATCACGATCCCACACCTTGATTTCATATTTTTCGGAGTTGAGATACTCCTCGCTACCGGGCTCGCGAGGGCGATTCTCGCAGAGCTCGAAGGCGGGACCGTAGATACCATAACTTGCCCCGAGCGTGGCCGCCAGCACCAACCGTGCCATGAACGCTGGTCGCCCACCGAATTGTAAGTATTCGGTGAGGATGTCCGGAGTGTTCGGCCACAGGTTGGGGCGAAAAAATTCCCGCACTTCGGTGTGGGTGAGAGTGGTAAAATACTCGATGATTTCTTCCTTGGAATTGCGCCAGGCAAAATAGGTGTACGATTGCGTGAACCCCCGTTTGGCAAGGTTATACATCACCTTTGGGCGAGTGAAGGCTTCGGCCAGGAAGAGCACGTCGGGGTATGCCTGCTTCACTTCGCGAATGAGCCATTCCCAGAAACGGAAGGGCTTGGTGTGTGGGTTGTCGACGCGGAAGATGCGTACGCCCTGCTCGACCCAAAACAGGACAACGCTTTTCAACTCATCCCAGAGTGCCTGCCAATGATCGGTTTCAAACTCTAGTGGGTAGATATCTTGATACTGCTTGGGCGGATTCTCGGCGTATTGCACAGTGCCATCAGGGCGCTGCCGAAACCATTCGGGATGTTGCGACACATACGGATGGTCAGGAGAGCATTGGAAGGCGAGATCCAGCGCCACGTCGATGTCACGCTCTCGCGTCTTGGCGAGGAAGCGACGAAAGTCCTCCAACGTGCCGAGCTGCGGATGAATGGCCTGGTGACCCCCCTGTGGGGAGCCAATCGCCCATGGGCTCCCCGGATCATTGGGGCCGGTAGCGGTGGTGTTGTTTCGCCCCTTACGATGGGTGACGCCAATGGGATGGATGGGAGGTAAGTAGATCACATCGAAGCCCATCGCGGCGACGTAGGGCAGTTGTGCTTCACAATCTTTGAAGGTGCCATGTTGCCCTGGGGAGGACGCACAGGAACGTGGAAACATCTCATACCAGGCGCTGAAGCGGGCCTTGTGGCGGTCGACCACCACGGTGAGCTCTGGGCTGTACGTGGTCGCTAAGGCCCTTTCGGGGTATTCCTGCATGGCAAGCTGCAGAGCCTCATCGAAGGCGATCTGCTCCCGTTCCTCGACTGGACGGCGATCGTCCTGCATCATGGTGGCCCACGCCCTGAGCTGTTGGGCTGCTGCACCAGACGCCCGCATGCTGGCCCGTTGTACAAGCTCCGCACCGATGAGTAGGTCGATCGCCACGTCCTGAGCGGCCTCGACCTTCTTGGCCAGGGCGTGCCACCAGGTCGTGAAACGATCGATCCAGGCCATGACCGTGTAGTGATAGATGCCGGTTCGCGACACTGTGAACATCCCGCCCCAGCGGTCGTTGCCGAGGGCTGCCATGGGAGCTTCGTCCCACTCAGCTGAGTCCGCCTGACGAAAGCGCAGGACGCAGCTCAGGACGTCGTGGCCATCGCAGAAAGCATCGGCCTCGACGCTGACCGTTTCGCCACAGACCCGTTTGATGGGGAAGCGGCCGCCGTCGACCGCCGGTGTGACCCCTTCGATGACGACCCGTCTGCGGCCCTCTGATTCCAGCATCACACATACTCCTTCAGGCGTGGAGATGACATGGACAGTGTGTCCAGGGGACCCTTTAAGTGTTATGGATTCATCGAGGGATTGTCAACTCGACGAGCCCACCAGCAAAGCGACAGGCAAACGGTGAAACACCTCGTGCGCCAAGAGCCCTCGCTCGGTCGAGTTGCCATCGAAGACGGCGAGGGCCTCGCCAGTGAAGACATTCTGCCAACCAGTCGGGACTCCCTCGGGGAGATGAAGCACGGTCTCTTTCCAGAGCCGTTTGCCCAATGGGGGCAGGGCAGAGGGAGAAAGTTTGACCAGGAACCGAGGAACCGCCACCAGCGCCCAGCAACTCCCTAGATGCCGCACAAAGGCCAGCACATGATCCTCCTTCGCACCAGAGACCGTCAGAGGATGGTAGTCTCCCTGCTCGAAGAGATCCCGGTGCGCACGGCGGAAATTTAGCGCTTTATATGTGATATAGAGCTTGATGCGCCCATCGGTGTGCCGGGCGACGAGTTCGCGGACTAACGAGATGAGGTCCTTCGACTCCCGCTGTTGAAGTTCATCGAGCATAGTCACACGTCTGCGAAAATCCACCGGACGGCGATTATCCGGATCGACAAGGCTAAAGTCCCAAAGCTCGGTTCCCTGAAAAAAGTCGGGCACACCTGGCGAAGTGATCTTGAGAAGCGTCTGTGACAGGGAGTTCCACATGCCAGCCTGGGCTATACGAGCCTGAAAGCGTCGGAAATCGGCGAGGAACCGGTTGTCGTCATCGGGACTGAGGATTTCGCGGACGAATTGCCTGACGGCCTGATCATAGGCTTCGTTCGGGTTGATCCAGCTTGTATGTAACTTGGCTTCCTTGAGCGCCTTCTCCATGTAGCGCTCGATACGCTGGACGAATTGCTCATGCGTCTCTTCGTCCATCGGTCGCAGTGGCCAGGCGCCGATGAGCGTCTGCATGTAACGCTCGATACGCTGGACGAATTGCCCAGCCGCTTCCTCGTCTATCGGTTGCAGCAGCCAGGCGCCGATGAGCGTCTGATAGAGCAGGTACTCTTCCTGAGGATCGGGCACCTCGGCACCATCGAGTTCAACCTTCTTGGCGCGATTCATCGATTGCCAGCGCTGGATGGCCCGCTCCCAGTCGCGAGGCATTTCCGAGAGTACATTGATCCGCGCCCGCACATCTTCGCTGCGCTTGGTGTCGTGGCTGGAGGTGGTCAGCAGGGCGTGCGGCCAGTTGGCCAGCCGCTCGGCATTCTGCCGGTGAAACGCATCGATAGGCAGCCCGAAGCGCTCGGGATTCCCCCCTACCTCGTTGAGTGAGGCGAGGGGAAAAACGCGATAAAAGGTGGTGTCCTCGATCCCTTTAGCCATGATCGGCCCAGTGATTTGTTGGAAACGCATCACGAAGTCGCGGCGTGCGGCCCGGTCCGCCTCACTGATACCTTCCGGGTCCTGGAGCAGCAGGACAGAGGCGACGAAGTCAAAGATGGATTCGCTCACCGCAGGGTTCCGGCGTTTGGCGGTGCGCAGGGCAGAAAGGATGTAATGGTGGTCCTCATCTCCGACCATGCTCTTGACGCCGCATATGTAGGTGCGATACACCGGGAAGCAAGCGATTACCTCCGCCAGGGCTTCCTGCAGGCTAAACAGGGTAAAGTCCCGTGACCAACGATGTTGCTCCGAGATACGGTCAAGGCGGCGGGCGAGGACATGCAGCTCAGCCGACATTGTCGAATCGAGAATGAGATTCTTACTCTCGTAGGCGGTGTCACCAAACCGAAACGGCTGGCCGGTCATGCGTGCATACAGCTGGTGGAAATGGCGCTCAGCTGCAGAATCGACGAACAGGCCGTTCAGCAGATTTAGGAACTCGTATCCCGTCGTACCATGCACCGCCCAATCTGGGCGGAGCCGCTCATCACGCACGAGGATCTTCTCGACGACCACGTAACAAGCGCGTTCGGTCGTGCCCTCAGACAGCTCAACAGCGGTGGTTGGTGAATTTGCCAGGTTGCGGCGGCATGCGGCCTGCAGGTCGAGAAAATACTGTGCAGGATCGAATAACCCGTCCGGATGGTCGATGCGCAGACCAGTCACCTGGCCGGCGCCCAACAATCGGAGAACAACTCCATGCACGGCCTCGAAGACTTCGGGTTCCTCGACTCGGATCGCCGCCAGATGGTTGACGTCGAAAAACCGCCGATAGTTTATCTCATCCGTCGCCACCCGCCAATAGCTGAGGCGATACGCCTGATGGGCCAGCAGCGCCTCGAGTTGGTCGAAGCTGTGCGGCTCGCCACGTCGGCCGTTCATGTCCGCGACGGTCTGCTCGATCGCTTGGCACACCGAATCGCTCGTCTCGATTAAGGCCGACAGACGCCGCTTTGCGACCTCTTTCTCCCGGAGGCGCACGCGCACCTGTTCCAGATCGGTTTCGGTCCGTGGGGGTAGGACCTTGAGGGAGGTGATGATGCTCTCCAGCTCAACCAGGTGTGGATCTCCAGCATCGAGCTGGACGCGGACCCGCTCACAGGAGGGTTCGAGGATAGCGATGGAGGATCGTGGAGCGACGGGGAAGCGCCGCTCATAGTAGGCAATCACGAAAGCTCCGGCCTCGAAGAGCAGCTGTATCTCGCCATTTTCAAGGACCTTGCCATACTGATCGCCGAGAATCGGCAACAGCACCTTGTTCGCCAGGCCTTCCTTGGGCGGCGCCCAATCGATATCGAAAAATTTCGCATAGGGCGAACTGGGACCGTTTTCGAGCACATCCCACCACCAGCGATTCGCTTCATCATCGATGCCCATATGATTGGGCACCACATCGGCGATGAGTCCCATCCCATAACCGGCAAGCGCTGCGGTGAGCGCCGCCAGGTCTTCGTCGCTACCGATCTCGGGGTTGACCGACGTGTGGTCAATGATATCGTAGCCATGCCGACTACCACGCCGCGCCTTCAGAAACGGTGAGGTGTAGAGGTCAGTGATGCCCAGGCGATGGAAGTACGGTACCAGCGCCTGGACATCCGCGAAGCGAAGATCGCCGTTGAGTTGCACGCGGTATGTTGACACCGGGATGCGGAACATGGTCATGGATTTCCCCTTGAGCAGCGTCTTTCTCGGTCTCCCACTGGGAGGGGACCAGAGAGCGGGAGAGATGATGTGACGTCATCGTCGGCACCCGACCCCTTCGCCAAGGGGTCTGACGTGACGGGGAACATGGCGGCGTTGTGCCGGACTATTCTGTCTGCATCTCCAGTCGTGCAGGGGGAGGTGTGATCTACCGAGTGGTGATAGTGCATATAGCTCGTGGCTCATCCAGCCGCAGTACCACGCTTTCGGTCACATATAACTGGTAATGCACGCCGTCCTGGCCGATATAGCCCGCCATAAGATCCTGGCCGATAATGAGCTTGCCGACCCGTGGGTCAACCAGCACGCCGCCCTGGATGGCAGCTTTATACACCCCACGCTGACAGAGGCGACGGAGGTGCTCGAGCTGCAACATATCGGTGCCGGCATAGCGTCGAAACAGGCCATTATAGAGAGCAGGTGCTAGGGCCAGGGCATAGGGGCCTCGAAAGTTCCATGCATCCAGGGCGTTGACCGCCGCTAGGACATCTTCCAGGGCCTGATCGATGTTTCCCCAATCCCCTCCGTCGTGGTGGGCCCGGCCCTCGGCCGTCAGTAACCCCTGCAAACGGAAGTCGGCCTGGCCATAATAGATAAACTCTTCCTCTCGCCGCGCCACCGCTTCCCCCGCATCCTCCACCGGCGTGAGGTTGAGCGGCTGGCCCATATCGCTAAAAGCGGCCACGCGGCGGATGCTGAGGCGGAGGTCTTTGCGTAGCATCGGTACCGAGATGGCCCGGCCCATAACTGCGCCGGCTTCCTCAGGGGTTGGCTGCCGACAGAAATCATCATGCCCCACCTCAACCGAGGTCAGGCCGACGCCATAGGGGCCGTCGACTTCTAAAAATCGGCGTCCGGTCAATAGGTCGCGTGCCGCGTTCGCAGCTGCCTCGTCGATGCGTTTCCAGATGTCTTCGCCGAACGGCGCCATCCGCCGATTCAGATAATCCATACATTTACTCCCCTTTCATCGTCCCGATTGTCAGTCCCATGCGCTGTGGTCGTCCCGGATTCGCTGCACCATTGCCATTGGCTGCACGGTCTACCGCTTCAATGTCAAGAATCGGTTTTTCCTGAAAGAGATAGGTGCGTAGATGTGTTGAAAAGTCCGGATGGTTGCGTCGCAACCACTCCAGGACCATCGAGGCGTGTTCGATCTCCTCACGCATGTTATGCACCAGGATGGCTTTGAGCTCGGCGTCTTCTGTGGCATCCGCGCGCTGTTGATACCAGTCGACGGCCTCCAATTCTTCCTGCAGAGAGACGAGCGCCCGGTGCATGTCTTGGGTTGTGGAAGAAAGTTTATCGAGCGATTCGTGATAGGTGTCACTGCTTCCCGCCATGAGGCTTGCACTCCTCTTCTGCCATCACCATGTTCGCGGTGGAAAGATATCCGTGTCGGGCTTTGCTGCAGGTTTCAAACATACACTAGCACTGGTCCGCAATCAACTCTCGGTCATCTGCGCAAACACCAGGCAGCTTTCGGGAGCTAAATGCAGGGTGACCTCGCCCTCGGACGCGAGCGCTGGATCGACAGGGCTCCCCGACCCACCCCAGCGCTCCTCCGCAGAATCAAGCTGCTTGTACCACAACCCCGCATCCCAGAGCAGTTGAAGCGACATGGGGGAGCCTCCGAAGTGGAGGATCAGCCATACCTGCTGCACATCGCACCGACGTTGGATGCAGAGGGTTTTTTCGCGTTCGAAGCCGACCACGTGCATGTGCTCTTTGCTCAACTGTGCCAGAGCAGGAAGCTCTTTTCGAAGGCGGATCAGCTCCTGATAGAACTCGAACAGGGCCCGATGATGCCCCTCAGAGCGCAGGCGATGATTGAGCTTGGAGCGGTGGAACGTTGCGATATCCTGTGGATCGGGTGGTTCAGCGTGCCAGGCGAAGGCTGGCGAACTCCTCGCGCCGGCCCCGACGCACCGCGTCGACAAGTTGCGCATCGAGATGGCTGATGAAATACTGAAACGGCGCGACCTCGCCGTATTCCTCTCCCATGAACAGCAGCGGGATGAAAGGGGACAACAGTACGGCGCTGGCAGCCAGCTTGAGCGCTTCCAGAGAGACCAACTGACTCAGGCGCTCACCGAGCATGCGATTACCCACTTGATCGTGATTCTGCGTGAAGACCACGAACTGCTGCGCTGGCATGTGCTGGGAGGAATTACCATGCCGCCGCCGCCGATACGTCGAGTAATCGCCGGCATACACGAACCCTTCGCGAAACGCCTTGGCCAGATGTCCGAGCTCCCCGAAATCCTGATAATAGCCACCCTGATCTCCAGTAAGCAATACGCGCAGGGCGTGGTGAAAATCATCATTCCATTGGGCGTCGAGCCCATAGCCACCAAGCTCCCGTGGGCGAATGATGCGGGTATCGTTCAGGGCACTCTCGGCGATGGCATAAATGCGCCGATTCATGTGTTCAGCGCGTGCCTGCAACGCCAAGCCGAGCTCCTGGAGAAACGGCTGCGCCGAGTGGTCCAGGATGGCATGGACGGCGTCGACCCGCAGGGCATCGATGCGGAACTCGGTGACCCAGAAGAGGGCATTGTCGATGAAAAAACGACGCACTTCATCGCTGTACGGCCCATCGAGGTTGAGGGCGCCTCCCCATGGGGTTTTGTAGCGCTCGGTAAAGTAGGGGCCGTAGTCCCCCAGATAGTTCCCGTCTGGTCCGAGATGGTTATAGACCACGTCGAGGACCACTGCTAAACTGTGCTGATGGCAGGCTTGCACCAGCCGTTTCAAGCCATCGGGACCACCATACGAGTGCTGCACCGCGAACGGATAGACACCATCATACCCCCAGTTGCGCTGCCCAGGGAACTGGGCGATGGGCATGAGCTCGACCGCGGTGATCCCCAGCGCTCTGAGCTCAGGGAGGTAGGGAATGATGGCCTCGAACGTCCCTTCCGGGGTAAAGGTCCCGACATGCAGCTCATAGACAATGTAGTCTCGCAGCGGGATCCCGCACCAAGCGTCGTCATCCCAGTCGAAATCCGAGTCGACCACCTGCGAGGGACCATGGACATCTTCCGGCTGGCAGCGCGACGCCGGATCGGGGCGCTCCAGCGTGCCGTCGAGGCGATACCGATACAACGTTCCAGGCTCAACACCGTCGAGGACCACCTCATAATAGCCGCGCCTTCGCCCGGCCATGGGGACGAAGCGCTCGGCTGGAGGTAACAGATGGACCTCAACCGACTGTGCTGTCGGCGCCCATACGCGAAATCGGCAGCGCCCCTCCCCGACCGTCCAGGCGCCGATGGTCGATGGCAGATACCGCGTCGCCGGGGCGTCCTGAGCGGCCTCTCTCATGCGCCGGACTCCTCATGCTTGAAGAACACCACCGACAGAGGGGGAAGGGTGAGATTCAACGAATAGGGTCGGCCATGGCAGGGGACCGGTGCGGCCTCAACGCCCCCCATATTGCCATAGCCAGAGCCGCCGTAGTCGTGCGCATCACTATTGCGCACCTCGTGCCAGAACCCGCCACGTGGCGCGCCGACACGATAATTGAGGCGGGGGACGGGGGTGAAATTACAGACGACGAGTATCAGGTCATCCGTCAAGTGTCCCTTGCGTAGGCAACTGACCACGCTTGCGGGCGCATCATTGCAATCGATCCATTCGAAGCCGGACGGGTGGTTATCGAGCTCGTAGAGCGCAGGCTCGCTGCGATAGAGCCGATTCAAGTCTTCCACCCAGCGCTGCAGACCTGCGTGTGGGGCGTACTGACCGAGGTGCCAATCGAGGCTGACGTCGTGATTCCATTCCTGCCGCTGGCCGAACTCGCTCCCCATAAAGAGCAACTTTTTCCCCGGTTGGGTGTACATGTAGCCATACATCAGCCGCAGATTGGCGAACTTTTGCCAGTCATCGCCAGGCATCTTGCCCAGCAGGGAGCCTTTCCCGTGCACAACTTCATCGTGAGACAACGGCAGGATAAAGTTCTCTGTGAACGCATAGAGCATGCGGAAGGTGAGGAGATTGTGATGATAGGGACGAAAGATAGGGTCCTTCGTCATATAAGAGAGAGTGTCATGCATCCACCCCATATCCCACTTAACGCCGAATCCCAGGCCGCCAACGTAGGTTGGTCTTGACACCATTGGCCAGGCTGTTGATTCCTCGGCAAATGTCTGCACGGCGGGGAAATCCTTGTAGACAAACTCGTTGAAGCGACGCAGAAAGGCGATGGCGCCAAGATTCTCACGGCCGCCGTGTGGATTGGGGATCCACTCCCCGGCTTGGCGCGAATAGTCGAGATACAGCATGGAGGCAACGGCATCGACCCGCAAGCCATCGACATGATACTTTTCGAGCCAGAACAGCCCACTGCTCAGTAAAAAGCTTTGCACCTCATTACGTCCGTAGTTGAAAATGAAGCTATTCCAATCGGGGTGTAGCCCTTGCCGCATATCGGCATGCTCGTAGAGATGCGTGCCGTCGAAAAATCCCAGTCCGTGCTCGTCGGTCGGAAAATGTGAGGGAACCCAATCCAGGATCACCCCAATCTCATGCTGATGCAGATAATCTATGAGATACATCAAGTCTTGAGGGGTGCCATAGCGGCTGGTAGGAGCATAGTAGCCGGTGGTTTGATAGCCCCAGGAACCATAGAAGGGATGTTCCATCACCGGCAGAAATTCGACATGGGTAAAGCCCAGGCGCTTGACGTGTTCGGCCAGTTTGGGCGCTAGCTCACGGTAGGTCAAAGAGCGATTTCCCTCTTCGGGCACGCGCATCCATGATCCCAGGTGCATCTCATAGATGGCCATCGGAGCGGCGAGTGCGTTTCTGGCATGGCGCGTGGCCATCCACGGCTGATCCCCCCACGTGTAACTCAGGTCCCACACTATGGACGCGGTTCTGGGTGGCACCTCGTAGTAAAACGCCACGGGGTCGCTCTTGTCGACTTGATACCCCTGGTACCGGGAGATCAGGTGATACTTGTAGATGGTCCCCCGACCAACGCCTGGAATGAAACCCTCCCAAATCCCCGATTCACCTCGCGAACGCAAGGTATGGCTGGCTTTGTCCCAGCGATTGAACTCCCCCATCACAGAAACCTGGGTAGCGTTTGGGGCCCACACGGCGAAATAGGTGCCGTCGGCACCGTTGGCGGTGAGCGGATGGGCTCCGAGCTTGTTGTATAACCGATAATGGGTGCCCTCATTGAAGAGATAGAGGTCGTCCTGCGTTAATAGGGAAACGTCAAACGACACAGGTCGGTGTTGCTGGTTCTCCCACGCGGTATATGGAGGCTTGCCGCCGATATCGTACGTACTCATAGGTCACCTGTCAGAGAGATAATATGCCCGTCAACGACGTCGAAACTTTTATTATAACATGTCCATCTGGGCGGACAAATCGGAGGGCTCTGTCGCAAATTTTGCTCAGGGGGCTGTGCAGGGGCAGTGGCCCCCGTCCGTGTGGGGATTATGCTGCGAGGGAGTAGAACTGTTCGGCCGCCGTGAGGCCCTCGTCTCCTGCCTCAACCATCAGCTGCCGTTTCTTGAGCATGGGCATGAGCTCGATCCCGGACAACGTCGCCTGTGCGGCCTCGAACGCTTTGAACCCCAGCATGGGACGCGTCACCCGTTTGACCGCTCGATGGTCCTGTTCCACGATATTATTCAAATATTTCACCTGCCGGATGATGATGTGGGTGCCGTGCTCCTCATTGTAGCGCTTGATGGCCGCTTCATTCGCCCCGCTCCCATCAATGGTGATTGTCTCGGGGACCCCGTGACGGTGGATCGCTTGCATCAGAAAGCGTAGCGCGGCCTCGGTATCTCGGTGCTCCGTGAGGAGAAAGTCAATGGTTTGCCCGGACTTATCCACCGCTCGATACAAATACCGCCACTCGCCTTTGACCCGAATGTAGGTCTCGTCCATGCGCCAGCGGCGCCCGACCGGGCGCTTGCGGCGGTGGAATGCCTCTTCCAACTGAGCACTGTACTTCACGACCCAGCGCTGGATGGTTGCATGGTCGAGCAGCACCCCGCGCTCTTCCATGAGTTCCTCCACATGCCGATCGCTCAACGGGTACGCCACATACCACCGTACACCCATCAGAATGATATCCTGCGGGAAATGGGCCCCTTTGAAGCTCACCGGCATTGCCTCTCCCCCTCTCATGGCACCCTCGATGACAGCGGGAGATCATACCTCAAATCGCCTTAAATAAAAATTGCGACAGAACCAAAGTGGACGCCGGAGCCCACGGAGCGCGTGACACTACGAGTGCGCCAAAATATATAGTTTGCAAGTACACCAATATGGTGTAAGGTGGTGCACAGTTGAAAGCCGGGGGCACTGCACATGAAGGCGAGAAGAAAACAGGAAAACGACAGCAAGACACCGAGCGCGGCCTCGCTACGTGCGTCCGTCAGCTTTCCGCCGGAGCTGTATAGGATTCTGGAAGAGATCGCCAAACAGAAAAAGGTCTCATTGGCGTGGGTCGTGCGTGACGCAGCGGAGAGGTATGTCGCCGATCAAACTGCCGAAACCACTCGGCTGAATGAGGCACCTTTGACTGGCAGCAAATGAATATGACAGACCCCAACATGGTTGAGGATCGTCCATTCGCTGACCGGCTGCTTGCCTATGGCTGCACGAGCGTCATACGGCTCGACGAAAAGCTCTCTGCCCCTGTGCAGCTCGATTACCTCGACCTGTTGCCCAAGCAGAGCAACCACGCGCCCGCTCTCACGGCAGTCGCCGAGCATCAAGGGACCGCGCTACTCTATCTCGTGGACGCGAGTGGCGATGTGAAGAGCGACGCAACCTCGCTCGCCGTTGTGCGGCGTCGGCTCGCAAACCGCAGCGACCCAGCGTGGCTGGGTGTCGTGCGCCCGGTTCGTTGGAAATCTTCCCCATCGGGTTCCACGAGGCTGCCGATACAGCGGCCTGTGAAGACGATCGATGAACGTAGCCCGACGGCGCCGTTGTTCTTCCAGAGCCTTGTGCATGGCACCTTTGAGGAAAATCATCGGCTTCGCGGCACGGACTACGTCTTCCACAAAATCTTCGACCTACTCACACAAACGACGAACGAGTTCGTCCCCAAAGACGGCAAGGGACGGTTGGACGCGCTCGAAGTCCTGTCGATGGCGGGCCGCGCGCTATTCTTCCGCTTCCTCATAGACCGGCGCATCGTGCTGGAACACGAGCGCGACGACATCTGCTCGGCTGCGAACGAACTCAAAGACGCCTTCTCCACAGCGGAGAAAGCTGCGCAGACCTCCGCGTGGCTCGACGTGACCTTCAACGGTGACTTCCTCCCGCTCATCGACGAATCCATTCCTGCCGATAGCCGCGATGCGCGTGAGGCAGCGTATCTTCGTTTCTTCAAGCGCACCGAGCATCTGGTCGGGAAAGAAAATCTTCACCCATCTCCAGGCGATTCTCCATGGCTGGAGTGCCGTTGGAGATACTGTCCAAACCGAACTCGATTGGGGCGACCTCGATTTCGCGCACATCCCAGTTGGCGTGCTCAGTCAGGTGTATGAGAGCTTCAGTCATCGTGCCGACCCGCGCACGGCTCGGGACACCAGTGTCCACTACACGCCGCGCACCATCGCCGGACTGATGGTCGAGGAGGCCTTCGCCGCCACGAAAGACAAGGCTGGCGCACAGGTGCTCGATAGCTCGTGCGGCGCGGGGATTTTCCTCGTGCTCGCGTTCCGTCGCCTCGTCCGCGAGCGTTGGCTGCAAGACGACGAACGACCCAAGACGGCGGTCATACAGAACATTCTCTACAAGCAGGTGCGTGGCTTCGACATCAGCGAGTCCGCTCTGCGACTCGCGGCGCTCGCGCTCTACATCACTGCCATCGAACTCAATGCCAGCCCACGTCCGCCGCAGGCACTCAAGTTCCCGCGCAATCTCCGCGGCGAAGTGCTCTACCGTTTTGGTGGCGCAGAGTCTCAAGGGAAGCAGGCATTCCCGCTGGGCAGTCTCGGCCCAGAAGTCTCGCCGGACTTCGACAAGACGTTCGACATCGTCATCGGCAATCCGCCGTGGACGCGACTGCGCGACGACAAGGATAAAGACGGCAATGCTGCGGATACAAAGGCGAGCAAGTCCGCCACCGATGCACTGAACAAAGCGTTCACCGCGATTGGCCGCCGAGTGCTGACTGCGCGCGGCTTGGATGACTTGGCAAAGCGCTTCCAGAATCCCGACAAGAATCCCGACCTGCCATTCCTCTGGCGAGCGATGGAGTGGGCGAAAGACGGCGGCGTCATCGCTCTTGCCATGCCCGCGCGGCTTTTCGGGCGCACCTCTGGTAAAGGCTTCGAGGCATGGCGTGCCGTGCTGCGTAGCGTCGAAGTGACGGGACTTATCAACGGAGCGGATCTGCGGTGGTCGTCGGTCTGGAAGGACGTGAAGATGCCCTTCTGCGTGTTCTTTGCACGCAACGCAAAGCCCGCGCCAGAACATCGCTTCCACTACGCTGCGCCCATTCACGAACCCGAACTCAACGGACGACGGACGCTTCCGCATTGATTACGAAGCCGCGACATCCTATCAGCGTCGCTCGTGTCGAGAAACAGCCGTGGCTGCTCAAGACACTATCGCTCGGGACGTGGCTGGATGTGGAGGTGATGGAGGCACTGTCGAACATCGACCACAAGACCCTTGGAGCCCGCTGGGCTGAGTGGGACGCGGACGGTGCCAAGACTGGGCAAGGGTACAATCGCTCTCCCAATCTGGCTCAGAAGTTCGTAGATTTCCTTGGCGAGTCTACCAGTCTTTCGAGGCACCGACGTGAGCCGTCTTGTTCGGATTCACCGCGGCCACGACGACATACGGGGAGTTATTCGGCAAGAACGCCAGAGGCCAAAGTAGCGCTCACATGCCGCGTCGCGAGGAACTCTATCAACCGCCGCTCGTCATCATTCCACAGGCCCCAGGCGACGACCCATGCTCCCCAAAGGCCTATCTATCCGACTCAAGCTGTGGCATTTTCGCAAAGCTACTATGGCTACTCGTGCGCCGGGCATCCCGAAGAGCAGACGCTTGCCTCGCTCATCTTCCTTTTGGCGCACAGCACTCTCTTCCGATACTTTGCCCTGATGGTCAGTGTGTCGCAGGGAGCCGACCGCATGATGTTCACAAAGCAGGACTTCGACGCCCTGCCGTTCCCCGCACATTGCCAAGATTCCCACCAAGACCAAGACCACCATCCGCAGCCTTGCGCAGCGACTTCAGCACGACGCGAGCAAGCCGTGGCGAGAAATAAACGAGTTCATCTTCCGACTCTACGGGCTTGATGCGGATGCGGTGCAGGTCGCCGAGGACACGCTCTTCGCCGCCGCCTCGTATCGCAAAGCCGGCAAGGCCGCGCTCGACCGCACGACTCGCGACACACGCGCCGATTTCGTGCAAACGCTGCGCGAAGCACTTGGAACCGTATTTCGATGTCTGCGGCGAACACGTCGCGGTGCGCGAGGCGGAGTTTCAGCCCGACACATGGCGGGAACCGTGGTTCTTCCTGGCCGTCTCGCGCGAGGCGGACTCGGTGTCGGTCAATCCCAGCCTGATGCGAAAAGCGATGGAAGCGGCCAACCAGCGCGGCTGCAGCCGCATCATTGTGCACGCGCCGCGCAAGCGCGGCCTGCTGCTCGGCCTGCTCAATCAGCGCCGGTGGTGGACTGTCACGCGTGCTCGGCTCTGCGCACAACACATCATCCGCGAACGACTGGGCGAGTGTGGTCTCGCCGGAGCACGCATGAGCACGTCGGACACAGCGGGCTTCTTCACGCTCGGCGTTCCAGCCGGAGCGTTATCACCTCCCTCATCCGCGCCTTGGCCTTCCGGTCCTGCTCCTCATCCGCCGCGTGGTGCTCCGCGCATTCGAGCTGCTGCGCGAACAGCAATTCAACCTCGCCGCCGCTCACGAAGACCGAGTCACCGCCGCACTCCGCAGCACGATTGAGAACAACCTCCGCCAGAGCGGCGAGGTGCCGGGTTTCGACAAGCGCAACTTCGAATTCGTCAGCCGTCAAGCCCAGTGGGCCAACTACGACGGCAAGAGCCTCAACAAAGCCCCCGACCTCTTTTTCAAACTCCGAAACGACGAGACCGAGCCACGCTCGGTGCTCTCCGAACACGAGGGCCTGTTCATCGAAGCCAAGCCAGTGGACGCTGCGCACCCTGCAGGCAGCAAATACTGTGACGATGGCCTCATCCGCTTCGTACGCGGCGACTACGCGTGGGCCATGCAGGAGGCCATGATGCTCGCTTACGCCCGCAACGGCCGCACCATCGAACAGTCTTTGCTGCCTGCGATGTCCGAAGCTCCGCGCATGTCCACTCTCCAGACCCAGCAGCTACCGGCACGGACAACCATGAAAGGGGCCTGCTCAACACCGGCCGCCGAAGCTGTTTTTCTGAGCCGTCATGAGCGGACCTTTCAGTGGCCCGATCGCAAGGGCCAAGCGACGCCTATTGATATCTTCCACGTGTGGTGTTTGTGCGAGTGAGGCAACTCAGCTGATCGACTGATCCGTGCCGCCCACGGAAAAGCTTCGCATCTACGTCAATCAGGAACCGGCCCGGCGAGAACGCCGAACGCGCTGGCGACCCTGACATCTCCGCTGGTGTTTCGAGATGCCGGTGCGCGCTGGGGTGGAGGTGCGCCTATAGGCGGAGGAGCGGGGTGTCCGACCCTGCCATGAGGCCGTCGAGCGGGGCTCCCGTGCCCCTACCCCTGCGCCGCCCGTGGCCGGTGATTGATCAGCAAAGCCTGGAGGAGGAGACGAATCGTATGGTCGAGACGCCGTTCGGCTATATTTCACCGATTGGCCCTGCCTTGATCCAACCCTTGGTGAGGGTTGTCGAAACCTTGATGGCTGAGCCCGCCAAAGCTCCAAATGACGTACAAACCAGCCGGAACGAGAACGGGTATTCGGCTGCGATCATCGTCCTGGCCGCGCTGGTGTTCGAGTCAGGGATTGCCTGGGTCCGTTACCATGAACGCGACAGGGCCGGAAGTCTGCGCTGGGGTATTTCTTGGAGGTGACCCCGGAGTCTCCACTCACCCAGGCGATCAGAGAGGTCTTTGTCATCCGTGATGTCCTTGCTCATAGCCATCTCTGGGAAGGCCAGATTGTTCAGGAGACGCTCGAGACGCTGCAGTTTGTGTCCCCACCGGCTCTCCAGGCAGGCTACGGCGATCTGAAATTTCACCAGGTGCTCGATCCTCAGACCAGACAGTCCACCCACCTCAAGCTCAATCTGCTTCCCTTACGGATTTGGCGGCAGGACGCTTATCTCGTGCTCCACACCGTCGCCGAAGCCTTCAAGAGTCTGGAGGCCAGGGACCCTGCCTACCACCACTTTGTGAACGAAATATACGGGTTTCAAGGGCGGGCCTGCACGTTTGACCAGATCATCGACGCGGTCCCTAATCCTCGCCGGGCAGCCAGCGAGGCCCCATAAACGTTACACAGAGGTGGGTCAGCGCCCCGTCTCGCGGCAGGCGTCACGAATGGGCGCGAACGTGGTCCAGCACAGCCCTTCCAAACCGCGTTACCACAACCGGACTTCGGTGTGGAGTGCAGCCGACCACAGTGGAGCGAGGAGCATTCCCAGGAGTGTATGGCTCATGAGCGAGGTTCCGCAGGCATCGATCTCAAACGTCATTCATGTCGGGATCAAGCAGGGCATAGAGGTGCTACTTGAGCAGCAATGTTATCGCTCTGCCGTCATCCTGATTTACGCGTGGATCGATGCCATGGCCTTCCTCAGTCTGCCGGAGGGCCAGCAGGATGTCACCCGTGCTGCCTTCATCCGCTGGGCTGAGCAATATCTGCATTTCCCCTGTCAGGAACAGCTCACAGGGCTTGATCTCTATGGGGCACGGTGCGGCATGCTCCACAACTATAGCGTCATGTCACGGCTGAGCCGCGAAGGCAAATGCCGGGAGATCGGGTATGTCGATCAATCGGACCCAGAAGTCATCTACAACCCACAAGCGGCTCCAGATCAGGTGTTCGTCTCAATCGCAGGATTAGCGGAAGCCTTTTTCAAAGGCGTGGACCGCTTCATCATCGACGTGTTCGGCGATCCCATCAGAGCGCCACTGGCGCGGAAGTGACTCAGCCATTTGGTCCATTATGTGCTGTACTGATCACGCACGGGTGGGGCCGGCTTGACTTCGCACTAGTTCAAGGAGGCGTTGACGCAAACATGGCCAGATACTCAATAGTTGGGCGACGGGAGCGCTCAGGAGCGACACATGACTGATGCAGTAAGGTACGGCGTTACCTGCGCATACATCGGTTTCGACAAAGACGTGCCAATCTCGGCGGAGGAGTTCGCTGCCGCACAACGGGCGCGGGTCACGCTCAGCGTTGGGTTGGGTGTCGAGGAAAAGTTCGACATCGCACTGGAGAATCACGCGGATCTCGAACGTCATCTCCTCGACATGGCGCTTGAGTACTCACTCTTTCCTGGTCGGATTGACGAGCTCCTAAATCACGCACGGCGTAGCACGAATCGCAGACTTACCAACTACCTTGCGACGGCGCGGCTATACGTGGACCAAGTAAAGCACGACATTTCAGAGGCCCTTCAAGATGGTGGCCGTGTGGTGGCGCGCATAAGAAAGGTTATGAATGCGCAGTACGATGACCGCTTTGGGTACAGGGCAATGGAGGCGTTGCGAAATCATGCTCAGCATCGAGGACTTCCGGTTAATGCTATTTCGTTCCCTATCGTCCATGAGGAGCGATTCCAGCCAGCCCGCTCGAGATTCAGCGTCGTCCCTGCCATTGGTGTAAGGGAACTTGCTCAGGATAAGAAGTTCAAACCTCCAATACTCGAGGAACTCAAACAGCGTGCCAATGGGAATGGCCTCATTGCCCTTATGCCGCTCCTCAGGCAGTACAGCGAAGGCCTCGGGGCGGTTCATCGTGAGGTACGGACCCAACTCAAGGCACCTCTGGAAACGGCTGAGCGAACCTTCCAAACCCTCACAGAGTAGGCCGCGCAGGCATTCGAGGGAGATACTCGATTCCTATCAGCTGTCCGATACAACGAAGACGGAACGTTCGACGAGTCAGAACGCCTAACGTCAGAGTATTCTGAGCGACGGAGGGAGCTCGAGACAAAGAATCGTGACCTCGGCGCGATCGCAAATCGCTTCGTCTCATCGGAATAATCGCGTATGGTCAAAAAACTCGAAACCGGCTTGACGGCAGCGTTTACGGCCCTGCCATGGCTCACGCTTCGGCTCGCCTCCTGTCCACCCCATTACGTATACTCGACGCCCATGGAGGGCGGAGCAAACGGAGGGGGACAGACGCATGGATTGGAAGACTTTGCTGGTCGTTTGGTCAAAAAACTCATGCGGCCTCACACTCGTAGTATTTCAGGAGTCCGCCGAGCCGTTCTCGACAGTGAACCGGGCCTGTACGCCTTCCGTCTCCTCTTGAGATAGGAAAGAGCAGCACATTGTCCTAACCCTGATGATTCCGCTCGTGACGGTAGTGCTCCACATACTCTTGAAGCGCATACCAGAGCGACGCTTCCCCAAACAGGATCAGTCGCGACAGACACTCCTCCTTCACTGAGCGCACCCACCGCTCCGCGTAGGCATTCAGATTCGGCGACCGCGGCGGTAATGGAACGCGCTTCACGCCAGCCTCATCAATAATGTGCTGAAACACGGGGCAATATTTCCCATCCCGGTCATGGATGAGGTACTGCCCGGGAGACAGGAAGCCCCAGTCAGTCATGGTGACGTTACGGCCGCTCTGCACCATCCATCGCTCATCAGGATGGGGCGTCACGCCGGCCAGATGGACTTGCCGACTGGCGAGGTGGATGAAAAAGAGCACGTAGTATGTCACTAACCCTGCCGTTGTCCAGACCTCAGCGGTGAAAAAGTCAGTGGCGACGAGCACATCCATGTGCGTGAGGATAAACTCCTTCCAGGTTGTCGTGGTTTTACGCTCTGGTGCCGGTGGGATACCGTGGCGCTTGAGGATATTGCCCACGGTTTGATCACTGATCGTATAGCCCAGGTTGGCCAGTGCGCCGACGATCCGGTCATAACCCCAGGAGCGGTTCTCCTTGGCCATACGCGCCACCAGGGCCTCCACCTCCTGGTCGATCGTGGGACGGCCGGGAGCCTTGCGCTGTTGGGAACCGTCAAACTTCCGGGCGACCAGTTTCCGGTGCCAGCCAAGGACGGTCTCGGGTTTGACGATCGTGGCCACTTCCTCCAAGGCTTGCTTCCCTAGCTTCTGGCCAATCTCCGCCAAGGTCTGACGTTCGCCGTCACTCAACCGGAGGCGCCCCTTGATTTGGGTGCGGAGGATGCGATTCTCCGTGACCAGATATTCGTTGCACACCAGCAGTTCCTGATCGACAGTCGCCGTGATGTATGCGAGCAGGTGTTTCCAGTCCATCGCCGCACCTCTCAGCTTTTGCTATCCATAATTGATGCTGAGTATGGGTGAAAGTGGAGCAGAAGACAAGCTGAAGCACAGACGGTGGTAAAGGCCTAACCTCCAGGGGGAAGGCGAGTTCGAATATTTTGACTATACGGGGATGAAGTTGTTAGCGTATGTGTTGATCTACCTGCGAGCGTTCTGCGGTGTCTAAAACTCGCAACCAGTTAAAGGGTACATCTGTTTGCCCTCGGACAGCGCCTGCACCACGAGGCTCTGAGGATCATTCATGAAGCGCTCGATTTCATCTCTAGTGTAAGGAAATACATCGATGTCAACCGGAAAATGGGTTGGAAGAAATTTTCGGCTACGGTATAGAAGCGGTTGGTCTGAGTTCTCAAGGATGAGAAGCACGTCCACATCACTTCCGGGGAAATAATCGCCACGCGCAAATGAGCCAAACAGGATGACCTGCTCAAGCTCCGGGTGTTGTTGGGCCCACTCCTGGATCAGATTCTTCAGGGCTGTGAGGATTTGTTCTCGGTTGGTAAATGTGACCTTCACAGAAGGTGATGATGACTCGCGCATGGCCTATGCTCCGTGTGGCTTCATCTTTGGTGTAGTAATCAAGTGGGGCACCCTCGTCAAAGCCATAGGGATAACGCGAAGGGATGTAATGCTTATCTAGTTCCTTGGCGCCATCGATCATGGCTTCGAGAGGTCTGTATGTCTCGGGGAGCCTGCCGAGTAACAAGCTCACGGAATGACCCCAAGCGTCTGCAGCGAGGAATCGGAAGAGGGCTTTAACGGCTTTCTCGGCCGCTTGCTGGGCTGCAAAGCAGGCCCAATCGTAATCGCCATCCTCCAAGGCGTTTTGCGCGTGGCTGATATCTCGTCGCGCCTGCCGTAACCAATCTTCGTAGCGGCCAGGCATGCCATAAGTCTCCTCTTTTCTATGAAAGTAACGCCGGCTATCTCGATCTGATCGAGGCTCAGAATGCCCTGGACCACATGTCGGATGAAGGCTTCCACTGGGGAGGTGATGGACCATGTCACTGCGGTAGTCTCGAAGCGTAAATGCCCGGCCACCACCTGGCGTGGCTGACCAAAGAGAGGGGAGAAGGTGAACAGTTTGAAGCGACGATCGCCTGTGCCATAGCCCTGACTATGCAGAAACGCCCTATATGCTGAAGAAGAGCGGCCGAGAAGGTGGTAGACGACGGAGGCGAGCTGATGCGCATAGTTTATTGGAATCACAATCGGCGGTGGGGCACGAAGATGGACGCGAAAGCGCACATCACCCCCTCTGCACCCGAGCATCGGGACATGAGGCACCCGACCCGACGGGGCACAATGTAGATCTAACCGGGGAAATACTTGCGTGATAACTTGTAGCCATCCAGGATGGAACGCGTGGCATGTGAGGTGATCCGGCCGTACTTCAAGCCATAAACCCTCGGATTCTATGGAGGCTATCCGCCGGGACTGTGCCATTCGTTGCCTGAATCGATCCCGTTGCCATGTCAGCATGATATTCTAGCGTGCTGTCGCCCGGTGTCAACGAGCCTAGGCTTAAGCGGTTACTATCATGTTACCCGGCTTGGGGAGCATGTTATAATCCCACTAACGTCGCGGAGGCTGGCCTTCTCCCCACCGAAGGCCGCCAATCCGATGGGTTACCTCCTCGAGAGGATGAGTGCAACGCCCTCCGGATTGGCTCGCACCTGAGCAGCAGACGTGCCGTCGTCTGATATCTGGCAATCCAGGGTCGAGAGGGAACTCAGTTATGACACAACGTCGCACAACATCTCAATCAGTCCACACAAGATTGAAATATTCTGTCTCGCCGAATACCGGTCAGAGCGCGACCCCCGCCATGCGCCTGTGCCAATGCCGAGTGGTTCGATTGACTACAATCATGCTGGCTATCACGTTCTGGACGGTTTGTGCCATCCCAGGGCTCCAGGCTGGCGAGTGGGGTCCGTACGAATCAGAAGGAACGGTGGTCGGCATTATGGCAGATCAAGGGCAGATTCTGCTGGATCACGAGCCCATTCGAGCGCCTGGGTATTTCATGGGACCAATGGAAATGCCATTCAGCGTGTCGGATCCAGCCCTGCTCAATGGCCTCAAAGCCGGAGATCGTATCCATTTTCGGGTCAGTGAGGAGAAAAAATCTCGCATTGTCGCTATCCGAAAACTGCCGTAAGCGCGTTGCGCTCGGTGCCGTCTAAACGCTTGTGGTCTCCTATTCCGGGTCAAGGAAGATGTGGCTGAGTCCACGGCTCGTTTCCTGCCTCGTTCGATTCTTTCCCAGCCTAGACGCATTCACCCGATCGCTGCATAGATTTGCGCATCGCCTGCTGCCCAGGGCACAGTGCTGGGTGCAGCTCTTCAAACCCTATAAGTCTTATGGAAGCTAATGCAAATATCGAATCAACTGCGTCAGCAACTATGAGTACAGTTATTGGCTTATTCTCCATATATTTATGAATTTTATTGATCAATTTTATCTTCCGTGTTAGGATCGAGATCAGTGACTCCAGTTGACCCTATTGTACCAGTGGTGCGTGTATCAGCGATGGGTGTGTCGGCGCCTCTGCACCATGGGGAGTCGTCAGGCACGCGGTTCAGGACATGATGCCATTCGCATGGGAGTGACGAGCAGTGGCCGAAACGATTCTCCCCTATCTCAAGTCTGGGTCGACGTGAATGGAGAAAATCGACCGCCTGGGCTGGGCGGCTGGACGGGCCTTTACCGCCTATGGGGTGCGCGTCGGGATCCGAGTGAGCGAGACCGATGTGCTGAAACGAGTTGGAATCTATCTGCCGCCGGCATGGAAACCCGCCTCCTCCCCCCAGGTGGATATCCTCTATTCGTTGGTCGTAGGGGGAGCTGGAGCAAGGGCGGCAGTGCGTCGTTTCCACTTACTGTATGCGAATGCGCTGCGTGTGGCGCGATCACTCGATCTTGAGGAGGTTTTCGACGCCCTTGAAGCGCATGTCCATCTGCATGTGGCTGAAGCCGCACCCCGTCGGCGGTTCGTACACGCCGGTGTGGTCGGCTGGCGAGGGAAGGCCGTCCTCATCCCAGGGCGGAGCCACAGCGGCAAAAGTACACTGGTCGCAGCCTTGGTAACTGCCGGTGCGACCTATTATTCGGATGAATATGCCGTGTTGGATGAGCAGGGACGAGTACATCCATATCTCAAGCCGTTGTCCCTGCGTGCGGATCCCGGAGGGAGGGCGATTCGGCACCCCGCAGAGACGCTGAGTGGCAGTACGGGCTCCACGCCCCTGCCCATCGGTCTTGTAGTGGTTAGCCATTACAAGGCTGGGGCCAGCTGGCGACCGCGACGTCTCTCCCCTGGGCACGGGGTGTTAGCCTTGTTGGCGAATACGGTGTCGGCGCGCCGCCAACCCGCCGATGTTCTGGTTATCCTGCAGCGGGTCGCCGCCAACGCCATCATCCTCAAGGGTGGACGTGGCGAGGCCAGCGCAGTCGCCCCACGGCTCCTGAAATATCTGGAGAAGTCCTATGAGTATAGTAACGTCCCCCGGTAGTGTCCTGGCCTCACTGCTGAGGGGAATTTGGCGTCATAACCCTCCTCCCCTGGCTACATCCGAGGGCGAGTTACAACAGGTTACCCCGCTGCTGCTGCGATCGGGAGGAGGGGCGCTCGGTTGGCACCGTGTTCGACACAGCCGTCTGCGGACATCCGCCGCGGCCCGCACCCTGCAGCAAGCCTATCGTTTGCACACCATTCGCACAACCGTACGTGAGCAGGTGCTGCAACAGCTTTTCGGCGCGCTGCGCGCCGCCGGGGTGGAACCGCTCTTGATCAAAGGCTGGGCCGTGGCCCGGCTTTATCCGGAGTCCGGCCTGCGTCCGTTTGGCGATCTTGATATCGTCGTGCGCCCCGAACAACACGGTGCGGCCCTGACCGTGCTCAACGAGGGCAATGGTGGCGAATGCCCCGTGGACCTGCATCGCGGCCTAAGGTGGATGTGTGGCCAAAGTCTCGACGTTCTCTACGCACGCTCACAAACCGCTCGTCTCAACGACGTCGATATCCGTATCCTGGCCGCCGAGGACCATCTGGTCGTCTTAATCCGCCATTTCCTGCGCCACAATGCCTGGCGCCCGCTGTGGCTCTGTGATATCGCCGCGGCGCTGGAATCTCGGCCGCCGGACTTCGATTGGGACCGTTGCCTGGGAGGGAATAGCCGCCACGCCGGTTGGGTGGCCTGCACACTAGGGCTAGCGCACCAGCTCCTGGCTGCCGATATCGAAAACACCCCGGTTGCCGATCACGCCAACCACTTACCCCGCTGGCTCATCCCAGCCGTCTTACGGCAATGGGATCGCTGCCTCGGAGCCGGTGAGCGCAGGAGAGTCGTACACTATATGGCCTGCCATTGGCGTCATCCGCTGCAGATGCTTGGGGAAGCCCGTGAACGCTGGGATATGCCCATCGCCGCAACAGTGGCCCTGGGCGCACCTTTGAACGAATTTCCAAGACTCCCCCTTCAACTGGGGTTGGCCCTGTCCCATGTGCCGCTCTGGTGTCAGGAACTGGGAAGTTATGTGCAGGAGCGGTACCGATTTCGGGCAGGCCGATAGTCACAGCCACGGGCTGTCTGGAAAATATGGCCAAGCCACGCCTCCGGCCACCTCTTCATCTCAACCACCGATCCCACCTGCATATTGGTTTTGATTCGTGTATATTTTTGAAATATATGACTAATTTTCCAAAGACGATTGAGGTTCTCATGGCAGTATGGTACTGTACAGTATGAGGACAACAGGCGCAGGCTCCTACTGCGCTCGTCTCCCCCCATCGCCAAGGTCGTGTACAGACGGAAAGTGAGCGAGCCAATGGACCATCGCTATACCAACCACCTGATTCATGAGACCAGCCCGTACCTCCTCCAACATGCCCATAATCCGGTGAATTGGTATGGATGGGGTGAAGAAGCCCTGGCGAAAGCCAAAGCAGAGGATAAACCCATTTTGCTCAGCATCGGCTATTCAGCCTGCCATTGGTGCCATGTCATGGAGCATGAATCGTTTGAAAACGCGCCCATCGCTGAGCTCATGAATCAGAACTTTGTGAATATCAAGGTCGACCGCGAGGAGCGCCCGGATCTGGACCAGATCTACCAGTATGTCGTACAGATGTTTGGAGTTGGTGGCGGGTGGCCGCTGACGATGTTCCTCACACCTGACCGAGAGCCTTTTTACGGTGGAACATATTATCCCCCCGATGATCGATTCGGCCGTCCAGGGTTCCCCAAGGTCATCGAGGCGGTGGCCCAATACTATCGTGAACATAAAGCCGAGATCCGCCAGACGACGGAGCGGGTGTTGCAGGGACTCGACGGATTGTCGACGTTCCGTGCGTCTGCCCTTCCCCTCGGTAAGACCGTCATCGAGAACGCGGCGCGCAAACTGAACAATTCCTTCGATGAAACCTATGGTGGCTTCGGCACGCAACCCAAATTCCCCAACCCCATGCTCCTGGCAGTATTCCTACGCTATTGGCGGGCGACAGGGAACGAGCCCTACCTGCGCATGGCCTTGTTAGGCCTGGAGAAGATGGCACAAGGGGGAATTTACGATCAACTCGGCGGCGGATTCCATCGCTACTCAGTCGATGCCCACTGGTTGGTCCCACATTTCGAGAAAATGTTGTACGACAATGCCCAGCTCATTCGCCTGTACGCTGATGCATACCGTATCACCAAGAATCCATTCTACCGGCGCGTGGTGCAGGAAACCGTGGGGTACGTCCAGCGCGAGATGCTCCAGTCCGCGGGAGGCTTCTACGCCACTCAGGATGCCGACAGTGAGGGGGAGGAGGGGAAGTTTTTCGTCTGGACCCCGGAAGAGGTCGCGGCGGTGGTCGGGCCTGAGATCGGCGAGGTCTTTTGTCGAGCCTATGGCGTGGATGAACAGGGCAATTTCGAGCATGGCAAGAGCATTCTGCATCGTGCTGTAGCAGCCGATTGGGTGGCGCAGGAATTCGGTGAGAAAGCAGCCGCCGTCGAGCGCCTGCTCGACGAGGCCCGTCAGCGGCTCTTCAGCGCGCGCGAGGAACGAATCAAGCCATTTCGGGATGAAAAGGTGATCGTGGCCTGGAATGGGTTGATGATCTCGGCCTTTTTCGATGCCGCCAACCTGCTTGAAGATGACCAGGTGAAGCAGGATGCCGTGCGGTCGATCGAGTTCCTGCTGTCGCATCTGGTGCGCGATGGCCGTCTGCTCCATAGCTTCAAGGATGGGCAGGCCAAGCTGGCTGGCTACCTTGACGATCATGCCTGCTTTGTTGCCTGTCTGCTTGACGCCTTCGAGTCGACCGGTGAACAACGGTTCTTGACGCTGGCTGAGGAGTTCAATCGCGCCACGCTGGCCAATTTCTGGGATGAGGTGCAGGGCGGATTTTTCCTGACCGGGCCTGACCATGAAGCGCTCATCCATCGCCCCAAAGACCCCTTCGATCATGCCGTCCCCGGTGGAAATTCGGTCGCGACTCTCAACCTCTTGCGGTTGTATTATTACACCGGCGAAGAAGAGTTGCTCCAGAAGGGAGAGCAGACCTTGCGTCTGTTCCGTGATAGGATGGAAGACGAACCGTTCAGTTTCGGCCAGATGCTCTGCGCCCTGGACTTCTACCTGGAGACCCCCAAGGAAATCGTCATCATCGGTCGCGGCAATCAGGCCGATACACAGTCGTTGCTGCGTCTGGTGCACGAATCGTATCTGCCCAATAAGATCCTGCTGGCGATCGATCCCACGGGAGGCCCTGCCGACGCCTTCGCACATTTGCCCGTAGACGAGATGACGCAAGTGGAGGGGAAGGCTACCGCCTACGTCTGCCACAATTTCGCCTGCTCCATGCCGACCACAACTCCCGTGGCTCTGGCGGAGTTGCTCAAGTAGCAAAAGCGGTAGTCCCTTTCCCGTCGGAGTGGCGGCGGGTAGGCGCGAGCCGGAGTCGATGACGCATGCCGAAGAACGCCAAGCCAGCTTGGGTCGTGTCAATCTGGGTCACTGTGCTGGTAACATGCGGCCTGGTGGGCCTGGCAGCAGCCACCGATAAGCTCCGCGGCCCATGGCCTCGGCCCACGGTAGAGGCTATGCGTGCAAACGAGCCCGAGACCTCTGTGCCGGGGCTGGCTGTCCGTGGTGCGCTGACGGCCTGGCACCAGGTGCTGACCAGGGCCGATGGACCCCGCTCGGTAATGTATCCGACGGCTTCAGGGTTTCTCGGCCAAGCCGTCGCTAAGCACGGTATGCTGATCGGCATCATGATGACGACCGACCGCTTGTTGCACGAATGGGATGAGCAGCAGCGCGCCCCCCACATCGTCAAATATGGCATCCAGCGTTCCTACGACCCGGTTGAAGCCAACGATTTCTGGTGGGCCCAGGACGCTGACTGAGGAGCTGGCGTGGGGCATATGTTGCGGCTCGTCTTCTGCTGTCTGTGGGGGCTGTGGTTAAGCTTCCCCACTGCGCTGGTTCCCGCCTTACCACGCGTTCTATCCCACCCGACCTCAACTGTTCCCCGGCCACCGGTCTTTGCGTTTGCCCACTCGCTCTTCGCCGCCGGGGAATATTATCGCGCCATCGGTGAGTTCCAGCGCTTCCTCTTTTTTCAACCGGAACATCCGTTGGCTCTGGAGGCCCAACTGGCGATTGGCCTAGCATTTTTCTGCGGGGAGCGTTGGCTGCAGGCATTTGAGGTGTTCCGCCGGATCGCGCAGACGGTGCCAGATGATGCGATGCGGGCAGAAGCCACTCTGTGGATGGCGGAGACACATGCCCGCGGGGGCGATCGAATGGAGGCCATTCGCCTGTTCCACGAGCTGAGGCGCCAGTACCCCGGAAGCCTCATCGCACAGCGCGCCGCCTACCTGATGGGCTGGAGTTACGTGCGGCAACGGCGATGGACTGAGGCGCGCGACGCCTTTGCACAGGTGGACGCTGCCAGCCCTTACCATGCATCCGGCGAACGCTTGGCCGCCGCATTGGTCATCCCTCCCGAACTACCGCATCGATCTCCCTCCGTCGCCAGGATGCTCTCCACGATACTCCCCGGCACCGGACAAATCTATACCGGCCATACACTCGACGGCTTGATCGGGCTGGGGCTCCATGGCGCGCTCATCGCGGGCACCATCGGGGGCGTCGGAGCCGGACTGGAAGGCGCCGCTGGCATCGGTGCGTTCTTTGCCTGGGGCTTCTACCGCACCCAGATGTCCAACGCTGCAACCCTCGCCAAGGATTTCAATGTCCAGGCGGAAGAGCGTTTCATTGGCCAACTCGCGGCTCAGGAAGGGCCCTTCCTCCATGCCTACGCCCGCTCTATACCCTGCATGCCATCGTCCCCATTGCCAGTCCGGCATCCATGATATAATGTCGCACTCTCCAGCTCTCTCTTGTTCTCCCCAGCCATAGCTGAGTCTCGGAGGCTGTCGGCAGGGAAAGGAGACGTGGACTATTGAGGAGACCGTCATCCATGGTGCAAACAGCAGATGTGGTGTTGATCGGCGGCGGCATTATTGGGGCTAGCATCGCGTACCACTTGCGTCAGGATGGCTTCACCGGCCGCATTCTGGTCATTGAGCGCGACACCACCTATGCCCGCGCCGCCACCCCTATGAGCCTGGGCGGCGTCCGACAACTGTATGGCGTTCCCTGTAACATTCAGCTAGCGCGCTATAGCCTGCAATTCTACGAGCGTTTCGATGCGGTGATGTCAGGAGCATGGGGACGAGCGCAAGCACATTTTCACCAGCGCGGCTATTTGCTATTGCTGGACGACCAGAACCGGGACGCCTGGTTCCGCCGCTATGAAGTGCAGCGCCAACTGGGGGTGGAAGTCGAGATGCTGCCGCCAGGGCAGGTTCATGAGTTATTCCCAGACCTGTACGTCGGGGATGTATCCTATGCCCTGTTCAGCCAGCGTGACGGCTACCTCAACCCGCGTGGGGCATTGCAGGGGTTTGTTGAGCGCTCGCGGGAACTGAACTGCACCTGGCTTCAGGACGAGGTGATCGGCTTCACACCGGCCACTGGACAAACGTTCGCGGTGCAGACACGCGATAGCGGAGAGATCTCCACCCAGGCGTTGGTGATCGTATCGGGAGCCTGGGCTCAGCATGTCGCCGGGTTAGCCGGAATCAGCTTGCCAGTGCAGCCGGTGCGGCGTCAAGCGTGTTATGTAACGCTGCCAAAGGCACTCGGCTATAAGCTGCCGATGGTCATCGATCGCAGCGATGTGCATTTTCGCCATGATACCGAAACCGAGAATCACCTGCTCCTGTCCTACATCATCCGTGATGAGCCACCAGGCTTCAACTTCGACTGGGAAGCGGCGCAGTTTGAATCACATATTTTACCCACCCTGCGACGACGGCTCCCAGGCAGTGGCGACGTGCAGTTACAACGCGGCTGGGCCGGCCACTATGCCGTGACGCCCGATGAAAATCCCATTCTCGGGCCGCACCCTGAGCTTCCAGGGCTCTATATGGCAACAGGCTTCAGCGGACATGGGGTCATGCTAGCTCCGGCCAGCGGCAAAGTACTCTCGGAAGCGATCCGCCTAGGGCGCTATGAGACTTTAGATGCCACGCCCTACCGCCTGGGACGCTTTGCGACCGGTGATCTGATCTCCGATCCGCAGATATAGCAAATTTTTTGGAGGACGAGTCAATGGCCACGACAGGTATGCAGCAGATGACCATGGAAGAGTTTCGTGCTCTCCCCGAAGGACCGCCGTATTACGAGTACGAGGAAGGAGAATTGATCTTGGTTGCCTTGCCCACACCCGAACATCAGGATATCGTCAGTGAGCTCTCGCATCTACTCCGGCAGTTTGTACGACAGCACCAGTTGGGGAGAGTTGTCATGGAAGTAGATGTATTTCTGCCTGATGGACGTGGCTACATCCCCGATCTCGCCTATCTTGCCACAGAGCATCTGCCCTTGCTGAATCCAACAGACCGCAAAATCCACGGCTCCCCCGACTTGGTTGTCGAAGTGACCTCCAGTATGCCAGCGCGCGATCGAGTGCATAAATTTCGGGTCTACTATGCCAACAGTGTGACCTGGTACTGGATCATTGATTCGAATACCCTAGCCATCGAGGAATATCACGCCACCCCACAGGGCTATCTTCGCATGGCGAGCGTCGCAGCGGGAGAGGAATTCCGGCCGCAACTCTTTCCCAGCCTCGTCATCAATTTAGCTGCTTTATTGGGGGTCGCACCACCGGCCTCTCCCTCTGCTTGAGTGATCCATCGCTAAGCACTCTCGGGTGGATACATCACGGATCGTCCTCATGGGATTCTCTCGAGGTGGGCAAGCGGCTCTCTACGCTAGCTTAAGGAGATTCCACCAGACCTGGAACGCATCAGCCATCGATTTTACCGCCTACATTCCTTTCTACCCGGACTGCATGACCACATATCTGTCCGAGATGGATGTCGCAGACCGACCGATCCGCCTATTCCATGGCAGTCCAGACGACTACGATCCAGTAGCACCCTGCAAGGCATATGTCGAGCGACTGCGTGGTGCCGGGCACGACGTCCAACTCACGGAGTATCCGAATGCGCCGCACGGGTTTGACAGTCCTCTTGGCAGTCCGACACCAACGATCGCCGAAAGCGCCCAGACCGTTCGTCACTACACAATTCGTGAGGAGTCAACGGGGAGGTTGATCAATGCGGCTACGAAGCTACCCTTTACCTATAAGGACGCTTGCGTGGAACTGAACCCCCATGTGGGCGCAGATACCCCCGCAGCTCATGCCGCTACAGAGTCGGTGAAGAGTTTTCTCAAAACGGTTTTCAACTTGAACCGACAAAAGCCGGCTAACATCGTAGTGGAGCCGACGCCCAAGAGCCTCCGCTCATGCCTTGCTCCGGCCATTGGGCGCGGCTCACCGCGGGCGTTTTGCGCCGCAGCTGACACCCGTCTCCTGAAGGCCAGATCGACCAACAACCGCTTGGCCTCCGCACCCGTCACCTCCACAGCATGGGTCTTGAGCATGAAACCCCAGTACTTTTTCATCTATCCTGCAGACGCAAGTAGCGTCTTAGGCGAAGAATGGCGACGCATGATGTCGTCTTTCAACTTTGCTTCCACCGCTCCCCAGGCCACGTTCGTCTGTTCACTCGCACCATTGGCCTGATTGGCCTGAACGAGGACATGCGCGTGCTCCTCCAGCAGGCGAGATGGCCCAATGACACGCTCCGGCTTCCTTGCCGCGAGACCATCTGCTCCGCCTCTCGGCGCGGTCGGTGCGACCGCGTCGTCGTCTCGCACCGATCGCAACTGCGGCGACAAGCACATGGAGTCATATTCAACCGCGCATGGTGCCTGGGCCCGCTGTTCGGCCGTTTGGCCTTTCGAAGCCAGCTTTCCCTATAGACAACTGAAGGCTCGTGGCATCGGCGGGATGGTGGCGGTACGTATGGCCACAATGCAGGGAGAACCGCACCCATGTTTGGTCGTTCCACCATGGTTTACGTGGAACCCGCCTGGCCGCGAGGATCTCGGCGTCTCTCGTATCAGTGTCCGGAAACGCGCTCATGGGCTACGCCTCCGCCGTCCTTATCCAACTGATGGATATTCTTACAGTACGCATATCATACAGCATACTTTGGATGTCAACGATTGTTCTGCTTTTTTTGATCTGTGTGTACTATAATTTTGCATTTTTGCCCTTTCCCGCAGGGAGGGTTTTTCTGAAACCTTGCGAAATCAATGCCTTGTCCATTGAGACGCGATCGTGACAGCTTGATCGTGACGCGTTACAGCGAAAGGGGACATCCAAGAAATGCGAACCCCAAAAGGTTTAACCTATGGTACAAGATTTAAGCTTTTAGTTACCCCATTTTAATCCAGTTTCAAACATTCCTTCTAACTGCTCGATTTTACGAACTCTTGTTCAGCCTCACGGCAACTCGCCGGCAGAGGAATAAGTCAACGGCTCCGGCCCAGCAACATTCCGACGGACAGCCCAACTTCAAAAGTACTGTATTTTTAAATTTTTGCCCAAATATTAGAAACTGTCGCAAACAATGCGCGAACCGTGATCCGGAGTGTTATACAGAAAACGGTTGAATCACTGGTTCGGCTCCGTGTTTGGTGTTCGCGGTAAGAGAAGCGAGCATTGCTGTGTATATTGCTTCAATAAGGAGGAAACTGCCATGCCCTATGTCATCAATCAAAACGTCCGAATCCATTACCAAATCGAAGGGGAGGGGCCCCCGCTGGTGCTCCAGCATGGGTTTTCCAATAGCCTGGAAAGCTGGTACGATGCGGGCTATGTACACGCGCTGCAGCACGACTACCAGCTTATCCTCATCGATGCACGGGGGCACGGTGCGAGCGATAAGCCCCATGATCCCGAAGCCTATGGGCTGCAATGCCGGGCGGGCGACATTGTCGCGGTCCTGGATCATCTGCACATCGCACACGCCTATTTCTTTGGCTATTCGATGGGTGGATGGATCGGGTTTGGCCTGGCGCAGTACGCCCCCAAGCAGTTCCATGCTTTGATCATCGGTGGTGCACACCCCTATGCACGCAGTATGGATCATCAACGTCAGGCCTTACGGAAGGCCCTCGAACAAGGGAAGGAAGCCTTTGTGGCAGGCTTGGAGGAGCTGTATGGGCCTATGACTGCGCGGCGCAAAGCCCGGGCACTCGCCAACGACCTGGAGGCTCTTCTGGCAGTGGCGCAGGACCGGTCGAGTCTGGAGGCGGTCCTCCCGACGATGACCATGCCGTGCCTGTTCTTTGCTGGCGAAGCGGACCCTGTGTACCCTGCCGTCAGGGAGTGTGTGAAACAGATGCCCAATGTCACGTTCTTTTCCTTGCCTGACCTCTCACACGCGGAGGCCATGGCACGCAGTAATCTCGTGCTGCCGTACATCACGAAGTTTTTGGGACCTGTGTCTCACTGACGTGCTGCCGGCAGAGGAAAAACAAAGGGGAGGCACGATGGCAGTCGGTACGCTGCGCCGAACGCTGGGCGTCAGCCGACTGCCTCCAGCGTCCGGCGCCAAAGGCGCGGAGGAAAAACTACCAGCATACTCAGAAGCCAGGGGGTCATGTCGCATACCCTGTAGGGTGCCCCACTGATAGCAGCCGTCTCCCCACTGTTTTGTATGGTATTATTGATGCCTCGAAATCCCCGATCCAGGAGCGTGCTATGAGAACAAAAGTGACAGAAAACGGTGTCCTCATCCCCAAAGGGTGGCTCGAAGACATTGACGAGGTAGAAATCCAGAAAACGCAAAACATGATCATTGTCATGCCGGTGCCTGCGGATGACCCCATCCTGAACCTTGGCAACCAGCCGCTCCTCCTCGATGTGGAGGATGCCTCGCTCAACCATGATCGGTATCTCTACAATCAATGAATACGGTGTTTGCCGACACGGGCTATCTGTTCGCGCTGGAAATTATCAATGACCAGCATCATCACGCGGCCATGCAACACTGGCAGAGTATCGTGGCGGCGCTGCCACGTCTCGTCACGACCTCCTACGTCTTCGATGAAGTCGTGACGTTCTTTAACAGTCGGGGACAGCATGCGAAGGCCCTCCAACTGGGGAACAATCTGTTGCAGAGTCCATCCGTACAATTCATCCATGTCGAAACGGCGTTATTTTACGAAGGGTGGGCATATTTCCAGCGCCATCAAGACAAAGATTATTCCCTCACAGATTGTATCTCCTTTCTCGTCATGCAGAAGCTGGGTATCCGGACGGCCTTTGCCTTCGACCAGCACTTTGTCCAAGCAGGTTTCACCAAAGAGCCGTAGTGCTGGGTCGACAGTAGCACCGCCGAACAAGGGTTTGCAGCCGACGCCCTACAGCCTACGCTCGTTCCTCGCTTCGGCTTCCGGGCGCGGCTGAAACCTGGCGTTAGACCGCTGAGGTACGTGTGACATGTCCATCAACAATAGGTTGGAGGTAGCACACCGGCACTGCACGGCAAACGAGACCGAATTACGTCAGAGCAAGGTCGCCGGGTGCTTCTACTGCACGTCAGTATTTCCAGCGACCGAGGTCACTCGCTTCCTGGAAAACGAACGCACGGCCCTCTGCCCTGAGTGTATGATTGATTCGGTACTCGGCGACGCGTCAGGTTTTCCGATTTCACCTCTCTTTCTCGCCGAGATGCATCAATACTGGTTCGAAAGGCTATCGCATGGCACGTTCTAAACGGAAGACGCCGATCCGGGGCATCACGACAGCCGAGTCCGAGAAAAAGGACAAGCAATTGGCGCACCGGAGGTATCGGAGAACAATGAGGGTGGTCCTTCAACAAGTGCTAGATGCCGAAATCTTTCCTCACGTGTGTGAACTGAGCAATCCGTGGCGCATGGGCAAAGATGGAAAGATCCGCTTTGACCCTACGCAATACCCGAAAGACATGCGTAAGTAGACGCACGGCGGTCTAACAAAGGGTTCCAGCGGACGGGGGGGACAGCGGCGGTTTGCGGCTTAGTAGGCCAGTCATAGCTCGGTGGTGGTTCTGCCCCCGCCGCTGAACCCTGCGCGTTCGGCATCGGGAGACACCCGTGGCACTATGCGGCGACGACATCGAGGCACTAAGTAGCTGTCTGGAAATAACCTTTACAAATGGTTTTCCAGGGTTAGACTAAGCCACATGCGAGAATACACTGCATTGACGGAGAAGTTCAAGACGCTGAGCCCGGTGCTAAACGAGCACGCGCGACGGCTCTGGGCCGCGACCGAAGCGCTCGCGCTGGGGCGCGGTGGTATCAGTGCCGCCGCGCGAGCGACAGGACTGTCACGCCCGACGATCTACGCTGGCATTGAGGAGATCCACACCGGCACCGTGGCGACGCCTCGGGGGCGTGACGAGCGGGTCCGACGGCCTGGGGGCGGGCGCAAGAAGCGCACCAGGCACGACCCAACGCTGCTTCACGCGTTGGAAGCCTTGGTCGAGCCCACGACCCGAGGCGACCCGCCATCACCGCTGCGCTGGACGTGCAAGAGTGTCCGCAAGCTCGCGGCCGAGCTCAAAACGCAGGGGCACCAGGTCAGCCCCCAGCTCGTGAGCGAGTTGCTCCATGCGGCGGACTACAGCTTACAGGGAGCGCGCAAGACCCGCGAGGGGGGCCATCACCCGGACCGCCACGCGCAATTCGAGCATCTCAACGTCCGGGTGCAGGACTTTCAGCGCCGCGGCCAGCCGGTCATTTCTGTCGATGCCAAGAAGAAGGAACTCCTCGGAGACTTCAAGAATGCTGGCCGTGAGTGGCACCCCACGGGGCATCCTCCTGAGGTCCGCGTGTATGACTTCGTCGATGGGGAGCGAGGCAAGGCCATCCCCGACGGCGTCTACGACGTCGGCGCCAACCTCGGGTGGGTCAGCGTGGGCGTGGCCCATGACACCGCTGCGTTCGCAGTAGCGACGATCCGGGCGTGGTGGCGCCAGATGGGTTCGGCCATGTATCCGCGGGCCAAGGAGCTGCTCATCACGGCAGATGGTGGCGGCAGCAACAGTGCCCGGGCGCGGCTATGGAAGGCCGAGCTGCAGCGGCTCGCCGATGAGACGGGGCTGCGTATGGCGGTCAGCCATCGGCCGCCTGGCACGAGCACATGGAACAAGATCGAACATCGCATGTTTTGCTACATCACCGCGAACTGGCGTGGACAGCCCCTGCTGAGCCGCGAGGTGATCGTCAGCCTCATTGGCAGTCCTCGCTCTTCCACGGGGCTGCGCATCCAGGCGGCCCTCGATGCTGGGCAATATCCGATTGGCCTCAAGGTGAGCGCTGTCGAGATGGAGGCCATGCGCCTTGAGCGATCCGACTTCCACGGCGAGTGGAACTACACGATCCTTCCTCATAAGCGTCCCAGAGCAAGACGGGGAGCTAATGCATTAATGTAAAATTTATTTCCAGACGGCTCCTAAGAAGGGAGTTCTTCGCGTTGTTGGATGGAGAGCATCCCGAACAGCGGTATCAGCACTTCCTTGAAGAGAACACGAGCCTGATCCCGCGAGAATTCATACAGAATCACGGCGTGCATTTCGACTTGGTGTTCCGAAAGCTGTCGCTTGCAAAAGACTATTCACCGGACTTCTTCTACATGGCGAAGAGTTCCGCAGATTGGCATCTCGTCCTAGTCGAAATCGAGAAGCCTCAGTCACGGTACTTCAAAGACGGCTCCAATGACCTACATCCAGACTTCCACGCAGGGCTAGACCAGATTGCCAGATGGCGCGCGTGGTTTGACAACCCGTCCAACGCTTTGGGTTTCACAGATGGCACCATCGCACCCATACGAGTTCCCGAGTCATTGCGGCGAAATCCCTGCCATGTCAAATACGTCTTGGTGCATGGCCGTCGGTCTGAATTTGAAGGCAACGAAATACGCACAGGCTTGATCCGTTCGCGCGAGAATGATGACTTCCACATCGTCTCCTATAACAGTCTTGCGGAATCACTGCACACCAAGACGCCGCTGTATCTCGGCGTCAGGAAGAATGAGCACTTCGAACTGGTGTCCAAGTACTTCGTCAGCGAAAGTATCTTCGCATGGGTTGACCCCTCCTATCTGAAAATCTCCGACGAACTCAGGGCCGACGCGCTCGCAAATAGGTCAACCTGGCATCACTATCTAGATGGCTTCAGGGTTTTGGCTATGGATCAAGTTCTTCCACTTGTTGGCCGGTGTGATGCCTAACCCGTCGGTCGAGCAGACCCGCAAAAAGCACAGCTTTTTGCGGGTCTGCTCACCGACGGGTTAGGCTGTATGAAAGGATTTGGAGCATCCTGGAGCATAAGCATATAGAACTCGAGACCTGATCAAAACTTCAGTGACGGAGCAAGAAAGTGGCCGAAAACAAGCGACAGCATTATGTATCTCAAATGCAGATGGGTAAGTTCTCCAGGGATGGTAAGCGGACGAGTATGGTGATCTTGGATACGGGTAAGAGGAGGCGCGATGTCGGAATTCGAGAGCAGTGCTGCCGAGACTATTTCTATGGTAAAGACCTCGTGATGGAGAAGGCCTTCAGCGACGCCGAAGGAAAATTCGCGGATACCCTCGGCGATCTGAGCGCCGCTCGGCTCCAATCCATCTCTGATGTGGAGATAATTCACCTCAGGCTCTATGTTCTGTTTCAGCACAGGCGAACGCTGAGGGCAGCCACTGGTATTGAGCGAATGGCTGAAGCGGTACTCAAGGAGCTCTTGCAGCCAAGAGCAGTAGCTGCCGGCATTGACTTGCGCTCGGTGCGGATCCGCCCGAAGGACCCTCAGCTTTTCGCTTTGGCGTCAGCAGCAGTCGCAGCAGGCACCATTGCCGACCTTCCGGTGAAGTTTCTGCTCCACGACAGAAAGGTCGGGTTTGTGATCTCCGATCATCCGGTCGCGATCTCCAACCAGTTTGTCGAGCATCACCCGAGGCTATCGCACTGTTATGGGGCAGGGGGCCTCCTAGTAAAGGGCATCCAACTCATCATGCCAGTCTCCCCCCGCGTTTGTATCGTCATGTATGATCCGCAAACCTATACGTGTGGTAGCCCCCAGTCGCGCGTCGTTCTGGCCAGTGGCTACGATGTTCAGGTCATCAACGCTTTGCAGGCGGCCAGCGCGAACCAGTGCCTGTACTATCATCCTGATCATATGACCGATGAGGAGCTGGATAGGCTTATCGCATTCCGAAAGCAGAATAAACCTAGTATCGATCCCGAGTTGCACCACGGTCCAATGTATGGACACGAAGACGGCAGTATTAGGCAGAAATTCGTCGTCGCTGACCAGGGGCTCCGTGTCGGATTGAAGTTCGGATTCATGCAGACCATTGAGACACGATCCTATGCTGACTACGACTCTCCAATGGTGCCCCCAAGGGAGGGCGACATCGTGGACTTCCAGGCTGGGTGGATTGAGCATATCAATGCCAAGACGGGACTGCAGCTTAGAGCACAGCCCGTGCCGTCGGTAGAACATTGGCCGAGCGCCAAGAAGCGGTAGTTGCCTAGGTCGCCTAACCATTGCATTATAGCGGTTCCCACTTAGATGAACAACGCTAAGGCCCCAAGGGTCTTGAGGTACCACTCCCCTCAGAAGAGGTCGTAGCTCATACGACTGGGAACCGTTATAAGCCGACATGGCTATGGTGTCCTGCTTCACAGGTCGCGTCCGCCATGCGGCTTGTGCTGGCGTTAGGCTTCGCAAGAAAAAGGGTCCATAGGCAAATGCAGCAAGCTCAGGCTTCCGTATGACACGAAAGAAACAGACCGATGGCAGAGCAGAGAAGACGTCGGTTACTCCAAAAACTCCTGTCCGGTTCCAAAAACATCCGTTTTACAGAAGCCGTGGCATGTGCGGAAGCGTTCGGATTTCGGCTCTCCCGGATTCATGGCAGTCATCACATCTATGTCCATGCGAATATTCCCGAATTGCTCAATCTCCAGAATGTGAACGGGCAAGCAAAGCCGTATCAGATCAAGCAACTCCTCCGCCTTATTGAACGCTATAATCTGCCCATGGAGGGTGGCACATGAAGGATTATCATATCAACGTGTTTTACAGTGAAGACGACGAAGGGTACATTGCGGACATCCCTGACCTCCAATCCTGCTCAGCGTTTGGCGAAACACCAGAAGAGGCCTTGCAGGAGGTCCTGAGAGCCAAGCAGGCATGGCTGGAGGCTGCCCACGCCAGTGGGAGACCTATCCCAGAGCCCAGATATCGTCCAGTCATTTATCAAGCCGGATGAATGCGGGTGGCGCCCAGCAGCGACTCCAGGTGCCATGTGTCGAGGCAGTTGGGGGCACTCATCGGCAATGGCATGTGGATACCATGCCTAACAACAGGATGAACCTGACTGGTATTCCGCTGCGCTCCATACCAGCAGGTTATCCTCAGCGTTCGTTCGGCATCCTCAGCCTGCTTGATTTTAGCATTGCTCCTCCTCTTTGTTGCCAAAAAGCACACACCGTGGTACCCTCGCAGCATGAAATACTTCGCGTGGAACCCCGAGAAGAACGAGCGCCTCAAGCAAGACCGCGGGGTGGGGTTTGAGGCGGTGGTCTTTCACATCGAACGCGGCGACTTACTTGATATCCTGCAGCATCCGAACCAGGCGCGGTATGCCGGGCAGCGGATCTTTGTCGTCAACATCGACGACTACGCTTATCTTGTGCCTTTTGTGGAGGGCGAAGGCGAGGTGTTCTTGAAAACGATCATTCCCAGTCGCAAGGCGACCAACCGATACCTTAGGCGGAGGCGGGAAGATGGCTAGGCTCGATCCCGAAGAGCAGGACCTGCTCGACTCCTTTGAACGCGGAGAATGGCAGTCCATCGAAGGCCGAAACGAAGCGTTTGAGCGCTATCGTGATTATGCTCGCACGACCTTCAAGAAAGACCGACGGGTGAATATCAGAATTTCAAGCAAAGATCTTGAGGCCCTGCAGAAGCGAGCGCTCGAGGAGGGCCTCCCGTATCAGACCTTACTGGCCAGCATCCTGCACAAGTATGCGGCCGGTCGCCTCGTCGAAAGGGATGCCGAATCGGGTAAGGGCGGGTGTTTATCCCGCCCTCCCCACACCACCTAGCATGCGGGTCCGCACTAGTACTACAGTGGTAACAAGGTGATGATGCCGCCACGGCCCCTACGAGTTCCTCTCGACGCTTATCATGGTCATATTGGGCGACACGCTGGTGCCGCCGACGCCACGGCGACCAGGCCAGGATGTGGCGGACCGTGTGGGGCACGACCAGCCCTCACCGTCACAACAGCCGCCGCCGCTCGGGCACGCTCAACGGGAGGCGAGGCCACGCCGGGCCTTGCACGCCGCCAGTGGGCTCGCCCCCTGGGGCAGTGGCAGACTTTTGGTTCACGCCTCGACGGCGATCGTCCCTGCGCGCCTGACGATCAGCAGGGCCAACGCCCACATCGCGAGGGTGATCGGCCGAGTCCCAGGCCGTCCCGCTCCGCACTGCATACTGATCCAGACCCACGTCGCCCGTGGCCGCCTCGAAGCCGCTCTCGACGGTCCAGCGGCTCCCCGCCACCCGCACCACCTCCTGCAGGGGCGTCGCGGGTGGGGCACACACCCCAGAGGCGGTCAACTCCAGGGGGGCCCTGAGACGCCGCCGGACCAGCCGCCAGCGGTGCCAGCCGGGTTCCAGCGGCTCGGCCAGGGGCAGCCAGCGCCAGGCATCCCCCCGCGGGCCTGTGGCCCCGTCGCCCGCACTGCACCGGGTCCACCCCGCCGCGGGCCAGCGGGCCAGGAGGGCTTTCACCTGGCGCGGCTGCGCGCCGAGCCCCACCTATGCCTGGCCCGAGACCGCCAGGACAGCGGCCCGTGGTTGGGCCTCCAGCCACCGCCGCAGCGGGCGATGATCCCCGTACACGCGGTCCCCGGTGACCCATGATGCCGGCACGCCAGCCGCCAAGGCGCGGGCCAGCATCTGCTGGGCCAACTGCGGTTTGGTCGCAAAGCCCCGGTCCTCCGGAATGCCGGCCTGCCGACAGCGCTCCCGATCGTCCGTCCATTCCTGAGGCAGATAGAGTTCCCGATCCAGCAGAACCTGGCCCAGCGGGCTGGCATAGCTCAGAAAGACGCCGATGTGGCAGTTGTCCACCTTGCCCGCCGTTCCGCTGTACTGGCGGGCCACGCCAGCCGAGTGCTGGCCTTTTTTGAGAAACCCGGTTTCGTCGAGGACCAGCACGCCGTTGGGATCCCCCAGATGTTGCATGCGATACGTGCGCCGCTCGTCGCGGACGGCGTCGGCGTCCCCATCGGCGCGGCTCAGCACGTACTCGAAGCCAGAGGGCGTCGGCTCGCTGCAGACTGCTGCCACTGGCCAGCTGTGCGTGCGCTCGGCCTCCCTGCGCCAGCCGCGCAGAGAGGCCAGGACCCGGTCGCGGGACTGCGAGCGCGCGACATAGGGCGCCAGCCGTCGCGCCACATCTGCCAGGTAGGCTCGCCCGCCGGCGATGGTGCTGGCCGTCGCATCCGTCGGGGTCGATAGGAATCGCTCATGGGTGTCATCGATCTGTCGCATGGTTCCGGCCTCCATCGATGCGTCCGGAACCAAGATAGCATCTTCAAGATATTGTTACCACTGTAGTACTATGCGGTTCACGACAGTGGAGCACACGCAATTTCAGGCATAGCCATGCGCTTGAAGCCACAGATCACGCACGGATATCAAGCCCTGGCGTTGCAGCCAGGTGTAACTTTCGGAATTATCTGGGCTCTTGGGCACTTTTGGTGATGCGTTTCCATCGCTCCCCCCGCCTCTCGTCCTCAGGTATACTGTAGGGAAGGATACGGGCTACAGCATATGAATCAACTCTTTTGCATACCGAGAGGCGTATGGAACTCTTGTCTGACTTGCTCCCTCAGGCGCCCCTGCTGCACCTGGAGACGTGGCACCTCGACACCACCACCGCGCAGCTGACCCTGCGCGTGCAGTCCACGCAGACGCTGGTGCACTGTCCCGTGTGCCGGTTTCCCACGCGGCGCATCCATAGTCGCTATGCGCGCACCGTGGCCGACCTCCCGTGGGCCCAGTAGCGCGTGGTCTTGCAGCTGCAGCGTCCGGAAGTTTTTCTGCGCCAATGGGCGCTGTCCACGCCGCATCTTTACCGAGCGGCTGCCCGGGGTGGTGGCCCCCTGGGCCCGGCGGACGGAGCGGCTCCTGCAATGGCTGGCGCACATCGCCGTGGCCCTGGGTGGGGCCGCGGGCGCCGGCTCAGCCGTGGCCTGGGCGTGGCCGTCAGCCGTCGCACCCTGCTGCGCGTGCTCCGCCGGCTGCCGCTCCCGTCCTGCGCCACCCCCACCGTCCTCGGCGTGGACGATTTCGCCCTGCGGAAACGCCAGACCTATGGCACGGTCCTGATCGATCTGGAGCGCCGCCAGCCCGTGGCGCTCCTCCCGGATCGCACCGCCGAGACCCTGGCCCAGTGGCTCCGGGAGCATCCTGGGGTGGAGGTGATCGCCCGGGATCGGTCGAAAGCCTATGCCGACGGCGCACGGCAAGGGGCCCCCGCGGCCACCCAGGTCGCGGACCGCTTTCATCTGCTGCAGAATCTCGGCGGAAGCCCTGGACCAGGTGTTCACCACGCATGGCCACGCCCTCGACGCCGTCAATGCCGCGGTGCGCCAGCAGCCCGTGCCGCTGCCCGATGGGACGGTCGCGGTGCCCGTGCCACCCCCACGACACGCCCCGCGCCGCCCAGCAGCGCGCGGCCCAGCGCCAGGCACGCCGGCAGGCCCTGTATGAGCAGGTCTGGGCCTTGCACCGCCAGGGCTGGACCGGCCCCGCCATTGCGCAGCAGGTCGGGATGAGTCTGCGCACCGTGCAGCGCGATCTCCAGACTGCCACCTTTCCTGGGCGCAAACGGCGGAGTGACCTGCGGGCAGAGTGTGCTCAATCCCTATAAAGCCTCTCTCCTGGAGCGCTGGAATGCCGGCTGCCATACCGCCATGCGGCTGTTTCGCGAGCTCCGTCAGCGGGGCTACGCCGGGAGCTATGGCCTGGTCGCCGCCTATGCCCGCCGCCTACGTCAGGCCCAGGGCCTGGCCCCCGGGCAACGCCGCGCGCGGCAGCCGCTGCCGGTCGTGGCCGAGTCCCGCGTACCAGCCCCTGACGCCGCGCCGGGCGACCTGGCTGGTGCTCCGGCGCGAGGAGCAGCGCACGGAAGCCGAGGCCCAGCAGCTCGCCCAGTTGCGCGCGCAGCATGCCGAGGTGGCCGAGGCGATCGACCTCGCGCAGGACTTTGCCACCCTGGTGCGCCAGCGGCAGCCGACGCAGCTCGATCCCTGGCTGAAGCGCGCGACCACCAGTACGCTGGAGGCCTTGCGACGCTTTGCCACAGGGCTCTACGAGGACTACGACGCCGTCAAAGCCGGTGTGACCCTCCCCTGGAGTACGGGCCCCGTGGAGGGACACATCAATCGCCTCAAAATGCTCAAGCGCCAGATGTTTGGCCGCGCGCGCCTCGATCTCCTGAGCCGCCGCTTCGTACGCGCGCCAGCGCGTGAGCAGGAGGCCTTGCCCAATCAGGGAGAGTGGCCGCCTAGCTCACAGCGTCGAGCGGGGCATGGCGGGATACCACGCCTGACGTCCTCGGTGGACGTCCTCGGGACGTCTGCGGGAGCGGCTCAGGAGAGGCAGATGATCGCCTAATCGTCTGATGGCACCGCTGACCTCCTGGGCCTCGCGTATTGTGTACCGTGCCCTCTCCCAACGTCACCAAAAGTGCGCAAGAGCCCAGATAATTCTGAAAGTTGCAGCCAGGTATTCGTCATCCCCGATGGGGTGGCCAGGGTCTTCGACAGATGCCAGTCGCCCGTGGAGCGCCGCGCCGTCCGAATGGCCTGGCGTTGACCTGTGCCCAAGGCCAGGAGAGGGCGGACTTTGGTGCGCACCCGGCGCCCCTGTTTCCACTAGCACATGCGGAGACGCCGCCGCCGCCAGTGGTCCAGCTCCGGGCTGGGACGGTAGTCGTCCGAGATGCCGAAGTCATGCATCCAGCCTCTGATGTCGCGCGCGAGCCGTTCCAGCCGATAGGCCATCGCCACGCCCCAAGAGCGCCCGGTGAGTTGCCGGACGCGGTGCTTGAAGTCGGCGACGGCCTCCTCGGACCAACGCCGTTTGGTGCCCCGGAAGGTGCAGCCGAGGCACACGACCGCCTCGGTCCGACACACCCGGCTCTTGGACTCGTTCACGCTGAGCTGCAGCTGCGTGGTCAGAACGCGCGTGCGGCTTGTCTTGACGCGCTCACCGGCGCGCCTGCTGTTGACCAGTACCAGCAGGTCGTCGGCATACGTCGCGAAGCGGTGGCCACGGCGCTCCAACGCTTGTATCAAGGTCGTCCAACAAGCCATTGGCGAGCACCGGGGAGAGCGGGGAGCCTTGAGCGGTCCCCACCTCCGTCGCCTGGATGACGTCCCCGACCACGACCCCCGCCCGCAGGTCGCGGCCGATCAGGCTCAGGAGCCGCGTATCGCGCACCTGACGGGCCACGCGCGTCAGCAGCACGTCGTGGGAGACCCGGTCGCAGCACTGCTCCAGGTCCACATCCACGGCGAGGCGATCCCCCTCCCCGCTGTACCGCTGTACCTGCCTGAGCGCTCCATGGGCGGAGCGTCCGGGTCGAAAGCCGAAGCGCGACGCCGAGAACTCCGGGTCGAACAGCGGCGTGAGGACCTGCGCGATGGCCTGCGCGATCACCCGGTCCAGCACGGTGGGAATGCCGAGTTGACGTTCCCCCCGACCGCCGGGCTTTGGAATCGCCACCCGGCGTACCGGTGCGGGCTGATAGGGGCCGTCGAGCAGTGCTTGGCGGACGGTGGGCCAGTGCTCGCGTGCGCAGGCGGGGCAGTCCTCCAGGGGCATGCCGTCCATGCCAGGTGCTCCCTGGTGGGCCTTCACCTGCTTCCATGCCCTTCGCAGGTTCGCGGGGTCCACCACCTGCGCCATGCGGTCGTCGTGCAAGGCTGGCGGCGTGGGCCGACGCCGGTCACTGACTCCCCCGGTCGGGTTCGACATCAAGAGCGAGTCGTTCACGGCTCCTCCTTGTGCTCTCGTGTTCGGCCCTTCACCGCTCTGGCCTCCTGGCCCGGGCGGCGACTACGGCCTCGGCTGACTTCTGCCCGGTCACGCCTCGCGTGACCGCGGGACGCGCTGCCGAAAGGGGGCGGTAGGGTCCGGTGGCACTTCCAGGGCTTGCGCCCTGGGCCTCAGTCCGGCTCCCTTGGCCCGTCCTGGCCGCCTGCCGGACAGACCTCCCCGCATAAGAGCCTGACCTATCCGTGCACAACCGCCGCATGGACCCTCTCTCCTGTACCCGGTGGGCTTCGTCATCTTGTGCTGCCTCGCCCGGAGACTGAGCCTTCTAGGCGGTTTCTGTGCGTCGGCTCGCACCGTGGCGCTCGGGCTTCCTTCAGACCGCTCCGCGCGGGGCTGCCCTTGCCGTCGGCTCGTAGTTGTGTCTGTCCCAAAGGACCGACCAGGTCCTCCTACAGGGGACTTTCACCCCATCAGTTCATGCCCATGTCGGGCGTACACCAGGCGCTGCAGCGGACGCTCGCCAGCGCTCGCGCCGCTGAGCGGGAGCGTTAGGCGGCGAAACGTAGGGAATTCATTCATGTTTCAGGACATCGAGACATTTAAGACGATTGCTGACGGTGTTCAAAGCTATGCCATTGTGATCGCGGTGCTTATAGGGGGCATGTGGACCGCATATGTGTTTTGGCTTCAGCGTCGTCCAGCGGTTGGAATCGCCATTTGTGTAAAGCAATTCCCAATACCGACGGAAAAACGTCCCCACATTTTGGTTTCGCTGACAATAACAAACCATGGAACACGAGATACCCGTCTTGTGTGGGGAATGGAACCCATAATCTTGGCAAAGGTGACAGTGCCAGTTCAGGGTTCTCCTTCGCTTGAATTTGTATCAAGGGCTTCAATACCGTTCATGTCGGACGTTGGGGACCAGCGGGTCGAGAGAAGCACAGGAATTCGGCCAGGAGACAGCAAACACTATGAGGTTGTAGTAAGTGTCGATACGCCGGGTCTGTATCAAGCCACGTTCATGGCGCAAGCGGCACCCACGCACATATCAATACAAAGAAGGGCCGTTGGCCCCATTGAATGGAAAGCAATGAGTTATGTGGTAGTCGAATGATTCTGTTACATAGAGTTACCCATGTACCTCACACAGGGCTCAACCATATGCCGGAGAGTGATGTGGCGCTTCGCGATAAGCTCGGTGGCTGGCGACGGTTGGTTTCGCGTTAGGCCGTATTCTTATCGTGATTATGTTCAACTGTAGTTAATATGGTTGAATTGTCATGCTGATGCCACAGATTCCAAAAATTGAAGACGCTCACAATTTTGGCAAGATTCCTGAAAACCATATTCGTGATTTCCTTACATATGCAATCAATTCAACAAGATTGATTCACGATTCGATAATGAGATGCGATACAAAAGCGGCGGCTCAAATCCCCGTATTGTTAACGTTCTATGGTGGTTATTACCTCTGGGTGAAGAACTTCCTCTTACAGAGTAGCCTTCTAGTATTTACTTTCTACCTTAACACAACGCTAGTTGCTTTCTCCATTCTATTTTCTATTCTTTGCCTTTGGGTACGTAGCATCCCACTCCCTCCATCTATTCCCAATGTTCTGTATTGGCTAAGAGATAAGGACGAGGAGACTATCAAAAGTCATATGTTCCCATCTCTCTTCTTTAACGTTGCTGAGGCCGAGTTTGCAAACTTCAAGACTGTTCAGAGTAAAAGTGTTCTTTTACGTTTGTCTCAGATAACATCGCTACTGTTTATTGTGCTTATTCTCTTTAGCGCAATAATTTCCGTCAATCTCAAATAGGAAATAAGGAGATGACATGAATACTTACATCTCGTCCAACATTGGGACGATCGCAATTCTTTTTTCGTCGGTCATAATTATTCAATTCCTCATTATTTTCATGATAATGCGACGCATTAAAATGCTTATGTCAATTACATCATGGTTATTGCTATTTGAGCGCCTTATTTCTGTAGTGTTTAAGGCAGAAATTGAAGAATTCATAAATACGAAAGAGAAGGAATTTGCTGAGGCAGTTATGCAGCATAAACGGAAGCAAAGTCTATATGAAATGCACAAGAACAATGTCTCATCAAGCCCGATCAGGAGTTCGGACAGATGGTAGCACCCTTGAGAGTATTTTTTTCAAGAAGGCTACCTTCTACTCGACTTTGGCTATTTTTCTCAAACCCAGCATATGGGGAAAACCGCTGCCAGACAAAGCCTTGATCCATAGGCGTATCAGATATGGGGCAATTACATGATGTCCCTGTCCCCATGGGACTTCACCTAATTCCCGGACCATACCTGCCCGCCCCCGGCTAATCCATAGCGGTGTGGTTCGTAACTGGCCAAAGTCGGTGCGCCGGGCTACACCGGCAGGAAGTCGGGAATGCCAGAGTCCCACAGGAAAGGCCTCGCGAGCCATCCTGACCCCAGGTCTTGCGGTGGGCGCCGCGAGGTGCCCATCGAAGCGTGGATAGGGGCATCGGCGGGCCGGGCTAGTGCACGTCGAAAAGCCGCCATCGGGGTGCCGACGCGGCTCGACTTCAGCGGCAGGCCACACGGCTGAGGGCGCCAGCGCGAGTCCGCCGCCGACCCCGCGTCGTCTGAGACCCCAGGCACGTCGAGACACGTCCTGCACGAGAACCGGGAGACCTCAGAGAGGTCTGAGCGCATACACAGAACAGACCGGGAGGTGAAGGCCCACAGCCGTACGGCCTCCAGGCCCGTCTCTGAGGCGTCAGACCACGCGATCGTACCAAGGAACTCCTCGAACAAGGACCAGCAACGGTCGGCGGAGAGGGGGGCGGGACGCGCGGGGACCAAGGAGCACGCGCGCCGATCCCACACGTACCCGACACCGCGCGGGGCACGCGTGTCCCAGGGACTGGCTCGCGTGCGCCAAGCCGCACGGCAGCACAACCAGGAGCAGTGCACCGCCTGACTCCACCATCTCACGGTCGATGTGCTCCGGGACCGCTTCTCTATGCTGACGCGGCACGCCGCTCCCGGGGAGGATGGCGTGACCTGGCAGGCGTATGAGCCCGGCCTGGACCATCGGCTTGCCGACCTCCACCGCCGAGTGCACCGCGGGACTTATCGAGCACAACCCCCCCGGCGGGTCTCCATCCCGAAGGCTGATGGACGACAACGTCCGTTGGGCATCGCCGCCCTGGACGACAAGAGTGTCCAACAGGCGGTGGTGACTATCCTGCAGCAGATCTACGAGGAGGATTTTCGGGGGTTCGCCGACGGGTGCCGGCCGGGGCGCAGTCCGCACCAGGCCTTGGACGCACTCTCGGTTGCGCGCACACGGCGGCGGGTGCACGACGTGCTGGAGTACGACAGGCGCGCGTGCTTCGACACACTGACGCACGAATGGATCATCACATTCCTCCAGCCTCGCGTGGCCGATCCTCGGGGCCTCCGCCTGGTCCAGACATGGTTGCGGGCCGGAGTGGCGGAGGAAGGCCTGTGGTCGGAGACGCCGGTGGGGGGCCCGCAAGGGGCGGTCGTTTCGCCGTTCCTCGGCCACGTGTCTCTCCACGATGTGTTCGACCTCGGGGTGGACGCCTGGCGCACGAAAGTCGCCCCAGGAGATGTCGTGGTCGTCCGCTACGCGGATGATGGCGTGGTTGGTTTCGAACGCCGAGAGGACGCGAAACGGTTCCTGGTGGACCTGCAGGCTCGATTCCAGCCGTTCGGCCTGGCAGTCCACCCGGACCACACGCGCCTGATCGAGTTCGGACCACACGCCAACGCGAACCGGAAGCGGCGCGGAGAAGGCAAGCCGGAAACGTTCGACGTTCTGGGCTTCACGCCTATCTGCGAACGGCACTGGAAGCCCGGCGACTTTACTGTCCGACGCACGACCGCTCGCAAGCGGATGGGGGCCACGCTGAAGGCGCTGCATCAGCAGCTACGCCAACGCCGGCACGAGCCCATGGCACGGACAGGTCAGTGGCTGGGGTCGGTCGTGCAAGGCGACTTCAACGACCACGCGGTGCCGGGTCATAGGCGTACGCGCGGCACCTGCCGGCGACGGGTCATCCGGCTCTGGCGGCGGCAGCTCTGCCTGCGCAGTCAGAAGACGCGCCTGAACTGGCGGCGATTTAAAGCGCTGATCCACCGTTGGATTCCCACCCAGCGCCTCCTGCAGCCGTTTCCAAGCGTCCGCTTTGACGCCACGCATCCGAGGTCAGAGCCGTATGCGGTCGTGCCGCACGTACGGTTCTGTGCGGGAGGGGGCCGGGTGACCGGCCTCCCTACCGCGATAGCAAGCAGGTCCTGACTTATGGGGAGAGCTCGTGGGTCCTTACCGCACGGTGCTTGGAACCTACGAATAGGTGGTTACCATTGGCTGTCAATACGAGGTACACGGCTACTGCTACAACCAGAACATTCGGCCCCCAGACACCTATAAGCGGTGAAATAGCCCCAGTTTCGGCCAAACTTGAGCCACCAGTCACCACAATGTAGTACAGTAGGAGCCCAGCAGCGCTTATGGCGAAGCCACCGAGTCGTCCAGTACGACGATTGAGGCCACCGATAGGTGCCCCCACACACACTAGCACGAAGCAGGAAACTGGGAGTGCGACGCGTTTATGCCATTCGACCAGTGCTCGCAGGTTGCTGCCACCGCTGACTTTGAGCATTTGCATCTGCTGCCCGATCTCGCCGAGGGTCATCTCACGGACACGTTTTCGGCTAAGCTCCGCACCATCCCAAGGATTACCAACATCGATCACAAAACTGTAACCCTCGAAGGTCGCCTGCTGGAAGCTTTGCTCTCCTTCACGACGTAATAGCGAGCCATTGCGCATTTTGACAACTACCCGCATGCCGGCAAAATCGGGGAGTATCTCGGCCTCGGAGGCAAAGATCGTAGTGGACTCGGGAGTGCGACTGTCGGCAATGAGTACGCCCTCGAGCTGGCCATTATTCTGATTGATGCGCTCAACATAGACGACCAGTCCTGGAAGGGGAGACTGGAACACCCGTTCCTGCACCCGCAGTTGCAATGATGTCGACACGGCGTCAAAGACCAATTGCCGGGCCAGGAAATTGGCATGTGGGATGACTTCAAGGACGAGGACCGCGGTTACGACCCCCATAAATACTCCCAAACCCAGGACCGGGGTAAGGAGTTGATAGAAGCTATAGCCTGTGGCTCTGAGCGCCAGTAGCTCACTATCGGCGGCGAAACGACTAAGCGTAATCGCTGGCGCCATGAGGGAGCATACAGGGAAAATAGTAACCACCAGTGCAGGTAGGGCAAGTGCAAGAATCGGGGCGATCGCGAGCGGTGACACCCCCTGTTTGGTGATGAGGTCAGCCAGACGCACGGCCTGTTGGAGAAGGACGAGCACCACAAGCCCCAATAGCGTGATACCTGCCACAGTGGTCATTTCTTTCAAGATTGCTTTGGTAATTACGCGCATAGGTTCCGTGACGCTCCGCCCCTCCTGGGCCGATGATCGCGTATGCCTATCACAGATACTTGATAGGCGGTAGAACAGCAGTGCTATACTACCATGGAATCTGCCCAGTGTGCATGGCATCAGTTGTACCACAGACCAGTGTTGCAGTGGCATCGCCTGTGCCCAGCGTTCATGTGGACTGCGACGAGGCAGACCTGACCGACAATGGGTGAGGCCACGGCTGTCGCCATCGCATGGCGGTGTAGAGGAGCGACCAGCATAGAGGCTCCATCCAGCTGCTGCTGGCCGATGTGGTGCTCCATGGGCTCAGCGGTCCTGAGGTGGCAGCGCAGTTGACCTTGACACGCCCGGAAATTCAGGTCATTTACATGTCGGGATATGGACCGGACACGATCAAGCGTCCATGTACAAACGACCTACGGCCCGCTGTCTTCACCGATTGTGCTTGTCTCCCAGCCAAGAAGCTTCTAAGATTGCTAACCCGGCAGGGGCAGTGGTGCCTACGATATGCCACGCATGTTCTCCATGGCAGACCACGTGCCACTTTGCTGGCGTCTTTGAGCAGACGCTGCGCTTCTCTCAAATGCTTATCCAGCTCTGACAAGCCATGCAGGCAACAGAGAGCCCAGCGAACGGAGTGGTGCGAGGATGAATCGGCCAATGAGAGTGGTGCCTTCGATATCCTGGGGAAAAGGGCATCTGTTGGGAGGGAGGATCACCTATGGCGCCCATCATGACAGGCAAAGTGGCGTTAGTCACCGGCGGGAGCTCAGGCATTGGGCAAGCTACGGCCTTGCACTTCGCCCGCGAAGGAGCTCGGACGGTCGTGGCGGCGCGAAGAACGAGTGAAGGGGAACATACTGTACAAATGATTAAAAATGGCGGAGGAGAAGCAATTTTCGTCAGAACAGACGTCTCCAAAGCCTCGGAGGTACAGTCTCTAGTCGCCATGTGTCTCGAGACCTACGGTCGCCTGGATTATGCCTGCAACAATGCTGGGATCGAGGGGACGATTGGACCCACTATTGACTGTCGGGAGGAGGACTGGAATGCGGTGATCGACATCAACCTGAAGGGCACATGGCTCTGTCTGAAATATGAGATTCCACCGATGATCGCACAGGGGGGTGGGGCGATCGTCAACATGGCCTCTGTGGGTGGGTTGATCGGCTTTCCGGGGTTTGGGCCCTATGTGGCCACCAAACATGGCATTATCGGCCTCACCAAAACGACGGCGATGGAGCATGCCCAAGATCATATCCGGGTCAATGTTGTCTGTCCTGGATTGATTGATACCCCAATGGGCGATCGCGCCATGGGCGGTCGCGGCACCGATCTCGAACAGTTTGTCCTGTCGCTCAAGCCGATGCGCCGACGCGGAACTCCTGAGGAAATCGCAGAGGCGGTCATCTGGTTGTGTTCCGATGCGGCGTCCTTTGTCACCGGGCACTCCATGATCGTTGATGGCGGGCTCATGACGATCTAAACGAGAGAAGACCTGTCATGAATGGCACCCAGCACCTCCCAGTATACGGAGGTTCTTCAGAGCTGGTCGAGTGCCGCAGAATGACGTGAGAATCGCTCCAGCATGCCTTTCAGCTGAACTGTGCCGTGTCTCCTTCCAACACCATCACCTGATCGGCGTCGAGGGTGAAGCCCCGATAGAATGCCGCCAGGCCTGTCGCAGTTGCCATGGGCACCAGGCCTATACGTTCTTGCATGAGTCTTTCCATCCCAGGATCGACCCGCATGCCGCCCTCACGCCATAAGGGCCAGTTGATCGAGAGGGTGCGGCCCCTCCGTCGGTTCTCACGGACAAGGGTGTTCCGGTAATGAGCGAAGGCATCCATAAAGGCATTGGCCGCCGCATAGTCGGCCTGACCGGGATTGCCCGTCGCACCTGTCAGTGAGGAAAACAGCACGAAGAAATCGAGCTCCTGGCACGCCCGATCCAGGTGCATACACCCAGCCACTTTGGGCGCCAGCACATCTGCCAGCTCCTGAGGACTCTTTTTGAGAATGAAGTTATCCCGCGTGACACCGGCGCTATGAATAACCCCATGCACGCCGCCAAAGGTCTCCCTCATGTCGCAGACCAGGCGCGTGACCGCCGCAAGTTGTCCCACATCAAGGCGTCGGTATTCGACATGCGTCCCCGAGGAACCCATGGCCGTCAGCATTTCCATCAGTATCCGCGTGCGCTCGTCCGGCTCGGAACGTCCGGCTAGAACCACGGTCACATCCCGAACCCGTTGTACGATTTCCTCGGCGAAAATCAGGCCTAAGCCGCCCGCGCCGCCGGTGATCAGGTAAACACCACCGTTGCGCCAGGGGATGTCGCGTTGCCGTCCTGAAGAGAGGGCCGTCTTAACCTCGCGCCACGAGGCGACTAGACGTTTCCCATTCCGATAGCAAATCTGCTGGTCAGTCGGACACCGCACGTTCGCCTGCAGGATTTCGCTGAGGTCGACCGTATCCCTGTCGACCTCGATCACCTGAGTGATGAGGTTGGGATGCTCTAGTGACGCCGTCTTGAGTAGGCCGGCTAGCCCGACGCAGAGCCGCCCCTCGCCCCGATTGGGCACCAGAAGCTGGATCAGTACCTTACCGCGCGGTTTGCCTTCCAGGATGCGTCGAATCTCGTCAAAGACCCGGACCGCATAGGTGTTGAACCGTTGTTCAATGGTCTCGTCCGCGGCATCCAGGTGCAGGTAGCGCATGTCAATGGGGTTCGAGCATCAGCGCGCCGCCACCTTCTTTCCGGTCTCCGTCTCGAAGGAGGGTCGCGTGAGAGGTTTTTTCCTGAGTATGGGAACCCTCATCTCCATCCTCTCCCTCAGAGAGCGAGTACACAGGGGGCAGGACTCGAAACGAAAACCCCTTCATCCGTACACGAACCGCGCCGCTCTCATCGCAGATGTCGATATCGAGCTTACGTATGCCTCCACCCGCCTGGCCATCGCCCGTGTCACGGATGAAAGCCCACATGGTCGGCGTACAAGCCCCATACACCTCCATCTCGTCCAGGGCAAACGGTAGGGCCAGTCCGGAGGCCGTCCCATTGGGACCATGGCTCAGACCGATGGTGGCCTGCAAGGCCCCGTCCAGCAGGCTGGGATGGAGGACCAAGCGACTATCCGCCGTGCTATTGGGGAGCACCAGCTTCGCCAGAACCTGGCCGGATCCCACTTGTAGGGTTTCGATGGCCCGATGTGCCGCCCCATAGTCAATGCCGATCGCCCTGAACACGTCATAACACTGCTCGGCGCTTAGGGCAGCGAGGGAGCATTGGGCGCGCAAGGCCGCCAGGTCCAGGTACGGTGTCTGTGCAAAGCTGCAGGCCACGACATTGCCCTGGCTATGGACGACAGGCCCATCCGTCCCGGACCCCTCATAGATGGCGTAGTCCAGCCGGCCGTCGGCCGCGCCAGAAAGGCCGAGGTGTACCTCGATGAATTGCGTATCTCCTGCGCCGAGGACGACGGGTCGCGCCCAGATCACCTGCCTGAGCCGAACCCCACCTATGTCATTCTTCTCTTCCCCTGCACCCACGGCGAAGGCTGCGGCGGCGCGCACCATTTCTAGAGAGACCACGGCGGGGAGGACCAGCCGACCCTGGACGACGTGGTCCGCCAGAAAAAACTCGCGACCGGTGAAGGTGGTACTGAAACGCGCGGCTGCAAGGGTTGAGGTATTGCGGTGCAACAACGGGTGCAGCGCGGGGACCAATAGCACTCCTTCGGAGCCAAGCCCCGTTGGATCCCCGTTGTGGTAGGGGGTATCGATCGCTAATGAGGTGGATCTCCATGACTCAACGCCGTTGTCCGCCACGGGAACCCAATACCGGTGCCTGGCGAATGGATATGTCGGTAGACTGATGCGCTGCGGCAACGCCTGCCCCCCGCCATATAGGCTGTACCAATCGATCGTTACCCCTTGCACCCACGCAGTCAGTAGCTCGGCAAACGCCCCTCGTGCCAACCAGGCTTCGACAGTGGCCTCATCCACCGCCGCCGGGGCATCTCCCATATCCTTGTGGCGTTGGTGCATCTCAGCGACATGCCTGTCGGCGGCCCGGCCCAGGAATAGGCCGTCTAACCTGTCGCCTCGGAGGTAGCCTGATAGCTTTTGCCCCAATTCCCCGATAGACACAGCGATCAATGCCAGACGTTGCGGCATGGCCTCGCGTCCCACCTGCAGCGTATAAGCCACATCGGCCAGATTGAGCTCACCGGCCGGTGCATTCGCTACAAACGCCAGGAGCTGTTGTGTCTGGTCCTTCAGGCGCTCCTCGTCCTTCGCCGACAAGACGATCAGCGCAGGCGGTGGAGTGACTCCGAGACCGGCTCTCGTGGGAAGAGGCTGCCTCTCCTCCGGAATGTATTCCTCGATGATAAGATGGGCGGTAGCCCCACCGGCCCCGAAGGAGGAGACACCCGCGATTCTTGCGTACTCTCTGATGTCGCCGTCAACCTCGATACGATGCCGCTGCCATGGAGTCAACTCCTTCTGGACCATGAAGGGCGAGTGTTCGAAATCGATGTTGGGGTTCAAGGGCTCGGTATGGAGCGAGGGCGTCAGCTGGCGATGCTTGAGCTGCAGTAGAACTTTGGTGATACCTGCGATGCCGGCCTGCTCGAATGCGCGGCCGATGACATTGGCCTGGGCCGTGGGGTTGGGCACGGTGTAACCATTGGATTTGGCCCCGTGATTGACTGCACTGCCCTTGATCACTCCGTAGATGTGATCAGCATCCGCAATGGCATGGGCCAGAGGCTTAAGCAGGACCGCGCCAACGCCCTCGCCTGGCACATAGCCATCGGCGCCCTGACCAAAGGCCTGGCAACGGCCTGTACTGGAGAGGAATTTGCCCTGTAGGAGACCGACATATTTGTTGGGGTGGATAGAGACACTGACGCCACCTGCGATGGCCAACTCACACTCACCGAGGAGGAGACTCTGGCACGCCAGGTGGAGGGCGGTCAGGGAGGAGGAGCACATGGTATTGACGGCCAGGCTGGGCCCTTCGAAGTTGCAGAAATAGGATACCCGATTGGCAATCGACCCGGACATGCCGGAAAGCGCGATCAGCCTGCCCTTGACCTGTTCCTCCACACCGAAGAGCTGGTATTCCTCACACATAACCCCCACATAGACCCCCACTGGCGCAGCACTGCTGAAATGCCGCGAAGCCGCGCTGGCGGCGAGGGATGTGCGAGTATATCCGGCATCTTCGATGGCCGCGTATACGCACTCGAGGAACAGGCGTTCCTGGGGGTCCATATACTCCGCTTCCACTGGCGAAATATTGAAGAAAAGCGGGTCAAAGCGGTCCACGCCATCAAGGCCCCCCCCACTTGCCGGGGACATGGCTGGATGTGCTGGTATCCCTGTCAACATAGCGCGCATAGTCCCAGCGCTCCCTGGGAATTTCGCTGATGCAATCTTTGCCGGTCCGCAGATTGTGCCAGAATTCCGCCAGATTGTTGGCACCCGGATAACGTCCGGCCAGGCCGATGATAGCGATGTCCAAGGGTCTGTTGGGGCGCCTCCCTGTATGATCTCCCTCCACCCAGTGCTCTATGCCGCCCGGGCGGGCTGCAACCGGCCGCTGGAAGAGGGGTGGTTGCGGGACGCGCGGGGCTGCCTCCTCGCTGGTCCCAAAGAGCTCCGCCAGCGTATCGGCGTATGCAGTCGCAAAGTATTCACTCAGAGCCTGGATGTTCCGATATTCGAAAAACAGGGTTTTGGACAGGGAGCCAAAGGTTTTTTCGAGGTGGTTGGTCACCTGCATCACCATGACGGAGTCCAGGCCAAAATCCTCCATGGGAACATCGGCCTCGATCAGGTCGGCCGATATTTTGAGCACAGAGGCAAGAACTTCTTTGAAGTACGCTGTCGTGGGTTCGAGCAGTTGTTCTCGTATGACAGCGGCTGGCCTTGGCGCGGCGGGCCTGGGTGCGAACGCGCCAACTGCGCTCGCCGCCTCGGCCGCGCTGGCGGGAGCACTACCCTCCAGCACGGGTACCCAGTATGATTCCCGAGCGAAGGGATAGGTCGGCAAGCTAATGCGGCGGGGCTGCCGGCCATAGGTGGCGTGCTCGCCATATAGCTCGCGCCAGTCGAAGTCCAGGCCCTCGACCCATAGGCGCGCCAGCTGTGCATACTTCTTGCGTTGAATCCATTTGTCGATGGCTTCCTGTAACTCGTCATCCGTTGTGAATGCCGTCAGGGCCTCGTGCGAACCGCCGCCCACCCGTCCTCGGAACAGGTCGGCAACCTGGTCGAGAGCATGGGGGGCCGTGCCGCTTGTCACCGCCAGGTATGCCTGTAGCTTCGCCACCAGCTCTTCAACCGACGTGACAAGAAAGGCCAGCCGTTCCACCATGGCCTCGCGACCGATCTGCAGCGTGTAGGCGATCGCGGGCAGGTCATCATCGCGATAACGCGCCTTCTGGGTGAGCGCCTGATACAGGTTGGCGACGACCTCCTGCAACAGCTCGGCCGTCTTGGCGGAGAGCACGATCAGGTAAGGCTCCTGTCCGCGTCCGTCAGGCGACACCAGCTCATCGACCATATATTCCTCGATGATCACGTGCGCGTTGGAGCCACCCGCCCCAAACGACGAGATCCCAGCGATCCGCGGCCGCTCCCCTATCTCACCCGGATGGTTCTCCACATCGATGTCGAGCTGCTGGGGTTGCCATGCCTGCAGCGATCGCTGCACCATGAAGGGGGTGTTGGCGAAATCGATATGGGGATTCAAGGCCTCGGCATGGAGCGAGGGCACTAATTGGCGATGCTGGAGCTGTAGCAGAATTTTCGTGATACCAGCGATACCCGCGGCGCTCTCGCAATGCCCAATGTTCGACTTGACCGAGCCGATGGCGCAGAACTGGCGGTCGCGCGTGAATTCCTCAAACGCCTTGGTCAGACCGGTGATTTCGATGGGGTCGCCCAACGAGGTGCCGGTGCCGTGGCCTCCAGGTAGCTGATCGTGCGGGGATCGATGCCCGTCTGCTTGAAGGCCTGCCGATGACACTGGCCTGCGCCTTGGGGTTGGGCACCGTGAAGCCGTTGGTTCTGCCGCCGTGGTTGATGGCGGTCCCTTGATCACGCCATAGATGTGGTCCCCGTCGGCATGGCGTGGCGAGCGGCTTCAGCAGCACCGCGCCGACGCCCTCGCCGGGGACATATCCGTCGCCACCGGCGCCGAAGCTGGCGCAGCGGCCTGACTCGAGATACTGGCCCTGCCCTAGGCCGATAAACTTGTTGGGATGCACCGACACGTTGACGCCACCGGCCACGGCCAGCTCGCCCTCCCCGCACAGGCTCTCGCAGCGAGGTGGATGGCGGTGAGGGAAGAGGAACACATCGTGTCCACCGCCATGCTCGGCCGTGGAAGTTGCAGAAATACGACACACGGTTGGCGATCGACGACGGGCTTCCGGAAAGCACCAGGGGCCGGCCTTGCATCGTTTCCTGCGCACCGTAGAGCTGATACTCCTCGTACATGACGCCGACATAGACCCCGACGTTGCCCGGCAAACCCAGATTCTGATAGCGCGCCAGGCTTTCCCGCGTGTAACCCGCGTCCTCCAGAACCTCATAGACGCATTGCAGGAAGAGGCGTTCCTGCGGATCCATCAGCTCAGCTTCGCGCGGCGCGATGTTGAAGAACCGGGGATCGAACTCCCTGACACCATCGAGGAACCCGCCCCACTTGCCATACGTCTTACCGGGCTTGTAGCGGTCTGCATCGAAGTAGAGGTCGTGATTCCAGCGGTCCTGGGGGATTTCGGTGACGCAATCCTTGCCGTCGCGTAGATTCTCCCAAAATTCCGCTATGGTTCGTGCACCGGGATACCGTCCGGCTAGGCCGATGATGGCGATATCCAGCGCCCCAGTTTGGGGTCGTTGATGGGGTGGACTCGTGAGGGCGAAACGGCGTCGCGGGGTGCGTGCTGGCCCAAAGTTGTCCGGTCGTCTGGGCACGCCTATCGTGTCTATGTCAGGAGCGGCAGCAGTCCCGCCGCCCTTGCTCTCAACCTCCAACAGGCCACGCAAACGCTCAGCGTGGGCGTCGACAAAATAGCGGCTCAACGACTCGATATCCTGATATTCGAAGAAAAGGGTTTTAGACAGCGGCCCGAAGGTCTGCTCTAGCAAGCCGGTCAGCTCCATCACCATGACCGAGTCGATGCCATACTGGTCCATGGGCTCATTAGCACGGATTTGCTGCACCGGCAGCCTGAGTGTGGACGCCAACAAATTTTTGAAATAGCCGACGGTTTTTTCCAAGAGAGGTTCTGCTCCATTGGTGGCACTGATCGGTGGTTCAGACACCGTCTGTGCCGCGTGCAGAAGCGTTGGGCTTGCTGTCATGGGGATGGCCTGGGGCCCGGAGCTGAGCGCCGTGCTCTCTGCTTCCCTGTCGACCGCACGGGACATAAGGCCAGCCAAACGTATACGAACCAGGCCATGCTCATCGCACAGATCGACATTGAGCGCGCGCATGACGGGGCTATGCGCGCCATGACCAGTGTCATCGCCAGCAGGACGGATATGCGCCCACATGGTAGGGGTACAGGGACCGAACACCTCAACGTGTTTCACGGCAAAGGGCAGCGACAGGTGCGAGACGGTGGTACCGCTGCTGTCGTGATCACCAAAATACAGGCCAATCGCTGCCTGCAGTGCGCCATCCATCAGGCTGGGGTGAAGGACAAAGCGGTCGCCTATGTCGTCAACTGACGGTGGCAGGCACAATCGAGCCAACACCTGGTCCTGGCCCATATACAGCACGTCGATCGCACGGAGGGTCGGGCCATAATCAAGGCCCATGGTTGCCAGTGCCGCGTAACATTGGTCGGCCGAGATCGTGCCGCGGTCGCACGCGCGCTGCAGAGCCGTCAGGTCAAGGGTTGTGGCCGGGAGTGTGGGCCCCAAGGTCGCATAGCCCCGGCCGTAGACGATTCGTTGCCCATCATCGCTGCTGTCGCTATAGATTTCGTAGGCTATGCGCACGTCGCTTGCCGATGCCTGTCGCCGGTCCTCGGGGAAGAGTGTGATGTGAAGCGACAAGCCATCGCGCGGTACGACCGCGGGCCGGCCCCACACCACCTGATCGAGGGATACTGTGAAAGACTGGGCCTCACGCTCCCAGAGGACGCGCGCCCCCTGGTCCGCAGCCTCTCGTGCCATCTCCAGATAGGCCACGCCTGGCAGGATCGTCTGGCCGCGGACCCGATGATCCGCTAGGAAAAACTCACGACCGGTGAGAGTGGTAGTGAATCGCTGTTCGGCGAGGTCGGACGTATTGCGGTGGAGCAGGGGATGCAGGGTTTCCGCCTGCGGCGCAACGTTGCCAGCCTCGATCGCTGGTAACCAGTACCGCTGCCGGTCAAAAGGATAGGTGGGCAGGCTGATGCGCCGGGGTATAGCACCGTGGGGCTTGTCCGCGCCGTAGAGCCGTTGCCAGTTAAAGGTCAGCCCCTTGACCCACAGACTGAGCAACGACTCGTATTTGCCCTTGGCGATCCAGGCGTTCATCGCCGTTTGTAGGTCTTCATCCGCCGCCACCAGCGTTATCGGTATCCTTGTCGGCCCGGCCTAGGCCAACCACCGTGCCGCGATACAGATCACTCACATCAGAGCGCCCTGCCAGGATCGCTGCCAGCTTGTCCACTAGCTGTCCGTAGCCAGGACATGCCGGCATCCCTGCCAAAGAAGTTGCACGACAACTCCACCGTAGCCGCAGTTGGGTCTACAAATGGGTGGCCTATCGTGCCCATCATCCTTGGACCCGCTTCCGATCGGTTCCCCGTGCACCCCACCATCATCCCACTGAACTCTCGGTCAAGAGCGAGCGGCGCATCGTCCGTCTGCGCCAACTCTTGATGCGACACCGCCAGCCGCGCTTGCGTTTTGCTTCGGTGGGGGCACGCACCATTCACAAGGAGTGGTGTCGCCGTTACCCGGAGCCAGCGCCCAGTTTGAGAACCATCCAGCGCGTGCTCAAGCGTCACCATCTCACCACCCAATCGCTCAAGCCCTGCCGTCAGGCCTATCGCCCGCACCCGGGGCGACCTCTCCCGAGGCGGTCCATGCCACCGATAGCATCACGCGCTGGATCACAGGAGGTGAAGTCGTGCAGACCTTCAACACCGTCGATGTCTCTAGCAATGACGCCTACGCCAGCTCGCATGCTACCAAAACGGCCGCCGCCGCGTGTGAGCACTGACGGCAAACCTGGCAACAGGTCGGCGTGCCCGACGTCGCCCAGTGTGATCACGAAAGTGCGTTCCGCGGCGGCACCCATCCCTGGGTGCTCGGCCAGGTGGTACGCCTGTGTTTGTCCATGGGCATCGACGTCTTGTGCAGTCCTGTGGGTGAAGCCGATGATCACTCACCCGTCGAAACCTTCAACCACCTGTGGGCGCAACGATTCTGGGGGCTCCATCACTTCACACGCCGTCGCGATGTGTCACGGGTGCAGCACACCTTTCTCCCCTGGTACCGGAGCCAGTACATCGCTCCGCGCCAGCCTGATACGCCCGAGCGCATGCGACTGGGAGCGCAGGTGTACACGCTCGCTTCATGCGATGCCACGGGCCTGCAATGTCGCGTGCCGATCTGTGTGGGCCGGGTCCATGCGGTGCGCCGAGTCGCACCAGCGGGCCGGGGCCGTTTTCTCAATCAAGCCTTGCGTGTGGGCCAACGCTACGGTGAGCGTGATGTCTGGCTGACACTGGAGACGGCCCATCAACGTCTGAGCCTTTGGTATCAAGCCCGTGCCGGAGCGCCGTGGAAACGGCTCAAAACGGTTGAAGCACCGTTGAGCGAACCTGTGGTGGCGGTGCCCAAACGGTTCGCGCGTCTCCATACCGCACGGCAACTGAGGGCGTGGAGTGGAGCCATCATAGACAACAGCTCAAAACCGGCCAAAATCGCGGCTCAGCCATGGTCCTGACCATTTTAAATCAGAAAAATGCGTGGACCGGGTTGCTCCAATCATGCAATTTTTTGGAACCGAGTGCATTCTGGGATGTTCAATGAACGCCGTATCGATCCATTTTGAGCCCATACATCCTGGCTCACAGGGGGGGGCATCACCCTTGGGACTGATGGCCCAGCCCGTGTGGGCGCGTGACCCCAACGACATGGGGAAGCGCACGCGACGCAAGCAGTTGCCCATCAGCCAGAAGGAAAGCCAGCAATGGCTGACCAGCCTTGAGGCGGTCCACCGTGCGCACGAGGCGTGTCCCCAGACCCGCTGTGTCAGCATGGGCGACCGGGAAGCCGATGTCTCTGATCTGCTGGCGGCCGCGCGGCCCGCGGGGGTCGACCTCCTGGTACGCGCGGCATGGAACCGCGGTGTGGAGGCGCCCGAGCGCTCTGTGTGGGCCACCGTGGAGGCGCAACCGCTGGGGGAGCACCGCGTCTTGCACGTGCCCCGTCGTGGTCCGCAGCCTGGGCGTGACGCCAGGCTGGCGCTGCGGTTTTGCCCCTTGACCCTGCGGCCTCCCCAGCATCGCACGGCAGAGGGCTTGCCCGCCGTGGCGCTGTGGGCCGTGCAGGTCCGTGACGTCGAGCCCCCAGACGGGGGGGAGCCCATCGAGTGGCTGTTGTTGACCACGGTGGCGGTACACACGCTTGACGACGCCAGCGAGCGCGTCGCGTGGTACGCCTGTCGGTGGGGCATTGACGTCTGGCATCGGATGTTGCAAAGTGGCTGCCGCCTTGAAGCACGGCCGTTGAGCCCCAGCGCGCGCTTGCCGCGCTGTTTGACCCTCTCTAGCGTGATGGCCTGGCGGGTGTTTTCTGCCACCATGCTGGCGCGCGCGGTACCCGAGATGCCGTGTCGCGTGCGGTTGGAGATCGAGGAATGGCAGGCGCTGTACGGTGCCATCCATCACTCGCCAACACCCCCTGCCAGTCCACCGTCGCTCGGCGAGGCCGTGCGCTGGCTCGCGCAGCTCGGCGGGTGTGTGGGGCGCCGCCGAGAACAACCAGGCACCGAAACGGTGTGGCGTGGCTTGCAACATTGACGCGACCTCACCAGCATGTATCGTATCATGCGCTCAGTTCCCCCCTACATGAAAAGATGTGTCCAACTGACAGGGGATAGGCGCTGGGGTAGGCACTGTTCGAATGTTGCTGGAGGGGTTTAGTGTGGTGGCCAACGTCTCCTGATCATCGAGACTCGGATTTTAAGTCAATGAACTTAACGGTTTATGATGAATTTTCGAGTCAGAAGTCCTTGGTGTGTCTCCACCGAAAAATGTGCGGAGTGCTGTCAGCAGAGAGTATCCCCAGGAGATGGAGCCCATCCGCGCCCATGGTTTCAGCCGGAGCGTAGCGCTCGGGGCGACCTGGGTGCAGCCGATCGTCCTCTCCAAAGTGTTACGCCGGTGGAAGGATCGCTTTGCAAGACAGCTCATCGGAATTCGCCAGCAGTAGCTGGACAATGGGGTACACCTCAAGCGATGGCGCGTCCGGTTGGTGGTGGTTTGTCCCATGGATATGGGCTTGAAGAAAGGACGGCGTGACAGCATTTTTGCAGACCACAGGAGCTCGCTCCCCCTGGGCAGTGGATAAGAAGTGGGATCCGCATGCATAAACTTGAACAATTATGTCTATATTTGAACATACACTGAAACCATTTAAATAATTGAGAAATCTTGAAATCGCTTAGATGATTGCGTGCTTTTGTGTTCAGGTTCCCACATCTCCTCAAGATAGCGCAACGATCACTATATAGATTTATTTACGGCTTTTTTGAATGAATGAGTCATCTTAGCATAATTTTTGCTTGGGAAGAGTTCGGCCAATAGTTTCAACAGATCTAGTGCGGCCGATGAACGCTGGGTTCGCCTATTGTACGGGTGGCATAATGTCCGCTTCCCAAGCCCTGAACAATACCCATTATCAAGATGTCGGTACTGAGTAAGGGTTCCGGTTCAGCCTCGTGCCAGATCCATGGTGATATGTGCCATAGAAGTTTCGCTGCGATGCTGACAGATCTTGTGATCGATAGAGAGGGCCGCTAGCGATGAACACCATAATCTTCCCGGCCTTAATCCCTCCCATCAGGGCGTACCTGCTTATACAAATCCAATTTCTCAGAATCCCCAGCAGCGAACCCTTCCCCTCCCTCTCTTTTAGACGAAGGGAATCCATCGCCCTCCTGATTTCTCGGAGCTGTCACACCTTTTTCGTTGTGGTTTTGATATTGCTTTGACCGTAGGATTTTCAAGGGCAAGACCCACGGTAGTGAGTATCTGCACACTATGGTCTACATCCGTAATATGCAGGCCCTAATAGCCGCTGAACAATTTCGTGCATCACTGCAATGCGGGCGAGGATATTCCTAACTACTTCAGCGCTTCAACGACGCCTATCCGAGGAGAGACTCATGGACGGAAACGAACCTCATGCCTGCACAGATTCGGGCACTGCCGTCCCGCCTGAACCAGAGTTGACCACACCACAAGCCCCGAATTCGTCATTGACCGTCCTGATCTGGGACCATCGACCCGAACGTTCTCAAGTCATCAGCCGCATCATCTCAGAATGCGGCGCCCGGGCTCGTTGGATCAAGGACGTTTCAACCATCCCGCAATGTGTGCTTGCCTGTGACTGTAACCTTGCTATCATTGCTCTCGGAGCCTCTCCCTCCCTTGGTCCCCTCAATTTGGAGACCATCCGCAGCCTGAAACGGCAAGGGTTCAGAGTGATCTGTCACGACGAAGGTGTGCAGTTCTGGCCGCTGAGCATACGATGCCAGATTTTGCTGGCGGGTTCATCGTGGTTGCTCGACAGCGCCAAGGTGGAGTTTTCCCAGGAATTGTGTTGTCTGTTGGGGCAGCTCCTTCAGGCAGAGAGCGGTAGACGGGAGGAAGAGAATAGGATCAAACAGAGCATGAGGCGACTGGGGAGTGTGGGCGAAAGCCAGGTGATCATGGCTGTCTTCCGAAGGGTTCTTCGAGTCAGCCCGTTAAGTGACGTGCCCGTATTGATTATGGGAGAGACGGGAACGGGAAAGGAGCTTCTGGCTCATGCCGTCCACCAGTTAGATCGTAAACGCTGCCACGGTCCTTTTATCGCACTGAACTGTAGTGCGCTCAGTCCAGGTCTGGCGGAGAGTGAACTGTTTGGCCATCGGCGCGGCGCATTCACCGGCGCGGACCGAGATCGGAAAGGCCTGATTCGTGCTGCTGAAGGCGGCATACTGTTCCTGGATGAGATCGGCGAGCTTAACGATGCCATCCAGGCCAAGCTATTACGCGTGCTGCAGGAAAACCGCGTGCTGGGTATCGGGGAGGACCAGGAGGTTCCTATCAGTGTGCGTATCGTTGCGGCCACCAATCGAGACCTAGATGCCATGGTGCAGCATCGAACGTTTCGCGCTGACCTCTTTCACCGTCTCAATGTCTTGGTCATCCACATCCCACCGTTACGCGAGCGACCCGCCGACCTTAAGCCTCTGACCGAGCACTTTTTGGAGAAGTATCAAAATTTAAAGCCGGCCAGCTCGCTCGCTATGGACCCTGAGTTTATGGATGCGCTCACACAACTCCAATGGCCGGGGAACACTAGGCAATTGGAGAACATGGTGCGGTGGGTGCTGGTCAACAAAGATGACGAGACTCCCTTGAATTTGAGGGATCTCCCTTTGGAGATCTGGCAGCAGTTGGCAGACCAGAGGAAATATCCTGAGCCATCGGCAGGGCCTGCAGACGCAGGGGAAGCCCCGAAGGACTCCACGGTGGGCATCCCGCGCGAGAACCTCATCTCCTCTCTTGTCAATCTTTTAAACATGAACGGCTGGAATCTTTCACGCTCGCTCGAATATTTCGAACGGCTACTGCTTGAAGCAGCTCTGCACAAAACCCAGGGCAATCAATCACAAACGGCCCACCTTCTCGGGATCACCCCACGGAGCATCTACAACAAAATCCATAAATACCAATTGCGTCATTAGGAACGACCTCTCCGAACTTGCAATATATCGGCGCCCCAGTGCGCTGTGTTCCTCATGCGGAAAATGTCTTCCGGCAGACGCCGGTGTGCCATCGGAAACCTCTTTCCGATGACGGCGACTTGCACGCGCTACTGCCTGCTGCATACAGGGAGTGAATCCTTTGTAATCAGGCACTTTGGTGTAAGCGATTGGTCGTCACTGCGGGGGCACGCCTCTTGCGAAGTCTTTGACCATACGCAGCAATCAACCCCCGAAGGCAATGCAGGATGAGGCTGATGGATTGGCGAGACCGATGGGTCCATTTTAAGATCAGCGATATCTACCATCCCGATCCCGCAGCGGTTCTCACGGCCCTGCACGGCAATGATCTGTTGACTGGTAAGGTCATTGATGTCTCCGATAGCGGGCTGCAAAACGACGCCTTCGTAGTGGTCGAGGTAGAAGGGATCGAGGAACTTATCATCGTTTCGGTAGAGTGGATTTCCCTTAGCTGGTGAGTAAAGGAAAAAAACGACTCTATAACAGTTTAAAAAATCTTCAAAAGATAAAGATACAGAAGATAAGATAAAAGAAATTAAACCTCCGAGAGAAGGAGTTGAAGTCTCTCAAAAGGAATCGTCGCAAAGAAATCCTGAAGCGCATAAGCGACATCTAAGTGTGGGCAGGTTTTAGTGCGGCAGGAGAGTGCTCATAGGCCGTGGTGAGTCGTCGGATAGCTCAAGCAGGATGGAGCAGCGATGAGTAGTTACTTGGTTTTGCGCGACGTCAGCCTTACCTTGCGGGGGTTTCTGTGGGAGGCTTTTTCGACCGATCCTGTCATCGGTCCAATTGTCCCAAGCGAGGCCACGATCGTGTTCGCCAATCCTACCGAGGCAATTCGTGACTCGGCCAACCGGCTATCCCTGTGGCTCTATCAGGTCACCGAGAACGAATTCCTTAAGAACCAACCCGTGACACGAGGCAATGGGCATACCTCAACGCAGGAAACACCGCTAGCTCTGAATCTGTTCTATCTGATTACACCGTTGGCCCCGTCCGGTGAGTTCGATCTTCTTCTGCTGGGTAGTACTATGCAAGCCATGTATGACAATGCCATCGTAGTCATTCGCAATCCAGACGACGGTGTCAACGAAGAAGTGCGGATTATCCTGTGCCGGCTATCGCTTGAAGAACTGACCCGTATCTGGGAGGCTCTGCGAGAACCATATCGCTTGTCAGTCTGCTACCAGGTGCGCGTCACCCGCATCGACTCACGCCGTGTACCCCAAAATGCCCGTGTTGTCGAGTCCCATAGTGCCTACGGTGACGTGCCGGCCGCACCCAGCGAGGAGATCGCATAATGCACGTGATGCAACGGCGTGTACTCATGCCTACCATGCTCTTTGATCTGGAAGACCGTTATGCCCGCGAGCGGGGCGTGCGCGGCTTGCATCCACGCCCCATTGAGCCAGTCACATTCTGGCTGGTCGGTCAGATCGTAGGCGGCAATCGGCAGGAATTTGACCGACCGTTACCGATGACCATCGTGCGTAATCCAAGTGGCTATCACCTGTTCTTTGGCGCAGTGAAGCAGAGCACTGGCGCCGATCGCCGCCTTACCCTGGCGGATGGAACATATATTGTCCGAGTGCAAAGTCTTTTCTACCAGACGATCGAACGTGCCGATATCGTTGTGCCCATGCAGAACCCCAACGATCCGGCCTCCAGTGCGCCCTACCACTTTGACCTGGAGCCAAATTATGCCTACCCCTTTCCGAACACAGACCCTCTTCGGCTCGAAGGTGTGCAGGCGACGTGCGGTGGGAGCACCATGCGAGGCGGACGCGGCTCGACGTTGCTACGCGGCGGTGTGCATTTATCCAACGGCGAAGGTCTGGCTGGGGCTACAGTCCAGGTCGTTGGTCAATCCAATGTCTACCGCACCGACGCGACCGGCCAGTGGGTGCTTTGGTTCCCTGACGATCAGCCCACGGGTATGGTCGTGGTACGGGTAACAATGCCCGGCGGTAGGACGGTGGACGTTCCCGACGTGTGCGTCGTTCACGGACGCGAGACCAGCCTGTTCGAGACAGCGCTACGGGGCTGGGTGCAGCGCGCCGGTATGGGCGTGCTCGGCGCTACGATCAACGTATCCGCGGCGGCTGGCCCGCTGGGTAGCACGAGCACAGGCAAGGATGGCAGTTGGACCTATTATTTTGATCTCCTGCAAGCGGAGGAAACGGTAACGGTGACGGCGATATTGCCTGACAATCAGGCTCGCCTGGTCTCGCAACCGCTCCAGGTGAGACCACGGGCGACCCTCATGGTACCAACCTTTCACTTTTCGTAATGTGCAATCGAACGTCATAGTCGACATAGGAGACACGCAATGCCCGAATATCTTGCCCCCGGTGTCTATATCGAGGAGCTCAGCACCGGACCCAAACCGATTGAGGGGGTTAGTACCAGTACCGCCGCCTTTCTCGGTAGGACGGAGAAGGGACCGATACCACCACGCATGGTGACCAGTTGGCTGGATTCCAACGCTGGTACGGCGGCTATCTCCCTCTCACCCAGTCTTATCTGCCATACGCCGTTCAGGGTTTCTTTGACAACGGTGGGCAGCGTCTCTTCATCGGGCGTATCCTCAGTAATAATGCGACAGTGGCGACGCAGATTGTCGATACTCGTCTAGTAATCAGCGCGATTGGACCCGGGGCCTGGGGGAACAACATCTTGATCCGCATCGACGCTGCGAGCCAGCGCCAAAACAATCCTGAGTGGTTCAGGCTAGCACTGTTGTACTACCGGACTTTGCCCGACATGGCAAACTTCGTCGACCCGCTCGACCCAGCGAATGCCACCGATCCAAACCGTGTCGAGCCGGATGTGGTTGAGATCTTCGATAACCTAGTCCACACTGTCGGCGCTAGTAACAATGTCGAGGCCATGGTCAATTCCGGGTCGCGTTTAGTGCGCACCTGGTTTAACAACAACGGCCCGGCGCCCATACCTGTGCCGGCTGCCCCCGCTTTTGCGCAACTCGATGACAATGCGGCTGACGGCGATCCCATCACAGCCGACACCTTCACTGGCAACCTGAACCCCATCGATGCAAGCAGCCCAAGGTCGACTGAGTTGCTTGGTCAAGGCCGGGGGTTGGCGGCGATCGAAGCCATCGACGAGGTCGCGCTTCTGGCCATCCCGGACGAGGTGCGATTCACCCAGCGCTGATCATGAGTCCTGTAACCCAGCGCGGTCATCAACAGTGTGAGCACCTGAAGGATCGCTTTGCTGTTGTCTCGGTGCGGCGTGGTCAAAACAACGACGATGTCCGCCCGCCGCACAGATACCACATACGCGGCCTTCTACTAGCCGTGGATCGAGGTCTATGACCCTCTGTCCCGGGGCGCAATCCGCATCCCACCGACCGGTCATATCACAGGTCTCATCGCACGTACCGACATCGAGCGCGGCGTCCACAAGGCACCCGCCAATGAGGTGGTGCGCGACGCGACCAATCTGGAGTTCCCCATTACTAAAGGCCGCCAGGATATTCTGAATCCGCGTGGGGTCAACTGCATCCGCGACTTCCGCAGCGACGGACGCGGCATCCGATTATGGGGTGCGCGTACCATGACAAGTGATCCAGAGTGGAAGTACATCAACGTCCGCCGGCTGTTCATTTTTGTCGAGGAATCGATTGAACAGGGCACCCAGTGGGTGGTTTTTGAGCCAAACGACGAGCCGCTGTGGGCCCAAGTACGCCGCAGCATTGTCAATTTCCTGACCCGCGTGTGGAAGAGCGGCGCATTAATGGGTTTGACCCAGGACGAAGCCTTTTTCGTCAAGTGCGATCGCACAACCATGACCCAGGACGACATCGATAACGGGCGTTTGGTGTGCTATATCGGCATTGCACCGGTCAAACCAGCTGAATTTGTCATCTTTCGCATCAGCCAAAAAACTGCTGATGCGCCAGCATAACATTCGAGGAGAACAGATATGGCTACTGGTGAACGCGACGATCCCTTTGGCACGTTTAATTTTTTGGTGGAAATTGACGGGGTAACCAGGGCTGGTTTCTCTGAATGCAGCGGTATTACCATGGAGACCGATCCCATCGAGTACCGCAACGGCAATGAGGATATTACGGTCCGCAAGCTGCCTGGTCTGAAGAAGTTCGGCAACATCACGCTCAAGCGTGGCTTCACCAAAGACAAGGGGCTGTGGGACTGGCGTAAAAAGGTGTTGGACGGCCAGACGGAACGGCACTCTGGCTCCATCACGCTGTTGAATGAGGCGCGGCAGGCATCAGTGCGCTGGAATTTTCGTGAGGCATGGCCGCGCAAGTTGGATGGCCCGACCTTCAACGCGAAAACCAACGAAGCGGCGATTGAGACGCTCGAGATCGTCTGTGAGCGCGTCGAGATGGAAACGGCGTAAGTTTGCCAGGAGCTGGCTAATTCTATGTTTGCCTACCGCACGCCTGGAGTCCATTTCGAGTGGCTAGATAGTCAGTCACCTTCCATCTTGCCGCTACGCACGGATATCGCTGGCTTTGTCGGGATCGCCGAGCGCGGGCCGCTGCATCACGCTGTGAGGGTAGAGAGCTACACACAGTTCGCCAGCATCTTTGGACGCTTTATTCCAGAGGGTTACCTGGCCTACGCTGTGGAAGGCTTCTTCGCTAACGGAGGCCAGACTTGCTGGGTCGTACGCGTGGCCGATCCGGACCTCGCCGCGGCAGCCTCGCTTGATTTGAGGGCTGGCGCTGAGCGCCCCGGTGACAGCGAAGCATCGGTGCTACGTCTGACCGCTGCCTGCTCGGTCGTGTGGCGCCCGGCAACAGGTGACGTAACGGCGACACAGGCAGCCGTGAGGCGCCGACCACCACCGAGTTGGCGGACTAGTCCCGGCGTGTGGGGACAGAACATTGCTGTCACTGTGGATCGCCCTAACCCCGAGCGCTTCGCACTGACGCTGCGTCTCCCCGATGGTGGACAGGAAGTATGGCACGACCTGACGATGGCGCTGGCCAGCCTCGATTTACTAGATGATGCCGACCAACCCGCGTTGCGCCTGATAGCCGACCGGCCTGATCTGTGGCAACTGGACATCACCGTATCCGTGACATCCAATGGTGGCGGCGTCTTCTCGCTAAGCCTCCTGGTGTCCGATGGTAGGAGCGAGACCTGGTCCGACTTGACCATGCTTCGCTCTGACCCCTCGTATGTCGAACGCATACTCAACAATCCAGAGACAGGCTCTAGGCTGATTGTCGCACGTGATCTGAGCTCGTCAGCTCTGTTTCCGCAGGCTACGCCCGATCCAAGGGTACTCCACCTGCCGAAGGGCCAGGGCCGGCTGAGACCGGAGCCTCGCTACGTCAGGGCGCTTCTGAATGACCTTGAGACTGGTTCACGCCTGGTGGCCATCGAACATCTACCCGCGCAACTGCGTTTCCCGCGGAATACACCTGGCTCCCATGCGTCGAACTTGATTGCCGGAACCGCCCGGCTCACGGGCGGACGGGATGGCCTGGCCCCAAGCCTGGATCTCCTGGACTATGAGGGCCAGGCGACGCTATGTCTGATCGTCGCCGGCCGTTGGAACGACGGCCAAAACATTCAGGTGACTGTCGCCCGTGTGGATGAAGGATACTTTTCGTTAGCGCTGCAGGCGCCGGATCAGACCCAGGAGATCTGGCCCCGCCTGTCCATGCAGCGTTGGTTCGATGAAGGCAAGCGGGAGCCCAATCCCGCCTATGTTGAGGCAGTGCTCAACGATCCGCAGGCCGGTTCACAGTTGATAACTGCCCGCGATTTGCACTCGGATGCCGGCTTTCCCGACAGCACACCTGTTGCAGTCAGCACGAACACAAGTGGCGGCCTCGGCACGGAGCATTTCACGCACGGGCTGGCGACACTGGAGGACAAGTCCGAGCTGAGCATCCTGGCAATCCCAGACATCATGCCGAAGACGTTCCGTCCTCTGCGCATCAAGAAAGCGCCTGTTCGCTGCGATGTGGTGGATGGTCAAACGCTTCCCTCCCTGGCGTCTGTCAGAATACCTGAATTCGCTCCTGCCTTCACGGAGATCCAGATCTGCCGCGTTGCAGAATGCCATGGTAGGACAGTGCGAACGCCTCAAGGACCGCGTCGCTGTCCTGGATGCACCGCGCTTCGACGGGCAGGACGTATTACTCACCAAGGTTATCGAATGGCGCAATCGCTTCGACACCAAGTATGCGGCGCTATACTACCCCTGGGCTGCGCGTGCCGGATGCCCTCGGCCCAGATCGGCTGTTACGTGATGTGCCCCCTTGCGGCCATGTTGCTGGTATATATGCCCGTGTAGATCGCCAGGTGGGAGTGCACAAGCCGCCAGCCAACGAAGAGTTGTTCTATGCGCAGGATGTTTCGACACAGATCGAAGATCTCCTTCATGGAGACCTAAATGACCGGTCGGTGAACGTGATCCGAGCCTACCGTGGTCGTGGACTGCGCCTCGCCGGTGCGCGCACGCTGAGCAGTGATCCCGACTGGCGCTATGTCAATGTGCGCCGGCTGCTGATCATGATCGAGGAAGCCATCGACCAGCAAACCCAGTGGCTCGTCTTCGAGCCGAGCAATCCGGATGTATGGCGCGAGGTGGACCGTGTGGTGCGAAGCTTTCTGGACGGTCTATGGCACCGAGGTATGCTCGATGGCCCGACCGCTGCCGATGCGTACTCCGTCACCTGTGATACAACCACCAACCCGCCCGATCAGGCGGAAGTAGGCCGACTCATCTGCCGCATCGGCGTTCAACCACCCTGGCCCGCAGAGTTCGTGGTTGTACGGATTGGCAAGACCGAGAGTGGAACACAAATCATCGAAACTTCCGAGACGGGTATGCCGGGAGGGGTGTGAAGTCATGGCCAACACAAGTGATCGCCAGGACCCATTTTTCGCCTTTCGGTTTGAGATCAAGCTGGACAACCTGCCGGTGGCGGGCTTTAGCGAGTGCACCGGGTTGCAACTCGAGACCGAGGTGCAGGATTACCCAGAGGGCGGGTTGAATAGCTACGTCCGCAAGTTCCCGGGGCGGATCAAACAGACCAATATCACCCTGAAACGTGGGATTGTCGACCGCACAATTTGGGAGTGGTACTACGATCTGACGCAGGGAAAGGTGACCTATCGCCATGGCTCGATTGTGGTGCGCGACCCGTCCGGCGGACAGGAGGTGATGGCATGGCTCCTTAAACGCGCCTTCCCGGCCAAGTGGATCGGGCCAGACTTACATGCCACGCAGAACAATGTCGCCGTTGAGACCCTCGAGTTGTGCCATCAAGGACTGGAACGTCTCAAGTAGAACGGGGAGGAGAGCCATGCCCGTGCATGTGGAAGACATGACAAGCCGCGTGGGGATCGTCGATGGCGAGTTGCCGCTGAGCGAAATCCAGGTGGAAAAGCTGGTACAGATCATCCTACGTCGCGTTGAACAACAACAGCGGGAGAGCGACGGCGCGCGTGAAGCCACGACTGTACGGCCACAGGCCGCGCCCCTGGTTTAGTCAAGACCGCATAAGGTGACGTATGGTGCCGACAAAAGCCATCATTGAGGTGCTTGACCCCGACGCGGTCGATCCGCCAAGGCTGCCCAAGATCCTCACAGTTCAATTCAATCCAACTGAATACACGCTCAACAAAGGGGCGCAGATCGCTGAGATTGGCATCTATGGTATCGACTCGCCCATCTTGCAATTCGTCCGTGGGCAAAACGAGAAGTTGACCCTTGACCTATTTTTTGACACGACCGCAGGCAACAGTGGCGAAGAGTTGGCTGGCCAACTGGGGGCGGGAGCACAGGACGTGACAACACTCACCGGGCCGTTCTACCAACTGGTCAAGATTCAGCCCACGACCCACGCCCCACCACGCATCCAGTTCACCTGGAGTAAGGAGCTAAAATTCAAGGCCATCGTCGAGAGCGTGCAGCAAAAGTTCACCTTGTTCAACCCGGATGGCATTCCATTGCGCGCCACACTGACCATGTCATTCCGCGAGTACAAGACGCTGGAGGACCAGATCGCTGAGCTGAAGTTCGGGTCGAGCGATCACACCAAGCGCCGCGTGGTCCAACGTGGTGACACACTCAGCCGGATTGCCGCTGCGGAATACCGCGACGCGGGTGCGTGGCGGCCCATCGCCGACGCCAATCCGGGCCTCGCCCACCTGCGCCAGTTGACGCCGGGCACGGTTTTAGTCATCCCGCCGTTGGACGGGTTAAGTCAGGCGGCAATGGCTGGATCATTACCCGAGGAACCGAGATGAGTACTGCGCCGATTCCGATCTACCAAGGGCAGGATTTCTATGTCCCGGCGTTTGACGTCAAAGTCGGTGAGCAGCCGCTCCACCGTGATGTGATCCACGACATCACAACAGTGACGTACAAGGATAACATCAAGGAGATTGACAGCTTCGACATCACCATCAATAACTGGGATGCCAAGAGGCGCGACTTTAAGTACAGCGACAGCAAACTATTCGACCCTGGTAAGAAAGTCGAGTTATGGATGGGGTACTTTGGGAAAGACCGTAAACGGCTGATGCTGACAGGAGAAATCACCTCGTTGCGGCCAACCTTCCCTGCGGCCGGGCAGTCAACGCTCGTGATCAGTGGGTTGAACCTGCTGCACAGCTTCCGAAAAAAGCAGGAGTCACGTTCATACATGCAGAAGACCGACGGCGCGATCGCCACGGAGATCGCCGGCCGGCTCGGCGTAAACATTGACACGAAGAGTGTAGAGCCAGAGGAGCCACAGAATCTCTTTCAGGATAACCAGTATGACATCATCTTCCTGATGGAGCGCGCCCGTCGCAACGGTTACGATCTGTTCGTCCAAGAGGAGGGTGCAAACGGTAAGGCAAGCAAGGCCCGCCTCTATTTTGGCCCTTCGGACCGGGTGCGTCAAGTGACGTACGAGATCAAGTACGGCCTGTCCTTGATTGATTTTCAGCCCACACTGACCACTGCCAATCAGGTCGGTCAGGTCACAGTGCGCGGTTGGGACGCTGTGAAGAAAAAACCGATCGAAGCCACCGTCCAAGCGCAGCGAACTCTCCACCAAGGGCGTCGGCGCAAAAGGCCGCCAGGCGGACATTGACCCGGCCTTTAACCAGCGCGAGGAAGTGATCGTTAATCAACCGATCAATAGCCGCAAGGAAGCTAAAACCCTGGCCAAACAGACCTTGGAAAATATCGCCAAGGACATGGTGAAGGGCACTGGGAACGTCGTGGGGCTACCAGACTTACGCGCTGGCAGTGTCATTTTTTTGGAAGGGCTGGGGGATCGTTTCGACGGTCGCTACTTTGTGACCGCCACCACCCACACCATTGGCGATAGCGGTTACACCACGCGATTCGAGTGCCGGCGTGAGGAACTCAAGTAGGGCGAGGAGGCAGCATGCAGCGCCAGAGCCACGGTGAACGCGACAACGGTATCTTGATCGGTCTGATAAGCAACCTGGACGATCCAGAAAAAATAGGTCGGGTGAAGGTCAAATTCCCGGAATTAGGTAACGTCGAGAGCGATTGGGCACGCTTGGCCACCCTCATGGCCGGGGCCAGCCGCGGCACCTTCTTCCGGCCGGAGGTCGCACGATGAAGTGCTGGTGGTCTTCGAGCACGGCGATCCGCGCCGACCTTACATCGTCGGCTGCTTGTGGAGTCAGGCCGACGCGCCGCCGCCCGACGACGGCCAACCCACCCAGAACAACTGGCGCTTCATCGTGTCACGCAGCGGACACATTATCAAGCTGGATGACACACAGGGGAAGGAGAAGATCGAGGTCATCGACAAGGATGGCGAGCGCAAAGTCATTCTCGACAGTGCCAATCGCAAAATCCAGGTCCTATGCGATACGGGCGACGTAGAAGTCAAGGCTGGAGCCGGGAGTGTCAAAGTGGAAGCCACGACGGTTGAGATCAGCGCGACAGGCAACATGACGCTGGATGCCAAGGGAACGATGACTATCAAAGGTCAGTTAGTACTGATCAATTAGGAGGGAACAGATGGGACAACCGGCCGCCAAGCAAGGTGATCAGATAACGGCCCTTGACACCCATATCGTCATGGTGCCAACGCCACCAGGCGCGCCCGTGCCCACTCCATTGCCGCATCCGTTTTCGGGCATCATCAACGGTGCGCTCAGCAACAATACCAAAATTATGGGCCAGCCAGCCGCCATGGTAGGGAGCACAGCGGACAATATCCCGCCCCATCTACCGACACCCCCTGGCACCAGCTTTCAAAAGCCGGCGACTAACAAAGCCACCATCCAGCTCGGGAGCCAGACGGTCATGATCAACGGTAAACCTGCGGCCCGCAATGGCGATACCGCCCTCACGTGCAACGATCCGGCTGATTTGCCCGTGGGCAAGGTTATTGCCGTAGGCACCGTGATGATCGGTTGATCAGAGAGTGAGGATCATGTGGAAAAGGATATTCTTGGCCGCGGATGGCCCTTTCCAATCACGCCCGGACCACTCGGACGTTTGTCCTTTCTCGGCGGTCCCGATAAGATCCGTCAGAGTATCTGGCTGATTCTCAGCACAGCGCCGGGGGAACGGCAAATGCTCCCTGAATTTGGCTGTGGTATTCATGATCTTGTCTTTCAAGCCAATACAGCAGCCTTACGCGGTCTTGTCCAGGGCAAGGTTCAGGACGCCCTGACGCGTTGGGAGCCGCGTATTGACGTGCTGGATGTGCGCGTCGAGACACCAACCGAGCCGCGCAATTATCTGTTGATTCGTATCGATTATCGGGTGCGTAGCAGTAATTCATTTTATAACCTTGTTTATCCTCTATTTATCAACGAAGGGGTCAGTTGACCTTGCCGCCATGGGAAGCCACATATGCCACTTGAAGCGCCACAACTAGACACGCGAACATTCGACAGATTGAAAAGCCTGGCGCTATTGCGTATCCCGCGCTACACGCCAGAGTGGACCGATTTCAATGAGAGCGATCCTGGCGTCACCCTGGTGGAATTGTTCGCCTGGTTGACAGAGATGATGCTCTATGAGATGAATCGCATTCCGGATCGGAATTACATTAAGTTTCTGCAACTCTTGGGCATGGAGTTGCGGCCGGCCCAGCCGGCCGTCGCCTACTTGACTTTTAGCCCGCAGCTCGGCGCCCAGGTGCAATCCGTGCTGCCCCGCTCACAGATCAGCGCCCAACCCCCCGGCGGCGGCAACCCACTGATTTTTGAGACCACTGCGGGCCTGGACCTGATCCGGCTGCCTCTGACCAAAGTGCAGGTGTTTGACGGCGCAGCTTTTACCGACGTAAGCCTGGCTAACATGTCTCCCGGCCCAACCATCCAGCCTCTAGGCTGGGTGCCGCAAGTCGGCAGCGCCCTTTACTTGGGCTTTGCCCCCTCACCACAGGCGCAGGCACCGTTCTTCCCGCAAGAGATGCGCTTCCGTGTTTTTAGGCCGCTCGTCACTCAAGCGGGCCTGCCGGTGCACTGCGCTGATCTCACCCTACTGCCGACACCGCCCGTAATCCTAGTATGGGAGTACCGACAACAGGCCTCCCCACCCCGTTGGCAGCGGCTGAATGTGTATGAAGACGCGAGTATCGCCTTCACCCGTGAGGGCAACATTCAAGTGGAAGGGCCGGCCGCAGATGTTGTCGCGACCAGTGAGGGGAAGGTGTCAGAGGCAATGTATTGGCTTCGTGTCCGGTTAGCTGAGGGGAGTTATCCGGCTGGCCGCGCTCCGGTCATCGAGTTCATCCGAGCCAATGTCGTCGAAGCCGAGAACTTGTCCACGATCCGCGACGAACTTGTCGGCATCAGCCAAGGTCTGCCGAATCAGGTTTTTACCCTGCAGCACCAGCCTGTCTGGGTTCCAATGGAAACCACGGTCCGCGCCGACGGTGCATCCGGCGCACTGGCTTTGTGGATCCAAGAGACAGGTCAGACAGCCGAACCGTGGTTCCTGAAGCCAGATCTGCTTGCTTCGGGACCGGATGATCCCCATTACGTCTTGAACGCGGCCACCGGTGAGATCCGCTTCGGCGATGGTAAGAAGGGGCGCATTCCCACTGCCGGCGCGGAAATTGTCGCGCGCCTCTATCGCTACGGCGGCGGGAAAGCGGGCAATGTCAGCGCGGGGCTGATCAATGCACCCCTGACTGTCCTCACTGGTGTTGAGAAAGTAACCAATGATCGTCCGGCCGTGGGTGGCCAGGATGAGCAGGATATCGAGGAGTTCAAACAACAGGCGCCCGTTAGGTTACGCCATCGCAATCGGGCGGTATCCATGACCGACTTTGCCGCGCTAGCCATGGAGGTCGGTGGCATTGCCAAAGCGACTGCCATTTCATTGATGCACCCCGATCATCGGGGGGTGGAGGTGCCTGGGGCGATTACTATCGTGGTCGTTCCCGACAGTGAGGATGTGCCACCCCAACCTTCCCAGGCCCAGCTTGAACAGGTCTGTCGTTATCTCGAGCCTCGTCGCCTGTTGACCACAGAACTATATGTCAAAGGGCCAGAGTATCAGAAGATTCGGGTCATGGCCCGTGTCTCAGCTCAGCCATATGCAGCGTTCGACGACGTCGCGCGCCGGGTGAAAGACAAATTGAACGCTTTTCTGGACCCGTTGGGACGGGCGGGTAGTGAGCTGTCTGGTGCAGATTTTGGCCTGGACCTTTTCCCAACGAGTTTATATGCCGTGATCTTAAGTGTTGCCGACGTCAGGCAAGTGCTTAATCTGGAACTCACTGTTAACGACCAGCCACACGATCGCCTCACGGAAGCTGTCAAGGTGCTACGCGACGGTCTGCTGTATGGTGCACTCAACCACGACATTATCGTAGAGCGATTCCAGGACACGAATTGACCATGCAAACGCCAATAGCTACTTTTTGGCCACTCAATGGCCAACTCGGTTGGCACACGGCCGATAGTCCACCGAGCCAGGGTGTGGCCGTGAGTAAGACGAGCATCCGCTTGACGGCCGTAACCGATGCGCACGGGCAGCCGACTGGGCCGCTCAGCCTCACCTGGCTCGACGACAGCCTTGGGGGGCTGACGCTCGCGCGCGGCATGGCCTTCGATATGGAAGGTTTACTGTATCTGTTGAGCCTGCGTCAGCCAACGATCCTGCGGTTTGATCCCCCACTGCGCCGCTTTGTGAGCCTCCCGGGTGTTGGTGGTGAAGGCCAGGATGCTCGCCAGTTCCACCAACCTGCCAATCTAGCCATCGCTGGTCATGACTTATACGTGGCCGACCGAGGCAATCGCCGGGTACAGGTTTTTGCGCTCATCCCAGCTCTGCCGCTGCGCCACCTGTGGGGGCCTTGGGACGCCGCTGGCCGGCAAATTGCGGCGGACGCCGATGATGCCTGGGAGCCCGTGGATGTGACCGCTCAGCACGGAGCGGCGTATATCCTGGACGGGAGGCACGGTCGAGTCTATCGTCATCAGCCTGGCACGGATCGGCTTACGCTCGTGGTCACTGATCCGGCAGCGCACAACCGTTGGAGCCGCATTGCCGTGGATCGCGCGGGACGCATCTATCTACTTGATCACGCCGCGCCGAGACTGCAAATCTTCGATCCGATGGGTCACTATTTGGGCGAAGTGCGAGACACTGGAGAGGTGCGTGATCGCTTCGGCATCCCAGCTGTGCGCTTGTACTATAGGACGCCGAACGACGACCCAGCGACCGGCCGTTTCTGCCTGCCCCCTGGCCTCATGCGGTTGTGCAGCCGTCAAGCGCATGCCACATTAGCGGTGGAAAGCCCACTGACGCCATGCCTGCCACTGGCCCAGGCACAGACCGCTCCATCAGGATTGATCTTCGACCGCGAAGGACGGCGGGCGCACTTCGATCCGGCTGAACCGGTAGGACCACATCTCTATGCGAGCGCGGGCACATGGTACAGTGACCAACTTGATAGCGGCATCTACCACTGTCAATGGCACAGGATCGAGCTAGAACTGGCGACTCTTCCGGCGGGCACACAGGTTGTCGTCAGTAGTTATAGCACCGATGCAGGCCCAGGACCGGAATCGCCAAACTCGCCCTTGTGGACCGTGGACTACACCATTGCCGGACAGATGCAGCCACCGCCATCAACCGGGCTGACAAAGATTGATCCAGAGCAATGCACCTCATATTCGCCGGCACGCGACGCCCATGAGTTCCTCATCCAGAGTCGGGAAGGTCAATATCTTTGGCTCAAGCTCGAACTGTTCGGCGACGGCTACAGCTCCCCTGAGATCCAGGCGCTGCGGATTCACTACCCTCGCCAGTCCTATCTACAATATTTGCCGGCCATATATGCGGGGGATGACAGTAGTCGGTGGTTTCTGGAGCGCTTTCTATCGATCTTCCAGACCGAATGGGACGCCATAGAACGCCAGAACGAAGAGATCAGCCGCCTGTTCGACCCGGGGGCGGTGCCGCCCGGCCCTTTCCTGGAGGAGCTGGCTCGCTGGCTGGCCTTGCCCCTGGAGGGAACCTGGTCATCAGAGCAGAAACGCAACCTGCTGAAAGCGGCGCATACTATATACCCTCAACGGGGGACGTCGGCTGGTCTACGGCGTTACCTCCAAGTTTACCTACAGAATATCGTTGGACTGACGCCGGACGAACAACGGGCATACCCACTGATTATCGAAGGGTTTCGTGAACGCCGACGCTTGATGTTGTCCACACAGGCTGACTTGGGCCTCCAATCACTCCTATGGGGTCCAAAGATGGTGGGAAGACTGCAGTTAGACGTGTTTGCGCAGGAAGGCGACGTACGTCTGATATCCACCGGTGATCCGGAACGTGACTTATTCCATACATATGCTCACCACTTTCGTGTTTTCGTGCCCGCGGCCTGGGTGCGGACGGCTGAGGACGAGCAGATGGTCCGGCGGGCTGTAGACGCTGAGAAACCACTCCATACGGCTTATGATTTATGCCTGGTTGAGGCTCGCTTTCGCATCGGCGTCCAGGCGACGCTGGGTCTGGATACCATTATTGGAGACTATCCGACCGCACAGCTGACCTGCACCCATGAGACGAAGGAGATGCCTCCAAGCGCAGCACCCCGCCACCGGTTGGGGTATGACACGATTCTAACCGGACAACCATCAGCACCACTGCATCTGACTCCGGCTACCCGACTGGGAATCGAAACTCTTCTTTCATAAGATTGCGGATAACGATGGAGGAGATAGACGATGCTCTCAGAAAGCTTTCAACGCTCATCCCACACGGAACCTGAGCCGTGCTCATCGAGCTGTGGGGGAATCGCAACAGAGCGCAATCGCTACTATACTGGCAAGTACATGACCGCCCGAGACTTCCGGGATGAGCAGGAGTACTTCCTGAGCCGCCATCGGCTGCATGCCCGCCTGCTCCACGGTTGGGGCATCATCTGTGGGCTGGAGGTCAGCCATCACCCCGACTGGACGCACCATCTTGACACCGACTGTGCCAAGCGCTGGGTGGTGATCAGCCCCGGTATTGCCCTCGACTGTTGCGGTCGGGAAATTGTGGTGCCTAAGAAAATGTACTTCGAGTTACCACTGCCCCACTATGCGGCGGCACATATGGCGGGCGAAGGGTCGGCAGGAGCGCCTCGCGAGTCGTACGCGCCGGAGACCGGCGCCATGGAGGGCGAGTTTCTCCTCGGCCTCTGTTACGAGGAAACGGAGATCGAATGTACGCCGGTGCTGTACGCGGAAGGCGCTCACGATCCCCGTCGCCTGGAGGCCAACCGTGTGCGTGAGGGCGCACGCTTGGTGGTCCGCCGCCGCGACCAAGTCCAGGGTGACTGCTGGCGCGAGCGAACCAGCCAAGGGGTCACGCCCTGCCGTGATGACTGCGACGACGATATTCGGGGACCCACCGGCGCCTGTTTGGAGCCGGTCTGCCCATGTGGCGGCATGGTCCCATTGGTGCTTATTCATCCACTCGATGGCTACACTGACTACACAGCTGGCTTCGACATCGATGACCAGGGTCGGCGCTATGTGGAGACCGCCTCCGAACTGCTCACCCACATTGTGAGTATCAACTGGCCGCACGGCGGCGAAGTCACTCTCTCCCACCTGCGCGAGACCATGCAGGGTCGATTGGAGATCCGCTTCGACCGGAGGCTGCTTCCCGGGCGAGGGCGAAGCGACCGGCATCAGTGTACACACGTTTGTCGTGATGGATCGCGACGAGGACGAGACCTTCGACTTCACACGCTATGAAGAGGACAAACCACCCCACCTAGAAGAGGATGGGTGCCTAGCCGTGTTCACCATCGAACCTCGGGTTCTCCGGCCCAGAGGGGAAAATCTCACGAGTAACATAATCTACGTCACACTCAAGTGCGATTTTATTCTCGATTGCCACGGTAACCCCGTCGATGGCAATTTCCTGGGCGGGCGCCTCCCCAGTGGCGATGGTGTCAAAGGCGGCACGTTCGAGAGCTGGTTCCGCGTGGTGGCCGATGGCTATACGGAGGAGACATAACTATGATCGCGCGGACTATCACGGTACCAACGACAACACCCGCATACCCCATGCCGGGGAGTCAAGTGTCCGGTGACCAGACCTGTTGCAGCCTGGATACCCTGGTCCAGCCCCACTTTTTCTGTGGGCAACTCCTGACCGACCAGGACCTGATGTCGTTGCTGCGCTGGGGGCAAGACAAGCTTCGCCTGGCCCGCTACCGGCATGGCTGGGGGGTGGTGTGCGGGCTGGACGTACATTGCGTCCCGCAACAGGCCGACCAGGTGATGGTCAGCCCTGGGTACGCTATCAGTTGCTGTGGCGACGATATTGTCGTCGCCCTGCCATACTCAGTCAATCTGGCGGATGTCTGTCGCAGTGAGCCAGACCCGTGCGAGCCGCGCATGGGGCAGAGCGCTCAGGGCGGAGAGTCGCCGCCGGTAACACTCTTCGGTTGCTCGTGGCCGGCCGACGAGATCCGGGTGGTGGAGCTGGTTCTTCACTACCGTGAGGAGGGCGCCGAGCCGCAAACCCCGCTCGGCCGTAATGCTTGCAGCCAGTTGAGTGCGTGTGAGTATGGCCGGATGCGCGAGACGCATAGCGTCACCTGGCATGCTGACACCATCAGCAGCGATCCAGTAACCGCAGCCGCCGAACGCTGGCGCACAGCATATCGACAGTCACTTGCTGTAGTTCCCGCATTCCTCGACTGGTGGAGAGGGCAGCAGAGCCCGAACGGTAAAGATGTGCGTAAGTGGCTCCTAGACTGGATTAAAAAGTACCCTCTGCACCAGTTCTGTTCGCTGTGGGACTGCCTCTGCACCATGGAAGACGCAGAATTTACCGAAGCACGGGTGGCTCAGATCATCTTCTGGCTCGCTCTAGACTACCGCAATGCTTTCCTGGCCTGTGACTGCTATCGTTGCCTGGAGGGCCAGGGAGTGCCGCTCGCCCGTGTCTGGCTGCGGGTGGGGAATAATCACGGTCAGCGTGCCTGCCACGTGTTGGCAATCGACACGTCACCTCCCTATCGCCGGTTGTTGAGTCCGGAGTGCTGGCCGGCGCCCCTAGGCCAGGCCAACGTTGGCCCTGTGATCTGGCGTCGTGTAGAGGAAGCTTGTGCCGTACTGACGAACCTGGGTATCCGCGTGCACGGTGATGAACCGTACCCCATGCCTACCACCGTTAGCGGGCTCGCGCAGACGTTCGGAGAGGACCTGTTCCTGTCCTGCGGCCAGGGCACGGTCGTGCAATGGGTGGATATGGGCCCCGGCTGGGGCCGACGGGTGGTCGGTTTCCGCAGCAGCGGCGACTAGTCCGGCGCCAGAAGCCGCGCATGTGGTGGACCAGGAGACGCCGCCTGCCCTGGATGCACCGGAGGAATCGCCGGCGGCAAGTGGTGGGGCAACCCGCTCAGCCGCACCAGGGAGACGGGGCACGCCCCGGTCGAGCTCCTAACGCTGCAGATACTGGGTAGCGCGCCTGCCTTCTGGACATGGGGGGTAGTTATCACCTTAGCCCTACGGTACGTGTCCTGGCAATGGGGGACCCTAATGACGACGATGCGTGTACGGTATCGCGAGCAGCAGCCGCTGCGAACCGCAGATCTCAATGACGAGCAGGCATACCGTCTGGCCATACGCCGCCGTCATTACATCGGCGGACATGGTTGGGGGATCGTCACAGGCCTGGCGCTGGTCGCGGGGCAAGCCGGGTTTGCAGTGCAACCGGGCATGGCCATCGATGGCTATGGCCGCGAACTCATTGTACCCGATCCGGTCTCCGTGCCATGGGTCCGAGAGAGTGGACAATGGGGCGCATCGTGGCCAGCGGTGGCCCCGTCTGGAGCCACCGGACAAATACTGTTTGATCGAGTAGGGAGTATATCTGATGCGGAGGGATGGCAATCCATTGGCGTATGGCTGGTCTACCAGCGCATAGCGGCAACGCCTCCGCAGCGGGGACGCTGGGAGTCTGGGTCAGACCGGCACAGCCGTTGGATCGAGGCACCTGCATTACGCCTGCGACCGGGTAACCACAGCGATCCCCGCAAGCCACCGGAGGTACCCAGTGCAGACTGGGACTTCGGCCCGGACCAAGACGCGCCCGACGATCAAGGTCACGAATGGCCGGTCTTTCTGGGGCAACTGCGCTCGAGGTTACAGGACGGCTCAGACACACGGATCTATGACGTCGATCTCGCCCGCCGGCCGTACGTTACACTGGTCGGCGAGACCGTCACTTCCCCCACCGGCAAGGCTCGCATGCAGCTTGCCCAATCGGATCATGGCCGCCAGCGCTTTACCGTCAGCTTCCCGGACGAGACCAGGGTTCTCCTAGGCGAGCGACTGACAATTGACAATACTGGAGAGACGACCCTGCACGGGAATATGAGGCTCACTGGCTATAGCAATCAGGCTGGTAACCTGCTGGTGGCGCCAGTGGCCTCGTCATTCAGCGCTGGGGATATCCTCGACCCCGCCGGTCTGGCGGCCGCGTTGGCAACTACCACCGACCGTCTCACGCGTCACATTGCAGGGCGGTTGCCAGCATTTGCTCAACGCCGCTTTGCGAATCACCTCGAGTCGTTCCGTTCGCCTGAGAGGATCACAACGTATCTGGCCGCGACCCTCAACCGAATAATCAAGAGTGGTCCGCTGTATGACCCGCAACGCTTTCGACATGTACCGCTGCGGCCGGAAATCCGCACAGCACTGACGCGTGGAGCTAGCGGAGAAAACCTCGCACTCCTGAATCGCATCCTTCTCGAAGTTGTGTATTCCGACTTCATTCGCACCCCCCAGGCATCCACGCCAGAGGCTTGGGGTATCGAGTTCCGTCCCCTGCCGGAACCGCCGATAGCCGCTGCGCCGTGGCAAATCTATCATACCATCGTCCCGCCCGTGAGCCCGCCAGGCAGTCCGCCTACGAGTACACAGGCTGGCGCGCCGGTTCACCAACTGCGGTGGGAAATCGTTGATCCTGGTGATAAAGGTGATCCGCGGCGGAGTCGGCTGGTTATCGGCCATTGGCACGAACCCACGTTTGCCCCTTGCCTGTCTGTGCAGGCCGACGGCACCGTGATCATACACGGTGGCCTGATTGCCCAGCGTCAAGTCGTCGAAGGACCGATCCAGGCCGACGTACGCGATCCACGCTTTGCCGCTGCCTTGTTGCGTCAGACAACGCAGGGCCTGGTCGCCACGACTGACTTGCAGATGACCGTCAACGTCGGCGAAAACTCGATTAGCATCGATCCGATATCGACCCGCCGTACACTATCATACACGGTCAAAATCGCGAATACTGGCACGGACATGATCTTGGGTATTCAGGTCTATGAGAACATCATGCTCAATGGGGCATCCCAGCGGCAGGGGCCACTAGGCTTGCCGTTCGCTCTCAATCCACCTCCTTCCCCTTCCCAGGAGATGACCATCGCCGGTACATATACACTGCCACCTGACGCTGCGGGTATGATCGACATCGCGGTCATCGCCCTGGGTATTGGACCGGCGAATTTGGTCATGCAGGCATCGGCTAATGGGCAAGTGACAATACCATGAAGAGCGCAATGCTGATAACTGAAGGAATCTGACAACCATGAGCAACAACACTATCGCCCGCGTCCATTACTTCGAGCGTCAATTCCTGCGCACGCAGGATTTTACGGATGAGCAGGCCTATCACCTGGCAATGCAGCGTCGGCACAACATCGCCCACCACACCTGGGGCATCGTACGCGGCCTAGAACTTTACAAGGATAAGGATGGGAATCTGTGGGTTTTGCCCGGGGTGGCTGTTGATGGTTATGGACGCTATCTTATTCTCGCAGACCAGCAATCCCTGCCACCCCAAAGTTTTGACGAAAAGAGGCAGGATGTACTGGACGTATGGTTGGTGTATGCGCTACAGAGCAGCGATGATGTGCCCAAGGGCTATGGCAACTGCGGTGACGGCCAGGCCGATACCTTCTATCGTTGGCTGGAGCTCCCGATCATCCGGCTCGAAGCGCCTGACTTGGCTTACCCTGACCGCCGCCAGCCGAAGAGCGTCCCCGCAGGGGACTTGAGCTTCGATCCCACCCGTACGCCACCTGACGACCCGCAGGCCGGCTGGCCAGTATTTCTTGGTCAGGTGACGCGCACGCCACCTAAACCTAACCAGCCCTTTACATACAGTGTTAACCTGGCGGACCGCCCGTACGTCGGCTTAGTGGGCACCAGTATCGTCACCCCTTCGGGCCAGGCGCGGGTGCAGTTGGAAGCTGAGACAGCAGAAGACCGCGCCGGCTTTGTGATCTTCCTCAGTGATCCGCTGACGAAGACAGCACAACCTCGTTTGCAAATCGACCCGCAAGGCCCAGCGACAGTTTTCGGCAACATTACTTTATATGGCAATTTGACGGTCGACGGGGGCACCATCGAAGTAGGCACCGGCGGCGTGGTCGAGACCCCTCGGCCATGGCAGATCTATCACACCAAAGATGCCCAGGGTGCCCCTAATGACCCTAACCTTCCGCGAAGACTTGCGCATCGAGTTGCCGGAAGGCAACGGCAGCAACCAGGTCACCATCGGCACCTGGTCTGCCAACGAGAAAACGTTCAAACCTTGCTTGACCGTTGCTGATGACTGTACGGTGACCGTGCACGGCAATCTAATCGTCGAAGGCTTCATTGCGAGAACACAAGCCGATACACTTGGGCCAACGCTGAGCGACGCGGCCACAGGGTTTCTCACGGCCAGCTATTCCGCGGCGGCCGGTAGTGTCACCCCACGGTTGGAGCAGTTGTACACGGGTCCTTCCGGCATCGACCTGGCCGCCCTGGGTAAGTTGCTGGATACAGAAGCCGGCCGGCAGCAGGTGGTGGTTGTGATCGCGGCACAGCCAGAACGGCTGCGGGCATTTATCGATGCGCTATTGGCAAACACGGCGGCTTTACAAGACGCTATCGCGAGCCTGGTAGCCAATCATGCGCGGGCGGTAGCCGACGCTCTGGCCGCGGTAAATGCCCAGGCCATTATCGAGGCGCTGCTAGCAAACCAGTCAGCCTTACAGGCTGTACTGAATGGCCTGCTGGCAAGTCCGGCTGGCCGCCAGGCTGCCGCGGAGAGCCTGTTGGCGAACGACGCCGGGCAGCAGGCTGTGGTCAATGCGCTGTTGGGCCATCCCGATCAGTTGCGGGCGTTATTGACCAGACTGCTGGAAAACGAGGGCGGCCGCCAAGCCATTGCTGAGAGCCTGTTGGCGAGCGACGCCGGGCAGCAGGCTGTGGCCGATGAGTTGTTGGGCGATCCCGAGCAGTTGCGCGCATTCTTAACCAAACTGCTGCAAACCGACGCCGGGCGCCAGGCCGTCGCTGAGAACCTGCTGGCAACCGACGAAGGCCGGCGAGCGGCAGCTGATGGATTGCTCGGAAGCGACGAAGGACGGCAAGCAGTGCTCAATACTTTGCTGGCCCACCAGGACTGGGCAACGGCTTTCTTCGGCCTAGCCCTTGGGTCGGGGGATGCCCAGCGACTCTTGGCAAGGAGCCTGCAGGCACATCTGGACCAGGTTCGTGATTTTGCGCAATTGATCAGGGACGACCCAGAGTTCCAGGGACTGGAGGATAGGCTACGGGAAATACTGTGCCCACCGCCGCCGGGATAGGAATTCAACCATGGATGGCCATATTGGACACCTACACTGCGACTACCGCATCCTGGGCAACTCGGCCTCGGCGAACGTGTTGGTGGCACGTTTGGAGCGCATGGCGCGTGAGCAGATCGCGGTCAACTACGCCACTGCCCTCGATGAGGCGCTAGGCGACGACCCGGCGGTTTACATCCTTCGCCAGGTAGACTTCGATATCGCGTTGCTCGTGGACGTCTATGTGACCGATGCTCAGCTTGCCCAGCGGTGGGGTGACCGTATGGCAGGTGCGGTGATGCACGCGATTGCCGCCCAGAGTACGGGAACAGTCAGTCCGGGTGGGAGAGATGCCGGCGCTCCCCTGCTAGTGGTTTGCTTCGCCAATCAGGCGGAGTACGTGGCCCGTTTTCTGGCCGACCTCGCACACGGTACGCCATGGAACCAGTGGTTTTACGGTGCATTTGCTGCCCTCCGCGCTCGCGATCCCTGGGAGATTGTACGAACTGTACTGCACGAGAACGCTGATCACCTGCCTGCGATCCTGGGCTATCTCCAACGCTACGGGGCGCTCGCGGCACTGTTGGCCATGCTCGACGCTTCAACCCAGCGCTGGCTGTGGTCCCAGGTGCGTATTGCGCCGGGAACCGAGCGGGCTGCCTTCGGATCTTTGCTAGTCGAGGCGCTGCGTTTGGTAGACCAATTAGACCTATGGGCCGCATCCCCCTCGAACCGTGAAGTATTATTGCAGGCGTACCTAGCCACCAGGCCCTCGCCGCCTGACTGGCGCGATCGTATCGGGCTAGCGGCCGCGCTGCTCCACATCCTACGCTTTCTTACCACACACGGTCATCTTCGCCCACCGTGGGCCGTGCCCAGTGAAGCTGAAGGGGGCGAATCGATCTTCCTATTAGGGTCGCAGGCACACAGAGATCAGGAGCGCTACCAAACGTTCCTGGAACGACTGCGCGAAGTGTTGGCAAGTCTCGATTGGTTGGATAGGGCTTGGCTCCAGGTGGCTTTCGCAGAGATGCTGGTAGAGAGCTATCCCCTTAGCCCTGGGCACGCACAGGATGATTGGGCGGTGCTCCAGAACCAAATTTCTCTATCCGGATCACTTGAGCTTCTTGGTAGACAGGCGTTATATCCACACGAAGACGAGTTGCACGCCGTTTTGCCTCTCCGGCCAGCGGGTCATGGCCCGACACCGCGACAGCGTGAGCTCCTGGAGAGTCTACTCGTCGTCCTCCGCGCCGGAGGGCTAGGACTAGATCACCGGCAGCCCGACGCACCAGCGAACGCCTTGCGCCTGTATGCTGTGTTTGTCGAACAATTCCCAGGCTGGGCCGGTGACCCTATGGCGCCGGAGATGATCCAACGCCTGCTGATGGCGTGGGCCTGGGTTATGCGTGCCCGCTCGGCTACCGAAATGCTACGCTGGCTACATAGCCGTGATAGCGCGGCCGTGCTCCGTGCCCTGCCAGAGGGGGCACGTGCTGGTGCGGCCACGGCGTTCCAGTTCCTGGCCGACCTGGGTCCACTGGCCCTGACTGTGATCGAGACGCTGGCCACCAGCGACAATGGGGCGGCTCTGTTCTCCAGGGCCGGCATCGACACCCAGTGTGCTGGTGTTGCGCTCTTGTTCAGGGCGCTCCTGGATTCCCGACTGGCGGGCCTGGTCGAACGTGAACACTATCCAGCCCAGGGCACACTCGGAGCCTCCCACCTGCAGTCGATGTTGCTTGCCCTCTATATGCGTTGGGCCGGTCCATATGGCGTCGTGGACGGTCAGATCGACCGGGGCTTGCTGCTATTCGCTGGGCAAGATAACGACGACGTCCACCGCGAGGCGGACTGGTCCCTTGCCACCCTGCGCGCTCGTTGGTCCACAACGAGTCTGGCCGAAGAGGCGCGTTTTCAAGCCACCTGGTTGCAAACCATGGTCTCGCAGCGGCTCCTGGGTGGTATCCGCGCTCCACCTGTACCACGTGCTGCTGGAGAGTGGCGTAACGGCGATCGTGGCTGGCGACGAAACGGCTACGCTCTGGCCCCTCGGCCGTATTGTTGACGTGTCAGGTGTACCGAACGTCGTGGCTGAATGGCTGGATGCATGGGCCACGGCCAGTGGGCACCAACCCGATGCGCTCATTATTGACGACACTCTGGCTCCCGTCACCTCAGCCTGGCGCCAGGTCGTGGTTGGATCACAGGCAACAGACGACGTGGCTGCGGCCCACGTCGCCGGCCGCAATCAATTGCTGGCAGCGCTGGCGGCGCTCGACGCCGGTCAACTTGGTTTCCCTCAAGCCGACCTCACCATCGCCCTGACAGCCATCAGCTTGCTACGGCTTTGGGCACGCTGGCTGCGGCACTTCGCCGATTCGAGTGTGCCTTACCTGTTGACCAATTTCATCCGCCGGCCGGGCCACATCTCCATCTACCAGAACAGCTTGCTGGTCGAATTGGAGCACCGGCCGCTGGACATGGTCATCGACATGGCTGGCTACCTGGTGGAATTGGAAGCGGTATCATGGCTTGAGCCGCGACGCGTGCGCTTTAGAGTGCGAGGTACTTGACGGGAGCTATCGGGGTGCGGCGGCATACAACGACATCGCACCGCACATTATAAATCTGGACCTGGCAGTGGATCGCTGCAATGGAACTGATGATATGGCTGAGTACGATGAGTTGAATGACACGAATCAGCACGCGTTCGATGCATCGCCGGTGTCACCCTGGCTGCATGACAGCGCTCGGTCGATCCCGTCCGCGCCGTATCACAGCAGTATCGAGCATCTCTGGGACGAACTGGCCCGCATCGACCAACTCGTCCGCGCCCAAGTGATCCGTTGGCTGCACTTGATCGGGAAGAGTAAACCCCAGCACTTATGGGGGATGGTGCACGTCACCGATGCGGAGGTGGCAACCTATTTAAACTCCTCTTTCATTCCGCCCGACACCTTACCGGCAGAGCTTGAACAGGCTCTTGTGCCCTACTGGCACGCGGCAGACCGGCTAGCGCGGGCGATCAAAGTGCGCAAGGCCCACACGCCGTCGCTGCTGAGCCTGCGCCTCGAGCGTGTGCAGTATCTGTTTAGCCTATCCGACCTGGAACGGGATATTCTGCTCCTATGCCTATTGCCCGAGTTGGACGGCCGTTATCGCCGGTTATTTGGCTACCTCCAGGACGATGCCTCGCGCCTGCGGCCCACGGTCGAATTAGCCTTGGAGATTTTACACCCGGTTGCCCCCCAACCCATGCCTGGCCGGGCTGCATTCGATGCCCAGTCCCCCTTGCTGGCGCACCACCTGCTTGGGCCAGGGAGCACAAGCCAAAGCGACGAGCCCTTGCCCATACGCTCGATCCGAATCGACGACCGCATCGCCGCGTATCTGCTTGGCAGTGAGCAATTGGATGGCCGGCTGAACGGTATCCTGCGCGAAGCTGACCAGCCAATCGCCTGGGAGCAATTGATTACCGACCCGGAGCGCCTGGCGCGGCTGAAGACCCTGGCGGCATGGTGGCAAGACCTGCGTCGTGACCCCACTGCCGGCGCCACGCTCTTTTTGCAGGGCCCATACGGCAGTGGTCGCTTGCGGTCAGCGAACGCCTTTTGCACGGCCGTGTCGATGCCTCTGCTGATTGCGGACGTCGCCGCTGCACTCCGATCTCCCTCTGGTTACGAGACCAACATCGATCTCTGTTATCGTGAGGCTAGCCTGCGCGGCGCCGCACTCTACTGGTCGCAGGGTGAGCTCTTACTGGAGGCGGATCAATCGTCCCATCGCTGGGACTACCTCGTGACGGCAGCGGAGCGTTTCCAAGGACTGAGCTTTCTGGCCAGCCATATCAGCTGGGACCCCTCCGGACGTTTTCACGACCGGCCCTTTGTGCGGCTTGGATTTCCCGTGCCAGGCTATGAGCTGCGGCGCCGGTTATGGGCAACCTACCTGCCGCCCGCGCAGGCGTTCACCGATACAGGTTTGGATCGGGGCATGCTGGTTGAACTGCTGGCCAATAGCTTCCAACTCACCGAGGGCCAGATCGACGACGCCCTGGCGACGGCGCGAGAGCTGGCCCTCCAGCGCGACCCACAGCGTCCCCGTATCACCAGCGAAGACCTGCACGATGGCTGTCGCCGCCAATCGGGCCGGCGCCTGATTACCTTTGCCCGCCGCGTGGAGCCGCGCACCGAGCTGACCTTCGCCGACCTGATCCTACCCGAATCCAATCGGCGCCAACTCGACGAGCTCCGGCAGCGGATTCGCCACCGGAGCCAGGTATTGTCTGGCCTGGGCTTCGAACACCGGCTGACGCTCGGCAAGGGGATGATCGTCCTCTTCACCGGCTCCTCCGGGACCGGCAAAACCATGGCGGCTGAACTACTGGCCCGCGAACAGGGCGTCGACCTGTACAAGATTGACCTGTCGGCGGTGGTGAGCAAGTACGTCGGGGAGACGGAGAAGAATCTCAGCCGTGTCTTTGCCGAAGCGGAGGACTCCAACGCCATAATCTTCTTCGATGAGGCCGATGCGCTCTTCGGCAAACGCGGTGAGGTCAAAGAGGCCCGCGACCGCTGGGCCAACATGGAGGTGAACTTCTTACTGCAACGGGTGGAAGAATATGCTGGCGTCGTGATCCTGGCGACCAACCTGCGGCAGAATATCGACGAAGCGTTTATGCGCCGCATCCATGTCATCGTCGAATTCCCCTTCCCCGAAGAAGAGGCCCGCTACCGCATCTGGCTAGGTATGTTCCCTGCTGGCCTGGTCCGACCAGCGGATGAGAGCATGCGCGCCCTGGTCAAGCGCTTTCGCCTAGCTGGGGGCAACATTCGCAACATCGTCCTCGACGCGGCATTTCGGGCGCTGGCGGATGCCGAGCCGGGCCAGCAGCCAACCATGACGCTGCGGCACCTGGTGCTCGCTACCGCTCGTGAGTACCAGAAACTCGGTAAGCCGATCACCAAAGGGGAGTTCGGGGAAGAGTTCTACGAGTGGATCATGACCGATATTTTGCTCGAGCCACGAGAACCGAGGTAGACGATGGCTACGACAAAAACCCAGGCTGAAGTCCCCGCAAAGGCGCCGCCGCCGACCGTGGATGTCCAGCCTGAAGTGCCGGAGAAGCAGGAAGGGCCAGCGCACGCCACCCCCATACAGCGGGCCGTGGCGCCGGGTGCGCTGCCCCCATCCCACGAGGCTCCATCTGCTGCCCGTGCCGCTGAGCTGCTGACAACGCCAGAAGAAAACCCTGGTGCTCCCGGACGTGCCCGCCTGATAACGGGTTTACAGCAGTCGGCGGGCAATACGCGTGTGAATCGGATGCTGGGTACGACATCAACTTCGGCGCAAGCAAATGACCAACTGCAAAGGAAGGTCGATTCTAGTCAACCTATCATTCAGCGGATGGTTCTGAATCTGGACCTCACGGATGAAACAATCATTCGCGCCGCGAATATCGAGATTGCACGTCAAAACAGGGCATCTCCTCATCACGCCACCAAATTGGTGACTGAGGAGAATTGGTATTCACAAGATCGGCCTTTACCTCCGCTGTGGTATTTGCGGCCTGATGAGCCGCTTACCATACTTGCCCACGGCGAGCCGGCCTTCGGAGACCATCCGCCAAAGGTAGCCGGGAAATCCCCCGAGGAACTTTATGACTACTTGGTTACACTTGGACTAACGCCGGCCCTCAAAGGCGAGATTAATTTATCAAACTGTACGACTGCCTGGAGCAGACGGGAACAAGGATCCTTCGCGAGCAGGTTTTTAGCTATTCTTCAACAGCACGGCCACCAAAATAAGGTTACAGGCTTTCAAAGTTTTGTCTCATCCGAAGACATGGATACAGAAACGGAAGTTGAACATGACCAACGCGAACTTTCTTTGGCGTTGTTCATGGCAGACCGCTATATCAACTTGTTAAACGATTACGACAATACGCGTGATTTTGCTCAGAAACAATCCATACGCGAGAAGTTTCGGTTGGGTGCAACATCGCTAAAGCAGGAAGTCAGGAAATTGATTGATGCGCATCAGGAGGAATTTGTCCTGTTTTATACTGAGCTTTCCAACTTGCTTCTCGATTTCTATGTGACTAAGGACAATGGCAAACCAGATTTTGGTGTGACATTCTCTGTGAATATACTTGAATTGAAAAGGAAATATAATTTACTCAGACCTCATGTACGACGGATCACAGCACATCGGCAGATATTCAAACCTACTGCTGAGATGCTGGCAGAAACACATGTGCGCAGAACACAGCCATACTATGTTCCACCACATTAACCGTTAACATGAATGTGGCGAGAACGAAGCCTGGCAATTTGATATGAGGGATGGAGTTGTTATCCTGAGTCTGGGGTTATGCCAGCAACGGATAATAGGAAATCGCACATTGTCCACCACCAAAACCCAGGCCGAACTGCAAAGCAAGGCGGGGCCGACGCCGAACATGGAGAAGCAGCCTGAGCCGCCCGAACAACAGGCTGGACCGTCTCCGACAGCGCAGACCACGACGTCAATGCCGCCTCCCCTGAATGGTAACCCATCCGCCATGCGTACGGCTGACGTGATGATGGCACCGGGACAAGGGGTTGGTCACATTGGCCGAGCCCGGATGATGAGCTCCATGCAGCGCACCATGGGGAATGCCCGCCTATCTCGCCTGTGGGGGACAACGGTACAAGCGAAACTCACAGTCGGCGCCCCGAACGATCCCTATGAGCAAGAGGCTGACCGTGTGGCGAGGCAGGTGGTCAGCCAGAAGGCCTCCTCCACGCAACGAGGCGGGCAACGCCCAGGCGAAGCCGCAGAGCCATGGCAAGCCAAGATGCAAGCCACCTCAGGCCCTCAGCATTGCCCGGAGTGTAACAAAAAACTGCAGCGTGATCCTAGTGCGACACTTTGCCCGTCATGCGCAGCAACACTTCAGCGGCAGGCTACCTCTGCTGCAACGCCAGAGGTCACCCCGGAAATCGAGAATCAGATCAATACCAATCGTGGCAACAGTCAGACGCTGACCGACTCTGTTCGTGCGCCGATGGAACAGGGGATGGGCGCGGATTTCAGTGGGGTCAGGGTGCATACCGACTCGACCGCCGACCACCTCACCCGTTCCCTGAATGCACGCGCCTTTACGACCGGACAGGATATCTTTTTTCAGCAGGGAGAATTCAACCCCGGCACATCAAGTGGCCGCGAATTGCTGGCCCATGAGTTGACGCATGTGGTGCAGCAGGATGGCGAGCAGCTGCAGCGGGCACGGACGCAGGCGAAGGAAGGGGCGGCCACAGGTGGGGCGCCGTCGGAGCGGGAAAAAAGACCCGTAAATTTCCTATCCACGCAAGGGCATGGAGTATCACGAACTAACACTATACGGTCCAAAGAATTCGGCCCTACCGACGATCCTAAAACTATGCAGGATGGTGACCGGACCTATATGGACCGGCTAACCCAGGCAGAACCCTGGGATAAGGCTAACAGTTATAACCTCGAAAATGGCCGGAGTCGCCAATATACCCAAATAGACCAGCGAAGGAATTTCTATTTATGGTTTTATGAAAAAATGCGATCAAGAGGACATGAAATCAAATGGCCATTGGCCGCTTATGTAGTTGCCGGCGGAGCCAATGAAGTAGCGCGAAAGGTATCCTGCAGGATGGAATGTAATGCGTGGCAATACACTAGAACAACTGATGAGAAGAGGTAACCAGGTGATTTTCGATGATGTGTTTCCAAAACTGCGGCTGCTATTCTTAAAGAAAAAAACCCTTAACAGGTGCAGAAGCCGAAGCCTGGGATATGCAAACATTGATCGAAGAACAGAACCTGATACAACCGCTATATCAAAGCTTATCGCCCGATGATGTAAAAACAATGGAAAATCTCGCGAAGCAAAAAGGATTTATAACTACTATCGGCAGCGCCATATTCGGTGGTGTGGATTCTGGCCCTTATCATAGCGGCGGCGATGTGCCACCATTTCCCGATGACTACGAACTAAGCAACCCTGTACATCGGTACCGCTATGGAATGATGCTCGCTCATTTCTTTACCTCCGGCGCCATCATGGCGAACTGGCCTGCTTCACGTGCATGGGCCGAGGCGCTTCCTGTACCCGAAGCGCCGGAGCAATATAAAAACGGCGACATGCTGAAGCGTTATGATCGTTTCCCCAATCTTCACCGGCTTAGTTCCGTTATTTCTGATGCCGCCTCCACAGTAGATGAGATCAAAAAAGAAGTATATAAACTTACAGATGAAGAACGGCAGATCGCTACGACCGATAGCTGGTTTACAGCTACGCTCAGGCATAAGCGACAAATGTCTATGATTGAAGCAAAGGCTATACTTAACAGTGAAGATATAAGTCAATGCGGACCCTTGTTCCAGGTAACTGGCGGAATAGAAGGTACCGGCTTCGCCAAGGAAGAAGACAACATCATTGTATGGCTGAGGGAAGGCGCCTCCTGGAGTACGTCTAGCGGGCAGGAAAGAGTACAGGTGCAGGCCGTTAGTGACCCTGCCTATAAAATGTTTACAGGTGTGCCGCTCCGATGGGTATGGAAAAGCTCTTTACATTGTTACCCAAAGAAAAGACCTGTTCCTCCTCCTCCTCCTCCTCTCGAACGGCTATTCACCGTTTATTTCGATACACAGAGCGATGTGATCATGGACGACAAACACGAGTGGAGCAACAGGGAAGTACTAAACGATGTTTTATCGATGCTGAAAGAATACGGAGAATATACAACGGTATCGGATATACGTATGAGTATTGTAGGTAACGCTTCAGCGAGGTGGAATTCCGCTAAAACATTTGTAGCTGCGGCCACAGAAAACGAGCAGCTTGCCAACCGGCGGGCGCAAAATGTAAGAACGTACATCATGGATGTTTACCAGCAATACAAGGGATCCGTACCCATGATCGTGATCAATCCTTTAACAGAGGCTGTAATGATCCCTGTTCCTGATAATACCACCCCTGCCAAGGTGGTAACCGATGAAGGTAAAGGGTCAGAAGAAAGCTTAGGACAAACAGCCGATCCCAGGAACAATGACCAGCGATACCGTCGCGTAGATATTACCATCAGGATACTCTTTGAGAATACCACATCTCCATAATCCTTTAAACTAAAATATTTTTGAAAGAAAAATGCTGATATGATTAATAAACAGTATGACACTATTTATACTTAAACACAAACCTATGCCTGAAGATCCAAAGCTTCTATAGTTCGATGAATTGAGTGCTATCAAGTATTCAAAAACATGACCACCGCTGGCTACAAGGATGCTGGCTATGTTGTATACCGCTATGTATTATACCTGGAGCGTTTATAACAAATGGGGAATCAGTACCACTACCGCGAAATATATTAAACGCTACGATGACTGCGGTGACGATGACATGCCTAAAAGCAATCAGTTAATCAGCTTTCCGCGTTCTTACACATTGTTTCTGGATGGCCTTACCGGCAGAGAACAGGAAAATGTTCCGTGAACTGGAGAACTGGGGTCAGACTCGAATGGCATTTTCACAGATTGCCCCAAAGAGGAGATAATTCCATGGCGCCCCATCAAGCGACCATCAGTGCAACACCTGATCCTAAGTCAGAAGACGCGCCCCTGGCGGTGCAGGCCAATGGCAGCCTCTCGACGACCCTGGCCGACCTGCGCCAAGAGCTCGTGGGCGGCCTGCTCTACACCCACAGCCGGGCCAACGCCAACACCAGCCGGCTCCTGGAGGCCGCTTCGTTCCTCTATGCGCTGATCGAACTTCTGCAGGAAAAAGGCATCATCACCATCGAGGAGTTGGATGCGCGCAAGGACACCGTGGCGGAACGCATGGAGAAGCGCTTTCTGGACAAGGGGATGGGGGTTAACTTGCTGGAGCCCGAGCAGGACAAATACGCCTTGACCGGCGGCGTGCAGATCGACTGTGAGAACCGCGTCCACCTCTGCCAGGCGGCGTGCTGCCGGCTGTGGTTCCCGCTGTCCAAGCAAGATGTCGATGAAGGCATGATTCAATGGGATTTGCAGTTGCCCTACATTATCGCCCAGGATGGCGACGGCTACTGCAAACACCTGGACCGCGGTGGCTGTCACTGCACCGTCTACCAGCAGCGCCCGCTACCGTGTCGGACCTTCGACTGCCGCCAGGACAAGCGCATCTGGCTGGATTTCGCCAACCAGGTGATCAATCCCGACCTCGAGTCCCCTGTTCCCGAAGGATCGGCCGGCGGCGCCGTGAGGACGTTGGCAGGCGTGTTCACCTTCAGCGGCTCTCACGCTGGCGCCCACGCGAGCCTCCAGGCTTTGGAGGACGGTGCGCCTCTCATGGATTGGGGGGCCGGCGAGCGACGCCCCTTCAGCGCACCGGAAACATCGCTGCTGGCGCGGCCAGCACAAAAAATACATGCCTGAGATGAAGGGACAGCTTTTTACTGCCAACGGGTTGAAATGTGGTCCGTGAAGAGACAGGACAGTATTGCAGCTTGACGGCTTCGTCCAGTAATCGATGATCGAGAGTGAAACTCTCCTATGCCACCGACCAAAATCCAGGCTGAGCCGCCAAGCAAAGCGGGGCCAACGCCGAACACGGAGAAGCAGCCTGAGCCGCCCGAGCAAGAGGCCGGCATGGCTCACGCTGCTCTGGTGCAGCGGGCTGTCGCCGATGCGTTGCCCCCACCCAATGGCACGCCGCCCGCCGCCCGCGCCGGTGATCTGCTGACTGAGCCACCAACCGGCCCCGGTGCGCCCAGGGCGGGCACGCATGAGCAGGGCGATGCAGCGGTCGGTGGGGAATGCCCGTGTCAATCGCCTGTTGGGCACAGACCACGCGGCGCCGATGTCATCGGCCACATCCATGCCCGCGCAGGAGCCGTCTGGAACGCCACCGTTGATCCAGCGCCAGGCAGTTCGGCGCGCCCCCCGACGCCGCCGTCCCCGCGTCCCCTCTCCCTCCGAGCGTGACTGGAGCGTTGCAGTCCAGCGGCGGCCAGCCGCTCAACCCCTCAGCACGTCGCCCGATGGAGCAATCCTTCGGAGCCGACTTTTCCGGCGTGCGCGTGCACACCGGTACTCAGGCTGCCCGCGCTGCCAAAGATATCAATGCCACCGCCTTCACCCACGGGCAGGACATCTTTTTCGATGAAGGCCAGTTCCAGCCGGGCACGGCAGCGGGCGATAAGCTGCTGGCGCATGAGCTGACTCACACCATTCAGCAAGGAGAATCCAGCGGGGTGCAGCCGAAGTCTACTAGAAGGAGCAGCCATCAGCCAGCCGGGCGATGCGGATGAGCAGCAAGCCGAAAAAACCGCAGCACAGGTAACGAACAAAAACACGGTTCAATCTAAAGAGATCGCACCCTGTCGGGTCACATTCCATTCAGAGGCAGAGTCAGCCAGCATTGGTGGGGGCTTTGGGGGGGGCCTTGGGGGTGCTCGGTTATGAGGTGGCTGTCGCCATCGGCAGAAAAAGTACTTATGAATTAAAAGGCAACGGTAAATTCGAACCAGACCTGTTTCTGCAAGCCTATATTTTTGATCAGAAAAACAATGCCCTGGTCAATGTCCGCTTCGGCAATCTGGCCCAAGGCAAGATGTATGTAGAAAAGACAGGGTCGGACGGATATCGGGCAGGTCCCACCGCCCTGCCCATGGTGCACCCCGAAATCAGCCCGCCGGGAAGGGGCCAAAGCCTGTCTTTAATCGTGTCCATCGGTGCCGGAAACGAGATCACCGGTTCGATCGGCGTAACACAAACCGCTACCTCCCAACTCGATCGGTGCCGCTTACGGTTCGCCCGAAGACCAGGAACGCTTGCTGACGCTGCTGATCGGGCAGTCGGGATCCAAAGGAAAACTGGAAAACATAAAGGTCCAGAACGAGCTGAAGGGTGGGCACCTTAATTTCAGTACGCCTTCATGAACACCTTTCATAAGGGCACGTACCTGATTGGTGCCGGTCGTAATGATTGATGAGGCTTTTGCGTTTGCGGGAAGCACTACACACTTCAGGTAAAGGCTATCGTCCCAGCGGACACCAAAATCCAGCGCGACAAGAGAGGCGATCTGATCGGGCGCCTCGAAGATGAGCAGCGATTGGGAGGCCAAGGGCTTCAAAGGGAAGCTCGCGACTCACCTACGAGGACGGCGTACTGAGATTCGCGGCACCCTCAAGTACGAGTCGCCGCGCGTCAAGGGCGAAGTGAACGTCCTGGCCACAGAAGAAAGTCGCGCGCGGCAATCTATCCAGTCGCAACTCGCCTCTGCTCAAGAGGGTCCCAACCCACTAATTGGTTCGAAGCCTTCGCCCGGTGGTCCTGCGACGGCTCCAGCAGGCGGACCATCAGGAAACGCCTGCTGAGAATGTCGAAGACAGCTTGGCTATTGTTGGCTGGGGTCTCACTCAAGCTGATCGTGACCGACAAGATTGAGGCTGACGCCGCGTTCGTTGTCGAGCCGGAAGGATATTTGACGGTGCGCGGCACGATTCGGTCGCCTGCACAAGATCACCCTAATGGACGCAAAACCCACCGAACCAAAAACTTTTCTTCAATGAAGCTTTTCGCGACATGTTCCGATGTCATGTGGCGCTCGCCGGGGCATAAGGGTAAAGTCCATATCAAATTCACAGGCAAAGCCGTCTTTGGTCCGCTGACTCTCCACGACATTACCATCACCGGTCTCTACTCCACCGACCGGACTCGGCAAATGAATTGCAGATTTCCGCCAAGCTCAACCTCTCTGGCTCAGCAACGGCCAAACTTGCAGTCGGTGGTGAGGTAGCCCTCCGCCTGGGAGCCAAATACGACTACCTCGGAGTGAATCCGGTCGACCTCTCATTAAACACCGCTGCCGAGGCCCAAGTGAGGGGAGTTGTAGAGGCCGATCCGACTATCAAGGTGAGTAAAGGCGGCTCCAAGGATGACGTTCCGAAGTACACGATCGGCGGAGAGCTGTTCATCGGCGGCGAAGCGGATATCAAACTGACGGGCGACCTGGTCTTCAGCGCTGCCGGAAAAGATTTCTGGGAAATTCACCTGGGCGAAAAGGTTTTCCCGATCGCCGGCTTCGGGCTGACTACAAAAATTGCTTACACCATCGGCTCAGACGAAATGCCCGACGTCACCATAAAGAAGGGTGACTTTGAGCCTTACCGCTTCATTCGGCAGGCTATCCGTGGCAAACGCGCGAAAGACACTGATGATCAAGTGGAAGGAGGCTTTAAAGAGGGCGGCAAAGAAAAAGGCCACGTCGTACCCTCCGACGTTATCCCCGATGCACCGCCGCAGCCGCCTAAGACCCAGGTGATTCAGTTCACCATGGATGGAACTCAACATAGTCTGTTCCTTACACTGGGTGGGCCTGGTGACCCCGTCTTGTTGGAAATGGCTACTCGGCGCCGTCCCGTCAAAATCAAGATCCTTAAAGCCAAAAATGATCTCCGCGATGCCAGGGGCGATCCGAATACAGATGAGGCCGCTAAAAAGAAAATAGACCGACGCATCACCGACCTGGAACAAGCGGAGGGTGACGCATCACGGGTAGAGCAGGCGGCCTCCAAGCTCGGCGCGGAGCCCGCCGCTACCCAAATGGATGCGCCTGGATTGAAGGAGCTTGGCGGTGAGCTCCAGGATTACGGCGAACGCTACCACGTGACTGATCTGGAAGAAGCGGCTCCCGGCAGTCCAGCGCCTGTTCCGAGCGTCACGCCACCAGGGTCGCCGCCAGCTATAGCATCGATCCATGCAGTGAAGACAACATGAGGAAGCTTATTGGAAATAGGTCAGTAGCGAAAGTTATCTCCGACTCAACGCCAGGTGACAAGATTAATGGAAAACGGGTGAAGCCGAATCAGGACTTAGTAGAGAAGAATTTGGTGGCGAAATACGCCTCTCAGGAGTGTTATGGATCACCGTTCCCGGTAATAGACCTATATCCCGGTAAGGATTATACGGTGATTGATGAAGGACATCACCGATTCGTCGCCTCTCGGTTAAGAAACAAGCAGATTTCAATCTCCGGGAAGCACAGACCAATAGATTATGATCCAGAAAAAGAGAATTTCTCTGACCCGTTTGAATGGAAGGAGGTAGATTGGCAATGAATAACATTCAATTAGCTGTGCATTCACTCGTCAGTAGCTTTGTGCAACGACAGAAACTTGTGTTAGCTGCGCTGAGTGAGATTCGACCTGACTTACTAGATATGGCAGGAGAGAAGCGAGTACGACCGACTAAAGAGTATATCAAATTGACTCAGAGTGGTTATTGGGGTAAAGATAAAGAGTGGAGATATTTCATTCACGGTAGAGGATGCAGATTGATTCATACGGTGACGAAAGAACCTATTGAATGGGATGCGCCGGATGTGCAGAGATTTGATCCCTACTGGTTTGTGAATTGGGTAGATTGGCTGCTGACTCAGGAGGATAAGAGTGAGCATATCCGCATCATCAAAACGCAGTGCAAAGATCAACATGATGAAGACATGAAAGCCTTCATTTTCAATGTGCTCGATCAGTTGCAACAGGCAGGAGTGTTTCTTCTTCATCTGGACCGCACGAATCGGTACGAACTTACTTGAAGCAAGTCATCGACGTGAATACCGTCTTGGAAGATCAGCTCGACGACGGTGCTGAGTTATAGGCCCGACATTTCCGGAACTTTGAAGCCTACTGCCGGTTCGATCCACTCCTATCCGGCGAGACTTTATAGCTTTCAGAGGCGCACGTGGGGAAGACCAAGACCCAAATCGAGGCTACGGATAAGTCGGAGAAGAAAGGTTCCGGGAACCATTTCTCAATGGGATTCGGTCGGTCTGGCAACACATTGGGGTGTGCCTCACGAGCCTATGCTTTGACAACGTCGTTGCGAGCACAGGGGGAAGCAGACACGACTGAGTCGAGTTCTGTGTGTGACGGCGATGATCGACGGCCGACTGGTCTTGGGTTCTTGTGAATGAGGCTGTGCCGGTTGAAGGCCACTGGCAAGCTAACACGAGTCGATAGGAACGCCAAGCGCCATGCCCCAAGATAAAAGCCAAACCCAGGTCGAGGCCGCCAGCAAAGCAGTGGCTGAGCCGACCGTGGAGAAGCAGCCTGAACCCCCCGAGAAACGCAGCGGGCCGCTGCAAGCTGCCCACACCTCGGCGTCGGCGCTGCCTCCGCCAAATGGCGAGCCACCGCTCGCCCGCGCCGCCGACCTGCTTGCCACGTCCGAGGCTGTTCCCGGCGCGCCGAGCCGGGCGCGCATGGCGAATAGCTTGCAGCGCTCGGTAGGCAACACCCGCTTGAACCGTATGGCTTTGCAGCGACACGGGATTGACCGACAAGCGACAAGGCCCGAAGCCCCTCAAGAGTTGCCGCCTAGCGTGAGCAGTGCGCTGCAATCGTCCAGAGGCCAGCCGTTGCCTTCCTCCTCCCGTGGCCCAATGGAACAATCATTCGGTGCCGACTTCAGCGGAGTGCAAGTGCATACCGGCAGGCAGGCCTCCCAGGCGGCGCGCGACTTGAACGCCACCGCCTTCACCTACGGGCAGGACATTTTCTTCGGCGAAGGCCAGTTCCAGCCGGGCATGCAAGCAGGTGATAAGCTGCTGGCGCATGAGTTGACCCACACGATCCAGCAAGGGAATGGCGCAGACAGGCCCCAGGCCCGTGCAGCCATCAGCCAACCCAGCGAGCCGCAGGAACAGGAGGCTGAAGGGGTAGCCCAGAAGATGGCTGTGGCCACCCCGACCCAGAAAACCGACGTGCCAGCCCCCACCCCATCTCGGCCTGGAGCGCTGATGCGCCAGCAGGACAAATCCGTCGAGATCCCGAAAGATGTTCTCCCCGGGCCGGTGCAGGTCAACTGGGGTGGGGACCCTTTCACCATCTCCTTCGAACGCAAGAAAGAAGAAGGGATCGATTATTTTTATTTCGTGATCCGATATACCGGCAAGTTCCCTGCCGAGGGGCCTTTCGTCGAAAACGGGATCGCCCGCCGGGCTGTGATGATTGGCCCGGCACCGCTGAATGCTTCGGTCGTCCCGCTGCCCGGGCAGCGTGTGGCGGTAGACCTGTACGGTTTCCGCGACCACATTGTCACCCTCGCGGACGAAGTTGAATACGACGATCGCTCCTTCAAGAAGGGCCGCCGGCACGATCTCACCTCTAAATCCCAAGGCCGGTTCGCCTCATCGGGCAGCCTATGGGTCCGGGATCCAAACGCCAAGCCGTTGGAGAAGATAACCGCCGAGCCGCCGCCCCCGGCCTTCGCCTCTGCTGGGACACCGGTCTTCATCGGTGGCATCTCCTCGCTGGATGTCGTGCTCGGACCGTATAACGACCAATTCCGCATCACCCTGCAATCCAAAGCGACCTCTCTCACATCTACCTTCCCGGTCAAAGCGGTTTTCGGCATCACCCCCCTGCACCGCGGCCAGCCGGTGTTTGGCCTAGGCATGGAGATCCAGGTAAAAGCCAATCCCGCTATCTACGTCCTGAAGGCCGGGTCGGGCAGCCTTACTCTGGATGTTGACGGCGACGGCAAGGCCGACCTGCAGATTGACGACACGATCAGCGAGCCCAGCCCCCATGACGGTGGGGGGCCGATCGAATATAACCGCAACCACGCTGTACGGGTCAGCGGAGACAATGTCCCTGCTAAAACCTTCGGCTTCAAGATCCGCTACGGGTCGGTGCTGCGTGGAGAGTCACCGGCCGAGGTCGACAAGGCGGCGACTTCCAATGCCTTTGCCGTGGCTGAATTGACGACCTTGAAAGGAAAAACTGGCACCTTTGCAGAGCAATTCGATGGCTATGAGATCGCCTTCATGCCCATCCGCAAGCAGGCCTTCGACGAACATTTAATCACCCAGAAGACTTACGACGCCTGGTTTGCCCTCTCCCAGGCCATGACCCGCCTGCGCCCGCAGATCGAGGCCAATAAACAGGACCCGGAAAAGAACAAGATCGACTCAACGCTGCAATTTAGTGCAGCGAATGAAGCCACCAAGCTCTATAACGCCCTGGCCGAAGAGACCAAAGGACGGGAGAAATCGCTCCCCACCTTCAGCGAGGCTGGCAGCTCCAGTTATAACCCCTATACTGGCGAATCGTATCATCATACGACCTTTAAGACATTCACCAGGAGCGGCCCGGCGATAAGCGTCCCAACCGACCTCAGTTTTGGCCGCTGGGAGCAGGCCTTCGTTAACTATAACGTCTTGATTGGCGGTATGGACCGCTGGATCGTCGACCGCTTGAAGGAGACCAAAGGCAAAGAAAACGAGATGGTCAAGCGTGCCGAGGCCATCGCCACCATGCACGCCGCCCTGGGGGCCATCGCCGGTAAAAAACCGCTGCGAATCCCAGCCGTGTTCCACCCAGATAAAAAGTTCGCCAATGAGGGAGGTTACCAGGAAACCATCCCGCTGCAGTTGTATGCCTGGAAGGAGGGCAATGATTGGTACCTGCGCGACTTGACGAACCCCTCCGAGCCGTATACCTTCCCCTCTGTCTCGGCCAGTGGAACAGAGGAGCCACCACCGCGCTTGTTCAATGAACTAGATGATCCCGACCATTATCCGGTGGGATCAATCCACTTCGAGGTGCCAGGTCTCTACGGTGGGCAGATCAAGACTACCGATCACCTAACCTGGAAACAATTTTTCACCTGGCTGGGGATTGGTCTGGCGGTTATTGGGCTGGCAATCAGCGCAGTCGCCACGGCTGGAACAACCCTGCAGGTAGTCGGTGCCTGGGCTCTTGCAGGATCAGCCATCGCCGGGGGAACTGCCGCCGGCATCGATCTGATCGAGGGCGCTCAGCGCGGCAATTTAACGGGCGTACGAATAGGCCTCGACCTGGTCCAAATTGTGGCTTCCATCGCTGGAGTCTCAGCGCTGCGTTCTGGCTTTGTGGTAAGCGGAGCGCTTGCTGCAGCGAAGGAGGGCGCTCCACTAATGGGTCTGGCGGCTGAATATGCCGTTTATATGCAAAAGGTTTACCTGTTCTCGAAAGGTACTCAGCTGGCCGCTGATACAGTCAGCCTGGCCATCATTAGTGTGGAAACTGCCAAGCAGCTCGATGAGATCGAAAACTCTCATGCTCCCCGCGAGGAGATAAACCGCGCCAAGCTGCTCCTCCTGTCCCAGTTAGGGATAGCGGGAGGCCTCCACGCCCTCGCGATTAAAGGCGACCTGCCTCAGCTCGGCGGTGGGCGCAGGTTGACCTTGCACTTCCCCGATAATCAGGGTCCGCCGGTCGCCACGATCACTGGCATGGAAGCCCCCTCTGCGCTTCGTTTTAGCCAGAAGGATGTTGCGCCGACAACCGGCGACCGCTCCATGACCATCCAGCAGCTTGCCGACAGCATCAAGCAGGGTTGGAAGGGCACAGCGATCGACGTAGTAGAAACCCCTGATGGCAGTCTCGTGAGTCTGGACAACCGCCGCCTAATGGCGGCGCAGATAGCCGGGGTGAAGGAGGTACCTGTCGCTTACCACAGCCCCAACGAACCTTTTCCCCCAGCACGGGCTCAGGCTGATGAATTCAGACTCAAGCATAATATTCGCCGCTTGCAAGATGGAACATTGGTGGTCGGCGGTACGCAAGGCGAGATCGTCTATCCCAAAGACTTCCGTCCCTCCACATTTGGCGATGCGGCTATTGTGCGCACTGCCAATCAGGGCAACATTCGCCCCGGCGAGCGCTTCCCACTGTGGGGCCGATTGGAGCAGCCCGCGATTCGCTCTCCACGATCGGTTGCACCCGGTGCGAAAACTCCCACCCAGTTGGGTAGAGAGATTGGTGAAGCAGCTGGCCGTAGCGGCGATCTGGGCGCCATGGGACGTAAGCTGAACGAACTGACCCTACCTCAAACGCAAGCGGTCGAGGCCGCCGAAGCGTCTTTATGGGGTACTGGCATGCGCCCTGCCCGCCCCGTGACTCTGCCCGACGGCAGCGTGGCGGTGCCCAGTGCCCAGGCAGGCTCCGGGCAACCGATCCTTCTGGTAAGACCGGATGGTAGCGTGGTGCGGGCGCGCGCAGACCTGGCGTGGGAAGGCTGGACGATGAAAGTCGATGCAGTGCGCATCGAGTAAAATATGGCGGGAGGAATTGCATGAATCTGGTAGATGCCTATGTTCACTACTTGCAGGATCGCGCTGACCTGCGTGGCCAAACCGACCTGTTGGCCGCGCTCGAAGAAGCCAATGCTGCCATGGAAGCCGCCCTACTCCGGCGTTTCTTGAAAGAGGGTCCCGGCTGGACAGAAGCACCTGCATCGGGCGGTGCCTGGGCAGGGCGGCGTGTGTATCTCAGTTTAACGCTGCCGACTGACCGGCAGGCTGGTGATCTGTGGTTTGACCCGTTGGAGCTGGTGACCATGCTGCTCCTGCCCGCCGAAGGGCCAACGCCGGGTGAGCGCTACGCTCCTGAAGCGCTAGCGCGCATGCAGCCCTTCGTGGCATGGATGGCGCTGCGTCCAGTAGCAAACTGGCAATACAGTGGCTTCCTGCGTCTGGCAAAACTAGCCCCGCGTAGCGTCCAGCTTACCCCACCTTTCCTCTCCCTGGACATAAAGCGCATTCTGCACGGAACGCCCACCGATCCGGTGAGCAACCTGACATGTCCAGAGGCTGAGCTGTACGCCAGCTGGTTCGGCAAGGGTGTGTGCGGCCAGAGCGAGTGGCAGGCGGCAGCAAGACTTCTATCCCCTGACGACTGGAAAGGGTTATGGGGCCCACTGCACCGCGAGTGGGCGGGCCGTTTTGCAGAGGGGGTATACGTCGTCGTTACACCTGAAACCTTTGATAAGGATTGGGATGAGCTCGAGGCAGATGAGTCCTCGCGATCTGGAGAAGAGCGAATGTTCTTCGACGAGTGGGAGGCCCCTCCTGGGGTAGGCTTCCGCACACGCGTTCTTGCGCAATTCGGCCTACTGCAGAGCCCCTGGAGCGATCCAGGAGTGATGATAGATGTGCAACTACTTGAAGTGTTGAAACGCGCCTGAGAATAGCTTGAGCAATTTTCGGGGGCATTGTCAACTTGTTGTATGTCAACATGAGCATGTGGAAGGAAGACATATATCTCCCTCGCTCGCGACGCTTACGCTGCGGTCGGGAGGTGGGTGATGTCCTGTCCCGCCAGGTGTCGAATCGTTGGCTCCTCTCATGGCGGTACGCAGGGGAAGAAAACCGGTGATGCCGCGGTCGGAAGTGTTGGGCCATGAGGCCATACGCGGAGAGAAATCAATGCGCATGACCCGGCGATTTGAAGCGCTGCATGCGCCGCTCCCGCTGGCGTGTCGGCTGGAGCGAGTTCTCGGCGCGGTTATTGAGATAACGAGGCTGACGATGTTCCACACCAGGCAGGAGTTCCCGCGTGGCGGCACCGTAATTTTTCAATTTGCCGGTGATGATCACGCGGGGCACGTAGGTTAAACCCTGGAACAACTTGCGGAAGAACGTCCTCGCGGCTTTCTTGTTTCGCCGGCTCTGCACCAGAATGTCGAGCACATGCCCCTCTTGATCGCCGGCTCGCCATTGATAGTGCTGTGCACCGTTGATCATCAAAAACACCTCGTCCATATGCCATTCGTCTCCTGGTCGGGGATCACAACATCGCAGCTGATTCGCATAGTCCTGCCCGAATTTGCCACACCACTTCCGGATGGCTCCATAGGTCTCAACAACACCTCGGGGCGACCAGAAGTTCTTCGACAGCGCGGTAGCTCATGCAGAAGCGATAATAGAGCCACACGTCGTGGCTGATGATTTCGGTAGGAAAGCGGTCGTTCTTATAACGTTCAAGAGCGGCTGGAGGGATCATGCCTGGCTACCTATCTGTCTACTAGACGATGGTACATCGAGGGTTCATCACAGGGGTTATTATGCCATAATAGGCAGAGATGGAGAGGAAGGGTGGTAGTGGGTCAGTGCGAAGTTAACATTGAGTGTATGGTCGATCCACGACGCCGATCCCGAGCTGTTAACATGAAATTGACCCACTACCGGGAGTCCAGGAGCCATGACATGCAGCTCGCCGAAGCCCCATAATGGCCACCAGCTCACAGATGCCCGCGGGGAGGGAGGAGGATTTTCGGTGGCACTCGCGCGCATCGGTGAAAATATGTCATGAAATTACGATCTTATCACGCTCATGTCTCGGCTTCGAACCAGGAGGTCTGGGGGTTCGATTCCCTCCAGGCGTACTTCAGGTCGATGCCGAGACGCCCATATCGCCATCCCTGGTGGAACCTGCCCTTCCGATGCCAACGGAACCGCCTTTAGCACGCATAGAGCCAACCCGCTCGCGCTGGTGGCTCGCCATTACGATCCTTCTGGGCCAGATCACCCTTGCGTTTAGCATGTTCGCCACCGTTGTGGCGCTCCCCAAGATCATGAGTGCCATGAGCGCCGATATCACCAGCATCCACTGGGTGATGACCGGCTTTCAGATCGCACGGACAGTGCCCATGCCGGCCCTGGGATGGCTCAGCAGCCTGATGGGGAATCGCACGCTGTATCTGGCGGGCCTGTTTACGACAGTGGTGTCGACGATCTGCTGTGGCATGGCATGGAACCTCGAATCTCTCATCGTGTTTCGCGTCATACAAGGGCTTGGCGCTGCTCCCGCCCAGGTAACCGGTATGGTGATCCTGTATGAGGTATTTCCACTCCGGCAGCGAGGTCTGGTGTTGGGCCTATTGTTGTTGGCAGGATCGATGGGACCGACAATCGGTCCCTCGCTGGGAGGATATCTCGTTCAAGAATATAGCTGGCGCGCCATGTTTTACCTGTCGCTGCCCACGGCTGTCATCAGCTTCATCATGGCACCCATCATCTTGCCCAAAACGGCGCGGCCGCCGCGTCCCGGCTTTGATCCCTTTGGCCTCCTGACCATGGCTATCTGGATCGTCGCGCTCTTGCTCGCGATGACGCAAGGACAACGGCAGGGCTGGGATTCCACCTATATTCGTAGTCTGTTTGCCATCGCTGGCGTGTTCTTCGTGGCGTTTATCGTGTTGGAGTTGACCGTGAAACGCCCCTTCGTGGATGTCAGTCTGTACCGCAACGCACGCTTTGTCATCGCCTCCATCGCGGCATTTCTGTATGAGTCCGCCTTCAACAGCGCCAATTTCCTCACCGCCTTGATACTCCAACAAGTGTTTCTGTTGAGCCCCTTCCAGGCTGGCATCATTCTGGCGCCTGGCGCCGTGGCGATGGGGCTCGCCGGGGTCACGGCAGGGCGCCTGGCCGACGTCATCGATCCTCGCGGGCCAATATTTCTGGGCCTCTTAGTACATGCGGTGGCAATGTATTATTTTGGTTTGACTTCGCTGGAGGTGAGCACACTCTGGTTCACCTTCTTAGTTGTCTTATACCGCATGTCATTTGGCTGCGTGTATACCCCGCTGACCAGCATCGTGTTCAAAACCTTGCCGAACGACCGGCTGAGCATGGGATCGGGATTGGATGGGGTCCACCGCGGCCTGGCGAGCGCCTTTGGGATCGCCCTTGGTAGCACAGTTCTCGAATATCGGACCATGGTCCATCTGATCGGCCTCGGAGAGGGACATGAAGTCTCCACACTGAGTGTACGCGAAACGGCCACTACCGTGGCACAGTTGCTGATGCATGCGGGTGAGTTGGGGGGAGTGGTGGGAGGGAAGACTCTGGCCATCCTGCGTGACCATCTGCTTCAACAAGCCCAGCTGGCAGCCTATCAGGATACGTTCTTGCTCCTCTGTGCGGTCACATTATTAGCCCTTGTCCCCGCATTGCTCTCGCAGGCATCGCGGAAAAGTTCTACAATGCAGATCAAATAGACGAGCGTTCGAACTGACCTGGACCACTACCTAGGCGGGCCGGATCGTGCACCGAACATCTGTGACGCGGGAACGAGCAAAGGAAAGCCAACTATGACCGGGAAAATCATCAAGATCGAGACCGCGCTGATCGCCCGCCTGCCACAGGCTAGCGGTGAGGTGTGGGAAGTAGGGCGGCGGCGGCTGAATATCTCTATTGCCGAACTGGAACGTAAGGGGGAGCGACCTGAGATCCTACTGGCCGTCCATGCCAGCGGCCAGGGCGGCGTGGTACAGGCCAATATCGTCCCCTCCAGTGCTCCACCGACGGCACTAGCGGATTTCATCCTGGAGGCGATGCGCCAACCGATGCTCGGTAAGCCGCGCCGACCGCAGCTCATTCGGGTCAACTCACAAACGGAGGCCGAAGAAATCGACGCAACGCTGACGGCCGCGGGTATACGTTTGGAGGTGGCCGCTCAGCTTGTCGTTCTCGATGCCTTGGTCGACGAGATGGCGACAGAGTTCGGCGGGGGGGCTAGAGACTACCGGACGCAAGCCGCACGTACCGGTGAGACGCTGAGTGATGAGGGCTTACGCGAGTTGTTTAGTGCTGCCAAAGCATTCTATGGCGCCGAATTATGGCTTGATTTTGGCGACGAAGTGATGTTCGAGATCAATCTCCAACCCCCAACTGGCGACGCGAAGACACTCTATGGCATCATCATGGGAAATCTGGGGCAGGAATTTGGGCTGGCGCTTTATGCCTCGCTTGATGATTTTCGGCGCTTTTACGAATTCAGCGTGCAGCATATCGACCAGATGGAGCAGACCGGGAAGGTGATCGGTAAGGGCCGAATGAGTAAGAAACGGCAACAGCAAGAAGACGAAATGCTCGCCAAGCTCATGTCAGTTTCTGCTGTCGGCTTGACCTTTACACCCCAGCGCGACGTGCCGCCACCCCTCTTGGAAGAGGCCAAGCAACGGCGCTTGCCGATCGCCAACAAGTCAGCATTTCCACTGGTCATGCGACTCGGCACTGGAGGCATGAGCGTTGGCAGCGTCAGCGACCTGCGCGATGTGTACGCCGCCACGCGAGCCATCCTCGATTGGGATCAGCGCATTGACACGATGGACGTCGACGATGAGGTCGGCGTCACCATCGCCTCGAAGGTGCCGGCCGTCGCCAACTTCGTCCCGGCCATGACGGCTCAAACCACGCTACGCCTTAATCCCTATGCGCCCGAGGAAGAACTGGCTCCGCCACCGGAACTGAACGATTTGCTCCAGGTGTTGTTCGAGGCTCCGCCCAAGCGTCCCTCAGCACCTCAGACGAAGTCGCCTCAGACAGGAGGTGGAAAGATGCCACGAACTCCTGCCAAGAAGGTGCCAACGAAGCCCGCCGCTCGCCAGCTGCCACGCCCGTCCAAACTGCCTCCCAAGCCGGACAACCGATGAGAGGTCGCGGTCAGCATGGAGCCCACGGTCAGGTATTGTTCCGCAAGGCTGGGTCCAGGCGGTCTCGCAGGCTGTCACCCATGAAGTTGGCAGCCAACACCACCAGGGCAATGGCGATACCGGGAAAAGTGACCGTCCACCAAGCGACATTCAGATAGCCACGCGCATCGGAGAGCATGCTCCCCCACGCCGGTGTGCGCGGCTCCACTCCGAGCCCCAGGAACGACAGCGTCGCCTCCAGCAAAATCAAACGTCCTAGTTGGAAACCCGCCACCACAAGAATGGGCGCCATGATGTTGGGGAGCATGTGGCGCAACATAATGCGCCAATCCCCTCCTCCCAGGGCGCGCACGGCCGTGATATATTCGCGCTGGCGAATAGCCAGGGACTGACCACGGCCGACCCTGGCGAACTCGACCCAGCCACGCACGGCAAGAATGGCTACCAGATTGAGCACGCCGCTACCGATGGTCACCGCCCAGACGATGGCGATGAGAATGTACGGGAAACTTAGCCAGGCATCCACCACCCGCATCGCCACTTGATCGAAGGTTCCACCGCGATAGCCGGCCAAGAGACCGATCGCAATCCCCACGAGCGCGCCAATGATAACTCCCGAGTACCCGACCGTCAGGGACACTTGAGCGCCATAAATGACGCGGCTCAACACATCACGGCCCTGGTGATCTGTGCCCAGCCAGTGGACGCCTCCGGTAGCATCGACATATCCAGGTGGTTTATGCCGATCGGCCAAACGTCCCAGACGCGGGTTATAGGGGGCCAACGCCTGAGGCCAAACGGCCATCCCAGTGAACATCAGGAGAACCGTTGCCGCAGCCCAGAAGGCGACATTGCCCGCCAGTTTTCCGCGCAGAAAGCGCTCCCGCCATCTGAACAAACGATCCTTTACCAAGGTTTCATGACTCATCACTGCGACGTCAACCATCTCAGTTCACCCGAATGCGTGGATCGAGCCAGCCATACAGGAGATCTACGATGAGGTTCACCAGGGTGACAAACACAGCCGCGATGATGGCCCCGGCGACCACAACTGGAAAATCACGCGCCGCAATCGATTCCACCAGAAGCCAGCCGAGGCCTGGCCAGGCAAAGATCGGCTCCACCACGATCGCCCCCTGCACCAAGGCACCGAATTGCAGTCCCATCACGGTAATGACCGGAATGGCCGCATTCTTGAGCGCATGTCGGACAGTCACCCAGAGCTCTGGAACCCCCTTCGCCCGAGCCGTCCGGACGTACTCCTGGCCCATCACTTCCAACATCTCCGAGCGCACCAGACGGAGCAATACCGCCACTTGAAAGAACGCCAATGTCATGGCTGGGAGCACGATCTGCGCCACGCCCACGCCCGACACGGGGAACAGCCGCAGATGCACGGCTAGAATCAACATCAGTAGCATGGCGACCCAAAAGCTCGGCATCGACTGGCCCATGACCGCGACCAGGCGGATGCCGACATCCATCACCGAGCCCCGCCTCAAAGCGGAGAAAATACCCAGGGGTACCGCCAGCAGGCTGCTGACAACGATTGTCAGTCCGGCAAGGATGAGCGTGAACTTCAAGTGTTGCAGCACGAGCGGAAGCAATGGCTGTTGAAAGCGAAATGATTTGACCGTATCACTGAACCAAAAATGGCTCATGAACTGGACATATTGCTCGTAGACCGGGCGATCCAATCCCAGGGCTTTCCGGTAGTTAGCGGCGTCGGCGGGCGTGGCCTGCTCCGGCACGAGAAGAGCCGCGGGATCACCGGAGGCATGCACGAAGAGGAAGACGATGACGCTGACCACTGCCACGATGACCATGCTCTGAATCAATCGTTCGATGATAAATCGGTGCATCCGTCACATCACTCTCACATTAGCGGGGTTTAGCATCGTACATGTCACGACGTTCATTGGAAAATGGTTTCCAGTCTACTTTGCTATTGAGCGCGTAAATATCCTTGAAATTGAGTACCAGGACCCATGGGGCATACTCCATGATCTCTTCTTGCAGTTTATAGAGTAGCTCTCGCCGTCGGGGGTCCTGTAAACTCAGGAGACTGATCTCCCGCACCCATTCGTCCCAGTGATCCGGCCCTTTGGTATACACCGCCCCACGGCTACCCCCAGGCTTTTTGACAATCCACAAATCATACATGTAGTCGGCCAGGTAGCGTCCATCGCCGAAACCCATCAAGAAGGGATTGGTGGGCCAAGTTGGCGAGCCACGTAGGGCGCGGGGCGAATATGTAGCCCAGTCCTGGGGTTTGTAATCGACCTTCAAACCCACTGCCTCCCAATACCCGGCAAGGGCTTCTCCCATTTCACGATCCAGCGTATAGCGGTTATACGGTGCCTCGAGGGTGATGGTCTTGCCGATGGCGCCGGCCTCCTTGAGGAGCTTCTGGGCCTTATCAGGATCATAGGGATAGCCTTCCAGGTTCGGATTACGTTCAGCTAGCGTCAATGGCAAGGGGACCGTGAGCTCAGCGGCTCCGATGCCCCGGAACAATTGCTCGATCATCTCGCGTTTATTCACCGCCAGGTTCAGTGCCAGCCGTACTCGCTTATCCGCCAGTAAAGGATTGTCCACCGGCAAGCCCACGAACATGAGTCGTGTGCTCAACACGCTCTCGATGCGTAAATTCGGCTTCGTGTGAATTTCCGGGACGATCTCGGGCGTGACAAAGGGCAAGACGTCGATGCCGCCGGTGAGAAACTCGTTCTTGCGCGTCGAGGGGTCGGGGATAATACGCCAAACCAGGCGGTCGAAAGCCGGTAAGGGGCGCCAATAATCCTTGAACACCTCCATGACGATCTGCTGATTGGGAGACCACTCCACGAACTTGTACGGACCGGTCCCCACCGGGCGGCGGCCGGCAGCATCATAGCCTTCCCGCTCGAGGTATTTCTTCGAGTTGACGTACATATCCGTAAGCCATTGTGGTAGCGTGACTAACCCTGGGTCCCTCAGCTTCCAACGCAGAGTGTAGGTATCGATGACCTCCACAGTGCCCTCGCGCATCACGGTCGGCACACGCAGCGAATGTCCGGTGCCATTGCGCAAATTAGCTTCGATGCTGGCTTTGACATCCTCGGCCGTCATCTCACCGAGATCGGGATCATGAAACTTGACACCTTTGCGGACCTTCAAGATCCAGTCCGTGGCGTTATTCATCTCAACGCTTTCGGCGAGCAGTGGCTGCAGCTTGGCTTGTCGGTCATATTGCATCAAGGATTCTTGCATGTGTGAGAGGATGTCAGACTCGCTACCGGCTGTCCAATTCCAGCTATTCAGGGCCGCAGGATTCCCCAATTGCGCGATGACCAGCTGAGGGGCCCGCTTCGGGGTTTCAGACGCTTGTACGCTCAGGATACAGATCGCCAGGCCGAGGCACACCGCCCTGGCGGCGGTCCCCAGCCATTTCGTCGTATGCCAACTGTTCATGGAGATGCCTGTCCTTCCATCAATTGTCGCCCATCCTCGAGGCTAGGGCCGTTAATACGCCAAGACATAGTCTGTGATTTGCTGACACGAGTCTGCTATCCACACTCAAGAAGCTTGCCATCCTCCCTTTCACCGGATGAAGTCGCCAACTAGCCGCAGAAAGCTGCTACGCTGTCGGTTGGGCTCATCTCGAAGAAAAGTCATCTGTGAACGGTTGCACACAAGAGGGGCACAGAGCGGTTGGGACTGCCTGCCAATCTAGCACTCGTCTCGCTCGGAGCGGAGTAAGAACGCTATTGAGCGCTCTGAAGTGTGGGACGGTAGGGAGAATCGGCTGAAGTGCGCTGGTCAATCCAGAACAGGGCGCCCCCGAAGGTGCAGGCTGCGCCTCATGTGGACCTTGTGCAGATGGAAGGGATTTCTCTCGCCGAGAGGCGCATAGAGCGGGGGATACCGTTCTGGGATGTTGGGGGTCCGTCAGACACGGACCCCCAACGTATTTTAGGGTGATGATCCTTAGTCCACGACGTTCTGAATCGTATCCACAATCCGCTGCTTTGGCACCGCGCCCTTGATCTGCTCCACCAGTTCTCCACCTTTGAACAGCAGCAGCGTCGGAATGCTCTGTACCCCATAGGTGACAGGCGTGTTGCCGTTGCCGTCGACATCCAATTTCATGACCTTCAGCCGTCCCTCATATTCACCAGCCAACTCCTCGACGATTGGTGCTATCGCTTTACAGGGACCACACCAGGGGGCCCATAGGTCAATAAGCACCGGCAGAGCGGAGTTGAGTACCTCTTGCTCAAACGTCGCATCGGTCACATCCTGCGCCTTTCCCATGTAACGCTCCCTCCTGATCCTGCATGTTGGCATTCGTGGATGAACTTACACGACACCTCGCTAATGGGCTTGTGCTGAACCTCCTTGTGCAAATCCGATGAGCGTTCCCGCTGATGGAAGCTTAGGCTTCCCAGAGACGCGTGCTGAAGTAGCGATCGCCGGCATCTGGCAAAATCGTCACGATGACCCCTTCGGAAATCTGGCGGGCCAGCTCGATCGCGGCGCATACCGCAGCCCCAGCCGATTGCCCCACCAGCATGCCTTCCTCGAGGGCGAGGCGTCGGGCCATGTTATACGCGTCTTCCGTCTCTACCGACAATTGCCGATCGGCAAAGCCTTCATCCCAGATGCCGGGGACAATGGCGGTCGCCATGTGTTTCAGCCCTTCGATGCCATGCAGATCCTCGGCCGGCTGCAGCGCCACGATTTGAATCGCAGCACTGAATTCACGCAGTCGGCGCCCCGTCCCCATGAGGGTGCCGCTGGTGCCCACACCGGCGACAAAGTGGGTGATACGACCTCTGGTCTGCTCAATGATCTCGGGGCCAGTGGTGTCATAATGCGCCTGCCAGTTGGCCGGGTTGTTGTATTGATCCGGCATGAAATATTTCTCGGGATCGGCCTGATAACGTCGATGCGCTTCGCGAATCGCACCATCCGAGCCTTCAAGCGGATCAGTGTAGATCACATGGGCCCCATACGCCTCCAACATCCGCTTGCGTTCCTGGCTGACACTGCGCGGTACAGCCAACTCGACACGATAGCCCATAACGGCGCCGATCAGCGCATAGGCAATACCGGTGTTTCCAGAGGTGGAGTCGAGGATGATCTTATCCCGTGTGAGGGCACCGGATCTCTCCCCCTCTTTGATCATGCGCAGGGCTGGGCGATCCTTGACGGATCCGCCCGGATTGAACCACTCGGCTTTGCCGTAGATTTCCACATGGTCAAATTCCTTCCCAATGTTCATAAACCGGAGCAGGGGCGTATTGCCAATCTGCCCCAAAATGGAGTCGCGTGCCAGGGTGTGACGTTGCTCCATCGGCTCACGGTCGGCACTCATGAAATGACCTCGCGTTCGGTGCTTTCCTGCGTCAAGCCACGGACGATGGCTTCGCGTAGAGCCAGACAGTCCACGGCTGTTGCGGCGCCAGTGTGAGGTGTGGCATCGCGAAATACGGGACGTTGAATAAACCAGACATCTGCGCGAGGTAGCAATCTCGTGCTTATTGTCGAGCGGCTGCGAAACGAGGTTGGGCTGATGGGCGAGATGGGCTTAAGCCCGGGACTGATATTGCGGGCACTCGTAGACGATCTGGCAATCATCCATGTGGAGCTGGTCCAAGTTAACGACCCCTCCACGGGGGACAGAGGCCATGCGAAGGTGCTGCACACCATGCCAGTTGGCCAGAGAAAAGGCAAAGGGCTTTTGTTCTTCGGGTGTGATGAGCTCATCGACCTCAACCGCATGAAATGGCTGCTCACGTTCCCGGTTGCAACAACTGTTGCAAAGGGGCTCCCAGCCTCAGGTAAGACAGGTAAGGAAAATGTCAGCCATCATTGCCACCCCTATCGTACGCCTGATGCCCGTCAATACGATAACCGCTCGGGGACAAGCGCAGCGGCGGTACCCCGGCCGCTGCGTTGCCCTTCACGATCACTCGCAGACTCGTGCGGGATAAGACCAGACTCATAGGAGCCGCACCGCCCGAATGTTGTGCACCTGATGGACCTTAATACTTCGGCACTGTCGGATCAACCTGGTCCGCCCAGGCCGTTATTCCACCCTTAAGATTCTTGATCCGTTTGAACCCCGCCTGTTGGAGCATTCGGTAGGCATCGGCACTGCGGCCACCCATTTTACAGTGCACAACGATGTCGTCCTCACTGTTCAGCTCAGACATCCGCGCCGCGAACTGGCCAAGTGGGATGAGCTTCGAGCCGTACGTTTCGAGATTGCAGATCTGCCATTCGTGTGGGTCGCGCACGTCGATGATGGTAAGTGGCTCCCCCCGATCCAATTTTCCTTTCAAATCGGTGACAGTGATCTCCCAGTCGGCCGCCTCGGTTGTCTCCTCCTCAGGTGGAGTGATGCCGCAGAACTGATCGTAATCGATGAGTTCCCGAATGACCGGATTCTCTCCACATAATGGGCAGCTAGGATCACGGCGCAATTTCAACTCGCGAAAGCGCATTTGCAGGGCATTAAAGAGCAACAGGCGACCGATCAATGATTCCCCTTCTCCAAGAATCAACTTGACCGCTTCTGCCGCCTGGATCAGCCCGACAATGCCTGGCAGAATCCCCAAGACACCGCCCTCAGCGCATGATGGCACCAGCCCTGGTGGGGGTGGATCCGGGTACAGACAGCGGTAGCATGGGCCGCCACCGCGTGGGAAGAACACCGATGCCTGTCCTTCGAAGCGGAAGATCGAGCCATACACGTTCGGCTTGCCCAGCAGGACACTAGCATCATTGGTCAGATAGCGCGTCGGAAAATTATCGGTTCCATCGATGATCACATCGTAATCTTCGAAAAGCTCTAGGGCGTTGTCGGACCTGAGGGTCGTTTCATAGGTGTCAATCTGCACGAAGGGATTGACGTCCATCAGGCGGTCTTTGGCGGATTGCAGCTTGGGACGTCCCACATCCTTCGTCCCGTGAATGACTTGACGCTGCAGGTTGCTGTAATCAACCACGTCGAAATCCACCAGGCCAATCCGTCCCACACCCGCCGCCGTCAGGTATAAGCCAAGCGGCGAGCCCAGCCCGCCGGCGCCGATCAGCAACACACTTGCCGCTTTGAGCTTGCGCTGTCCCGCCATACCCACTTCCGGCATGATCAGATGACGGCTATAGCGGGCAATTTCTTCCTTGTTCAAGTCTGGTAGGACGGCATGCTGCAACAACGACGCGGCGGGGTGAGCATCGGTCACCGTTGCTTGCACACTTCCAAGAACCTCCGAATCTTTGGCCACGCTGTCCTCCTGGAGCTAAGAGCCTAGGCGCTGCAGGACCGCTTCCCCTTTACTGATCTCACACGCACCTGGGGGTTCGACCTGAATATCACTGACCTTGCCGTCCTCGATGATCATGGCATAGCGCTTGGAGCGCACACCCAGGCCACGCTCGCTCAGGTCCTGGTCCAGACCAATCGCGCGCGTGAACTCAGCGAGCCCATCCGACACCATGCTGATCTTGCCCGTCGCACCATGCTCACGCGCCCACGCGGCCAGAACATTAACATCGTTGACGGCCAGACAGACGATCTCGTCGACCCCCTTGGCTTTGATGGCATCAACCTGTTGCACAAAACTGGGTAGATGGACTTGTGAGCAGGTCCGGGTAAATGCCCCCGGCACCGCAAAAAGCACGATGCGCTTGCCTGCGAAACGTTCTGCGGCCGAAACGGCATGTGATGTGCCCTGAGCGTCCAGCTCGAAAATTCGCGCCGTCGGAATGGGATCACCCTTTTGAATGCTCATGTTCTCACCTCCTCAATGTCTGTCATCCGCCGACGAGATGTCTCGCCCGCTAAGACTTCAGGCGAAACAACCATGCTGTGATTGTCCTCTATGCCCGTCCTTCCAGTCTGAGCTCGTAAAAGAGCGCCGGCCTCGACTCAAATGTCAACACTCATGGCCGCTGAAAGGTGGTGCACGATGCAATCATGGTGATGAGCAATAGGGGTTATGAACGGGGCTTATATTGTGGGCACTCGTAGACAACCTGGCAGTCGTCCATGTGGAGCTGGTGCACATCAACAGCCTCCCCGCGTGGAGCGGAGGCGATATGCAGATGCTGGACCCCATGCAAGTTGGCCAGTGCAAAGGCAAACCGTTTTCGCTCCTCGGGCGTAATAAGCTCATCCACATCGATCGCATGAATCGGCTGTTCACACTTGTCATTGCAACAACTGTTGCAAAGGGGTTCCCAGCCTCAGGTAAGACAGGTGAGAAAGACGTCAGCCATGCTAGACATCCCCGGTGTCCTGCGAGTTTTAGCCACGCGCCTGAACATTTTTCCAAGTAGCCATGCCTTAATACAGTTGATGGCTCGTGATTATCGCTGATACCCCTGTGGTTGTCAATACCAGTTGGGGAGAGGAGCAGGAGAATCGCACCTGGGGCTATGACGGATCGTCGGGGTATTGGCCAACCGGGGATACACGGTCAGTGTCCAGACGGTCGGTACCATCCTCAAGCGTCATGGCATTCCCCCAGCTCCGGAACACAAGATCACCACCACGCGGAAAGAGTTCATCACGTACGCATAGGGACGTCCTTGTGGCGTTTGACCATACGGGCTCTACAACGATATGTATGCCATATGACTCTCAATTCAACGTGCCCCCCCCTTGATCGCTGAGTTGGCCATGGCAACCATGTGTTGCTCAACCTCGGTCGCCATTAACCTGCTTCGCCATTGCACGTCAAACTGAGTACGGTAAAGTACGCCATCGCTCACCCATTCGATGACCGGCGGCGAACATGATCCGCCGCACGTCAGTGGTTTATAATACGCTTCTATGCCGTTCACTAAATGGATGAATTTGTCGTGATCTTGGGCGGGATTGGCGGATTCGTCGGCTTGCGTCATCTCGCCCCCACGCCGGGCCTCGAAAGACCCAATGAAGCAACTGTTGGCCCCACACTGCGGGCGGGAGGTCAGCGAAATCTGGTAGCCATCTACGGTCGCTGCACCGCTGACATAGATACGCTGCTGCTGTACCGTAGAGGGGAATACACTGGGCAGTAGGATAGGCACGCCCGTTTGATGCTTTATTTGGTCTACAACTGTGCGCAAAGGTTCAGCAACCAGTGGCTGCCCTGGCGCAGAAGCCTGTGCTGATCGGTCGTCTCCCGAGCGCACCGTTTCGACCAGCCGTCCTGAGACTTCTAAGATGCTCTTCTGTCGTGCCTGATACTCAGGGCGCTTCGGCGAGACCTGTGTAGTCGCATCACGAAGCCATCGGATCAGTTGACCACGGTCAAAATAGAAACGCTCTTCACGCGCATGTATGATCTTCCCAAATGGCTGGTCGTAACGGCTTTCCTTTTGGAACACGAAGAATAGCTCACCAGCACCGTCATAGTAATACTCTGCATCGGAACGTCCTGTTTCTCCATAGAATACCGCCACAATGGCTTTGATTTGGTCTCGGTCAATATAAGCCTTGAGCGTGCCTCCCTCGGTGGAGAAGCCTGTCAGTTCCCGCTCGATCGTGTGGTACGTGGGTAGCGCATGCTTGATCGCCCCATATTGTGCTCTGATCTCCCGCAGCTTCTCTGTGACGGTGCGTTGATGACTTTGTGCTGAGCTGTTGTGCGCCCCCAGGCAGGTCGTCAGCGTCAGGGCCGAGAGCACAAGGACAACGCCCAATTTTGGCCTAGGAAGAAACATGAAACCCTTGATGAACATCCTCCACCGTTTTTGGAGAAATGAGATGACAGCCTGCTGGTGGCTGCCTGTATTAGGACATAGACTACCCGAGAGAGCTTGTACATCTCAAATCAAGGCAGTGAGGGTGCTATGGCATCAGCTATATGTGTTGGGGCATCTGGCTGTCAGGGGGGCAAATCTTGCGCCCGGATGCCCCTTCTAGTGGAACCACACAAGCGGGCTCACCTCCGAATGATGCGTTACCCCGTTCCCTGAAGACGCCTGTTTACTTCCTCCCACACGGCGTCCAAATTGTTATTGTGGGTACGGAAAATCTCGAGGCATTGACGTGGCCTCAAGACATCTTCCGCCATGAGCTGTACATGTGGAGGATCAACGCGGCTAAAATGGATGCCCGAGGTGAGCCCCAAACCTTCGGCGCCCTCAATGATCGCCTGTTGGACTGCCTCAAAGCGTCGCCTAAACTCTCTTGAAGCATCCTGTGGAATGTCGGTAAACACCCGACCCTCGATCACCGGGTACAGGTCAACCGCCAGCCCGTAGTTGTGGTTGCTCTCTCCACCACGGGCATTCGTCACAATGTTGCCGGGCTTCGTTCTCCCTTGCGCGAAAATCGCGTCTTGTTCCGCAAACGTGCGCAGTCCGTCCGTGATCATCGCCTGCATGCCACGGCCGGCTAAGGCTTCCGCCAGCATGCCGAGGCGCCTCCGCAACTCCGGGTGAACCTGTGGAGTTTTGTTGCGTGGGTCAATGCTGGAGACGGCAGCTGAGGTCGTCTTGCCGGCCTCTTCGAGGGCGGCGAGCGTCGCTTTGCCGATGTTCCCCTCGCCCTCTAGAAGGACGTCTATCGCATGGGCGTGCTGAAACGCGACGACCGCCTCTTTTGTTTTCGACCCGAACTTGCCATCGACCGAGATGCCGAGCAACAGCTGAACGTGGTGCACGGCGTCTCCCTTCTGTCCCAGTGCCAAGGCGGCTCTGCCGTCCCGTACATCCTCAAGGGAGGGCGCAGGAACAAAGGTGTCGGGCTGCCGCTCAGGAGGCGATGGCGACTCTGCAAGCGGCTCCGCCGCCGGCGAAGGGATGCCGTCACCCCATCGTTCCACACGGGCATAGTACTGCGCCCGTGCCCACACGTCGTTCATATAATCGCCGCCGGTCGTACCGACGTCTGAGTCGGGGGGTGGCAGACGTCCGCCGCCATTATAGCGGGACACCGCAGCTTGCAGGTACTCAACCTCGGATAGATCAGGAAACCTACGCTTGACCTCATTGAGTTTATCCCGGAGGATACCGGTGGCTTGATCGATGTGCGGCTGTCCGAACGGACCCCCCTCCCGCACGACGGCGAACGAGTTGCGGTCATCCACCTGCATCAACCCGAAGCCGTGCCCGTGGTCGCCCAGGCCCTGCGCGTCCAAAACCGCGGGAGAGCCGCCGCGACTCTCCCGGCTCGCAATGGCGGCGAGCAACGCCGGAGGCAAGCCAAGGTGCCTGGCAGCTGTTTCAAACTTGGCCTTGTGCGTCATGACCCGCCTGCGATCGGTCTCCGCCATCGTTTCAGAGGCTTGGACCCCGTGGATGTTACGTACCACCAATCCGTCCTGTGAGGCGGTTGCATCAGAAGCGCCAGCGGGTTGAAATTGCACCAGGATTCGGTTCGGGTCAGCATCAGGGATGAGCCCCTCACTGCCCGTTTCTTCCCCTGAAGGGGGAGGCGCGGCGGGTGTGGACTGGGCTGGAATGGCGATGATTTGCCCGATGGCAATGCGGTCGGGGTCGTGGATCGCTGGGTTGGCGGTGAGCAGCGCGCTGAGGGTCACGCCATGCTGTCGGGCAATACCCGATAAGGTCTCTCCTGCGTGAACGATATGTTGGCGGCCATCGCGAAGGGGGGATTCGCTCATCGTCTGTTCCTCCTTTTCAAGCTTGAACTTCTGAGGTTCTATCACGCCTAGCGGTTGTGTTGCAAAAACTGCTTGGAGGGTGAGGAGAGGCTGGCGAGCTCTCGCGATGCTACCAACCCGAACAACTGGTTGATGACACGATTCTGTGCGAGGACACCCTCTTGGCCATCCCCCTGATCTGACCTTTGCGATGAGTTGTGGTCCACGTCGTCTAGCTCTTTGTAGCAGACACCAGTCATTCTTGCAACAGAACCTTTTCGCTTCCTTCGAAGACCTGCTAGCGGTACAGGCGCCGCGCCACGCGCCTCTCGTCGCGGCGGGCCACCTCCCTCTGCCATCTGTGGCTCAGCTATTGCGGAGAGTGGCCTGCAGAGCAAGGCTTTGGCTGAGGTTGGAATCTCGGAGCGTATTTCCAAGTGGCTTGACGGCTTAGCAGCCTACTTCTATACTTGAGGAACCAGGGTGGAGGGTTCGCTGCAGTGTGAAGTACCACACGACTTCTGTGACATGCAGGCAGGGACAAGCCAAGCGCCCGCGGCGCGCAACATGACACTGGGGTGTATGAGGGGGGACAGGTGGGAGTTCTTGTCGTAGGCTCGGTGGCGCTTGATTCGGTCAAAACGCCCTTCGGGGCAGTTGAGAATGTCTTGGGTGGGTCTGCCAGTTATTTCTCCACGGCCGCAAGCTTCTTTACAGATGTGTCATTGGTGGGGGTCATCGGCGAGGACTTTCCGTCCGAGGCGTTGGCGCTCTTCCGCGCCCGGGAAATCAACATCGACGGACTCGAACGTGTGCCGGGTCGGACATTTCGATGGGCTGGCGAGTACACCTATGACCTGAATGAGGCGATCACCCTCGACACACAGCTCAATGTCTTCGAACAGTTTCGACCTAAACTACCGGCAGCATATCAGGACAGCCCGTATGTCTTCCTCGCCAACATCGATCCGGAGTTGCAACTCGACGTCCTCAACCAGGTTGAGCGCCCAAAGTTTGTCGCCTGTGACACCATGAATTTCTGGATCCAGGGTAAGCTGGACGCGCTCAGGGCCGTGCTAGAGCGTGTCGATCTGCTCACAATCAACGAGAGCGAGGCACGTCAGTTGGCCCAGGAGCCCAATATCGTGAAAGCCGCCGGTGCAATCTTGCGCATGGGGCCGAAAGCGCTCATCATCAAACGTGGCGAGTATGGGGCGCTGATGTTCAATGGGTCGAGCATGTTCTTTGCCCCGGCCTATCCGTTAGAGACGGTGTATGATCCCACTGGCGCGGGCGATTCGTTTGCGGGTGGCTTTATGGGTTATCTAGCGAACGTGGATGATGTGTCTGAGGAGGCCATGCGACAGGCGATCGTCATGGGCAGCACGATGGCCTCCTTCAACGTCGAATCGTTCAGCCTGGAGCGGTTACAGGCCCTGACGTATCCCGAAATCCGGGATCGCTTCCGGGCCTTTAAAGGGTTGGTGAACTTCGCGGACCTGCCGGAGACGCCGTAGATGCTGCGCGTCATCGCGGGCTCAGCCAAAGGCCGGCGGCTGGCCACTAGCCACACGCTAGCCTTACGTCCCACAGCGGACCGGGTACGTGAGGCGTTGTTCAATATCCTTGGCGTGCAGACCGAGGGTGCCGCAATCCTGGACCTCTTCGCCGGCAGTGGGGCAGTCGGACTGGAGGCTCTAAGTCGCGGGGCGCGTCTGGCCATGTTTGTGGAAGTACACGCGCCGGCCTGTCGTCTGATTGAGAAAAATCTTCGGCTGTGTGGCCTGTACGAGCAGGCAGCAGTGTGGTATGACGACGTACTGAACGTGCTGCCCACCCTGAAGAAGCAAGGGCAGACGTTTGACCTGATCTTCCTCGATCCGCCTTATCGAGCTGCACTGGTGGAAGACACGTTGCAACAGCTCGGCGATGGTCAACTGCTGAGCGCAGGGGGGCAAGTCATCGGCGAGCATTTTTTTAAGCGCCAGCTCATGGAGCGCTATGGACGACTATGCCGTGTCCGAGTGGCACGCTTCGGCGATGTCGCCCTGAGCTTTTATCGGGTGGAGACCCAAGAGGGTGGTGTATGACCGCACGCGTGGTGCTCGCCATGAGTGGCGGGGTGGATAGTTCGACGGCGGCAGCGTTGCTCACTGAGCAGGGCTACGAGGTGATCGGCGTCTTCATGCAGGTATGGAATTACGCGCCTACCGACGGGCGTACATTCGGCACCTGTTGCTCGCAGCAAGACGCGGGCGATGCCCGACGGGTCGCCGCCACGTTGGGAATCCCTTTTTACGTGTTTAATTTTGAGCAGGAGTTTCGCCATCGGGTAATCGACTACTTCGTCGGCGATTACCTGAAGGGGCGAACCCCCAATCCCTGTGTCGCCTGCAATACCTGGCTGAAGTTCGATCTCCTGCTGGAAAAGGCGCTTGGACTGGAAGCCGACTTTGTCGCGACGGGTCACTACGCCTCGGTAATCTATGATGAAGCGTCGCAGCGCTATGCCATCCAGCGTGGCATCGACCGTCGCAAGGACCAGTCGTATTTTCTCTTTGAGCTGCGCCAGGAGCAGCTTGCCCGCATGCTGCTACCGCTGGGTACATTCCATAAGGATGATGTACGTCGGCAGGCCCAGCGCTTTGGCCTGGCGGTAGCCCAGAAGGCTGAAAGCCAGGAGATCTGTTTCATTCAGGATCATGACTACCACCGCTTCATCCGAGAGCAGGCGCCTGCTGGCACCTTTGCTGAGGGGCCCATCGTGGATCGATCTGGCCATGCGCTAGGACGCCACCAGGGGCTGCCCTTCTACACCGTGGGACAGCGCAAAGGCCTGGGGCTGGCTGCGGGGAAGCCGTTGTATGTCGCTGAGGTTGATGCCGAGAACAATCGACTCGTCATTGGGGAAAAGGCAGAGGTTGAGCAGCGCGCTTGCCTAGTGGAGCGGATGAATTGGTGCCTATTGCCGCCGATGGGGGAGTCGTTCACCGCCACGGTGCAGATTCGCCATCAGCATGCCGGTGGCGTGGCCAGCGTCACCCCACTCGATGGAGGTGTGGCGCGTGTGACGTTCGACACCCCGCAGTGGGCAATCACCCCAGGGCAAGCGGCGGTCGTGTATCGCGATGATCGGGTGGTGGGAGGAGGCTGGATCGAGCGAGTGCTCTGCAAGGGAAGAACGCTATGACCGACAGCTTGACCTTTGTACACTTCTCCGATACGCATATTGTGCGACCCGGCGTGCGCCTGCGTGAGGTTGATACGATTGAGACGCTGACGCGGGTCGTCGAAGCAGTAAACCGCTTGGACCCACAGCCAGCCTTCGTGATCATCGGCGGCGACCTGGTGAGCCCGGACGTTGCGCCGGAAGTCAAAGCCAAGACGCGCGACGTCACCGTACGAGATTATGAGACTTCCTATGATATCTTTCACGGTCTGGTCAGCCAACTGCACGTACCGGTGCATTACGTCATGGGCAATCATGATCGCCGGGTACCCTTCCGCCGAGTGATCTGCGAAGATTCACAGCCGACCGATCGGCCTTATCATTACGCCTTCACCTCAGGTCAACATTGCCTCTGTGTACTCGATTCGTTGCAGCCCGAGCGGGATAGCGGGTATCTTGGACACGCCCAGTTGGCCTGGCTCCGCAAGCAGCTGCATCAGCATGCGGGAGAGCCAACGATTCTCGTCGTGCACCATCAGGTAGTGCCAGTGGGGGTCCGTGTGCTAGACCAGATCATGCTGCTCGATGCCGAAGACCTGTGGCAGGTGGTCCGCGAGGTTGACAATGTGTGTGCCGTGCTCTGCGGGCATGTCCATCGGCCATTTGCTGGCCAACGCGACGGTGTCCCGGTGTTTACCACGCCTTCCACCTGCTTCCAGTTTGTCGAGGCACCGAACGGTCTGACCGTCTCTGACGATCCTCCCATGCTACGCCTGGTGACCAGTCAAGGGCGGCAAGTGTCGAGCACATTGATCCGCGTATAGCGCTGCGGTGGTTCTATGAGCTCCAGGACTTCGATAGGCCAGATCGGCCAACCGCGCACGCTGATTCGGAATGCCGCGCTCCTCCTCTCCATGGATCGTGCCATTGGGGCAGGCGAGTTAGGCCTCATTGAGGAGGCAGACCTGCTCTTAGTCGGCGATAAGATCGCCGCAGTTGGCACACACCTGGGCGAAGAGGGGGGGCAAATCGTCGATGCGACCGGCAAGATTGTCATGCCGGGATTCGTCGATGTGCACAACCATCTTTGGCAGTCGCTGATTCGGGGTTGTCAAGCCGAGCATGACTTGATCGGCTGGCTGGAAAGCTGTGTTTTTCCCCTGGCGAATCCAACGATCACCCCGTCGGACACGGAGGTCTATGCGGGTGTTCGCCTGAGCACGTTGGATCTGATCACGACCGGGGTAACGACGGTCGTCGATTGGTCCCATGGCTTTTCCCCAGCCTTTGTGCGGGGGAACATTCGCGCCCTCCAGGAATCGGGGTTACGATTTGTCTTTGCCTATCGCGGCACCGCCGATCCCGCCGTCCTTGAAGACATCAGGCAGGTTAAGAGGGAGCTTATCGACCCCCATCCACGCGCTTACTTTCAGGTCGCCTCGCATCCAGGGGCCTCAAACCGATTTTTGCCGCATCTGCAGGCGATGTCGAGCCTCGCCAACGAGCTAGGAGTCAAACTCCACGTCCATCTGCTGGAGAACATCGCGCAGCGTCAGGATGACGCCATCAAAGGACTCGCGCTCACAAATGCCATAGGGCCCGACTTGCTGGGCGCTCATGCCATTCACTTGCTCGATGAAGAAATTACCCTGATGGGCCAGAAGGACGTGCGTGTGGCGCATAATCCGCTCAGCAACATGCGTCTGGCCTCGGGCATCATTCGGCTACCGGCGCTGCACCAGGCTGGAGTGAAGGTGGGGCTCGGGCTGGATGGGGGGACCAACGACACGAGCGATATGTTTAATACGATGCGGGTGGCCGTGGGATTGCAGCGGGCCACGTCGCTGCAGGCGAGCGTCTTCCCAACAGTGTCCGACGTGCTTCGTATGGCGACGATAGGTGGCGCTGAGGTACTGGACATGGGGTCGCACATTGGCTCACTGACGCCGGGGAAGCAGGCCGATGTGCTGATCCTCGACCCGGGGAGGGCCAATTTTGCGCCGCGACTTAACTGGGTCAATCAGCTCGTCTTCAATGGCCAGCCAGCGAATGTCGACTGGGTCTTCGTCGACGGACAGCCCCTCAAAGCCGGCGGCAGAGTGCTAGGTATTGATCCAACTTCCATTGTGCAGGCGGCCGATGAGGCAGCGCGAAGAATCAAAGAGGACCTGCGTTTATGATATTCGACTTGCCGGCATCTCACCCGCTCCAAGCCCGCCCTGTGCGGCGCCACTCCATCTGATGGTTCGCCGTCCGGACTGTGCGGGGTTCGAGGCGTAGCTGACTGTACTATACTCCACTCCCAGAGAGGAAGGGGCATGTCTGAGAAGAGAGCATCAACCGACTACCCGATCCATGAGCTCCTCGCCACACGTTGGAGTCCCTATGCCTTCCAAGACCGGTCGGTTTCCGCGGACGATCTCCGCTCGTTGTTTGAGGCGGCACGCTGGGCGGCATCTTCATTCAACGAGCAACCATGGACCTACGTGATGGCGACGAAAGAGCAGCCTGAGGAGTTTCAACAAGTCCTGTCCTGCCTTATCGAGTTCAATCAAGCCTGGGCAAAGGCCGCACCTGTGCTAGCTTTAGGCATCGCGAGCCTGACATTTGCGCGCAACGGCCAAGTCAATCGTGCCGCTGTGCATGACCTTGGTCTTGCTGCCGGTAATCTGTTGGTGGAGGCCACGGCGCGGGGGCTTTTTGTGCATCAGATGCTCGGCATTCTCCCTGATAAGGCACGTGAGATATTTGCCATACCTGAAGGTTTCGAGGCGTGGACGGCCATTGCCATTGGCTATAGGGGAGACCCGACAAACCTGCCGGAATCTCTAAGGGAACGCGAGCGCATGCCCAGACAACGGAAGCCGCTGAGCCAGTTCGTCTTCAGCGGGAAATGGGGGAGCCCTTCGCCGCTCGTCCTCGGAGCGGTGACAACGCATCCTTGCCGTCGTCTCTATGAGGGTGCAAAGGTTCTGAGATTTGGTACGTTTGCGGTAGATCAGCATAAGGTTACGCGTATAGACGATAAAGCCGGTGGATTGTCCCAAGATGAATACTGGGTCGCGCCGAAAGATGGCATAGGCAAGCAGGATCAGACTGCCGATGAGACTGAGATACCAGAAGTATACGGGGATGATGCTTTCGCCTTTGCGTTCCGATGCCACCCACTGCACGATGAAGCGTAATCCGAAGAGCAGCTGGCCGGCGAAGCCGAGATATAACCAATAGTGCGGTTCCATGCTCTCCCTATGTGGTACTCATCACTTGAGCGATTTCGAGCAGTCGCCGGGTGTCCTCGTGTAACACCTCCCCCAGGGCCACAAGCTGCAGACGTGGGATCCAAACGGCTTCTCCCACGTCATCACCTGGTTGTAATGTCCCGCCGACCTTTTCGGCCAGATAATCGATATAGATCACGTGCAGCCTGACGCCATCCTCGCCATGGATGATGCGCTCGAACGGCACTAGCGGGCGCCTCAGGCGAATGTCTAGGCGTGTCTCCTCCCAAACCTCGCGGCGGATGCCTGCCTCGATTGCTTCCCCTACCTGGAGCCGCCCTCCGGGGCAGATCCACTTCCCTTGCCAGAAACTTTTCCGCTCCGGCACGTGCTTGACCAGGAGCACCTGCTCGGCGGCGTCGAGGATCACTGCGCCGACAGCGATGATAATAGCTCTTGGTGGAAATCCCAGCGTCGTCTCAGGCCGTCCATTCGTCGTCAATGCGCCTCACTCCTGCCGCTTGGCCTGCTCCCACAAAGCATCCATCTCTGCCAGAGTGGACTGCTTCGGCGTTTTCCCCTGCCGGCTCAGCTCACGCTCGATAAACTGGAAACGTCTGATAAACTTCTGGGAAGTATGATGGAGTGCTTCATCCGGGTTGATCTCCAGCCAGCGCGCCAGGTTGACCAGCACAAAGAACACGTCGCCCAGTTCCCCTTCGACCTCAACGCGATTGTTCCTGTCCATGGCCACGCGCAGTTCCTGCAGTTCCTCCGACAATTTTCGCCACACCTGCTCGATCTCTGGCCAGTCGAAGCCTACTCGAGCAGCCTTATCTTGCAAACGCTGGGCGCGTATCAGGGATGGCAATTGGCGAGGCACACCGTCGAGCACGGAAGTCCCTTGCTCCGCCGATTTTTCCTCGCGCTTGATCTCCTCCCAATTCTGCAGCGCTTCCTTGGGTGTCGACGCGGCGGCCGAGCCGAAGACGTGTGGGTGGCGGCGTGTCATCTTGGCGATGGTGCCGGCTAAGACGTCGTCGATATCGAAATCCCCGCGCTCCCTGGCGAGTTGGGCGTGGAAGATCACCTGAAAGAGCAGGTCTCCCAGTTCATCCTTGAGTTTGTGGGGCGTGCCTTCCTCAATGGCTTCCAGCACCTCATAGGCTTCTTCCAACAGGTAGGGTTTGAGGCTAGTGCTATCCTGGGCACGATCCCATGGACAGCCCGCTGGCGAGCGCAGCATCGCCATGATTTCGACAAGCCGATCGAAGAGTGGGCCCTCGTGGTTCTCAGTCACAACCCCCTCGCTTCCTGGGCAAGATGTCTATAGCCGTCAGGCGGCGAGTCACGAGCACATGGCGCCGTCGCCGTCCTGACATCGCCGGTCGAGCAACGAACCTCCTATTATACCCCAGCGTCTCAGCGGCGCAAGGAATCTTGCCGGGGAGGTGCCTCAGATTTTGCAGTTCTCCCGGAACTGCCGTGGTTGGTCACGAGGTGATGTGCTGTCAGATAGGACCGAAGAGTTGGTAGCCATGCCAGTCGAGCGCATGCTGTTGGAAGAGCCTTCCGGCGTTGCAGATCCGGAAGCAACCCCTCTTGAGCACCTTAGCTCAATCAATAAATATATATTGAAATATTGGAAAGACTGCTCTATATTGCAGGATCAGATGGATATGCGAGAACGGATAGCAGGGATGTACAAGATGAGTGGTCTAGAAATCGATCGGGGAGGACGCCAGCGGAGACAAGAACGTCAGGATGATCCCCTCATAACCCTGAGCCTAGAGGCGCGGAAAAGTCAGCATACTGAGCTCGATCAGCTTGCGGCTGCGGTGCACCCAAGCTTGGCCGCGTGAGAGCTTTGCCACCCTGAAAGCGGGCATAGGGGTCGAGATCGAGCCGAAGGCTGGTCCCAAAGGGCCCCGCACCGTGAAGACTACCGTCATGCTTGCTTCTTGAGGTTCCTTCGGCTCTGTCGTGTAACGAGCAGGCGGGCTGCTTCCAAAGACACACCGCCGGCTATATCCGTGGCCTGAAACACCGGACAAGGAGATGTCTCATGCACGTACCTCAATGGCTTAAACCAGCATTCTGGGGTGTCGTCGTCGGCACCATAGGGATCATGATTATCGGCTTTGCCTGGTGGGGATGGGTTCTTGGCGGCACCGCCGAGAAAATGGCTAAAGAACGTGCTGACGGAGCGGTGACTGCCGTCCTTGTCCCTATCTGCGTGGAGCGATTCATGGGGCAGGCCGATTCAACTGCGAAGCTCGCGGAATTCCAGCGAACCGCTGCGTGGCAGCAAAGTCAATTGATTGAAAAAGGTGGGTGGGCTACCGCGATTGGCAGTAAAGACCCTAATTCGGCGGTTGCACGTATGTGTGCCCAACAGCTCGCCAACAACAAAACCTAAGCTGTTCTATGAAGGAAGCCGCCTGAGCCTTTCGCTTCCGGCGGCTTCATACTATTCTTAGCTGGCTACCACCTCAAACCCCCGACCCTCTAGCCTCACGTTATCGAGGCAGGTTCCTCGGTCCGTGGCCTTCGCTGGGGTGCATCATGCTTAACTGCTCCGTGGAAAGAGCTGGTAGAGCATGACATAGACGATCACGCCCGTCACCGAGACGTATAGCCAAATGGGTAACGTCCATCGGGCCAGACGGGCATGCTTGCGAAAATCGGCTTTCCAGGCGCGGAAGAGGGTCACGATGGCCAGTGGCACAATCGTGGCCGCCAGGATGGTATGGGAGATCAAGATCGTAAAGTAGAGCGGTCGCACCCAGCCTTGTCCGCGAAAGGGCATCGAGCCCACGTAGTAATGATAGGTAAGATAGGAGACGAGGAACAGCGCCGACGTCGTACAGGCGGCGAGCATGCAACGTTTGTGTGCAGAGATTTGGCGTCGCCGGATGAAACGATATCCAGCGGCTAGCAGAATGGCGCTGGTGGCGTTGAGGGTTGCGTTCAAAGCCGGGAGATCAGTCACGGAGAACATGTTGTTCAACCGTTCTGGAACAGCATCTGGAGATGCTGTCGGAGACGCTCTAGAGCAGTTTGTTCTCGACTCTCATAGTATCCTCGTATCTGGGCCAGGCGATCGACAAGGACAAAACGCGTTGAGTGCAGGGTATCCTTCGCCCGCCCGTGATCGGCAAAGGCTGGAGCGGGTTCTAAAAAGGGCAACCGGCCTCGGAGGGGCTGCAGCCAACCGGCGGTCCACCAGACGCTACTCGGTGCCGGTCGGTCCGCCGAACCTCTGAAGCCACCGGGGGAATTGCCTTTGACCGGAGAGGGGTGAGCGGACTCAGCAGGGTCGACGATGCCTAATCGGAAGCCCTCTTTAGCAAGGCGATAGATAGCTTGCTTGTCACCGGTGAGAAAAAACCAGCGCTCCGGATTAGCATTGAATCGCTCGGCATACTGGGACAACACCACTGGAGTATCACGCTCCGGATCGACGCTGATGGACACGAGGCGAAAATCTGCCATGTGTGCCATGTCTGACTGCAAGCGAGCCAGATCAGACGTCATCAGCGGACATTCATCGGGGCAGTTGGTAAAGATAAAACTGGCGATCCAGACCTTCCCGTCAAGGTTCCCTCTCTGCACCGGTCGTCCACTCTGATCGGTGAGCGCAAAGTCGGGGACCGTTCCATAGACTGGCAAATATGCTGGGAAGGGCGCCGTCGATGACTGCTTGCTAGCGTTCTTCCCACACCAGGGACCAAACGCCAAGACTGACAACCCCAGCGAGGACCACAGCGAGCACACTCCACATGAAGATTTGCGGCAGACGCTCCTGGCGCGCTTCGTGACGGTGTCCCGGGGATTGTGGCCATTGCACTTCCATTCGTGTTGAGCTCATCCCGCCTCATCAGCGGGCGGTCGTCGAGGGTGCGGTCATCGTCGTCTGTTGCCTATGCTTCATGATCCCGTCGGGAATCAACATGAACATCAGGAACACGCACAAGATGACCGGCGTCACCGCGACCAGCAGCATGGTGCGTCGCTCAAATTTCAGATGCATAAAATAAAGGGCCACGAGCGCCGCCTTCGTAAAGGCCAGGACCACAAGGATAGCCGCCAGTGCGAGTCTCGTCAGCGGCAGATAGACGGCCACCACCTCGAGGACTGTCAATGCCGCTAACCAGATGAACACAGCGATGTAATTCGGTTCCGCGTGTGCCTGTTGCATCGTCTTTACCCTCTGTCCCCGTCTGACCCCGAGGTAGTCCACGTCTCGGTGGAGATGCATAGCCTCGAACAGAGTCAACACCTTCGAGACGCGCCTGAGGCACTGCCTAAAGGAGATATACAAAGGTGAAGATTAAAATCCACACGAGGTCCACGAAATGCCAATAAAGCCCAGCGATCTCAACTGGATGGGCGTATTCGACCGAATAGGCGCCACGCGTGGCCCGAATGAGCAAACACGTGAGATAGATCACCCCTCCGGATACATGCATGCCATGGAAGCCCGTTAAGATGAAGAAGGTGGCGCCGAAAAGCGTTGTCGCATGCGGGAAGTCATGGGGTGGATGTCTGATGCTCATCCCTTCCCCAAAGATCAGGTGCGTCCACTCATAAGCTTGCAGAGAGAGGAAGATCAACCCGCCCAAAACAGTGAGCCCCAGGAACTTGCGTAGTCCTGCTTGGTCACCATGATGAATGGCCGACAACGCCTTAACCATGGTGACGCTGCTAACGATCAGGATAAAGGTCATTAAAGCAGTCAGAGGGATGCCAAGCACGTCTGATGGTTGTGGCCAGTTCGTGCTGTAATAGCGTAGTGCACCATACCCTGCGATCAAAGCCCCGAAACCCATGGCGTCACCGGCGAGAAACATCCACATGCCCAGCTTACCCAGGGAATCGGTCAGGGAGTACTCAACCGGCTCGGACGCAGGCCCATGCATGGCAGCAGCTTGACTCAAGATGTACTCTCCTTTTCTGTTCTCACTCACCGCCTAGTGGTTGCCCCGATGGTCAATGGGTAATGCGCCTAATGTCCGTTATCGGGTCTCTGTGACGTCAATGGCACCGAGGCTAGCCGGGGGCGTACGGCTTTCAATTGGCGGAGGCAGCGTTGATGGTGTGAGATCAGACGACGCATGACGGTAGCTCAACAGCAACCAGCCACCGACGAGGCTTCCAATGGTGAATGGCATCGACATGAGGAACACCATACCCCAGAAATAGCCATTATCCTCTGCGCCGCCGCAGACTGCGCAAGCGTAGCTAGCCGTTGGCAAGATGAAGCTCATCAGGCCAATCCCGAGTAAGGTACCCTTTAAGGCTAAGCACCATAGATGTCGCATGTCGACTCTCCAGCTGGGCCGGGTGAGTCTGTGCTGGTGTTCAGATCGAGCTCAGCTCATGACCGGCGTAGTTGCCCAAAAACTCAATAGAGATAAATAAGGCCGAATAACATCGGCCACAAGGCCACCACAAAAAACCAATAGATGCCACACACCTGCACGCCGACGCAGCGCCTCGGGTTGAAGCGCTGTTTCTTGGCCATGGTCAGGATGAAGAGCAACCAGATGACGGCACCGAAGACATGGGCCGCATGACAGCCGATGATCGTGTAAAAGGTGGCACCGTATACGCTGGAGGACAGTGTCAGGCCATACTGTAGCAGGCGAGCCCATTCATAGCCCTGTACGCTGAGAAAGATCAGGCCAAGCAATGCCGTGACGCGCAACCAATCCACCAGCCCCTGCGTGTCGCCTCGGCGAATGGCCCGGACGGCCCGATACATGGTGTAACTGCTCCACAGCAAGATGCCGGTATTCACCGCAGTCACGCCGATAGGTAGGCGTGGTTGGAAAGGGGGTGGCCATACGCTACTGCCAGCACGAAACACCAGAAAGGCGCTGAGAAGACCGGCAAAAAACATTCCTTCAGCGCCGATGAAGAGCATCACCCCCAAGCGTGCGTTGTTGATCGGTGGGTCCGGCTGATCGTCACGACCGTCGCCATCATCGCCAAACGGGGGCTCAGGAAAGGATGGCGGGGGGGGCTCGGAACGCTCAACAAGCTCCGGCACTTCCACAACGAGCGTATCTGCATCCGGAATGACGGTTGTTCCCTGTGGCATGTCCTACCCTCGACCTCTCAAGACCAGTCGGAGCTAATTCAGCACCAGCACTCCCACGATGGCGATGAGGTGGAGCAGCACCAAGAAGGCGACGATCATGAATCCCACCCGACGATTCTGTTGTCGAACATCTCGATCACCGACCATGCGATTGCTCGCTACAGGCGTACTTTGTCGATCGCCATGACCGCCAGCAAGGCTGGCAGGTAGATCAGCGACACGAACAAGAGCCGTCGCGCCGCGAGGCGTGAGTATGATTTAGCCAATAAGATTCCATACACCAACATGGCGAGGCCCAGGACGAAGGCGGTGACGAAATATACAGCTCCCGCCAGATGCAGAGTGGTTGGCAGCAGGCCCACGGCTAGCAGCGCCAGCGAATGCACCACGATCTGACGCCCGGTACTAGTCCCCTCCGGCTCCACCACAGGCAGCAGCTGAAAATTTGCGCGCGCATAATCCTCACGGTAGAGCACAGCGATCGACAACGAGTGTGGAATCTGCCAGAAGAAAAGAATGGCGAACAGGACCCAGGCTTCAAGTGACCACTGGCCTGAGGCGGCAACCCACCCCGTCACTGGCGGCAGGGCACCGGGAATCGCGCCGACGATGACGCACAAGGGGGTTTTTTGCTTGAGTGGCGTATACAGGAACAAATAGCTGCCGACACTGACGGCGGTGACCAGCCCACTTAAGGGATTCACCAGTAAGGCCAAGTAAATCAGTCCGCTTCCCGTGATCGCGACCCCAAACCCCAAGGCTTCGCCAGGTTGCAATCGGCCTTCGGGCAGTGGACGCTCCCTGGTGCGGAGCATACACGCGTCGAGGTCACGTTCGAGATACTGGTTCAAGGCTAGCGTTCCACCAGCAGCCAGGGCGACGCCAATCAGCGTGTGACAGAGCAGCAGCCAATTCGGCGGCCCTGGTGCGGCCAAGTAAAAGCCGATGGAGGCAGTGATCAACACCATGGCTACCACACGTGGTTTAGTCAAGGCCAAGTAATCCAGCGCCCGTTTGCGGACGACCAGCCATGCAGAAACCGCTGCCGGATCCGCCGAAAGCGTTCTCACCATCATAATGACACCTGTTCCGAGAGAAGCGTATGGGCGACCATGGGCGTCGAGGCAGTTTTGAAACGATGCGTCCGCAAGGTCAAGACTAACGAGGTCGCTAACAGCAGCGAGCCCACCGCGAGATGGGTGGTGGTCAAGCTGACACGAAGCCCCGACGTGGCGAGCGCTGCCATTGGCGTATATTTCATGAGGTAGGCCCCAAGACCGAGGCCAAGTTGTAGGAGCAGCAATACCGACAGCAGCATGATGGGATGAACGACAGCTTCTCCCTCTCCATGATGGTGCCACATCGACACATTCAGCGCGATGACCGAGAGGGCCACCAACGCCGCCAGTGCAAGGTGTGCATCGAGACGGGCTCCCGTGTGGCGCAAGACCGCTCCGAAGGCAATTTGCAGGTAAATCACAGCAGTCGTCAAGAGACAGAGACGATGCAGTCGGGTTAGCAGTACACTGGGGAACTCTGAGACGTGGTCCGGTCTCATGGGGGCAGTGAAGAAAGAAATACTCACCAGCAGCGCAAAGAATGCCTGGGCTAGACAGGCATGGACGATGGCCAGGGTGTGCGCGAGGAGTATCACACGCAGGCCGCCAAGGATTCCCTGGAGGATGACTACTGCCAGGGCGATACTTCCAAGCCAGCGCAGCCAGCGTTGGGACTCTTTCAGCCATAACCAGAGCGTCAGGATGATGGTGAGGAAACCAACTAACGCCCCCAGCAGCCGATGGCTGTGCTCATAGAGAATTCCTCCCACCATCCCGGCCACGGGATAGAGGAACATGTTGTACCCGAAAGTGCTCGGCCAGTCGGGGACGGCAAGTGCGGAGCCGGTACTGGTGACCAATCCCCCCACGAAGAGGAGAGGGAAGGTCGCCAGCGTGGTCAGCAGGGCGAAGCGGTGAAGCCAGAGATGTGCACGTTGGGCATGGCTCAATGAGATCCCCTCGCCCCAGCGGCCAGGGGCCGATCTTGAGGTAGGTAATCCTCGCGCACCTCAGGCGAGCTGTACTCGTAGGGACCACGATACACGGTGGGAAGGGCCTCGAAGTTGCCATGTGGTGTCGGCGTAGGCGCCACCCACTCGAGGGTATTCGCCTGCCACGGGTTCCGTTCAGCCCTCCGGCCGGCAAACAGACTCCAGAAGAAATTGATTATGAAGGGAATCTGTGACAGCCCCAGCAGGATCGCGCTGATGGTGATGAACACGTTGATGGGCTGCAGCGGCTGCAAGAACTCGTACTGCGTTGGATTGTAGATCCGCCGCATATGCCCCCCTACCCCAAGGATGTGCATAGGGAAGAAGGTACAATTGAAGAAAATGAACGTGCCCCAGAAATGGATCTTCCCCAGCGTGTCGTTCATCATGCGGCCGAACATCTTCGGGAACCAGTAGTAAATGCCGGCGAAGATACCGAACACGCTGCCGCCGAAGACCACATAATGAATGTGGGCGACGATGTAGTAGGTATCATGGATGAAGATGTCCACTGGTGTCGAGGCCATGAAGATGCCGCTCAAGCCACCGATGACGAACATGGCAACGAACGCCAGAGCATTGAGCATCGGTACCGTGAAGCGAATCGTCCCCCCCCAAAGGGTGCCGAGCCAATTGAAGGTCTTGATCGCCGAGGGCACCGCGATCACCATGGTGGTGATGGTAAACGACACGCCCAACGCCGGGTTCATACCACTCTGGAACATATGGTGACCCCAGACGATCCAGGACAGGAACCCGATGCCGATCATGGCGTACACCATAGAGCGATAGCCGAATATAGGCTTGCGAGAAAAGGTGGACAGGATGTCCGAGGCGATTCCCATGCCCGGGAGGATCAGGATATAGACTTCCGGGTGACCGAAGAACCAGAAGAGATGTTGCCAGAGCAGGGGTTCGCCACCACCTGGCGGCAGGAAGAACGTGGTGCCGAAGAGACGATCGAAGAGCAACATGGCCAGCGCCGAGGTCAGCACCGGAATCGCCAACAGCACGAGGATGGCCACGATGAACAGTGACCAGATGACCAGCGGTAGACGGAAAAAGGTCATACCCGGCGCCCGCATGTTGATGACGGTGGTAATATAATTGATCGCTCCCATCATCGAGGAGAACCCAAGGATGATGAGGCTGATGCACCAAAGATTCTGCCCCCATTCCACGCCGGTAAACACCGGATTAGCGGAGAGGGGCGCATAGGATGTCCAGCCGGCGGCCGCATGCCCGCCGGGAACGAAGAAGCCGCCCAGCATAATGATCGCCGCTGGCAGAGCCACCCAGAAGGACAGCATATTCAGCACTGGAAAGGCCATATCACGGGCGCCGATCATCAACGGGATGAGGAAATTGCCAAATGCCCCGACCAGAATGGGCATGACGACAAAGAAAATCATGATCGTGGCATGCATGGTAAATAACATGTTGTAGGTAGGGGGTATAATCACGCCCTCGGTATCAGGAAATAACCATCCGAAACCGAGCACGGGCGTTTCTGGCCATGCCAGTTCCCAGCGCACGAGCAGCGCCAGTAACCCTCCCAGAATCATCATAAAAAGGCCGTAGAAAAGATACTGCCGGCCAATCATTTTATGATCGGTCGAAAAAATGTATGTGCGGATAAACCCGTGCTCGACATGAGCCGCATGTGTGGTGTGAGCCGATTCTCTCTGATTCATCGTTTGATTCCTTTCGATCAACCTAGACCGGATGCGATCAGCGCTGGCGTGTAGGCTGGACGTGTTAGGACGGCCAACGCTGCTTCACCCATTGCTGATAGTCAGCGACAGAATGGACCGTCAGATAGCCAAGCATCCCGGAGTGACCGAATCCACACAGCTCAGCACAGGGGATTTCATACCGACCCGTCTGCGTCGCCTCGAACCAAGCTGGAATCTCGCGGCCTGGGACGGCATCCTGTTTCAACCGCAAATTCGGAAGGAAGAAGCTGTGGATCACGTCCTCGGCGCGCAGGGACACCCGCACGATTTTGTTGACGGGGACATGCAGCTCATTTTCTAACGTGAGGTCATCAGCGGTACCGAAGGTGCCATCGGGGCCGGGGTAGGTGAAGACCCAGTTGAACTGTTTCGCCGTGACCAGTACCTGGAAATCCGTCGCCGGCACGTTCCCCTTAATGCTCCACCAGAGCGACTGGCTCAGCATAAACAGCACGATAAGAATGATCGCCGGCACGATCGTCCAGATCACTTCGAGAAACGCATTGCCGTGTGTGTAGGTCGCGCGCCGCCCACCTCGATCGCGATACTTGACGATGAAGACCAGCAGCAAAACGATGACCAGGACGAACGTGATGCCGGTGATCCACTCAATGATCGAAAATAATCGATCGATCTCTCCTCCATAGGTCGAGACGTTTGCCGGAAGCCACCTGAGCATGAGATCTCTCCAGTACCCGTTCCGCCATCACCAGCGCGATGGTCCGCATTTCACACCGCCTAACTTGCGCAGCCGAGACTTTGCTCGGCATCAAGCCTGCCGGTGAGAACCTCATCATGTGTGATGGTCGCCACCGACAGGGTCGTATGTTCAGGCCATCAAGGTGTCTTCATCTCGAAGGCGACCTTCACCTCCTCCTTCGGGCCCACCGTCACTTCTTTGGTCTGCTCGCCAAGTTTGGAATGCCAGACCTTCACAGTATATTTTCCCGGTGGAACGTCGGTGATCTTAAAGGAGCCATTGGCGTCTGTCAAGGCGTCGTAGGGGTTATCCTCAACCACGACAATCGCGTTCATCCAACCGTGGACATTGCATTCGACCTGGACGATCTCAGGATTTTTGAACTCCACAGTCAATTTCCGCTTGAACTTCGGCTGGGCAATGTTAAACGAGGTCTTAGTTGCACCCTTCGTCTTGATATTGTGGAGCACATCGTCGCTATTGGTAATCTCTAGCGTGGTATTGACTGGAATGATCTGGGCGTACGGGTGATACTCACAATTCTTTTGATCCAGTACCGGAGGTTTCTCCGGCTTTCCCAGAGCTTTGCCTTTCTGGATGTTTGGTAGTGACGCCACCACATCCTTAATGCCCTTATCCGCTCCGACCATCAATGCCGGGGAAACCTTTTGGTCTGCTCCACAGATGTTCGCATCTTTGGTGACATCGATCTTCTCCGGTGGCGGAGGGTCACCCGCATACTTCACTTCACCCACAATCGTGCCACCGTCGGTCACTGGTATGGCCTCGTAACTGAAGCCCTGCAAGGGAAGCGTCACGATCCCTAACCAAGGCAGGATCAGCAACCCTGTCAGCCAACGTGTCATCATGGAACACTCCTTTCGCGAACTAGCGATCAGATCACCGGCAGCCCAGCATCAGAGCTGGATTTATGCTGACCGTCGGCGTCGTCCTTGTCGTCCGAAAAATAACTCTGCGGCCGCAATGGCCACCACTGCGATGCCTGGATAGATGAGCCGCGCGCGTGAAGGCGTCGGTTCGAGATAGAGGTAATACCAGGCCGAGATGGCGCGCTTATTCCCCGTTTCACCATTGGAGCCATCCCAAGCAGAAAAGGCGATGGGAATGAATTTCGCCTCCTGGAACTGCAAGTCGTTATCCTTGTCGTCCGTTGTAATCGCCCGCCGCACCAACATCCTGTACTGACCATGATTATAGTCCACAGTGCCTTTAAGACTCTGGCTCTCTTGCCGCTGCGGCGACTCCGTTCCAAAACCTGTGGCGTTGAGCTCTCCAATGCCCGCGGCGTTAGCGCCCCAGCGCCAGAGATAAACCGGCCGTGAGGTGTCGCCATACAGGAAATAGGGCTTTTCCGGTCCGTCGGTCAAACGCACCGGCCATTGCACCACGAAGTTATCGTCGTAGATGTGCGTCTCCGGGTTCGCAGTACTGTGGGTTCGATCATCCCAGCTCAGGAGCAAGGCAATTTCGCCCGCAGTGTGCATAGCCTGTACCGTCACCGTGTTGATCGAAGGCGTAAACTGGCGGGGATCTTGAATAATCTGCCCGACCAAAGGGAAATCGATGGCGGGGGCATTGGCCCAGCGCGGATCGTTGACATCGGTGGGCAGCTCTCCTCCAGCGGGCACCGCGCGCACGACAACATCTACCTTCCGATCGCGGCACAGGGAGTGGACGTAGTTGGTCAGATCCCAGGCCTGCTGCGGCTCGAAGATCTCAGCAAACGACGGCATAGGCGTGCCGCTGAGCCCCGTCATGAACGCGCGAAAGATGTCATGGCGGGTACTGCCGCCGCGGAAATTCCAGCACTGCGTAAGGTCCGCCGGCCAGATCGGATGTCCCCAATCATCCTTCAAATCCGGGAGCGACGGGCCATCACCTCTACCCTCATCCCCATGACATTGCCAGCATTCAGCATCACGGTAGAGTTCTTTACCGCGGGCGATGCTCTCCGTGCTAGAAGGTACCTCTGCAGGGAATGTGAGGGGGGTCGGGGTTTCCTCCTTGAATTTTTGAGAGAAGGTCTTGATATACTGGACTACCTGTCGCCTATCGCGTTCAGGGAGCACAGTCCAGCCGGGCATCGAGCTGCCCGGAAGACCGTTGGTGATGGAACGGAAGAGATCATCATCCGTCGGCACGGTACCGCTGGGAGTCGAGCGGATTTTGTAGATGCCTCGCGTGAAATCGCGCGGTTGTGGAAAGACTTCCATGGCCGCCGGCCCGGTGCCCTGCCCATCATCACCGTGACATTGGGCACATTTGCGAGCGTAGACCTGTTTGCCCGCCTCGAGGTCTTGTGGCGACGAGGCTGCCCGTTGTTCCTGCGCCAGGGCTGCGGTGGTCAGTGCCAGGCCGACCCCCACACACCACAGTACGGCTGCCCAGCGCTGTCGTGTCGCTCCCCCTATCCGCCTCCATGAGGTTCTCACGGTCTCATGCATCCTCACTCGTTCTCCGTTGCCTTGTACTCACGCATACCACGATTGGCAGGGGTAGACGGATCATGCACTTGGCGCCTCATTGGCTACCATGACTCAGTGTCCTTCCCAGGTGCGCGGCGACTGTCCAGCCCCAGCGTAGATGTACAAGATGACCTTCCAGATATCTTCCTCCGAGAGGAAATTCTCCCAAATCGGCATGGCTGAATTCCATGGATGCGATTCGGGGGGCAGGCCAGGCCCTCCCTTGGCGATACGCCAGAAGACGTATGACTCCTGCAATTGGGCAATGGTGCCAACGTCGACGAAATTGGCTGGGGATGGGATAAATCCATGGGCGAAATGTCCGGTGCCGTCGAGGTTGTCGCCGTGGCAGGGAAAGCAGTTCTGAAAATACACGACCTTGCCTTCATCGGCGTAGTGTGCCAACTTGTCCGGTTCTTTCCGTAAAGGATTTTCCAGACCAATGAGGTTGTAGCTCTTGCCTCGCACGGTGATTTGCCCTGGAGGGGTGGGGTGAATGGTGCGCAACTCGGCAGGCAACTGGGCCGAGCCACCGCCCCAGGCATACACTAGCCAACCCACACTCAGCGGCAACAGGACAAAAATGACGCCGCGGGCAATACGAGTTTCACGGGCGACGAACAAACGCGCCAGGGGACGTGAAAAACTCTCCCATCGCGCTGTATTTGAAGCCAGATAGACATAAATCGCGATCGCGAGAATGATGGTATACGCATATAGCAAGTTTGACGGGATGGGCGGTCTGAATGCCGTACTTCAGGGCCAAGTGGCCGGCGATGAGTGCGACGATCGCGCCCCCCACACTCCACCAGCTGCCGGATGCTTGCTGGGCCATCTCTCCTGATCTCCTCCGTTCAGACAGCGTCATGGCTCCGACGCTGCGGTCCTGCCTGGTGCGACTGTGGTGAGTCGGCACACTACTGGACCTTGGGTCCTTTGTGGTTCTTCAGCCATTGTACAAGGCGTTCGAACTCCACCCCGGTCATCTTCTGTCCAAGATCCGGTGGCATCAACATCGGAGGGAAACCCTCCGCGATCACCGCATTCGGCTCCAGAATCGACTGCCGGATATACGCCTCATCCTGACGCACCCCGATATCCCAAAGGCTCGGACCGACCAGACGGCCCCGGCTCATCGAATTTATGGCAAGCAATGCAGGCAAGCTCCGCGATGAGCTGTTCCGGGGGCCGATCAGTGGCGGTTGCCACCACCGGTTGCGCTGCGGCCGTGCCTGGCTGCGCCGGTACCTCGGTGCCTGTGAAGGCCGCCACCATTTTGGGGGTGACGGTCACCTTGCCACCCTGGACGCTCTGCAAGAAGGCTATCACCGCGGCGATCTCATCGTTATTCAGGCCGATCGGCGGCTTGTTGATCACCGGCATGATGGGCAGGAAAGCCTTGCACCAGGTAGTCCTGAGGATGGGTTAAGCTCTCGATGAGGTATTCGGTCCCGTCCTTGGCTTTGCCCTTATAACCTGGCTCTTTCACCCGCTCGTCGGCGCGTGCGCCGATGGCGGGTCCAAGGGTGCCGGCCCCGAGCTGCGGACAGCGCGCCGCCTCACTCGGATCGATCGAATGGCAGAGGGCGCAGGTTCCCTTACCGTAGAAGATCTGCTCGCCGGCTTTGACCAGCTGCTCCGGCGTCGCATCGGGAGAGAGTTGCAGCTGCCGCCTGAGGCCTGGACTCGATCTGCGGCACGAGGTTGCCAACGATGGTATAGGCGAGCGTCGCTTCCAGAGAAAAGAGCATCACATTCAGCCAGATCCGTCGCACGCCCAACGACAGCAGGATCATCCACAGCAAGAAGAGCCCCGCGAAGGTATACAATAAGATCGAGAACATGAGCCCTATCCTTCCGCATCTGCGCCGGGGTGACTCGTCACCGGCTGTGGGCGCAACGGTGGCCGAAAGGCGGCTTCGACATCCTTGTCTAACTCCTCCCTCGCCCGCATGAGCCTCGTCGAGGCTCCCTAACCAGAAGATAAATGCCAGCAGCCCGAGGAAAATGATCACCGTCACCGACACCATGTTCGTCGCAAAGCCCAAGGTTGGCGTGTAGGCGCCCGGGCTGGTATCACGCATGACGCCGTAGACGTGCCAATCCATGCGCAGGCCCGACCGCACATAACCCATCAGACCCATCAACCAAGTAAAGGACAGCGCCAGCAAGAACAACGCATATTGGGCCCGCTCGGGGATCTTGCCCCACTGAATCTCCCCGAGGATCCGAGCATTCTTCAAGCAGGAAAATATCGATGACCGTGACGGCGACAAGCGTAAATAGTACCGCACCGACCTGATACACCGAGAAACCAATACGCACAATAGCAGGCACGAAGTAGCCGTAGATGCCATAGAAGATGACGATAAAAGCCGCCAGCACAAAAATCAGCGCTTCAACAGCGTTGCCGGTCCTGGCCCATGGGACGGTCGGGACCTTGTTGCCGCGCTTGTAGAGCATAAAACTCAAGAACGTCGTGAGGATCATGAGATTCACCGCGGTATTCTTGGCCGACATCACTCCCAGCACGCCCAGCAAGGGATGATGGGCGCCACCCATCTTGCGCGCCTCCTCCAGGCTGGCCACCAGACTATGCGGGGTCATCCACACGCCAACGCAGATCGTCAGGACGAGCAGCAAGAATTTAATCCAGCCGCGGTAGCGTTCAGCCCCCGGAATCCGCTCCATCCCGAGCCACAGATAGTAATTGGCGGACAGGAAGAGGACGCCGATGAGCACGGCCTGGATGATGAACAGCCAGGAGAAGATGCCACCCATCATCGAAATGCCCATCTGTTCATTGTAGGAGTAAATCTCGCGGCCCAGATAATAGCCGGCGAAGGGCAGCGGAATCAGCGCCCCGACGCCGATGAAGTTGCCGATATACCCCATCCAGTCGTACCGCGCACGCTCCTCTGTCCGTACGCGCATTGAGGAAACGAAAACCGGCATAGGCGGCCGCGATCGAGCCACCAAAGGCGACATTAGCCAGCAAGCGGTGGATGTTGATCGGCATCCAGGCATAATTATCGACCAACGCCCACAGTCCCACCCCGGCGCCTTGCTCGGCGACGCCAGTGGGCGGCGTCATCATGAAGGTGGCCCAGGAGTTTGCAATAAACATCAGCGTGATGCCGAAGACGTTGAGCAGACAGCCCAGCAACAGGTGCAACCCTTTGCGCCGGCGCATGGCCTCCCAGCCGTAGTAGTACAGGTATAGGGTGAAGCCTTCACCGAAGAACAGGAGCACGTAGACGACCATCGTCGGAAAGAACAATGCGGCTAGGTAGTTCATGAATTTCGGGTAAAGACCAAAGAGAAAGAACGTGAGGACGGCGCCGAATGTCGCGGTGGTCGAGAAGGCCACGCTCATCAGTTTGGTGAAGTCGTGCGCCAGCTGATCATAGCGGGGATCCTTCGTGCGAGTCCCAATGAATTCGACCGTCACCGCAAAGATTGGCACACCTAGCACAAACGCCGCAAAATACAGGTGGATTTGTGCCACGATCCATATCGCCACCCGACTGCCGAGACCTGGCAGGGCACGGTAGTCCGCGACAGTTCCCGCGTCCTGAGCCCAGACCCACACGGGCAGGAGCAGGAGTGCCAGCCCCAGGGCCAAACCCAGGCCACAGACGTAGCGCGCTATGTGACTCTGCATCACGGTCGGTTTCCTCTTCATACCTATCCCCTCTTGACGCAGCGCCTGAGCTTCACCTCTTGGCTAGCGAGCGGGAACGCGTTGATTTGGGTAGGGCATATGTAAATTATTGAAAACAAAAGGAGACTTGTTGAAGAAAGATGGCCGTATGTTAAACATGGGGTATGTGCTTGTCAAGCTTTTTTTTCGGCGCAATGCCCCTACCAGTGCGACATTTATGTCGCACTGGTACATCAGTGTCGCATGTTTCCTCAGATTACAGACGCCACTCGCCGCTGACCTGCCATGTATGTCGTTACACAGCCTCAGGGAGGAAGTGCCCAAGCGGGCCTTTCAGCTCCTTGCAGCGGACGGTGGAGAGCTTTTCGCCATCATGTCATCACGACCTCACCCCTCCGAGCTGTTGCGGGTTGATCGTCAAAGTTCGGTATAAAAATTGCTCTCTTTTCCCGTATGTCATCCCTATGCGTGCAGCTCTGGCTGGACGTTTACCCATAGAGCCTTGATGGTTGCGCTAAGACCGCTGGGAGTTGAGAATTATGCCGATACGTCGCACCAAGCCCAAAGACCGCTCACTGGCTGTGGAGCCACAGGCAAAGCGTCTGTTTGTTATGCGGGCCTTCACCCCCAAGGAACCTGCCCACGTGCTCCCGGATACAGCTTTACCGGCTAAGACCTCGAGTCGGGACAGCCTGTCGTGGGAAGATCGTGTGCTCCGCCTGTACTACCAAGATATCGGGGCGGTGCCCCGCCTACGTGTGGACGAAGAACGTCAGTTGGCGCAAGAAATTCAGCGGACCGCGCCGTCGCAGAGTACTCTTGGCCAGCTTGAGGACAGGCTGGATGAAACCGCAGAGCTTCCGTGCGCCGCGCGCCTGCGTAGCCAGCAAGCCCGAGAAGTCATGATAACGGCCAATCTACGCCTTGTCGTCAGTATCGCCAAGCAATTTGCGCAACACGGGGTACCACTGCTCGATCTGGTGCAGGAGGGCAATCTGGGGCTCATGCGCGCCGTGGAGAAATTCGATCCCAGCCGGGGCTATAAGTTTAGCACCTATGCCAGCTGGTGGATCCGGGCCTATATCGCTCGGGCCATCTTCGAGCAGGGGCGCACGGTCAGGGTGCCGGCCTATCTCACCGAGATTGCCGGTCGTGTCAGACGCGCCTACCAACAGTTGCAGAGTGCGCATGAGCGTCCCCCGACACCGGTGGAGGTGGCCGCGGCCGTCGGGCTTGCGGTCGAGAAAGTGCGATTGATCCTGGAATTGAACCAACAAGTGGTGTCGATTGAGGATCTGGGCCGGAACTATCCCGAGGGCACACCCCCTCTGCCTCTGGCCCAGCCGTTAGGCTATCCGCTGCTGGCATCTCCGGTGGAGGCCACGCTCCAGCAGGATCTCAGCGACCGTTTGCAGCAACTGCTCGAGGTCCTCACCCCACGCGAGCGCCGGATCATTATGCTGCGCTTTGGTCTGGGAGGCGAGGGCGAGCACACACTGGAACAGATCGGTAAACAATTCGACCTTAGTCGCGAACGCATCCGCCAGATCGAGCACGTGGCGATGGAGAAGCTGCGCGGCAGTAGTCGACGACTGCATCTGGAAGGACTATTGACCAATTAATCCGCTTAATCCACCTCAACCATCGCGGCGCAAGTTGTAGCGTTTCAGCTTGCGCTCGATGGTCTTCCGATGCACACCCGAGGCCCGTGCGGCCTGGGCGATATTCCACCCCGTCTGCTCCATCAGCTCGCGCAAGCTACGCTCTTCGAATTCGGTGACGATCTCTTGCTTAGCAGCCTTGAACGAATGCATCGGGGGGGAGCGATCAGCCACCTCGCCGCCCAGGTGTCGGACCTCTCCCGGCAAATCTTCTGGTTGGATAGCCTCTCGATTCGCCAAGGCGCGTGCCCGCTCAATCGCATTTTTCAACTCGCGCACGTTCCCCGGCCAGCTGTAGTGTTCAAGCAGCTCCATGGCTTCGGGAGCGAATTCCCGGGGTACCGCGGCACTCGCCTGCAGTCCAGACCGCAAGAAATGCGCGGTCAGTAGGGGAATGTCCCCGCGCCGCTCCCGCAGGGGGGGGACGTGAATGGGAATGACGTTGAGGCGATAAAAGAGATCTTCGCGAAAAGCGCCGCTTTCCATCGCCTTCGTCAAGTCGCGATTCGTCGCGGCGATCACACGCACGTTGACGCTGATCAGTTGCCGACCGCCGAGTCGCCGGAGCTGTCTGGCCTCTAAGACGCGGAGCAGTTTAGCCTGCAACGGTGGGGGGAGCTCCGCCACTTCGTCCAGAAATAACGTCCCCGTGTGGGCGAGCTCAAACAGGCCGGGGCGACTGAGCGAGGCCCCCGTAAACGCCCCCTTCTCATGACCGAAGAGCTCGCTCTCCAACAAACTCTCGGGCAAAGCAGCACAATCCACCGGCACAAACGGCAGCGCACTGCGACGACTGCACCGATGCAGGCTCCGCGCCACCAATTCCTTGCCAGTACCGCTTTCACCGGTGATCAAGACGGTGGCCTCGGTGGCAGCGATCTTCCGGATATGCTCGCGCAGCGCTTCCATGGCCTCAGATCTCCCGACCATCTCCCCATGATCGGAGCGCCAGTCCACTTCCGCTCTCATGCGTCCCGCGCCCTGGGTGCTCAGCTGCTGACGCATGGTCCGTTGAATGACCGTCTGCAGTTGGTCCGCTGTAAACGGTTTGGGCAGATAGTCGAAAGCCCCCTGCTTGATGGCGTCGACTGCCGTTTCAATGCTTGCATACGCCGTCATGAGCACCACTTCCATGTGGGGATACTGGGATTTAACGGTCTTGACGATGTCGATGCCGCTCTTACCCGGCATGCGCAGGTCTACCAGCACCACATCCGGCTGCACGGTATGCACCAGCGCCAAGCCCTGCTCGCTGGTCTCAGCGGTTAGACACTCATAGCCACAGCGTCGCAGAATGCGCGTGCAGTTGGTCAGCATCTCGCGCTCATCATCCACGATGAGCACTTTGCGGGAGGTACCCATCAGTACACTCCTTCGTCCTGACTGGCGGTGAGAGCGGCTTGGAGCATCCGATGGGACCCCTGGTGAGCAAGCTCAACACGCGGGATCACGGGTAAAATCACGCTAAAGGTGCAACCACGACCGCGCTGGCTGTCGACGGTGATCGTCCCCTGATGATCCTGTACGATGCCAAAGCACACGGAAAGCCCAAGCCCCGTGCCTTTCCCAGGGGGTTTGGTGGTAAAAAATGGGTCGAAGACCTTAGAGAGATGCTCCGCTAAGATACCGGTTCCTGTGTCGGCGACCTCCAACGCCACAGTCGACGGCGGCTCTCCCTGGCTTCGCGTCGAGACCGCAATCGTGCCCCCAGGAGGGGTGGCGTCGAGGGCATTGCTCAACAGGTTGATCAGCACCTGCTGGAGTTGCGTGACGTCGCCCATGATTGGTGGTAGCGGCTCCTCCAGGGCGGTTTCAACCCGCACGACCTGCTCGGCTTGGGGTTGCCAAAGCAACAAGGCTGACCGCACCACGCCGTTCAGGTTGAGCAGAGTCTGCTCGTGGGATGATTGCCGAGCATAGGCGAGGAGTGCGGTGGTGATTTCCGTCACACGATGGGCCTGGCGGTGGATGACTTCGAGGTCTTCCTTGAGGATATCGTCCAAACCCTGCTCCTCATGCTCCAACCGCAGCACCTCGACACGGTTAGCGATAATTCCAATAGGATTATTGATCTCATGGGCGACGCCTGCCACCAGCGTTCCGAGCGAGGAAAGCTTTTCGGTCTGTATGATCTGCCGCTGGGCTTCTGCCAATTGGATGTAGGCGAGCTCGAGCTTACGCGTCTTCTCTGAGAGCTCGCGATTCAGACTCTCCATGTGTTGCTTGTCGCCCTTATCCTTTTTCGCCAGGAGTCCAAGGAAGGTGGCGACGAGAAAGAGAAAGGTGATCCGTAGCGTGTATTCATGCCACACAATGGTCTGGAATTCCGGGTAGTCGGACATCACATACAGCACCGAGGCCAACCCGGCCACGATCAGTCCCATTCCTAGGCCAAAGTAGTAGGCGTGCAGCGCCACCAGCAGATAATAGGCTAGATAAAAGCTGCCCTTGACCTCTCCCACATAGTCATTGAGTGCGGTGATGATCAGCAGATCGACGATGAACACACACAAGTAGTAGGTGCGAATGCGGGCAGGTCGCAGAAACGTGAGCACGTACAACCCACCGCTGTATAGGAAGAACGCCCCCAGAAGCGCGGCAAGAATGACCCACTGGTGTGACTGCAGGGGGACGCACAGCAGCCACCCGATGCCGCCCAGAAAGACGACCCCGCGCAACAGCGCAAACCAGCGGTCCGTCTGAGATAAGGTACCCAAGAAAAATTGCACCACGCGTGTGCAGATATGGCTCACGGCAAGACTCCCAAATGTCCTTATGCATGATAGCAAAATCCCTGGCTGCTGTCGCGGAGGATCGTGACAAAGTTTTGGGGCAAGCCTGTCCTGGATAATTGGGCGAAATTTGTCTTGACTCCCTTTTGGCACCTCGTATACTGTTAGTCAAAGCCCTCAAGGGCATCCGCCTGCTATGCGGAACCATGAGAGCCTGCAGCCGCTGGGGGAGGGGTTTCCTGAGAGCCAAGGCATCCTTGGGACCCTTAGAACCTGAACTGGATAATACCAGCGTAGGGAACGCGGCCGACGGGCATCAATGCCTGTCCATCCAATGCGCACGATGGTGAAGCCGCACCCAATGCCGGTGCGGCTTTTTTTTCGCCAGGAGTCGGGCTATGCGGGTGATTCTCAACGGAGAAGAGCAGGAGATTCGCGACGAAATCACGGTGGCCGAACTGTTGCGTGATCTGCAGATTATCTTGCAGTACGGTGCGGTAGCGGTGAATCGTCGGGTGGTGCGGAAAAGGGATCATGAGGCGACCTCCCTCAAAGCCGGGGATCGTATCGAGATCGTCCGCCCGGTTGGAGGCGGGTAACGTGGATCGCCAGGGAGAAGATCGATGAGTGAAGACCTGCTGATGTTAGGCGACAAGGCATTTAAATCGCGTCTGATCGTGGGCACGGGAAAATACGCCTCGTTGGAGCAGAATCGCGATGCGGTCGAGGCGTCTGGGGCGGAAATGGTGACGGTGGCCATCCGTCGCTTCGACCTCGGCGACCACGGTAAAGGGTCACTGCTCGACTATATCAGTCCGCAGAAATATACCTACCTCCCGAACACCGCGGGCTGCTATACGGCGGACGAAGCGATTCGCACCGCCGAGCTGGGACGCGAGGCGCTGAATACGGACTTTGTCAAACTCGAGGTCATCGGTGATCAGCGCACGTTGTTCCCCGATGTGGTAGGATTGTTGGAGGCCACCAAGGAGCTGGTGAAGGCGGGATTTATCGTCATGCCCTACACCACCGACGATCCCATCACGGCAAAGAAGCTAGAAGATCTCGGGGTCGCTGCCGTGATGCCATTAGGAGCACCGATTGGCTCCGGCCTCGGCCTGTGCAACCCGTACAACATTCGCATCATCATGCAGACGGTGAAGATCCCCGTCATCGTCGATGCCGGGGTTGGCACGGCCTCTGATGCGGCCATCGCCATGGAGCTTGGCTGCGATGCCGTGCTCATGAATACCGGCATTGCCGGGGCCAAGGACCCCATCGCGATGGCCAGAGCCATGAAACTGGCGGTGGAGGCTGGACGTCTAGCGTATCAGGCCGGACGCATTCCGAAAAAGCTCTATGCGCAGGCCAGCAGCCCGATTGAAGGGATGATTGAGTGAGTTTCGACTTCGATCTCTATGTCGTGACCGATCGTCAACTCACCGCCGGGAGGCCGTTGCGGCTGGTCGTGGAAGCGGCACTGCGTGGAGGCGCTCGCGCCTTCCAATTACGCGAGAAGGATCTCTCACCCCGCGAGCTCTACCCGCTTGCGCTGGAGATACGGCAGCTCACCAAGATCTACGGGGCACGCTTGCTGATCAATGATCGTGTCGACGTGGCATTAGCCGTCGACGCCGACGGCGTCCATCTCACTATGACGTCGCTGCCGGCGACTGTGGCCCGGCAAATTCTTGGTCCTGGACGTCTGATCGGCGTGTCCACGCACTCCATTGCCGAAGCTCAGACGGCTGCAAATGCAGGGGCGGACTTTGTCGTCTTCGGCCCCGTTTTCTACACCCCCTCCAAGGCCCCATACGGAGAACCTGTTGGGCTCGATGCCCTGCGGGCCGTGCGAGCCGCGGTCGACACACCCATTCTCGCGATTGGGGGGGTCAAGAAGGCGAACCTCGACCAGGTGCTCACCGCCGGCGCCGATGGCATCGCCGTGATCTCAGCGATCATCAGCGCCGATGATCCAACGGCGGCCAGCCAAGATCTCCTGGCGACACTGCGTTCCGGTAAAGCAAAGGCCGGCTTGTAGCCCTCATCCTAAATGGCAGACAGGAGAAATTATCCTCAGCCTGGCTAGGATATCGTCCAGGGCCGACAGGTGATGTGCCACTCCCCGACGCGGCAAGCGGCTGCGCTATACTAGCCGTTTGGGCGTGAATATCGTAGCGGAAGCGGTGGACAAACGGTGGAGAATTGGGCGGGAAAGGTCTTGACACTTTTCCCGCCTTTTTGTTAGCATACTGCGGCTCTGAGGGCTAGCTCACTGGGAACTTGCGCGAGGAGTCGAGCCGCGTCGCGAAGGAGAAGCTGGTGGTTGTTGAGGGCTATTATCCCATTGCGATCCTACTGATGATTGCCGTCGGTATGGCCAGCGTGTTACTCTGGCTGCCCTCGAAGCTGACACCACGGCGGCTCGATTCTGAAAAGCTCTCGCCCTATGAGTGCGGTATGCCGCCGGTCGGCGACGCCAGGGAACGATTCAACATCTGGTTTTACATCATTGGTATGGAGTTTATCATCTTCGACGTGGAAATCGCCTTCCTCTATCCATGGGCGGTTGCCTTCAAGGAAGTGAAGGGCCCGGCCTTCCTGGGCATGGCGATCTTCCTGGGGATCATTGCCCTGAGCCTCGTCTACGCCTGGAAGCGTGGAGCACTGCAATGGGAGTAGAGACCGAACTGCGGGAGCGCATGGAGGCGATCGCCGCTCGGTTCCCACAGCGTCTTTCGGCACTCATCCCTATCCTTTATCTGGTGCAGCAACAGCAGGGTTACGTTACCAAATCCGGCATTGAGCTGGCGGCAGAGATCCTCGGCACGACCCCAGCCTACGTCGACTCCGTGGCGTCCTTTTACACCATGCTGTACCGCCAACCAGTGGGCAAGTACGTTTTACAAGTATGTAGGACCTGGCCCTGCGCCCTCATGGGAGCTGAAGAGATCATCACGTGCATACAGGAAAAGTTGGGCATCAAGCCGGGCGAGACTACGCCGGATCAACTGTTCACGCTCGAGACGGTGGAATGTCTGGCTGCTTGTCATGTGGCCCCGCTCATGATGGTCAATGAGGTCTATAAAGTTCACCTGGATCGAGCCAAGCTCGATGCCATCATCAACGAGTGTACCCATGGAACTACTCCACATTCTGACGAAATCTATTGATCTGCCCAACTCTTGGACACTGCGCAGTGCTCACGCCCAAGAGGGGTTCGAAGCAGCCGCTAAAGCCATCACAGCGTACCAACCGGACGAGCTTATCGAACTGGTGAAGAAATCTGGTTTGCGCGGACGGGGAGGCGCTGGCTTTCCCACCGGCATGAAATGGAGCTTCGTTCCCAAAAATCTTCCCAAGCCCACCTACCTGGTGTGTAACGCCGATGAGAGCGAGCCTGGGACCTTCAAAGATCGGCTCCTCATCGAACGCACGCCGCATCAGATCGTTGCGGGTATGATCATCGCCTGCCATGCGCTACACGTGCGGACGGCCTTCATCTACATCCGTGGCGAGATGACCCTTGGGGCCAAGCGCTTACAAGAGGCCATCGATGAGGCATATGCGGCGGGGTGCCTGGGTAAGAACCTACTTGGCACGGGTATGGACCTGGACATTATTCTGTTTGTCGGGGCTGGGGCATATATCTGTGGTGAAGAGACGGCCCTTCTGGAGTCGCTCGAGGGCAAACGCGGACAGCCACGCCTGAAACCACCGTTTCCGGCAACCGTCGGGCTGTATGGCTGCCCGACGGTCATCAACAATGTGGAAACGTTATGCAATCTGCCGCATATCGTCGCACACGGCGCGGAGTGGTATACCTCGATGGGCACCGAAAGGAGTCCTGGGCCTCGTTTGTTCAGCGTCAGCGGCCATGTCAGGCGCCGAGGAGTTTACGAATTGCCGATGGGGGTGCCGCTGCGCGAATTGATCTTCGAGCACGCCGGGGGCATCCGCGATGGGCATCGTTTCAAAGCCGTCATCCCCGGAGGCTCATCGGTCCCGGTCCTAGGCGAACAGCATCTGGAAGTGAAAATGGATTTCGAGTCGCTGCAACAGACGGGCTCCCTCCTGGGCTCGGCGGGGGTGATCGTCATGGACGAGACCACCTGCATGGTGTCAGCAGCACTGAATTTGCTGCATTTCTACTGGCATGAATCCTGCGGGAAATGCACGCCCTGTCGCGAAGGCACCGGATGGTTTGTCAAGACCTTACATCGCATCGAAGATGGTCAAGGGCGCCTTGAGGATATCGACCTCCTACTTGATGTGTCGGATAACATCAAAGGCAAGACCTTTTGTCCATTCGGGGATGCTGCCGTGACGCCCGTGGAAAGCATGATCAAGTTATTCCGAGATGATTTCGAGCAGCATATTCTGCAGCGCCGGTGTGTGGCAGCGGCCTAGTGCGGGATGTGACGACGACGGTAGGCCTGGGACGGTGTGGATAGTGGGGCTGGCATGGAAACGCTGCTCTTTTGGTTGTTGGCGGTGATCGCATTGATTGCCGCCGCCATGGTGATTACCCAGCGCAACCCCGTCCATAGTGCACTCTTCCTGATCATCACACTCCTCAGTCTGGCTGGTTTGTTTCTGCTGCTCAGTGCCCACTTCCTAGCAGTGATTCAGGTCATCGTCTATGCCGGCGCGATCATGGTGCTGTTTTTGTTTGTCATCATGCTGCTTGACATCCGCCGCGTGGAGGCGGCTCCAAGCCGTGTGAAACTGCAAAAATCCCTGGGGATACTCCTGGGGGTGATCTTCCTCGTCGAGACGCTTCTGGTGCTGCGCTCGGGAGCTATCAATGACATGGTGGCGGCCGCACCTCCCCCGCCCCCGGACTTTGGGACGGCCGTGGCACTTGGGCGAGCCTTATTTGCCAGCTACTTCTTTCCGTTACAACTCGCAGCGGTCCTCCTCTTTATCGCTCTGATTGGCGCCATTGTGCTGTCGAGGCGCCGCTGGTAAGGAGTTCCCATGGTGCCGATCGCCAATTACCTCGTGCTCAGCGCCATGCTCTTTCTGATCGGGGTGATGGGTGTACTGCTCCGGCGCAGTGCGCTCATTATCTTCATGTCCATCGAGCTGATGCTCAATGCCGTCAATCTTTCGTTCGTGGCCTTTGCCCGTTTGTGGAATGCTCCCGATGGCCACATGTTCGTGATGTTCATTTTCACTGTGGCCGCGGCCGAAGCGGCTGTCGGGTTGGCGATTGTCATCTCCCTGTTTCGACAGCGGGACAGCGTGGACGTCGACGACGTGAATCTCATGAAAGGATAGGTGCGGGAGGCATGCTGCGCAACCTCTGGCTCATTCCCCTCTGGCCGCTGCTGGGCAGTCTGATCAACGGGCTCTGGCGGCGTCATCTGTCGGAGACCAGCGTCGCCTATATCGCCTGTGGCGCGGTGGGGCTGTCCTTCTTCTGCTCGTTGATTGCCTTTTTCACGCTGTTCAGCCTACCCCATCAGGGTCGGGCGGTGGAAGTGGTGATTTATCAGTGGGTGACTTCGGGCGATTTTCAGGCAGCGATGGGGTTCCTGCTGGATCCGCTGTCAGCGGTGATGATTCTGGTGGTCACCGGGGTGGGGTCTGCTCATTCATATTTACTCCATCAGCTATATGCATGCTGATGAAGGCTTTCAGCGCTATTTTGCCTATCTGAATTTGTTCATCTTCTCCATGCTCCTCCTGGTCATGGGGAACAACTTCCTGCTGATGTTCCTGGGATGGGAAGGGGTGGGGTTGTGTTCCTACCTATTGATTGGCTTCTGGTTCACCCGGCAGGCGGCCGCGGATGCCGGGAAGAAGGCCTTCATCGTCAATCGAGTGGGAGATTTCGGATTTATCTTGGGGGTCTTTCTCATCTTCAGTACCTTCGGCAGCATCCAATTCGATGCGGTGTTCGGCACTGCCACACAGCGGCTAGTTCCAGGCGGGACGGTGGCCACCGCTATCGCTCTTCTGCTCTTTCTGGGCGCGACCGGCAAGTCGGCGCAGATTCCATTGTATGTGTGGCTGCCCGATGCCATGGAAGGCCCCACGCCAGTGAGCGCCTTGATCCATGCCGCTACCATGGTGACCGCCGGCGTCTATATGGTGGCGCGTTGCTCGGTGTTGTACCTCCTGGCCCCAGGAGCGATGGTCGTCGTGCTCATCGTTGGGCTCTTAACGGCCTTGCTGGCGGCGTCGATCGCCCTGGTGCAGACCGATATCAAGCGCGTTCTGGCGTATTCGACCATCAGTCAGCTCGGATACATGTTCGTGGCGTGTGGGGTGGGAGCCTTTACCACAGGCATCTTCCATCTGACCACGCATGCCTGCTTCAAGGCCTTGCTGTTCCTGGGCGCAGGAAGTGTTATCCATGCCCTCGACGGCGAGCAGGATATCCGCCGCATGGGAGGCCTGAAAGACCATATGCCGATCACGTATATGACCTTTCTGGTCGCCTCACTGGCCATCGCCGGGGTGTTCCCGTTTGCGGGCTTTTTCAGTAAGGATGAGATTCTCTGGATGGCGCTGACTGAGGGGAACCTCCTGATCTGGCTCCTCGCAGCCATCGTCGCGGTGATGACTTCGTTCTATATGTTTCGCCTGGTGTTCCTCGTGTTCCACCGGGAGCCGAGTGCCAGCGCCGGGATGGCACATCACCCCCACGAAGCCCCATCAGCCATGAGAGTGCCCCTGCTGATTCTGGCCGGCCTGTCGGTAGTGGCGGGGTTCATCGGCATGCCCATCATCGAAGGGGCCCACCTTATCCGAGCCTATCTCGAGCCGGTGTTCACGCGCTATCCTCTCCCGCCTGAAGCCTTAAGCCATACGCTCCATAGCCCTGGATTGGAGTTGGTGATGTTGCTCATCTCGCTGGCGATGGCCATCGGGGGCATCCTGTTGGCAATGTATATGTACCTGATAGACACCACCTTGCCGGAGCGCATCAGCACGCAATTTCATGGGGTCTATCGTCTGTTGGTCGAGAAATACTACGTGGACGAGATTTACGATCGGCTGATCGTCGAGCCCCTCAAACGCGGCGCCGCATGGCTGTGGACGCGGGTAGATATGGGCATCGTCGATAGTACCGTCAATCAGGCGGGAAAGTTCGTGCGTCAGGACAGCGCCTGGCTGAGTCGGGTGGAGTCTGGCTTTGTGCGCAACTATGCGTTGTCGATCTTCCTCGGTGCGGTCGTGGTCATTGGATACCTCATGATCCGCTAGCTCCCTTGCCCCCGCTCGCCGGCACCGGAGAGGGGGCAGAATGGCGATGCCATGGAACTGCTGTTTCCGGTTCTCAGCACGATTATTTTCCTCCCAGCTCTAGGGGCTATGCTCGCCTTCCTGATCGCTAGCGAGGACCTCGTAAAGCGCATGGCCCTGATCACCTCGACCCTCACCTTCCTCATCTCCCTCATCCCCTTTTTCATGTTCGATTCATCCACAGCTACCATGCAGTTTTTCGAACGCTATGACTGGATTCCAGCTCTCGGTATCAGCTACGAGGTGGGGGTCGATGGCATCAGCCTGTTACTCATTGTCTTGACGACCTTCCTCACCCCGCTAACCCTGCTGGCCTCCTGGGACAGTATCCAAGCCCGCAGTCGCGAGTTCATGATTTGTATGCTGTTCCTGGAAAGCGGCATGGTGGGGGTTTTTGCGGCCATCGATCTGTTTCTGTTCTACGTTTTTTGGGAAGCGACGCTGATTCCCATGTATTTCTTAATCGGCATCTGGGGTGGCCCACGGCGGATATACGCGGCCATCAAGTTCATCATCTACACCATGGCCGGCAGCCTGCTGATGCTGGTAGCGATCCTCGCCCTGTATTTCTTACATCGCCAGGCCACCGGCGAGGCCACGTTCAACCTCCTCCAACTCCTGCAACTGGAGCTGCCATTAAGCATTCAACGCTGGCTATTCTTAGCGTTCTTCCTGGCGTTTGCCATTAAAGTGCCGTTATTTCCGTTTCATACGTGGCTGCCGGATGCCCACGTCGAAGCCCCCACGGCGGGGAGCGTTATCCTCGCGGGTGTGTTACTCAAGATGGGGACATATGGGTTTGTGCGCTTCTGCCTACCTCTCTTTCCCGACGCCTCCCTCGATGCCACACCCATCGTCGCTCTACTGGCGGTGATCGGCATCATTTATGGTGCCTTGATGGCGCTGGTGCAAGTTGACATCAAAAAGTTAGTGGCCTATTCCAGCGTCAGCCATCTCGGCTTTGTCATGCTGGGGATTTTCGCATTTAACAGCCAGGGGCTCGATGGCGCGGTCCTGCAAATGATCAACCACGGCTTGAGTACTGGCGCGCTCTTTCTGCTGGTGGGGATGATCTACGATCGACGCCATACGCGGTTGATCGACGATTTTGGGGGCTTGGCGAAAGTCATGCCGATGTTTGCAGCGTTCTTCCTTGTCGTGTCACTGTCCTCCATCGGGCTTCCAGGTCTCAATGGCTTCGTCGGTGAATTCCTGGTGCTTTTGGGCGCCTTCCAAACGATCTCCACTTTCGCGATCATCGGCGCGCTGGGGGTGATTTTGGCGGCGGTGTATATGCTCTGGATGTATCAGCGCGTCATGTTCGGCGAGGTGGTTCACGAAGCGAATCTGCATCTGAAGGACTTGACTCTGCGCGAGGTCGCCGTCTTAGTGCCCGTCGTGCTCGTGATACTCTGGATCGGCTTGTATCCTCAGCCCTTCTTGAAGCGTATGGAAGCATCCACCAGGGCCACCGTCGAGCGCCTCGTGACCGTAGCGCAGCATGGCGCGGCGCGAACCCGGGAGGTACGCTGTCCGGAAAGAGGCCGGAGGGGGCTGGGGACGCCGTTCAAGGTCTCGCATCGCCGCGGGCTTGCACCGGAGACCTGCCGGGTGCCACGACCCCTGGGGTCGGAGACAGAAGGATGAGCACTGTGGACGGCATAGGGCTGATCGGGATCTTACCTGGGCTCCTCGTGGGTGCATTCGCCATCATCGTCCTGATGGTCGATCTGTTCTCACCGCCAGGACAGCCCGCGAACTCAGGTCTGATCGCGCTGATTGGCGTCGGCCTGGCTTTCTGGGCAGCGGTGCGCTTATGGGGCAGTGGTGCGGAGCTGTTCGGGGGTATGATCATTGTCGATATGGTTGCCCTGCTGTTTCAGGGCATTTTTCTGTTCGTGGGGTTTATCACGATCCTCCTGTCGATCCGCTACGCGGCTGCAGAGGGCTTGGAACTGGGCGAGTATTACGCACTCATCCTGTTCGCGCTGTTGGGCGCCATGTTGATGGCATCCGGTGGCGACCTACTGATTATCTTCCTCGGCCTGGAGATTCTGTCCCTGGCGCAGTACATCTTGGCTGGCATGCGACACAATGTCCTGAAGTCGAGCGAAGCGGCGATGAAGTATTTTTTACTGGGCGCCTTTGCCACCGGCTTCTTGCTTTACGGCATTGCGCTGTTATATGGTGCCACCGGGACGACGAATCTGGCCGGCCTCGTCACGGCCATCCGCGAGGGTGGGCTCACCTATCACCCGTTGATGACCATCGGCATGGGGCTGCTAGTCGTGGGCTTTGGTTTTAAGATCGCGGCCGTCCCCTTCCACATGTGGACGCCGGACGTCTACGAGGGAGCGCCAACGCCCGTCACCGCCTTCATGTCGACCGCCGTGAAGGCGGCTGCCTTTGCGGCACTGGCGCGGGTGTTTGTGATGGCGCTTGGTGATTTACAGGACAACTGGGCGCCGATCTTCTGGGGGATGGCGGTGGTGACCATGACCGTGGGTAATCTGGCGGCCATCGCCCAGCAGAACATCAAACGGATGCTGGCTTATTCAAGCATCGCACATGCTGGATACCTGCTCATCGCCTTGGTGGCTGGTGGACCGGCGGGGCTCGCCGGTCTGTTGTATTATCTCCTCGCCTATGCCTTCATGAACCTCGGGGCCTTCGCCGTCGTGGTCGCCTTGGAACAGCGGGAGGATCGTTATCTCCACCTGGACGACTACAGCGGACTTGGCTTTCGCTACCCGTTGTTGGGGGTCGCCATGGCCTTATTCATGTTCTCCCTGTCGGGGTTGCCGCCGACAGCGGGGTTCATGGCCAAGTTCTACGTGTTCAGCGCGGCAGTGGAACAGGGATACGTTGTCTTGACGGTGATCGGGGTCGTTAACAGCCTGATCTCCCTCTACTATTACCTGCGTCCTATCGTCTTCATGTATATGGAGGAAGCCAAAGCCGATGTGCCGAGAATGCAACTCGATCCCTTCTTGCTCATGGCCTTGGTGCTAACGATGCTAGGCACGATTCAGCTCGGACTCTTCCCGTCTCGGTTGCTTGGTCTGGCACAAGCCGCGGCGCAGGGATTATTCAGTCAATAACTGCCCCTCGGCGACGGAAAAACGCTTGCAGTGCGGTAGGGGCTATGATAAGTTACGCGACGTTTTGCGCGGACTCGGAGCTGCACGCTGACGTGGAGAAACGCACGCCATGGAACTGCTCTTCTTCTACATCTTCGCCGGGGTCGCGATCGGCTCGGCCGTGATGGTGGTCACCAATAAGAATGTCTTGCATGCGGCCCTCTTCTTAATTCTCACCTTTTTCTGTGTCTCCGCCATCTATATCATTCTACGGGCTGAATTCCTAGCGGCTATACAGATTCTTCTCTATGTCGGCGCCATCATGGCGCTATTTGTCTTTACCATCCTGTTGATCAATGTCATGCAGGCCCAGTTTTTACGGCAATTTCATGGCCAACGTCCGCTTGCCGCCATCCTGGTCGTGGCTTTGGCGGCAGAGACGATTTTCCTGTTGTTGAGGGACGTTCGAGGAAACTTTCCACTCATGCAGGAAATGCCCACCGAAACCTTGGGCAAAGGTGGCCTGCAGACACTAGCCAATCTGCTGCTGACCGATTATCTCCTGTTGTTCGAGGTTGCAGCAATCCTCTTGCTGGCCGCTTTGATTGGGGCGGTGGTGCTGGCGCGTGGGGATATGGCCACCACAGAGAGGCGCGGATAAAGGCCGGTGACTGCCGGTTCCCGGCGGACGTGAGCGCATGAGGGGCAGCAGCATCGTAACTCGTTGCTGTGAGGGAGAGGTGCCGTGGTTCCGTTATCACATTACCTGACGCTGGGAGCTATTATCTTTTTCATCGGCGTCTGGGGGGTGCTGACCCGACGCAATGCCGTGATCATCCTATTGTCGATCGAGTTGATGTTCAATGCCGTCAACATCACCGTGGTGGCGTTCTCCCGTTTTCTGGACCAGTTCACCGGGCAGATTTTCGCCATCTTCGTCATCACTGTCGCCGCAGCAGAAGCCACGATTGGACTGGCCATCGTGATCTCCCTCTATCGTGGGCGCGAGAGTCTGAATGTGGATGAGATCAATTTGCTGAAATGGTAACGCGCACTCAGCCAGGAGGTAAGAGACGGTGCCGATCTCGGTACGAAGGATGCCGTAATGGCCAAGCTGATCTGGATTGTACCTTTATTTCCACTCCTCGGCGCCATGGTGAATGGGTTTTGGGGACGGCGCTACATCCGTGACAAAGCGCATATTCCTGCCATCCTCTCCACGGCGTTATCATTGTTTTTCGCCTTACTGGTGATTGGCGATATTGTCGCGGATCCCAGAGCTGTCCAGGTCATTCTCTTCGATTGGTTAGTCGTCGGTCCTCTGAATGTTCAAATGGGATTCTTGGCTGACCCGCTGAGCGCCATGATGCTTCTGGTGGTCACGGGTGTGGGGTTTCTCATCCACATATACTCCATCGGGTACATGCATGGCGACCCTGGCTACTATCGGTTTTTCGCGTATCTGAATCTGTTCATGTTCTTTATGTTGGTGCTCATTACCGGCAACAACTACCTGGTGATGTTCGTGGGCTGGGAGGGCGTCGGCCTTAGTTCCTACTTGCTCATCGGCTTTTGGTTTGAACGTAAATCGGCCGCCGACGCAGGCAAGAAGGCCTTTGTCGTCAATCGGGTCGGCGACGCAGGTTTCCTGCTTGGCGTGTTTTTGATGTACACGACCTTCGGCACCTTCACCTACCTGGACGTCTTTCAACGTGCCCCGGAAGCCAGCACGGCGATCCTCACCGCCATTACCCTCTGCCTGTTCGTCGGGGCCATGGGGAAATCGGCTCAAATCCCGCTCTACGTCTGGTTGCCAGATGCCATGGAAGGGCCGACACCGGTAAGCGCGCTCATCCACGCGGCGACCATGGTGACGGCCGGGGTGTATATGGTGGTTCGTAGTCACGTCTTGTACCAGTTGGCGCCGATCTCCGCCGAATTTGTGGCGATTATCGGTGGTCTGACGGCGATCTTCGCCGCCAGCATCGGTTTGGTGCAGAACGACATCAAGCGGGTCCTGGCCTATTCGACCGTCAGTCAGTTGGGCTATATGTTCCTTGGTGCCGGGGTCGGCGGCTTCATCGCGGCGATCTTTCATCTGGTCACTCACGCCTTCTTTAAGGGGCTGCTCTTTCTGGCCTCGGGCAGCGTCATCCACGCCCTCAGCGGGGAGCAGGACATGCGCAAGATGGGGGGACTGAAGCCACACTTGCGGATTACGTGGGCGGGTCTTCTTAACGTGGCGCTATCGCCATCGCTGGCATCCCACCCTTTGCCGGGTTTTGGAGTAAGGACGGTATTCTCACCGATGCCTTCAAATCGGGACACTATTTGCTCTGGTTCATCGGGGTGCTTGGGGCGTTTATGACCGCCTTTTATATGTCTCGTCTGATCTACATGACCTTCTATGGCACATCTCGTGTCGATCATGAAGTCCTCCATCATGTGCATGAATCCCCCCCGATTATGACCGTTCCGTTGATCATCCTGGCCATACTGTCGGTCGTAGGCGGCTTGATTTTAGGGGTTCCCCCTGAGCATGGATGGATTCATCGATTTCCTCGGGGCTGTCGTTGGTCATGGGGTGATTCACACGGCCAGTGGAGTCGCCGAAGCGGCGAGCACGGTGGAAGCGCATGCAGGTGGCGGCAGCATTTCACGCCCTGGACCTCCTGCTGATGATCATTTCCGTGATGGTCGGTGTGCTCGGCTGGGGGTTGGCCTGGTTCATGTACACCAAACGTACCGATATCCCCGACCGTCTGGCGGCGAAATACAGGGACATCTACGAGCTTTTACTGAATAAATATTGGGTGGATGAGCTCTACGAGTTTATTTTTGTCCGCGGTAGCAAGGCGTTGGCGAATTTCCTCTGGGGATTCGACGAGCGCGTCGTCGATGGCGCCGTCAACGGCGCGAGTCAGCTGATTATCCAAAGCAGTGAGGAATCCGGCCGGTTTGACCAACAGACCATCGATGGCTCGGTGAACGGTCTATCGGTGGTCATCCAGTTCGGCGCCCGGGCGTTTCGGCTGTTGCAGACGGGGTTCGTGCAGAATTATGTGTTGGCGATGGTTCTGGGCTTATTCGTCATCGTCACAGCCTATGTTTTCTTTTGATGAGAGCAGAACGTGCTGAGGGCTGAGCAATTCATTGATTTGGAATTCACACTGCATATAGTCTTCGGCACTTGGCACTGGTTTCAGAGAGGAGCGTATTGATGATTGCGCCGCATGCTCTTGGCGGATTCCATATTCTATCACTCACACTGTTTATCCCCTTGATTGGGGCGCTCATCATCATCTTTGCGTTTCGCCGCGAGCAGACCCAGGCCATTAAAAATTTTGCCTTCGTTGTCACATTGCTCGACTTTCTAGTATCGCTCCCCATTCTTCTTGCCTTCGATGCCAGCACACACCAATTCCAGTTCGTCGAGCAGCGGCGATGGATCGATGCCATCGGCGTCGAGTATTTCCTCGGCGTGGATGGGATCAGCCTCCTCCTGGTCTTTTTGACCACATTGCTGGGGGTTATCGCAGTAGTTTGCTCATTCACTGCCATTGAGGAGCGCGAGAAGGAGTACTACTTCTCCTTGCTTTTCCTCCAGACAGGAATGTTGGGCGTCTTCATGGCGCTGGACTTCTTCCTCTTCTATGTATTCTGGGAAGTCATGCTTGTCCCCATGTACTTTCTGATTGGCATCTGGGGTGGGCCACGCAAGCTTTATGCAGCAATCAAGTTTTTCTTGTACACCCTGTTCGGCAGCGTGTTCATGCTGTTAGCTATTCTTGCTATCTATTTCATGCATTACGATCAGACCGGCGTCTTGACCTTTAATTTCCTGGAGCTACTCAAAACCAATATCGATCCTGCGCACCAGATCTGGCTGTTTCTTGCCTTTTTTCTAGCCTTTGCTATTAAGGTTCCGATGTTTCCGTTTCATACCTGGTTACCGGATGCGCATGTCGAGGCGCCGACCGCTGGCAGCGTCATCCTAGCTGGTGTACTGCTGAAAATGGGGACCTACGGTTTTGTACGCTTCAGCCTGGCGCTGTTTCCGGTGGCGAGTCAGGCTTTCATCCCGCTTATGGCCTTTCTAGCTATTGTCGGTATTATCTATGGCGCTTTGGTTGCTATGGCACAGCCAGATCTTAAGAAGTTAGTGGCCTACTCCAGCGTCAGCCACTTGGGCTTCGTCATGCTTGGCATCTTCACCATGACGCCTGAGGGCGTGCAAGGCGCTATTCTGCAGATGATCAACCACGGTTTGAGCACCGGCGCCCTGTTCTTGATCGTTGGTATGGTCTACGAGCGACGGCATACGAGGCTGATTGCCGACTACGGAGGACTCGCCAAGCAGATGCCGGTGTTCGCCACTCTATTCGCCATCACGATGTTCTCGTCCATTGGGCTTCCAGGACTCAATGGCTTCATCGGTGAGTTCCTGATCCTGGTCGGTGCTTTCCGAACAAATTTCGTCTGGGCAGGTTTTGCCGTGCTTGGCATCATCCTGGGGGCGGCCTACATGCTCTGGGCCTTCCAACGCGTCATGTTTGGTGAGCTCGACAAGCCTGAAAATGCCCGCCTCAACGACTGCAATGGGCGTGAAGTGGCCTATATGATACCGATTGTCATCTTGATGATCTGGATCGGTGTTTATCCCAAGCCCTATCTGCGATCCATGGAGGCTAGCGTGAGTTATTGGCTCAACCACGTCCAGCAGGCCAGCATCCAACACAGCCCATCGGCGAAGGCCTCGCTGCTGTCGGTGGTGCAACGACTGACGTCCCCGGCGGCCTACATGTCAGGCAAGGAGGAATAGGCGGTGTCTGTGGCCGAGATTCCGGACATACGCGCGTATCTTCCCGAGCTCATCCTGCTCATCTGGGCCAGTGCCACGCTGATCCTGGATCTGCTCCTGCGACGGCAACAGCGGTTGGCCATTGCTGCCTTCAGTTTTGTGGGGGTAATGGTTGCACTATTGAGCTGTATATGGTTGACTGGTACCACGCTCACCACCTTCAGCGCTATGTATACGCTCGATGGTTTTAGCCTGTTCTTCAAAGTCCTCTTTCTACTGGTGGCAGCCCTGACGATCCTGATATCTCCTCGCTACCTTGTCATTGAGGACATCCCAGCCGGAGAATACTACTCATTGATTCTCTTCTCCACCATCGGCATGATGATTATGGCTGCCGGGGTGGACTTGCTGGCCATCTATATCGGCTTGGAGCTGATGTCCCTGGCAATCTATGCGCTGGCGGGTTTTGTTAAGCGCGACCCGAAATCGATCGAAGCGGCCCTGAAGTATTTCTTGATGGGAAGTTTTTCGTCAGGGGTCTTGTTATACGGTTTGGCGTTGCTCTATGGGTTAACCGGCAGCACCCAACTCGCAGTGATGGCCGAGCAGGTCATGGTGACAGGTTCCAATCCCGTCCTCATCCTTGCCATCATTCTGCTGGTCGGCGGCTTTGGCTTCAAGATTGCGGCAGTGCCGTTCCATATGTGGGCGCCGGATGTCTACGAAGGCGCACCCCACTCGGTTGTGGGATTCATCTCGGTGGGATCAAAGGCGGCTGCATTCGCCGGCTTAATGCGGATCTTCCTGGTGGCGTTAGACTCGAGCAAAGCCCAATGGGAACCATTGCTGTGGGCGGTGTCGATTTTGAGCATGTTGGTCGGCACGCTGGTGGCCATCGCGCAAAGCAATATCAAGCGCATGCTTGCTTATTCCAGCATCGCCAGTGCCGGCTATATGTTGATTGGAGTGATCACGGGAACGAAGATCGGCCTCGCCAGCGTGCTGGTCTATGCCATGTCGTACGTCTTTATGACTATTGGCGCCTTTGCCCTGGTGGTCCTGCTCTGTCGACGTGGGGAACGTGGTGATACGATCGAAGAATTTACCGGCTTGGCGCGTGTGAGTCCAGTGGCCTCGGCGTCGCTGGTGATTTTTTTTCTCTCGCTCACCGGTATTCCGCCGACAGCTGGGTTTGTCGGGAAGTTTTACCTCTTCGCCTCGGCCATCCAGGGCGGCTATATTGGGCTCGCAGTGGTCGGAGTGATTAGCAGTGCCATTTCGCTCTACTACTATTTTAGCGTGGTAATGCAAATGTACATGCAAGATGCCCCGAAGGAGCACGGTCTATCCCCGACGCCGGGAATTGCCGCTGCTCTCATCTTGATGGTGGCTGGGACGCTCATCTTCGGCATCTTCCCAGGTCCATTGATCAATGCTGCGCAAGCCGCAATCGCCAGTTTCCTCCCATAAGCGCCGCACATTGGCATTGCAGGAGATCAGCCTCCGCGGCCACCGATCTGACGACCAGCAGGGCAACCGACAGTGACGTGCGGCTTGCAATCTCACGAAGGCATCACCCACCGCCCGACAGGCGAGCAGCGATGTTCGCCGCGAGGCGAGCCGCCTGGGCATTGGACGGCATGACGATAACGTCGTGTCTACGTAGGGCCTCGATCTGGACCGAGCGCTTCTGTGGGTCTTGCTCAGTACCGCAGACGCTTGCCACCACCACCACATGTCGGCCCCCCGCCTGCGCCCGACGAGTGGCCTGCTGGATAGCCGGAAGAAGTTCTCCTGTCGGATCGGCGTTGGCTCCGTAGCCGAGGATGACATCAAGCAGGATGATCGCGGTCGTCGGTTCCTCCGCGGCTCTGAGAATCCACTCGCGGCGTAGCATCCCGTCGATCATTGGATGGGGGCGCCCGAGGGTAAACTGATCTTCACCCAGATCGACAACGGAGTGCCCCTCTCCTCCCCCCACAACACCAGGAAAAACCTTGGGTAACTTGGCTCGTAGCAAGTCAAGCGCCTCATAGGCCAATGTTCCCCCTGCATAGAGTCCGCGTACAAAACGCTGGCCTGGGTGCACGGCGCGTGTGGCTTCCCCGATAACTCGCTCACTCTCCTCCCTGGACATGGCGCATTCGATCGGCGTCGTTCGCCCGCATCGAGCCAGGGCGATGAGGTCCAGAGCTGTCTTCTCGAGGGTGGCTGCAGCATACCAGGACGAGCCCGCGACGGAGGTCGACCCCGAAAGATACACGACACACGGCTTCCCCAGCTGTGCCAATTGGTTTTGTAGACGCACACCAGTGCTGGGTCCCGGCGGTTTGCCGATCACCCCTATCACCTCGGTGGTCGGGTCTGCAGCCAAGATGTCAAGGGCGTGAGCCATCATCAGACCACCTATGTCATCCGTGAGATCGCGTCCGCCGACCCCGATGGCCTGCGATACCCCTTCTCCAGCAGCTGCGATGAGACATGAAACCTCCTGGAGGCCGGTCCCGGACGCCGCAGCAAGCCCGATACGGCCGCGTGGCACCGCGTTGGCGAAGCCGAGTGGGACACCGTTGATGATCGCTGTTCCACAATCAGGCCCAAGCATCAGCAAGCCTTCGGCGAGAGCAAAGCGCTTGAGTTCAATCTCAGTCGTCACTGGCACGTTGTCGCTGAAGAGCATGACATGCATCCCCGCCAGCAGAGCCTTCATTGCCTCGAGTCCAGCATAGAGCCCAGGTACTGAAATAAGGGCCAGGTTGGCACCGTCGAGCATCGTGAGGGCCGACCGCAGTGTGCGCGGATGGCGGGCTGTCTGAGTTCGCAGCGTCGAGGGCAAGCCGGTCGATAGGGCGGCGTCGGCTGCCTGGGCTCCAGCACGGGCTGCAGCTATGTCGGCAGCCTCAATGGCGATAATCAAATCGTTCGGTGAGGCGGCCTCGCCATCGGGCGTCAGCAATCCTGCATCGCGCAGGAGGACTCGATTCGATGGGGTACCCATCATGACGGCAGCCCGCTGCACGCCATGGACGACCTGCAAGCCTTGTGTCAGGTACATGAGTGTCACGGAGTCGTGATAGACGCCTTTATGGACTACATTCCAGGTGAGCATCGGCATGCCCCTCCCCTCGTATGGCAGCAGATACTGCTCAGGTGTTAACTTCGTCCTGCAGCTCTTGGAACGGTTCACTCTTGGGGAGAGATACCAGTGCTTCGAGGCACGTGAGGAGACCAACTATCGTATCGGTTCCTGATGTGTCACCCTGGGCCAGTAGGCCGGTGATGGCAGACTGCACCCCTTGTGGGTCGAAGGGAGCCAAAAACGTTAGCGCTGCCTGATCGAGAACCTCTGCAAAGGCTCCGTCCAAAGCGTAGCGGATGAACTCGGCGCTGACACGGGTGGTACGCGCATCCAGGGTCGGCCGCAGCTCCTCCCGCAAGCAGTCGAGCATCTCACCCACCCTCGGAGCATTGCGGCGCATCAGCCACAGCCCCCTGAGGCAGCCGACCAGGAAGTCATCTCCAGACGGGGTGAGCCCCGGACCGAGGCCGATGAGATGGCTAGTGGCTTCAAGAATCCGGGCTGCATCCCTCCTAGCAAGCGCCCAGTGCATAGTGCGAGCGACCGCGTGAGCATCTGGCAACCGGTCGAAACCGCCGATATGCCCGTAAAGCCTGAGTGTCTGGCGGGCGTGTCCGATGGCTTCGGGATCTATAGCTCCTGGGGGGTGCCTTGGCGATTCGTAATAGGTGGTCCGAGCGAGCCTAAGGTGAACACCTTCGGTGATGACGATCGTTCGGTCCCTTTTCAACACCGGCATCCCCTGCACCAAAGGGGTGGCTTGGAGCACCTTCGCGAACGCCTCTTCAATTGCAATGCGCAAGCTGAACGGAGAGGCAAGACGCGGTCCCGTGTGTAGATGCAGGAGGTGTTTATCTGGAGCCGTGCAGAGGAGGCTGTGACGAAAAACTGCAGCGATTTCCCCTTCCCAGGAGGCGGTCTGCAGCAGTGGCTCTAAAGCTGCGCTCGCTGCGACGACGTCCATTGTGACCATCAAACCCATGGTGACGATCTCTCCTGCATTTTGGCTGCTAGATAGAGACACATCCTGGTGGTGCAGGTCCGACATCCGATCACCACTACGTGTGCTGCGGCATTCGGTTTGTGTCTAGCTTCCGTAAATGCGTCTGATCTCCCCTTCAGCCCAGAGGATCGCCTCTTTCGTGGGCACACCAGTCACCGCCTTGGCGAACATGTTGGGAATGACAAAGGCGTAGGTGACCTGTTGGCTCTTTTCATCTCCCGGTGCCGGCCAGCCATATAGATGGCCGTATTTCCCGCTTTCCTTGATCGGTTCGTATTTGGGGTCTGTCTTCCAGGCGGAATGGGCCTCCATACTCTTATACACCGGGGCATTGAAGCACTCGCTTGCGATGATGAACTCCAAGTAATTGTCTCGGCTAAAATGGAATTTGATGAACTCCTTGGCTGGTTCGATGTGCTTCGAGAATTTCCAGATGCCCAAGCTCCGCACCACCGTCGGCGTATGTCGACCGGCGGGGCCGCGCGGGGAAAGATGGAAATAAATCTGCTCGGCGATGGGCATCTTCTTCTCTTTGGCCATGAGATAATGACTGTGTGCGTTATGAATCCATGAGCCCTTGCCAGACAGCAGCATGCGATTGTTACTATTGTCATCCCACAAGAGCACCTCCGGTTCCATAGCGTCGGCATATAATTGTTTGGTGTATTCGATGGCCGCCTCAGTAGCCTTTGAATTGATGGCGACGGTCTTACCGTCCTCCTCAACGATCTTGGAGCCATAGCACCACATAATGGCCGACAGAGTGGATATTGCGTCATATGTCTGGCCGATTGCGATACCAACAGGGTAGCTATTTGCCTTCAATTTTCTGCCGGCGCGGAGGAGGTCGTCCCAGGTGGCTGGGGCTTCCTCGCCCACCTGATCAAAATATGTCTTGTTATATGACCCCGGAAATGACCTATGATGCCAAGGCATTGCTCGCCAGCGCCCGTGCACTAGGGCCGCTTCTGCACAGAAGCCATACATGCCGCCGTTTTTCTCAGCCAACGGCACGACAATATCGGTGAGGTCCACCAGCTGAGCTTCGTGGTAGATGGGCAAGTGCATGCGCAGATCGACTAAGTCGTGTCCGGACTGCATCTGTACTTCAGCAGCAAGCTTCGCCGGCAACTGCGGACTGGCGATACGGTTGATCTTGACGCTGATCCCTGTGTTCTTTGTGAAGCGCTGTGCCAGCTCATGCAGCTTTCTATCCGAGGCTGGCACGAAATGAGTCGTAGACAGGAGCGTGATCTCGTGCAGTGGCTCATGAATCGCCGGCGCGGTCCCTGCGCTGAGAATAGCCGCTAGTCCAGCTGTAGCTCCAAGGGAGATGTGCAAAAACTGTCGTCGGGTGGTGGTGCGCGCGCTGCTCATTGGGAGGTGTGTGTTGAGATCAGCATGCATACGCCATCTCCGTCTCTGCCATCGTTCAACGGGTGTGGGAGGCATCCGTTGCCCCCGTCGAACATCGTCGATGTCTCCGGACTGGCTTGATTCAGAGGTGAAAATAGGCTTGACCTCCGGGTGAGCTCAGGCCTTAGGTTTCTTCGTCGGCATCCGGCCCTCAGCCTTGTCGTCCATGCTTAGGATAGCTGTTCGACGCCGGCTGACAGCCCTCCTCGCTGATGGATTGACCACTCATGTCTCCATCTTATCCGGCGAATTTTCTTCGTCAATAGGAAGACGAAGTCGACAATAGGCTATCTACAAGGGTGTGTCAAGCGCGCAAGAGCGCCCACATTAGCGCTTCACCCTCGGGATCTCCGACGTGACGACGAGCAGTTTTAACTTGACAGCAGCGTAGCGCTGTAGTTTGTTCTTCCGAAGTGAGGCTGTGTTCCACCATTGTACAGGCAGGCTATGGGCATCTTTCCCACCCAGTGGGACGACGTTTCTCACGCTCTGGACCGTGTCGGTAAGATGCGGTCAGATAGGCTCATACCACAGCATAGGGGCCTTAACATCTATGAAGGCAGACGTCCTCTATTCTGACAGCCTTGTCGAGATCTCTTCCGAGACCATGCTCTTCAGACGATACTATTTCCCGTTCGGGGCAAAACGACTGAAACTCTCTGACATCCAACGCGTCGTCGTGCAAAAACCCAGCTTCTCCACAGGCAAGTATCGACTGCAGGGGAGCGCAGGGTTGCATACCTGGTCTCCGATGGATCTCCAACGACCGAGACGCAGGCAGATCTTTTTCATGCATTTGCAGAACCAAAAACTATGCATCAGCTTTACGGTGGAGGACGACGCCGCGGTCGAACACATCTTGCGGGAGAAGAATCTCCTGCGGGATGTTTCCAAGGGCTCGGGGAGCTGATGGCACCGCCTATAGGCCTACCTCGATGATCCGGTCACACCAGTAGACCGTTGGGGCGGAGGAAGCGGACTGAGGATGGCCCCTTCTTCTAGAAGCTCAATTGGCGTTCAAGATGCGAGGCGTATAACCTGAGCCCTCCATTGGAGAAGGCCAGGACACCCGAAGACAGGAGAATACGGTATACAGCAGGGCGTGAAATCTTCAGGCTGAGGTTGGGATCGAGGAGATTGTCGGATCTGGCGATCAGGGCGAGGGTCCTGCACCCGATCAGAAGTGGCCAGGCGCAGGCCAAGCGCATCTGCACCTCACGTCGTGGAATCGCCAAGGTATAGGCCCAACCCCAACGATAATGGTCTCGCGTCAGCGCCAGCAGCTCATGCAGGAGGGGACGCACGCGAGTGATAGCGGTGGGTTCGAGGAGGTGGTCGGGCGATAGGCCATGTGCAACAAGCTCTTCAAGAGGCAGGTAGCAGCGTCCGATGCGCAGATCATGGGCCAGATCCCGCAAAATATTGGTCATCTGCAGCCCTTTACCAAAGCGCATCCCCCACGACTTCATGATGTCGACATGCCATCCTTGCAGCGCCGGCCGATGCGCCATGTGCATATCGGTCCAAAACTCCCCCACACAACCGGCGACATAATAGGTGTACTGGTCCAGCTCTTGACGGGTCTTGAGGGCAACCACTAGTCCGTCATGCTCAGCTGGAAACGTCGTCAGGTCCAGCACCATGCCCTGCGTCAGCGTCAGGAGGAGCCTATTAATACGAGCTTGATCATCTGGCGCACAGGCCTGCAAGACGACGAAGCACTCATCGAGGCAGGAGAGTAATTCACGCTCAGCGGGGATACGTTGCGGCCCGACAAGTGCGCCACGAAGCACCGCCAGAGCCGTCTCATCGTAGCGCTGAAAGAGGCTGCGGAACTGCCGCAGGAGGGTTAGACGCTCGGCTGAGCTCATCAAGGCCGTGTCGGCGATCGTGTCCGCAGCCCGCGCGAACAGATAGGCGAGCCCGATGGGGGTGCGCAACGACCGGGGCAGTATTCTGAGGGAGAGATAGAACGACCGGCTCACACGTTTGAGCAAGGTGTTGAGCCGGTCAAGGGCAGGATGCTGCACAGGACAGCAGCTCCTTATTCGAAGTCGATAGGGCGAAGTGGCGGTGCCGAGGGGTCTTCTTTGGCTTTCTTCAGAGATTCTTCAAACTTACGCGCTAACACCTTGCCTTTGCCGCGCTCGGCGGCAAGCGCCTGTTGAAATTGGGCCTCGCGCCGAGTGGCCTGGGATTTCAAGGCACCGAGTGCTTCCTTGAGGTCCATCGTCGGTGTCGCTTTCGCTGCAGCTTCGTGATGTATGACCACTTTGAGACCGAGGTCGATGCTCAGGCGCGCCTGGCAACAGGGACAAATCACCTCAATCATCGGGGGTGTATCCATCGTACAACCTCCACATAGGGGGACCCAGGAACCCTCTCTCCTCCACGAATGCCTATGAACCCCCGGTACACAGGGGGTGGGCAAGCGCCATCATGGACGCTTCGTGATACGCGCCATATATCCGTCTCAGGTTTTAGCCCTCCCCACCCTGCCCTTTTCCCTAATGGCGGAGTGTTCGGGAAAGGGTGAGATCGCGCCGCATGGTACTGCGCGATGGCGACGGAAAGCTGCTGTGCCCTGACTCGACGCTCGAGACGAGGGTACGCTCGGCTATCGCAGCCATATTAGCTTGACCGCGTGGTAAAATCAACCAAGCCACCCAGGTCGACGTCCGTGGACGCGCCTGCGCCGGGGCGATTGCCTTGCTTTTCATCCCTGACTATGTTAGGGTGCTCCCGCTGGTTCCCGCCACTCAAGGCCTTGCTACGTTGCCCAGGCTGCCTGGATGATCAAGTAACGTGTATGACTTCCCCCAAGCGGAGCGGCTTGTTTGCCTGTAGCGTGGGACCAGAGCGCTTCTGGGCATGCGTGTCACAGCAGAGCGGAGCTGATGACGGAGAGCGATCATGACGCAAGATTTTCAGGATATTCTCTATACCAAAGCTGACGGCGTCGCATGGGTGACCATCAATCGTCCTCAGGTGCTCAATGCCTTTCGACCCCTCACGATCGACGAGATGCTGGCGGCCTTCGAAGACGCCTGGCACGATGACACGATTGGTGTCGTGGTGTTGAGCGGGGCCCAAGGGCATTTTTGCACGGGTGGGGATCAGAAAATCCGCGGTGAAGGAGGGTACAACGACACGAGCGGTATGCCACGGCTGCACGTGCGCGAGCTCCACCGCTTGATCCGGGAGATCCCCAAGCCCGTGGTGGCCATGGTGGATGGTTATTGCATTGGCGGGGGACACGTCCTGCACGTGCTGTGTGATTTGACGATCGCCTCGAGCCGCGCCAAATTCGGTCAGACCGGCCCAAAGGTAGGGAGCTTCGACGCCGGCTTTGGCTCGATCCAGCTCGCCCGTATGGTCGGCCAGAAACGAGCTCGCGAGATTCTGGTACCTCTGTCGACAGTATACAGCCGAGGAAGCCTACCACATGGGGCTAGTGAACACAGTTGTGCCCGTCGAACAACTCATGGAAGAGACCAAGGCCTGGTGTCGTGAGATGTTGTCGAAAAGTCCATCGGCGCTGCGATTCTTGAAGTACTCTTTCAACGCGGATACAGACTATGTCTACGGTTTGCAAGCCATCGCACACGGCGCCACGTCGCTCTTCTACACCACGGAAGAATCGAAGGAAGGCCGCCGCGCCTTCACCGAGAAACGCCAGCCGGATTTTTCCAAGTATCGCCATCATCCCTGGTAGGACAGGTCATGGCACAGTCGCTGAGGTCATGGTTGTGGGCTATCCGCCCGTTTACGCTACCGGCCTCAGTCGTGCCCGTGCTGGTGGGGACGGCGCTGGCCTTCCACGATGGCTACTTTGTCGGCCTGCGCTTTGTCCTGACCCTCTTGGGATCAGTGCTTGTGCAGATCGGCACCAACTTGGTGGACGAGTATACCGATCACGAGAAGGCCGGAAGTCAGGGCAAGCTGTTGGCCCCCTACAAAGTCATTGCCTTGGGGCTGCTGTCCCCCCAGGCCGTGCGTGCCGGAGCTGTCCTGAGCTTTGGAGTGGCGACGGGCATCGGCTTCTATCTGGTGCTGGTCAGCAGTTGGGCGCTGCTGCTATGCTGTGTTGCCAGTTTGCTAGTCGCCTATAGCTACAGCGCAGGTCCGATGCCTTTGGGCAATCTTGGTCTCGGGCAGCCGTTAGTGTTTGTCTTTATGGGCCTGCTGATGGTCGCGGCGACCTACTACGTGCAGACGGCGGCGCTCACCGCTCAAGCCTTCCTCGCGGGGGTGCCGGTTGCATGTCTGGTTACGGCCATTCTGGTGGTCAATGACCTGCGGGATATCGAGGAGGATCGTCAGACGGGGAAGATCACCCCAGTTAGCCGATTTGGTGACAAGTTTGGGCTGTGGACATTTGTGCTACTCGTGGCTGGGGCATATGTCAGTGTCCTGCTGTGGGCCGTGGCCAGGCCGGTGGTTTTTCCCGTATTGCTGGTGCTGCTAGCGCTCCCGCAAGCCTCTGCGACAACGCGCCTGATCACGTCCGCCAAGACCCGTTCCACCCTCAATCAGGCGTTGCGCGGCTCGTCCCAACTGCATTTGCAATTCGGTGTCCTCCTAGCACTCGGACTGGTGATGAGTCGGATCATCACCAGTCGCTAAACACACATATGACTCCAGCGCTACGACATGATGCCATAACGTATGGTGAATAAGGTCTGTCTGGCACAGATTCAGTTGACGCCTGAGGTTGGCCCGGCGGGTCCCAATCATGTGTGGGCCGATAAAGATGCCTACCACCATCTCTCAGTTGGTCATCCCCACGTCACCATACACAACACTCAGCCAAAGGAGTCAACGCAGCAAGAGAGTCTTCAACCTTGAGTTTGATGTGCATCAAATTTTATAATTGCAGGGCTCGTTTGGCATTTTCCCCGAGGATTTTGCGCTTTTCTTCCGGGGCCAGGGGTAGCTTGCGGAGGGTGTCTATGCCTTGTTGAGTGTCGAACAGCGGCCATTTGGTGCCAAAGAGGATGCGATCGATGCCGATGAGGCGGAACCAGGTAACCGCCTCAGCAGGCGTCCACCTACCCACCTCGTCAAGACCACTGAGACGCATCGATGTTTCGGTGTAGACATTGGGATAGCGCCGGGTCAGGACGGCGATCTCCGATTCATACCCTTTCCCCAGATGCCCCAAAATGAGTCTCAGCTTGGGAAACGCCGCCGCCACATCACCGAAGTAGCGTGGTCGCCCCCAGTGGCCGCGTCCACCTGGAGGGAGAGGACCCGCATCGCCTGCCTGGGAGAGGATCGGTAGCTGGAACGATTGTGCCATCTCGTAGACCGGCCAGACACGACGGTCGTTGCCGTAAAACCCGTGTAGCGCGGGGTGCAGCACGATGCCACGAGCACCCTTGCTCACAGCCTCGCGGACCTTTTGCCGGATCATCACCGCATCCATCAACAGGGGGTCGAGGTTGATAAACGGCAGGAACTCGGAACAGGTGCGGCCGACCTCACATCCCCACAAATTATTATGATCCATGCGCTGCAGCATACGCTCGCGGATTTCGGCTTCGGCTTTCTGACGTGATTCGCGGGATAAATCAGGAGGTAACAGAGCTAGCGCTTGCTCGCGCATCGTCTGTGTCGGGGTGATCGTGGTGATGACCGACCGCCAGATGCCAGCGTCACGCATGGTCGCCCGAAGTTCGTCGATAACCCCGTCCCAAGGCTGCGGGCGCGCCCGGCTCTGCATCGCTTGACGTCCGATTTCTACCGTCCTGTACACCTGGGCGAAAATATCGACAATGCATTCATTGCCCATGGTCGGGAAGCATCCCCCAGTCCTAGTATACTACGCTCGAAGGCGAGCAACGATTGGACAGGCGCAGTATAGCATGCACGACCATGCTTGCCAACCGGCGGGACATCCTTGCCAGGCAACCTTTGGAATTTCTCGGAGGACCGCGGCGAGAGGCGCCCTGCAGCGAGTCAACAGGCCTAGAGGAGGCGTAAGCACAAAAAGGGGGATACCAGAGTACCCCCCCTTTGAGCCAGGCAGCAACCAATGCCTGGGTTAGGACAGCTATAAGCGCGAGAGGTTAGGCCTCCTCACCATATTTTTCCCAATTCATATCATGGGACTTCACATAGTCTTTCACCTTGTGCGCAAAATCGCGTAGGACTGAGTCGCCCTCGGTTCCTTCCGCCACCTGATTCGTTAAGAGCTTCAGCTTCAGGTCTTCGAACAGGACGTCTTCGACTTTCCCGTGCGGCATGTCGAAGATCTCTGGGTCGAAGGTTGGCAGCTCGCCAGGACCAAAATAACCTTTATCTTCAATCGTATAGCCTTCGAGCTGGTGTGTGCCCTTGCCCAAGATCTCGCCACCAGTCTCGATATAATGCTCCATCACCGCCTGCAGGCCGAATTTCTGGATCGGGCAGACCTTCATGCAGATACCGCAGCCCAAATAACGAGCCATGACCGGCCGACAGCGTTTGTAGATCAGTTTGTTCTTTTCAACGCCACGATACCAGATCTTCTCTTTCATCAGGGCACGCGCCGGGCAACGCTGCACGCAGACCTGGCACTCTTGGCAGAACTTATGGATGCCATAATCGATGGGTGCATCATACACCACCGGGGCATCGGTGCTGATCATCATCAAACGGGCGCGCGAGCCAAAGTGTGGTGACAACAATTGTCCATTGGCCCCCAACTGGCCCAGGCCTGCCTCCACGAACATCGGGATGTAGGCACCGCTGTTGTCATTGGGGCTATGAATCTGCGCATGGTACCCGAGCGAGCGAATCCAATCGGCCAATTCCAATCCCACCGCCCCTTCGGTGCGATACGTGCCGAAATGGGTGTGCTCGGCATCCATGCTGGGGATCGTTTGGGTCGGTTCGTAATCCTGCTCCATGGCCAAACAAATCACGTGATCGAAACGAACCCAGCGCTTCTTGCTCTTATAGATATAATCGCGATTCAGGTAGGTAAAACCTACTTCCGCGAAGCCCATCTCGCGGGCTTTTTGGCGGATGGCCTCAGTCACCGCCGACGGCTCGACGTCGAGATTCGGTCCCACCGTGGGTTCGATATCGCCCGTGTGGCGTGCAGCCTCCACCAGGGGTGCGTTCAGCTGTTCATGTTCCTTACGATGGGCGTACGCTTCCGGAGTTAACACGGTTGTGGCCCATTGTCGGTCGGCGCTATAGTCGATATTCTGGCTTTCGATCGGATACTCTCGACTATAAAAATCCACCTCGTTTTGGCGGATGGGAGCTCCCGGGACGGTCATCAGATCCTCAGGGATGCGAATCGTGACGTCGGGATGATTGACTGTGCGCCCTGGGCGCGTAATTACTTGGCCGACTTTCTTCTCTGCCATGATCTGCTCTCCTTTTGTGCACATCTCGCTGGCTCGTCGCTGGCGAAAGAATCAAAGGGACTTCGAACAGCCCATACACACTCAGGGCCACTCGCTCGGCAGGCTCCAGCGGGTCTTTGCGTCGACCCACCAGAGCCAAACCTCACACTGACTACTTTTGGTGTTGCTGGATAAGACTGATGACCCGAGCATCGAGGCTACCCATGGCCACCCCTCCATCGGCACGGGCGATGCCAACATACACATCTCTGAGGAGCTGCTCCCAATTCGGGTCATTCCCCCATTGCTGCTTCAGCTGATTCAGGATGGATTCAACTTCCTCTTTGCCTAACATCAGCGCCCACCCCCCTATGCTTGCTCCAACCTCACCGTCATGGAGCATTCGTCACGGTCAGGCGTCAACAGACGCCCGACCATCACCATTCATCGCCCCGCCGACACGCGACCCAGGCACACGCTGTGCCTGGGGTCACCCCACATCGCGCTAGGGCATTGTTGCTAGCTTCTGTGCTGTGCGTTGATCGGTGACCAGCATATTGAACATCCTGGTCGCCAATGCCACTTTAATTGCCTCAAACTTGTGCAATCCACCCGACACCAGTACCACATTTTTCTCAGCGCTCCTGGACATCTCCTTAAGGTCCTGGATGGAGACGGACAGGAAATATTCGCCGATCTGTTGCCCCTGACCATCGAAGTTGTTGTAGTTGATGACCCCCACCCCACCTTTAGCCTTGAGGGTTTTCAGCTCCAAGCCGACCTTACTGAACTCCTTCAGCATGCCACGGTCAGGTGGCAAGGCATTCAGTCCAACAAAGGCGACTTCGACATCTCGGGCTGCCTGATATACTTCACGCACTTCATCGACCTCGGTGAGCAGATCAGCGGTAAACTTCTGGGCCTTCAGTCGGCTCTGGGGGAGTGGGGGCACACCTACCACGAACGCTTTAGCCCCAGGCCTGGACTTGAAGTACAACGCTGTGACCAGAAACACGCTATCGACGTGTTCGAGCTCCGGTCCGCGCCCCACCAGCGTGAGGGGGTAGAGCTCGATCTGCCTCGGCTTGGTTTCCAGGGCTTCCACCACCTCGTAGAGGGTGATTCCACCCCCCAAGCCAACCCGCACACCCCAGCGGATCTGGCAAATCTCCTCAAATAGTGCTGCGCCGCCCCGCCCCAAGTTTTTCAGCAAATGCTCATAGTCATCGCTGAAATCGACCACTTTCACGGCCAGGAGCCCAAAACGTTCTTGCAACTCGGCTTCGAGTTTGTCATGATCCGCTGGCAATCTGACGGAAATCTCGACGATGCCAGCGTCCTCCGCCTCGCGCAATAAACGTGCGACATGGGTACCTGAAATTTGTAACCGGGCGGCAATCTCCGTCTTGTTCAATTTGTCGATGTAATGCAGCCGGGCACATTCCAGGAGGAGGTCTCCCTTGTGCTCACGCGAGATACGAGTAGGCATCGTACACCTTCCTTTTTCTACAAGCAAGAAAAAAATTCTGTTTTGTTAATTTTAACGTCAATTGTAATTTAAGATGTGAATATACACATCACCAGCTCACCGGTCAAGAGGGGCGTGACATTTCCACTGATCGCTTTATAACTGCTCGATTGCTTTGTGGGGAGGACTCTGATAGAAGGAAAAGAGGGGAGACGGTGAGGCCGCGCACTCGGTCGGACGACTGGTGTCGGAGCTTGCAGGAACCGTCTAACGGTGCAAGTGGTGAAGGAGGGAGTCCGTGCCAGGAACCGCAGAGGCGATTATCATTGGCGCCGGGGTGATGGGAGCCAGCCTAGCGTTTCACCTCACCCGCGCCGGCATGAGGTCTGTCACGGTGCTGGACAAAACAGGATTGTGCGGCGGTATGACCGCCAAGTCCGGGGCCCTAGTGCGCATGCACTACACGTATGAGCCCGAGGCGCGCATGGCCTTTGCCGCGCTGCGTTACTTTCAGCACTGGCAGGATATGGTGGGCGGCACATGTGGCTTCACCCAGACAGGGTTCATCATGACCGTGACCCCCGATAACGCTGATCGACTGCGCCATAACGTGCAGATGCTGCAGCGGCTGGGCGTCGTGACCTCGGTGCTCACCGCTCAAGAGCTGCGTGAGCTGCAACCGTTTACCCTGGTCGACGATCTCACGGTGGCCGCGTACGAGCCGGAAAGCGGCTATGCCGACCCCCGTGCCACAGCCACGGCGTTCATGCAGCAAGCACAGCGGCAGGGCGCGACCTTGCGTGAAGGTGTCGCCGTCACGGCCATCCGTACTAGGGGTGGGCGCGTCATTGGGGTCGACACCACCGACGGCCACTTCGAGGCCTCAGTCGTCGTCGTCATGGCAGGCCCATGGTCGGATCGGTTGCTACGCATGGTCGCTATCGACTTGCCCCTCACACCGCAGCGGGCGCAGATCGCGTTCTATCATCGACCACCGCCGTTGGCACAGGGACATATGGTGTTCATCGATGCTGCCGTGGGTGCCTATTTCCGGCCCCATGGCTCAGGCTTGAGCTTGATTGGAGTCGGCAGCTGGCGGCCCGAGCCGCCCCCTGACCCCGATCACTATAACGAAGCCAACGATGCCGACTTCATCCCAGCGGCCAAGGCCAAAGCCGCACGTCGTATTCCAGCCTTGCAACAGGCCGAATACGAACGAGGGCATGCGGGGATCTACGACGTCAGCCCCGATTCGCGTGCTATCCTCGATCGTGCTCCGGGGATTGAGGGGTTGTATCTGGCAGCAGGTTTCAGCGGCACCGGTTTTAAAATTTCTCCAGCGGTAGGGGCCTGCATGGCCGAATTGATCACACAAGGGCAAGCGACGTTCGTCGACATCACCCCCTTTCGCTTCAGCCGCTTTCAAGAAGACCAGCCGATCTGTGGTCCATATGAATACGTCTTGCCCGAGGATTTTGGCCATCGGGTGTGACCTGGCCAGCGTCTTTCGTCATGCAGAGCCGGCCCGCAAGGCTCCGCCGAGGAAGGTAGAGATTACGAGTCAATACATAGTCACGGCTCTCGATCCTCAGTGCTAGACTTTCCCGGAGTTCGCCATTGATGCAGACAAACAGGCCCACATGAATACCCAAATGGTGATATCCTCAACTGCGGCGCGTAAAGTCCGTATCGGCCATCCGGGCGCTACGCGCCTGGCGCACGATATCACACGGCAGGGGTGGAACAACAAAGCTCTCTGATCTCTTCGTAGCGCTGAAGCGCTAGGAATATGGGTGCGAGTACCTACAGCACGTCGGAGATCGGCTACCATGGCTGAAGTGTCCATGTCGCTGGCGGAAAAGATTGGTCAGCTCTTTGTCGTTGGCTTTGAGGGGATGGCGATGACGTCCGAGCTCGAGGTGTGGCTGGCGACCTATGGCTGGGGCGGGGTGATCATCTTTGGCCGCAATGTCGGTTCGCCAGCCCAGTTGCTTGCGCTGACCCAGGGTCTACAGACGGCGGTGCGCGCTCGCGGCCATCCGCCTTTACTCATCGCTGTCGATCAGGAAGGCGGACGGGTGGCACGTCTCAAGGCCCCTTTCACCGCCTTTCCTAGTGCAGCCATGGTGGGCCAGACCGGCTCGGAGGAGCTTACCTGCAACGTCGGTAGAGCCCTCGCGACCGAGTTGTCTGCCGTCGGCATCACAATGGATATGGCACCTGTCCTGGATGTGCACTCCAACCCAGACAATACGGTCATTGGCGATCGCGCCTTCAGCACTGACCCGCACACGGTGGCGCGCCTCGGGACAGCCTTGATGCGTGGTCTGCACGCGGCCGGCGTCATCGCCGTCGGCAAGCATTTCCCCGGCCATGGGGACACGTTGCTCGACTCCCATGTGGCCCTGCCGGTGTGCGAACGCACCGTTGTCCAGCTGAACGCCTGTGAGCTCCTGCCCTTTCATGCAGCGATAGCAGCTGGTCTCGAGGCCATCATGACCGCCCATGTCATATACAAAGCCTGGGATGCAGACCTCCCAGCGACTCTGTCGTCGGCAATTCTCACGGGCATCCTACGTGTACAGGTTGGCTTTCAAGGAGTCATTATCAGCGACGACTTGGGCATGGCGGCGGTCTCGGAGACCATGCCATGGGAAGAGGTCCCAGTGCAGGCTTTACGCGCTGGAGTTGATCTGCTGCTCATCTGCCATCAGCGCGAGCGGCAGGAGCAGGCATACGCTCGTCTCCTTAGCGCCGTGCAGCGCGGTGAGTTGGCCGAATCCCTGGTGGATCGGGCCGTGGCCAGAATTCTCACGCTCAAGTCACAGCGTCATCGTCAGTTCCAGGCAGTCGCGCACCCTGCATCCCTGGCATGCATCGGCGGTCCTGAGCACTTAGCGTTGGCAGCAAGCATTGGGGCACAGTCCAGTCCCCAGGCAATGAGGAGAGCGTCTCATGGCGCCTAATCTGTGGTCGGTCGATCTGCATTCCCATACGTTGTTTTCCGACGGGAGCCTGACGCCTGCTGAGCTGGTGCACCTGGCCAGGACCAACGGTGTGCGCACGCTCTCCGTCACCGACCACGATCATGTCGGTGGCATCGATGAGGCGCTGGAGGTGGGGGACACGGCGGGCATCGAGATCATCCCAGGCATCGAGCTCAGTATTACGCACGCCGAATTCGAGGACATCCACCTCCTGGCCTACTATTTCGCCTGGCATGACCCACACCTGCGGGCACGACTCGAAAGCTTCCGTGTCGCCCGTGAAACGCGTGCCGAACGCATTCTCGAGCGCATCAACATCAAGCTCGTTCAGGAGGGACGCGAGCCTATCGACTATGATACCGTGAAGGTGCAGGTGCAGGGCGCATTCGGCCGGCCACATATCGCTACGGCGCTGATCGATCATGGGTACGTGCCGGATATGAACACGGCGTTCACGGAGTATCTCATCCCCTGCAATGTTGCGAAATTCTTCATGCCAGCCGACGAGGCGATGGCACTCGTGCGCCAGGCTCGCGGGCTGTCCTCGGTGGCACACCCGCGCTTCATTACCCCGGATCGCGTGCGACTCCAACAGGTTATTCAGGAGCTCAGCGCCTTAGGCCTCAATGGCGTAGAGGCCTACCACAGCCATCATGACGCTGAGGAGCAGCTCTATTTCATCCGTCTGGCCAACCAACTGGGCTTGATGATCACAGGTGGCTCGGATTATCATGGCTTCAAGACCAAAACCACACCGGCCGACAGCGGCGGCAAACTTGGCAGCCTGCAGCTCCCCTACGGCTTTGCCGTGCGCTTGCGCCGGACCTATTTCGCCAATTATCCGACACTATTGCTCCTGGTACAATGGCCGTCCGCTGCTGCTGCAGCCATACAACGGGCGGTTGAGACACATTACCAACTGCCGTCGGTGCGTGGATCCCCTCCAGCACAGATCACTACCGCTCTTGACCGTGTTGGCACCGAAACAACCTCATGGGTGGTCGAGCTTCCTACGGTCGACGCCCGCCAGCTCGGTGCCATCGTCGAGGAGGGCGCCACACGCGGCCTGCGCGTTGTTGGCTTGCCGTGGGAAACAGCGAGTGTGGAACAGCATGAGGGGTTCTACCAGACGCGGAGGATTTCATCTGAGCGGTTTCGGCAGACACCGTTGGAACGCCTGGCCCACGAGCTCGTCCATGCTGCCATCCTGGCACAACTGGGATGAGGCCTAGTGATGCCGGTATCGAAGCGTCAAGGAGAAGGAGACCATGCCGGAGGGATCAACACCACCGCTACCCATGAACGTCGGGCAAGCACAGGCCATCGTGGAATATGTGGAGAATCCACAAAACTCCGCCGGTGTCAGTCTGTGGCTCTGGGCCCACTATTATCAGGCCAAGATTCACCTGCTGCAGAGTCATCTGGCGCTGGCGGACAAAATACGTTATACCCACTTATATCAGCATCCGCGGGCCTTGACGGCCATCGAATTCGAGCAATACGTGGCCCGCGAGGTTGATTACCTGCGTGAGCGCCTGGCCTATGTCGAGAGCAAGCTGCAGCAACTCTGGCATACGGCGGCTTTGAGCGACGCGCAGGTGCGCATCATTGGCGAAGGTCTGGAGCTCACGTTCACCTATCGCGAGCTGACGGAGATGTGGGAGCGGGGCATCTAGCGTGGGTGTTCTCCTGACTCATGAAGAATGGCCAGCAGTGCTGCATGCACATGAGTGTTCGTGCCGACCAACGGTTTTTTGAGAGGATCCGGTTGATTAAAGCGATAGGGCTCGCCCTGCCGATCGGTGACGTGCCCACCAGCGGCTTCGATGATTGCCACCCCAGCGCAAATATCCCACTCGTTACGGGGGTTGCAAGTGAACACCCCGGCATAACGTCCCTTTGCTACCAAGCCGCATTTATAAGCGATGGAGCCCTTCGGCTCGAGGTTGAGACGTTTATCCAGCGCTTGCAATAACCCCTTCCCAGACTCAGTGCGGCTGACGCAGAATGTGCTGGTGGCCAGGTCCGTCGTCGGTGACACGACCATAGGCGCACCGTTCAACCATGCCCCCTCGCCGTGACAACCGCTGAAGGTCTCCTCCGTGATCGGATTGTAGAGGACCCCGAGCACCGCCACGCCGTCGACTACCAGACCAATGGACACCACGAACTCCGGTACGCCCGTGGTGAACTCCCATGTACCATCGAGCGGATCGACAATCCATACACGCGACTTCGCTAGTCGATCGGGCCGATCGACGGTTTCCTCCGATAGCCACCCATCATTCGGAAACGCCTGCCGCAGTATCCCATGGATGCAGGCATTGGATGCCAGGTCGGCTTCGGTGACCGGCCCGGATTCCCCTTTCTGTGTGATGGTAAGGTCACGGCCATAGAGGTCACGAATGGCGCGTCCTGCTGCCTGGGCCGCATCGATGGCCACTGCCAACGCCTGTTGCATGATCGTCCACTCCCCTTCTAGGCATGCCAGTGTTGCGCCGAGGCTGGCATGGTCAACTCCCTGAGCCGCGTGACCAACCGACAGGCCGACGACCAGGGTCACCGCCGCACCAGTTTCTGGTGTCACAGCCCCGGTAACGGTAGAACCCCGGCCTCCCATGATGATCAGCACTGATCACCATAGCCTGAGTATGGCATGGGTGTATGTCCGCTGTCAATGCGTGTGACAGCGCATAAGGCACCTCGGATGCCGACCGAAGAAACGCCCAGGAGTCCCCTGACTGCGACACGGAAAAGAGGTTGTCGTAAACAACGGTTGCAGCTTGATTGGCAGGCGTGGTAAGATCAGCATGGTAGCCGGAAGATCGAGGCGATGAGTCACGGTTGTGCTGCTGCAAGGCGGGTCAGTCGGAATGAGACACATTTCCCCCCTTCAGCTCCATGAGGAGCTCAGCTAGGGGCACGCCGTCGGAGCGATGCGACATGCGTTTGCGGCGAGAGATGATCCAGTATCTGGCTCAGGCAATTGCACGTGATTTGAGGACCAAGGGATGCGTTCAGATGGTGGGCGACGGCGAGAAGGTGGAGGAGTTGATTCGCGAGGTCATCACCGAAGACTTACAGGTTGAGGACCGTCTGAATGACGAAGTGAAGGAGCTTTTACGCGCCTTTAGCAACGAATTCAATAAAGGTGAGGCCGATTACCACAAGATGTTCACCATGGTGAAGCGGAAACTCGTACAGGAACGCGGTCTCATTCTTTGATCGCCGGCGCCGTCCGTGGCGGGCCGCGTCCGAGGATGTCGTTGATGAGCCTTAGTCGCCCCAAGATCAATTCTCTCTCTCACCTCATCGTCAAGGCCTTCCAGAAAGCGGGCAGCGTGACATTTCTCAAGGCGGAAAACGATGTGCGCTTACAGATCGTCAAGACACTGACCGATGAGCTCAAGATCGAAGAGGTTGTCGACGCAGAAGTGCGGCGCAGGCTCGCCTCATACTCGCGTAAGATCACCGAGGGCAACCGCGAGTGGGATGTCATGTACCAGAAACTTTATGAGGAAGAGACGAAAAAGCGTCTTGGCTTTTGAGGGCTGAAGCCGGCGAATGGCCGGGTTGATTGTTGACAATGGCTGAATGGTGAACGGTTTGGGTGGGCGAAGAGACGACTGAAGACATTTGAGGTCATGAATGACTACCGAGCATCAGTCCGAGGGTGTGACCCTCCTGAACATGCAACCACAGGCGGCAATCGAAGGTGGACGTATTACGATTGCCTGTCGTCACCTGGACATGGGGGCATTCAGCGGGTCACGCTTGCGCATTGGGGGTGTGGCAACGCGCCCAGACTTAGCCCGTGACAACCTGCTCATCGCCAGAGTCCCGGTTGGAGCGATGAGCGGCATGGTCACGCTCGAAACCAATGGCCATGTCAGCAACGGAATTCCTTGCGAGATCGGCTCGCGTATGGCGCAAAACCTGCACCCAGTGTCGAATCCCGCCATCGATGCAGAGGGGAATCTCTTCGTCACCTTGAGTGGATCCCGAGGACAAAAAGTCCCGGTATCGGTGTATAAGATCAGCCCGCGCGGCATTCTCACGCCGTTCGTGCACGATATCGTCAATCCTACTGGGATGGCGTTCGGTCCGGATGGCGAGATGTACATTTCCAGCCGTTTTGATGGGAAGGTGTACCGCGTCACGGCTGAGGGGACCTCCAGCGTGTTCGCGCGTGATTTGGGAGTCGCCACGGGAATCGCCTTTGATCCCCACGGGTACCTGTACGTGGGGGATCGTGAGGGGACCATCTACCGGGTGAACCACCAAGGGAGCCCGACCGCCTTCGCCACCCTTGCGGCCAGCGTGGCAGCCTTTCACTTAGCCTTCGATCACCAGGGCAATTTGTATGTCACCAACCCCTCGATGTCTGGCTATGACGCCATTCACCGGATCACACCGGAAGGTGAGATACAGGCGTTTGCCACCGATCTTGGGCGTCCCCAAGGCTTGGCCTTCGATCCCCAGGATAATCTATACGTGATCGCATACTATCGGGGCGATGCGGGCATTTTGACAATTACCCCGCAAGGCGAGGTGCGCCATGTCGTGAGCGGCGTCAACCTCGTTGGGCTGGCGCTGGATTCGCTGGGACATCTGCTGGTCGCGAGTACATCGGCGGTATATCGGCTCAATCGTGAAGCCATAGAGCAATCGCAACCATAGCGCGAGGGGCGACATGTGAGCGGAGACTCTCAGACGATGCACCGGATGAAAATTGGAATGGTCGTCTTTGACCAGTCAAAAGGCGCAGCGGTGATCACCTTGGTCGATGAGAGCGGCAAGCGCGCGCTGCCTCTACTCATTGGCGTGCCGGAGGCGCTGGCGATCTTTCGGGAGCTCAATCGTTACCCCTCTCCTCGACCCATGGTCTACGACCTCTTCAAGAACGTCCTCGATGGGCTGCAGGTCAATGTGGAGCGGGTGGTGATCGATACCTTCAAGGACGACACCTTTTATGCCAACATCTTTATGCATGTCGATCAGGCCCAAGTGGTCGCCGATGCGCGGCCCAGCGATGCGATCGCCTTAGCACTGAAGGTACAGGCGCCCATCTATGTGATGGACGAAGTGTTGGAGAATGCTGAGGCCATGGGGCTGACCATTCAGTCGACCCAACAGGAGGGGAGCCCTGATGAACTGCAGGATTGGCTGAGAGATGTAAAGCCGGAGGATTTCGGGGATGGTGAGGACGCTGAGATATAATCGGATTTTCGCCGAGGCAGGACGCGGCGATCCGGAGATGCGTGATGAAGAGAAGCGATCCTGGCTCGATGAGCTCAAGGACACCCTAGGTCTCCAGAGCCGGCAGCGTCGACCCCGCAAAAAGATGCCCATGCGCGCGCGGTTCTCGCTGGGCTATTTCATCGTGGCCTTGCTGCTCATGATCCTCATCCAGAACATCTTCCTAGCTGAAACAATCAATCGCATCCCCTATAGCGAGTTCAAAGATCTCCTCCGCAACGGCAAAATCGAAAGCGTGACCCTCAGCCAAGATGATATTCGGGGCGTCGTCAAAGAGGGGCAAGAGGGGGCGCTTGGTGGCACCCGGCTCTTTCTCACCATTCGCGTTCAAGACCCCGATTTGGTGAATGACCTCGAGCAGCATGGGGTCAAGTATTCCGGCCGCTATGAAAGCACGTGGCTCACCACGCTGCTGTCGTGGGTGGTGCCGATCCTCATTTTCTTTGGGATCTGGAGTCTGATTTTCCGGCGCATGAGCCCGGGCGGCACGGTGATGACCATCGGCCGGAGCAAGGCCAAGATCTACGGTGAGAACGAGGTCAAGGTGACGTTCAACGATGTAGCGGGGGTGCAGGAGGCGAAGGATGAACTGGTAGAAATCGTCGAGTTTCTGCGTCATCCCAAGAAGTTCCAACGCCTTGGGGGGAAAATCCCCAAGGGGGTTTTGCTCGTCGGTCCGCCCGGCACCGGGAAGACGTTACTGGCGCGGGCTGTGGCCGGTGAGGCCAAGGTGCCATTTTTCTCGATCAATGGGTCGGAATTCGTCGAGATGTTCGTCGGCGTCGGAGCGTCGCGCGTGCGCGATCTGTTTGCGCAAGCGGCTTCCATTGCGCCATGCATTGTCTTCATTGACGAGTTGGACGCCCTTGGCAAAGCTCGCGGAGCCAATCCGCTGGTCGGGCATGACGAACGAGAGCAGACGCTCAATCAACTGCTGGTCGAGATGGATGGCTTTGATTCACGTAAGGGGGTGATCATTCTGGCGGCGACGAACCGTCCGGAGATTCTTGATTCAGCCCTCCTTCGACCGGGTCGGTTCGATCGCCAGGTACTAGTCGATCGGCCTGACCTGAACGGCCGCGAAGCCATTTTACGATTGCATGCCCAGCAAGTGCGCTTGAGTCCTAAAGTCGATCTGCGTACTATCGCTCAGCGCACGCCGGGATTTGTCGGGGCCGACCTCGCGAACGTGGTGAACGAAGCGGCGCTGTTAGCGGCGCGGAAGGATAAAGATGCGGTGGAGATGGAGGACTTCGAAGAGGCCATCGACCGTGTTGTGGCGGGGCTGGAGAAGAAAAATCGTCTCCTCAGCGACAAAGAGAAAGAAATCGTTGCCTATCACGAGTCAGGCCACGCACTGGTGGCCGCTAGCCTGCCTAATGCCGACCCGGTGCATCGCATCTCGATCGTCCCGCGTGGCATCGCGGCGCTCGGCTATACGTTGCAGCTCCCCACCGAAGACCGCTATTTGATGACACGCTCGGAGTTACTGGACAAGCTCGCCGTCCTCTTCGGTGGCCGAGTAGCGGAAGAACTCGTCTTCGATGAAGTTTCCACCGGTGCCCATAATGATCTGACCCGCGCGACTGACATCGCCCGGCGCATGGTGATCGAGTATGGGATGAGCCCCAAGTTTGGCCCCTTGGCCTTCGAAGCTAAGCGTGGGTCGGTGTTTCTCGACGGTAGCTTAACGGCTCCAAAGGAGTACAGCGAGGCGACCGCTCGTGAGATCGACCAGGAAGTGGCACGCATCATCCACGAGACCTATGCACGTGTGCGCGATCTCCTGACCAAGCGGCGCGACGATCTCGAGCGTCTCGCCCGGCGCCTACTGGATAAAGAGGTGGTCGAGGGAGAAGAGCTACGTGCCTTGCTGGGGGCCTCCCCGGCAACCTCCCCAGCATAGCCCCCAACTGTGCGCGCCATGATCTTGGCAGCCGGCCTCGGAAGTCGGCTGCGCCCTCTCACAAGGTATCTTCCAAAACCGCTGGTGCCAATACTCAATCGCCCCCTCTTGTGGTACCTCATCTGGCACGTGCGGCAGGCAGGCATTCACGAGATTGCCATCAACCTGCACTACCGAGGTGAGCAAATCCGAAGCTGGTTGGGCCGTGGCGAGCATCTCGGAGTTGAGGTGACGTACTCTGAAGAAGCGGAGCTACTTGGATCCGCTGGTGGCGTGCAGCGCATGCGCCAGTTCTTTGGAAACGAACCGGCTCTCATCGTGCACGGCGACATTCTTTTCGACGTTGACTTGTCGGCCGTGATTCAGTATCATCTATCGCGCGCAGCACTGGCGACGATCGTGCTGCATCCTGCACACCACCGATACAACTACGGTAAGATCAAGGTGAACGCCCATGGGCAAATCGCCCAGTTCGTTGACCAGCAGCTCCCTTGGGTCTCTGGGCCGCTTACCGAAACACTTTTCACCGGCGTACAAATCCTTGATCCAGCGGTGCTCGACGCTCTCTCGATAGCGAGCGTCGCCGCTCTAACAACCGATGTGTATCCAACTCTCCTCCGTCATCCGTCGCGCTTATATGGTTACCTGATGCAGGGCTATTGGTCGGACATAGGCACACCCCGTCGATACTGGGAAACCAATATGGACGCTGTCGGTGGGCGTGCCGGACCGGCTGTGAACCTACCGCCCGATGTGGATGGCCTGAGCATGGCTGCACCGGTTTATGGGAGACCGGCAGAGGTGGTAGGTTCGGCAACGGCTGGCCGGGCTGGTGATGACGTGCAGGTCAGCGGCGGTATTGGGCCGGAGGTGATTCTAGGTGAGGGTTGCGAGCTCGCTGACGATGTATGCCTGGTGCAGAGCGTCCTCTGGCCGCGCGTTCGCGTCGGGCGAGGGGTGACGATTGTGGGCTCGATTATCTTGAATGATGTGGCCATCCCAGATGGATCTCACCTGATCAGCAAGATCGTCTCCACTACAGGCATCAGCTGATCTATAAACCGTCGCTCAAGTGGTGCAGGAGCCTCCTTTTTTCAAAATGTTCCGTACTTTCGTCCGACACAGAAGAGTCTCTCCCATAGCTGATTCCCTCGCAAGGATCGCTGACGCGGGAGAGGATGCGCCAGACCCATTGAGAGGAATGACGCTGGCATAATGCTTGAGAATGGGAGGATCGACATGCCGCGACAACCTGCGCGTCGAGGACTGCTCGGCATCATAGTGCTCTCTCTTGGTGTGGTAGTCTTAGTCTCCCTCGCCACTGCCGGAGAGCGCTCGAAGCGGCGGCCGGCGAACGGTGCGGCGCCACCACCGATTGAATCGGCCTTACTCATGGAGGTCGCAACGGGGGCCATCCTCTTCGAGAAAGACATCCATAAGCAACGTGCCCCGGCTTCGATGGTGAAGATGATGCTCATGCTCATCGTCATGGAGAAGCTGCGGGCTGGCGAGGTGCACCTGAGTGATAGCATCACCGCCACGACGCATGCAAGCAAAATGGGCGGGTCTCAGGTCTATCTGCGTGAGGGCGAGGTGTTTACGCTCGAAGAGATGATGAAGGCCGTCGCGATTGCTTCCGCAAATGACGCCTGTGTGGCTGTAGCCGAGCACATCTCAGGAACGGTCGAGGGCTTCTTGGTGCTGATGAATGAGCGGGCCAAGGGACTGAGCATGAACGAGACCCATTTTGAGACAGTCCATGGCTTACCGCCAAGCAATGGGGATCCGAGTGACCTGACCAGTGCCCACGATATGGCGGTTCTTGCCCGCGAACTCACCAAATATCCCGAGCTCTTTGTTTGGAGTGCCACTAAGGAAGATAGCCTAAGGGGAGGCAAATTTACTCTGACCAATACCAACAAGCTCGTCTACCAGTTTCCGGGCGTCGATGGGCTCAAGACCGGCTTCCATGCCCAGGCAGGCTTCAATGTCACGGCTACGGCGCAACGTGATGGAGTGCGCATGATCGCCGTGGTCATGGGAGCACCGAACAGCACCGTGCGATTCGATGAGGCCAAACGCCTTCTGGCGATGGGCTTCAATAGCTACAGAAAGGTGGTGTTGGTGCGGAAGGATGCACCGGTTGGCCCGGAAATCAAGGTGTCGGGAAGCACCATCAGGAAGGTACGGGCGGTAGCTCAGGAGGACGTCGCTGTAGTCGTCAAGAAGGACATCGAAAAACAACTGCTCACTGATGTTCAGGTTCCCAATGATTTGCCAGCTCCTGCCCATCGTGGGCAAGTCATCGGTGAGGTACGCATCAAGTACCAGGAGCAAATCCTGGCCCGAACCGCCGTCGTTGTGCCGGAAGAAATTCCAAAAGTCGGCCTCATCTGGCGGCTGTTTGGACGATAGCGCAAAATGGGGACCAAGCGCGTGCAGATGAATCAATGGTGGGTATTAGTGATCGTGTTGCCTTTGCTTCTCGAGGGCTGCCTGGTCGACCTCAAGGAACGTGGGACGGAAATCGACCCACTGCTATTGGCTCAATTGCAACCGGGCCTGTCCACCAAGGCTGACGTCCTACGAGTGCTGGGCGTTCCGACACGCAATTCGGTGCTTCAGGATCGCGAAGCCTGGATCTATGATCACAGCATTGAAAAGCATTCAGTCTTATTTCTAGGTCTTTACAACGAAGAACGCAAGACCACTCAACAGCGGGCCGTGGCCGTCCTCTTTGCGGATGAACGTCTCTACAGTTACATATTCATGGAATGAGTCCCGACGTCTCGTGGCAGTCTCGATCATAGCATTGGGCAGGGTAATCGCCAGACAATCGTGAAAGGTCACGTGAGATGCAGGAGGGTGATTTCTGGCGCAGCATTGAGACGCACCGGCGGACCGGTAATGCCGATGCCACGGCTGACATATAGCTGCGAGCGACCCTGGACGAAGTGTCCTTCGACGAACTCGGAGACGAGGTGTGCTGGTGACACTTCCATGCCGAGGAATTGCAACTTGACCTGCCCCCCGTGATAGTGCCCAGCTAGGGTAAGATCCACATCGCGTTGTACCACTGCTGGGAAAAGGTCCGGTTGGTGGCACAGCATGATCGTGGGGGCATTCGGATCGCTCATCGACAGCGCCCGGTCGAAGTCGGCAAAACCGCGCCACGGGTCGTCAACCCCGGCGACATTCAAGGTGGCCCCCTTCAAGGACAACTTGCGGGCTTCGTTGCGCAACACCTCCACTCCTGCCGTCTCTAAGGCCTCTGTAACGCGCTCAGCGCCGACCCAATAATCATGGTTGCCCAAACAGGCAAAGACGCCCTCTCGCGCCTGCAGTTTCTCCAGAGCAGCGGCACATGCTGGAATGAAATGCGCCGACGAACCAATGAAGTCTCCGGTGAGCGCAATAAGATCCGGGTGCAGATCGTTCACCGCCCGAACATACCATTCAAGCTTGGCCTGCTTCATGAAATTTCCCACATGGATATCTGTGAGTTGAACGACCCGCAGGCCGGCTAACACCGGAGAGAGTCTAGGAAGCCTGATGGTGCGCTCGACGGTCTCATATCGCTCCTTACCGATAGCTGCTCCGTACGTAAATACTCCTACCGGGGACAACGCGACTGCGGCGGCACTCCATCTCAAAAACTCCCTGCGAGTGGTGCACAGTGGCTCGGCGAGGGACTTGTTTAGCGGCCTATACATAGGAAATTGGGGTCGCCAGAGTTTGAACACGGCGACACCGAGATCCGTGACCAGGACGATGAGAAAAATCGACACAGAGATCATGCCCCACAGGCTAAAGGGATAGAGCAGACCATAGAGCACAAGCGCGGATACCTCTTGATCTGGCCACCTGTAGAGCAAGCGCAGAGGGTAGGGCATATACATCAGTACGACAAAGGCACATAGAGCCCCGAAAAGGACCTGACGTATACGAGGACGTAGTGACGATCGCCACAGCAGACGGTGACTCTTTCCCAGCAAATATACCTGAGCAAAGCCGATGAAACTCAGCCCTGCAGTCACATACAGCATGAATGTGGTACGTGTGGGCATACCTGGAAACCTTTGTAGAGATCGACTGTGGGTAATTTAATAGATACGGTATCATACGGGTTGTCAGGAGTCAACGCGGCTATCCTCACCGGGTTCACTTCGGAATTTCACTAACTTACACCTGGAGAGTGGTGCAATAGCCCTGTGGATGATTGGTGGCGTACCCAATATCTACTGGTGGGGCAGAGCTTTGCAACCCAAAGCAGCGGTCTCCCCTCCGGCTGAGACGTTGGTTGATTAGGCTTCCCTCCGGTTGACACCCAGGGGTAGGCTTTGATAGACTCAAAGCTGTTGCCCTTGGTCCTGCCCCTACCAAGTGTTTTGATGTGGTGTTGACCACGTCGGCAGGGGCGACAAATCCATCGCGGTTGTGGTGGTTGTTGCAGAGGATGCCCCAGATACCAGCTGACGACTTTGACACATCGACATTAGGTCGCTTGCTTTGGGTGCCTGTGGGAGAAACGATGTTCGGCTTCGGTTTTGCGGAACTTGTAGTCGTCTTAGGCATAGTCCTGTTTATATTCGGCTGGGGCCGATTGTCGCAGCTTGGCAACAATTTTCGGAGCGCGATCCGGAATTTGAAACTGATGGCACAGGGGGGTGAGGAAATAGACGTCACCCCAACAGCCTCGGATGAGACAGCACGGAAGGAATCACATCATGTCGGATAATGCGGCGGTGGCTGATGTCCAAGAGCTCATATCGAAAGTCCAGTCATACAATCCCAATGCCGAGCTGGAACTCATCGAGCGCGCCTATAACTTTGCGGCCAAGAGTCATGCCGGACATCGCCGTGCCAGCGGCTCCCCCTATCTAAGCCATCCTCTTGGCGTGTCGATGATTCTGGCTGACCTGCGTATGGACTCGGTCACCATTGGTAGTGGTTTGTTACATGACACCGTGGAAGATTGCGATGTGACGGTGGCACAGCTACAGCAGGAGTTTGGTGAAGAGGTGGCGGTGATTGTCGACGGTGTGACGAAATTAGGACGGGTCGAGTTCTCGCGGCAGGAAGAGCGGCAAGCGGAAACCTTTCGCAAGATGCTGCTCGCCATGGCTAAAGACATCCGTGTCATCCTGGTCAAACTCGGCGACCGCCTGCACAACATGCGCACGCTCGAGTACCTGCCGGAGCATAAGCAGCAGCGCATCGCCCAGGAGACGATGGACATCTATGCGCCGTTGGCCAACCGTCTGGGTATCCATTGGGTCAAATCGGAGTTGGAAGATATCTCGTTCAAGTATCTGAACCCGGAAGCCTACCACGACTTGAAGGACCAGATTGCATCACGGCGACAAGAGCGCGAAGCCTATGTCGCGAAGATCCGGGAGCGTGTCTTCGTCGAGTTGGAAGGTTCCGGGGTTCCCGCGAGAGTGCTCGGGCGCCCTAAGCACTTCTACAGTATTTATCAAAAGATGCTGCGGCAAAAAATTGGCTTCGATGATGTCTATGATGTCATTGGCCTACGCATCATCACTGACAACGTGCGCAATTGCTACGCTGCCCTCGGCACCTTACATGCGCTGTGGACCCCGGTTCCAGGCCGATTCAAGGATTTTATCGCTCTCCCCAAGCCCAATTTGTACCAATCTTTGCACACGACGTTGATGGGACCACAGGGGGAGCGGGTCGAATTCCAAATTCGTACCGAAGACATGCATAAGACCGCTGAGCAGGGCATTGCCGCCCATTGGCGCTACAAGGAAGGAGGTAAGAGCGACGAGAAGGTTACCGAGAAGTTCGCCTGGTTGCGGCAACTGCTAGATTGGCAGCAGGACACGGCGGGGGATGCCCATGATTTCATGGAGACGTTGAAGATCGATCTCTTTCCCGAAGAGGTCTATGTCTTTACACCACGCGGAGACGTCAAATCATTTCCTCGCGGCGCCACCCCGATCGACTTCGCCTATTCGATTCATACCGCCATTGGGCACAAGTGCGTCGGGGCTAAAGTCAACAATCGTATGGTGCCACTGAAGTATCAATTACGTAATGGGGACGTCATTGAGATTCTGACCAACCCCAACCACTTTCCCAGCAAAGACTGGTTGAAGATCGTCAAGACGTCGCGCGCCCGTGCCAAGATCAGAGCCTGGATTAAAGCCACCGAGAAAGAACGCAGCATCACCCTCGGCAAGGAACTGCTTGAACGCGAAATCCAGAAGTATGGGTTGAATGCCGGCAGTTTGTTGAAATCAGAGGAGATGAGCGAGGTCGCGAAGCGTTTCAGCCTCAATACGCCGATCGACCTGATGGCCGAAATCGGCTTTGGCAAAATCTCAGTCATTCAGGTACTGACGAAACTCCTGCCAAAGGAAGTTTTGGAAGCGCGCCAGAAACCCACGAAGGCGGACTCGAAACAGCTTCCCGCCCATGAGGTCGGCGGGGTAAAGGTGCGAGGCGTTGAGGATATCATGACCCGCTACGCCCGCTGCTGCAACCCGGTGCCGGGGGACGACATTGTTGGCTTCATCACGATTGGACGGGGTGTATCCATCCATACATCGGATTGTCCCCGCCTCGTCGAGTTTACGCCGGAACGCATGATCGAGGTCGAGTGGGATGTCGAAGAGGTGATCCCGCACCCGGTCGGGATTTCGGTCGTGACAGTCGATCGTACCGGCATGTTGGCGAAGATCAGTGCCGCCATCGCGCTCTCCGACGTCAATATCCGTGAGGCCACTGTGACCACGAGCGATGAACAGCGGGCATTGTTCAACTTCGTCATCGATATTAATGACCTCAATCATCTCCAAGGCGTGATGAAGATGATTCGCCAGGTGAAAGGGGTCATCTCTGTCATACGTGTGAAAGATTGGCCGCGGAAACGCCATGCGTGACCCGCGACGACCGCCTGTCGGATACCGTTGGAGCTTCCGTTGGCGCAATCTTCTTGCGGTTAGATCACCTTTTCAATCTTGCCTGACCGCAGGCAGCGCGTGCAGATACGGATACGACGAACTTTCCCCTCGTGGCGTACCTTGATGCGCTGAATGTTGGGCGTCCAACGGCGATTGGTAACATTGTGCGCGTGGCTGATATTGTGCCCGAACATCGGGGCTTTGGAACAGATGTCACATATCCGAGCCATACCTCCTACCTCCCCATGAACAGATGAGCTCTCGGTCGACAGCGGCGATACTATACCAAAGCCTCCCCGAGAGCTCAACGTTTTTTCCTCACCGATTAGCCAAGGGGAGTTGTGAAGATCGACGATAGGGGTAGGCATGGCCTTTGATCGCGACCAGTTTGTCGAGCGGTTGCAGCAGCTACGGCGTCCTCTCGAGTTTGCAGCCCGCCAGAATGTGCGTAAGATCGCGGTGCTCCAGGACCTCGAAGGGCGCCTGCTCGAATGGTTGGAGGCAGCCTCGGCATTGCACCCTGCGCCAGAGCTTGCCGCCAACCTCGATGCCTGCCGTCGTCTCTTCACCGGTTTCGACCGGTCCGATCCCAACACGAAGCATCAGCTCATCAGCACAGCCCTTGGCCACCTCGATCATCTCATGGCACTTGTCGATCGACCGCTCCCTGAGAGTCCACAACGTCATCCCCTCGTCTCCACTTCGGATGCTCCGATCACATCCCCGACACCTGTCAACGTCCTGACTCAGTCGATCCAATTTCTCAAGGGCGTGGGCCCGGCCCGTGCGCAGATGCTCCAGCGATTAGGGATCGAGACCATCGGTGATGCCCTGGCGCTCCTGCCGCGCCGATATGATGACCGCACCAATCTGAAGCAGATCCGCAACCTGACAGGTCGGGACACAGGAGACCTTCGAAGGCACCATCCTGGTCTCCGGCAGCAGCCGAACCGGACGAGGCAGGCGGCTCTATGAAATGATCGTCGGCGATGCCACGGGGACGATTCGTTGCCTGTGGTTCCAGTTTCACGAAGCCTACATGCGCCAGCGCTATCGCACAGGCCAGCGGGTGATAGTGACCGGTGAGGTCCGCATCAATCCATACTCTGGACAGCGCAAGGAGGTGCACCACCCCGATTTGGAGCTCATTGAGGCCGATGAGCGTGAGCCGCTCCATACCGGGCGTCTGGTGCCAGTGTATCCGACCACCGAAGGCCTGCACCAGAAAACGTTGCGCACGGTTCATCAAACGCATTGTGGATGAGTATGCCGATCAGGTCGAGGACTGTCTACCGTCGGCCCTGCGAGCGCGACTTACATCTCATGGGGGCTTCACAGGCATCTCCAAGAGGTCCACTTTCCGTCCGCTGACGCCGATCTGGATGCGTTGAACCATGGGTCCTCAGAAGCCCATCGCCGCCTGGTCTTTGAGGAACTATTTCTTCTGGAGCTTGGGCTGGCGCTGCGGCAGCGCGATACGACGATCGAAGAGCGCCGGGTCGCGTATCGCGGCACTGGTGCGCTTGGCCGATCAATTGCGCGCTCAACTACCGTTCAAACTCACCACGGCGCAGGAGCATGTGTTAGCCGAGATAATCGGCCAATATGCGTGCGGCTGCACCCGATGAATCGCTTACTCCAAGGTGATGTGGGCAGCGGTAAAACCATCGTCGCCTTGCTGGCGATGCTGCTGGCCATCGAAAGCGGCTTTCAGGCAGCGATCATGGTGCCAACGGAGATTCTCGCCGAACAACATTATCTGACCATGCATCGTCTGGTGGAACCGTTTGGTGTGCGTGTGGTGTTGTTGACGAGCGCCATCAAAGGCAGCCGACGACGGGAACTGTTAGAGACCATCACCGCCGGCGACGTTGACCTCGTTATCGGGACTCATGCCCTCATTCAGGAAGGGTTGGAGTTCAAGGCGCTTGGCTTGGCGGTCATCGATGAGCAACATCGCTTCGGCGTGCTCCAGCGGGCGACGCTGAAGCGCAAGGGCTACTCTCCAGATGTATTGGTCATGACAGCGACTCCCATCCCACGCACGCTTGCCATGACCGTGTATGGCGACCTGGAGGTATCGATCATCGATGAGCTCCCGCCCGGCCGGCTGCCAGTCATCACCAAGCTGTGCTACGAGAGTCGTCGGGACGAAAGTTATGAGCTCATGAGACAGGTGTTGCGCCAGGGGCAACAGGTGTATGTAGTGTATCCAGTGATTGAGGAATCAGAGAAAACCGACCTGCGTGCCGCGACAGCCATGGCAGAGCAGCTCCAACGCGAGGTCTTTCAAGAATTTCAGGTGGGATTGCTGCACGGGCGCTTGAAAAGCAACGAGAAAGAGCAGATTATGCGTGCTTTTTCAAGTGGGAACCTGCAGGTGTTGGTCTCAACTACCGTCATCGAGGTCGGAGTAGATGTCCCTAACGCCTCGCTTATGCTTGTGGAACACGCCGAACGTTTTGGGTTGGCCCAATTGCATCAGCTACGGGGGCGTGTGGGACGCAGCCATCACCAAGCCTATTGTCTGTTGATGGCCGATTTCCCCATGTCAGAAGAGGCCAAGCAGCGTTTACAGGCACTGACGGAGCACCACGACGGTTTCATGATCGCCGAACGTGATCTGGAGATTCGTGGTCCTGGGGAATTCCTAGGCACGCGCCAGTCCGGACTGCCGGAGTTGCGGGTGGCCCATCTCATCCGTGATCAGCGCATCCTGGCCGAAGCACGTCGCGAGGCCTTTGCCCTTGTGGCTGAGGATCCCCACCTGTCCCACCCCGAACACAAGGGTCTGAGTCAGGCGCTCATGCACCGCTGGCACCAAAAATTCGAACTCATGCATGTCGGCTAACGACCCCTATGTCCTGATGGGGGTCAGCGGCCACTTCCCTGCCTGCATCAAAGCCGCTTTGCGGCGCTCCTTGCGAGCCTTTTCATGACGCTTCCGACGTCTCCGCAGTTCCCGCTCGCGTTCTACGCGCATGCTTCTCACCCCTGTTCTTGCGAGGCCTGCCCTGCTCCTCGACTCGCCTGTCGCACACAAAACCACCCACTGTAAAATAAGATCATTCCCCGAGCGGTCAGTGAGAGCAAATCGCCTGCCTCCACCTGTCCAAAAAACATCACAATGACCGCCCCCATAAATGCCATGCCCAGCAGTTCTAGGCAGACGCCCCCGCAATACAAAAGCCATCGCCATATCGAGCGTCCCGGTGGGGGAACATGAGGTGTCACAGGGCTATCACCGCTCCATATAGTCGACACGTTTTGCCACCAGCTGCGTCGCCAAAACGGGGCTTCGAAATCCCGGGTGGCATAAAGCCCACTCGTCAGTCTTACAAGTGAGAAGGCCCCCACCCAGACTGAACAGCAGGCTTATGATACAAAATCTTTAGGGTGCGGTCAAATCAGGCGTCCATTCAATCAGCACCGACCACCCGTCTGTGGCGCTGTCAGGAAGGTAATTGGGCAACAGGCCTCGTACGCGAAAGCCTTGCCGTAATTGAACGGACAGGGTAGGATCGAATATGTCGCCGGAGACGACGTGGGCAACATACGTCTGTGCATCCATCACTGCTTTATAGTGCACGAAACCTGGAATCATGCCCCCGGTCACGATACCACGCAGTAGACGCTGCCGAACCAACGCTTTGCGGGCATCGTAGAGACGACGGCTGATGCCACGGCCCCGGTAATCCGGATGCACACTGACGTCTGCCCCGTAGAAATGCTGCCCGTGCGGCTCATGGCGCGTGAAGAAACCATAATCGATAATTTCATCGAAACTGTGGTGCGGATGGTCAAAGTCGAACGTGTAGAGGAATCCCGCCGACATCCCCACTACGCGTGCGCCGTCGAGGGCTACCCATTGCCCTTCTGGGAAAATCCGCAGGTGGCTTTCGAGATGCACCATTTTAAAGCGACTGCTATCCGCCAGCGTGGGATAGCAGAGGATTTGCAGCTCCTCCAATTGCAGGAGCTGGTCAGCTCGAGTGTTCGTGATCAAGAATCTCGGACATGATGTCGACCTATGCAGCCTTCCCTGGATGGGGGCCCTATGGTACCCTGGCAAAAATCCCTTGCACTCGTATCCTAGCCTCGTTATGATGATGCACACCTCCTGACAACAAGCAACCCAACGATGGGCGGCATAGCCAAGTGGTAAGGCAGAGGTCTGCAAAACCTCGACTCCCCGGTTCGAATCCGGGTGCCGCCTCTTGCACCATTTTTCTCTCGCGTTTCCAACCCAATCGTTCGCCAACCCCGGATGGGCTCTCATGCCAAGGTTGAGAGAAACTCAGTCCAATTAGCCACTATGTGGTCTGGGTGTATCCCCTCTGCCTCCTCGGACATCCCCAAAAACTGTCCAAGCGGAGATGGCCGCTCAAGCTGTTGGCGATACGTCATCCATACAGCATGCATTCCAGCCTTCTGGGCGCCGACGATGTCCGCCTGCAGGTCATCCCCGACAAACACGATCTCATCCGGCGCCAGTGCGAGGAGCCTCGTTAGCTCACCGAAAATGGCCGGATGAGGTTTACGGATCCCCAGTCGTCCCGAAACGATGATCTCGTCAAGAAAACGCTCAAGCCCCACGCGGGCCAGGATTTGCTCGACCGCTGGAGGATGAGTGAAGTTGGAAACCAATCCCAATCGATACCGACCCGCGAGGCTGGCCAGCATGTCATCTGTTCCGGGGATGAGCTGACAGCTGCTAACGAAGGGCTCGAAATAGGCTTCTACGGCCTTGTTAACCCGCACATCGGCGGGGTCAATCTCATATCCAAGGGTCTGTAACGCTCCAGCAACCCACAGACGATTGTGCGTCTCACGACCATCCACCTTGGTCTGTTCCATAAATCGGCGATTGACCTGGCGATAGGCTGGGACAAAGGTGTCCTTTTCGAGCGCAAACCCGCTGGATCGCAAGCTCACATAGAGCGCGTCGATACATTGATCGAAGCTGAATCGCTCCTGGAGCACGAGGGTACCAAACAGATCGAACCCAATCCCCTTCACAGTCGGCATCACGAACATACCTTCCCTTGCGTCATCAATAACAGCGTTCACCCTCTCTCCACAGGGGGTTCCCATGAGAACATTCCCAAACTCCGGAAAGCACCGGACGACGCTATCACAACACGTGCGCTGGAGCAAGTAAGGAAAAACGGAGAATAGGCGCCAACTAATGCGCCCAGATGAGGTTTCCTCTCCATCGAAACACGACGAACATTCGTGAGTGGACCGTGCAAATTGTTGACAATCCAGCTCACGTACCGTGTCATAATATCGCCTTGAAAGCGGATCACGTGGGCAATTGGCGTAGGAGGGGATGCCCTTGTGATAGAAGATTTTGGTACACATCACGCATTCTGCTGGAGGTAGGCGATGGAGTTTTCGATCCGTCCTCAGGGGCCATGCGATCTTGACCTGACGCTGCAACGCTATCGACTTTTCGGCGACGATGCGGCGCATGCCTATGTCGATGGCGTCTATCAGCGCGTCATCGACATCGACGGCAGACTATGGGTATATGTTTTGCGCGGTGCAGGGTCGGTAGCAGACCCCGTGATTCAGGTGCAGATTGTCGGGGGACTGGCGCAGGCCCGACATCGAGGTACGGTCGAGGATGAGGTCCAGCACTCCCTCAGCTTGGACATCGATCTCGAACCTTTTTATCACTGGGCCGATGCCGATCCCATCCTGGCACGTGTCATCGCCCGCTGCTATGGTATGCGCCCGCCGCGCGCGCCGACGTTGTTCGAAGCCCTAGTGACTTCAATCAGTGCCCAACAAGTCAATCTCACCTTCGCTACGACTACCCGCAGCCGCCTGATCAAGCGCTTCGGTCCATCGGTGATCATTGACGGCAAAAGGCTCTACGGCTTTCCCACGCCAGAGAGTCTCGCCGAGGCCTCGCTGCAGGACCTGCGCGATATGCAATTTAGCTGGCGCAAGGCTGAGTATATCGTCAACCTGGCACGCCTTGTGGCCAGTGGGGAGTTGAAATTTGAAGAGTTTCCCAAGCTGTCTAATGACGAGGTCATCGAGCGCATCATACAGGTCAAAGGCTTAGGCCGCTGGACCGCAGACTGGCTGCTCGCCCGAGGGTTAGGGCGTGGCGATGTGATCGCGGCTGGCGATCTGGGTGTGCGCAAAGCCGTGGGGAAATTTTATTTCAACGGACAAGCTCCATCTAGCGAGGAAGTACGCACGTTTGCCACACGCTGGGGAGCGTTTCAGAGCTTGGCAGTGCACTACCTATTAGCCGGTTTGCGATGGCCCGATCTTCCAGCACCGACTGCGCCGCCTCCACCTACACGGCGACCCCGAAAATCGAGCTAGTCCGCTCCTGATGTACTGCTGCGCAGGACCTGTGCGATCGGCAGCGCTAGCAATTCCCGCTGCAGTGCCTGCGGCCCTTGCAGACCGTTTTCCCCGATGATGCCGCTGAACAGCGTCAGTGGTGTGGACTCAAAATACGTGTTCCAGATCGTCACCCCGGTGGGAGGATGAGACCACACTTCGACCGCTGGCTTGAAATGGCTGAATGCAGGCGCGGCTGCTCCAGCTGGGAACCATTTGTGACGATCGGCAACCACGTAGCAGGGGATGCCCGTGTGCCGACATGCCAGCGCCAGGCTGGTCGTCCCCAGTTTGTTGACTATGCCGCCCATGGTCACGCTGTCTGCTCCCACTAGAGCCAAGTCAGCATGCTCTGTGAACGTCGTGATGGCCGCATCGATGCCCAGTTCCACCGCCATACCAGACCTCGCCAGCTCTCGGGTAAGGCGTTGCCCTTCCAGCATAGGACGGCCCTCCGTACAGAATACCGCTGATATGCGCTGGCGTGCATGGGCCGCGAGCAATACGGCCAGGACGCTGGAGCTGTAGGAAAACGTCAGAATACGCGCTCCAGGGGGGAGCAGCCCTACTGTCACCGTCGTCATGCGCTCCTGCACATTGGTGAGTTGTTCGAGGAAGGCCTGCACGGCGCGTCGGACGCATGCTTGAGGCTCGTCCTGAACGTCAGTCGATTCCAGCGCCAGCAGGATATCATTGACAAGATTGAACAGCGGGGCCATGGCTGGCTGCGCCATGTATAGCTCTGGAGCAAAGGCCAATATCGCCTGCTTCCAGGCGTGGGGTGGCATCGATACCGTATGGTCGATCCACTCCAGAACCGCGATAGCCGCCATCCTGGCCAATTCTGCCGCGCCAGACGTGTTATCGGCGCGGATCGTGTCGATGAACCTCTCCCATTCCCCTGGCATCGTTTCTCTCCGTTATTGGACTCATGGCCTCTAGTGCCGCGATGCGCCGATCACCGGGAATCGGCGCCGTCTGGCTGAGCTCCGGTGCGAGTGCGAAGGCCCCTCGCATCGGAGCACACCAGCTGTAATCAGAATAAATAAGAAAAGATAATTGCGATTTGATATTAATTGATATATTTTGATGTGGAGATATGTCCAGGTGACTGTTCCCTGAGCGCCTCCTATCCATCGCCGCGAAGCTGCTGGTTTCTTTTAAGAACACGCAGGGACGCGGCGTCAGAGCGAGGCCACCCGACGCCTGGCAGTTTATAGGGATACAACGAACGACAATCGCGTGGCGACGATCCAGGTGATGATGGGGAGACCGGTTTATGGCAGGCGGCGAACGCATACTACTCGTTGAAGACGATGACTTGATGCGCGAGCTCATGACGAAGATCTTGGCCGGTGAGCATTACCACATTTTTCAGGCATCCAGCGGCGAGGAGGCGTTGAAACTGCTGCAGGAGCAGACGATTGATCTGGTATTGACCGATCTCCGGCTGACGGGCATGAATGGATTGCAATTGCTGACTGAAGTTCGCACCTTTGACCAGGAGATCGTGGTCATCGTCATGACTGCCTATGCCTCAGTGGAGACCGCCGTCGAGGCCATGCGCAAGGGGGCATATGACTATTTGACCAAACCCTTCATCAACGACGAGATCCGCGTCATGCTGCGCCGGGCCCTGAACCAGCGGCATTTATCACGCGAAAACCGTCACCTCAAACGTGAATTGCGGGAACGCTACCGATTTGAAAATATCGTGGGCAATAGTGAGGCGATGGAAAAGGTCTATCGCCTCATTGAAAAGGTATCGGGCATTTCCAGCAATGTGCTCATCGTCGGGGAGACAGGTACCGGCAAAGAGCTAGTCGCCCGGGCCATCCATTATAACTCCGAACGCTCCGATCGACCCTTTGTCGCCGTGAACTGCGGGGCGCTGACGGAAAACCTTCTGGAGAGCGAGCTCTTTGGGCATCTCAAAGGAGCGTTTACTGGCGCTATTGCCAACCAGGAGGGATTCTTCAGGAAGGCCGACAAAGGCACCTTGTTTCTTGATGAGATCAGCGAGGTTTCGCATAGCTTGCAGGTCAAACTGTTGCGCGCCATTCAAGAGCGTGAGGTCATTCCCGTGGGCGGACGTGAGCCGCTGCGCTTCGATGTTCGGCTCATTGCCGCAACCAACCGGCTGCTCGAAGATGAGGTGAGAAAAGGCACCTTCCGGGAGGACTTGTTTTATCGGATCAATGTGATCACCATCCCCTTGCCGCCGCTCCGGGATCGGAAGGAAGATGTCCCCTTGCTGGTGAACCATTTTCTCCAAAAGTATGCCCAGCGTCTCGCGAAACCGTCCGTCAAAATCTTGCGCGAGGCCATGCAGGCGCTAGTCAATTATGACTGGCCTGGTAACGTCCGCGAGCTGGAAAATATGATCGAACGCGCGGTCGCCCTCTGCGAAGAAGATCTCATTGAGAGGACTGATCTACCGGACAAGCTCACTCAGGTGAAGATTGCCATCCGTGATTTGGACGAGTACGAGATGACGCTTGACGCGTTGGAGGAGCAACATATCAAGAAAGTCCTTCAGAAAGTGAGTGGCGATAAGGTCAAAGCCTCCCAGATCCTGGGCATCAACCTCTCAACCCTGTATCGAAAATTGGCCCGTTACGAGGCCTAAGAGAGCTGCGGAGTCGCATCAGCCCCACCGGTATACCACGACTTCTTCCGGGTCGTTGTGCATGCCTGTCCCAACGGTATGAACAGCCCTCGCCATACCTTGCAGGAAGCCTCCTGACGCCCCTAACATCACGATTGTGCGTTGAAAAGTACCATCTTAAGTTACTTTATGCGATAATTGTCAAATGGTGTCTCTTCCAGAGCGGACCTTGCCCGACACATAGTTGATCGGCAGCGATGAGGGAGTTTCAACACATGCCCAGGATAGGTATGTGGAGGTTTTGCAGTAGTAGGACCGATCGCAGCGATCCAGTCGCTAGCGACGGCGCGATTTACCAGTGGCAGGCCACGGCTCTCACCATGGCTGCTGGGGGCCTGCCGTCGATTCCCGCTTGCCATCCTGGCCATGGCGGTAGTTCTGGCATGCACAGGCTGCAGAGGCGACTCCACGGCTGCCACCCAACCCAGCCGAACCGGACAGGACGCGTCGCCCGCTAGGCAAGTACGGGTGACGCCGGTGGCTGAGAAGCCCATGGAACGTTCGACGGTCGCTCTTGGCTCTCTAGCCGCTTTCGATCAAGCGACCGTCAGCGTCAAAGTACCTGGACGCCTGCGCAGTATCAGCGTGGATTTAGGGAGTGTGGTACAACAAGGGCAGTTGATCGCCCAGATCGACCCACAGGATTACCAATTGCGCGTCCAGCAAGCTGAAGCCGCGTTAGCCCAGGCGCGCGCCCGTCTAGGAGTCCCCTTAACTGGGAACTCCGACCGTATTGAGCCCGAGCAGACGAGCACAGTGCGTCAGGCCCGGGCCCTGTTGGAGGAAGCCAAGACCAATCGTGACCGGCAGGCCACGCTGTTCGATCAGGGGATTGTGGCGCGTTCCCTGTTGGACAGTGCCGAGTCGGCCTATAAGGTTGCCGTCAGTCGGTATGAGGATGCCATCGAAGAAGTACAGATTCGTCAATCATTAGTGGCGCAGCGTCGCACTGAGCTGGCATTGGCCCGCCAGCAACTGGCCGACACCGCCATCCAAGCCCCATTCGATGGGGCGATCCAGGAGAAGCGGGCAAGCATCGGCGAATATCTCGGGGCCGGCGCTCCGGTCGCCACCGTTGTACGCATGAACCCATTGCGCCTGCGTGTTGAGGTCCCCGAACGGGAGGCGCAACAGGTACGAATTGGGCAGAGCGTGCGCGTCACCACTGAGGGCGATCCCAATGTGTACCTAGGGCGCATCGCACGGTTAAGCCCGGTCATCACGCCGCAAACGCGCATGCTCATCGTTGAGGCGGAAGTGGCCAATGATGGGTCGTTACGTCCTGGGCTGTTCGCCAGGGCCGAGATCGTCATTAACGATGACACCATGGCCGTCACCATTCCCACCAACTCCATCGTTACCTTTGCCGGCATCGAGAAAGTTGTGGTCGTCCAGAACGGCAAGGCGCTTGAAAAACCGATCACGACCAGACGGCGCACGGGGGACTGGACGGAAGTGACCAGCGGTGTCAAGGTCGGTGAAATGGTAGTCGTTGAGCCAGGTAATTTGCAGTCAGGCCAAGCAGTCACAATCGTGGAGTGAGACGTCTATGCAGAAACTCGCCGAGGTTTGCATCAAACGCCCCATCTTTGCAGCGATGATTGTTCTGGCGCTGGTGGTCGTCGGTGCCGCCAGCTATTTCCGCTTAGGCGTCGATCGTTTCCCTTCCGTCGACCTGCCCACGGTGCGTATCCAAACCATATTACCAGGGGCTTCTCCGGAGGAGATCGAAACACAGGTGTCACAGCGCATCGAAGAGGCGGTGAATACTGTCGAGGGCATTAACGAGCTGCGCTCCATCTCCGGCCAGGGCCGCTCCTTTGTCATCGTCACCTTCAATCTGGAACGTGACATCGACACCGCCGCGCAGGATGTCCGCGATCGTGTCGCCACCACCCTACGGGACCTGCCTCCCGGTACCGATCCGCCCCTCATCTCCAAATTCAGTAACGACCTCGCCCCGGTCATGACCATCGCGCTCTCCTCTCCCAACCGCTCCATTCGGGAACTGACTGAGCTGGCAGATCAGGTCGTGAAGACTCAGCTGGAACGGTCATCGGGTGTCGGGGACGTGACCATCGTCGGCGGTCTCAAGCGGGCAATCAACATTTGGATCGATGCAGAGCGCCTGGCGGCCTACAAAATCCCGATTACGGCAGTGCGCAACGCCCTGGTGCGGCAGAATGCTGATGTGCCGGGTGGGAATGTAACCGCCGGCGCACGCGAACAGACGCTACGCACGATGGGCCGCGTCACCGATCCTAGAGCTTTTAACGAACTGGTCATCACCACCATCAATGGCTCACCGATTCGTGTGCAAGATATCGGCCTTGCCGAAGACGGCACCAAAGAGCAGCGCTCGCTGGCACGCCTGAACGGGGCGCCGACGGTGATCCTCGAAGTCCGCCGTCAATCCGGATCCAACACCGTCGAAGTGATCAAAGGGGTCAAAGCCAGCCTCGATCGGGTGCTGCCGCAGTTACCCGCCGATGTCACTACTGAGATCATCCGGGATCAATCGCGCTACATCTATGCGGCGCTGCACGAGATTAGTCTGCACCTGATCTTGGGCAGCATCCTGGCCTGTCTGGTGGTGCTGGCCTTCATGCGTAGTTGGCGGTCGACGCTCATTGCCGGCGTGGCCATTCCGGCCTCGGTGGTGGCGACGTTCGGCATGATGCGCGCCCTGGATTTCACCCTCAACAGCGTCACCATGCTGGCCCTGGTCCTGATGGTGGGCATCGTCATCGATGATGCCATCGTCGTCCTCGAGAACATCTTCCGCTTCGTCGAGGAAAAGAAGATGCGCCCATTCGACGCGGCCCGGGAAGCCACCGCTGAGATCGGTCTGGCCGTCATGGCGACGACCCTCAGCCTGGCAGTGATCTTCATCCCGGTGTCGTTCATGTCCAGTATATCAGGGCGCTTCCTATACCAGTTTGGCATTACCGCGGCAGTGGCGGTGATGGTCAGTTTGCTGGTCTCGTTCACCTTGACGCCGATGATGAGCGCCCGGCTCCTGCGTCCCGAGGATGCGGCCGGTGGCGAGGGCCATGGGGCGACATCACGGACCGGCTTTTACGCCTGGATCGATCGCGGCTATACCTGGCTACTGACGCTGGCACTGCGGCACAGGGTGGTGGTCAGTATCATAGCGCTGGCAGTGATCGCCTCATCTGTGCCGCTCTATTCCTGGGTCAAACAAGAATATATCCCCACCGACGTGGATGAGGCGGAGTTCGAAGTGAACGTCACCGCGCCAGAGGGCACCAGTCTAAAGGCGATGGACGAGGTCATGCGTCTGGTGGAGGGGGAGATCCGCTCGCTTCCAGGGGTCCAGTTCGTGCTGGCCACAGCCGGCGGGTTTGGGTTGGGCAGCGTCAACACCGGCAATGCCTACGTGCGCATCGCTCCGCATGAGGAGCGCGTGTTCTCGCTTGGTCGCCTGTGGCATGGGCTCCTCGCCGGTGATCCAGCCGCCGCCTGGCGGGGCAATTACAACCAGCGTGATGTGATGCAGCAGATCCGGAGCCGGCTCAGGAAATTCCGTGACCTGCGCGCGATGATCCGTAATATCCCCTCGTTCAACATTGGCTCCGGCAATTTCGAGATCGAATATGTCATCCGCGGGCCGGAATTGGAGCAGCTCTCATTCTACGCTGAGCAACTACGCTCCCGCTCGCAAGAGCTGGGCATCGTTGACGCCGACACCACCCTCAAGCTGAACAAACCTGAGCTGCGCGTGCAGATCGATCGCGCCCGCGCCGCCGATTTGGGAGTCGATACCGACGATATCGCCCGAGCTTTACGCCTCATGGTGGGCGGTGAGGAGAATGTGTCACGCTTCCGTGACCTGTCGCTGAACGAAGACTATGATGTGCAATTGCGCCTGCGAGATGGGCAACGCAATGATCCCGAGACCATCCTGCGACTCTATGTGCCGCGCCAGGGGGGAGGATTATTGCGGCTGGACAGCGTGGTGCGCTTGGTGTCGGCGCAAAGTGCCTCACGCATCGATCGGTTGGACCGCCAGCGCATGGTAGCCCTGCGCGCTGCTGTCGCCCCCGGCTATGCCTTGGCCGATCGTCTTGAGGCTCTGCGCGCCGCCACCACTGAAATGAACTTGCCCTCCACCTATACGACCACGGTCTCCGGGCGTGGTCGAGAGCTGGAGCGCACCTTTGTGGAGTTCATCTGGGCCTTCTTGCTGTCGGTGATCTTCATGTACATGATTCTCGCCTCGCAATTCGAGAGCCTCGTGCACCCGCTGACCATCCTCCTGTCGTTGCCCCTGTCCGTGCCCTTCGCTTTCTTCTCGCTGTGGCTATTCGGCAACACCCTGAACCTGTACTCGATGTTGGGGGTCCTGGTGCTGTTCGGCGTCGTGAAGAAGAACTCGATCTTGCAAATCGATCATACCAATAACCTCCGCGCCCTGGGCATGGAGCGCATGAGCGCCATTCTGCAGGCCAACCGGGACCGTCTGCGGCCCATTCTGATGACGACATTGGCCCTCGTCGCGGGGATGTTGCCATTAGCGGTCGGATCGGGTCCTGGCGCCGAAGAACGACGTACCATCGCCGTCGTGGTCATCGGCGGTCAGACGTTGTCATTGCTCCTCACCCTGATCGTGACGCCGGTCGCCTATTCGATCTTCGATGATCTGGGCCTCACGGCCATGCTGCGCCTGCCGTCGAAGCCGCTGCGCTGGTGGAGGGAACGTTTCGGCCATGCCCAGACTGGCGCCCGACCAGAGCCGTCTCTGGCCGCAAGCGCCCAAAGTGGTGACTCTCACAGCCACCTCACAGAGCAGGTGGAGGTGCGACGGGATTAAGACGCTGAGTCCTGCCATGGAGGATGGTCCCCGATGGAGATGTTCGCTGCAGCGTCGTTCCCAGCCACACTGGCGCTGCTTGGTATCGTCATTATGGTGTCCGCCTTGCTCTCAGGTTTGGTCGAGCGCAGCGGCATGCCCCAAGTAGCAGTGTTTCTGGCCATGGGTGCGGCGTTGGGACCCGCGGGGTTAGGGGTACTTGACCTGGGATTAGACTCGCCAGCGCTGCGCATTGTGGCGACGCTGAGCCTGACGCTGGTCCTCTTCACGGATGCGTTGACCCTCGACCTCTCCGAGATGCAACGCCATACCACTCTGGCCCTGCGAGTCGTGGGGCCGGGGACGCTCCTGTCGGCAGCGCTGATTGCGGTGGCGGGATGGTGGGTATTGGACCTTTCCTGGCCAGCCGCAACCATTCTCGGAGCCGCCTTGTCCTCAACCGATCCGGTGCTGCTGCGGAGTTTGCTTGGACGCCGAGACATCCCACGGACTGTCCGTCAAGCGCTGCGTCTGGAGAGTGGTCTGAATGATGTGGTGCTACTTCCCGTGCTGATCATCGCCATGGCCTTTCTCGGCCAAGAGACCATGCCGACGGGCACCGATTGGGCGCGATTGGGAATCGATCTCTTCATCCTGGGGCCAGGCGCTGGCGTGGCCGTGGGGCTGGTATCGGTTGCCACGCTGGACTTGATCCGCCGACGCCTCGGGGTCAGGCGTGATTACGAATCCGTCTACTCGCTTGGGGTGGCGTTCACCGCCTATGCTGCCGCCGAAGCTGTGCATGGGAGTGGATTCCTGGCGGCCTTTGCCGCTGGGATTACGATTGCAGCCCTCGACGTCGAGCTCTGTGACTGTTTCATCGACTACGGCGGGGCGACAGCTGAGATGGCGCTGTTGTTCACCTTTGTGCTGTTCGGCACCTCGTTGATCTGGAGCGGATTTACAATGCTGTCCTGGCCGACGTTGGCCTTTGCGGTCGTCGTCCTCCTGGTCAGACCGCCGGTCTTTCTCCTCTCATTGGCCGGTTCCAGGGTCGACCGCGGGGATTCCTTTCTCATCGCTTGGTTTGGTCCGCGCGGTCTGAGCTCGCTTTTGCTCGTGCTGTTGCCGGTGTTCGCCGGCCTGCCAGGGAGCGAACACCTGTTTGCGATCTGTTGCCTGGTGGTCCTCTTGTCCGTCGTGGTCCATGGTGGATCGCCGTTGCTGCTGGGTCATAGGCCTCGACGCCGTGCCCCAAACCCAGAGATGGAGCCGGCAGAGGTGGCGATCGAGCATCCCCTGCCAGGCGTGCCGGCGGCGTCAGACCCGATCAATGATGGGTACACCGCTGTCGCCGCCCCTGCGCACCTCACCTCACCATGGGATCCCGCCGTTTCCTCAAGCCCAATCGAGTCGATTAACGTGAGCGCTGAGGATAATGATGGCGACGCTTCTGCCCCCCCAGCTGAAAGCCTCACGATACCGCAACTGCGCCGTCTGTGGGACGCCGGCGCACCGGTCGTGATCCTTGATGTCCGCACCGATCGGACGTACGACCCGAGCTCGACCCAGGCGCACCAAGCGGTGCGGCTCCCACCCGATCATGTAGTCGATCGTGCGTCTGAGCTCAATCTACCACGCGATGTCTGGCTGGTGGGATACTGTGCCTGACCGCAGGAAGCCACTAGCGCCCGTGTGGCGCAGGAGCTTAGACAAGCGGGGTGGGGCAAAGCACGTGCCTTGGTCGGTGGTTGGAATGCGTGGCAGGCGGCTGGCCTCCCAGTGGAGTCTAAGCGTCAGCAAAGCGGCATCGAGACGTGACCACAGGAGCAGGTTGCCCGCTGATCGTGCGCATCGGCGTTCCTGAATTGATCGTTGTCATGAGGCCTTGTAGCCGAAATGTCACAGAGGGATTCAGCCGGAGGAATTATCCCGGCGAAGCATTTGTCTCAACCCAGGAAGGCCTGGATGCCTCGGTAGTTTGCGTTCATTCATCAGCGGAGGTATCTTCATGGGGGCGAAGCGGAGCCTTACTGTTGCATTGGGGCTTGCCTTGGTCGCTATTACCGCATCGGAGTGAAGCGCGAGAAATGCGGGCAGAGCGCATCACGATTCAAGGAAAAACCGCGGAGCTCCGCTTATGCACGAGGTCGTTGGACCGGCATGGTGGGTCTGGCTTGAGGGATGCGCAGTGGCGATTGCTCTGCGGCAATGGCTCTGGCTCTACCCGGCCGTTGAGATCGTGCACATCGTTGGCTTTGTGATCTTAGTGGGGGCAGCAGCTATGTTTGACCTGCGGCTGCTCGGTTGCTCGCGACAGCTGCCAGTGGCCGATCTCGCCCAGCACTTATGGCGTTGGGCGCGCTTAAGCCTCCTGCTGGTGATCCCTGCTGGCCTTCTTATGGTCATGGCACATGCCACTGAGATGGCCGAGAATCCCGCCTTCCGCCTCAAATTGCTGCCCATCATCGTCGCCGGCCTGAATGCCGCGGGGTTTCACCGAGGGCCCTTTCAATCGGTCAGGAACTGGAACAAGAACGTGACTATTCCTACCTCCGCCAAGGTCGCCGCGGCCCTCTCCCTTGTCCTATGGGTTGGAGTGATTGCCTGTGGACGTATGTTAGCCTATCTTTAGGTAGAGCTTGCCCCTGGCCAAATATTCCTGTTGCGGCATCGCACTTCGGACACTCCTGCATGCATCCCGCCGGACACCTCCAGAAATGTCAGCGGGGAGATGTCAGGGAAGTGGCCATGGAGATGCTCTGTCACCCACGGGAGCAGCGACGCGTCATCTCCTGTGACGGATCATGAAGCTGGCATGGAAAGGTAGGATGTCGCATTAAGGCATGACGATTTACCATGTAAGAGGAGATCCGAGCGGATGTTTCACGAGAAGAGCAGGCTGGCGTTCACGATAGGTAGTGGACTCATACTGGCGTTCATCGTCGGCTGCGCATCGCACATGAATTCTGACGTGAATGCATCCCTCCGCCCTCTCCCAAGTCGTCCGCCTGGACGGCCATCGCCGCTCATGCGTGCAGAACAGTCTCCCACAACCGCTAATGCCGGGACAGGGACCTTGCCATCAACCCAGCTGACTCGGGGCGCGGTGTCGACCGAGACCCTAAGCACTCCGACCCGCACAGCACCTCAGTCCCAGGCAGCGGCTCCATCCGAGCTTCCCCCCCGCGGCCAGACATCGCCAGCCCAGGAACCTGGGGAGGTGCCAACACTGGGTAGACAGCCAGCCGTGTTGCCGCCACCCGCGGCAGGATTTCCAGAGCGTTTGCCACCTAGCCCCTTGATGGCTCCCGAACTGCCGGTCATGCAGTTGGAGCAACTGATCCAGATTGCCCGCGATAATCAGCCCCGCATCCGCTCCGCACAGGCGGCACTCGAAGGCGCTGATGCGCGTCTCGGTATCGCGCGATCCGGGTATTTCCCGCAGGTTGGCACCACGATGCTCTATGCCCGCCAGACGTCGAATGTCGCCGGGGGAGTCAACGCTACCACGGGGAACATCACAAATCGGAGTGTCAGTAATTCATCTGTGGACCGACAGGAATTCGCGGCCCGGTTCAGCCAGAACGTGTTCGATTCGTTCCGTCGGGAGTGGAACGTTCAGGCAGCCCGGGACGACCAAACTGCGGCGAAATTCGACCTGTCCACGACCCGGCAGGATGTGGTGCTGAATGTCCAGACCGCTTACTATAACTACTTGCTCGCCCGTCGCCTGGTCGATGTCAATCAGGGTGCGGTGCAACGCAACATCCAGCTCCTGGAGCGCGCCCGGGGCTTCTATGAAGTGGGAACACGCCCCAAAATCGACGTCACGCGTGCGCAAGTGGACCTCGCCAATGCCGAGCTCGCGCTGGTGCGGGCGCGCAACGCCGTTGCCGTGAACTTTGCGGCTCTCAATAACGCCATCGGGGTGCCAGAGCATCCATTTTACCGGGTGCCCGACGAATTGGAGATTCCACCGCAGGCCGTCAACCCTGAGGAACTGGTGGCGACCTTGGAAGAGAGCACCCGTATAGCCCTGGAAAATCGGACCGAGCTCCGGGCTTTGAACGCTCGCATTCGTTCGGCAGAGGCGAACCTCACCCTCTCCAAGCGCAACTTTCTCCCGAGCCTCTCCGCCGATGCCAACTGGACTTATCGTGGCCAAGAACTACCGTGGGCTCCCAACTGGACGGTCGGGGGTACGTTGACAGTGCCAGTCCTCAACCCACCGCTGTTTTCGCAGGTCGATCAGGCGGCCGCCAATCTCGCCAGTGCGCAAGCCAGCGAGGAAATCACCGCCCAGAATATCGTGCTTGAGGTGCAGCAAAGCTTCGTGGACCTAGTGTCGGCACGCGAACGCATCCGCACCGCAGAGGTCTTGCTGGAGCAAGCACGCGAAAACCTCGCTTTGGCACAGGGCCGATATCAGGTGGGCGTTGGACCACTCATCGATGTCACGGACGCCGAGTTTTTATTGACTCAGGCAGAGAGTGAGAATATCCAAGCTATTGTGGATTTTAAAGTCTCCGAAGCACGGTTACGGAAGGCCATGGGTTTGTTGGAGTAAGTCACTGTGTTCAAACATTGGAAAATTGGACTGGCATTAGGCGCCCTCGCGCTGCTGGGTACCGCCGGCTGGGGGAGTCGAGAGTATTTTTGGGGGCAACCGAACGGGGCGAATTATCGCTTGGCCGCTGTGGAGCAAGGAGAGATTTCCGCCTTTGTATCGGCAACGGGCACGCTCAATCCCGTGATCATGGTGCAGGTCGGCACGCAGATCTCAGGGACCATAGAAAGGCTCTTTGCCGATTATAACTCCGCGGTACACGACGGGCAGGTCGTCGCCCAGTTAGACCAGGCGAGCTTCCGAGCCAAAGTCGCCCAGGCGGACGCGAGCTTGGAGAACGCCCGTGCCGATCTCAAGAACGCCCAGGCCAATGTGGTCAATGTTGCGGCGTCGATCGAAAATGCCCGTGCCGAGGTGGCCAACCAACGTGCCAATGTCGAGCGGGTACAGGTGGAGAGCGCCGACGCCAAGCGCGATCTGGAACGTCATCGGACGCTCTTCGCACGCCAGCTCACGTCTCGTAGCGAGCTCGACGCGGCGCAATCGGCCTATGATACCGCGGGGGCCCAGCGGAATGCCGCCCGAGCGCAAGTCGACGCGGCCGAGGCGAAACTGCGGGCGGCCCAGGCGCAATTGCGCAGCGCTGGCGCCCAGGTTGATAAAGCCAGAGCTCAGGTCAGCCAAGCCCAGGCGGCATTGGAACAGGCACGAGTCGATCTGGACCGCACCATCATTCGCTCACCCATCAATGGTACGGTCATCTCGCGCAATGTGGATATCGGCCAGACGGTGGCCGCCAGCCTCCAGGCGCCAACCTTGTTCACGATCGCTCAGGATCTGACTAAGATGCAGGTCGACACCAACGTTAGTGAAGCGGACATCGGCAATGTAGCGATCGGCCAGACGGCGACGTTCACCGTCGATGCCTTTCCAAATCAAACGTTTCAAGGGACCGTACGAGAGATCCGTCAGGCACCCATCGTCGTACAAAGCGTCGTGAACTACAATACGGTGATCACCGTCAACAATCCCGAGCTCAAGCTCAGACCTGGGATGACCGCCAGTGTCTCGATTCTAGTCGCGCAGCGCGAGCAGGTGCTGAAAATCCCCAAGGTAGCCCTGCGCTTTCAGCCGAAGCTCAGCGAGGAAGAACGTGAGGACCTTGAACGATACCTCCGTGAACGCCGCGACGGTGGGTCTCGCGATGGTCCCGCGGCGGTCTCGGAAGCTCAGCGCAAGCGTTGGCAGAACACGCCGAAGGTCTGGATTCTGACACCAGAGGGGTTCTTGCACCCGGTCGCGGTGCGTCTCGGGATTAGCGATGACCAGTTCACCGAATTGATCAGCGATGGCCTCCAGGCAGGACAAGAATTAGTGACAGGGCTCATGGACAAGGATGGGCGCGTCGGAGGGGGAGCATCTCGGCCGTCGACCACGTCAGGCCCACCACGGTTGCGGTTCTAGGGGGCTTGGAGAACGTACGATGATGCGGCTGTTCATGGCTATTAAGATCGCCAAACGCGCGCTGGGGCGAAATCTGCTGCGCTCACTGCTGACCATGCTCGGGGTCATCATCGGCGTCGGCGCGGTCATCGCCATGGTCGCTATCGGGCAAGGAGCGCATGCCTCTATCAGGGCCAAAATCGCCAGCCTGGGAGCCAACTCCCTGGTGATCCTGCCGGGTTCAACCACGCAAAGCGGGGTGCGCCTCGGGTGGGGTGGTCGCGCTACTCTGCGGCCCGCGGATGTGAAAGCGATCCAGCAAGAATGCCCTGCCATTGCCTATGCCACGTCATCCGTGCGCACTGTGACACAGGTCGTCTACGCAAATCAGAACTGGGCGACCACTATCCAGGGGACCGGCATCGAATACCCGAACATCCGGGAGTGGTCGTTAGCCTCGGGAAATTGGTTTACGCAACAAGATGTCGACGCGGCCGCAAAAGTGGCGGTGCTGGGGCAAACCGTGGCGGATTGGCTCTTCGGCAGTATGGACCCGGTAGGGCAGGTGATGCAAATGAAGAACATGCCCTTTAAGGTCGTTGGCTTGCTGGCACCAAAAGGGCAATCAACCCAGGGGCAGGATCAGGACGATATCATTTTCATGCCGTACACCACAGCCCAAAAAAAAATCATGGGTATCACGCACATCCATTCCATCCTGGCGTCGGCCGTGAGCAATGAGATGATGACAGAGGCCATAGAGCAGATCACCGCTCTCCTGCGACAACGTCACCGGCTCCTACCCTGGCGGGACAATGATTTCTCGATACAACCGCTGGCCGAAGTGGCGGTTGCCGAAGAAGAAAGCTCACGGACCATGACCTTGCTGTTGGGGAGCATCGCCTCAATTTCACTGTTGGTCGGTGGCATTGGGATCATGAATATCATGCTGGTGTCGGTTACCGAACGCACGCGGGAGATCGGCATTCGCATGGCCGTGGGTGCGAAAAAGCGCGATATTTTGTGGCAGTTTCTGGTAGAAGCGATGATGCTGAGCTTCATTGGGGGGCTCGTCGGCATCGGCCTCGGGGTGAGTGGGTCGAAACTGATCAGCTCTCTGGCCGCATGGCCGTCGTTGGTGTCCTGGGATGCCATCGCCTTAGCGTTTATCTTCTCCGGCGCGGTAGGGATCTTTTTTGGCTTCTACCCGGCTCGCAAAGCGGCACAGCTCGATCCTATCCAGGCTCTCAGGTACGAATGAAGCGTCGATACCCGGTAGTCGCGATCTATGTTATGTTACAGGACTCCAGGGCGCGCCCTCGTGGACGGCTGGTAGACGGCAGGTAGCAGGCGACCGGTTGAGAATGAGCGGCTGTAGCGATCAGAGGAGGAGGCGGACGGTGCATCTCAGACGGAAAAAAACTCGTCCGGTACGAGCGGGTGTGGTTGGGGTTGGTCAGATGGGGCGATATCATGTCGGTGTCCTCGCCGAGATCCCACAAGTCGAACTGGTGGGCATCGTCGACATCGACCCCAAGCACATTCAGGCTCTGGCAGAGACATACAACACCACGGCTCTCACGGATTATCGCGATCTCCTGGGCGAGGTCGATGTGGTCAGTATCGCCGTGCCCACAGTGCTGCATGCTGAGGTTGCCCGTGAATTCCTTGAAGCTGGCGTGCATGTGCTCATCGAGAAACCGATTGCGCCAACCTTGGCGGAAGCCGAGGAACTGTTCGAGTTAGCTGAGCAACGTGGGGTTATGCTGCACGTAGGGCATGTGGAACGTTTCAACGGTGCGGTGCAGGAGCTGAAAAACATCGTCAGAGACCCGATCCTCATCGAGTGCCGGCGTCTGGGCCCCTTCCAATCACGAGTCAAGGACGATGGGGTCGTACTCGACCTCATGATTCATGACCTTGACATCGTGCTCAACCTCGTGGGCTCCCGCGCCCATCGTATCAGCGCCGTAGGGGCTGCGGTATCATCCGAGGTCGAAGATGTAGCGAACGTGCAGCTCTGGTTTGCCAACGGCTGCTTGGCCACGATCACCGCCAGTCGGGCGACCCAGGAGAAGATCCGCACGCTGGCAGTCACGCAGCGCGAAGAATACGTGTTGCTCAATTACACCGATCAGGATATTCGCATTTACCGACAGGGCTCCTCCGAGCATCGCCTCGGGCGTGGCGAGTTGCGCTATAAGCAAGAAGCCTTGATCGAGCGCATTTTTGTGCATAAGGACAACCCGCTCAAGCTCGAGATCAAACACCTGCTCGACTGCGCCACCCATCAAGCCGAGCGTATGGTGTCAGCCGAGGACGAACTGTACTCCCTGCAGGTAACGCTTGAGATCATTGAAATGATTCGTAAGGATTTGGCTCATCCGGCGCGATAAGAGATCATTGTGCGTGGAGCCTGATGAACACGCGCCGGCAGGGTGCTGGTGCCACCAGAGGGCCTCGCCACCCCAAAGCCATGGGCCAGAATGGTCATGGGCTCGTGATGTGAGGCCTAGGTTGGGACACTACCCACTCTCGGATGTGCACGGTCCATTGCTGGCTCCCCAGCTTGTGGTACAGCATCTCCCCCTGGCGCGGGGGCACGCACACAGACTAGGTGAGCGGCCCCCTGCGGACGGTCGTGTCCATGGCCGCCAACCGTTGATCCCGACACACCGCCAGCACCACCCGCACCGTCAGGATAAACCCGATGCGCACCGCGCGCCACTCGCCCTACGGGCTGATCCCCGTCAGGGAAACCACCCCACACCCCAGCGCTCTCCCGATCGGAGAGGGCATCGGCAAGAAGCGCTTTCCTCTCAGATGCAGACCGTGATACAATGGCCTAACATTTCGCTACCGGATGGCCTGGGCCACGACTGAAGCTGGCACAGGCATGGTCCATAGGCAGTGACACGGATGGAGGTGGAATCCGCATGAGTGTATCCCAGGTCACCCCAGTCATCGAGAAGCCAGAAAGTTCAACGAACGGATACTCCGTTATCGGCACTCGGCCCATCCGCCCCGACGGCACGGACAAGGTCACGGGCCGGGCACAGTACGGGGCCGACGTGCGACTCACAGGCCTTTTGTACGGCAAGATCCTGCGCAGCCCGCATGCCCACGCTCGGATCAAGAACATCGATATCAGCCGCGCGTTGACCTTCCCCGGTGTCAAGGCCGTAATTACGTCGGCGGAGTTGCCCCAACCCTCAGGCAAAGTGACCGACCTCGGCGAAGGGGCGATGATCAACCCACGCTTCATGAGCAACAACTGTCTGGCCAGGGACAAGGTGCTCTATAAAGGGCACGCGGTCGCAGCCGTGGCGGCAACCAGCTGGCACATCGCGGAAGAGGCCGCGGCGCTCATCACTGTGGACTATGAGGTCTTACCGGCGGTGATGACCGCGCAGGACGCGATGCGTGAAGATGCGCCCATCCTGCATGAGCGCCTCATGCCGCTGGAGAACCCCAATATTCGTCCGGGTGGCCTGCGCGAAGAAGACGACCCCGGCAAAGGCACCAACGTCGCCAATCACTTTGTCTTCGAGATCGGCGATGTGGCGCAGGGATTCCGCGACGCGGACGTCATCGTCGAACGCGAGTTCCACACGGCAGCCGTACATCAGGGGTACATCGAGCCACAGAGCGCCACGGCGCTGTGGAGCGCCGACGGCAGCCTGACGATCTGGTGCAGCAGCCAGGGCCATTTTGCCATCCGGGACCAGGCCTCCCGTATCCTGGGCCTACCGGTCTCCAAAGTGAAAGTGATCCCGATGGAGATCGGCGGCGGCTTTGGAGCAAAGACGTTGATCTATCTCGAGCCGGTCGCTGCGCTGTTGTCGAAGAAAACCGGGCGCCCTGTGAAGCTTGCCATGAGCCGGACCGAAGTATTCCAAGGCACGGGTCCGACATCTGGGACGCATACCCGTGTGAAGATCGGCGCGACGAAAGATGGGCGGATCACTGCCGCCGACGCCACGTTGATCTATGAGGCTGGGGCCTTTCCAGGCTCACCGGTGAACCCCGGTTCGCAATGCATGTTGGCCCCGTATGACATCCCCAATGCCCGCGTCGAGGGCTATGACGTGCTGGTGAACCGGCCGAAGTCCGCTGCCTACCGCGCCCCAGGTGCACCAGCCGCGGCCTTCGCATCCGAGTCCGTGATTGATGAGCTGAGTGAGAAGCTGGGCATGGATCCCCTGGAATTCCGTCTGCTCAATGGTGCCAAGGAGGGGACGCGACGTGTGACCGGACTGCGGTTGCCACGTATCGGCTATATCGAGACGCTCGAAGCGGCCAAGGCGCACCCGCACTATAGCACGCCACTCGAAGGCGCGAATCGGGGGCGCGGGGTAGCCACCGGGTACTGGCACAATAACACGGGTCCTGCCAGTGCAACCGCGAGCGTCAATTCCGACGGCACCATCAGTCTCATCGAAGGGTCGGTGGATATTGGTGGTAGCCGTGCCGCAGCCGCCATGCACGTGGCAGAGGTGCTAGGGCTGCCGTATGCAGACGTCAAACCGACGATCGGCGATACAGACTCGGTCGGGTTTACCTCTCAAACCGGCGGCAGCAGCGCCACGTTCAAGACCGGTTGGGCGTGTTACGAAGCTGCGACGGACGTGAAGCGGCAGCTGACCGAGCGGGCGGCGAAGATCTGGGAGGTAGCGCCCGAAGACGTCGAATACAACGCCGGCACCTTAACGTACAGCAAGAACCCAGAGCTGCGGATGACGTTCAAAGAGCTGGCGCGCCGATTGAACGCTACCGGCGGTCCCATCGTGGGCCGAGCCAACGTGGCGCCGAGAGGCGCCGGCCCAGGCTTTGCAGTGCATATCGTCGATGTGGAGGTCGACCCGGAGACCGGCAAGACCCAGATCTTGCGCTATACCGCCCTGCAAGACGCTGGCAAAGCCATCCATCCGAGTTACGTGGAAGGGCAGATCCAGGGTGGGGCCGTCCAGGGCATCGGTTGGGCGCTCAACGAAGAGTACGTCTTCAATGACAAGGGCGAGATGCTCAACTCCAGCTTCCTGGACTATCGCATGCCGACGAGCCTCGACTTACCGATGATCGATACGGTCATCGTCGAGGTCCCCAACCCCGGGCATCCGTTCGGCCTCAGGGGCGTCGGTGAAGTGTCCATCGTGCCACCCATGGCGGCGATCGCCAACGCCATTTATCGGGCCACTGGCACGCGCATGCGTCAACTGCCGATGAGTCCTGGCAAGGTCGTGGAAGCCTTGTCGAAGCAGCAACCGGGGAATTGATCCCATGGCCACCGTGTATATCCCGGAACCACTTCAATCCCTGAGTCGGGGAGAGAAGGAAGTCACGCTCGAGGCCACCACTGTGCGGCAAATCATCGCTCAGCTGGAGGCCCTCTATCCTGGGATGGAGGACGCCTTAGTGGAGGATGAAGACCTCAAACCCCACATCGCGGTGGCTGTGGATGGCGAGGTCTCCATTCTAGGGCTTGTGGAACCCGTCGGTGCCGACAGCGAGGTGCATTTCATCCCGGCTCTTGGGGGTGGAAGCGCTGTTCGTTGACTAGCTCCGCAACGATCGGGTCAGCGAGTATGATTGGCAATGCCGTGAGGAGATGTTGGATCGTCTCTCGCAAGCAGTCGCGAGTGTCCATTGTCGGTATGAAGAGTCCAACATCTTTTCACGCTGACGGCTGATATAGGGCTGCCTCTGGTGCTGCCCTTCCGAACCCCCAACCCTGTTATGAGGGATGGCTTGTTCTCTTCACAAGCGTATCCTTCCCTGACTAAGTGGCTCCTGCCCACGAACGGCGAGGTGTCGTGCATTGCAACATCACAAGACTTCTGCTACAGCGTGGACCATGTAACAGTTGGTCACGGTTTTTTCTTGGGAGGGGGCCGCGGTACCAGCGTAGTGGAATGTATGAGGTCATTGCACTGGTTCTGCTGATTGTGAGCGGATGCGGCGCGGTAGATTCACCGGGTGATCACCGAGAGGTCGAACAGCTGTCAACCGTAACACTTACCCACGCTGATAATGGACAATCGGTCGAGGTCAGGCCAGGCAATACCATCGTCATCCCATTGGCTGAGAACCCGACCACAGGCTTTCGATGGGCTGTAGAGCAGCTAGATGATCAGATCGTCACAATTGTGCGAGTGGACTATATGAGCGGCACCGACGGCGGCCTCGGCAGCGGCGGGACACGGTTGTTCACGCTGAAGGCGGAACACTCAGGCACCATGCAGCTCCGTTTCAAGCTCTGGCGCGATTGGGAAGGAGAGACCTCTGTTATTGAGCGCTTTGCCGTCACGCTGCAGGTCCGAAGCATCGTCCAATAATCCCAACCACCTTACAGCCACGGCTCAGGATGGCATACTTGTCTTCTCTACACACTCTGCACAATCAATCGATACAAGCGGCATTGGTTTCCTCCCGAGATCATCAGCCCCCGAGTATCGCCAGCAGATGGCGCAGTGATTTCAAAACCTGGTGATCGCCTCAGGAGAAGCTAATTTGCCCAGGCCTGCACGCGACACGCCCGCTATGGTGGCGGCGTAGGCGTAACCCCACCAGGTCGCTGGCGATCCCACGCTTACGTCACAACCACGGTCGCCTCGAACTGCGCTACGGCAGAGTCTGCACCTTCCCAGGCGTGCACGTTCTTCATGCAAATCACCTGCGTGCCTGGGCGCGTGGCGCGGAACTCAAACACCCGCACGCCGGCCGCGCCAATCGCGACGCCCGCTTCAAAGCGGTCCCCCACCGGATCGAGCCCCCCGACGGACTCGACGATCCAGCGATAGCCGGTCGTAGGATTTTCTATCAGACGCACGGCGATCAGGCTTCCTGTGCGCACGTTCACCGTGCGGCCGTGATCTTGCTCGCTCAATACCATCCCGTCACCTCCGGTCGCCCTGCGACTCGCCCCTAACAACTTCAGCGCCGCGTGGCCCTCTACCGCCACCAGACAATCGCCAGACCTATCGGGCTTCAGCGGCAGGACAACTACCTGTTGACCTTCGATTTGGCCACCGAACGGTTTCGTTCCCCTAGGCTTCGGCGACATGGCCTCGGTCACCCCACCGGGCGCAATGCCTGAAGCTGACGAGCGATGAAAGCTTTGATCATGTCAATAGCTCGGTCCGTCTGCGGCCCCGGCTGAATAATCCAGCGGTGCTCGGCACCCGGGAAGACCTCGTAGTCGATCTTACCGCCCGCTGCCCGGTACGTCGCCACGAAGTGCTCCTGCACTGCGGGGAGCACGTTGTCATCCAATTCGCCTTGCAGGACGAACATCGGCGGCAGATTGACCGCTTCACCGCGCTCGAGGATACGTTGGGGATTCGCGTCAAAAATGCTGTCCCACGGATTAAAGTAGAGCTCGCTATTGGTGATCAGTGTGGCCCGCTGCATCTTCTGCGCTTGTTCGTAGCGGGCGAGAGGGTTGCTGATCGGCGAGCGCGCGATGACATACTTCAGCGTAGCGTCGAGGTGGGAGGCTTCCGGCAGCGGATACACCGTGTAGCGGGCATCGTGCGGCCGCATGGCACACAGTTCAAGGACATGGCCGCCGCTCGAGCTGCCCAGGGCGCCGAGCGTCGCCGGCTCGCCGTTCCACTCGTGAGCCTTCGCCTTCAGCCAGCGGATGCCATAGTTGACGTCTGTCACTGAGCCTGGGTATGGAGCTTCCCTGGCCAGACGCACATCGATCGCCACCACCAGGATGCCGCTGGCTGCCAGCCGCTCGTCCACCGGTGCATTCGCCGTGCGATCCTGGTCGTTCCAGGCCCCACCGTGCACGTCCAGGAGTACTGGAAATGGCCCCTCACCCTGAGGTTGGTAGACGCGGGCCATCAGAGTCCGTACTGGATCGCGTCGGTATTCAACGTCCCAGACCTTGATCTCGTAGTGCTTCGAAGGGTCATAGTGCACGGTCATTGTTCCGCCTCCTATCAGCGTTGGCTCCATCGCCCGAGCCATCCCGGGGTGGGGCGAGGATACTGCCCCACAGTCCATGTGTCAAGCATCCTCACGAAATCTCGTCATCCAGCAACTGCGTTCTTGACGGCGCCTGTCCGAAATTGTAGACTCAAGTCTCTAGCGACTGGTGACTGCCCGTTAGAGTCCCACTGGGAGTATTCCAGTAGCTACACCGATCACGCATATGGGGCGGACAAGTCTTTGGCGATTCACCGCACTGCTCTACGGTGTTGGCTGTCGCGCAGTGGTCGAATATCGTGTGTATTGCTCGTCGCTGCCATGGCGTGCTCGGCATGTCTGCAAAGCTTGCCCGAGTGGAATCCGATGCAATATGTCCCGTCTGCGCCTGGCCAAGCCTGGCAACCACGGCCTGACCAGCGCACAGGTCCACTGCCCAGCGAGCAACTGCCGGGAATTCCAGCCGACCTTGAACCGTATGCTGCCAAGCTGAGCCTGCCGCAGTTCATCGATGTTGCCCTGCAAAGTAACCCGACTACCCGACAGGCCTGGGAGTAGGCGCGTGCAGCCGCGGCGGCCTGGGCCCAGGCTCGCGGCAACTACTATCCGTCCATCAGTGCCACCCTGTCCGGTATGCGCAACGAAGGAGGTCCATCCAGCGGGGCGGCCGGTTTCGCACAAACGATCAGCCAAAACACCCTGACGCTCAGCTACCTCCTCCTCGATTTCGGTGGCCGCAGCGCACAGGCAGAGGCCGCCAGGCAGGCTCTCTTTAACGCCAACTGGAATCATGACCAAGCCATCCAGGACGTGCTGCGCACCGTGGCACAAACCTACTATGGCTATCTCGGTACCAGGGCCCAACTACAGGCCGATGAGGCCAGCCTATCCGAAGCCCAAAAGAGCCTTCAGGCCGCGGAAGAGCGCCGACGAGCGGGTGTGGGCACGCTCGCGGACGTCCTGCAGGCGCAAGCTAACGAGGCACAAGTGCGCGTCGTCCTCGAGACCAACCGAGGTGCCGTGGAGATATCCCATGGCCAGCTCGCTACCGCTGTCGGCTGGCCGGCCAATACAGCCTTCGGAGTGGCAGACGCGCCCGAGGAGTTGCCCCTCGATGCCATCGGACAAAACGTCGAGGGGCTCATCGCGCAGGCGCAGCAGAATCGTCCAGACCTGGCGGCGGTGCGGGCCTTCGTGCAACAGAAGGAGGCGCAGCTACGTCAAACCACCGCAGCTCTCTGGCCTCAGCTCGTGGCCAACGGCAACGCCGGTCACGAGAAAGTCTGGGGCGCATTCGCCACCGAAAACTCTGTCTTTGCCGCAGGAGTTGAGCTGCAGGTTCCTATCTTTCAGGGTTTTGCCTTACTCAATGCCGTACGTGGGGCTCGGGCCCAGCTAGAGGCTGCCCGCGCCGCCTTGCAGCTGCAGGTGCAAGCCGTGGTGTCCGATGTCTGGGCCGCGTACTACAACTTTCGCACCGCCACACGGCAAATCGAGGCCAGTCAAACCCTCTTGGCCAGCTCGACCCGGGCCTATGAGGCCGCCATGGCACGCTATCGTGCTGGGGTGGGAGACATCGTGGAGCTGCTCAACGCCCAGAGTCAGCTCGCCAGGGCACGGGTGCAACGGGTGCAAGCGCAGACCAACCTGTTTACGTCCTACGCCGAGCTCGTACACGCCATCGGAGCGGAGCTACCGGCAGCCGCTTCCAAGGCGGGCGCCAGCAAGACCGCTGCGAGGGGGTATGCACAACATGAGAAGCCGTGAGCAGAAGGGGCTCTGGAAGGGCACTGGGCGCCTCGTATGCACCGTCGGACTCATGCTTGTTGGGCTCGCGAGCTGTGGGCGCCAGCAAGCGGCTCAGGAGAGGTCGGCCCCCCCGCCGCCGAGCGTCATAGTGGCAGCAGTGACGCAGCAGACCATCCCTGTTTACCTGGATTACATCGGCTCCACTGCGGCGGTACGGTCGGTCGATCTTCGCGCCCGAGTTGAGGGGTTTCTGCAGAAACGTGCCTTTATCGAGGGTGCCGACGTGAAAGACGGCGATCTCCTGTTCGTCATCGATCCCAGCCCGTTCCAAGCCGCCCTCGAACAAGCCCAGGCACAACTCTCCAGAGATGAGGCTGCCCTGGTCGGGGCACAAGCGCAGCTGGTGAAGGATACAGCCAGCCTGGCCTTCGCCCGTGAGCAAGTGGAGCGCTATCGTCCGCTCGCCGAGCAGGAGTTCGTGACCAAAGAGGCGTTCGACAACTTTCGTACCCTGGCAGACCAGGCGGCAGCCGCGATCACCGTTGATCAGGCAGCCATCAACCAAGCGGCGGCGGCGATCAAGGCCGATCGCGCTGCCATCACTCAAACGAAGCTCAACCTGAGCTATTGCACCATTCGCGCGCCGTTGAACGGGCGCATCGGACGAGCGCTGATCGACATTGGTAACCTGGTCGGCCCCGGTGAGAACACGGTGCTGGCGTCCATCGTCCAGCTCGATCCGATATACATATACTTTAGCGCCAGCTCGCGTGAATTGCCGCAAATCGTCCAGCATCAGCAGCGGGGGGAGCTGCCGGTCACCGTCGTACTCGCGGACCAAAGCACACACCCGCACCAGGGCAAGGTCGACTTTCTCAACAACACCATGGACAGCGCCACAGCCACGCTGAAAATGCGTGCTGTCGTCCCCAACCCTGAGAAGACCTTGCTGCCAGGCCAATACAGCCGGGTGCGCATACTGGTGGCGCAAAAATCTGATGCGCTTTTGGTGCCGGGTCAGGCGGTGGGGGAGGACCAGGGTGGACAGTTCGTGCTAGTCGTGGGACCGGACAACAAGGTGGAAAAGCGTAGTATCGTGGCGGGCCCGGTGTATCAAAGTATGCGCGTGATCGACAAGGGTGTGCAAGCGGCTGAGCGGGTGATCACCGAGGGACTGCAGAAGGTGCAGCCGGGAATGATGGTCCAGCCGAAGTCCGCCGACCAAACCGACGGTGCCCCACCTTCCGCGACGTTGGCCCCGTCAGCCCAGGTGACGTCAAAATAATCATGCCTTGGCGGGGGATCAGCGGCTGAGCCCCCAGCCACGGATAGCCGCGTCACGACCGCATGGAGTGCCGGATTGGTTAACTTCTTCATCCAACGCCCGATTTTCGCGACCGTCATCGCCATCATGATCGTGCTGGCCGGTGGGGTGACGATGCGGCTGCTGCCAGTGGCGCAGTTCCCGCCGATCACGCCACCGACCATCCAGGTGAGCGCGTACTACCCTGGAGCCAGTGCTGAGGTCGTCGAACGCACCGTCACCACCCCTCTCGAGCAACAAATCAATGGCGTGGAGGGCATGCTGTATTTGTCCTCTGTCAGCAGCGACAGCGGCAGCGCCAGTATCACCGTCACCTTCAACGTCGGCTATGATCTCAACCTCGCCGCTCAAGACGTGCAAAACCGCGCCTAGAACGCCCTGGCACAGCTCCCCTCGGAAGTTGTTCAACAAGGCGTCAGCGTCACCAAGCAATCCACCGACTTCACGCTCGCCGTCAATGTGATCTCCCCGGATGGTCGCTATGATGACGCGTTCCTCAGCAACTATGCCGACCTCCACATCAGCGATGTGCTCCGACGCATTCCGGGCATTGGCCAGGTCCTGCTCTTCGGCGCGCGCACGTATGCCATGCGTATCTGGCTCGATGCCGACAAGCTCGCCAACTTGAGCTTGACGGCGATGGATATCGCCAACGCGGTCAGCGAGCAGAATCTCCAGACGGCGGCTGGGGCCATTGGCCAGCCCCCGGCGCGGCGCGGGCAGCAATTTCAGTATTCGGTCACGACCCGAGGTCGTCTCACAGATGCCGCAGAATTCGGGAACATCATCGTGCGCACCCGTGCCGATGGCTCCATTGTACATGTGAAGGATGTCGCACGCGTAGAGCTCGGGTCGCAAGACTATGGAAGCTTCGTCCGCCTCAACGGCGGGCCGACGGCTTTTGTCGCCGTATACACCCTCCCAGGTGGCAACTCACTCGACGTCGCACGTCAAGTCAAGGCCCAGATGGAGCACCTGGCCAAGCGTTTTCCCGAAGGGATGGCATACACCATCGTCTACGATACTACCAGCTTCGTGCAAGAATCGATCACCGAGGTCCTGCTCACCCTGATCGAAGCCATCCTCTTGGTGCTCCTGGTCGTATTCATTTTCCTCCAGAACTGGCACGCCACCTTGATTCCCGCTATCACCATCCCCGTGTCCCTGATTGGTACCTTCGCCCTGATGAAAGTGCTGGGATTCTCGATCAATTTGTTGACGCTGTTTGGCCTGGTATTGGCCACCGGTCTCGTGGTGGATGACGCCATCATCGTGGTCGAGAATGTCAGCCGTTTTCTCGTGGAGCGGGGACGGCAGGCACGGCAAGCGGCCCAGGAAGCGATGGGTGAGGTGGTCGGACCTATCATCGCCACCTCTCTAGTCCTCATGGCCGTCTTTATTCCGGTCGCCTTCATGCCTGGGGTGACCGGACAGCTCTACAAGCAGTTCGCGCTCACCATCGCTTGCTCGGTGGGAATCTCCACGCTCAATGCCTTGACGCTAAGCCCCGCTTTGTGCGCCATTTTTCTACGCTCCGGAGGCACAGGGCACGGTTGGTTTTTCCGACAGTTCAACCGTGGCTTCGATCGAGCCGGGCAGGCATATGGCGGCATGGTCAGGGGTCTGATCCGCGGCTGGATACTCGTGCTCATCGTCTTCGTTGCCCTCCTTGCTGCCACGTACTATATGTTCCGTCTGGTGCCCACGGGGTTCATTCCCGACGAAGATCAGGGCTACCTCGTCGCCAACATTCAGGGTCCTGATGGCTCATCGCTGGAGCGCACGACGCGGGTGGTCTATGAGGTCGAGGCCATCTTACGCGCCACGCCAGGCGTCGCCGATATCGTCACCTTTAGTACCGCCTCGAATTCGGCATCGGTGTTCGTGGTCCTCAAGCCCTGGGCAGAACGCAAGGCTCCCGACCTGCAATTGGGTGCGATCATCGGCACAGTGCGTCGACGCTTTGCCACTATCTCAGAAGCGGTGGTGGTCGCCTTCAATCCACCGGCTCTCCCCGGTGTGGGCTCATCTGGAGGCTTCCAGTTCGAGCTTCAGGACATTGATGGGTTGGGGCTCCGGGCCCTGGCAGACCAGGCACAGCAACTGGTGCGACAGGCATACCAGCGGCCGGAGCTGACGGGGCTGTTCAGTGGTTTCAGCGCCAATACCCCTCAGCTCTACGTCGATCTCGATCGCACCATAGCCAAGACGCTGGGTATTCCGATCTCGGACATCTTCATCACGCTCCAGGCCTACCTCAGCTCGATGTATGTCAATGACTTCAACAAGTTTGGGCGTATATCTACCGGGTCTTCCTCCAGGCCAGCGAGGATTTTCGCTCCAGACCCGAAGACATCAATCGTCTTTGCGTCCGCACCAGCGCTGGAGATATGGTGCCACTCAGCGCGCTCATCCAGGTACACCCGATGGTCGGCCCTCAGGCGATTTCACATTACAATCTCTACCGCTCGGCTGAGATCAATGGCGCGGCGGCACCGGGTGTCAGCTCTGGAGAGGCGATCGCAGTTATGGAGCAACTGGCGACGGCAGCATTGCCCCAGGGGCTGGGCTACGAGTGGACGGGCATTGCCTATCAGGAGATCCAATCAGGCCGCCAAGCGCCCCTGTTGTTCGCGTTGGCGCTGCTCGTCGTCTTCCTTTGTCTCGCCGCCCAGTACGAAAGCTGGTCCATGCCGTTCATCGTGCTGCTGGCGGTCCCCCTGGCTCTGTTGGTGGCCTTGACGGCACAATGGCTGCGAGGACTCGCCAACGATGTGTACTGCCAGATCGGTCTGGTGATGCTTATCGGTCTGGCCGGTAAGAACGCCATCCTCATCGTCGAATTTGCCCGGCGCCGTCGCGACGAAGGTCTGTCGATTCAAGACGCGGCGATAGAGGCCGCCCGCACTCGGTTGCGGCCCATTCTTATGACCGCCATGGCGTTCATCCTCGGTGTCGTCCCATTGGTGCTGGCCGGTGGTGCGGGGGCCAATAGTCGCCACTCTCTCGGCACCGCCGTGTTCGGTGGGATGATCCTCTCGACCGTGCTGAGCCTGGCCGTGGTGCCGGTCATCTACGTGCTCATCGAGCGCCTCAGGGAGCGCCAGCGCCAGCCTGGTGCGAGAAAAGGCACATCAGACGAACTGGTGGATGCGAAGAACCCACGTCATGAGCATGATGGGGCTCACTGAAGGGTGCAGGGGTGGGGTCGATTTACGACGATGACGTGAGACCTGATCGCTCCAAAACGATTGGCAATGGGCAGCCTGGGGTGATACTCTGGAATCGAGCCTTGTGGCCTTGCGGAGACCGCGTGGGCGTCGGCATGGCTCGTCAACACGTGTCGCACATCAGCAGACGGCAACGCGGGAGGGTCATGCGACTATGGAAGAGAGAGAAAGCCAGGCACGCCGAACCGTTAATAAATACATAGAGTTCTCCGCAGGAGTGGGCCTGTTGCCCTTGCCCTTCATCAATACGGCGGGGATCACAGCGTTACAGCTGCGGATGTTACAGGTCCTGTCAGAGGCTTATGACGTCCCGTTCTCCAGGGATCTTGGGAAAAAGATCATCGGTTCGTTGCTCGGATCCATCGTCCCCACATCCCTGAGTGGCACGTTGGGCGGGGTGGCGAGCCTGTTTGCCAGTTCAGCTCAGGTGGCGCAGGTGGCCGGGTCGATTGTGGGTCGGTTATCGATGCCGGTGTTCGCTGGGGCTTCGACATACGCCATCGGGCAGGTCTTTATCCAGCATTTTGAATCCGGTGGTACGTTCCTCGATTTTGAGCCAGCCAAAGTACGAGAGTACTTCCGGCGGCAGTTCGGCAGAGGACGAGATCTTGCCTCTGAGGCGCGTCAGGAGGCTAGCCCCATCGAGCGGACAAATGCGGCAGAAATTTAGGCTTTAGGCTGGATCACGCGACATGCGTCCACCGGCGCGTGTCATTGCTGGTAAATCTCCCTGGCCCCCTATGTCCAAGGGGGAATTTGTGACAGCAGTGCATTCGGTCACGTCTCAGACAAGGTACAGCAAAGTTTATAAACACACAGCAATCCGCAGGGGGTTAGCTGGGTGGCCAGCATACCTCCCGTAACGGCTGCCTTTCCACCTTGATGTGTTGCATCATGACTCCTCCGTGAATCTCCTCCTTGCCACGGAACGATATAGGGCATGTGTCGTGAGTGCCCACGACGTCTGATAGTCCACGTAGTGAACCGTGCCCATGATAAGAGACCCTGTGGTACCACGTCGCTCTCGCCTGTATAATCTGCCAGCGAAGAGGTGACCTGCTTTGTTGTCCTGGATAGCTCTGCGGATACAAGCCGCTCTAGACATGTTGAGAGAGTGGTCCTCGCGACTCGCATTTGGTATCACCATGACGCTCCTGATCGTCGTGTTTCTCGCCCTCTTCTTTTGGGAACGCATCCTAGTGTCTATTTATCCGGGGCACGTGGGCGTCCTGTGGCGACGGTTCAGCGGTACAGTCACCGACCGCGTCTACGGCGAGGGGCTACACTTCGTGTTGCCCTTCAACATCATCTATATCTATGACGTGCGGTGGCATATCGTGCGCCGCTCGCTAACGGCGCTGACGCAAGATGGATTGGACATGACGGTCGATCTGTCAGTGCTGTACCGGGTGAACCCTCCACTGGCTGCAGAGCTCCACCAACACGTCGGCATGGACTATGTCGAATCTCTCATCACGCCAACGATGCCCTCTGTCGTGCGTAATACCCTTGGCCGGCTCAACGCCGAAACCCTATACGTGGACAGAGTCGAAACGGTGTACCCAACGGTGGCGGGAGTGGTGGATTTGTTCGAGCGTGACCTGATCGAGCGCGTCAAGGAAGAAGTTCAAATCGGCTGGAAGTACATCGAGGTGGCGGATGTCAACGTGGAGCGGCTGATCATGCCGGAGGGAGTGCAGGCGGCGATTCAGCGGCGGAGGGAGGAGCAGCAGCGCATATGGGAGTATGATTATCTTGTCGAGATTGCCCACAAAGAAGCCGAGCGCAAGCGGATCGAAGCCGGGGGCATTGAGGCTTTTCAGGCGACGATTACAGGGGGACTCACGCCTGGATACCTGACGTTGAAGCGCATCGAGGCCAGCTTGGAGTTGGCGAAATCATCAAATGCGAAAGTGATCGTGTTGGGTGACAAAGCGGACCTTCCACTGCTGATCGGCACTGTCCCGTTGGGGCAGGACGGTCAACTCCCAACCAAATAGCGTCCCTATATGATGTGCCCTGCATGGGGGGCGAGCACTTTGGATCTTCCGGAACTTCAGGCACGCAGGATTATCAACCGGCATATGTGGCTGGCCAGGGGGATCGGTTTCATACCGATTCCCCTGGTCGATATGACGGCGCTCATCGCCATACAGCTCCGGATGTTGCGGCTGCTGTCGGCAAACTATCACGTGCCATTTTATCGAGATATCGTCAAAAAGCTGATCAGTTCCTTGTTGGGGGGCATCATCCCGACCTCCCTCGCCACCATCGTGGGCAGTGGGATGAGGTTGATACCGGTCGTGGGCCCGATTATCGGGGTGATGTCGATGCCGGTCTTCTCCGCAGCCACGACACTTGCCATTGGCAAGATTTTCATGCAGCATTTCGAATCTGGGGGGACATTCTTGGATTTTGAACCCGCCAAAGTTCGGGCCTTTTTCAGGCAAGAGTTCGAAGCGAGCCAGGAACGTGCTCAGGAAATGTGGGAGATGCGGCACAAGTCCGGCACGTTACCGTCCAATGGCTCAGGCACGGGCGCGCATCCCAGGTCTACCGATCGGTAATGGACGACGCAGCCTCCGGCTCGTCATGAGACGACTTCAGAGCATCCGGCCACGCCGTGCTTCGGCCCCGGTGTCGACAAGTCGTCAACGACAGGGCATTCACGCATTACATCTCTGGGGTGGTACGGATGGCGACGTCTAGCCCCTGGCTCATCTGCCCCAAACCAAGTCCGCAAGCTCGTCTGCGGCTGTTTTGTTTTCCATACGCGGGTGGCGGAACGGTGCTCTATCGCTCCTGGACCGCAGGCTTACCTGGGATGGCTGAGCTGTGGTGTGTTCGACTGCCCGGACGTGAGAGTTTCCGGGCAGCACGGCCTTTTACTCGGCTGGTAGCCCTTGTTGAGGCGCTGGCGCCGGTTATCCTCCCGTATCTGGATGTGCCGTTCGCGTTCTTCGGACACAGTATGGGGGGATTGATCAGCTTCGAGCTCAGTCAAGAATTGCGCCGGCAACATAACCTTGTCCCCGTACACTTGTTTATCGCCGGCCACCGTGCTCCCCAACTTCCCGACCGGACTCCCATGCTGCATCACTTGCCAGAATCCGAGCTCCTCATCCAACTGCGCCGTCTCAACGGCACACCGGAGGCGGTCTTACAAGATGCAGAACTGATGCAATTCTTTCTTCCGGTTCTGCGAGCAGACTTTGCCGTATGCGAGACCTACAGCTACATCGCCAAGCCACCCCTCGCGTGTCCGATCTCAGTATTTGGAGGCTTGCAGGATCCCAGGGTAAGTTATGACGAACTGGCCGCCTGGCGCGAACAGACGCGCAGCGCCTTCATCCAGCGCATGTTGCCCGGCGATCATTTTTTCCTGCACAGCGCCCAGGAGCTGCTCTTGCGGGCGCTGACTCAGGACCTGACGCAGGGCATGAAGGCACCAGGTGTGTGACGAGAAGCCATGTTCACCGGCATCGATCGAGAGCTTCGCCCATCCGTACCTGGGTGGTCCCCCAGGCGAGGTGCCTTCGAGGTCAAATCACGACTGGTATGGTGCAGTCCTCTCACGCTAGCGGCTGCAGCACCTACCCCAACTTCCGCTGGAGGGCAGGCGTTTCGCCCCCAGATGGCCGTACCGCCAAGTGGAAACCGCGATAGGAGGCAAGCATGGCATGGGATGAGGAAAACGACGCAACGATCTACAAGGTCGTCGTGAATCACGAAGAGCAGTATTCGATATGGCCTGCCGACCGGGAAAATCCCTTGGGTTGGAGGGACGTCGGTAAGAGCGGCCCCAAGGCAGAGTGTCTGGCCTATATCGAGCAGGTGTGGACCGACATGCGGCCACTCAGCCTGCGAAAGCACATGGAGGAGATGGCGCGTCAACCCGCTCCCCCAACGTCGACTCCTTCGGCTCAGGACGATGCGGCGCAGGCACCCCTCGTCCAACGCTTGGCGCAGGGTCGTCACCCCGTTGTCGTAAGGTTACGTCCGGATAAGAGTGTCAAAGCTCTACAAGAGAGTATCGATCGAGGATATGTGCATATCACGTTTACCGCCACGAAAGGCGGGACAGAGCTCGGCGTCAGGCTTGACACCGCGGCCTGCGATTTCAGTCGGGCCGATTTCGCAACCCCGACCGGGACTGTGCATCTCGAGGGTGGCCTGACGCTCGATTACGTCAAAGTCCGGTGTATCGCCGATATCGACCTCACAACTTTCGAGGGGCAAGGGCATCTCACGATCGTCGAAGCCTAAACGCTTCCTGCATGGTTCTAGGGTGTGCCACACGTTTCTCAGGAGAACGCGGTCACGACAGGAGTGTGCAGGGCCCGATGACGCTTCTTGAGCTGATCAAACAGGAAACGGCTGGTTCCAGGTCCAATCTCATCCTCGCCGCAGGCCTTTCGGGCCTGGCGAATGCCGGCTTGCTGGTACTGATCAATACAGCCATACACGACACCTCGGCGGACAGACAGGATTTCCGCTACCTCCTGATATTTGCCGTGGCGTTCATCATCTACGCCATCTGCTTCCGGCGCACGACCAATCAGGTGACGGTGGTCCTCGAAAAGATCCTCACCACACTCCGTCTACGCATTGCGGAGAAAATTCGCCAGGCGGATCTCTTGAGTCTTGAACGCATTGATCAGGCGGACATTTATAATTTGCTGACCAGTGAGGCGCGGGTCATCTCGGAATCGAGTAGCATGCTCGCCGCCGCGCTGCAGTCGTCTATCCTGTTGCTGTTCGCCATCATCTACATGGCGCTACTGTCGCTGCCGGCCTTCGTCATCTGTCTCACCCTCATTGGCGTTGGTATGTGGCTGTATAGCCGCCGACTCAAGGAGGTGAACGTCTGGATTCAGCGCACGTCACAGCAGGAGATTCACTCGTTCAATACCATTCGTGATCTGTTGGATGGCTTCAAGGAGATGAAGATCAACGACGACCGGAGCCATGACCTGATGCGCGATATCGTCGAGTCTGCTGAGATGTTACGCTCCATGAAGATCAGCACGGCTGACATGTTCGCCCTCAATTACATTATGGCCTATAGTGTGTTTTACATCACCATCGCCGCAGTCCTCTTTCTCCTGCCCCGGCTTGTCTCTTTTCATGAAGAGGACAAGATACGGATCATGATGACGGTCTTATTCATTATTGGGCCACTAGGGCTCGTCATCTGCGGGCTGCAAGCCTTGGCGAAATCGAATGTGGCGGTGCACAATATCATGCTGCTTGAACAACGACTGGATCGCTTCGCTCAGGCCATGAGGGACGGCCAAGGCGTGGTGTCACCCGTTCCGCAAGACTTTAACGAAATCCAGATGCAAGGGCTCAGTTTTTCCTATGTCGATCAAGAGAATAATGAGCTTTTCCGGGTTGGCCCGCTTGATCTGGCCATCAGGCGGGGCGAGATCCTGTTCGTAATGGGCGGGAACGGTAGCGGCAAGACCACGTTCCTCAAGTTGTTGACGGCACTCTATGCTCCCACGGCCGGGCGTCTTCTGGTGGATAACCAGCCGATCGGTGACACCACACTAGCATCCTATCAAGCGCGCTTTGCCGCCATCTTTGCTGATTTCCATCTGTTTCGAAAACTCTATGGCTTGCTCAATGTTCCGGAGGAGGCCACCCAGAACCTCCTCACCCAATTCGAGCTCGAGCAGAAAACCGCCCTGGCGGGGGATCATTGTACCAATCTGCAACTGTCGACCGGACAGCGGAAGCGCCTGGCATTGATCGTGGCGCTGCTCGAGGACCGTCCAATCTATATTTTCGATGAATGGGCGGCTGATCAGGACCCGGAATTTCGCCAGTATTTTTATGAACAACTCTTGCCTGCCCTGGCCGCCGGAGGGAAGACGATTGTAGCAGTGACGCATGATGAGCGCTACTTCCACATCGCACACCGCGTGGTCAAGATGGAATTTGGCCATGTCGTCAGCATCACGGGCACCTCCCAGCGGGAAGGAACTGGCTCGGACACGGCTTCATGAGAGGAGGATGAGGATGGTTGCCGCCGGTATCGAAGCCATGAATGTATTTGGGGGCTCTGCCTGTGTGGACGTCATGGAGCTGGCTCAGCACCGCCAATTGGATCCGGCCCGCGTGGAAAACCTTCTGATGCGGCAAAAAGCTGTGGCCCTCCCCTACGAAGATGCCATCACCTACGGCGTCAATGCCGCCAAGCCCCTGCTGGACACTCTGGACAACGCGGCAAGAGACCGCATCGAAATGTTGATTACCTGTTCCGAGTCAGGCATCGATTTCGGCAAATCCATCAGCACGTACATTCATCATTACCTGGAACTGAACCGCAACTGTCGCCTATTTGAGCTCAAGCAGGCCTGCTATGCGGGCACCGCGGGGTTCCAGATGGCTGTCAACTTCATTCTGGCCCAAACGTCCCCCGGCGCCAAAGCACTGGTAGTGGCCACCGACATTGCCCGTGCCATCGTGGTCGAGGGGGGCAACGCGCTGAGTGCGGACTGGTCATACGGTGAGCCCAGCTCGGGGGCTGGTGCCGTCGCCATGCTGGTGGGCGAGCATCCCACCGTGTTCCAGACGGACGTAGGGGCCAACGGCTATTCCGGTTATGAGGTGATGGATACCTGCCGCCCGACACCCGATGGCGAGGCGGGGGATACCGATTTGTCGCTCCTCTCCTATTTGCATTGTTGCGAACAGGCCTTCTTGGAGTACCAGCGGCGGGTCGAGGCGGCGGATTTTCGCCAGACCTTCCACTACCTGGTGTTCCACACCCCCTTCGGCGGCATGATCAAGGGCGCGCACCGCACCATGATGCGCAAGATGGCCATCGGGACACGGGCTGAGATCGAGACAGATTTCCAGCAGCGGGTCATGCCCGGACTGACCTACTGCCAGCGGGTGGGCAATATCATGGGCGGAACCGTGTTCATGGCCCTGGCGGCCACGATTGACCAGGCGCGTTTCGAGACGCCCCAACGCATTGGCTGTTTTTCCTATGGCTCGGGCTGCTGCTCGGAGTTTTTCAGTGGTGTGGTCACACCCCATGGCCGCGAGCGTCAGCGTCGTTTCGAGCTCGAGAAGCATTTGAACGCACGCTACCCGCTCTCGATGGACGAATATGAGGCAGTGTTGAGAGACAGCGGCCGCGTCAAGTTCGGGACCCGCAATGTCACGTTGGACCTCGAGTGCATTCCAGGTGTGCGATTATCCTGTCAAGGGCAGCCGCGTTTGGTTCTCCAGAAAATCAGCGAATATCACCGTCAATACGCCTGGCTGTCGTAATCGACGCCCCTGAGAGACGTGCTGACACTGTGCAGTCGACCTCGGCAGGGGCAGTCCACTGGGCCTATGAGTGGGGGCTGCTCCAGCCGATTAGCGGGCTCTCCATTGCCTCAGGATGGGACGCAGGGTCTCAGCCAACTCGGGGGCATGATCAAAATAGGCGGCGTCTCCGCCCGGAGCGGTGGTGACTCCGGCGTTGAGACGCGGTGCGAGCCAGTTCACCATCTCCCGGAAGAATTCCGCACTCTCCCGGCCCATAAGCACGGCCACCGGCACCTGCACGGCCGCCAGAGCCGCCTCTGTCGGACACCAGTTGGCAAACTCCTCGCTGCGTTCAATGCCGAAGACCGTCTCGGCATTCTGGAGCAACCGCTCCAGCGTCTGCGACGGGATAGCCGCCATCGCAGCATCGCCTGCCACATAACGCAGCACCGCCTCAACGCCCCCTGGCAGCCCTTTCGCCTGGAAGCCCTGGAGGATGGCTGCTTGCACCGGGCCGATCACGTGCTCGGGATGGCGGAGCACGGAGGGCAGGACAGGTTCATGCAGCACGACGCCGCATAGCAGGTGTGAGAAGCGTATCAAGAGATCGAGCCCGATGCGTCCCCCCGCATCGGTGGCAAACACTGCCACTGGAGCGAGCTGCAAGGCCTGGATGAGTGCGGCGGCATCGTTGGCCTGCTCGGGCACGGAGGTCTGGCTCCAACCCTCAGGACGCGAACTACGGGAGTTCCCACGGCGATCATAGGACACGATGGTGAACTCGTCCGCAAGTTGGGTGGCAACCTGTGTAAAGTGGCCGGCATCCCCTGTGGTGCCAGCAATGCACAGCACCGACGGGCCTGTGCCGTGTACTTCATAGTACAGCGTGGTCCCATTGACGACGACATCTTGGACTGCCATGCAGGCTCCCAGGGCCTTCAGGACCTGGAGTCGATCACGCCCAGGTCCCTGCCCACGACAACGGCCGGGGACGGCCAACGCTCATCCGAAGCGCGCCAGCAAGACCAGTGCGGCTAAGGCGAGGACAATACCTACAATCTCAGACCGATGCAGTGGCTCATTGAACACCACCACACCCATCAGGGCCAAGAACAGAATCATACACATGGCGTAAATGACCCCAATGGTTGCCAAGGTGAGATGCCGCATCACAAAGGTCCAGGCCACCGCAGTCGAAGCGTACAGCACAATGCCGATCAGGAAAGAACGTGTGGCGAGGGGGTGTTGTGCCTCGCTGGCCCGCTTCAGAAAGTAATCACCCAGGATGCCAACGGCACTCATCGTGGCTACCACCAGGATCGCCAAGCTCTTCGTGTCCACCCGGAGTCGATCTCCTCACGAAGTGTTATCGGTTCGTGGGGGCACGTCACGCAATACTCACCATGGGGTGTCGCGGAACCATTTTGGTCACACTCGATCGCTGAGCAGTCGTTCAAGTCTATCATACCCCGCCAATTTTCGAATTGTGCCCGACGATGCAGTGTTCGGCGGTGAATACTGGTACGAGCGCCTGCACCGAACTGGCTTCCCGCCGGCAGCGGAGACGGCGTCGTGTCGGCGATGCGCTGGTCATGCACACGGCCGGGAGGCGTTTCACTCAGGAACAGCATCCGCCGGGCGGCATTGATCGGCAAAATGTTTTTGAGCATATGCCGCTTGTTCTTACCGCGATAGTATGTGTTCTGTTCAGTCGCGCCGTGGGGGCGTGGCATGGGTCGCTCGGTACCGTCATGACAACAAGGGGGGCGACTGGGAGTGTGGCGGCTCGGAGTTCTTCTGCGGGTCATGCGTCGAGGGGGAGGGGTGGTACGTCCACCCCCAGGTGTTGGCTCAAGGCCTCCACACTCCGAGAGGGCACATCCCCCAAGGCGCGCCGCGTCTGACGCCACACGGGCCATCAGACATGAATCCACGGCGTGGCCTTGGACTGGCGCATGCCGAACACGCGTCCATATTGCTCTGGCACGACAGTATGCCCGATCGCCTCAAGGTGAGAGAGTTCATACAGCACAACCTGTCAACAAAGGGAAAAATATGACGGTCTTGGGTGCGCTCTGCTCCTACCCTACCCCGAAGAAGACGCCCTGGCCCGTGCCATCGCCAAACGCGACCAGAAAGCCCTCACCGCGGCCCTCAAATCCGGCAAGGCCCACATCAAGAAGCGGCAGTAATCCATCTGCTTGACAGGTTCTGTTCATCTGATACTCTGACATCATGTCTACAAAAACACTGACCCCAACAATTCGGAGAGCGGTGATGCCCATCAGCAAACTTGGCCAGCGCCGTCAGGTGGTCATTCCCAAAGAGATTTGCCAGGAGCTCGGGCTTCAGGAAGGCGATTTCGTGGAGGTTAGCAGCATCGAAGGCCAGGTGATCATCAAGCCCAAGAAGCTCGTCGATGCTGATGATGTGCTCACGCCCGAAGAAGAAAAACTGGTACGCAAGGGCGAGGTCCAGCTGAAAAAGGGTATGCATGTCGCCTGGGATGATCTAAAAGAGCAGCTCAACCTCTAATCCAATGCCGACCCCATGGATGATTCGATTGTCCTCAGAGGCAACGAGACAGTTGAGCGCACTACCCTGAGACCACCAGGTCACCATCGGTAGAGCGATTGACCGGATGCGGCAGGACCCATTCCAAGGGGATGTCCAACCCCTGAAGGGGAGACGATGGCAAGGGCGATACCGCAAACGCGTCGGCCGGTATCGCCTAATTTTTATTCTCTTCCATCAGCAGCACGTCGTCGAGATTTCAGCGATCCTGCTCCGCGATGAGAAGACATATCGCCAGGAACCGAGGCGATGCCCCCCCATGACCCCAACGCCTGCGCATTCACTGCTGGTCACACTCAAATATATCGGCTTGAGTCTCGTGGCGCTCTTGCTGCTCTTCTTCGTGGTGGTGCCCGCGCTTGATGAATTCTTCCAGCGCATCGCCATGTGCACCGAGCACCACGCCTTCGTCGATTGTCTTCTGTGATTCTGGGCTTCCCTCGCCAACTAGGGATCAGCGGAGGTCCGAAGCCGCATGGTGCACGCCAGCGAACACCTTTTGGGTTCTTTCAAACGGAGAAGACAGTCAGATTGGCCCCGAGGTCCACAACCAAGTAGAGCCCTATAGGCTGTTCGAGATACGACGGGGCGCGGAGGGCTGAACGACGGCGAACGAGGAACATCTCGCACGGCTGCAGGAAGGGGTGGCAGCTTGGAATCAATGGCGCGCGACGCATCGAGAGATAAGGCCAGACCTCTCCGGGGCGGATCTCTTCCGGGCAGACTTCTTCCAGGCGAACCTCCGCGGGGCAGACCGCCGCGGGGCGAACCCGGGTCGCTGTGCTGACGGAAAGTTGTGAATAAGGAGGAACACCACAGCCATGGTCCGCCTGTCGATGGAGGGAAGACGGAACCTCCTGCTCATTCCCACCGGACTGGTGGTCTGCTACGTGCGTTATATCGTGCAATACGGTCATCGCCCGTGGGCTTCAGGTCTCCTCTCATTCCTCGCCAGCTGGCTTGTGCATTACTTCGCAGTGGCGATCGTCTGTTTCCTCGTGCTGGCAATCTTCATCAAAACCGATCCGTTCTTCTTTCCAGGCAGGTCAGAGAGGACCATGAATGCACGGGTCCACGAAACGATTGTCCAAGTCTGCATCACGCTTTTTGCGGTGGCGGTGTTCGTATGGTCCTGTATTTCTGGCCAGGGAGCAGCGACTCATATGAATAAGACCCTGATCCTCGTCCTGGTGCTGGCCTTGGTGTGGGCCATACCCGCCCTGGCCGGCCCGGCCATGCGTTGTCAGACCCACCACGAGCCGACCTTGAAGCGCCTGCAGACCCTCTGTGACGACGGGACGCGGGCGGTGTCGACCTGGGGCCCGACGCTGCAGCAGTGGCAGACCACCATCACGCCGGAGGCGGGGAAAACTTGCACCGGGCGCCTGAACCCCCCGCCCACGATCTCCCATTCCTCCAGGCCTGCGCCGTGCTCAACGACGTCCTGGTACACCTACGAGGCGTCAACCCCAGAACACCGTTAGGCACACTGGTGCAGAACAGTGAGCACGCGCTCCCGTGGCGGAATTATGCGCTCATCGTCAAGATCGTCGAGGACCGCAACGCTCTGGCGCATCGCGCGAAGATTATCCGCCGTCGCAACTGCTGGAGGTATATCGGCGCCATCGAGAAGGAGCTGGTGCAGTGGGGGATTGTCGATGCTCCACCATAAGCCAGAAAAACCGTGGCCACACATGACCCCCACCGACGAGGCCACCTTCATTTATCGCCAAAGGCATTTTGACCACCCTATTATGGATGCCGACCATGGTCATCACTCAGGGAATTATCAAGGGTCAAACTGCTGCAGGTGGCACTGACAGTTTCATGCTGTTCATACGCTTGCCATCCTTGAAGAACAATTCTCCGCGCACCCCGTCTTGTCCATAGATCACCTGAAGGCCGAACTGGTACTGATATCTTTCATCCTCCATGAAGGCGCGGATCTTTTTCTTATCCTCCTCGATTTCTTTTGCGGATGTGTCCTGCTTCTTGCATTCCACCGCAAGGATGTTCAGCTTCTGAGGGCCTGTCTTCCGGTTATGGATGATGATATCGGGCCTGACGGTGTGGTCTTCGCCATTGATCCTGATCTGTTTGAAGTCCACACCCTCCCGGTTGAATTCGATGTCCACAAACAGGCGTTCGTTAACCCTGAGCACGGGAGCGATGGCGGCCGCAAGATGGTTGGCCAGCCGGTGATTGATACAGACCTCGTGCAACTTGCGGGCATCGTAGGGCGCGTGTTCCTCGATCGGGCAGTCGAAGAAGGCGCCGTCTTCTTGCACCAATTGTCGAAACGCGTCCAGCACGCGATCATGAATGAGGTCTTTCATAGTCTCCTCCGGTTGACGGCTCATCGCTGCCGCTTCCTGCTCAGCTTCGGCGATGAGTTCGTCCATGGAGCGGTCACTCAGGCCGGAGGCCAGCCCCTCATCAATGGCCTGTTGCAGCCGTGTTTCATTCTGACAGTCGGGAGTCAATGTCCATACGCTCATGTAAGATACGGATGATTTCAATGTCAGGGCCAGCCTGATGGTACGAGCGTTCTTCCGTCCTGTTCCCAACGATACTGCGGCTCACCCAACATGCTGTCATACGTCGTCGTGGGTGAAAATTGACCCAGAGATCCCTTCAGGTAGGCAAAGAAGGGGTTCAGATGCTGTCGTGTGAAGTGGTTAGCGACCCAGAAATTGATGAACCATGGCTTGGGAAGACGAGAGAGGTGCCTGCGGCATTCCCGTTCGAAGAGGCGTTTGATCATCTCGTTCTTGGTATTGTGCAGCTGTTTCACTTGCAGGTCGAAACTGACGCCGCGTCATTGAAACCGAAAATCGGGCGGATGCGCATCGCCTGGCGGCTCGTATTGGAGGTCCTGAATATCGGGGTTGCGGCGGAGCAGTTGGCAAATCGAGATTTCAAACAAGATATCTGACGCCCTCTCGGGATCGCGTTGGGTCGAGAAGTTTTGCACGAGCTTGTCAAAACCAAAGGCCTCCAGTTCATTGAGGATAATGTTAAGGGATTCAATGGGATCTGGATCTTCAATAATACCGCGATAGAAGCTCGGGTTTGTGTGGATATCAGGACGAAAATCCGTCAATGACGTAACCCTCCCCTGCGATGTGAAAGGATATTGGTCATTTCCGTTTCATCCGACGGGGTCTCTCGTGCTCATTGCCCTGGTAACACACTTTGGGGTTAGCCTCATAGGCATGCACAGGCTGAGGGACCGCTACAATTCGCGGATATCAAGGTTGGGAATGCGGCGAAAGTCCCGGACATTGCGGGTGGCCAGCGTCGTGCCCGTCATCAGCGCCGTGGCCGCGATAAAGCTATCCAGGGCTTTGATGCCGTAGCTGGCGCGGAGTTGGCCGGACAGTTGGGCGATGCGCGAGTCGACGTCGATGACGGTGAGCGTGGTGAGCAGCGCGTCGATCCTGGCCACCTCCACTGGCGTCAGGTGCGGGTAGCTGTACAGCTCATGCTCCGTCACCGCTGAGATGAACAGGGGCGCCCCTGTTCTATCTGTTCGCGCAAGAAGGCCAGAATAGGGGCTTCACCGTTGAAATAGTAGATAATGACGTTGGTGTCGAGCGTGTACACGGGCTACGGCACACGTGGGGGCAACTCGCGGTGGGCTTCGTCCCGGCCCCGCTCAATATGCGCGATCACCTCCTCGGCGTCATGGGTCCAGGCCAGCCGGGCGTCTTCCCAGATCGCCAGACGCTCCGCGGGCGTCATCAGGGGCCAAGGCTTTTTGACGGGCGGTTTGGGGATCACCTGCGCCATCTGTAACTCCTCGGGTGGAAGTGGTCACGATTGACTCTAGCACTACTAGAGCACGGACAGGGCCAGAGAACATAGCCTTCCCAGAATCTGTAGCATAAGGGCCGTTCTGTTGCAGATTCTTGTACCACACCGCGCCCCCCCAGGTGTCATCTGCAGAATTGTCTGGGCTCTTGGGCACTTGTGGTGAAGAGGCGAGAGCCCGGTATTGAGTCCGTTCACGCGCGGCAGGCCGACGGTCCTGTGACACGAGCAGGCGATCGCCTCCCGCGCTACCGAGCCGCATCGACCTGCCACGCGCCCCGAGGCTGTGAGGCGTGGTGGCGTTCCATGCCCCTCTCGACGCCGGCCGCGAGGCGGCCACTGTCCCTATGGGCCGGCCCCGGCGCACCTCGGCCGCCACACCAGCGCTCCCGCCGTCGCCCCGCTGACGGAGCTCGCGAAATCGCCGGAGGGCGGTCTGGCAAGAGGGGGCGACGACTGACGGGCACCCCCAGGCCACGACGGCGCTGGACGCCCGCGGCCCCGCCCAGGGCGACGGCGATGGCGGCCAGCCCGCGGCGGAGAGGCGTGGTCCGCCGCGCGTGAACGGACTCAATACCGGGCCTCACCTCTCACCACAAGTGCCCAAGAGCCTTTATTTGGCCACCTCTTTTGCCACCTCTGCCACAAGCTGCAACGTACGCTCCAACGATGCCGGGCGGTCGCTGCCAGCTGCTATCGGGGACACGAGAATCTCTGTGGCGCCGAAGCTGAACAGCTCATGGAGCCGTTCGGCGACACGCGACTCATCGCCGGACATGACGACCGTCTCGATCATCCTATCGCTCCACGATCCTTGGGATGCCTCTGGAAAACCGGCTGCTGTCAACATCTGCACATAAAAGGGTAAACGCACATAATTGGCCAACTGCTGCTGTACCACTTCGCGGACCTCATCGGGCTTGTCGTTCACGCAGATGGGGGCATGAGCCATCAATGGGGGAACCGGCCGGCCGGCCTTCTCTGCACCAGCACGCATGGCCGGCAGGGCAACATCGCGTAAATACACTCCCGGACATACCCAACTGATGGCGCCGTCGGCTACCTCTCCGCATAGTTCGAACGACTTGCGTTGCAATGCCGAGGCCATCACCGGCACGTCGACGGGTGTGCGGATTTGCGCATGCGCATGATAATAGCGCCCATCAAAATCGACCGTGCCACTGTGTAGGATGGTCTTGACGATCTGGAGATATTCGCGCAGATGTCCGAGCGGGGCGCGGAAGTCGAACCCATACATCCTTTCCACGTTAGGTCGATGGCTGGGACCCAGGCCGAGACGGAAGCGACCGGGAGCCAACTGAGCCAACACCTGGACTTGCTGAACCACCACCAGCGGATGACGCGGGAAGGTTGGGACAATCGATGTCCCAAGACGAATGCTGCTGGTCCGCACCGCGGCGGCCGCGTACAGCGTTAACGCATCGAGCCCGACCCCACCGGTCGTCAACCATGCCGCTGGAACCCCCAGTTGTTCAGCGTGCTCGATACCCGCGAGAACGCTAGGGCTATCGGCTGCTGAGACCACAACCCCAATGAGCTTCTGGGCCATGAGTTCACCTCTCCTTGTTAGGTTATAGGGCAAAAGGGGTGTAAATTATTATCCTCGACACATGGGCTGCGAGCGACCATGGTTGCTTGTATCAAGAGGGCGCCGGACTGTCAAGCGTGGACGCTCAATGGCCCAGAGAGTCCCCAGTCCAGACACCATGATTGTCTCGGTACGAGGAACATGATAGATATGATCGCCATGCAGAAATATCTGAGATATCACCGGCGTCGCACCGCTCACGCCGAGAGTCACGACAGAGTGCAGGCGTACCTGGAACATCGTAGCGTTTGATACAATGGGGCGCCGCCGGCGGAGTCCGGTCCCTGAATAATGAGGTGAAAGGATGGCGACAGAACTGGAACTTCCAATCGAAGAGCGTATCATGCAAGTCCTGCAACACCTGGGCATCACGCCCGCACACATTGCAGCCCGCATCCCTGGGGACTGGCTAGGTTTGGCCACCAAGCATCCGGAGGCCGTTGCCTCCTTGACCCTGGTCTGTCCACAGGGTATGGAGCCTGACCTTCTGAGTCCCCTGGCCCCACGGCTGCTGGTAATTGCCGGTGAACGGGGCCGACCAGCCGAGAGAGCACGACGGGTGATGATGAACCTGCCGGAGGCTGCCCTGTATGTCTTGGGCGATTACGTCAGTCCGACGCCCTATACTGATCTGGCAGTGGAGCGCACAGCCGATCTCGGCGCCGCCATGACCGAATTCCTGGCGCGTATGGACCAACAGCAACGGACCCGACCGGTAGCCCTATCCGAGACTACGGGCGAGATCGACGGCATCTCCTATGAGGTGCAGGGGACCGGGACACCCCTGGTGCTGCTACCCTTGAGTGTGGCCCCCTCCCAATGGGAGCCCCTCATGCCTCGGCTTACGAAAGAGCACTGCACCATCACTCTGACCGGACCGGCATTGGGAATGATCGGCAGTCTGGAGTCACGCGGCCATACCGCAGGGTATCTCGGGGTGGTCGGTCGGCTCGTCGAGGAGGCCCAGCTCGCACCTGGGGAGGTCCTCCTCGAGGTGGGTTGTGGCAGCGGGGTGCTGGATCGTTGGTTGGCCCGTCGTACCGGCGGGGCGAATCGCATCGTGGGGATGGATATCAATCCCTTCATGCTGCGACAGGCTAGGGCGCTTGCCAGGCAAGAAGGACTGGACCAGCTCATCACGTTTGAGGAAGGGAATGCTGAGGCACTGCCGTTCCCCGACAACAGCTTCGACGTGGTGATGTCGAGCACCGTTATCCAACGCGTCGATGCCGACCGGATGCTGCCCGAGATGGTCCGGGTGGCCAAGTCTGGAGGGCGTGTGGCCGTGGTCGGGCACGGTCATGACATGCCACGATGGGTGAATCTGCCGCTGCCAGCCGAGCTCAAGGCCAAGGTGGAAGCCCCGGGGTGGGCCGATGAGGGGGGCCACCCACGAGGCTGTGATGAAGCCAGCCTCTACCAGCGCATGCACCGGGTGGGCTTGAGCCAGATCAAGATGTTTCCACAATTGGCCACATTCGACGACGCCTACCGGTTGCAACAGTTGCAAGCCAGCATCCTCCCCACCCTCAGCCCGGAAGAAGCTGCCGAGTGGCGGTCTGCCGTCGCTCAGGGCGAGGCCGAGGGGACATTTTTCATTGCCACCCCGTTTCATAGCGCGGTGGGAACCAAGCGTTGAAGGAGGCTGACGTGAGGGGTGCTACGGCCCCATTGCCAGCACCCCGCAGGAACATACCGCCTCAGAGCGCCGCGACAGCCTCGATCTCAAGCTTCAAATTGGGGGTTGCCAGTGCCGCGACCTGCACCAGAGTGCTGGCCGGATAAATGCCCTGGAAATATTGCTCACGCACTTTGGCGATCTCGGCCCGCTCTCCCATGTCGGTCGAGGAAGACGGTGACCTTGACCACGTTGGCCAGGGTCGCCCCTTCGGCCTGCAGAATATGTGACAACTTCTTCAATATGGCCTCCGCCTGCTGGGCGGCCGTCCCGTTGGCGGCATCAGAGCCTCCGGCTGTGGCGCCGGAAATATATAACATGCTCCCGGCCCGCACCGCATGGCAGAATGGGCCGCCGGGTTGGCCGATTTCAGGAAAATTTCGCCGCGTGATGTCCATCGTTCAAGCCTCCCTTATGCTTGTTGGCCAGTGATTGCCACGCCGTTGCTGGTGCGGCATCATACCATGCTTGTAGGCGGGAAGCCTAGCGCAGGGTTTGCCTCCTTGAGGTCGATGTAGGCGCCTCCGAGTGAGCCATGCATGGAGGTCGGTGGTTGAGTTGTCTGGCATGAATGCGCCATGAAAAAGGCGGGCACGAGAACCCACAAGGTGAAACTACGGAATACCCGCTGGTCCAACCCCAAGCTACCAGCGTGCCAACGGCCAACCCCATAGCCCACCAGGCATCCGGTGACGACCAACAGCCCGAAGGGCTGGAGGGTGATGAAACCTCCGAAATGGATAGGCGGAATATCAATATACGGGAGCATATACAACCCCATGAGCAGCTGAGGCAACGTGGGAGAAGGGGCTGACCATCAGCACCGGCCAACCCCTGATTGGCAGCGTATGTGACTGGGCATACAGCCATATTGTTGGCGCGGGGTGAGTCGTGCGCGCATCGTATACGTGATGAGGCACGACTCACCCTGGCTGTCCTGGTATGAGTCACTGGGCCGGGTAGACATAGCCTTCGATACGGGCAAATTTGTAGCCGCCCGCCAGTGCATCCTGTTCCCCCCGGGCCGTCGCGGTGGTGAAGTTATCGCTACGCCCAGCATGCCAGAAGAGCTTTAATGGCACAGTACCGGGTTGGAAGGTGGACAGCACGTAGCCCTCGATCCGTGCAAAGCCGTAGCCGCCTACCTGTGCAGATTCCTCACCCTGGATCGTCGCGGTCGTGAAATTGTCCTCGCTTGCCCTACTCCAATAGAGCGCGAGTGGTGACAAAATCTCGGGAGCCTGCCCTGCGGCCAAGGAATTGAAGCCTAGGATCTTAATTTTGTAGCGCTCAGCACTCCCTGGGTTGGGAAAAGCATCGCTGAAGACCGAGGTGATCGTATAGGTCATGGTGCCTGTGCGCGTTTGCGGATCCCTTCACGTAATCGAAGTCCTCGATCCAGACCCCGACCCGTTTGACATGGGTATCGTCGCAGATGTTGCCGAGATCCCAACCGGTCAGCACCGGCACGGCATAGTCGAAAGGCACATCTTCGACAACAAAATGGAACGTGTGGCGGGAGTAGAATTTTCGAGCGCAGCGGTAGCGGCGGGTCTAGACCTGGATGTGACGGAGGCTGAGACGCGGTGTGAACGGATTGCACGGCGACAGCAATGGCTACGAGCCAAAGAAGAGGAGGAATGGCCTGATGGCACAGTCGCCGGGCGCTATGCTTTCATCCACGCCTTTTATCAGCAGACTGTGTATCAGGAAATCGCTCCGGCGCTGTGCCAATCGGGAAGCGATTCGCCTGCTGACCAAGGGGTTGGCATTGCTCGCCACCTTGCCGGATACTCCTGAGCGCGCGCAGCAGGAGCTCTCATTGCAAATTGCCCTAGGCATACCTCTGCGGATGACCAAGGGCAGTGCCGCCCCAGAAGTCGAACAGGTCTATGCCCGGGCCCGCGAACTGTGCCAGCAGGTGGGAGAGGGCCCACAGCTGTTCCCGGCGCTGTGGGGGCTTTGGGGCTTTTACACCATTCGCGGGCACCTCCCAACGGCGCGCGAGCTGGCGGATAGGCTCCTCACCGTGGCGCAGAGGACTGACGACTCCGAGCTCCTACTGGAAGCCCATCACGCCCAGTGGTCCACGGCCTTCTGGCGCGGAGAGCTGGTCGTGGCCCAGACACACGCCACACAAGGCACTATCCTCTATGACCGTCGGGTGCATCAATCCCTGGCCTGCCGTTATGGTGGCCACGACCCCGAAGTCTGTTGCCGGGATTTTGGCGCTTTGGTCTTGTGGGTGCGGGGCTATGCCGACCAGGCTCAGCAGCGAAGTCAGGAAGCGCTGAGCCTCGCCCGAGAGCTCTCGCACCCCTACACACTGGCGGAAGCCTTCGGCTATGCGGCCTGGCTCCGGCAATTTTGCCGAGACGGTACGGCCGTCCGCGAGATGGCGGAGGCGGTCATCACCCTGGCCCAGAAGGAAGGGTTCGCGTATTGGTGGGCGCAGGGCCGGATCTTGAAGGGGTGGGCGCTGGTGGAACAGGGAAACGCTTGGCAAGGGATCCCCGAAATGCGGCAGGGGCTTGCTGAGCACCTGGCCACAGGGTCAGAGGTGGCGCGGCCATATTATCTCGGTTTGCTGGCTGAGGCGTATCAGCACCTGGCCCAGCCGACGGAGGGGTTGAACGTGCTCCGCGAAGCTCTGGCGAGCGTGCACGATGCTGAGCTGTGCTTCTACGCCGCGGAACTGCATCGCCTCCAGGGTGAACTGCTGCTGCTGCAGGCGGCCGCGCGGGAGGGGTGGCCAGGTGTTGCGACCGCAGGATGGCCGGTTACTGGGATGGAGGCGCCTGTGTGCGGTGCGGCCGAAGCCTGTTACCACCGAGCCCTCGAGATCGCGAGGCGCCAACAGGCCAAGATGCTTGAGCTGCGCGCGGCGATGATCCTGAGTCGGCTGTGGCGGCACACAGGCCAGCGACAAGCGGCGCTCCACCTATTGGCCGGCATCTACGACGGGTTCACAGAAGGATTCGAGACGGCGCACCTCCAGGAAGCTAGTGCTTTGCTGGAAGAGCTGGCATGATCAAGAGGTGACCTACATGGCCGCTGATTGACGCTTGCCTCGACCGCCGTCAGGTGTTCAAAGCCCATGATACCCCGCCCGTTTTCTCCCGAGCGCACCGGGTCCCAAACGCATCAAGAGCCCCGAAAGCCTTCAGGTTCCTCGCACCCACTCAGGCCCATCCGACCATGTTGGTAAAAAGCTTCCCTTCATTTCAATGAAGGTCTATACTTGCTGACAGTCGTTGGTCGAACACATCTGGCCACGAAAGGGGGTTATGTATGGATTTTGGGATATTTCTCGACTTTGTATTGCGCCCAGGAGGCACACCGGAGGAAGCTTTCAAGGAATCCTTTGACCTCGTGGACCTGGCTGAGCAATCGGGGTTGGATACGGTGTGGTTGGGGGAGATGCACTTCAATCCCAATCGCTCAGTACTCTCGGCGCCGATCATCGTCGCCTGTTCTATTGCGACCCGTACCAAACGCTTACGAGTAGGGATGGCGGTCCAGGTATTGCCCCTGATCCATCCCTTGCGCATTGCCGAAGAGGCCGCGACGGTGGACCAGATCAGCCAGGGTCGCTTCGAGTTCGGTGTCGGGCGCAGCGGCAACGTGCGTGCCTACGATACCATGGGCATCGACTACGAAGAGAGCAAAGAGCGCTTCCAGGAGGCCCTGGACATCATCCTGAAGGCATGGTCCGGCGAGACGTTTTCCTACGAGGGCAAGTATAACCACATTACCGATGCCAGGCTGTCCCCCTTGCCCTACCAGAAACCTCGTCCGAAAGTGCGCATCGCCTCAACGACCGAGGATAGCTTTAGCCGCGTAGGCCGGCTGGGGTTCCCCATTTTCCTGTCGATGCGTGGCATGGACGTCGACGATCTGAAGACGAACCTGCGCGACTACCATCAAGCGTGGCGGGAGACCGGCCATGCGGGCGAGTCCGGCGATATCTCGGTCCGGTTCCCGATGTACATCGCCCCCACTGATGAAGAAGCTGTCGAAGATCCCAAGGAAACGCATTGAAGCCTACTTCCAGCGCATGCGCCGGCGCTTCGAAGAGGGCTGGGGAGGCACGGGAGCCGAATATTGGGAGCGGCGGCGGCAGCGCCTCGAGCAGCTCGAGAAGCTCACCTATGAGGAAATTCTGGAAACGAAGGTGATCTTCGGCAGCCCTGAACGTGTCATCGACCGCTTATTCCAGTACAAGGAAATGCTGGGGCTGACTGGTTTCACGGCTGAGCTGAATCCTGGTGGATTACTACCCCCCGAAGCCGTGCAACGCAGCTTACGGCTGCTGACCGAAGAGGTCATGCCAGCCTTCAAGTAGGAGTGTGAATCCTGACCCGCCGATTTTCGTGCTGGTAACAAACCGTTACTGGCGCGATCATCGGCTGTCCACGGCAGAGGAGCGAGAGTGTGCCGCACGCATCCCATCCCTGGGGCGAGCCCGTATGGTCCTTTCCCGTGCCTGTGACGCCGCAGGCCTATACCGGACGACTGGCGTGTAGACGTTGCGGTGGTGGGGGCAGGGTTCACCGGGTTGGCCACGGCGCACTATGTGCTGCAATGCTCCCCAGCCCTGCGCGTGGCAGTGTTTGAGGCACAGCGGGTGGGGGCCGGAGCCAGTGGGCGCACCGGCGGCCTGGTGCTGGAGGACACGGCGGTCGGGCCGCTGCCCGGAGTCGAGGATTGTGTCGCCACGTTACACGAGTTGGTCAGTACCCAGCATATCGCCTGTGATCTAGACGTGGACGGCTGCTGGGAGATCGGCCGGCGTGGGGGGCTGCCGAGCTCTCCGATCCAATGGGCAGACCACGGCACGTTACAGGTGGTCAACGTGATCCCCGGCGGTGCATTTGATCCACGCAAGTTTCTGGCAGGACTGGCCGCGATCATCCAGCGGGCCGGAGGGCAGATTTTCGAACATGCGCCGGTGACCGGACTCGATGTGGCGTCGCGTCCGGACGTACGGCTCGCGGTCGGCGGGAAAGCTGTCTATGCCGAGCGGGTGGTGTTCGCCACGAACGCCTTCTGCCTGCCGTTGCTCGGCCTTCAGGACTGGGCGGAGGGCGTGCACACCATCGCCCTAGCCACAGAGCCGTTGGCCGATGCCGTCCTGAAGGCCATCGGTTGGAGCACGCGCACGCCTTTTTACACATTGGACCTGCCGTATTTGTGGGGACGTGTGACCGCTGATGGCCGCGCGGTCATCGGCGCGGGGCTCGTGGGCCACGGTAATGTGGAAAATGCCCGCGTGGATAGCGCCGCAGCCAGGCACCTGTTCGACGGTTTGGAGCGCCGCATTGCCAGTCTGCATCCCGCCCTGCACCAGGTACACATCACCCATCGCTGGATGGGGCCTCTGTGCTTGACGAACGACAGCAAACCCCTCATTGCCGCAATCGATGACGATGGCCGTGTCCTGGTGGCGACCGGTTACCGCGGGCACGGCGTGGCCCTCTCCGCCCGTGTGGGCAAGCTGCTCGCCGCGGTGCTGGCGGGAGAGAGCGACCTGCCGTCGTGGGGTGATCGGCCATCGTCGAACTGAGTTCATTCCTCCTTGAAGGCCAATCCGCTGCACGCATTCGAGAAAGGGTACTGCCATGAAGCTGTGTACGTATGATACCGGCAACGGACCGCGTGCCGGTGTAGTCGTCGACCAACAGATACTGGATGTAGCCACGCTGCTGAGAGAGGCAGGTGGGCTGCGCGATGTGCGCGCCCTGCTGGAATTGCCCAACGATCCGCTCACGCGCCTGAAGTCAGCCCTGGGATCGGGGATCTCCGCTCAGGGTGTGCCGCTGGCGAGCGTTCGCCTGCGGGCGCCGGTCATGCAGCCACCGACGGTACGCGATTTTATGGTCTATGAGGGGCATGCCACTGCAGGCGGCACGCGACAAGTCTCGGATGCCTGGTATCGGCTACCGATTTTCTACTTTTCCAGCCCATTGCGCATCTTTGGTCCAGAAGAAGCCGTGCCCTACCCGTCCGCCTCGGATCAGCTCGATTACGAGCTGGAGTTGGGGGCAGTCATTGGCCGGGAAGGCGGCAACATCCCTGAAGCGGATGCATTCTCGTACATCGCCGGCTTCACGATCTTCAATGACTGGAGCTGTCGCGACCTCCAGCGCGACGAGATGGAAGCCCGACTGGGGCCTGCCAAGGGGAAAGACTCTGCCACCTCGCTTGGCCCCTGGATGGTGACGACTGATGAGTTGGCCCCCTTCATCCGCGATGGCCGCCTCTACCTGCGCTGCACCTTGCAGCGTCAACGGCGTGCAATGGATGGACAATGATGCTGGTCTGATGTACCACACGTGGGGCGCCATGATCGAGCGCGCCTCCCGCGACAGCCGCATCGTGCCGGGCGATGTGCTTGGCGGTGGCACGGTCACCGGCGGATCGATCGGCGAGGCCATACGCAACGGCTTGCCCGCGCGCTTTCTCCAGCCAGGGGACGTGGTCGAGATGGAGGTTGAAGGGATCGGCGTCCTGCGCAATACCATCGCGCCAAAGGTCAACCCAGACCCGCACTATCGTTACAAGGCCCCGCCCGTGGCGGCCCCTGCACCATCCCGATAGGACCGAGCCTCCCTGTGGACGTTTTCAGGTGACTCGTAATCGAGAGGCCGGTTCTTCAACCGGAGAGCAGGCGCAAACGTAAGGGGGGACCATGGCTTTAGGCTGGGCCGTCATCAGCACTGGATTACACGTCGACCATAAAATCGCACCGGCCATTAACGCCACTCCTGATGCCGAGCTGGTGGCAGTCTGCAGCCGCGACCAGGACCGCGCCGAGGCGTGCGCTGCAAAGCATGACGCCAAGGCGGCATACAGCGATCTCGGGGAGCTCCTGCGAGACTCGCGCGTGGATGCCGTGTTCATCGCCTCTCCTAACGCCCTGCACGCGCAACATGCGTTGCAGGCGGCGCAGGCCGGCAAGCATGTGTTCTGCGAAAAACCCATGACCACGACGCTGGACGACGCGGTGGCGATGGTACGCACTTGCCGCGCCCGTGGAGTGAAGCTGGGCGTGGGCTACCATCTGCGGCAACACCCCGGAGTGCGCGAGGCGCGCCGTTTGGTTGCCGAGGGGGCTCTGGGGACGGTCGCGCTGGCCCAGGGTCAATGGGGCTTTGGCGTCCGCGGTCAGGACAGGCCGCCACCGCGCACCGGCCTGCGCCAATGGTGGGACGACCCGGACTTGATGGGTCATGCCTCCACCATGATGGGTACGGGTGTCCATGTGGTCGACACGCTGCGGTTCGTCCTGGGGCAGGAAGTCACGGAAGTGGCGGCCATCTCCGATGGCCAGACGGCATCGCACCCCCTGGAGCAATTGCTGGCCATGGTCCTACGGTTCAATCGCGGCACCATCGCCACTCTCTGTTGCGGGCGGCGTCTGCCAGATTCGCGCAACGACCTCGTCCTCTACGGTAGCCTTGGCCGTCTCATCGGCAGCGACGCCCTGTGGGAAGGGCGTCAGGGCATGTTCGAAGTGGTGAGCGAGACCATCCACACGGCCGAGACCTATTCTCCTCAACCGCTGGCCAATTTCATCGATGAGCTCGACGACTTTCACCACGCCATCCGCGACGACCGCGAGCCAGCCGCCAGCGGCCTCGACGGCTTGCGGGTGGTGCAGGTGACGCTGGCGATGATTGCCTCAGCCCGCGACCAGCGCACGATCCGGATCGAACCACTGATGGTATAGCATCGGGACGGTGGCACGATCGATCAATGGTCGAATTCCTGCCGACGATGTAGTGGCGTGCGTCGTGTGTGAGCCCGCAGCCGGAGGTATTATGATGGCCGTCAATGCAGTCGTGCTAGAAATCATTCGCGGCAGTCTGCGCTCGACGATCCAGGAGATGGAGCTGCTGATGGAACGCTGCGCTATGTCTCCTTTTATTAAGGAGAAGAAGGATTACTTCGTCGGCATCTACGATACGCGCAGCCGCATCGTCTGTTGCCACATCTCTTCCAGCGGGCCAGGGATGGTAGCCCCCATTCTCGAAGCCTATCCGCTTGAGGACATGTGCCCAGGTGATGTCTATTGGTTCAACGATCCCTACATCAGCAAGGGGGCCGTCCAGCACCACCAGGATATGGTCTTTGCCATGCCGGTCTTCGATGCCGGGAAGGTGGTGGCCTTTACCGTGACCTACGGCCACTATCAGGACATCGGTGGAATGAAGGCCGGCAGCATTTCGCCGCACGCCAGCGAGATCTTCCATGAAGGGACGCTCGTGCCCCCTATTCGCATCTATCGTGCGGGACAACTCAACGACGAAGCGTATCGGATGTTCCTGCGCAACTCTCGTCTACCAGCCATGGTTGAGGGGGACACGAAGGCCATGATCGCCTCGTGCCACCTGGCAGAGACCCGTCTGCTGGAGTTGTTGGGACGCTATGGCCGTGACACCCTGGTCCAGGCCTTCGAGACGATCATCGAGCACACCGCTGCGCGTACGCGGGTATTGTTTCGTGAGCTTATTCCACAGGGAACATACACCTTCCATGATTACCTCGATAACGACGGCGTCGAAGGCCGCCCCTATCGGGTGGAGCTGACCCTGCGCCGCGACGGGGACCGGGTGTGCCTGGATGCCACGCAATCGGACGATCAGGCGCGCGGCCCGATCAACTACATCACCAACCCAGGCTTACTCCAGATTGCCTATGGACGCTACCTCCTGGCTCTCGATCCATCACTGGACGTCAACGAAGGGCTGTTACAGAATCTTGATGAGTGGATCACCCGTGAAGGCAGCATCGTGCAGCCACGCTTTCCGGCGCCCTTGGGTATGCGTGCCCATACGCGCTTCCGCGTCGTGGCCTGCATGTTCGGGGCTCTGGCCCAGGCCAACGGCGGGCAGGTCCCGGCCAATTCTCCGGTATATGTACTGTACTATTTTCGTGCCCAGCACGCGCTCACCCACCAACCCATTCTCTGCATCGAGGGGCTTGGGGTCGGTTTGGGCGCACGCCCATTCGCAGATGGGATCGATGCGATCTACTACATCGCCCAAGAGAACTACCCTGTGGAATACGTCGAGAGAGACTTCCCGCTGCGCATCGAGCAGTACACGATACGATCGGACTCGGGAGGACCGGGGTTGTATCGCGGCGGGTGTGGCATCATCCGCGATGTGCGGGTGTTATGCGACAAGGCTGAGCTGGGGACACGGATGGAAAACACCAAATTCCCGCCGTATGGGGTGTCCGGGGGACGTGCTGGTCGTCCCGGCCAAATCCTGCTTAACCCCGGCACGCCGGAGGAACGCGACATCCCCCAGGTCGGCGATGCGATCCCATTACAGCGCGGCGACCTACTGCGGCTGATGACCTGTGGGGGCGGCGGCTGGGGGGACCCGTTCAGTCGTGATCCGCTGCTGGTGCAACAAGATGTGGCGCGTGGGTTTGTCAGCGCGCAGGGGGCGCTGGAGGATTACGGCGTGGTCCTCGATCCCCTCAGCGGCGAGATCGACAAAGCTGCTACTGAGGAGTGCCGTCGGCACGGTCCTCAATCACTTCCCCTGTTTGATCGTGGTCCGAGCTTTGCCCAGGGCGAGGCGGAATGGTATGCCAAACGCGCACGCGCGTAAAACCGCCTGGTTGTGGGGGTGAGGTCACCCGATTTGCGGAGCACGCGGTAAATCCTCTACGGCGGGGTCAATAGTCCACGCTCCCGTCGTACCGACCCTGCTTCGACAAATTTCCCTTGGCTCAATATGGATTCCAGGGAGGTGACAACACTCTCTTCTCGTGAGGCTGATGCACCTTGCCTGGGATACTTGCTGCATTTGGACCAATAGGCGATACTGGCACCCTATATTTGTATTTCACGGGTCTCCACCTCTCCAATGCTCAAATGGCCAAGGAACTCGATCTGAACAGGGATGACGTGCATCAGATGTATTTAGGGTTCTTTGAGTTCGTCCACAATGTAAGACGACGAGGTAAAGCGTTGTTGGGAGTCCTACATCCGACATTGAGCAGGTGCTCAGAGAGACAAAATCGTTGATCCTCCGCTGCAGGCTTGACGGCATCAAGAAGCTTCAGGGGAGGGTTGTCACATGGAACAGGTTCGCGTCGAGCGTCTCGATCACATAGGCGTGATGGCTGCTGTCATCCACGACTGAGGGCTGATGAACATGCTGAACAGACGGCTCGTGCCCGATGATCAAGAAGTGATGACGCCGGGCGAAGCCGTGGCCGGAATGATCCTCACTGGCGTGGGCTTTGCCCATCGGCCCTGATCGTTAACGCCGCAGTTTTTTGCCAACAACCCCCTCGATCTCTTGTTTCGTGAAGGCATCGATGCCGAGATGTTCAACCGTTTCAAGCTTGGCCGCACACTCGATGAAGTCTATGCCTATGGCTGCGACGTGTGGTTTGAGGAGCTAGCACGTGCGATCGGTGCTCACGAAGGCATGGATCGGCGCTTCAATCATCTCGACACGACCAGCTTTGCCCTCACCGGCGAGTCTGTGCCTGAGCGCGACGAGCACGCCATGCGCCTGACCCCACGGCGACTCGAAAGACCACCGGCCGGACCTGAAGCAGGCGGTGTTGGAACGGATCGTGTCTCAAGACGGTGGCGTCCCCTTTGTGAGCACGAGTGGGGACGGCAACACCTCCGACACCCGGGTGTTCCAGGCGCGGGCGCAGGCGTTGGTGAGCGCCGTCAAGGACCACGCCCCGCCCACGCGATCTGGTCGCCGATGCCACACTCTACGGTGAGGACCATGCCGCCCATCTGGCCCAGCTGGGCTTGATCACCCGTATGCCAGCGACCCTCACGTTGGTGTCGCAGGTCATTCGCCAAGCGCTCCAGCAGGACACCTGGCAGCCTGTTGACGACGACACCCGCTATCAGTCTCTTGAGTGGTGTCACTATGGCATGGCCCAGCGGGGGCTGGTGGTGTCTTCACGGGCCGCTCTTGAACGTGCCGAAGCCACGCTCCACAACGCCACACAGCGCGCATACGAGGCCATCACCAAGCCGCTCTTTCACCTGCAAGCCCAACGCTTTTGCGCCCCCGAAGCCGCTCAAGAGGCCCTCGCGGGGTTGGCCAAGCGCTGGCGGTCTCACCGCGTTGAGTCCTCTCAGCTGACGCACTACACACGCGACGCTGGCAAAGGCCGTCCCACACCGCGCACGGCCCTCAAGGCCGTCGAGTGGCACATCCAGGCTCAAGGCCATGCGGATGACGACACGATTGAGCAGGACAAGCAAGCCAAGGCCTGCTATGTCCTTGGCACCACTATCGCCGCCAGCGAGGTAAGCCATGCCGAGGTCATCGTTGCCGACAAAGGTCAAGCGCACGGTGCAGGGGGCTTTCGGTTGCTCAAAGACCCGCTGTTTTTCGTCTCGTCGTTGTTTGTCAAAAAACCCAACCGGATTGAAGGGTTGCTCATGGTGATGACCCTGGCGTTACTGGTCTACTCCGTGACGCAACGTCGACTTCGACAGCCATGAGCCAAGCACCAGGAGACCGTGCCGAACCACATCAATCAACCCACACCGTCGCCAACCTGACGTTGGATCTTCCAGCTGTTCGAAGGCATTCACCGGGTCCGCATGATGGTGCCAGGGCAGAGTGCATGATCTCATTGAAGGTCTTCATGATGTGCAGATTAAAATCCTCCGTTTGTTTGGTCATGAGGTCTGCCGTCTTTATCAAATTTCTCCCGGATAGGGTTGCTCAATGTCGGTTAGAAGACTGTTGATCGGGAGGGTTCCCCGCAGAGTTGGCTTGTGGGGAGACGCTTGTTTCCCTGGGTCATGAGTCAGGACGATGCAATAATACATCGAGAGCCTCCTCCAGAGAATCGTCTTTTGTGAGCGAAGGGACATCGCTGGGGGAATCCCTGAAGCGCATACGCTCGTCATACAGCGAGACCGCGTGTGACGCCTGCTGTGGTTGCGCCTTGGTTGGCTTCTTTTCCTGTCGCGTGTGGAGAACACGAGGAAGACTCTCTTGTTGCGCGTGGGGAAAATGACCCTTCTGACAAAAATCCAGATAACAGCGCAGCCATTTTGTGTAAGCCGCATGTGCAGGTTTGGGAATCGCCGCGTTCCCTAGACACCTCTCAAATGCTGTCCGTCATACCGGAGGAAGATTGAGCACAGGGAGTTCTCCTGAAGTATACTATCCTGCCGTATGACATGTTATACAGAACGTAGGAGAGAAGTGGCCGAAAACACTTGTCACGAAATTCTGCCTGGGAGTATGATCAAATCCCCAATGTAACAGTTTGTGGGAAACCAGGGTTCGTGGCGCTAAATATTGATCGTAATCTACCTTCCCTATCTATTCGTCGGCTTTCTCCCCTGAAAGTATCAAAGAACCGCAAAAAATGACGAACGATGTGGGAGGTCAGGGCACCAGTGAGCGACCACAAACCAGAGAGCCTGTTACCGCGTAGAAACACGCAGAACCTTTCAACGTCGTGAAGGTATCCAGAAACTGTAGAATAACTTGTTCCCCCCTCCGCTTCGCTCCGGGGGGAATGCGCGAGTTGAGCAGCGAACTCCTGGTTTCCCCTCCGCTCCGCTCCGGGGAGAACCAGGAGTTCGAACAGATGCCCCTGCGGGGCACTGCTCAACTCGCGCATTCCCGCGACTGCGTCGCGCCGAATCGTGGCGCCGACTTCGTCCAGTGCCTTGCCCCGCCGCGCTCCGCGCGCCGGAACAAGGCACTGGACCCGGCTGCGCTCGTCGGATTTCCGCAGGCAAGCCTGCTCCCATCCGCCGTGCTCGCGGGTCAGCGCCACGATTCGGCAGAGCGTATAGATCGGCGTTGGAAGAGCCGAAGGAAGAACCATTTGGTAGGAGGATGACATGCAGATCAATGCAGACACAACACTGATAGAGGCCGCTCGACACATTGCACCGGTGATCCGTGAACACAATGAGGAAGCAGAGCGAGAGCGCCGCCTGTCGCAGCCAGTCCTGGCCGCGTTGTATGAAACGGGATTGTTGCGTATGTTCACCCCTCGCTCCCTGGGTGGTCTCGAAGTAAATCCCATAACCCGCACCCTCGTAGCCGAAGAGATTGCGGGGCACGACACTGCGGCCGGTTGGACCCTCTGCAACCCCTTAGACTGGGCGCACTTCTGTGCCCGATTGCCGGATGAGGGAGCCGAGGAGATTTACAGCAATGGTGCGAACGTATTGATCGCAGCGCAATTTGGGCGCCCGGTGACGGCAGCCCGGCCCCGGGTGGGTATCGCATCACCGGGCGAGCGCCCTTCGTCAGCAACTGCTACGATGCAGACTGGATCGCTATGACGGCAATGGTGACGGGAGGAGACCAACCTGGGGAAGAGAACCAGGGCGAGCCGGAGATGGTGATGGTGTATTTCCCCCGTGAAAGTTGCCAAATAATCGACACCTGGCACGTCCTGGGGATGCGAGGCACCGGCAGCAACGACATATCGGTGAACGATCTCTTCGTGCCCAAGGCCCGCACGTTCCCCATGGTGCCGGAGTTTGAGCCCGGTTCCCACTATCAGGGTCCCCTCTATAGGTTCCCGTTATTTGGCGTTGTCGCAACCAGTATCCCTCCTGTCATGCTCGCGGTGGCGCGCAGAGCGATTGATGAGGTGTCCGCTCTGGCTCAGGGCAAAACGCCGGTTACGTCGAGCACGTTATTGCGAGAACGAGCATCGGCGCAAGCCAAAGTGGCACAGGCGGAGGCAGTCCTACGTTCGGGTCGCTTATTACTCTACGACACCCTTAGCGTAGCGTGGGAAGCAACCATAGCCGGAGAGACACACTCGCTAATACAAAAAGCGGACCTGCTACTCGCCATTACCCACGCAGCGAGCAGCGCGACGAAAGCGGTGGAGTTGATGTACAGTGTGGCGGGTACGAGCGGGATTCGTACGACGAGCCCGCTGGAACGATACTTCCGCGATATACAAGTATTGAAGCATCATGCACTCGCCGCTGAATCCCGATATGAGACTGTGGGGCAGGTCTACCTAGGTCTTCCCCCTGATCTCCCTGTACTAGCGTTCTAAGCGACTTGTCCGAGCGCAGGGGGTCGGAGTAGATTCCTCCAACACGCCGTGGAACCCAAGGCAGCAAGGCGGGCGGGCTGAGGGACTCACCCGAGTTGTGCCGAACTAGGCGCTGCAGGCGATGCGCTACCGCGCACGCCTGAGCTTTCGCGTTATGCCCATTAAAGGATCTTGAGTGAGTAACCCTTTACAATCAGTCCACGTTAAGCGGTTCAAGGGGATTAAGGACGCGCCATTTGATGTATCAGCTATCAATTCATTTATAGGCGCGAACAACTCTGGAAAGAGTACGCTTGCACAGATAATTCACTTCGGGATCGGCATCTTTCAGTCGATTGAGTTGGCTAATCGTTGGGGGAACAACCAGTCCGTTGCATTGAGTTTGAGTCCCGCGCAACTGCTCTATTCCCCGTGTGCAGATCTGTATGCATTGGGTTCGGGTGGGCAACTCATAGAGAATCGTGAATCTGCAATCGAACTCACTTTGGTCCTTGCGGACGGTGAGAAGGTGGCCCTCGCAGTGCGGAAGGGCAGGAATGGCAACATTCATGTTCACGTCGATAACGTGCCGGCGGCTAGTAAATTGGCGAGCCTTGAAAAACCATTCACGATTTATTCTCCAGGTCTTGCCGGTATTGCAAGGAGCGAATCTTTCATCTCAAACGGCGTCCTTCTCCGAACGATCGCCAGAGGCGACGCAAACTTAGTCCTGAGAAATATCCTCCTTCGGCTCTCAAACGAGGGCCATAAGGAGGCGTGGTCGGAATTCCTGGACGACCTCAAACAGCTTTTCGGCGATATCGACATAGCTGTCCGTTACAACGAAGACACGGATGAGCACATCATGGTCTTTGCAGACACAGGTACAGGCCGTGTCCCGATAGAGCTTGCAGGGACGGGCGTTTTGCAGGCCGTCCAAATCCTCGGGTATGTTCACTATTTCCACCCTTCGGCCATTATTTTGGACGAACCGGATTCGCACCTGCATCCCAACAACCAGAGGCTGCTTTGCAAACTACTTCAGGGCGTGGCTGAAGAGCGAGATACTCAGGTATTCCTCACCACCCATTCACGACACGTGGTTGACGCCCTTAGTGGTCAGGCTACCTTTCTTTGGGTTCGCAACGGGACTGTAGAGAAAATGGAGCAGGACCACGACCTAGCAGTACTCCTAGATATCGGGGCTCTCGACGTGAAGGAAATGCTGTCACAGTCACATGCGAAATGCATTGTCCTCACTGAAGATGCACTAAAACGAGGGTTAGAGGTACTTTTGACGTCCTCAGGTGCGCCGATGGACGAGACATTAGTTCTTGCCTACTACGGATGCACTACACCACACAATCTTCGCCCACTGCTTGAACTGATTAGGGCTTCAAATCCCAAGGCCAAGATCGTCGTTCATCGGGATCGTGACTACCTGACAGACGAAGAGGGTGTAAAATGGGAAACCGAGATTCGGAACATGGGTGCAGAACCATTTTTGACCCATGGTGTGGACATCGAGTCTCATTTCCTTAATGCGAAGCATCTGGCAACATTGAACGGCAAGACAGAAATCGACATGAAGCATTTGCTGCAGGAAGCAACCAAGGCCTGCCGAGATTTGTCCATAGAGAAGTACGTGAACGGGAGAACCGACATTGCCAAGAAGGCGGGCACTTTCGGAACCTTGAATCTAGGTCAACTTGCAACTAAGGTGTACCCCATCGTCAAGACAATTTGCAGCGTAAATTAAGATAGCCTGCGAGACCTATAATTCGAAGTACACCACCGCGGGTGTCTGGTAGGCCAGAGCCTGGTGTAGGCGGCGCTCATTGTAAAACGCGAAGTATTGCCCTAACTCCCTCGTGGCCTGGTGTGGTGTCTCGTAATCCTTCAAATAGACCTCCTCATATTTCACCGTCCGCCACAGGCGCTCGACAAAGATGTTGTCCAGCGCCCGACCACGTCCATCCATACTAATCCGTATCCCGGCCGTCTCCAAACGGCTCGTAAACTCGGTGCTGGTGAATTGCGCCCCTTGATCACTATTAAACACCTCCGGTTGCGCCCTCCTTAACGCGTGCTCCAAGGCGTCAAGACAAAAGTGTACATCCATGGTATTGGACACCGCCCAGGACAACACATAGCGACTAAACCAATCAAGCACAGCGACCAAATACACAAAGCCACTCTGGAGCCGGATATAGGTGATGTCCGTACTCCAGACTTGATTGACGTGGGTGATCGGCACACCGCGCAGTAAGTAGTATCTGCTGATTTTCTCTCCCATGGCATGTTTCTGTGACCTCTGATAGGTGGGATAATGTCGAACACGACATGGATCGACACCCCACACAGAGGTCCTTGCCATGATAGTACAGACATTCGAAGACGCGTTCTGTCCTGAGTGGATCCAGACTCACCTGGCGCACCCCACCCATGATCTGAGCATCTTGCGCCACATGATCCCTTGGCAGCCCATCATGGAGCGCCTTGTCCCTTACTACAACCCGCACAAAGGGCGCCAGGGACACTCCCTCCGCATACTGGTCGCCACCGCCATCCTCTCCCGACTGCGCCAACTCAGCGATCGAAAAGTGATCGAAGAGATTCAAGAAAACCGCTACATGCCGTACTTTTGCCATGTCCCCGATCACCACCTCATGACCTTTGTGACCCCCTCGACGCTTTGCCGGTTTCGAAAACGCCTCGGCGCAGAGGGAGCTTTGATCATTGCAGACCAGGTCTTGACGCACCTTAAACGCGCTTCGGTCATCGACGCCGACATGATGCTCATGGACACCACCGTCTTGGAAAGCCCGATCATGTATCCCACTGACGTGCGGCTCCTCTATCAGGCCTTCGGCAAGATGGAGGCGGTGGCCAAAGAGGGCCAGATCGAGCTGTGGTGGAACCCGACGCACGTCAAACAACTCTGGCGGGCTTACAACCTGGACCCGAAGGATCGCCTCACCTAGCTCCGTGAGTTCTACACCGTGTTTGTGCCCGCCTTCGAGCGCTTTGCAGAGCCCCGCGCTCACCTGCCTCAAAGCCCCCTGCGGCAGCGATGGAGCCACCTGCGTGAGGTGCTGACGCTCCTTGATGAGCAAACCCAACAGAAATTGGCTGGGGAAAGTCACATGGACCATCGCTTGGTTTCTCTCGATGACCTCGATGCCCGACCCATCAAGAAAGGCAAGAGCTACCCCAGCACGGAATTTGGCACCACGCTCCACATGACCTTCAACCGCCAAGGCTTGATGAGCACCACCGACAACTTCATGGGCCAGCCCAACGACACAACCCTCTATGGGCCAACCGTGGAGCGCTTTCGAGCGCGCATGCACGCGTATCCGGGCACGGCCGTCACCGATCTCGGCTTTCGAAGTGCCAAGAACCTCAATCTCAACGCCAAAGAGATCGACCATGTCTTTATGGGACGCAGCTCCGATGTCGATGAGGCCCAACAAGAGGACTGTCGAAACGCCCGTTCCGCCACGGAAGGCTTTATTGCCGTGGCCAAACATCTGCGCGGCTTCGGACGAAGCCTCTACCGCGGCCTCCAAGGCGCAACTCTGTGGACGCGGCTCAGCCAGTGCGCCGACAACTTGAAAAAGTTCCTGCAGCTCTACCGAGCCGAGGCCCTTGCGGAGAGCACGCTGCGCAAGCTCCGCCTCTAGTCCATCGCCCTCGCTGGCGAACTGGCCTCAGTTGATCGGCCTCCCAAGAGAGACGGCAGAGGGTCCGCTGCCCGCCACCCGTGCGCCCGCAAATGGCGATAACAGGACCGGATTGACCAATGTTGACGCTGACGCCTTCAAACACCTTGTCAGACCACCCGGTTTTCTCCCTTACTTGTCCTATGGATCACCTCGTGATCTCTCAATACAGAAGAAAATCAGCAGATACTAAGTAGGGATACACCCGGTGGCCGGGCTGTCGCTGGCTCGTGCGCGGTTTGGCATAGAGCGTCTCAAGGCCCATCGTCTGCATCAGCCACGCCACCCGTTTGTGATTCATGGCGTACCCTTGTCCCTTCAGCCAAGCCGTCATCCGACGCACGCCATAGAAAGGGGTTCGCGTGTACTGTTCATCCAACACCGCATCACCCGGAGGTTCTCAAGACTCTCCCCCGTGGGCACATAGTAAAAACTGGACCGTGAGAGCCCCACAAGAGCACACTGCCGGGCGATGCTGATCCGAGGGTGATCGGGCTCGATCAACCCGCGTTTGGCGTCAGGTGGTACCTCCCACTTTTTTTTCAACCAGTCCAACTCCACTTTGAGTTGCCCGATCTGTTGATACAACTGCGCTTGGAGGGCTTCTTGGTCTTGTGTACGCTTGTCCCGGCCAGCCGAGAAAATGTGGGGAATCTCCTGTTGGAGCTGATGTTTCCAGTGTGTGATCTGGGTCGGATGCACCCCATAGCTACTGGCTAACTCGTTGACCGTTTTGTGCCCTTTGAGGGCCTCCAACGCCACACGGGCTTTGAACTCAGCGCTATAGCGCTTCCGCTGTGTCGACATCTCCTCCCTCCTTACTCATCGTACATTGACACAGCATGCTATCTTAATAGCCTGTCCAGTTTTTGGGGTACATTATACAACCACAGCTCCGCAAACGGTTGATGGCAACCAGGAACGATACCGTCATGCGAAGACGGTATTGAGAACAGCGCGCCAATTGCACCAGGAAACCAACGGCACTAACCTGCGCGTCATCGAGCCATCACCTGAAGTCTCCGTGCCAGAACTGTCTGCTCTGGCGAAGAAGCTATGAGACCAGGCATAACAACCGCTTCGAGAGGGACGCGGCAAACATCGCCGCGCCCCTCAAGCGGAGCGTTCGGCTCCGCTAATCGACCCTGGCGTCGGACAGTGTAGCTCTGGGAGAAGTGGCCATGAGTGTACTCTACTATCAAGACATTGAAATCGGACAGACGGTGCACGTTGGAGAGTACGAGGTCACCAAAGACGACGTGGTGGCGTTTGCAAGCAAGTGGGATCCCCAGCCGTTCCATATCGATGAGCACGCTGCCGCAGCCTCCATATACCGTGGCCTGATCGCTTCAGGCAGCCACATCATGGCGATCCGTACCTGGCTCCTGCATCATATGCCGGTGCCGCCGGTCATTCTGGCGGGTCTTGGCTGGGACGAGGTCCGGTTTCCCAACCCGGCGCGCGTGGGGGACCGACTTTCGCTCCGCATTGAGTGGCTGGAGAAGCGCGAGTCACAAACGCGACCGGACCGAGGCATCGTGCACAGCCGGATCACCGTGACCAATCAGGACGGGCAACCGGTTCTGGTCCATAAGGATACCATCCTTGTTGCCAAACGTGCGCAGCAGGAGAGTTGATGGGGCTCTGCTTCCTTTCTATTGTAAGGCAGGGCGGCGGTGTAAAAAGCCGGACACTTATGAGGCCCCCGGTTGGCAAGGGACACTTATGAGGCCCCCGGTTGGCAAGGGACAAAGATATCCTCCGAGCGGGTTTTTTGCATTTTTTCCGCCTCGTGAATGCCCAGCATCGTTGGTCATCGGCAACGTATTCTGACTTGATTTCACAGGCTGGTGCCCCACCGTGGCTGCACCAAACACTTATTGAGGTTCGCTCGTCATGTCTATGACGAGTGCAGCAACCCATCCGTCTGGTTGCTGCGACCTAGAAACATATCGGTGCCCTCGTACCGTCCTAGTCAAAGGTAGGATGAACGGTTACCCGTTCTCCACTTAGGGTTCAGGCTCGGGTGAGGAGCAGCACACGTGACCCGTTGACAACTATTGCTGTATGAGAAAGCCGGTCACTGTCGAGAAGACACGTACGTGATGCGTTTGGCCTCCGTTATTTCACCTCCGTGTGGTAGCGGCGTAGAATACGGTCACTGGTTCGTCGCGAGGGCATGGGCTCTATCCCTTGCTGGGTGAGCGCCTGGAGGATGATCGTGGCACCACCGTCCGTGCCGTTGTGGCGTAACGCCTCGTGGAGGGACACGATGGCCTGTACGACGTGTTCGGGCATGCGGGTCGGAGAGTGCTGGGGTCGTGTCGAGCGTTCCTGGACCCAGGCGGGATTGGCGGCATCAGAGCGCTTCCGCCACTTGTAGAGCCAGCTTTTCGCGCAGGCCAGGTGCCGACAGATGTCCGCGATCTTCTCGTCGGCCAGGTATCGGTCGAGCGCCTGGTGCCGACGGTGTTCTGCACGTTGATACATAGGCGTTGCCTTTCCTAGTTGAGAGTGTCCTTCTCAGCGCGGTATTTGTTCTCGATGTCTTGGCACACGTGCTGGTCCGTACGCGGTTGCTTTCAGGCGTGGATGCTGGCATGCCGGTGCACGCGCACCGCTGAGAGACACGCGCACCGGTGCCAACAGGAGCAGGAGTCGGTGTCTAATCAAAGGGATGGCTCAGGGACAACGACCTAGACGCTCAGGAGCGTTCACAGACGCAGTGGTTGACACGATATTGAGCGTTGGGGATCAGGTTCATCCCATGGCTGTCCAGTTAGACGTTGAGTTCACCAACTCCCCTCCCTTACTCGTTCAAAAAGGCATGCATATCAAAAGCTGTCTGGCGTTTTAACATGTAGTAGACGGCCCGAGCCAATTTATGAGCGAGGATCGTGAGGGCTTTGCCCTTGCTGTGTTTTTTTTCTAGTTGGGTCAGCAATTTCTGACCGGGAGGATTATCCCGTAAGAATAAGACGGCAGCTTCGGAGAAGGCCCACTTGAGATGGGCGTTGCCGATTTTGCTGCCGGAAGTGCCAGAGCGTTTCCCCGCCGATTCTTTGGCACATTTGACCAGGCGACAATACGAGGCAAAATCCTGCACCCGCGGGAAGCGCGCGATATCATGAATTTCGTAGAGGAGCACGAGGCTGAGGATCTTGCCGATACCAGGGACTGTTTGCAGCAGATAGAGGGTCTGGGCGTCATGGTGCCTGGCGGTTTTAAGGATGGTGCGTTCAACGTCACGCAGCAGTGCATCGTAGGAAGTGATGAGGGCAAGATCCACCTCAATGCTCTTTTGAACTGCCGGATCGGCAAAACGCTCGGCGCCACCCTCGCGGTTGGCTTTGTAGGCGATTTTTTTGCCGATGGCGGGCAGGTTATACTGACGGTTGGTATTCTGCACATGGGCGAGGAGTTCCCCGCGTTTGCGGGCCAGATGCATGCGGCGGCGCAGCAGGTCGCGGGTGGCGCGCCTCTCGGCGGGGTACACATAGGCTTGGGGGAGCATACCGCCGCGCAGCAGTGCAGCAATCTTTTGGGAGTCGATTTTGTCGTTTTTCGCTTTGCCACCGTGGATGGCTTTCATGTAGAGGGCATGCCCCAGCACAAAAGGGATCCCGTGATCGGCGCAGAGGTCGGCGAGCCCATACCAGGTAAACCTACATTCGGCGGCCACGACGATCTGCTCGCGGTAGGGGGTGATAGCCTTGAGCAGCGCCTCTGGCGTCGCGGTCATGTTGCGGTGCAGCAACGTTTCACCTGCCTGATTCAGGATACAGACGTACATAGTACGAGCATGAAGATCGATGCCGCAGTAAAAGGGGTGCTGTTTGGTGTAGAATCGCATTGAGGTCTCCTCCTTGTGCGTTATGAGGGGTTTTGGCTGCTCTCAGCATACCACGGCGGTATGCTGAGGAGGGGGCCTCAATAAGTATCAAGGGTGTGCAGGCGACGGCGAACAGCGTCCGCTCGTCCCTCGCTCCCGCTCTTCGCCGCGCCTGACACCTGGCGTTCGGCCTTTTCAAAGCTCCTGTTGAACTGGAATCCCAGTGACCATAGAATAGCCATCTATGGACTCTCATGTGGGGATCTTGCAACAGATTCGCCAGGCAGCGGCCATCAAAATCTTGTTTCTTCCGCATGCCGTGCAGCAGATGTCACGGCCTGAACGTATGATCAGTGCCGCAGAAGTCCGACGTGTGATCCGTACAGGTAGCATGATTGAAGATTATCCGGACGATCCACGCGGACATAGTTGCTTACTGCTCGGGTGTGGGCACGGCAGGCGTCCCCTCCGTGTCGTCTGTACGCCGAAAACGGAGTACTTGGCCATCATCACGGCGTACCTCCCAAACCCAGACGTCTGGACAGACGACTTTCAGACAAGCAAACGTCCATGACATGCATGTATTGTCAAGGCAAGATGGAGCGCGGGCGTGCACCATTTCATATTGATCGCAGAGGATATCACTTGATCTTGGATGCCATTTCCGCGTGGGTGTGCCTCCAGTGTGGCGAAGCGTATTTTGACGAGGCAGCCGTTGAGGCAATCCAACGCGTGATCCGTGCCGTAGACAAGCACACCGAAACCCTGGTCCTTTCTGCCTAAGGGCGCTTGGTAGAAGCTGGAGCAGTAGGGAGGCCAAAATGGGAGAGTCAGTGGGGGAGGAGCAGAGTTCTTGTCCCAAGCTGGGCCGAACAAGGGTTTGCAGCCGACGCCTTACAGCGCCCGCTGCGCTGCCGCTTCCAGGCACGGCTGAAACCTGGCGTTAGCGGCGATCCTACTCCATCCGACCCCCGAGAGCATCAGCCGCGCCTCCCTCCATGGCGCTTGACGTTTAGCGCTCTGCGTTATATGATTTTTCTGTGATCAAGTCATTCAAGGATCGTGAGACCCAACAGATTTTCACCCGCCAGCGCTCCCGCAGGCTGCCGCCTGACATCCAGCAGGTGGCCGTACGGAAACTGCGCATGCTCAACAACGCGTATGCCCTCAATGATCTGCAGGTTCCCCCGGCTAATCGGCTGGAAAAGCTGGAGGGGGATCGAGCGGGACAATACAGCATTCGGATCAATGACCGCTGGCGCGTCTGCTTTGCGTGGCGCGATGGTGACGCCTACGACGTCGAGATGGTCGATTACCACTAGGAGATGGTCGTCATGAAGGAGGATAGACTACATCCTGTGCATCCGGGAGAGGTGTTGCTGGAGGAGTTTCTCAAGCCCATGCAACTGAGCCAGAACCGCCTCGCGTTGGATGTCGGGGTGCACCCGCGGCGAATTAACGAGATTGTGCTCAGGAAACGGAGCATCACCGCGGATACGGCACTCAGGCTAGCCCGGTACTTTGGCACATCACCGCAGTTCTGGCTGGGATTGCAAGCGGATTACGACTTAGATGTGGCGATGGATGTGCTGGGGGATAGGCTGGCGAGGGAAGTCAAGACCCATGTTTCAGTGGGCTAGACGTAGGGTAGCCGCTAACCAGGCACTGCAGCGGACGCGGCAGACAGCCGCCGCGCCGCTGAGCTGTTGCGTTCGGCCACATCGTGCGTAGGGATGGTGGATGGGAGTATGTAGAGTCATAGTAAGTCTCCCGACATAGGCGGAGGATCGTGAATGAGTGATGACTCGTTTGAGGCAGTTGTCGAGCAACGACGGCGACAGACCCTGGCGAAGATTGCAGCCGTACCGGTATCGATCCTGATTTGGGGCCCAGCGCCAACAGCAAAAACCCTCGTAGCCCACACGCGCCGCGAGCTTCGTCGCGCACTCGAATCCGATGGACACCTAAATCGGTCCACATGAGATTGGTACACTCACGCGGCGGCCATGGCGTGTTCCTTGGCGGCGATCTTCTCAACGGCCATTGAAATCCCCGAGGTGTATAAACATCGGTTCAAAGAGTGCGTTCGGGTGATCCTCCTGGCTGAGGAAGAAAGTACAACAGGGAACCTCATTGACCAGCTTCTGAAGCACCCCCTCAAAGTGGCCGACTTCAAGCCGTTCACAAGAGATGAGATGCATGAGCGTTCCTGACACGGAGCCTGCAAGCTGTTGTGTGGACACGAATATCTGGCTCTATGCATTCGTCGAAGGGGATGATCTCAGAAAATCCGCTCGTGCCCAGTCCCTGCTGGAAGTAAGCCGTGCAGTGATTGTGAGTCCCCAGGTGATCAATGAAATGAAGTGTGTCAATCTGATCAAGAAAGTACAGTTCTCAGAGCAGCACGTGCAGCAATTAATCGAGTCTTTTTATGCCAAGTATGCGGTTATCGAGGTGAACAAAGGGCTATTGTTGAAGGCTTCGACCTTACGGAAGCAATACGCCTTCTCTTTCTGGGACAGCACCATCGTCTCGAGTGCCTTGCATGCTGGCGTTTCAGTGCTCTACTCAGAAGATATGCAACATGGGTTAGTGGTAGAGAATCAGGTGCGAATCATCAATCCCTTCGAAACCCTGTCGCCGACAAGCGCACAGTCGAGAGACAGCAGTGGCCAACACAGGCGTGCAGCGGACGGGAAGGGACAGCGGCGGTGGGCGGCTTGGTGGCCAGTCAGAAGTCGGAAGTGTTTTTGCCCCCGCCGCTGACGCCTGGCCGTTAAGCCGCCGCAGGCGGCTTAACGGGGCGCGAGATGGCCATGCCAGTACTAGGAAAAACATGAGGAAAGTTCTCGTCATTGGCTCAGGTGGGGCGGGCAAATCCACCTTTGCCAGACATTTGGGTACCCTCCTCAACATCGACGTCATCCATCTGGATGCGCTCTATTGGCATCCTGGATGGATTGAAACGCCAAGAGCCGAGTGGCGGAAAGTCATCGAAGAGGTGCTGAGGCGAGAAGCGTGGATCATCGACGGGAATTACTCGAATACGCTTGACCTAAGGATTGGGAAGTGTGACACGGTAATTTTCTTAGATATAGCGCTCCCGATCTGTTTATGGCGTGTGCTGAAGCGGCAGATACTGTACCGAAGCAGGACCAGGCCGGATATGGCTGAAGGGTGTCGGGAACGGCTAGACTTGGGGTTCATACGTTGGGTGTGGCGTTACAAAAGCAGGACGAGGCCGCAGATTACAGAGATGTTAAGGGAGAGTGCACAGAGCAAGAAGGTCATCTGGTTGCGGTCTCAGGCAGAGGTCAAGAGATTCCTGGCTCGCGCAAAGGAGGCCTAACCAAGGCATGGAACCGACGCGCTGAAGCACGCGACTCATGCCAGGCGTTGATATGACTTCCGGGGTCAAGGGTTTTTTAGAGAGAGCGAGGCCCGACGAGACCCAACCCGAGCGTCAGCGCTTACCATGGCAAGTCCTGTCGCCGACGCTTCAACGACGTGACTGAGACGAGTTTTGCTGGTCCTCATCAACCTCTGCGGCTCTGGATTCTGTGTCTGTACTTCATGGGAGTCAACCTCTTGACCCACCACATGGCTCAAGCACTCGACCGCAACAAAGACGATGTACATCAGATAACCCGTCGGCGGCGCCAAGGTATGGTCACGAAGAAGCCCAATCCGGACCCTACGAGAGGGGGTCGAATGTGACGAGGTCGACATGGTTGCTGGTCACAAGGGCAAGCCTGATGAGGTGGTAAACAAGGGCGACGCGGACGGCGCAGGCGGCTCAAGGACCAGCAGGGACGAGGGACGCTTGCCACCGAGAAACCTCCGATCTTCGGGATGATGCACCGTGGTGGTGAGGTGATCATTCGTCTGGTGGAAACCGTCCAACACATCACGATCAAGTCATTCATCGAAGCCGCGACTGCACCGGGTACCTGTATTGACCTTGATGCATACGATATCCATAGCCGCTTGGAGCCGTGGGGTTGTGCGCACCAACCGGTCTGTCATGGGCGTGGCGGAGACGCACGGGATGACGACGGCGATGGCTTGCATGCGGTTCATGTTACTATGATAGAAGGCTTTTGGTCGCTGCTCAGGTCGTGGCTGCGTCCGCATCGCGGCATCTCGCAGGAATACTTGCCACGGTATTGGGGGTGCTTTGAGTTTGTCCACAAGGTGAGACGACGAGGCAAAGCGTTACGAGGAACGTTGCTGGAGCTCTTGCTGGCCTCGCTCCCCTAAACGCATATTGAGCCTTTTCCTGTTCACCGTTTAGCTATCGAGTGCCGAAGTACTCCATTGATTTTCCCGCCTTCAATTTTGTTTAGCTAGGAGAACTACACAGTCTAATAAAAAATTCTTGACATATTTCTTCGGGTATTTTATTTTTATCTCTCGACGTCTGGGAGGTTATGATTTTTTTAAGACCCACACAGGGGCAGGGTAGCTGATGCAAAATCCACCTGCACAGGAACTGCGGCCTGAGGAAGCTCAGGTGATTCGGCTGATACTTCATGCCATTCGCGAGATTCACCACGGGTCGGTACAGATCGTCATACAAGATTCGAAAGTGGTCCAAATCGATAAGGTCGAGAGAATTCGTCTGGTGTGATCCACGAGTCTTGACGGGAAATACAGCTGACCAGACATCTGGAGGCTAAGGGACGGTTGCCCTTAGCCTTTTTTTCATGATAGGGGAGAACATCCATGGCATCGGTGGAAGTCCTGAAGCGGCAGGGATTAGCGGGTGGGATCGCAGGCACGATCGAGCGGGACGAAGCGCGTTTCGCCAAAGATGATGCCCAACGGATGAAGCATTTTGGCATCTACCAGCAACAAGAAGGCAATATGGTGCGCCTGAAGATCCCCGGCGGGCGGTTTACCACGGAACAATACCTGGCAGTCAGTGAGATCGCCCTGCGCCATGCGAACAGTCAGTTCATGATCACCACACGCCAGGATGTGCAGTTCCACAACGTCCGTGCCCAGCATCTACGTGACATTATCAGCCTCCTTGACAGCCTGTGGAGCACCACGCAAGGCGCCTGTGGCGATGTCGTACGGAACGTTACCACCTGCCCAGTGAGCGATCTCGATCACGACTCTCCATACGACACCCACGCGGTGACCAAACGCCTCTCGGATGCCTTCCTCCTCAATGCCCCGGCCTATTTTGAGATTTTTGTACCCGAGAAGTTGATGCCTCCAGACCTTCCCGCCGTCAATCCCATCTATGGCGAGGCGCTCTTACCCAGGAAATTCAAGATTGGGGTGGCCCTCTCGACGGATAACTGCACGTTCCCACACACTAATGACGTCGGGCTCATCGCTGTGGTCAACCCTGCCTCCCCTTCCGGGATCGATGGCTTTAACGTGCTGGTTGGGGGAGGGCTCGGTAGCACACCGCTGAAGCCGTCGACCCACCCGTCTTTGGGCCAACCACTCGGTATGGTAGCAGAGGAGCATGTCCTCCCAGTGGTACAAGCCATCGTCGAAGTCCAGCGCGATCACGGTAATCGCGAGAATCGCAAGCAGGCACGGCTCAAATATCTGGTGGAGCGCTGGGGGATCGAACAGTTCAGGGATGCAGTCTATGAGCGGCTAACCCAACAAGGCATGGGAATTGAGCTGGCGTTACCGCGTCCCATCCCTCATTACCGTGTCGCCACCCACTTGGGTTTGCATGCCCAACGCCAACCAGGCCGATTCTACTGGGGCCTGCCGATCGCCAATGGCGAGATTAGCGAGGACGGTCAAGTAACCGGCAAGCATGATAAAGCTCTGGGTGGCAGCAACCTGGTATTTTTCCGCAACCTGGTGCGGGACTATCACCTTGGCGTGCGCTTTAGTGTCAATCAGGATCTAATACTGACGGATATTGCGGCCGGTGACATTTCCGATATCAGGCAGCGACTCGATGACCACGGCATCCCCACCGAGGATGCCGTCTCTCCCTTGCGCGCCCAGGCGCACGCCTGTGTCGGTGTGTATCACACAGCATCACTGGATTTCCCCGGCGAGGTGGCGCGTTATTGCCCGCTTTCTTTCACCGAGGCCAAGCTTTTTCTGCCCCAACTCTTGCTTGAGCTGGAAAATGCCGGGTATGGCGACCTCCCTGTCCCCATCAACATTACCGGGTGCCCGAACTCCTGCGCGTTTTCTGCGATCGGTGGCATCGGGCTATGGGGAGCCCTCAAACGCCAGGCTGATGGGCATGAATACTTTGATATCCGCATCGGTGGAGCCATGGATGGGACGACACCGCGGTTGGCGTTACCGTTCCGCCAGCGCGTGCGCGATGATGACGTTGGCCCCACTATTAAGGGCCTATTCAGCCTCTATCGACGCGAAGGGCTGTCGGTCGAAAGCTTCAGTGACTTTTGCTATCGCCTCGGGGCCGACCAACTCCAGCAGCGCGTGCCGGCGCGCTGAAGAGCATTGACGGAGGGTGATGCTGCAGCGTAACCTACGTTGGTGATCTACCTTTAGGAACCAAAGCACCGGGTGAAGCGCCTCAATGGTATGCCTGCTCCCGCTGGGAGGGGGGCAGGGTGAGGGGGATATGCCGAGTTATTATCCAATGTTCGTTGATTTACAAGGGAAACGCTGCCTGGTGGTTGGTGGAGGGGAAATAGCCACGCGTAAGGTACAGGGGTTGCTCGACGCTGACGCGCTAGTTGAGGTAGTCAGCCCTGCGCTCTGTGAGGCCCTGGCGACCCTGGTGGCGCAGGGCCTCATGACCTATCAGTCTCGATCCTTTCGCACCGACGATGTTCTGGGTTGTACGCTGGTCATCGGCGCTACCGATCAAGCGGAGGTCAATGCGGCCGTGTGCAAAGCGGCACGGGCACATGACGTCTGGGTGAATATCGTCGATACGCCAGAAGCCTGTGATTTCATCGCCCCAGCCATCGTGCGGCGTGGTGCACTGCAAATCGCCATCTCGACTGGTGGGCACAGCCCGACGCTGGCCAAACGGATTCGCCTGCAACTCGAAGAGGCCTACGGCCCTGAATATGGCAGACTGCTAGAGAAGCTTGGCCGAGAGCGTCAGCGCATCCGCCAGTTGATCGGCGATCTCGACCTGCGAAAGGCTTATTATGAGCGCCTGGTTGATACGGCCCTCGCCAAGCTCGGCCGAAAGACGTCGCCGACGACGGCCTCACACGCGCTGCAGGGCTCGCACCCAGGCGCTGAGATAGTCCACCAGGGTGACGATGATCAACGTCATCAACAACAGGGTCAGGAGTCGCTGATACTGGAACAGGCTGATCGCTACGTAAATATCCCGGCCGATGCCGCCTGCGCCCACGACCCCGATGATGGCGGCAGCGCGAATATTCACCTCCCAGCGGTACAGGGTGTAGGAGACTAACTGCGGCAGGGCCAGAGGAAAGATCCCATAAGCGAGCACCACGGCCATGGAAGCACCCGTGCTCTGCAACGCCTCGATCGGCTGTGGATTGACGTCCTCGATGACCTCCGAGAAGAGTTTGCCGAGCACGCCCCCCGTGTGAAACCCCAGCGCCAGCACCCCCGCAAACGGCCCAAGCCCAACGGCTAGAATGAAGATGAGCGCCCAGAAGAGCTCTGGAATGGAACGCAGCAGATTGAGTCCCAGCGTGCTCCCCCAGTAGGGAATCGCTCGCAACAGACGGGCACCGGGTCGCAACCGCCTGTCAGCGCCGCTGTGGATATCACCGAGAACGGTTCGGCTGGAGACGATTCCCAGAGGTAGTGCAATGAGCACGGCCAGGACCGTGCCCATGAGCGACAACGCCAGGGTTTCGACACCGCTCCAGAGCGTGCCTCGCAGGAATTTTGCCGAGAGGTCGGGGGGGAAAAGGCCATTCACAAACGTACCCATCTGGAACCACGCGTCACGGTATAAGAACACACGCAGATCGGCTCCGGTCCCAATGGCACTCCAGATGATCAGGGCGATGATCCCGGCCACGACCACCCAGGAATAAGTACGCCGTACTTGCCAATGTAAGTGTCCCGAGGCGGCCGGTTTGGTTGGGCCACAGGTGGGTAGGTCGAGATTCATATCTCACGTCGCCGCCCGCAACAGCGCTGCTGCCTGGGATAAGACCCTCAGCTTCTTGAACGCCACGTCAGGGGTTCCCACCGGACGATCCGCAAACGTGCCGAAGCCGCAATCAGGATTGAGGTAGATGCGCTCGGGAGCGATGAGCTTGGTGAGCTGGGTGACGCGGGAGGCGACCGCTTCAGGGGACTCCAAGACCGTGGTGCGCGGATTCACCGCACCAAAACCGACCTGCACGTTGGCTGGTAGGGCTTGCAAGGCCTCCAAGGTGCCGGCCCGTGGCGTCGCATATTCCAGTACGAATTGCTGGATCTGCATGCGGGAGAAATAAGGGATGAGGGGATCATACGATCCCTCGAGCAACACTTCCTCTTTTTGACTCCAATTGCCCCGACACACATGTAAGGCCAGGATCGGGCCATCGATGCCGGCGACGACGCGATTGATCAGATCGACGGCAAACTCCAGTTCCCCCTCCGGGCTGGCGCTGGCGGCCAGGGCGGCGCACATGAAGGTGCGTGTAGCTGATTTACCGGCGAAGACCAACTCCGTGAGGACGGGTTCATCGAATTGGACGATCTCGGCGCCGGCTGCCGCCAGGGCGCGCAGCTCATCGCGCAGAATCAGCACGATGTCGTCGGCCAGGGCCTCGCGTGTTGGATAGG
>CAVPRW010000009.1:0-197054 GCA_963707985.1 uncultured Nitrospinota bacterium | reverse complement strand
AGCTTCGGGGCCGCGCATGGTGACGATTTTGGGGGACAACAACGTCGGGCTGGTGTCGATCATGGGAGACGAGGTCATCCACCAGCTGCTGTGCCCCACAGGTGGGGAGGTCCGCATCTACACGGCCACCATGCGGATGAGGCCGACGACCCCCCACGCACACCAGAAGCAGCCCGACGTGAACGCCACGGGCACCGCCTGAGATGGGGTCTCTGGTGGAGTCTGTGGCAGGCCTGTCCCACGAGACGCGTACGATGAGTCCTTCGCACCAGCAGGAGTGGTCGCGTGGCAAGGGGAGAGCACTGCAGGGAGCCGAGGTATCCCCATGCCAGACCGATGGCCACCACAACGATGGCCGCGACCTCCGTGACGCCCGTGGGGAGTTAGGCCGACTCGCGAAGCTTCGCCAAGAGCCGTGACCCCATGGCCCCGCGGTGTGATGAATCCCCCGTGTGAATCTGGATGAGCTGGTCTTCCGGGGGCAGATGGGCGACCTCGCGGAAGCAGCCCTCGCTATCATTACCTGTACGTGGGTGCGGAGTTCACTCGACCGTGTATGGTCAATATCAACTTGGTCACTAGCAACTTCACGAGCCACCATATGCCGCACAGCGGCATGCAGAAACTGCCCACGGGGAAGCGCCACGGTGTTCAAATGTATGGGGTGACCAATGAGCCGATACGGTCGGCTGACATCCCCACGGGCGTACACACAGATTATGACGCGGTTTGACCCCATGGCCCCCCTGACGTGCCCGCGGGCAGCACCGAGGGGGCTGCCGTCCTGTCCCGCCGCATCCTTCCGTGGCGTCGCGGGTCGCCGGGGCCTGCGGGTCCCTGGTCGCCAGGGCGAGCTGGATGGTCTGCTGCAAGGTCTGCGTCATGACCGGTTTCTGGAGCGTGAAGCCGGCAGGGATTCCTCCCTCAGGAGAGCCGGTCAGATAGATGATGGGGATCGCCGCCTGGGACCCGAATGTGCGCCGCGGCCTTCGAGTCCATCCATCCCCCCCGGTAAGCCGACGTCCATCAACACCAGATCGGGACGCAGGTCGACGGCCTGCTGGATGGCCTCACGGCCGGACCCGGCGGTGGCGAGGACCGTATAGCCGAGCGTGGTGAGGCGCCGCGCGAGGTCGAGGGCAATGATGCGCTCATCTTCCACGAGGAGTAGTGTGGGCCTAATCATCAAGGACGCTCCAGGGTGCTCAGGGAGGGGCGGGGCCCTCCGCGTGACGGCCCCGGGGGAGGGGCGATCCCGCCCCGGAGGCTGCCAGTTGGACACAAATATGCATTTATGGAGAATCACGGCGCATAATGCAGTACATCGTTGTGAGGTCGCCGAGATGCTGAAAGCCCCGCCACATCACTTCCGCGCCGGGGCGGTCACTCCGGCGGCGTCCGACAAACCCGCCGAGCTGGGCGATCCAGGTGACCGCCTGGCCCAGCGTCGGCGGCTCTGCGGGTGGCGTGGGGACCCGATGGATGGCACAATACAACGCCTGCCATTCATCAGGCTCCAACAGGACACTCCATGGCGCGTCAGGCACCGCGCGTGCCAGCATGGTGGCGTAAAAAATCCGCCACGCCAGGACACTATAGAGCGCCAAGGCACGGCGTAAGCGCTCGGCCTTCTGGAATTGCCGCGCTTCGAGGTGGCACCCGCTTTTCAAAATCCGGTGCCAGACTTCAATGCCCCAACGACACGAGTACCATTGGACGCGTTCGATAGCGTCGTCGATCGTCTCGACTGCCACGGTCGTCAACAACAACCACTCAATGGGCTCCACCTCGGCGGGCGGTTCGACTTCACAGACCTGCACGGCCCACAGCGTGACGGTCGGTAAGCCTTCGGCTTTGCGATGCTGCGGGGGGCGCAAGGTTAAAGGACAATAGCGCAGCGCCAATGTCGCTTCGCGGGCGGGTTGCGGGCCGCGACGTGGGACATGCAGGCAGAGCTGGGCTGCCACGGGCTGGGCCGCGACCGTGTCCCAGACATACCGTTGTGGCGCCTTGACACAGCGATTCCACGAGGCGCGAATCAGCAGATCCACGCCTGCCGGGCGTGGTGCCGCCAGGACGTCGTAGACATCGGCTTCCCGATCACCGACGCTGACCAAGCGGGTCGTCGGACAGCAGTCGTGCGCCGTGTAGACGGCGTCGAGACTGTGGAGCCACTTTTGACTTTCCTTCTGGCTGATCGGGAACTGCTTGCGTCGTGCGCGTTTCCCAATGTCGTCCGGGTCCCGCGCCCAGACCTGCTGCGCCAAGAGCCCTAAGGGGACCCGCTCCGGCGTGATGGCCAACGTGGTATGGACCAGCAGGCCGTGACACGCGGGGTGTCCCAGCGGGCCCAAGCCTTCGGTCGCGCGCAAATTCGTCCAGTTGGCTTCGGTCGTATCTTGGACGGCCAAGACGATGGGCACGGCGTTGAGACGACTATACGTCGCCTCAATATGACTTTGGAGAATATCGTCGGGCGCAATGTCATCGTTGGTGAAAAAGCGATAGGCGGCTTTCAGCATCGCGCCGCTGCCACAGGCTTCGGGCAGAGCGGCCCCGGGACGCTGGGCGAGCGCATGCGCCAGTTCGACCAAACGCTGGGTCCGCCGCAGGTCGCCGAGTTCAGCGTCGGCAAACTCCGTGACGGCCCAACTCGTGGCATCGAGGAGGTCGCTCATATCTGCTTCCTTGCGCAACGGGTAGAACCGGAAGTCGAGGTGGAGAATCCATGCCCATCATAGCTCAAGTCCCTCTAAAACAAAAAATGTGTCCAACTGGCAGCTCCCGGAGGGAGAGGGGAGACAGTAGAAGCGTCTCCGTCAAGCGCCCCATGACTTATCCAGAGCTAAGGCGTGTAAGCAAACATAAGTGCTACCGGGAAACGCCGAACGCTGTCGCTGCTTTGGGATGTCTGGGGTAATATATGGCTACTATGTCTAGGATGCTCGTATCCCAACATTTCCACAATGTTTTTGTTGCCCTTTGCACTCACGAATCGCTATGTTTCGTGCACCTCGATTCGCTCTGGGAGTAGACGCAACCCATAGCGTGTGGCTCCATAGCGACGCTTGCTCGTCACCTCATAAAAAGAGACCTCGATATTGCCCGGCACAGCCTGTCGAATCTTTCGAGTGATTTTGGAGAAGTGGGAGCGGAGCCTCGCTGGACGGATGCTCTTTTCCCAGGCTTGACGCAGATTTTCGACATGCCCTGAATAGGCGCCATACAGTCGCTCATAGCGGAGCAGCATCTCCTGCCGCTTACCATTCAGCTCTTTCAGGCTCAAAAAACCATCTCCCCGGCCCACCTGCTGGATCTTGGCGAGTGCCAACTGGGTATACAGCACGATTTCCACGGGTTCCATTGCGATCTGGGTTACACCAATGCAGACCTTCCTGGCAGCGGGATCGATAACGAGTGGTGGTAAGTTTGGGAGCGTATCTAACGTGTGTTGTAGGCGATCAATCGTCGGGGCAAAGCCTGATGTCAGCTGCGCCAAGCTTGTGGAAAGCGTGTCACGCAGCCGCACATACGGGATCTTTGCGACACTCACACCTGCGGCGCGTGCATCGAGTTGGCTCCCGTCCCGAGTCTGGATGAGTCGCGGCTGTCGGGACGGATAGAAAAAATCGGCATGCCCCTCGAACGCTTCGTCGACCAGCACATGTAATAGACTGTCCTGTGGCCGGCCATACAGTTGCAGCGCAAACCCTAACAAGGCCGATTGCGTCTTGCGCCCACCGGCCAGCGAGCAGTGCAGTCGGGTGGTTGGATCATCCGTCAGTCGGCGGATAAGCGCTACAATCTGGTCGGCCACCGCGGCACTATCGGCAGCAGAGCGAATGTCGTCTAAGGGTTCGCCGGCCCTATCAGTCAACACATGGATGTGCTGGGGGTCGAAGGCAATGGTGCTGGGATCGAGGTCGTACTCACGACAGAAGGCATAAAAGCGACCAACATTCGGGGTAAGGAGCTCGGTGAGAACCCGCTGCCGGCCAGGCTGCGTGGTCAAGACGTGGATCTCAGTGAGAACAACCGACGGGTCGCACTCCTGGGTGAGATAGTACAGCGTTTCGGTAATAACTTGTGGCGTGAGACCCGCAACCGCCACCAGGATCTCTCGAAAACCACTCATCGTCGGTCAACCCTGCTGCAGGCAGGCACTTCGCCTCGTATGCGCAAGAGTCTGGGATTTGCCCTGGTCCCTCAGAAGGACCTTGCATGCTTGCCATGTATCATGGCAAGTTGACTTGTGTCAAAAAGAAATTTGCCGGACGACCTAGTTCATAATGCCAGTACGCCTTCGATTCCCGTTCGTCACTCTTGCTTTGTCGAGGAGAGCCTTGATATTCTTGGGCTGTGGCGTGGTTGCCATGGGGAGAGAATACGTCAACACCGCCCGAAGATGGCCCCCCACAGCGTGTGAGACGGCTATGCACCGTAAGGAGACCGACCGATGGCTACCGTGACGATCACCATTCCTGACGACCTCTCGGCACAGCTTGAGCCCTATCGCGAGAGCCTCGCTGAGTTCCTCCGGATTGGCTTGCAAGAAGTCAAAAAAGCGCAGGGCCTTACACTGTATAAGCAAGGCCACCTCTCGCTGTGGAAAGCCGCCCGTCTGGCAGGTGTCTCGCTGCGGGAAATGACGCAGTACGCCGTGGCCCAAGGTCTACGGGCGCACGTTGAGGAAGAGACGATCCGCGAGGAGTTGGCGTGAACGTGGTGAGCAACGCTGGCCCCTTAATTGCGCTGGGCAAGCTGGGCCAACTGAGTCTGTTGCTCACCCTCTATGGCGAGATCCTCATTCCCCGCGAGGTCTATCACGAGGTGGTCATCAACGGCTTGCGTCTTGGAGCGGACGATGCTCTAGCCGTTGATTTCCTCGTACGACAAGGTCATATCCGCGTGGTTGAGGTGGTCTTGCCCCCGACTCTGCCCACCTGGGCGCAATCGCTTGATGCGGGCGAGATTGAGGTTATCGTGCTTGGTCAGCAGCAAGCGGCGGACTGGGTGCTCGTCGACGATGAGCATGCACGGAAGGCGGCCCGTCAGGTCGGACTCCCCCTGAAGGGCACTGTCGGGCTATTGCTCGAAGCCTGGCGCCAGGGCTATTTGTCCCTACAGGCCTTTGAACTACTCATTCAGGAAGTGAATACTCGTCCCGACCTCTGGATCAGCGGTCAACTGTGCGACCGTGCTTTGGAGCAAGCCCGCCGAGAAGCGACACAGCGTCCCCACCCGTGAGGTCTCTTTAGAGTATGGACCTCCTAAAGGCAAGACGTACTGGCCATGAAGGAAATGCGTTGGTTTTTTTGACCCTACGCCAATTCCTCGAGACCCACGCGGTCCCCAGCCATCTCGCGCGGGGTTCTCCGACGTCTAGAAGCGTGCGTCCTCATTGCCCAATCCCAGCCAGTAGCGGCCGACCAGCTCGTAGTGAGCACGGCGCGCCTGCATGTGCTGGCTGATCACGTGAATGTCCTGGAAGGCACGCTGCAGCGGATGATCCTCGTAGATCGAAGTGGCCCCGGCGGCGTTGTACAGGGTGTCGACGACCTGCACCGCCAGCCAGATGGTGTGTGTGGCGGCGATGCGCAATGCCGCCCGCTGGTCCAGGCTCATCGTGCCGGTGGTGCTGACGCTGGCCCAGAGGTCGCACACGGCTTCGGTCAGGAAGGCCCGGCCAGATCGGATGTTGGCTTCGGCGTGGCCGATGTCGGCCTGGACCATGGGCTGATCGCGCAGCAGCCCGCGCATGGCCCTCGGGCTCTTGGCCCCTGCCAGCTCAGTAAATGTCGTCAGGGCCGAGCGAGCCAGCCCCAGCGCCACTGAGGCATCGCCCGAGGCGAACACTAACGTGCGCGGAATCTGATACAGTGGGCCGCTCTCGATCAGTGGCGCCCCGGCCGCCAGCGCGCTGCGGTCCTCCGGCACGAAGACGTCATGTACCGCGAAGTGGTGCGTCCCCGTGCCGCGCATGCCCCGCACGTGCCAGGTGTCCAGCCGCTCGGCATCGGCGACCGGCACGAATAGGTAACGGGTCTCGGGCTCGCCGTTGTCCAATCGTCTAGGGTGACCATTGTCGATGATCTGGGCGTGTGATGCCAACCAGGAAGCATGCCGGCAGCCCGTGCTAAAGCCTTGCCGACCCGTGACCCGGTACCCACCCGGCACGACGACCGCCTGCGCCGTGGGGGCCGGGGTGTTGGCCACCACGCTGCGCGGCGTGTCGATCCAGATCGCCCGCGCCATCTCGTGCGGCATCCGGGAGGCATAGGTCGCAAAGACGCCCCCCTGGTTGATCACCCAGGCGGTGCTGGCATCCGCTTTGCCAAGCTCCTCGATCACTTGAATATAAGTAGGGAGATCGATCTCGGCACAGCCCAGGGATCGCGGCAGCGCCATATGGAACATGCCGGCGTCCGCCAGGGCCTCGAAGAGCGGCCGTGGGAGCTCACGCTCGGTCTCGATCACCGTGGCGTACGATTGAATCTGGGGCACTATCGAGCGTGCGACATCAAGCAGTGATGCGGTTGTGGTTCCAGGCATAGGTCTTCTCTTCCAGTATGATTGGGAACAACACATAAAATTGACGACACGGCCATGGGCGCCAGCGTTATTGCCTGCCCGACAGCAGGGTCAGCAGCGCCTCCGTGACCGCGTCGGGCTGCTCACGTGGCATGAAGTGGCCGGCCCCGGCCACGACGTGGCGAGCGGTTCCGGCGGGAAACAGCGCCATATCCGCTTCAGAGCGCTGGGGACGAGACACCCCGTCCGCCGCCCCGTGTAACACGATGGTCGGGACCGTGATTGGCGGTCGCGTGGCGAGGTAACGCTCGACCTGCTCGAAGCGCGGGTCGCTGGGGGCATTGCCATGGCGGTGGCGGTAGGAATGGATCACCACCGGCACGAAATCGGGATTATCAAAGGACAAGGCCGTGCGCTCGAAGGTGGCGTCGTCGAAGCGCCAGGTCGGCGACCATTCCTGCCAGAGGAGTCGGCAGATGGCTCGACGATGCTGGTCGAGGCCGAGCCGCCCCCGCTCGGTATTGAAGTACCATTGGTACCAGAGCACACGCCCTTCATCGGCTGCGACGGTGCGCGGCGCTGCCAGCGTGTTCTGTACGTTATACCCGCCGATGGTCACCAGGGCCTGCACGCGCTCGGGGGCCAAAATGGCGGTGATGCAAGCGGCACGGCCTCCCCAGTCGTAGCCAGCCAAGCCCACGCGTGCGAGTCCCAGCGCCTCCATGAAGTCGATGAGGTCCTGGGCAATCGCTGCCTGCTGCGCCATCCGCGGTGCCGCGGGATCGAGGAAGTGTGTCGGCCCGTAGCCGCGCAGATACGGCACCAGCACCCGGTATCCAGCCCCCGCCAGCGGAGGGGCAACGGCGTCCCAGGCCCACGCGTCGTCCGGGAAGCCATGCAGCAAGATAATTGGGAAGCCTGCGGCGTCCCCATAAGCTTCATAGCCAATCTCGAGCGTCGGCGTGCGTACGGTCAAGTTGGAAAGCATGGGTGTCTCCTTGTCATGTCGCTGTCCTGGCACGCGCTGCCGCTACTGTATCAGAGTGTGCTAGCGTGGACAACTCTCCTCCAGGTTAGCAGAGATGCCACACCCTGGTTGCTCACCTATTCACGGGACCACAGAGACAGCGTCGAGGTGACACGGGGAGGAATCACCTGGCTGACAAATGTGCAAGTCACTGTGCCGTTCTGCCGCCATCGATCACCAGTTCGGATCCAGTGACATAGGACGATTCGTCGGATGCCAGATAGAGCACGCCATAAGCGATCTCTTCCGAGGTGCCGAGGCGCCCCAGCGGCACCCGCCCGGTAAGCTCCGTCAGTCTTGCCGGATCCGTCTGCGGCCCGCGCACCATGGGCGTATCGACCGGGCCGGGATGCACGGAATTACAGCGAATGTGATCTTTGGCATGCTGTACTGCCGTGGCTTTACTGAAGATACGCACACCGCCCTTGGTGGCGGCATAGGCCGCTGAGGTGCCGGGGGCAGGCGCGATGCCGGCACCGGATGAGATATTGATGATCGAGCCGCCGCCGGCCCGTCGCATGGCCGGGAGCGCATATTTGGTGCCCAGGAAGACGCCTTTCAAGTTAATCGCCATGATGCGGTCCCAGTCGGCTTCGCTGGTCTCTTCGATCGTCCCATGGATGGTGATCCCGGCATTGTTGACCAGGATATCCAGCCTGCCGTAGCGCGACTCGGCGGTCTGCACCGCGCGCTGCCAATCCTGCGCCTGTGTCACATCCAGATGCACATAGATGGCTTTGCCGCCCTGCAGACGGATCTCTTCCTCGACGTGTTTGCCGTCATCATCCAGAATGTCGCCAAACACCACCTTGGCGCCTTCCTGTACGAATAGTCTGGCTTCGACGGCCCCTTGTCCTCTGGCGCCGCCACTGATCAACGCCACTTTGCCTGCCAGTCGTGCCATGATGCTCCTCCTGTGGAAACCGCCGGATGCGATCACGTGGACTCAGGTGAGCTGCGGAATGACGTGCTCAGTGATCATCCGGAGGTTCTTCAGTTGCCGCTCGAAGGGAATCTGGCGTCCATAGTTGATCTCATACAGCAACTGCGTCAAGTCCAACTCCTCGCGCAGCTGTTGGAGCCGGTCCACGACGGCCTCCGGCGTACCATACACCACCTTATCTCGCAGCCAGTCATCATAGCCCATGTGGCGCAGACGGTCGGCCTGGGCGCTCCAATCGCCAGTGGTGCCGGCCCGGGGGGCACTGTCCGCCACGCGAGTGCCCAACCCCTGCACGGCGCCCATGGTGCTGGCCTGCGGTTCGTCGTAGGCACGCTCGGCCGTCTCGGCGACGTACAGGGGCACCCGCAGCCCTACCTGAGGCGTCCCCGCATGGCCAGCCTCCTTCCAGGCCTGGCGGTATTGCTGGATATACGGTCCCAGCTCGGCCAGGGAAAACACCCGAGAGGGATTGATGATGATGGGATACCCCATTCGCCCGACATGAGGAAAAGTGACTTCCGAGGTAATGCCGATGCGGATGGGTGGATGCGGTTTTTGGACTGGTTTCGGCCTGACATAGAGATTGTCGCACTGGTAGTACTTGCCGGTGAACGAAAAACGCTCCGTGGTCCAGGACTTCAGGATGACCTCGAGATACTCGTCGAAGCGCTCACGGCTCTCGGCATAGGGCGAGTTGAAACCGTCGTGCGTGTCCGGAAAGGTGCCACGCCCGACGCCGAACTCCACCCGCCCCTGGCTGATGTGGTCCAGGGTGGCGATATCCTCGGCGAAGCGGATCGGATGGCCCAAAGGGAGTAGGACCACCGCCAGGCCGATGCGAATGCGCTGGGTACGCGCGGCAATGGCGCTGGCGACGGTAATCGGGGAGGAGAGGACACTGATCGCGGAAAAATGGTACTCGGCCAGCCATAGTGAGTCGACGCCGCGCGCTTCGGCTTCATCCACCAGACTCAAGCACTGGGCGAAGGCCTCAGCCTCGGTCATCTCATCACGACAGGGGAATTCGATAAAGAGCCCGCAATCCATGCAGCCCTCCTTTCTCGATCAGTCGCCGATCGCCAGCGACCCTCGGATCTATGCCGTATACTCCGCCATGGTACCGCCATCCGTGCCCACATCAAGAGGCATCGAGGCAGGCCCCCACGCATCTATCCTGCCATGGTCGCTGCCGTGAGCAGTGTGACTTGTGCCTCAAAGCATAGATAAGATACTACGCTACCCTGCAGGCGACAGGCAAGCACGTCTTCCAGCAAGGAGAGTTTGACGCCGTGCGGCACCATGTGTACGATGCTATGCACGGCCTCAGCGACAGGCGCCTGGCCCGGTTGAGACATTGCCACATCGACGTTGAGGAGCTCCCCATGCACATCGTCTCCTGGAATGTCAATGGTATTCGTGCTCTCCTGCAGCGCAATCTGCTCGCCCCATTGCTGGTCACTTCTGGGGCGGATGTCCTCTGTCTCCAGGAAACCAAGGCGCAACCGGAACAAGTGCATCTCGACCTGCCCTCACACCCCTATCATTATTGGAACGGCGCGACGCGGAAAGGCTATGCCGGCACGGCGGTGATCTCGAAAACCATGCCCCTGAGCATCCGGATGGATACAGGGGTGGCCTGTCACGACGGCGAAGGGCGAGTGATCGCCGCCGAGTTTGAGGACCTCTTTGTGGTCTCGGTCTATGTGCCGAACGCCAAACGGGACTTGAGTCGCCTGGCCGATCGCCAGGATTGGGATGGCTGTTTCCTGGCCTATTTACAGACCCTGGAGCAGCAGAAACCGGTGGTGTGCTGTGGCGATTTCAACGTCGCGCATACGGCCATCGATCTGGCCCGCCCGAAGGATAACGAGGGCCACCACGGCTTTACACCAGAAGAACGGACCGGCTTCCAGAGCTTTATGGAGGCGGGATTCATCGATGCCTTTCGGTACCTGCATCCTGGTGCCACACAGCATTACACCTGGTGGCGTCAGTTCGGGGGGGCACGGGCACGCAACATCGGTTGGCGGATCGATTACATCCTGATCTCCGCAGCCCTCCTGCCCCGTTTGCGCGCCGCAACGATTCTGTCAGAAGTGTACGGATCAGATCATTGCCCGGTGGCAGTGGAGCTGGGTGAGAAGCCGTCAAGACGTCAGAGCGGCGACCACAAGCGGGGGCGTAAAGCCATCCGCCCCCGCGACTGATACTCATGCCCCACATGAACACACCCTACACAGCAGCCAGTGCCTCCACCATGTCTTTCGAACTGACCACGATGCCCTGCCGGGGAAATACCTTCTCCATCAACAGCCGGTGAACTTCCGGGTCCCGGTCGGCGCACCCGTCTTCCACCACGAGGAGATGGTAGTCGAGGTCGGCGGCTAGGCGCACCGTCGACAGGATCACGCCGCTGGTGGCATGGCCCATCAGGATCAGGGTCTCGATGTTGTGCGCCCGCAAGATCATCTCAAAGGCACTCCCTGAGAAGGCGCTGGTGCGGTGCTTGGCGATGACCGGCTCCCCCGCCTGGGGCTGCACTGCCGGGTGGATCAGTTCCGCTGGGTCAGCCGGGAGCACTTCGCCCGAGTCCCTCCTGGCGGCGCGCGTCGTGTTGCGGTCCGACACCTCAGGAAAGCCCGGGCGGAAGTGCGAGATACAGTAGCCGACGAAGACCCCCGCCTTCCTGGCGGCGTCCAGCACTTCCTTGGCCCGTTCCAGTGTCTGCCTTTCTTTGGCGAGGGGATTCTGCCCGATGCCACTGGTGCTAAAATCCGCCATCAGCAGCATCGTCTTGCCTTTGTCCAGGTGGATGTCGGCCATCACTCACCTCCTGTGGTATATCCTTTCGCTCGCGTCCCATGCCTGAAAGGGCCGAGTGTAGTCGCGCAGACGAGCGCTGTCAATGGCAGTTTCGAAACCATCGACAACCTGAGGGTCACGCCGCCAAGGGAGCTTCCTCTCACGGCAGATCCGGCTACCAACGTTGGGGTCTCGGGAACCCAGGAGCCGACACTCACGCCAACATCTCAGTCAAAAACTCTCCTCTTGCCGTCTCAAAAACCATGTCGTATCGACTCGTGAGGTTGGTGCTACATGAGTCTGATGGTCTCATCGATGGCGCTCGGACACGCGACCGTACAACATTTGGCGTGTTCACCGGGGAAGCCATATTGACAGAGGTGCCTTGAAAAGCGGATGATGATCCTGATCGATCCCGCCTTTAGTGTAATCGTGCCGCAGAAGGGCGATGACTGCCCGTCAAGAGAGCAGGGAGGTATAGTGATGCCTACAGAGAGCGAAAAGCAAGCGGAGAAGGCAAGGGTCACCAGAATCAGCGGCTTCCGTGTGGGCTTCCATGACTTCCTGGCCGAGGTCGACCTGGAGGCCCTCAAGAAGCGCAACGACCGGTGGGAGGCCGACCATCGTCAGCAATCCCTCCTCGACCGCAAGACCGAAGAGTTGATCAGAATAGCCGCCTATGTGGCCATGCGGAACCCGCCGCATCATATCCAAATTCACGTCCACTCCGCCCACAAGGCCGGGGCGACGCCCGAGGAGATTTATCAGGTCATCGACAGCGCGGGTGGCTGGGCCGGCGGTGCGGCCAGGCAGAACGGTATGGAGGCCTGGCGGCTCGTGTTCCGACCTGACCTCCCGACGATCGAACGGGTGGTGGAACTGACGGATGACTCCTTCGAGAGGTGAGCGAAGACGGGGTCTGAGGAGCAATAGGACAGTTTTGGCAGAGGACTTGGCCGTCCGCATCGACAGGCGTGCGCCCGTTGCTCTGATAGCAGCTCTCCTGGATCTGGACCACCTTGAAACCCAGGTGCCGAAGGACTTCGGGCGAACGACACACGACGAGGCTGACGGCCGGCAAGACGAGCACGATCGCGCTTCGCGGCGGACTGAATCAGCAGGCCCTCGGCACTCGGGGGCAGCTCACCACCCTGCACAAACTCGACCCCTGTGATCGCCCCTCCACTCGTGAGCGCGTCCGCTTTCACCCGCCACACCTGGCTCGGTTCGTTGCAGTCGGGGACGCAGCATAGAGCTCGCCTGCGGATCGTCGACGCACGGCACCGCGATCACTGCCGAGGCCTCGCACACCGGGTAGCGATCAAGGTCTATGGACTTCCTCGCCCAGAACCATTCAGATCGTGTGCTCTACCTCTCCACGCACCCGTTGGATGGCAGTGACAAGCCTCTCGATCGACGCGACGAGCTGTGCATTAGACCCATCATCAAGCACGGTCTTCAAGTTCTGGAGTTCGCCTACTGCGGTAGTCAACACGTTGACCACCTTTGTGATGCGCTCGAAGCGGATCGAGGCGGCGGATTCCCGAGCGGCCTCGGTCGAGGTCTGCAGCTTTTTGGTGAACTGAATCAAGATAGCCTGGCGCTCCGCGATGGAGGCCAGACGTTCCTCGATGGTGGTCCGCAGTAGTGCGTTTGCTGTGTCCGTGGCAATTTGGTCGAGGGCGAGAATGTCAGGGGTGTTGGGGCGCGACTCCGCCATGAACGTGGTCAGGCGATTGACGATGGCGAGTCGCGAAGGCAGTGCTTCCTGCTGGGCGGCCTCCATGGCGTCGTGCAAGAGTTCATTGAGCTTGGCATTCCAGCCGGTAAATCCTTCAATACCGTCGAACTCGCTCATAATGTCCGTATCCTCTGAATTAGATCCCTCAGGTCGACGGCGGCCTGGGCCAGGGATTGCGTGCTGACTGGTCGCCGCTCTTGCACCGCCAGGACCACATGGTTGTATGCCAGTCCCCAACGGACCACAGTCTCCGCAGCTGCCTGGAACAGCGTCTGACCCGCGCTCAGCCGTCGCTCGATGTCGTCACGGTGCTTGGTGTACGGCCCATACCACTCATTGGTCGAAATGATGAACTCATGAATCTCCTTGAGGCGTATGCGTTCTTGGGCCGTGAAAGCGCCTACGCCTTTGGCATAGAGGATATTACGTTCATCGACCAGACCCTGGCGAAACCCCAGGCCACGGTTGTGTTCCTTCTGCAAGGCGAGCAGGATCCCGGCATTCGCCGCTTGAAAGATGGCGCTCAGGTCGGCGAGATCCTTTGCGATCGTGCGTGCAATATGCTCTACGGCTGGCTGACTCTGCTCCAGCGCCTTCTCCAGCGCCCTGGCGGCGCGCATAAGAGCGATCTGGGCGTAAACGAATTTGGCCGCATCGGTAGCAACCGCTACAGTCCCTGCAGCCGGGAAGACAATCCCCGCAGCGGCAGCAAGCTGGCCAACGCTATCCGCCAGCGCCCCAACCGAACTGGCTCCCTGGCTGCCTGCGGCGACAATGGCCTGCAGGGCGTCCGCGTAATCGACGAGACCGTCCATGGCCCGCACACGCGACTGCCATTGTGCCGACAACTGCTCGGCATAGGTCGCGCCATCGGGCATGGACTTTAGCTCGTCTACGGCGACGCTGCCTGCGGTAATCACCGCAGAGCGGACTTCGGCAGTGGACTGGACGAATGGCCTAACGTCGGGGAGGTGCGTGCACGCGCCAAGGAGTGCCAGGCAGCTCCAGAGCGACAAGCACCGAACAGCCCCATGGATCAGCACGGACATGTCTTTGCTCCTTGTCGCATTTTCGGCGAGCCAGACAAAAAGCGGCATGAAGCCGCCCAGCGAGCGTATGGTGTACGCTCCAGGGCTGCAACCGAAGAGAGCGATCTCATGATCAGGCACATAGCACTCGAATCACAACTGGTCAGCCGGCCGCACATGGCGTGACAGCCCGATGCTATAGGCCCCACCGGTCATCCCGTTGTACCATGCGATGCCTACGCCCCTGTCATACTCGACGATCTGCGTGATGCGATTGTGCTCCACGTGTTGCGCCAGCCCGTGGACATTGGTCCTGGTGTCGGAATCGTTCCACGTGCCGTCGCAGCAAGAGATGCTGCACTTGCTTACCATACCCTTCTATCCCGAAGCGATAGGCCAAGTCGCTCTACACAGCGTTCGTCGCTTCTCGGATCGGTTGCCCAACAGCCTCGGCGAGATGCGTGTTGCACAAGGCGCGGGAGGCTTCTCGCCGGCGCTGTCGATCCGATCCCAACGGCAACTATGCCACGTGGGGGTAAGGAGTCGGTCGGCCTTTCCTACGCCATCGGCTCGATAACGCGTCCACCGGTCATCTCGGGGATGTCTTATCATACCAGCCCGTACCGGATGCAGTGCGATGGAACGGTCGCATGCCAACACGGAGTCTGCCGATGACGTCAAGCACGAACGCAACCGGCCTTCCCACAAAGTGCCACGGCGTTTGTCGGTCCAATTGCTGTAGTGAACATAGCGCTTGCCCCAAATGCTTCATGGTCAACGGTGCACTGGCTACGCGCTCCGGCGTGCGCAGCCAGTGCACATGGTGCGTCCTCAGCGCAGAGGCGTGCACCGCACATCCGAACCAAACGGGTGATCACGTCGGTAAGATCCGTCCAGTAGTTGTCGTAACCTGTTCCAAATTCGGGTTCGCTGGGAGGAACGGTTCCCTTTAGCTTGGCTTGGACCGCTTCCCAGGTGAACATCAATCGGATAGACTTCACGCTCTTGGTCTTGTACCAACCAAGCAGTGCATCCAGGTAGATGGGATATTTCATGGCCCGGACCGGTCCTGCAACTCTGTCGAAGTCTCCCAGGTTCATGGACACATGGTTCACACCATTGCGCTGAGAGCCGAGCATGTGGTTTGCTAGATACATTGACTATCTCCCTTTTTTTGAGACACGAAAATATCCCCGTGTGTCCGACCCGGGTTGGGCTGCTCAATGTCGGTCAAAAAAGCCTCCATCTGCTCTTCAGGCGAGCGCCAAGCGTCCTGAATGTGGGGCCGAAATGCCAGGCGTCCCCTGTCTGCGATCACGCCTTTGCGTACTTCCGTAAACACCTGGTAGCATTCTGGGAGGCGGTTAGCATTGCGCTCCAGCCGTTGAGATTCCCGCTGGCTTTTCTCCCTCTTTCAACAGCCTTCCCGGCTTGAACAGATCCCACCTACTTAGCCTGCGGCTGGGCCTTGGCCGGTGACCGCCAGACCATGACGACCTCTGTGTGGCTTACCCGGAACAGCTACCGTCAAGCACTTTGCACGCTTCTCGGTTCGTCGCAAACCTTATCCACATTGTGGGCACGCATCTGTGAGGAAAACATGGCTGCTTTTGGTCTCTCTGCTCGCGGGGCTGTTTTTGACCCGTGGTTTGCCCGTGTGGTCTGCACCGCTCATTTTCGTCCGGCTGCTAGCGGAGGTCCTATGACGACTTGCCAAAGAGTTCAAACTGACTACCGCCGACGAACCTCGCAAGCGGGTGTTAAATCAAGTCGTCCAGTGGTTGCAGCAGCAGCCACCGGGAAGATGATGCGACCCTCTTCCAGGATGTGGCCTTGCTGATGCTTGGAAAGCTCTAGCTGATCGACCTCGGCCCGTCGTTGCGCCAATAATCCGAACCACTCGATCGTCGCTTCCGGTTTTGACGCTTTCTTCTGGCATGCATCCAGGTATCCACGGACCTGCTGGCGATGGAATTGTGCATCGCGCTTCGGGTCAGTGAGGTTGTCCAGCAACAGCTTGGCAGCGGGGTCTGCACTGGTCTTGAGCGCCGCCTGGAATCGAGGGAGAAAGTCGGATCCACCTTCAACCGGGACGAGCGTGAGCAATCCGCAACGGGAGGCCGAAAAGAGCGGGTTCGTGAAGTCCACGGCCAACACGTCGGCCACGAACTCATTGTCGACTACACCCATCTCCACCAACACCTCCGTCATCACCGCGTCCGAGCTCGCCTTGACCGGTGCGAGCCAGGCATGGTCGGCGTCGGCTCGACCGGGCACCCCTGGCATTTGCGAATGGAGCTTTTGTAAGGCCTGTTCGTAGTTCTGGCGTGGGACGGCGATGGTCGAGGTACCCAGGCGAGGGTCCACGAAGAATCCTGCCGGGATCTGCACGGTTGGCTTTCGATCGTCGAAGGGGTCGCGATCCGATTCGATGTTCACTTCCACTGGACAGAACAGCGGTCGCAGTTGTTCCTGCATGGTGCGCGACTGCAGCGCTTTGCGATACTCTGGACTCGCAGCCAAGCGGTGGGATGTCGCCTGGACTAGCTTCGTCAACTCGTCGGCGTCCACTAAGCCCTGCAAAATCTTCGTCACCGTGGCGTCCGGCGTTAAGTTGCCCGGGGGCAGTGTGCGCGACTTCATCCACCAGTCATTGTGTGGCGAGGCGAGTTCCTTCTGGAGCAGTCCGCCGTTTACGTGGCATCCGGAGCATCGCAGCTGTTCGCGAAAGGGACTCTGGCCAGTGCTTCGCTGCCGGTAAAGGAACTCGATGTCTTCGAGGATGAGTCTCGAATCCCCGCGATAGAACCATGACGATCCGCTGTGGTCCTCCGACTATTAACAGTTCATAGAAGTTAAACAATTGCTTGGTGGGATCCCACGCAATGACCTCTACCAGCAGCTGATTGGTGGTGTTGATAACCAGACGTGACCCCCTCTTGGTGAGGAAGTGGCCGAATAACAGGTCGCCACGTTCAACGGGAAGGTTCAACCCCGAAAGCTGCCCCGAAACGATTTCGAAGAGAAAGAACGCGCCAGGGTTCGGGTTGTGGAAGCCGAGAAAGTTGACCATGGTCGTTTCCAGGCGCGCCCCGCTGCCCTCGATCAGATTTCGGAACTCGAGAGCCGTTCTGGGACATCGGTCCTGCGCTTCTAGCAGGCGTGCCAAGGCATCCTGGTTCGGTTGTGGGGGTGCGTCTTCGGGAACACAGGCGGCATGGCAAAGTTGGACGGTCAACAGCAGTAGAGGGGTGAGGTGCAAAAGCTGAGTAAGCCTACGCATGGCGACACCTCCATCCTGAGTTCGTGGGCTTGGGAGTAGATGTGAACCGGATTTCCCTCAATGGGATTGTCAAGTTAATGATGAAATCGTCGGTGAATGAGCAACACACGGGACGGTAGTGCTACCGCCCACTAGCCAGGGTTCCGTTCATTGCTTTTCTCCTTTCGAATACTTTCTTCCTCCACCCTCAGCGTCTTGAACATACCCCTTCAGGGCAGCGTCACCGTGAGCTGCTGGGATGCCTTCTCACAGTGACCCTTCAGGTCGCCCTTGTCGCCGTCGACGAGCACGATCGCGCGCTTCGCGGCGGACTGGATCACCAGCCCCTCGGCGCTCGGGGGCAGCTCACCACCCTGCACAAACTCGACACCCGTGATCGTCGCTCCACTCCTGAGCGCGTCCGCTTTCACACGCCACACATGGCTCGGTTCGCTGCAGTCGGGGACGCAGCCAGCAATCCCCCAGATCCAGCCTGCACTGCTCGTGAGCTCCCGGATGCCCTTGCCGCCGAGGTCGATGGTCGCGATGTCGTCGAACGTCAGACGCTGCGTGGTCGTGCCCAGGGGGGCGACGCGCAGGAGCACGGCCCGCTTGCCGACCAGCGGCGCGCGCAGGCCGAGCCAGATGCGCGGCTTGCCACTCGCGTCGGGAACAGCCACCGCACCTTCCACGTTCATGACGTCGCCTGCGCATTGAGATTTATCGCCGGCGACCGCGTCTGCGGCCTTTTCGGCTGCGGCAATCGCCGCGCAGAAGTCGCCGCGCAGAAGACCCGCGAGCCGACCCCGGCTGCGTGTCCTCGAGTTTGACCCACGTCGAGTCGCAGCCTGTGAGGTGATCCTCCCAGCCCTGGCCCGACGCGACGAGCTCGGCACGCAGCGGATCGCGGAGGATGCGCGCGACGGCGACGCGGTCATGCTTCGTGTCCTGCGTACAATCGCTCTTGCGGCTGTGCGAGCCGATGACGAGCAGACCTTTCTCGTCTGGGACGAGCGCTTCGATGTCTCCAACCTCGGCGTTGCCGAGCGTGATGTCGAAGTGCGTCGTCGGCGTGAGCTTCCCGTTCGCATCGGCCGCGTATTCGAAGACGTTGTCCTCTTGCTCGTTGTCGCCGACCCAGATACAGCTTGCCTGCGGATCGTCGACGCACGGCACCGCGATCACTGCCGAGGCCTCGCACACCGGGTAGTGCTCGAGGTCTATGGACTTCCCCGCCCAGAACCATCTTGCCGTGTCTCGCGACTTCTCCCGTGAGGGTCACCCAAGTGCAGCACCTGGGGCATGTGAGGTGGAAAGGTGTGCGTCCAAGACAACGCAATGACCGCCCCAGTTGTTGCCCACAAGGGGCCACGGCGCTTGTCGGTCCGATTACTGTAGTGATCCGGGCTTATGATGCAGTTGTCCTCAGCCAAGATGTTGGCAGCATAACTCGACCAGCAATAGTCTTCGGGCCGTGCGACGAGACCCGCTCGCACCGGATTCTACTCGCTATAGCGCATACAGATCAACAAATAGGCGGTTGATTCGACGATGATCCCCTTATGACGTCCTTCCCATGATCTCCAGGAGCGAGTGACTGTTGTCGAGGTCGATGCTGGGCCGCGTTCCCGTGCCTTGCATGGTGATCAGTCGTACGCGTCCGCGAGGCTCCACGTTGGCGCGGCGCATGAGGGAGGCTCGCAGGGCGTCCTCGATGAGTTGGCCCAAGGTCACCCCCAACGTGGACGCCTGTGCCTTCGCCTGTATGAGCAGCTGATCGTCGACGTGAATGGTCGTGCGCAAGGTCAACGGCTCACCTTTTTCCTGTAACGGGAAGCTCATGATGCGGTTGATCCACTCTTCTGCTTCCATCGCAACCCAGATGAGAAGCAAATCTTCGACGACTTGCCGTCTCGGGAGGCTCTGCGGCACCAGGAGCACCCCGGCGCTCGTATGCGCACCGATAAACGCCGCAAAATGCCGGGGCATCGTCCGTACATCGTGCGTCAATAAGACGCGTCCCTCCCGCGCTGCAATGGCAAGCACTTCGGGGTCTTCCACTCCCGCCAAGCCGGCGGCCTGCGCTGTCTGAAAATCTAAGGCTGGTTCACGGCGTTTGGCTGCTGCGAGAATGACCAGGTCGAAGTTGGCATCAGCCAGGAATTTAGCGTTCATGGGCCTGTACGCGCTCGCTTTTGAGGCGAACCAGTCGCTCATGCAGCGCGCGGTTCTGGTGGCGCAGCTGCTCGACAATCGCCGCCTCTTCCGCCTCGGCCTGCTTCAGATACGTGTCGATGTACTCCTGATGACGGAGATAATAGGCAATCGCGCCATAGACTTGCTCGAGCGTCAGGACCGGAAAGGATTGCACGATCGATTCGGGCGCATCGCCCTCCCAGAAGCGCCGGACGATGGAGCCGAGAGCCACACGCGTCCCTGCCACCCGGTACACATTGTCGTGGTATTCAACATAAGGCCTATCTTGCATGGCTACAGACCTTCTCAGTGCGGGCACTTTAGAGAGTTAATTGGGGACAGACCACGTCTAATGGGGTATCATAGGACCCAACACATCCACCCAAGCACAACAGGACAACGCCGTGCCCCGCCACCCCCGTTTGAAACTTGCCGGCGTTCCCTTTCACATCATCCAACGAGGGCATAGTCGCGCCGCCTGTTTCTTTGCCGATGCTGATTATGCGTGCTATCTCAGTCTTCTGCAAGACCTCTGTCAAGAGGCAGGGGTACGGTTGCATACCTATGTACTGGTGACCAATCACGTGCATCTGTCGTTAACACCCGACAGCGCCGATGGTCCATCGCACTTGATGCAACACGTCGGGCAACGCTATGTGCAGTACGTCAATAGCACCTACCAACGGACGGGCACGTTTTGGGAGGGACGCTTCCGCTCCTGCTTGGTTGATGCCGAGTCGTATCTGCTTGCCTGTCAACGCGACATCGAACTCAACCCGGTACGGGCACAGATGGTTGCTCACCCTGTCGATTATCCGTGGTCAAGCTACCGGGGGAACGCGCAGGGCGCAGGAGATGGGCTCCTGAGCCCGCATGTCTGCTATCAGGCACTTCGTCGAGGCAAGGCTGCACAACAGGTCACTTACCGTGAGTTGTTTCGCGATAACCTGGAGGGTGGCTTCCTTGACGCCATGCGACAAGCCATGCATGTCGGTTACTGTCCAGGTAGCGACCGCTTTAAGCAGGAGGTTGCCGCGATGCTAAAGCGACGCGGCAAGCGTGGACAAGCCGGACGGCCGAACAGGAAAGAGGCGAATGACACACCGCAAGGCACGCCATGATGACGCTCGGCAGATGAAACTGTCAGCGACCTTCCTTATAAAACGATTTAAACGCGGTCTGTCCCCGATTATTTTCCTCCTACTGGTGCTCGTGGTGCAATGACCCCTTTGTTCTGCTGTGTCCCCATCACGCCCTTTACGCCCTTCCTGCCATCATGGTAGAATGTTTTGCCAGAATGGCAGAAGGAGGAGCAGGCTATGGTGACAACGTGGACCCCACCCAACACCACAGAGGCAAAGAACCCTGGCACACAACTCTGGAAGCACGTCTTCGGGACGCCCTGGAGCAGCGATGAGGCCTTTGTCGCTATTGAGCAGGGCTTGAGCGCCGGGGTGCTGCGGAAGCTCGAAGCCTGCGTGCCTGGCGTGATCCCTGTAGTGCCCGAGCTCTTGGGGATCAGTGCCCGCACGCTGGCACGGCGACGCAGTCAAGGGCGTCTGACCCCGGTGGAAAGCGACCGGCTGTTTCGGCTGGTGGCGCTCTACGCGCAGGCCGCTGATGTGCTCGGGAGCGTGGAGGCTGCGGATGAGTGGATGCACAGCCCCGCGATTGCGCTGGGTGATAAGACCCCCCTCGCATACGCCATGAACGAGGCCGGGGCCAAGCGGGTGGAGCAGCTCCTCATCCGCATTGATGACGGGGTGTACAGCTGAAGGCCTATCGCATCAGTAAAGCCCGGTACGTGCGCACGGCTTTTGATGGGATCGGCAGCAAACAGGCCGGTGGGCGCTGGCACAGTCCGGGTCGTCCGGTGGTGTATGTGAGCGAGCAACGGGCTACTGCCGCATTGGAGATTTTGGTCCATGTGAAGCGTGCGCAACTACTGCGCGACGCGTACGTGATCTTTGAGGTGACCATCCCCGACGCGCTGGTCCTGATGGTGGAGCTGGCGGCGCTCCCGCAGGGGTGGGATGCCTACCCTGAGACCTGGGCCAGTACCGACATTGGGGATGCCTGGTTCGATACCGGCCAGAGCGTGGCGCTACGCGTGCCCAGTGTAGTGGTCCGCGGCGAGTATAACCTACTCCTCAATCCAGAACACCCGGACATGGCACAGGTCACAATTGGGCAACCGGAACCGTTCTTGTTTGACCCGCGGCTAGTTGAGTGATGGGAAAACCCCCTCGCTTTTCCCCTGAACTGGTTGCGAGTTTGGGGTAACGCAGAAGCTTCTCATATCGGTCAACGTGCAAGCCAACAACTGCATACCATGGAGGTTTGGTCAGATACATGTGTTGCCCGCCGTTGTAGAGAACGGGACGGGAATGTGCGTGGTTGTAGCGTTTTTTGCCCGTGCGCCTCTTGTGAATGGCCTCGTTTGAGGCGTATGAATGTGAGCTGAGAACGTGTGATGTTCTGGCGCAGGCGTGATGATGTGTTTTGCGCCGCTACCAGTACGCAGCCGTAGGCACGGAGATGGCGCAGCAACTCCTGTCGCCTCAGAGGGCGATGACTGCTTCTTCATAGCCCTCTCCAGCCGCCGCACGCGCCGCTTGCCGATGCCATGCGAGGGCTTCGCGGAGCGTGATCCGCAGGGTTGCGGTGAGTGCTGCCTTGGACCGTTCCTGACCGTTCACCCCCGGCACCTCTGCAATCCAGCCGATCCACCAGTCCCCTTTGTGCTTCATCACGGCGGTGTAGTGATTAGAGTTGCATCCCGATTAAACCATCGGTTGCCATGGCGCCAAACACACGCGAAAGTGATGCAAGGCCCAGCAGACTTCCATGATCAGGTCGCGGACGCCTGCCTTCCGAAGCCGGCAGGTGTCGTGGACAATCCGGCAGCGCTTGACGCGGCTATTGACGTGCTGGATGCGGACGCGGCGACGTGCGATGCGCCGATTCGCAGCTTTTTGGCTGCGGGTGAGGGGTCGGCCTCGTGGCTTGCGGGTCGGCATGATGATCTCCACCTGGTCGAGCGTGAACGCCTGGAAGCCCAGATCCTGGAGTCGTCGACTCCCCGCAGGTCAGGGAGAGGGGGTGGCATCCGCCATCCGCTTCTCGTGGGTACGCCCCTCAGAGGTTTCACTCAAGAAGAGAAGCGTCAACATGGCGTTGATCAACAGCACATGTTTGACCGTGTGGCACTTTTTCTTGCCGCTATCGCCAAGAAAATACGAGTCAGACCCGAATGGCATTAAGTTAAGAAATAACTCCTTTTACTACAAATAGTTAGAGAATTTTACTCCTTGACTTCACAGGGCATCTCCTGTACCATAGTGGGATCGACGGCATCTCACAGACAGGAGGTTCACGATGGTTGGCACGGTGACGGAAGCACTCAAACACATCCAAGCCGAACTCGCGACTCTACTTGACGCCCCCACGATTCTCGCCCTCTGTCGTGAGGTGGGCTACCAATGGCGTGCAGCGCCTGCTCGATCCGGTCACCACCGTCCATCTCTTCCTCTTGCAAATCCTCCATGCGCAACACCGCCTGTAGTCACCTGCCCCACCTCGCGGCGCAACGCTTTACCGCCTCCGCGTTTTGTCAGGCGCGCACCCGCTTACCGCTCGTCGTCTGGCAGCAGTTGCTGCGGCGGACATCCGCCGTCTGCGAGCAGACAACGCACGACGAGGGACGATGGCGGGGGCACCGCACCTTCCTGGTCGACGGCTCGAGTTTCTCGATGCCCGATACCCCCGAACTCCAAGAGGACTTTGGCCAACCCAGCGGGCAGCGTCCGGGGTGCTGGGTTCCCCGTGGCCCATCTGCTCGCCCTGTTTCATGCCGGCACGGGCTTCTTGCTGGAGGTGCTCGCCGCTCCCTGGCACACCCACGACATGGCTGAGGTGGCGACCCTCCATGCGAGCGCTGCGCCCAGGGGACGTGCTCGTGGGAGATCGCGCCTTCTGCTCCTTTGCCCATCTGGCCCTCCTGCGCCAGCAGGGACTCCATGCCGTCTTTCGTGTCCATCAGCGGCAGATTGTCGATTTCACCCCGTCTCGTCCCCATACCACGCCCCAGCCGTCGGCGGCGCAGAAGGGCCTGCCCCGCTCCCGTTGGCTCCGCCAGTTGGGCATCACGGACCAACTCGTCGAGTGGGTGAAGCCCGTGCGCCCGCCGGTCCATCCCCTTACAAGGGGAGGTTTTTTGAAAATTAGGTGAGGTGACTTCCCTCCCTGCGGCATACGGTGGGGTGTGCAATGACCCACAACCACAAGGAGGGCAGCCATGTTTTGCCAGGCCAGTTTTGACCAATGGTTGACGATCATCATGCCGCATTTGTCCCATGTGAGCAAGCCCCAGGTCACCGTCCTGGCGATGTGGAGCTTCGAGATGGTGCTGGCCCGCTCGTGTGCTCTCACCGCGGTCAGTCAGCTGCTGGCGGCGGGGATACCGCGTCAGGAGCAGACCGTCCGCCAGCAGCTGCGCGAGTGGTATGATGACGTCCCACGCCAGCGGGGCACGAAGCGCCAAGCACGCTGCGTGGAGACCTGCTGTGCACCCCTTGCTAGGGTGGGTGGTGAGCTGGTGGCAGGGCACCCCATTGGCCCTGGCCCTCGACGCGACGACCCTGGGGCAACGGTTGGTGGTGCTGGCCATCAGCGTGGGGTATCGCGGCTGCGCCGTCCCGGTCGCCTGGGTCATCCTGCCGGCGGGCGCCACACACGCCTGGCGGCGCGAATGGTTGCGGCTGTTGCGGCGGCTACGCCCGGCGATTCCCCAGGGCTGGACGGTGATCGTCTTGGCTGATCGCGGCTTGTACGCGCCGTGGTTGTGTCGGCGCCTCACGCGCCTAGGCTGGCATCCGTTTTGACGCATCAACACGGGTGGCAGCTTTCGGCCAGCGGGAGCGGCCACCTGGCGGCCGTTGCGGACCTTTGCGCCGCGGCCGGGTACCAGTTGGCGCGGCACAGGCCTGGCCTTGACGCGCCATCAGGTCGTCTGCACCTGGCTGGTCCGCTGGGAAGAAGGCTATCAGGACCCGTGGTTGATCCTGACCGACCTGTCGCCTGCGGCCAGTGATGCGGGCTGGTAGGGGCTCCGCGCCTGGATCGAGCAGGGCTTGAAGATCACCACACGGGCGGGTTGGCCATGGCACCGCACGCGCATGCGCCATCCGGCACGCGCCGCACGGCTGTGGCTGGCCGTGGCGGTGGCCACATGGTGGCGGCTCAGTGTAGGTGGGGCGGCCGACGAGACGGTGCCGACCAGCACGCGGCTCGACGTGACGGCCCTGTGCCCAGGACGCCCGCGGATGCGGCGGGCGACCCGCCTGCGCCTGGTGAGCGTGTTTCGGCAGGGCTGGGTGGTCCTGTTGGTGGCGTTGCTGCGCCAGGAGCCGTTGCCAGAGGGGCGCTTCGTGCCGGAACCCTGGCCCACGGTACCACCATGGGAGCAAGAGGCCTGCAAGCCTGACATGGCCCTACCCGAGGCTGCATGAGGAGCCAGGAGACAGCAGCTGAGGCATTCGAGGGAACAGCCGATGCATTCTCGACATCTTATGAAAAACCTCCCCCTCAAAGGGACCATTCCCCCCCATCACCCGACGGACCGCCTGATCGGCCAGGCTCTCACCATCCAGGCGTTACGCAGTCAGATCCGCCACTTGTCATCCTTTGATGGGATCGGTAATGCCTATGTCCCGACGGTGGTCCTCCACGGCGAGACTGGCACCGGCAAGGGACTGGTCGCGCGCGTGCTCCATGACAGTGGTCCGCGGGCGCGTGGCCCTTTCATCGACGTCAGCTGTGCGGCCATTCCGGAGACCATGCTGGAGGCCGAGCTGTTTGGCTTCGAGGCCGGTGCGTTTACGGATGCCAAGCGCGCCAAGGCAGGGTTGTTCGAGGCCGCTTCTGGAGGCACGCTCGTTCTCGACGAGATCGACGCCCTCCCAGTGGTCCTGCAAAGTAAGCTCCTCAAGATCATCGAGGAAAAGCGCCTGCGGCGGCTGGGTGCCTTGGTCGACAATGCGGTCGACGTCAAGCTCATTGCCGCCACGTCAGCGGACCTGAACACCCGGGTGGCAGACGGACGTTTTCGCTTAGACCTGTACCACAGGCTCGCGGTGGTACTCCTGGAGTTCCCTCCCTTACGGGCGCGCGGCGAGGATATCCTCATGCTGGCCCGCCAATTCCTCCAGCAGTACGCCACAGGCCACCGGGCGCCTCGCAAGCGCTTGCATCCATCGGCGGAAGCGTGGCTCTTACGGTATGTCTGGCCGGGTAATGTGCGGGAGCTGAGTCACCTGATGGAGCGGGTCACACTGTTACATCCGGAGGATGTCATTGAAGCCAACGCCCTCGAGCAATTCCGCCTGCCGCGTTCCTCGGGAGGAGAGCTGGTCCTGGGTGTGGCGCCGCCCGCTATAGGGGCTGCCAGTGTAGACGAGCCGGCATACATCCGGCAGGCCCTCATGCGGACCGGGGGCAATGTGGTGCGGGCTGCCCAGCTGCTTGGGCTCCGGCGGGATGCCTTGCGCTACCGCATGCGACGGCATGGGATCAGACCCCTCACCCTGGCGGATCTCACGCAAGCGCCGGTCTCCCAGCCGATAGATCCGCTGATCGTCGATGCAGGGCCGCCAACCGGGTGGGAACGGAAGCTGGTGGCGGTTCTGGCAATCGACCTGACGTGGCCGGACGTCACCACTATAGAGGGTGTCCCGTATGAGCCGTGGACGGTGACTGCACGGTGGGAGCACACGATTGTGGAAACAGTCGAAGGGTTTGGGGGGGTGCTGTTACCGCACGCACCCTCCATGCTGTTGTTTGCCTTTGGCCTTCCGCAAACGCTGGAGCAGTTGCCGCAGCGGGCGGTGCACGCGGCTCTGGCGCTGCAGGAGCTGGCAGGCGACGAGAGCCCACTGGCCGAGGAGGGGCCACGCCCCGCGCTGCGGTTGGGACTCCATTGGGGGCCGGTGCTGGTGGCCATCCAGGCTCGCGACACGTCGCTGCGTGTGCTAGCGGTAGGAGACACACTGGCTATGCCAGTGCGTTTGTCAGGTCAGGCAGCCCCCGGGGAGGTGCTGACCTCGGCGCCGATGGGACGTGTGGTCGAAAGCTGGTGAGCGCTCCAGCCATGGGTAGGCATCGTCGGTCCAGAGCACGATGAACACCTCGACCCTATGCCATCGTGTGCGCACCATATCTGTCAAAACCCTGCGCAGCTACCTGCAACGCCTGGAGCATCCCCTGCCCCACTACAGGCTGCACGGGAAGATTCTCGTCGACATTGGTGAATTTCATGGATGACTGGAGGGGTTTAAGGCCCTCAGCCGCCCAACCGACATCGATCAGCTTGTCAACGAGGTCATGGCTGAGATACAATGAATTCTGAAGTTGTCGGCCAAGATAGCGTTAGACGATTTCGATTGTGATGGAGTTGACGCTGGCACGCTTGGGCATACGCATCAGGGAGCTCATGGGATTGCGGCGCGAGGACCTCGACTTCGAACGGCGTGAGATGCATGTGCAGCGGACCTGGGGTAATCAATCGCGCGGTCCAGGCTATACAGGCATTCCCAAAAGCAGCAGGCCGCGTATCGTGGAGATGAGCCAGCAACTCTGTGCGGCGCTGCAGGCGTACGTGTTGGGACGCCTGGAGGAAGTCTGGTTATGTCCGAACAAGACGGGCCTACCCATGACCCTCAATAGTTTTTACCCCACCCGCTGGAAACCGCTCTTCGATGCGGTGATTGCCTACCGACATTCCCATGCCTTGCGACACAGGTATGCCACGCAGTTCCTCTGGCAGCAACAGTCCCCGGTGTTCATCAAAGAGCAGCTAGGGCATAGCTCCATCCGAATGACCGCGGATCTTCACGGTCACGCCATTCGGCATAGGGACAAGAGTGCTGTGGATCAGTTCGATGATCCGGACGCAAGTCTCCGCAAGTCAAACGCAAGAAACGATATCAGAGACCTGAAGATAATCAAGGGAGGACTTCCATACATGGAGCCAAAACAAGTCGTTGTCTACAGCAACGTCGGCTGAGGTCCGTGCCATCAAGCGATGGAGTATCTATCGCAAAAGGGCGTGGAGTTTACGGAAAAGAACGTGTCGCGCAATCCCGAGGCAGTACAGGAGCTTATGAGCCTGGGAGTGCGCTCGCTGCCTCTCATCCTAATTGGCGACAAACAGCTCAGAGGTTTTAATCCGAAGGCGATCGACGAGGCCCTGGCGAGCTAAGGGCGTATTCCCAGCAGGGCATCAGCGGCCTTTATTCGAGCCACCTTGCGAGCTTATTGAGATAGATTCTACGGTCAGCACTTTGCGTACACGACACTGACTCCGGTGCATTTCTCCCTCTCCCTCCGGGAGAGGGCTGGGGTGAGGGAAGCCCAACCGCTCGCTCATGCCCTGCCGCCCTCACCCTCCCCTCTCCCGCAGGGAGAGGGGACGTACAACTTACCGGCCTACCATCTCCAGAAAATAGTGATGCACGGTCAGGTCACCAGTCAACTCCGGGTGAAATGTGGCGACCAGAATGGTCCCCTGGCGCGCCATGACCGGTTCTTCACGCCACGTGGCCAGGAGCTCTACCTTTCGACCCAGACGCGTGATCCGCGGGGCTCGGATGAACACCATCTTGAGCGGCTTGGCGGTGCCCTCCAGATAGCCCTCACCTACAGTCTCGAAGCTTTCTTTTTGTCGACCGTAGGAGTTGCGTTCCACCCCCACATCGATGAAGCCGAAGGAGAATTGTGCCGGATTGACCACATCCTTGGCAACCAGGATCAATCCGGCGCAAGTACCGAATATCGGTTTTCCCGCCTGATGAAATTCCTGAAAAGCCTCGATATAGCCGAGGTCAGGGTTGAGAATAAATTTTAACAGCGTAGTGCTTTCGCCTCCGGGGATCACCAGTCCGTCGACTTGACGCAACTCATCGGCCTTGCGGACCTCGCACGCCTCAGCCCCGGCCTCGCGCAGCGCGGACAAGTGTGCCGCGAAGTCCCCCTGGATGGCCAGCACCCCAACACGTGGCATTACACACCCCTCCGCTGCAAGAGCTCCCCCTCTGCAAGTTTGGAAATTTCAATGCCTGGCATGGCTTCGCCTAAATCTTCGGAAACTCGCGCCAGCATGTCGGGGTCGTTGTAGTGGGTTGCCGCTAAGACAATGGCCTCGGCACGCTTTTTGGGGTCTTCCGACTTAAAAATCCCAGAGCCCACGAAGATCGCCTCGGCACCGAGTTGGATCATCAGCGAGGCATCAGCCGGTGTGGCGATGCCGCCAGCGGCGAAATTCGGCACCGGTAGCTTGCCGGTTTCGGCCACCAGCTTGACGATCTCGTAGGGTGCTCCCATCTCCTTGGCTTCAGTCATCAACTCATCCGGACGCATGGCCCGGAGCCGCGCCATATGGCCCATTACTTTGCGCATGTGGCGTACGGCTTCGACGATATTCCCCGAGCCGGCTTCGCCTTTGGTGCGGATCATCGCCGCACCTTCGCCGATACGCCGCAGTGCCTCTGAAAGGTCGCGTGCACCGCAGACAAACGGCACCTTGAAGGCAAATTTGTCGATATGATACGCCTCATCGGCAGGGGTGAGCACCTCGCTCTCGTCAATATAATCGACCCCCAAGGATTCGAGGATCTGGGCCTCGGCGAAGTGGCCGATGCGCACCTTGGCCATAACCGGGATGGTGACCGAGCGCATGATCTCTTTGATCTTGCGAATGCTGGCCATACGGGCGACGCCGCCCTGGGCACGGATATCGGCTGGCACACGTTCCAACGCCATGACCGACACCGCCCCGGCATCCTCGGCGATTTTGGCCTGCTCAGCGTTGGTCACATCCATGATGACCCCGCCTTTGAGCATATCCGCCAGACCGATTTTCAATTTTGATGTTCCCGTTTGCACCACGGGTGCCTGTGCAGGCGCCGTTTGCAGGGGTTTTGGGGCGGGTTTTGGTGCAGTTTTTGATGTCGTCGTTTTGGGTCGAGCTTTCATGATCTCCTCCTCTTTCCGTGACATGGCTGCTGGTGCACCCAGCCAACCGGTTCCAAGCCCAGCCGCGTCTATACGAGCGGTGGGCCTTCCTGACTCTCGACCGAGCGGGAACGCCGGCCACTATGGAGAGCAGCCGCGAGCACGCTCGACAACCGCTGCACACCCGCTTCGATCTGTTCCGCCGGCACATCGGAGAACGACAGCCGCAATTGGTTCCGTCCTCCACCATCGGCGTAGAAGAGGGTCCCTGGTGTATACAGGACCCCTGCGCTGGCCGCCTCAGGCAGGAGACTTTGCGTATCGATTCCCGAGGGCAACGTTAACAGCAATGAAAAGCCCCCCTGCGGATGGGTCCATATGACGTTCGGTGGGCAATGCCGGCTGAGGGCTTGTATCAACGTGTCGCGCCGCCGTCGATATTCACGGCGCATGCGCTCCATATGCTGGTCCAGCAGGCGTCGTCGGCAGAAATGGTAGATCGCCGCCTGGATCAGCGCGCTGGTATGGAAATCAGACACCCGTTTGGCGATGATCAGGCGCTCCATGACCTCCGGCGGGGCGACGATCCAGCCCACACGTAGGCCAGGAAAGAGAATTTTGGAGAATGTCCCGACGGCGATGACCAGCCCTTTACGATCGAGTCCCCGTAGAGAAATGACCGGTGCTCCATCGTAGCGCAGCTCATTATGAAAATCATCTTCGATGATCGGCACCTGCGCCTTGGCTGCCATGGCCAGCAGCTCACGCCGGCCCTCCAGGCTCACCGTCGCCCCCGTGGGGTTCTGAAAGGTGGGCATGACATAGATGCATTTGGGCGCGAGGCGCTGCATCACACCCTCCAAGATATCGCGGCGGATCCCATCGTTGCCGACCGGAACAGTCAGCACTTCCGCTTGATAGGCGCGGAAAATCTGCAAGGCTCCGGGGTATGATGGGCCTTCGACGACCACGCGATCCCCAGGATCCAGTAAGGTGCGGGCCACCAGATCGAGGCCCTGCTGGGAGCCATTGACGATCAAGATGTCGGCTTCGGTGACGACAAGACCTTTGCGTACCAGGTAGTCAGCCAGATAACGCCGTAGCGGCGGATAGCCGCTGGCCGGGTTATATTGCAGCAGCGCCCGGCCTTCCGTGCGTAAGACCTCATGCATGACCTGGCGAAAGGCATCGATGGGAAAGAGTGAACTGTCAGGCATACCACCGGCGAAAGAGATTGTCTCTCCTGGCGCCCGATGTGCGGACACGTCCGGCGGTCGCCAGTCGGCGTTGATTCTTGCCGCCCTGGAAAAACACTGGCGCCAATTGATCTCTCCTGGTAGGCTCTCTATATCCGTCGAGTCCTTCGTCCACGGTTCTACGTCTGAGGCATGCGTGGCAACGAAGGTTCCCTGCCCCACATGCGCGGTGGCGAAACCCTGTGCCACCAACTCATCGTAGGCAGCGACGACGGTGGCCCGGTCCACACCCAGGTCAGTGGCAAACGCACGGGTCGCCGGCAGTTTGACGCCCGGCTTCAACACGTCGGTCTCGATCAGCCGACGGAGATAATTGACAATCTGGGCATAGAGTGGCGAGCCACTCCTGCGGTCGAGGTGAATCAACACCGGGACACCTCCATCTGGGAAAGTATCCCTCCAATATAACGATTTTTCCAGGGCAGACAAGAGCCAATTGGAGGGTTTTTGACCAGGCCAATTCTTTCCTTGCGAGGTGTACCACAAGTGGATATCATAAAATCGTTTGCCGCGCCTGCATGTACCTAGGCTGCACTCATCCAAGAGATACGCTATGAGCGAGGCAACTCCCGCAGACCACACACTGGAAACCAGCGCAGTGCCCGATTCGGTGTTACCTGACGGCATCGACGCCCTGCTGGCGCTGGGCCACCAGCGTTTGGATGACCGCAATTTCGGCGAAGCACAACGGGTCTTCAAGCGCGCCTTAGAATTGGCACCTGCCAATGCGGTGGCGCGCCATAATCTGGGCTACGCCTTCGAGTCTCAGGGCGCTATCGACGACGCCATCGCTGCCTATGAGGCGGTGGGGCAGGGGCCTACACCGTTGGCACAGTCGGCCTTTAACCTTGGTGTGCTGCTGTCCCGCTCTGGAAGAAACCGACGGGGCACGGCAAGCGTTCCAACAGGCCCTCGAGCTCGACCCCACTTGTGCCAAGGCCTGGATCAATCTGGGCGTGCTGTATGCCCGGGCATGGACAGCTCGAGGAGGCACGACGCTGCTACGGACAGGCGCTGGATGCCGACCCCTCCTGCCACAGCCCCCAGCTGAAATTGGCCAATCTTCTGGCCCGCGAGAACCGCTGGGAGGAGGCATTGGAGGCGTATTCACGTCTGGCCGAGGCAGGGTGGAGCCCGGCAGAGGTGCAGTATCGACGTGGTCTCGCCCTGGCAGCGCAAGGCGATGAGGATGAAGCCATCAAGGCCTACGAACGTGCCCTCGAGGGCGATCCCGACCACATCTTCGCCCAGGTGCAGCTGGCGCTGTTGCATGCCCAACATGACCGCTACGATCAGGCCACTGAGATGCTACAGCGCGCCGTCGACCTGGCGCCCGACGATGCCCGCGTGCACTATAATCTCGGCAACATGCATGCCCGCCAGGCCGTGGACGGCGGGGAGCTACGTAACTATGGCTATGCCGATGCCGCCTCGCGGGCCTATCGACGTGCCATCGAGCTCGATCCCCAGCTCTTTAAAGCGTACTACAACCTGGCCTGCGTGGCGGAAAAGATCAACGTGGAGGAGGGCATCACCGCCTGGGAACAATATCTCCATGTGACGCGTGACGTGCCGGCCGAGCAGGAATGGGTGATGAAAGCACGACGCTATCTGCGCGCACTGAAGGGTGATTGAGCCTCAGAGGTCCATCACTCCACTAATCCACTCCAAGATCTTGTCCTTCCCCTCCCCTGTTTGGGCTGAAAACAGGAGGACCGGTGACTCAGCATCCACATGCAGCGCCTCGGTGATTTGTTTCAGATGGCTGGGTCGTTGCGGACGGCCGATCTTATCGACCTTGGTGGCTACGACCAGAACTGGCCGCTGCCATTGTAAGAGCCAGTCACGAGTATGTTGGTCCTCGGTCGAAGGTGGATGGCGCACATCGATCAGCTGGACAACACCCCTCAATTCCTCCCGCGATTGAAAAAATTGCGCCACCATCGGCCCCCAGGCGGCACGCTCCGCCCGACTGACCTGGGCGAAACCGTAGCCCGGTAGATCGACAAACCCGAATTTGCCATTGATGCGAAAGAAATTGATGGTGCGCGTCTTGCCGGGAGTGGAGCTGGTTTTCGCCAACCCGCGACGATTGAGCAGAGTATTGATCAGGGAAGATTTACCGACATTGGAGCGCCCGACAAAGGCGACCTCGAGCCCAAGGTTGGACGGATATTGGGCTGGAGTGACCGCGCTGGTGACAAATTCAGCCGCTGTAATCCTCATCGCCCACCTCCTTGTGCATGACGATGCCGGTGAGCAACTTCGGGTAGAAATACGTCGACTTGCGCGGCATACGCCTGCCGGCCATGGCCGGCTCGACGATCTGCTCCACGCGGGTCGGATTCAACAGAAACGCCACCTGATATTCCTGGCGTGCCACGAGGTCCACAGCTGTCGCGTCGTCTTGCGTGAACGCGATGCTGTCCTCCCGGATATCGAGCCCTAACACCTTCTCCAAGAGTAGATCATGGAGCAGGCTGACGTCGAGGGTCGAGCCGTTCCCATTGCTGCCAGTCAACGGTGACCGCGTCGCCAACAGGCCGCGATAGGTCAGGAGCCAGAACGTCTCCTCACCCGTATAAAGACCGAATACGTGCGCGCTGGGATCGCGTCGACGCATCTCGCTTATGAGCCGCTGGCGCTGGACCTCCCGTTCAGCCGCGCTGTGGTACGGAAAGGCTTCGAGCTCACAGGTGTGGCGTAAACAGCTCGGGAGCTGTTTCACCAATGTCGGTGACAGGCCTCGGAGGACGCGGTGAGTGGGCAGAATCGTCAAGCCGGGATCATGGATGTCGGTAAGATACATCATCACAAAGTTGAACCACTCCTCGCCGGTGACGTGTGGCATCGACTGGCGCATCATCTGTTGGTAGTCCAGGCACGTCTCATAGCGATGATGGCCGTCGGCGATGAGCGCCCAGCCGTTAGCCAACACCTGCTGAATCGCCTTGAGCGCGAACGGTTCACTGATGGCCCACACCCGATGCAGCATGTGGTCCTGATCCCGAAAGCTGAGACGCGGCGACTGCTGACACTGAGCCGTGAGGATCTCCTGGAGTTTGCCGCTGTCGTCGGCATACAAGGCGAAGATCTGACTAAGATTGGCCTCGACCGCTGAGCGCAGGTCGAACAGCATGCGCTTGGGCACCGACGAGGTCTCCTCATGCGGCAGGACGATGCCCCTGTCGTAGGATTCCAGTCGGCACAGCGCAATCAGTCCCTGCCGCTCCCGCCGGGTGCCATCCGGCAGGACATACTCCTCAGTGCAAAGATACATCGCCGCTTGGGGGTCCCGCCGCAGCACACCCTGTCGGAGCCAGGTGTGGAGATATTGCGCCGCTCTGGTGTAGCGGTTGTCGTCCGGCGTATCTCCCGCTTCATCCTTGCCGTAAATCAAGCGCACGACATTATACGGATGCCGCTGGTAGTAGATATCGCGCTCCTGCCGGGAGATGACGTCGTAGGGTGGCGCCAGCAGGGCGAATAGGTTCTCGAAGTGTGTCGGATGATACAGGATGCCACGAAACGGGCGCAGCTCCACAGCTCGTTACTCTCCTCTCAGCCCATCTTATCCTCTTCCCCATCGCGGGGAAGAGGATAGACATCGGACCAAACCCCCTTCCAAACCATTCAAAAAGCCGCAGGCATTGTAGCCCAACTAGGGAGGTTGTCAATATCTATGGTCGCTGACGAGCTGCGGTTCCCCTAGTCCGGCATGCAGGCGATGACCATGATCTCTACCAAGGCTCCTTGCGCCATCAAATTGGCCTCGACCGTGGCTCGCACTGGTTTGTCTGTCGGAAAATAGCTGGCGTAGACCTCGTTAAAGGCGGCAAAATTCTCCCGGCTGCTCAACCAGCAGGTGGCGCTGACGACATTGCCGAGCGAGGTGCCCGCGGCTTCGAGAATCGCTTTAATCCGTTCCAGACAATTGCGCGTCTGCTCGCGAATATCGCTACCCATTTGGCCCGTCGTCGGGTGGCGACCCACCTGCCCGGAAACATATACCGTATCACCAGCTTTGATGCCGGGTGACAGCGGGGTTCCTGAAGCCGCAAAACCTGCTGGGGTAATCACCTGTTTCTTCGCCATCGTTTTCTCCTGTCTACGTGGATGATTGACCGTGGACTGTTCCGCTGTTTTTAGAACACCGCTATGGGATTGATCGGTGAGCCAGTGGTATTATACAGCCGCAAGGGGCCGATACTCAGCATGAACTCCCAGCGGTTGCGCTGGCGACAGGCGTCAGCCAGCTCCTCCAGATTGGCGTTGTCCAGAATCCACAATCCCATCGCCACGATGCCGACCTGGTGAATGGGATTGCTCAGGCGTTGATATTGCGACGGCGCCACGTCGTTGCCGGTATCGGAACAAATCATGGCGATGCCCCGCTCGCGGAACAGCGGCAGGCAGGCGGCTTGGCATGCCGTTGATCCCGCCTCTAGTGGATTGACCGGTCCGTGCTGATTGCGGTGCTTGAGCTGGCCCGTGCGCACCATCAGGACGTCGCCCTCTTCGACCCGAAAGCCGCAGCGTTGTTCGGCCGCCTCGATATCCTGCGGCATGACGCCCTCACCGCGCTCCACCCAGTCGATGCCGCGGATCATGGGGACATCCACCAGCACCCCGCGGGTGAGAATGCCATCCTTGGCGACCTCGATCGATTCCACCGTGGCCCCCAAGCTAGTGGAAACCAGATGGGCGGGGCGGCCATTATACATCTTCCCATCCCAGAAAAAATGGGCCAGGCTATCCATGTGCGTGATGGTATGGCCATGAAAGACCATACCGAAGAAATCGATCGAGGCCTGATTCCTCCGGCTGGAAACCTTCTCCCCACTGGCCCACCCCTCGCCGCTTTCCAGCATATAATGGATGGGCGGGGCAGGCGAATCGGGGCCCGCCTCAAAGCGGATGGTTCTGGCGCAGCTCACGGTCACGCCTTCGCGTACGAGTCCCACCGCGCGCCGTGTCTGCTTCGGGGTAATCAGATTGAGGGTGCCGAGTTGGTCGTCGGCTCCCCAGCGCCCCCAATTGCTGAGGGTGGTGAAATATTGCAGGACCTCTGCCTCCGTTGGGATGCTTTGCTGCATCATACCTCCTCCATGTGGGAGCGAACTCATCCGTTGCGCCCGTGAGTAACGCCGGCGCAGGGCTATTCTTCTACGGTAAGGCTTGGACATGTGATCAGAGAAAATCTTCCGACATACATGCGCCCGCAGTGCCCTAAATTCATCTCATCGATGTGTCTCAGCATCCTCTCCTGATACTTCGACAATCCAGGTTCGATGCCATTCCACATGCCCTGATCATGACCTTCGATCGCTCGGCACCGATTTCGCCTCTTAACCCGGCACTCAAGGGCTTCAGGAAACATCTCTTGCCGTAGGTGTATTGTAAACCGAGCGAGGGCTACCCGTCTAGCGCAAGCAGCCGCCCAGCGGCATGTCACCATCCCGCAGGGGCAGGCAACCGCCTCAAATGGGGACTTGATCCCCTGCTCGAATAGGTGATAGGCATACAGTGGCACCCGGGGTATCGGGCCATTGCCAGCCCGTATCATAGTATGCCCTGCATCTCGTGCCAGCTGTTGAACGAGGGCCGACACCTGCGCACCACGGGCTATACGTTGGATGAATTCGTCCATCACGAGGCTCATGCCCCCAACTTCTGTCGGGCGGTCATAGCCAGAGCCCGCCGCGGCGCTCTTCGATGGTCATGTGCGTATGCGGGGGCACGGTGATCCGATCCTGTCCCACGGTGGCATCTTGTGGGCGGTCGGTGATGTTCGTACAGGTCACAGCACCCTTGATGATCGGCGTACACTCCCAGGCGTTGGGCTGATGGAGCGTCACGGGCAACACCTCACCCGTCAGCAGGGGCACGTGCAGGTGTATCGGGCGGGCCGCACAGCCCACCAGGACGAGCAGCATGATCATCACAGACAGAGGCATGTTCCTTCCTCCCTATCGGTGCCTCGCCGGCCCAAAGATCGTGGGCCAGCTCGATCGGCCCTCGCCCTCCAGCAACGGGAGAGGGTGGTTTATGGGCGCAGGGTGTTAGGGCTGCGCGACTTCTCGGCATGTCGCCATGTCAATGGTCTCGCATAGTTTTAAGCTACCAGGGCAAGCCATCATGGAGCCCCAGGAGGGTATCTCCCAGGCCTGCTGCAACCAGGTCACATGCTGCGCCATGGCATCGACATTCAGATAGGCGATGCAGTGCGTCTCGGGGTACGCTTTCGACCACCAGGCCTCCGGCCGCTCCAGCGTGGGCTGGGGCGTCAAGCGGGCCTTGATGACCTGCGGGCGAGGCCCTGCACACCCCACCAGCAGCGCTAGGATGATCAACAGCCATATCCGCATGATCTGGTCCCCCGTCTTCTCGGTGCCTCGCCCGACCCCGACAGCTCTGTGGGCAGGCTCGATTCACCGCTGCCACGTGCCGAGTGACGCCCTCGACTAGGGGGGGCGGGATGTCCCGTCCCCTCACTCCGTCACAAAGGCGCCGGTCTCGCATGTGGCGACATGGCCCTGGGCCGGCACCGCGTGCTCAGTCGTGTTGATAGTCACGGCCTGCGGGGTCCGCGCAATATTCGTGCAGACGGTGCACGGTTCCAGGCGCCCCTCGGCAGTCGGCACCATCGATTTCTCGCGATCACAGCGCCAGGCGGCAGGTAGGGCGAAGACGACTCTGGGCTTGTGGGCACCAGAAATGGCCTTATGCACATCGAAGACGCAGCCGGTCAGCAGGAGTAGGGAGATGGTGCAAATGACGGCAGCTTTCGTTATCATGCGCATCGGTGGGACTCCTGTGTGTAGGGTACGACTTGAGTGGCCGGGGTGGCCCCGCGCGGCGAAGGCAGCCGCCCCGGCTTTTGCATGCCCTGTTTTGCGAACCACACTTGGCAATACGCCGGTCCACATGGCGCACACTCGTCCCATGGGAACAGCTGCTGCCGATAATCCGCATAGGCCTTGGAGCCCTCGATATAGACGTCACCGCACCTCAGGCCATGGTCGAGATAGTCGAAACAAAATCCCGTTCCTCCACGGTCGGATCGTAGAGGGTCTGGAGTTCGTTGGCGGTCAGGGACGGTTTGATACGCGGAGACGCTGTGCGTTCGATGGAAGGCATAGGTGGAAGGCTCCATGAGAGGTGTCCGAAAAAGGGTGTGCCTGGGGGCAAAGTGTTCTAATTATTTTTCCACGGCAAGCGGAGTATAAAGAAGTTATCCACAAAAGGGAAATTCCACGTATCCCGACCATACCCCACCTCCGTAACCGTTCCTTCGTGACCATCGTCGTCACATACGACCAGGTGGACTGTGATCTTCATGGGGGCATCCGCCGATTCAGTGATGGACGAGAAATGGGAATATTCTAGCCGAAGTCCTGGGCTGCCCCCAGATCTGTCTGTTCTCGGCATAGAGTGCGCATTACAGGGATATCACTACCTGCAATGTTACGGATGCGCGATGACGAGGAGTGTGGGAGCTTTCTCCAGAACACAGGACAGACAGCGGCGCAGGGTCTCGGGGTCAAGGGCGGCGAAACTCTCATCGAGAATGAGACAAGCGGCGCCTTGCAGCAAGCTACGGGCAATATAGAGCCGGCTACGCTCCCCCTGCGAGAGCTGCCAGCCGGTCTCGCCGACCATCTGCAACAGGCCGGCCGGCATATGGTCGAGGAGCGGTCCCAGGCCGAGGGCACGACAGAGGGTTTCGGCCTCCACTAAGTCCTCAGGGCGCGGCGGCCAGCCCCGTCCCATGAGCAGGTTGAACGCAAATGTGCCGGTAAAGACGTGGTTCTCCTGAAACTGAGGTGCGGCGACCACCCGCCGGCGCCACCCCTCCACTCCCAATGTGTGGCGGTCGAGACCCTGCAGGAGCACGAGGCCGGAGTCCGGCAGTCGCAGGCCAAGTAGGAGCATTGCCAAAGTGGACTTGCCACCCCCAGAGGGACCTTCCAGTAGGAGCCGTTCTCCGGGCCAGAGGCGCATATTACAGTCGCGCAAGACCGAGGCGCCACGCTCGCGGTAGCGAAATACCAGATCATGGGCTTCGAGTAGTGGTGACGTTTCTCTCGGAATACCCGCCCCAGCGGCGGGCATCTGCAGCAGGGCGGGCGATGTCGCGAGGTCTGGTCGGGCAGCGGCATGGAAGAGGGGCGCTACCTGTTGCCAGGCAATCAGTGCTCCGGCCCCATGCCACAGGCCTGTCGCCAGCTTTTTATAGGCGGAAGCGGCCAGCAAGACTCCAGCGAGATTGATAGCGAGCCCAGCGGGGCCGATGGTGCTGGTGAGTAAGGCGGGGGCAAGGCCTAACACACCCAGGATCATCCACCCGCGCGGCACAAGTGCCAATAACACCGCTGTCGATCGGTCCACAGCGCGCGCCAGTTCCAGATAGCGGGCCAGGGCCTGGTCCTCGCCGTCATGCCAATGCATTGGAGCTTCCTGGGCCTGTCGAGTACGATGGCCGACCATGCGCTCAACCAGGTCGTGCGTAAGGTTGAGACGCGCTGAGCTCCAGCACTGCCGTCGTCGCAGATAGCGCCAACCCATCAAGACCGTGAACGCCGCCCAGCCTAGGAGCAAAAGCAGGAGCGGCACTCCTTCGGAGACTACACCAAAGAGCAGCACTGCGATGCCGAGCTCGATTCCCCCCATGAGACCAAGCATACCGCCGTTCAGAGCGAGTGCTTCCACAGCCTCAGCCTCGACAACGCGCCCGAGGAGTTGGCCGACACCCTGGTGTCGCATCTCATCCGGAGCCAGCCGCAATACTCCGGCTAGCAGTCGGCTCTTCAAGAGCCCTCCGGCACTGATGGCGATCTCACCCTGTAACCAAGTCACGAGCATGCGCAGGGGCACGATGGTGAGTAACAGCAGGACCCAAGCCAGCAGCCAGCCTTCGTCGAGGCGTCCCTGCAGGGCCCACTGTCCGAGCAGCCACCAGGACAGGAGCCACAGGCCGTATTGCGCGGCGTACCCACCGAGGAGTCCTACAAGGCGGTGCCATACCCCGGCATCATACAGTTGACTCCAGAAGGCTGTGCCAGCCGGAGGACGTAGCAGCCAACAGTTCCCCAAGCGAGCCCGACTGAGCCGCTGGTGGACGAGTGCCTCCCTGACCTGTGCCCGTCGCCGTCCAGCGACACCGACTGCGTCAAGTAGCGGTTCCACATCCGCCTGCAACGGGGTTTCGAGGTGCTCACAGAGGGCCGCACACACGGCCTTCAGAGGACGACGATGCACGACGAGGTCGGGTCCTAAGAGAGTCGCCGTGTGACGCGTGCCCCCGAGTAAGGCCAGGAAGCACAGTGTATCCGTACCCGGCAGGGCGAGTAGGGCTGGGCCGGCACTTCGTACAAACCCTGCTACCTCGGCATATGATGCCTCCACAGGCTCGGCCTCTAAGCCCAGCCATGCCGCCGTCGTCTCGAGCCATGTCCCGAGCTCCACCCCGCCGTCCTGCCCCAGCCTGTCTGGAGGTGTTGGGGTCTCGTGTTGGTTTGCCAACAGACCGTGTTTCCGTGCCACCGTCTCGATCGCCTCTCCTAGCCGAGTGAGCGGCCAGGCGAGCTCATGCAGCGCCAGCATTATCCCTCTCCTGGTCATGGCCCTCGACTAGCCGACCGTCCTCGAGGCGTAGCCGACGCCAGATATGGCCTGCCCAGAGGCGCTCGCGGACGGCCGCCTCCGCCTCCACGAGCGCCCGGTAGCGTGAATGCACCCGCGTTGCCAGAGCGTCCGGAGCGCCATCCTCAATAATGCGACCACCCTCCACGACCAGCACGCGGTCAAATTTACGCGTGGCGTCCACGTCATGGGTAATACAGAGGAGAGTTGCCCCCTGCCACAGGGATCGGGCGCGCGCCAGTAGCGTCCGCCGCTGCTCGCGGTCGAGCCCGCGGAACGGCTCATCCAAGATCACCAACCGCACCCCCGGCCGGAGCATCGCCCGTCCCAGTCGCACCCGTTGCCCTTCCCCACCCGAAATGAATCTTCCTCCCTCACCGAGAGAGGTCTGAAGGCCATCGGGGAACTTTTCCAACACACTCCGCAACTCAGCCTGCTCAATGATGGTTGCGAGAGGCAAGGGGTGATCACCATGTATCCCGTAGTGTAGATTTTCGAGTAACGAACGATTCCAGAGCTGTACGGTCGGATCGACCCAGGCAGTGTCCTGGCGTAGCTGTGCGAGACGCTGACTATCGAGAGGAAAGCCATCGACGCACACCTGGCCGCTGGCCGCTCGGTGCCAGCCTAAGAGAAGGCCTACCAAGGTCGACTTGCCGGCACCCGATGGGCCGACGATGGCCACGTGACTGCCTGCCGGAACAACGAGGTCGACGTTGTCCAGGATGATATGCCCGGCCGCACGCACACTAACGTTCTGTAGCGCGAGGGCCACGCCACGGGTATGGACCGCTTCCGTTGGCACCGGGTAAGTGGCGGATTCAATCGTCTCTTCGAGGGCTCCGAGGGGTTCAAGGAGGCGCAAGGTAGCATTACGCTGCCTGGGATATTGGCGCACCAACAGCACCATCTCCTGACCCAATAGCGGCAGACTGAGTGCCCAGTAGGTGAGCAACAGCACACCACCACTCAGGCCGCTCTGAGTGATATAAGCCACAAGAAGCCAAGCCGCCAGGCCAAAACCCAGTAGCCCCTGCAACCCTTCGAACACTGCGACGGTGCGCTGCAGCCTGCGACTAGCCCGTCTCCACTCTACCAAAAGGCTCTCGTGCTCGCGCTGGATAGCGCGCTCGGCCCCATGCGTCCGTACTGCCATCAACCCCAGCAGGGCATCAAGGTAAAAGCTGCCGAGCGCGCCAGTGTGGGTGCGAATGCGCATGTCTTGCTCACTGAGGAAGCGCTGGATAACGATTGGTAAACCCACCGCACACACGGCTGCCAGCAGCGCCATCACGGCACTTGCTGGGGTGAGCCAGATAATGCCAACGGTGATCAAAACGACCTCGAAGAGCCGTTGTACGTACTGGCCGCCCAGGACTGGCAAGAGGCGTAGCAGGTGAACGACATGGCTACGCTCGGCCATATCAGACGTCGGACGGCTTTGGAAGTAGCGGTCACCAAGGCGTGGAATCTTTTCCAGAAATGCCTGTCGCATCCGCAATTCCAGCTGGCGTCCCAGGCGGAGCAGACCGACTATCATGGGGAGTTCGAGCCCCAGTAGCACGGCCATAAAGGACAGCAGCGCCGCCAAGACGCCAAGACGCTGCTGCACTAGTCCCAGTTCACGGTCGAGGTCAAATAAGCTCCGCAAGAGCAACGGCTCCACCACGACGCCGATGGCGGCGAGACCTAGGGCCACCATGAGTCCTACGAGTTCCAGCGAGCCTTGGGCGCTGACGAAGTGCAAGAGCGTCCGCCCAGGCGTGCTCGGTGGCTCCGCAAGAGCGGCGGCTAGCTCGGGCGACAAGGGTGCGAGGTCACTGGCGGCATCTAATGGCTTCTCATCCCGCTGGGAGCTTTCCAGCAAACGCCGCCCGAGCACCCGCATGAGCACCGCTCCACGCAAGAGCAGGCGCACCTCCCCCTCTGGGCCAGACGGATCGGGTCGTACTGTCCAATACGCCGCGGGAATCTCTTGTACAGCCTCAAGGCCTTGGTGGCGCGCGCGCTCGTAGCACATAGCGAGCAGCCGGGAGGCCGGCCGACCGCGGCCGAGTCCGCCAGCACGCACCATGGCGTCGACCATACGGGTGGTAGCATCCAGAGCGGCGAGTGGATACCAGTCGGGGTCATCGAGGGCGGCTGTCAGGGTGCGCTGCTCCGCTGGGCCACCGAGGCCTAGGAGCGCCCAGCGGCGGCGCAGGCTGGCGAGAAAGGTCTCCATGCTCGCCCAAGCGCGCCAGGTAGCGGCAGAGATTGGCAGGGTATGGATATAGAGCTCATCGATGAACCGCTTACGGGTCGGCCATCGCCGCCCGGTCGCTGGATCCATGACCTGTACGAAACGGCCGTGTCGGCGCCAGGCAATGACGAAGTGGGTGAACCCATTCGCCAAACGGACCACGACAAGGGCCGGCAGGGTCTCGGCCTCTGGGAGGAGCAGGTGATCCACCGGCACCATGACTTGCTCCACTTCGAGCCCGAGCTGGACTGCAGCCTCCTCGAGCGTGTCGATGGACGTGCCGTCGACATCGGTCTGACAAGCTTCGCGCAGGCGGCCGTAACTCACCGAGATGCCGAAACCCCCGAGCAGGCAAGTGAGTGCAGCCGGGCCACAGTCCGTAGCGGAGGTCTGTACGACCTCAGGGGCTAGCCAGCGACGGCGGATCCCAGGAACCATAGGCATCATTGCGCCACTCCATTGCCATTCCCACGTTCCCGCGCCGCCTGCACCAGGCCAAGATGCTTGCCAATGTTCCGTAAGGCGAGCATTGCGGGTGCTAGCCGTTCGACTTCGATTTCGATCGTCCCTGGCATACCGTGCTGGAGCGGGATCGGAAATGCGACATCCGGGGCCAGCTTGAATTCCACACGAATCTGGCCGTCGCGTACTTCATGGGCCACTCTCGCCACTGTAGCCGCAATAATGCCGTATTGAGTCCAGGGAAAACCTTCAAGGCGCAGTTGGGCCGGCTGGCCAGGCTGGAGGCGGCCAAGTGCCACTGGCGGGGAAAACAAGCCTACAACTCTGAGCGCACCGGCCGGCAGCACCACTCCGAGGACATCGCCCTCGCGCACGATCGCTCCCACTTGCAGAGCAGCCGCTTCCCCGAGCTGCCCGGCCGCCGGAGCGCGGATCTGACGACGATCGATCTCATGCTCGAGCCGCTCAATCGCGGCGGTCGTTGTGGTCATATCGGCTGTTATCTGCGTGGTCTCACGTCTCAATCCCTCGAGGCGCACCGTCCGATCGCTCTCCTTGGTACGTTGGTCCGCATCCAGTCGGATCACTGCCAGACGGAACGTGTTGGCTGCAGTCTGGCGTCGCTGTGCCTCGGCTTTGGCACGCATCACATCGAGCTGACTTGGCAAGGCCCGGGCTTGCAAGCGGTTGAAGAGTTCGGCTTCTTCATCAGCGGCACGCGCGGCCACCTCAGCCTCGCGGTGCCGTGCACTCGCTTCGTCAAGGCCGGCACGACCGGCCTGCCGGGCCTCACGTAGGGCGCGCTCCTCAGCAGTGATAGTCGCCCGGAGCGCGTCCAATTGCGGAGCGAGCACATGCAGACGGGCGCGCGCTTCCTCCAACTGCAGCCGCTGCGCCGCAGCATCGAGCTCGACGAGTACATCGCCCGCTTGTACCTCCTGATTGACCACTAAACGCGTCGCGACGATCTTGCCAGCTAGCGGGGCCGCTACTGGATAAGTGACCCGGTCCACTTCGAGGCGCGCCGTCTGAGTCACGGCATACACCGTGACTTGGGACAGAAAGCCCCAGGCCACCCAACCGCCGAAGAGAAGCGTCGCCAGTATGACGCCTACCAATCGATGCTTGGCCCCATCCGCCGCCAAGGAGCGCATTGTGCGGGAGAACGCCGTTGCCATAGGAGAATCCCTGATACATGCAGTGTCGTTGCCGCAATCGCGCGCACTCTTACATCAGACTTCAACGAGTGCGGAGACCTTGGGTAACACACGTAAGAAACGTTGATCACCGTGCTGATAATGATCCAAGAGATCATCCCAGGCCCGGTAATTGAGTTCCAGGACTAAGAGCATATAGCTTACAGCTAAACGTTGGGTGGCCGGAGAGACCGATTTCACCTCCGCCATAAACAGGCGCGGAATACTGGTATGATGGTATTTTTCATTGAGCAAGATGTGTTTGTCCAGGGCTCTGAACTCCCCTACCAGGCGCTTGTACGGCTCATCTAGCGGGGACTCGACTCCGAGCATGCCTTCGGTGACGAGGATGGAGACCGCATAGCCCACCGGGTCCAGCTCACCCAACTGCGTAAACACGTCCACGTAAGCATAATGTAGCGGCAGCGGTTGAGCGTGCTGAATCTGGGCATCAGTAAGACCAAGCTCTCGGCAACTCTGATACTCTAAAACATCATGCCCAAGCTCTTCGGCGTAATACTGGAACGCCTTCTTACGCAAAGGGGTGTTCAGACGCTTGGGTAAGATAGCGGTGATGATCTCGGGAAAGCGAGTCGTCACATGGTAGTCTTGCAGGTACCGGCCTTGCACCAAGATCACACCAGCATTCTCAGCCATCAGCGCGTCTAAGTACTTGGGCGTACCGACACGGCTCGAAACTTCACGTACCAGACGCTCGATCTCCAGCATGAACTCGATACCGGTCAGGCACTTCTTGGGTTCATACTGTGCTGTGCAAAAGCGCTGGAACTTTTGGACGTCCACACCACTCACCAAATACTCTGCCAGGCCGTTGAGATGGCGTTGCGCGTCTACCGTGGAATAGGCGCCGCCAGTCAACTCACATAGCAACTCATCCAGAATGGCGGGATCTGGGCCCATGCCTTCAAGGCGTTTGGTCAGTGACAGCAGTGCATACGTGCAGCACACAAGTGATAATGGTGCATGGCTGCGCTGGTAGCATGACTGTACCATGGCGATCTGTTGATAAAAATTCTCCAGCTGAAAAATCTCAGGAAAACTGAGCGGACGCTGATGACCCAATTCAAGCGAGTTCTGCAACGGCAAATTTCGTAAGAGCTCTATGGTGAGGCTCAGACAATGGCGACTGAGTGCACCTACGTTCGCTAATAACTCCTGACGCCATGCGGATTTCACCTCCAACAACACATGCTCGACGCAAGTAGCTATCGAGTCACGAAGCGTACTGATCTCTGCATCGCGACGACTCTCTCCTTCGCTCACGGCATCACGCAGCAGGCCCAGATTATCCATTGCCTCTAACAGATCACGCCAAGCCGAGCTCGGGGGCGCCGACAAGAGCTCCTGCCAAGCGGTGGAATTCGGGTCTCGCAAGGCCTGCAGTCGTGTGACCACTTCCTGTCCAGTCACATCATCTCCGTGATCGATCACATATTCATTGATCCCTTCCTTGAGGATCACCTCTCGGGTGTCATTATCCAAGTGCACACCCGAGATGGCAAGGTAGGGCGACTCGTACTTCTTGATGTTCCAGGCTTCCATGTCCATGACTCCTCAGCCGAGATACTGCGGCAAAAGGACTTTCCGCAGTGGTTTCGGATCTATGTCTCCAGGAGCACGAAATACTCCACCAACACTCCAACCTGCCTGCTGACTCCTGTGCGCTCTGCGTCAGTGGCGCGGGGCACATCCAACTGCAGCAGCACACTCATCACATCCTGCCACCTGTCATCATAAGCCTTGAGATTCCGATGAATGCACCAGGCCTCCACCGTTTGCCTCAATCGAAGGTGCGGGGGATCACACGCTCCTGGCCGCCATAATACGTGACGATCTGTTGATCCATTAGCACCAACGATTCTAAGAGAATGGCCATATGACGCCTGACGATGAGTTGCTCCTCATCCGAGATACACGGCACTTCGGCGAAGAGCATTTCACTAATCTGATCGTGCTCGCCCTCCTCGTTGATCGAGGCGTGCTCGAAGATCGGCATATAAAAGGCTTTGGGCAGGCCCACCGCATCACAGCGTTGTTCGAATGCCGCGTTGAATTCGTGATCGGGCTCCTCGAACAGGAATAGGGCGGCCTTGAACGACATCGGATGCTGGCGGGCGTAGACTCCTAACGAGCAGCATACAGAGAACGTCATCGGCAACGGCACCAAGCGTTCAAGCTCACGGTTGCCAATACCCACGGTCTCCAGCGCACGCGCGAGTAGCTTATCGTGGTTCAGCTCGGAGACGAAGAAGTCTTGCAAGATGTGGAACGTCTTCGGCGACTCATGATGGGAAAGGCAGGGTGCAAGGAGGCCTGGGCACATGCGCACGACATGATAGTATTCGAGCGCATACCCAATGAGCTGCTCGCGGCTAATCGTGCCGTTGACGAGACCTTGATAGAAGGGCCTTGTGCTGTATCGTCGCTTGACGCGTTCGATGAAGCGTTCGAGCTCCCGATAGAATTGTGCGCCGCGTTTGGCATCCACTGGCGTGTTTAGCGTCTCCGTGAGCAGCCCGAAACGGTCGAGATCACGGCAAATCCGACCTACTTCCCCCGAAATCGATGGCACCTTTTGCGATAGCTCCGCGACTGAATGCCCGCCCTGGCGGAGCAGTTCAAGGAGATGCGTGGCATCGGACTGCGTCTCTACCGCAAGCTCGATCGCATACTCCTCTTCACGGTAACGAAGGCTGCATCCTTCGCCACTTATCTGCAGCCTGACGGCTTCACGCAGCCGCGGCTGCTGAAAAAAATTTGTCGTCACAGTCATGGTAACCTCGCGGCTAGAGGGTGGACATCCGGCGGACGAGGTCCGCCTCGGATCTGGGGGCATAGAAATTCCAGATCGCGGTGTAAAAATCGTCGTACATCTCGATAAACAGGCGCATCTGCCGACGCATGCGCGCCTCGGTTTCACTATCGACAAAAGGAATTTCTGCGAAGATGAGACGCGTCAGGTTCCCGTGCTCGGCCTTGCGATTGATATCCGAGTGTTGCCGCATCGGCTTGATGAACTCAGGTGGAAGCCGATTTTTCTCACACGCTTCGATAAAAAGATCGACTTCCGAATCTAGGCCTTCCAGCACGCCCAGCGTCGCAAAGAAAAAGACCGGGTCGTTAGCGGCCCAATACGACAGCGCATTGCAAAGCGCCAGAGTCTCGGCCAACGGCATCATGTCTTGAATGTCGGCGCGACTGATGCCGAGAGCAAACATGGATTGCACGATGATCTCGTCATGCCCATACTCATCACCGTAAAAGTCGTTCATTAAATGCCGCACTTGGGCGCTTGGAACAAAGGGTAATACCGGGGAGTCAAAGAGGCTTTCCCGAAACAGAAAGTGGTAGTTCTCGATTGCAAGGCCATAAAATGGACCTTTCGGGCACTTGCCTGGTTCACCCAAGATGTTGGTCCAGAAGATATTGCGGTTGAGGGTCTTCTCCATGACCTCGTTCACAAGGTCCTCAAGCTCGAGCAATGCCTGAGAACCCGTGCGCACTTTGATCGTGCTGGCATCATCGAGAAGTCGCAACCGGTCGAGATCTTCCAAGAGCGTTCCGAACCTTTGGCGCTGAGCGGTATCGAAATCCCCTTGGATGTCGTTCACCGTTCGCGAGCCATCCAGGCACGAGAGGAAGGCCTTGAGCTCTTCGGGCGATGAGCCGTCGGGTTCGAGGGCAAACTCCAAGCCTTCACGTGCAAGGCAGATCTCCTGGGCTTTAAGCGTGATTGTGCAAGCTAAGCGTGGCTGAAAAGCGGATGAAGTTAGCACGACTGGGTTTCCTTCTACCTTGACCCTTTAAGTGTGCCCCGACGGGAAACGCATGGCTCTGAAGCTGGCCACCGCAGGGCCCGAGAGTCTCTTTGAGACGAACGAAGCGATCACCGGACACGATGTATCAAGAGTTCCGGAGCGCTGCGAGGTGCAGCCCTCCGGAACAGATCACCTAGCCTGAAAAGGCTTACAGGTGAACGGCCATAATCCGACCTGCCATGATGCCTGTCTTCAGTCGGATCTTCATAGCGCGCTTCTGAGTCGTTTCTTCCTGCTGTGGCTCTTGCACCTCGTTCTCGACTTTATCTTTGATTTCCATCATTGTCTCCATGGCTGCATTGCGCAGCAAAGCGTTTCCATTGGTTCTTACGAATCACCTTTCACGATGGGACTGACGTCGAGTCGCCACTTTTTCTTATACTCAAGAATGATGCCAAGCGGGAATGATCGGTGGTGTTATCCATACTAAGGTGATAGACAACTATAGAGTGCAGCGAGGAAGTTCATATAATAGAAGAGGATCGGAAAAGAGAGCGACCCACCATGTGATGCGGTGAGAATCCCAGGAGACATATGGAGGTGGACCAGGATGCCTGGTAACGATGCGCAGGATTCAACAGGCAGGCGACTTCTGGGGCGGGGAAAATTCTGAATTACGCCTATTTCCCATAGGTTCAAACGATGTTCGGTTTTGAACAATAGTGGTTATTTTTTATCTATAAACTGGTTGCGAGTTTTAGGCATCGCAGAACTCCCGCACATTGATCAAGGCGAACGCCATGAATTTCATGCCGAAATGTCGTTACTGAATGCACTTTAAACCGTTGTGATGCAAAAACTAAGGCGAGTGTGAGAAGAGGGTCGTGAGCTCGGTGATGCAGCCACTCCAAACAGCTGGTGGATGACAGTCTTCTGGCGAAGACATCCCCTTTGGCAATCCCCTCAAGCTGGCCTTCGCCGAGCCCGTGCATGGCTACATAGCGCTGGATGGTCGGCTACGCCGTGGCAAATGCCCCAACCCTGTTTAGCCAAAAAATTGACATTTATCTTTTCGCCCGTATGGACGCTCTAGACATCCGCCTATTGCCCCCGACATGGCTTTGCCCAAACCTCCTGCTTGCAATTCCTCAATGAAAGTCGTGATCTCCCTATCTGTGGTCTGGCTCGAAGGCCCCTCATGAGCATCGCCTGATCCCAACCCTCTCCCAGCAGGAGAGGGTTGGGATCAGAGAAAACCCTCAAAAAGCCGGGCGGTTCAGCACGGTGGGGTCGATTTTGCGCGGAATGAGTTGGCCATCCCCCAATTTGCCAACGAGCTGGCCTCCTTCCACCATGATCTTGCCACGCAGCATGGTGAACGAGGGCCAGCCGCGGATGTCCCAGCCTTCCCAAATGCTGTAATCGCTGATATGCAAGTCGGCCATGCTGAGTTTCTTCTGGATGCTCGGGTCGATGAACACGATATCCGCGTCACTCCCCGGTGCGATCGCACCCTTGCGCGGATACAGCCCCAGTAATCGCGCCGCATTGGCTGACACCACATCGACAAAGCGTGGGAGCGACATGCTGCGTTTGACCACGCCTTCGTTATAGGTGATGCCGACGCGGGTCTCTGCTCCGTTGTGGCCACCGGTCACGTCATCTATCCGCTGACCTTGAATCTTGAAGGCGAAGGTGGTGCAATACTCATCCGTGGCCATAGTCTGCAGATCGTTCCGTAGCAGTCCATCCCAGAGGGCCAGGCGATCTTCGTTCGACTTCAACGATGGATAGGTGTGATACTTCATGCCGTTGTCTTGCTTGTAGTCGTCGGCGCTGAAGCTCACATAATTGTGCAAGGTCTCGCCATACACCGGCAGGCCCTTGCCGCGTGCTTCCTGGATGGCGCGCACGCCCTCCCTGGCGCTGACATGGACGAAATACACCGCCGCGCCCGTCCACTCCGCCAGGCGGATGACGCGCCGGAAAGACACATCCTCGGACATATTATTGTGGACATGATGCATGTTGTGCCATTCGGTGCGGTTTTCCTCGGTGAGTTTCTTATACATATGCTGGACGATGTCGTCGTCTTCAGAGTGGATGGCCATGATGCCATTATGCGCCGCCACCTGTTCCATGACTGCCGACAGCTGCCCCATCCCCACCATGCGAGGTTCAGTGCGGTTCAAAGGGCGGATATTCGTGGTGAAAATTTTAAAGCTGGGGAAGCCCTCGGCGATGCTTGTCTTGACCTGGGCCACCGTCGCGGTAGAGATGTCGGGGAGCAGCATCACATGGTACGAGTAATCGGCGTATGCCTGCCCTTTCCAGCGTCCGTGGCGCTCCTCCAGGGCCTGGAAGAGATCGTTGCCGGGCCGCTGGATGGCGAAATCGACCAGGGTGGTCGTGCCACCAAACAGGGCCGCACGGGTGACCTGCTCCGGTGGGGCGGTCTCCATGCCGGGGAAGCCCATGATGGGCGCGGCAATGTGGGCATGCGGCTCGATGCCTCCCGGAATGACCACCTTGCCACTGGCGTCGATGACCCGCCCGATGTCGCCCGTGAGCGTGCCTGGCGCCGCGACGGCGACGATCTTCTCGCCCTGAATGGCTACATCCCAGTCGCCCACCCCCCAGGGGGTCACCACCTGCCCACCTCGAATCACATAATCAAGCATCGCACGTCCCTCCGTATCAAGTTGAGATTTACAGGAAACTGTCCTCTCCTGGTCAGGTGGGCGTCCGGTTAAGGACCAGACGTTTAGCCCTTTCCCTCTGGCAGATGGGAAGGGTGAGGGCCGTAGGGCACGATCCAGCAGAATGGTTCCCCTCACCCCGGCCATCTCCCAGTGGGAGAGGGAGGCAAAAGAGCGCATGTACGCTGCGGTTACGAGGCCGCTGGCGCCACCGGCATCGGCTCCATCCCAGCCAGCTTCCAGACGCGATGGACCAGGCTGGGGTCGGGTTCGACCTCTTTGCGCTCCACCTGCTTGACCACTTCGACCAGCGCCCTGTGCGTTGGGGTTGGGATCCCCGCCTCGTCACCCTTATCGGCGACCAAGCCGTTAATGAAGTCGATCTCCGTGCGCCGTCCCTTGACGATATCCTGACCGGTGGAAGGGCGTCCCTCCTCGGTCATGCGCGGCAGACCTTTGAGTATCGCGGCTTCGACCTGCTCGAAGGCTTGCCGATCTCCATGGGCCGCGGCTTTCAATACATCCGGCTCCGAGCCACGAATCGACTCGAGGTTGAAACCCAGGGCCTGCCCGACGGCGACCGCTTCGCCACCGAGCTGGGTCGACAGCCGTCGGACGTCGGGGTTGAGCGCCATACCCTTACCTCCCAGGCCGGTAATGGCCGATACGCCATTGCCCATGGAGTTGACCACGAGCTTGGTCCAGCGCTCTCCCCAGAGGTTTGTGGTCGCTTTGGCGCTGTCGATGTTCGACAGCATCTTGACGAATTCTTCGAGCCGTGGCGTGATCCGCCCGTGCACCTCGCCAGCGCGAAACACCGTATATCCCGGTCCTCCAGGTTGCACCGTGCGCGTCACATAGCCTGGTTTGTAGGCATTGACGCTGATGCTGCTGGCGATACAGCCGAGGACACGGCCCCAGCCCACAACGCTGGCGATGCGCTCTTCATTGATGCCGTTTTGCAGCGTGATGATGAATCCACCTGGAGTCAGGTACTGGCTGATCATTTGCGTCGCCCAGATAGTGTCATAGGATTTCACGCAGACGAAAGCGATGTCCACCGGGTCTTTGAAGAGACTCTGCACCTCATGCAAGTGTAAGGCTCTGGGGTGCACGAGATATTCGCCCTGGGTCCCTTCCAGGTGGAGCCCATCCCGTTTGATGGCTTCGATGTGGTCCGGCCAGGGATCGATGAGCGTCACATCTGCGCCGTGGCGGGAAAAATGTCCACCGATATAACTACCAACTGCGCCAGCCCCCATAAAGGCCAGTTTCTTCGTCATGGTTAAACCTCCCTTGCATAAAGGTCCGAATGCTGGGCGCTGAGGATTGAGGCTTGCCGCTCAGACATTGCGTGGTACTCCGCGTTCGTTCCCATCTTTCTTGCGGCCATTATAGGAATGCGCGCCCCGAAAGGAAAGCGCCAAGCCGTCATGGTCGACTAGGCTAATGAGCTGTGGACCTGCAACAGGACAATATTCTCATCGTAATAGCCCTGGATCTCCCCGAGCCTGCTAAGTCCCATCTGTCGAGCCCGGGCTCGACGCAGCAATACATCGGCTTCAGACGATGTAAAGAAGAGACTGCCGCATGGTGCGATGACGGTCAGCAGAGGGTCGATGAGGCGGGAATAGTGTGAGGCAGAGTGGAGGTTGGCATTGAAGAGATTCAACAAAGTGAGATGCTGGATACTCCCAGGTGCAAACCCCGCCTCCGAGGTCACCCCTTCCACCGAGAGTTGACGACACTGCAGCGTGCCGGGGATGGGACCGCACCGCGCGGCAAACTCGGCGAACTGCTGGGCCAGGATGTTCAATGAGGCGGAATCGACATCGGTCAGGATAGTTGTCAGCCCATACGCTGCATCGATGAATCCGAGGCGATCCGTACCGCAAGCCAGGTGGACCGATACCTCACCCGGCTGTGCCACACGTCTGAGGAAAGCCAGGCGGGCCGTGTGCACAGGGCGTTCCCAGGGGACGCTCACCGTAGCCTCTAACACAGCCTTCATACCCACCTGCGGCGACGATAGTGCCCGCGCCTGTCGTGACTGTGATAACCGCGAAGGGGGCATCGAGCGTCGTGGTTTTCTGGATGGAAGTCCCATGGCAATAACTCCCTCGGCACGCCGTCGCATCGATCGGCCTCAGGCTGGAGGAAACTTCCCTGCCGGTCTAAGACCGCACACTATCAGAAAAAGCGACCAGTAGCAATTTCCGCTTGTCCAGCACATCAGTTCCTGCTACCATCGGGGCCGAGATGAGGCCCGGTTGCGAAGCATATTCGTGCCGCTTACGAGGCCTCATGGGCATGAAGTGACACGCTTGCCTTCTACAGGTGGGGCCGCGTCCTAGGCAGACGCAGGTAACTGCAACAGGAGAACCACAAGCACGACGGGGAGGACCATAAGGCTATGAAGATTAAATACGGGCTCATCAGTTGTGACTCGCACGCCCAGTTGCACAAAGACAGCTGGACCAGCCGTATGTCCAGAGCGAAGTTCGGCGATAAAATCCCCGAACTCAGAGAGACCACCGACAAGGCGCACATGGCTGTAGCCTTCGAAAAGCCCGTGCAGCGCTGGTTCGTGTACGACAAGGTGGTGGGCGAGCGTGGCGTGGTGAATTGTCCGACGGTGATGAACGACCCCCTGCGCAAGACCTTCCCACAGCATTGGGATGAGGTTCCAGCCATCGTCTACGATCCGAGCGAGCGCCTCAAAGCCCTGGACAGCGACCGGATTGACGGCGAGGTCCTGTTTCCCAACGATCCCGTGCAGAGCGCTACATTCTTCCAGGGTGACGCCGAGTTCGAGCTTGCCTGCGTACAGGCCTACAATGATGCGCTGGCAGAGTGGCGTGAGGTGAGCGACCGCTACGTGCCGCTGGCGATTATCCCCTACTTAAGCGGCATCGAAGCGGCGGTGCAGGAGACCCAGCGCGCCGTGAAGAAAGGCCATCGCGGCATCGTCATGCTAGCAGAACCAAGCATGACGCTGAAAGGACTCAAACACTTCAACGACTCCTACTGGGATCCGCTGTGGGCCACTTGCCAGGATCTCAATGCCCCCATCCACTGGCATGCCGGCGCCGGCATTCGCCTGTCGATTCCACGCTGGAAGGGCTTCACACGCAATCAAGAACAAGCCATGGGACCAGCCGGCGGGTTCTCCAATCAGGCACAGTTCATCCCCAATCTCATCTTCTCGGGCGTGCTGGATCGCTACCCACGCCTGCGCTGGGTGTGCGCTGAGACAGGGATCGGCTGGGTGAACTACATGCTTGAAGCCTGTGACCATGAATGGGAGCGCCGCCACCTGTGGACGCAGGGCATCGTGACACGTCCCAGCGAGCTCTTCAAGCGCCAGATTCATGTCGACTTCTGGTATGAAAGCGCCGGGATCGAACTGCGCCATATCATTGGCATGGACAACATCATGTGGGAATCGGATTATCCGCACTCGACATCCACCTATCCTGAATCCTGGCAGTTCGTCGAGCGCACGCTGAAGGGCGTTCCCCAGGAAGAGCGCAATCAACTGCTCTATGGCAACGCCATGCGTATCTACAATCTCGCCTAGGTTCCAATGAAGTGCGGAGTGATGAGGGCTGTGACCGGCCTCATCACTCGTCTTGCTGCCGGTTTGGCCGAGCGTCGCGTCACGATCTCGTGTCGACGGGGAAAGGAATGGCGTCCGTCATGGACCTCAAGTTTGGATTCATTAGCGCTGACGATCATGTGCAGGAACATCCGGAGGTGTGGACCCAACGGCTGTCGAAGGTCAAGTGGGGCGATCGTATTCCCCACCTCGAGCGTCAGACCGATGGCACGGAGCACTGGGTAGTGGATGGTCAGAAGATCGATCTCCCTGGTGTGGCGCTCGCCGGAGCCGCCATGCCCGATCGCGCCCGTGAGCCGCAACGCTGGGAGGAAGTACCGAAGATCACCTACGTGCCTGGAGAGCGTCTGACGGCAATGAACGTCGACGGGGTGGATTACTCCGTCTTCTATCCCGTTGTCGCAGGGCGAGCCGGTGAAACGTTCGGCCGCCTTTCCGACCCGGATCTTGAGCTCGCGTGCGTACAGGCATACAACGACTGGTTGATCGAAGAATGGGCCAGCGCCAGCCCGCGCTTCATTCCCCAGTGTATCGTCCCGCTGGCGCCGATCGAAGCCACGGTGAACGAAATCAAACGGGCCGTTTCGAAGGGACACCGGGGGGTCGTCTTTCCAGCCGTCCCCATGATGCTGCGGGATGTACCTCACATCAATGAACCGGTATACGATCCCGTCTGGGCCATCTGTCAGGATCTCGATGTGCCCGTCTGCTTCCACGCGGGGGCGACGCGCGCCATCCAGTTCCCGCCATACGTCGGGTTCTCACCAGAGCTGTCCGCCGCCATGGAGGCCATCACGCGCCCGGTAAGCTCAGTGCTGGTGGTAGCAAACTTCTTGTACTCGCGTATTTTGTTCCGCTTCCCACGCTTGAAAGTCGTGTTCGCCGAAACCTCCCTGGCCTGGGGTGCCTATGAGCTGGAGCTGGCCGATCACCAGTTCGAGCGTCAGCGCTTGTATACTGAGGGCTACGATATGTTGCCTTCAGAGCTGTTCAAACGACAATGCTATCTGATCGGGTGGTTTGACTCGACCGGCCTGAAAACCCGCAAGTACATCGGCATTGACAATCTCCTGTGGTGCACCAACTTCCCCCAGGGGACGTCCACCTGGCCCGATAGCCGAGGCGCGATTGCGCGCTGTTTTGAGGGGATCCCCGACGACGAGCGCCGCCAGGTGCTGGTCGACAATGCGGCTAAAATCTACAAGCTGTGAGAGGGGAGAGCGATGGACGGGAGCATCCGGCGATCGTGGCTTCTAGTGCCGTCAGACGGCGTGGGGCAAGTCGAACAAGCGGCCACCTCCGCAGCTGATGTCATCGTGCTCGATCTGATGGAATTTGTCCCGGAGGCCATGAAGCCGGCAGCACGAGAAGGCTTGCCAGAAGCGATCCGTGGCGTGGCTCAAGGGGGGGCAGAGGTTTTTGCGCAGGTCGATAAAGAGCTGCTCTATGCCGACCTCTCCGCCGCCGTGTGGCCTGGGCTTCGCGGCATTCTCATGCCACGTCTGGAAACATCTCAGGAGGTCGCGGAGGCCGATGGCCTCCTCACCCAGTTGGAGGATAAACGCGGCTTTCGGCCAGGTACGTTGCAGATCGTCGCCGTGCTTGATACCGCCAAGGGGAATAACAACGCCATAGAGATCGCTCGGGCCAGTCATCGCATCTGGGGCCTGACCTTAGGGCGTGCGGATCTCGTGATGGATTTACGCCCTGAGCCCTCAGGCGAGCTCCATCTCATGCCTTTCTTGATGCAGCGACTGATCACCGTCGCCAATGCTGCCGGCGTGGTACCTCTAGGCGCCTGGTGGCGTGCTCCGGCGCGAGGCTTGGTAGCCAATGCGGACGACACTCATGACGCCGCCGTGCGGGGCCGTCACATGGGTTTTAAGGGAGCCCTGTGCCTACGTGAGCATCAGGTCGAGCCCCTGAACCGTGGTTTCACACCAACCCACAGCGAGATCCGGGAGGCCCGCCAGCTGATAGCCGATTATCAGGCCGGGACGCAGCATGGCTCAGGCGTCATGCGACGCCAGGACTGCATCATCGACCTCCCCACGGTTAGCCAGGCCGGCCGTCTCCTCGCCTATGCCGACGCGTGCAGCGAGCGGGATGCAGCAAAAACTCAGGCGCAGCAACGAGTGGCTCTCTAGGAGATTTTCACCATGCCGAAACGCCATGTACGTCGCTCCGGCCTGACCATGCCGGTGAACAATCCGCGGTTTCTCAATGCCGTCTGGACACGAGGTTGTGATTTCATTAATCTCGACCTGGAGGACTCAGTTCCGGAGTCGCAAAAGCCGCAGGCGCGCACGCTGATCAGATCGGCTATTCCCACGGCTGCCAAGGGAGGGGCCGAGGTCTTTGTGCGGATCAACCATGATTATGTCGAGGCTGACCTCGAAGGTGTGGTGTGGCCCGGGCTGGCACGAGTGAACTACCCGAAAGCCGAAACCGCCGAAGAGATGCGTAAGCTCGATGTCATCATCACTCGCCTTGAACGCGAGCGTGGCATCCGTCCCGGCACGGTCGAAATCGGTGCCAACATCGAGACTGCTCGCGGCGTGGCCAACGCGCTGGAGATTGCCTCTGCCAGCCCTAGGATCAAGGATTTCGGCGGTGGAGGCGGTTACGACATGTCGCGTGATCTTGGCGTCGAAATGTTCGTCGGTTTCGATCAGTTTGTCTATGGAAAAGGCGAGCTTGAGCTGACGGCCAGAGCCTTAGAGGTGCCTGTTCACCGTGCCGGGGCGTTCGTGCCGAACACCACCGGTAGCGTCAGCGATGCCGATCGGGCCTTTCGCGAGGCCGAAGCCTCCCGCAAATGCGGCTTTCGAGAGGGGGGCGGTTTGCATCCGAATGTCATCGAGCCACAAAATCGCGGCTTCACACCGACTGAAGTAGAGGTGATCGACGCCAAGCGGGTGCTTGAACGCTACCAGGCATTACAGCGCGCCGGTATGGTCTTTGAAGAGCTCGACGGCCGCATCATCGATGTCTATGAAGCGCGTCGTGCTGAAGAACTGCTGGAGTGGGCGGAGCGGTGTGCGGAACGCAATACGGAGAAGGCTGAAGCGGTGGCGCGCACGAAGGCGGCAGAGCAGCGCTAGGGGGAGTACCGGTGCAACAATTCGTCCGTCGCTCGAATTTGATGGTACCGATGACTGTGCAGCGGTTTATCGAAAAAGCCTGGCATCATAACGCCGATGCGATCACCTTGGACCTCGAAGATGGTGTGGCACCGGCGCACAAAGGTGCGGTCCGTTCCAGCCTTAGGGAGGCGATTGCTCTTGGCGGGCGCGGCGGCGCAGAGGTCTTTGTCCGCGTGAACAAACCTTATCTGGCGGCTGACCTCGCAGCTGCAGTATGGCCGGGCCTGACGGGTATCATGCTACCGAAGGTCGAGTCAGGAGCAGAAGTGGCCGAAGCCGCAACGCTCATCACTGACCTGGAGCGCCAGCGGGGTATTGAGGTGGGGGCGCTGGAGTTGATCGTTCTGCTCGAGTCCGCGCTGGGGGTGTGGAATATTCGCGACATCGTTACCGCCAGTCCGCGCGTGACCCAGGTGGGGTTGGGCGAAAGCGATCTGTGCCGAAATCTTGGCATTACTGCAATCGAAGAAGAAGACCCATTCGTCTATGCACGAGGGCGGGTGGTGATCGAAGGCATTGCAGCAGGGGTGCAGCCGATCGGTATGGCATTTCCCTTGAGTCTCACCCCTCGCCTGTTGCCCGAGAAAGACTTGCTCCATCTGGCCACCATGGCGCGGAACCTGGGTTTCAAGGGTGCCATCTGTCCGCATCCCTCCTGGATCGAGCCCGTGAATGCCGCCTTTAGCCCAACAGCCGAGCAGGTGACATACTACAGTAGGGTGCGTGAGGTGTTCGCCGAGGGCGTGGCCCGGGGAACGGCTGCAGTGCCACTCGATGGAAAGATGGTCGATGTACCGGTGGATGAATGGGCTAAGGTGGTCTTACATCTGGCGGCGTTGTGCACATCCCGTGACGAGGCGAAACAACAGGCACGGCAGCGCACGGCCGCGCTCCGGAGCTGAGCAGCGTGTTGCGTCGCCTGTACCGTGGTGGTTTGATGACTGGAGATGGCGACCGTCTAGGACCGAAGCCTCTTCATGAGATGGCTCCGTGTCTATAGCCTGGTGATCGTCTCGGAGGAGGGACCATTGCATGCCTGCGCATCCCACCCGGGGACGTGGCCGGGGTGCCCCTGCCAACCCTCCTAATCGATTCGTTCCACTCTGGTATAGCCGTGATCCAGAGTGGAACGATCTAGAAGATCCTGCTCTCGAGACGCAATTCTTTAAAGACACATCGCGTTCGATCATCACCTACAACAACAGCCCTGACGTCGGCTTCGACGCCAGCATCAACCCCTATCGAGGCTGTGAGCATGGATGTATCTACTGTCTGTCGGGGGACACGCTTATTCTCATGGCGGATGGAACCACTCGACGTCTCGAAGACGTGCGGGTCGGTGATGCGATTTACGGGACTACCCGGCGTGGCTGGTATCGGCGTTACGTGAAAACGCGTGTGTTAGCGCATTGGAAGGTGGTTAAGCCGGCGTTTCGTGTGCTGCTGGAAGACGGGACGCACCTGATCGCTGGTGCGGATCATCGCTTTCTGACCGAGCGCGGCTGGAAGTTTGTCACCGGGGCCGAACAAGGGAACCGCCGAAGGCCGCATTTGACGGCGAACAACAAACTGATGGGTACGGGAGCGTTCGGGCTACCACCACAAATAACCCCTGACTATAAGAGGGGCTATTTGACTGGCTTGATACGGGGCGATGGACACCTGGCGTCCTACAATTATGAACGTCCGGGGAGGGTGCATGGAAACCAGTATCAATTCCGGCTGGCCCTGGTTGATGAGGAGGCCCTGCAACGAGCAGTACTCTATCTCGTGGACTTTGGGCTAGCGACGCGCAAAGCTATATTCCAGAAGCCTTTCGGCAACAGAAAGGGACTGTCGGCGATCTTTACCCATGCGTGGAGGTCTGTTGAGTATATCACAGAACTGCTGGCTTGGCCGCAGGCTCCTTCGGCTGCTTGGTGCACAGGATTTCTCGCGGGCATCTTTGACGCAGAAGGTTCGTACAGCCATGGCCTATGGCGTGTTTCAAACACTGATCAGACCATCATTAAATACACAGTTCATTGCCTCGAACGTTTCGGCTTTACCTGCACCATTGCATCCGTCAACCGAACCCAATTGCGACCTCTACAGGTCGTGCGACTTTGCGGGGGACTACGGGAGCACCTACGCTTTTTCCACACAGTTGACACTGCCATCACTCGTAAGCGCGATATTGAAGGCCAGGCGGTGAAGAGTAGTGCCCAGCTGGGGGTAACCTCGATCGACCCTCTGCACCTCTCTTTACCTCTTTTTGATATGACAACAGGTACAGGGGATTTTATCGGCAATGGTGTCGTGAGTCACAACTGTTATGCCCGTCCAACCCATGAGTATCTTGGATTCTCCGCCGGCCTCGATTTCGAGTCCAGGATTCTGGTGAAGGAAGATGCGCCGGAGCTGTTGCGGGGTGAGTTATCTTCGTCGCGCTGGAAACCGCAAGTGCTGGCCATCAGCGGCGTGACTGACCCGTACCAACCGATCGAGCGTCGGCTCCAGTTGACGCGGCGCTGTCTGCAAGTGCTCGCGGAGTTCCGTAACCCCGTGGTGATCATCACCAAGAACCAACTCGTAGCACGGGATATAGACGTCTTGGGCGAGTTGGCACGGTACGAGGCTGCCCATGTCTTTCTCTCCATCACGACGCTCGATGGGAGCCTGGGCCGTGTCATGGAGCCGCGGGCCTCTCATCCGACCCGCCGACTCGCGGCCATCGAGGCGTTATCGCAGGCCGGGGTGCAGACCGGAGTGCTGGTGGCCCCGGTAATCCCAGGGCTGACCGATCATGAATTGCCGTCGATCATCGCTGCAGCGGTGCAGGCCGGAGCTAAAGCTGCAGGCTATGTCACGCTGCGCCTGCCGCATGGGGTGGGAGCGCTCTTCGAGCAGTGGCTGAGCCAGCATTTTCCCGATCGTAAAGATAAGATCCTGCACCGGATTCGCGCTATTCGTAGCGGAAAACTCAACGATCCCCGCTTCAGCTCGCGCATGCGAGGGGAAGGTATCTTCGCCGAGCAGATCGAGGCGTTGTTTGCCCTTGCCTGTCGCAAGGCCGGCATCGACGGACGTGGCCCTACACTGTCGACAGCCGCCTTCCGCGTGCCATCGAACAGACAACTGTCGCTATTTGAGTAGCCCTGCTGTACCATTCAAGAAACTCTTCCTTCAAACCCCTTTATGCCAACCGCGCCAGCACCGGGAAGTGTCTGCCTTGCCCTGTCACACCCCCCATAGCAATCACCAGCCTGTAATACTGGGAAACGGATGCAGGATGCACTCGGATGGGAATCCATCGGCGGAGCAGTGCTCCAAATTGCCACCAGCAACAGAAGGAAATGCTGGGCTGCATCACAAATCTTTTGAAGATCAGGGATGAAGTCCTCCTGGCCCTGGTCCCCGGCATCCTCCAGCAACATCTCGCTGTATCCGACGATGGCAGTGATCGGGGTCAGCAGCACGGGCTGCAGGGTGGCGCTCGAAAGTCTGCAGATTGAGGCCGCAGGGCTAGCCATCGAGCCTGGCAGGATCGAAGATGTCGTTGACGTGGGCCAGGAGCTGGTTGCTTGCCATATGAATGCGTTGGAGGTCGGAAATGAAGGTCTCCTGGCCCCGGTCTGCAGCGTTCTCCAGCAACATTTCACTATATCCGATCATGGCGTTGATCGGTGTGCGCAGCTGATGACGCATGTATGCCAGGAAGGCACTCTGGGTTGCGCTGCCGTCGAGCCCCCCGTCAGGCGCTGTCTGGGGCGAAAGTGTGATTCGTGGGGGGGTGACCATTGGGGGTGCATGACCATCATGGTTCATGATGAGACTGCTTTCCCAAAAGTGCCTCGATTTTTGCCAGTAACCGGGGCAAATCGATCGGCTTGGCGTCATAGTCGTCGCAGCCAGCCTCCATGGCTTTCTCTCGGTCGCCCGACATGGCATGGGCAGTGAGGGCAAGCACCGGAATGGCCATCGTCTCGGACGCCGCTTTCAGCAGCCTCGTGGCTTCCCACCCGTCCATCACCGGTAAACTCATGTCCATCAAGATTAGATCAGGAGCTTCTGACTGGGCCAGCCCCACTCCCTCTTTCTCTAACGTGCGTTGCAGGATCTCGCGGGCGGCCGAATCGTCCTCGACGACGAGGACCAGATGGGATGGGTCCGCACTCTGATATTTTTTTAGAATCGCCACTAGTCGGTCGCGGTCGACGGGCTTGGTCAGATAGTCCGCTGCTCCTAATGCATAGCCTAGATTTTTATCATCGACGATCGTGAGCATGATGACGGGGATATCGGCTAGCGCAGCGTCGGCTTTCAAAGCCGTCAACACGGCCCAACCATCCATGCCCGGCATCATCACGTCCAGTGTGATGGCGGTGGGGTGCAGTTCCCTGGCCAAGCGCAGCCCCTCCTCGCCTCCTGCAGCACAGATCACCCGAATCCCTTCTTTGGTGAGAGAGCGCTGCAAGAGCTCACGCACCGTGGGGTCGTCATCGATGACGAGGACGGCCCCCAGTCCCACCGACAGGACCTCGGAGGGGGATTGCCCAGATGGTACGGGCTGCACCCTGGGGTCGTTGACCAGGGCGGGCAGCGTCACGCAAAAAGTAGACCCCTTGCCCAACTCACTCTCGACGGTGATGTCTCCACCCATCATCTGACAGAATCGTTTGGTGATCGCCAGTCCCAGCCCGGTGCCGCCATACTGCCGCGTAGTGGAGGCGTCGGCCTGCGTGAAGGGTTGGAACAACCTCGCCATCTGCTCTGGCGTCATGCCGATCCCCGTATCGCTGACGCGGAATGTCACCCAACCCAGGTGGTCCACTCATGACTCATGTTGGCCAGAAATTGACTCTTGGCGCGATCGGCATCTTCGGCGGCGGCACGCGCGTTCTGGGCTTCGCGTGTAGCCAGGGCCAGGTGGTCAAGGGTCTGGGAGAGTTCCTGGGTGCGCTCCGCCACTTGCTGCTCCAGCCGTTGGTTATACTCCGCTAACAACTGCTCGGCCCGCCGGCGCGCCGTGACCACTGCGGACAGAATCAGCGCTGACAGCGGCGTGACGGCCAGGAACGCCTGGAGCGCAAGGACATGTTCGTGCACAGAGCGCCCTGGGACAATAAAGGGCCCTCGACCCTGGTCAGCATTCCAGATCAAGAGAACCGTCAATGCCAGCGACGCGGTGGCGACAATTGGTGGGTCAAACCGCAGTGCGGCCCATAACAGGAAGAGGAAGACGAAATAGGGAAAATCGAACACCGACCATACCGGAGTCGAGGTCGCGCCAAACACCAACTGAGCCACCACCAGCATGGCGACGAAGAGCACACAGACCTCGACCACCTGCCGTGCGCCCCAGGCTTGGAAGGATCGCCGCGTGGCACCGGCCCAGGTGAGAATCGCCGGAGCGACCACCAGCACCCTCAGGGCATCAGCAAACCACCACACTTGCCACACAGACCAGTACGAGGCTTTGGGGAACACCGTGACGACAGCCGCTGCTCCGACTGCAGCGCCCAGAGCAGTGCTGCATACCCCTGCTACCACCGCGAGGCCGAGGACCTCTTTGAGCTGCAACAGCGTACCCGACATACCGAGAACCCGACGCAGCAGGAACGCTCCGGTGCATGCTTCGACGACGGCGGCGGACGAAAAAAAGAGGCTGGTACCCACGGCCTTGCCCGACACCAGCACGTCAAAACCGACGTGGGCGGCAATCGCCGCCAGCACGAGCACCGGCCACAGGCCAAATCGGTTCAGCAGCATGCCGGCCCAGAAGACCAAAGGGTATTGGTAGCAGAGTCTTACCCTAATTGCTCCAACACCTGCCGTGACAGCATCATCTTGACCGGGCTAATGGGACGGAATGTGCGCGACACGCGGATATCACCCGCGAGGCTAAGCAAGGTGTAGGCAGCATACGGCTCCATTCCCTTGTCATCGGCGAGGAACTGCACCATGTCGCGGACCGCCTGCTTCATCGCCTCTCCAACATCTTCACCGTATGACACTGTGACGAAATATTGCGGCGTCAAAGCGCGTGGGCGCTGAATCCCCATTCCCTTCTCCAGCGTCACCCGTAAGTTGATCTCCGCGGCGCACTCGGCCCCGGTTCCCCCCACGGCGCCATCTCCCACCACTGCATGGCAGTCGCCCAGCACCAACAGCCCGCCTGGTACAAAGACCGGCAGCCAGATCGTACTGCCGGCGGTGAGCTCTTTCATATCGATATCACCGCCATACGGTCCGCTATCACTGGCGGTTTGCTGGATTGCATTGGGCGTGGTGGCGATGAGTCCCACAGATGGATTGGCCGGGACCCGCAACCCACCCGGAAATTCTAAATATCCATCGCGAATCGGCATCACCGTGGGATGACGTTTGGTAAATTCGTCCCCTAGAAAGCCACGTCCGGCGCGTATGTCATGCAGCGCGGACGGGCCGGGAGTGATGGCCAGGAGCTCGACCTTCAGCGCATCGCCAGCGTTTGCCCCTTCGATGGCAATGGGCCCGGTCGCGGGTCCCATGACCGTTGGCTGCTCATGCGCTCCCCAGACGCCCATGTAGGCATCCCAGGTTTCCACCACCAGCTCTTCCCCCGAGGTAATGGTCATCGCCGGTTGGAGCTTGGGATCCAAGACAGTTGTGAACTGATCGCGGCTAAGACGTTTCATGATCATTCTCCTGGTCGGGTGGATGCATCCTTCTCAACACATCATGCTCAAGCGCGCCTCCCACAACACGGGCAGCAGTCATCCTGTGACGTGCCGCGCATGGTCCATCTTGGCCCGAAGCGTCTCTGCCGGTCAAGGAGAATGTGTGGTGAGAAGGACTTCGAGAGCGATGGATTAGGCCTTAAAGGTGAGCGTGAATGTTGTGCCGTTGTTGCTGCTCGGTTTCGAGCCTGCCACCGAGCTGCTCGGTTAAGCTATAGACCAGTTGCAAGCCTAATGTCTTCGGATGACAGGAATCCATGCCAGCGGGGAAACCGATCCCGGTATCACGGACAATCAGCGTCACCTGCGGTGCGGCATCCGATCGTAGCTCGATGTGGATCTCTCCTCCGCTCTCATTCGGAAAGGCGTGCTTCAAGCAATTGGTCAGGAGCTCATTCAGAATCAACCCGCAGGGGATGGCTTGATTGGTATCCAGCATGACTTCATCAGCACGAATCTGCAGGGCAATGCGATCTGGCAGAACATTGCAGGAGCGAAAGATCTGCTCCGCCAGAGTGCGAACATAGACCCCGAAATTGACCATCCTGAGGTCACCAGACTGGTACAACGTTTCATGGATGAGTGCCATAGAGATGACGCGGTTTTGAATGTCTATGAACATTTCGACAATGCGGGGATCTTCGACGGCGCCGGCCTGTATGTCCAACAGGCTTGAGATAATCTGCAAATTGTTTTTGATGCGATGGTGCACCTCGCGTAAGAGCATTTCCTGCTGCCTGAGCGAGGCTTTGAAGGTCTCCTCCACTCGCTCCCGCTCAGCGAACTGTCCATACTCTTGCAGACGCTTGAGGGAGACGACACCGCGCAGGTGCTTCTCGTCGACCACCAAGGCATAGGGGGCATCTTGCCCGTTCAATCGGCTCAGTGCCTCTTCCGCGCTCAGGTCAGGTTCTACAATACTCACATCCGTGAGAGGTAAATCGATCACCCGACGGCTGAGTGGATAGCCAATGACGGTCTCGGGGAGCAGCAGCCGCCATGAGGTCGAGCGGATCGCCACCGGTTTGCCCTGCGTCACCGTGCCCAAGACCTGCCCCAGGGTCTCGATCTCGCCGCACTCGACAATGGGCTCCAGCAAATCGTAGACGCGTTTCGCCGCGGTCATGACTCTTAGCCCTCGATATCTTCTTCGTCGACGATTACTTCGAATTTGAGTGCGACATGCAGCGTATCGGCCTCATCCATGATCTGGTCGGCAAGCCGGAGGAGGCGGCTGATCAACGCTTGTTGTGGCATCTTACGCAGGTCCGATGTCCGCACGAGCACCGCCTCAGCCACCGGGTGATCGACAGGAGATCAGCTGGAACGTCGCCGGCGATAGCTCCTGGAAGGCTCGGCTGATGCCGTTAGCCCCCACAGGAGCGCGCTTACCAATAATCAGCGCGCTATCGAGTGGCGGCAGATGATATTGCGTGAAACGGAGCTCCAGATTGATCCTCCGCCGGGGCGATGTCTCCCCTCTGTCAGCTGACTCCGACCTCATGTTCACCTCTTGCTCACCACGGGTCATCTGGGTGTTGATCCGGCAGATTCTCCGAGGATAGGCGAAAACCCGAAGGCACTGACCTAGCTTAACAGCGCGCCAGTCTAGCGGCAGGGAGCATCCGTGTCAACACTCACCCCGTGGTCGCCTGTTGGTAGTGTGCTTCGACGACCCGCACCAGGCAGCCATTTAGCCTCTTGGCATAGGGTGTGTGCAGGAACTCATTGGGTCCGTGGGCGTTGGCATGCGGACCGAGCACTCCAGTAATCAGAAACTGCGCCTGCGGGAAACGCTCGCCCAGCATGGCCATGAAGGGAATAGACCCGCCGAGGCCGAGAGCACAGGACTCTTTCCCGAAGAACTCCCGAGAGCTAGCATCTGTCGCCCCAGCCAACCACGGAGCGAGCGGCGGGGCGTTCCAGCCGTTCGCACCACTGCCCGTCACGGTGACATGCGCGCCTAAGGGCGGCTCTGCCTCAAGCACGCGCGTGACAGCCGCTGTGGCCTGGTCGGCTTCCAGTGTCGGCGGGAGTCGTAAGGAGAGCTTATAGGTGAGCTCTGGCAACAACACGTTGCCTGCGTGGGTCACGGATGGCATGCCCTCCTGTCCGGTCACGGTCAACGCTGGTCGCCAGCTGTTATTCAGCAATAATTCCACGGGATCTTCCGCCAGCACCTGCACATGTTCCAGCAAGGGAAAATCATCGATGATGGCTCCACCGAGCACTCCTGCTGCATTTGCCGCCTGCCGAATGCGCTCATCCGGAATGGGCACGTGCAGCTCTCGCAGACGAATTGTGCCCGTGTGGGCATCTTCCAGCCGGTCCAGCAACTGGCGGACAATCATGAAGGGACTAGGCACGATCCCACCGGCCAGCCCGGAATGCACCCCTTCCTGCAGGACCTTCACGGTGAGATTGAGGCTTGTGAGGCCACGCAAACTCGTAGTGCTCCACAACTGCTCGTAGTTTCCACAGCCGGAGTCCAAGCAAATCACCAAACTCGGGGTCCCAAGGCGCGTGGCGTAGGTGTTGATATAGTGGGGGAGGTCACAAGAACCACTTTCCTCCGAACATTCGATCAGGATGACGATACGTCCATGCGGCTGACCGTGGTCTTTCAGAGCTTTCACGGTGGCTAAGGCGGCGAACACGGCATAGCCGTCGTCCGCCGCTCCACGGCCATAGAGCCGGCCCTCGGCGTCGAGATGTGGTGTCCACGCATCTAAGTCCTCCCGCCAGCCCACCATGGGCGGCTGCTTGTCCAGGTGACCGTACATCAGTACCGTGTCAGGAATATCGCCCGGAAATTCCAGCAACAGCAGCGGCGTGCGGTCGCCGTCCTGGAGCACTTCAAGGTTCCCCCCAGGAATCTGCTGCCGTCGGATCCAATCGGCGACGAGCGCCACCGCTCGTTGCATATGGCCGTGGGTCTGCCAGTCTGGGTCGAACAGGGGAGATTCGTTTGGAATACGGATGAAAGCTTGCAGCGCGGGGAGGATCTCCCGATCCCAGAAAGCGTCGATGTGTGCGGTGAGTTGCGATGTGATCATGGTTGAATGCCCTCTCCCCTTAGCCTTGCAAGACATTGGTGCCGGCCCGTCGCGCCTTCAGGGCCGCGTCGAGCGTGGGGTCGTCGCCCACACCCACCAGGGTCTTGCCAAAATTGCCGCCCTCCAACATGGCTCTGAAGGCCTTTGGAGCCTGCTCAAGCCCCGGCCACAAGTCCTCTTTATATTTGATTTTACCAGCACGGATCCAATTGGCCATCTGCTCGAAAAAGTGTGTCTGGTGTTCACGGACGAAATCGCGCACATGCAGTCGGTGCACCTCGACATGCTGCCGCTCGAAAAAAGGCGCACCTTGAGCCATCCAGGCGTCATGTGCATCGCCTGATGTCGTCGCGCTATACTGCGAGACAAGTCCGCAGAGGCTCACGCGCGACTGTCGATTGAGCAATGGCAGCACAGCGGCGAATACTTGACCGCCGACGTTTTCAAAATACACGTCGATCCCAGTCGGGCACGCATCTCGGAGATCTTCTGCCAGGGTGGCGCTCTTATGTGACACACAGGCATCGAATCCAAGGACATTGGTGACAAAATCACATTTCTCCTGGATGCCCGCAATGCCTACCACACGACAGCCGAAAATCTTTGCCAATTGTCCGGCAATCTGGCCCACCCCGCCCGAGGCGGCCGACACCACCACAGTTTCAGCGCCCTGAGGGCGACATTGCACCACCATCCCTGAATAGGCGGTCAGACCCAGCATGCCCATAATGCCTACAGCCGTGGAGATAGGTGCCTGGGCGGGGTCGAGCTTACGCGGCACCATATATCCGAACACCGAGATCCCTTCTCCTGTGAGTCCATGGGTTTGCCAGCCATTCGTATTGAAGACGAAGTCACCTTCCGTATACTCGGGCAGCCGGCTCTTGACTACTTGCGAGACGGTCCGTCCATGGCATACCTCACCCACCTCCTCTAGCCCGCTCCGTCTGCGGCCCCACTGATATGGGTCGAGCGACAGGTAAATCGTCCGCGTCAGCATCTGGTTTGGGCCAGGCTCGCGGATTAGCGTTTCGATCATGCTGAAGTCTTCGTCCGTTGGCAACCCTCCAGGGGGTTTTCGTGCCAGTACCCACTGCCGATTCATATCTGCCCTCCTGTCCCAGGTCTCAAACGTCGTCATCGATGCATGCCCCTCCACGGTCCCTGCTCCTAACCTATTCAGTGGTCCAAATTTTGAGGTACATTATAATGGAATGCCGTAGGTGAGGTCCAAAAACTCTGAGAGCCACTGGTCGTGCGCATGTCCCCACGGTTCGTTCTCCACCCAGTTGTGGGCACCGCAGATAGTCGCCAGGATCGTTATGGCCAGAATCACCTCAAGTGAATGGAGCATGGTGGGATGCTGACGGCGAGGGGCATGAACCACAGCGCAATAGGGAACCATCTGGTCGATAGCCTGGGGAGGTTCCATCTCTCACATTCCATGGACGAAGGTCGGCGGGCGTCAGACTATAGCCAATCTATAGCCAATTCGACCTGGACAACCCAAAGCAGCATAACCAAGGAACAAGAGACCAAGCAGGGCGATGCGGAATACAAGCAGGTGCCTCCGGATCGGACAGACCTCGGAGGTCATAGCTTCGGCAGCGACGCCCAGCGGAAAGAGCGTGCTCTCCCGAATACGATCCAACCACACAGCCTTTGTCAAACGAACAAAAAAACTGAATCGAGGGATGAGAATCATCCCGCTAACCACAATGCCAATAATCGCGACGAATTGCCACCAAGGCATGACCACCTCCGAAGGTCTGCCGAACCATATGGTTGATCTGCGCTCGGTGATATCGCACGATGGTGGAGATAGGACATAAGTCGCAGGTGCAGAATGGAGGGGAGGTATGGCAGCAACATCGCGCCTTTATGGCGGCATCGAAGCGGGAGGGACGAAATTCGTCTGCGCGGTAGGGCAGGCGCCCCAAGCCATTCAAGCCTCGACCATGATTCCCACCACGACGCCGACGGCGACGTTAAACCAGGTGATCGCCTTCTTCCAATCTTATGCAATACAGCATCTTGGTCTGGCGACATTTGGCCCGATCGATCTCGATCGGAACTCACCTACGTACGGCCACATCCTTTCGACACCGAAGCTCGCCTGGCGGGAGTGCCCGATCGTCCACATTCTAGAGACCGCTTTGGGGGTGCCGGTGGCCGTCGACACCGACGTCAACGCGGCAGCCATGGCTGAGGCGACTTACGGGGCGGGACGGGGAAACGATCCCCTAGTCTATCTGACCGTCGGTACCGGCATCGGTGGTGGCGCTATGATCCGTGGACGTCCTCTCCATGGGCTGATGCATCCGGAAATGGGGCATATGCTCGTGGCGCGAGTGCCTCATGACACGCGCCCGAGCGGTTGTCCGTTTCATGAGGATTGTCTAGAGGGATTGGCTAGTGGCCACGCCATCTCAGTACGCTTTGGAGCGCCGGAGAGGCTGCCCCCACAACATGAGGCCTGGACTCTCGAAGCGCTGTATCTGGGGCAAGCTCTGGCGACTATCATCACCATCCTCTCACCACAGCGGATCATCATCGGCGGTGGGGTGATGCATCAACTATCCATTCTCCCGCATATCCGTTCGGCCTGTGCACGGACGTTGAATGGCTACTTGCCACGTCTCAAGAGTGCGAGCGACTTTGAATCATACATTGTCGCACCAGCGCTGGGAGACAAGTCTGGAGTCATCGGAGCCTTGCACCTGGCCCAACGCGTTGGGCCAGGGCACCCTCAGCACACCGCACCTCCCACCCAGCATCCTGGCAGAGGCATCGCCAGCGTCCGATTCGCCTCCGTCTGCCGCCCAGCGTACGCCTCATCGGCGTCGAGAGCCCCGCGACGCAGCATCGCCGTCGCCGCATGGTCGATGGTCAGATCGTCGCGGATCACCACGTCGTAATCGATACGGGCCTGCTCGCGCGTCATGAAGCCGTCGAGCACGTCGCTCAGCACCCGTTCCGGCTCACGCTTCCCGGGGTCGCCATAGCCGCCCCCAGCAGGCCCGACGACGATGAAAGTATCCCCTTGCGCGGCGGCGCGATAAGGCATCTTCGAGGGGATGGCCGGCTCGGTGCCATCGGCTTTGTGCAGCGTGACACGGGCGGTGGCGCCGTCATGCCCACCGGCAAATCCCCATGGAGCAAAGACGTGACCTTCGCCCTCGATCGGCGCGCCCCCGTCTTCCAGGAAGGTAAACTCCCGGATTGACCCTAGCCCGCCCCGCCATTGGCCAGCGGGACAGACGTCGTCACGCACCTCATAACGCTCGATTCGCAGTGGCAGGTGCGATTCGAGTTCCTCGATGGGGTTGTTGCGAGCATTGGCATACAAAGTGTCGATGGAGTCCATGCCGTCCATCCCGTAGCGGCCGCCGTAGGCACCTTCGAAGATCTCCATATGTACCCAATGCGTTTCGGCGCGAATACCCGAAAAGGCGATGACGCGCAGATTGCCGAGGCCCGAGGCCACCTTCTCCGGGACCACCTGTGACAGCGCTTTCATCACCGTATCGGCGAGCTGGTTGCCGGGGCAAAAGCGCGCGATCGCGAAAGGAAGCCCCTATGAGGGCTGGCATGGTTGGACTTCGTCGAACGTTTGGCCTTCGCTAGGTTAGGGCCAAATACTGGGGCAGATAAGGGAAGCGGAAATACTGACGTCATGAGAGCACAACTACCGGGTTACATCGCAGTGTCCCTCTGTAGGTCCTACCGATGGCAAGCGCGTACCGTATCAGGGGGCGAGAGCATGTGCAGCCCTGCACGTCGACGAGCAGATCCGCAGACTTATCCCTCAGCTTCTTTATCCACAAGCGCCAAGAGAGAAGAGAGCACCTCCATCAGGTCAATCCCAAATGCCAGGGGGCACCTGGAGATCCGTCAGCAGTGAACGTCACCCGTGAATACGACGATCGAGTGTTTGGACTGCATCCGTTTCGAATTCGTCACCACACGGCCATGGTGCCGCCATCGAGAATGATCGTCGTTCCATTGATATACGAAGACTCATTGCAGGCCAAAAAGACCGCCACATTGGCAATGTCCTCAGGAATGCCCAGTCGACGTAACGGTGTGCGGGCGAGTTCACCTTGACCAAGCTCCGACTCGACGAGCGCCTGGCCTCCCACCCGCTCGGTGATAATTGTGCCCGGTGCGATGGCGTTCACGCGGATACCGTACGGGCCGAATTCTGCTGCCAGCGAGTATGTCAGCTGCTGCAGCCCGCCTTTACTTGTGTCATACGCGCTGCCGCCGGAGCTGGCGCCACCATAGTGCCCAGACGTGGAGGTGATGTTGAGGATCACCCCATGACTACGCTTCAACTCAGGCAAGGCATACTTGGCGCAGAGCCATGGCCCTTTTAGATTCACGTCTAAAACCCGAGAGAACTCCGTCAAGGTCAAGCCTTCAATCGGCTTAAAGGGGGCGATGCCGGCGTTGTTGACCAGAATATCCAGTCTGCTATAGTTGCGAAGAATGGTGGCCATCAGCTCTTTGACTGCGTCCTCATTGGACACATCTGCATGCACGATGGCACATCGGCGCCCCAGCGCCTGTATCTCCGCCTCAGTCTGGGCAGCCGTGTCCATGGACAGGCCTGCGATGAGAATATCCGCTCCTGCTTGTGCCATCGCCACGGCGATGGCGCGGCCGATCCCCCGCAACCCACCTGTGACCAGCGCCACTTTGCCCTGCAGTTTCATTGCGTCATCCGCTCCTCTTCAGAAGGTCGTCTGCAGTGCGAGCGCCCGCCCTTCCTGCGCGGCACGAAGCGCCGTGAGCATGATGTCCAGCACGTGGCGCGCGTGGGTCGCGCTATTGACCGGCTCGGTGTTGTCCAACACGCAATCCACGAGATGAGCGACCCCTTGAAACCAATCGTCATTACGGGGCAAGCGCTGGATGGGTTCTTCAACGCACCATGCTTGATTCGCTCGAAAAATATGGATGGGGGTATTGGCATACGTCGGGTCGCCAGACAACGTCCCGTACTCGCCGTAGACTTCGAACGGCTGGTTGCAGGTAGCCTGCACACACCACGAAAGATCGACCGACGCGAAAAACCTTCCGAAGTCCACTTGGAGGTGTACGGAGTCCTCCACTTCCGTGGGGAAGCGTCTGCCGGCGGCGGGACCATCTCCGATGACGCGCTCGTGCATGATGGTCCTGGCCATAGCACTGACCCGCATCGCCGGACCGAAGAGGCCCGTTAGGGCTGTGAGCGGATACACACCCATGTCCATCAAGGGTCCGCTGCCCGCTGCGAAATACCACACGTGCTCCGGCGGGAAATCTTCCCAGATGGGCGGATACAGTGCCTGCGCGCGTGCGAAGGTGACGCGACCGATCGTCCCCTCGCGGATCAGCTCTTGCCATCGGCGCTGCGTGGGCAACAACAGCGTGACCGGGGCACAGGCGAACTTGACGTGCTGGGCATTCGCGACATCGATCAACTCCGTCGCATCATCCAGGGACTGGGCCATGACCTTCTCGGTATAGACGTGCCTGCCAGCCTGAAGGGCTGCTCTGGACACTGGTACATGCGCTTTATGGGGGGTCAGATTGAGCACGATTTCGGTGTCACTCTCGCGCAGAAACCGGTCCAGATCGGTATAGTACACCTTGCGCACCAAATCGCTCCTTGGCTTCTTTCGCACGGGCTTCTGCAAGATCGCAGACGGCAACCAGCACAGCCTTGTCGTGGATGCGGTGGAATTCCGGGAGATAAATACGCCGTGCTACCTCACCGCACCCTACCACACCGACATTCACCTTAGGCATGACAGGGGACCTCCACAGGTTGAGCTAAGCTGTTGTCGGAGAATGCAGGGCACTGCCTCTGCTCGGTAAGCACGAGCTATCTCCTATCGCGGTTGAAAGGTCGTGTGCGAGAGGCCTCATAGACCTTGACAACTGGCCCCCAACTCCCCTCGAATCCGGCGCCTGTCCTCAGCAATGTCATGGCTTTTTGGCAATCGCATAGACCACGTCTGTCATCTTCGACACGTGCACTGGGAACTTACTCTCTAGACTTACCAGATCTGCATACGTCATGACCCACCCCAAATCGTCATTGCACACGTCCATACCAATCTGGCACGTCAAGATCCTCCCCTCAAATGTTAATGCCCATAGATAATTCTCGATCATGACATAAAAATGATATTTGCAGCAGGCGAAAAACGACAGATTGTTATCAATGACAAAATCATATACGTTGGTGATAACTGAGACGAACTCCTGACTGTGCTTATTGAGTACATACACGGTGTAATTGGGAATCCCCAGGGCATCTGCATGGATCTTTTCATTCTGGTGCACCGTCAGGCCATCGACGAGGTGAGCCCGGCCCGCAAACCGTTGGGCCAACTTGGAATTCCCCACTCCCACGTGGAGGATAGACGCGCCAGTCACCGCTAAGGTATTGAGGACAGCCTCTATGCAGGCCTGGTCAGGGGTGGTCTTCTGTTGTGACCAGTCCACCGAAGCGCTGTTCAGTGATACGCTTGGCTTCTCGGGGGTGCCACAGCTTTCCCTGTAGGTTGCATACGTGGGCGTCTCTCCCAATATGGTATGACCTCCTCGCCCCCGGCAGTTGTATAAAGCACGCCAGGAAACGGATTTATACGAGATACGTTCAGGTCTTGTCATCGTCCCCCGCCGTGTTCCATAGGCATATAATATCGTCCTTTATCATACATGAGAGTCTGCCGCAAGCAATTTGTACCCTATCCTGAAATTCGGATATCAGCGAAAAGCGTGATCTCTGGCCCATGGTCCTCGATGACAAGAGAGGCATGCCACAGAGGGAGGTGGGCGGTCATCTGTTGAACCTCGCGACGATCCAGATTGAGGACCTTGGCGATCGACTCATTGGACCGGTTCTATCCCATGCCATAGAGGCACAACGTGCAGCCCTTCAGCGGGTGATGGCACCCAGCGAAGAGGGTGTCCGTTCAAGCATGAACGCGTTGGTCGCACGCGTGACACGCATCACGCTGTCGGGCGGGCGCTTGTTCATCGCCGCCGCGCTTCATCGCGCGCTTGGGATCACACAATGGACCCGGTCTGCCTTCGGGCCAGCGCCATTCGTGCACTGGATCGTCACATTGGGCATCATCGAGCAAATTCTTTATGATGACCTGTTTTGGTTGGACTCCGGTCCCGCGATTCCAGGCTTTCAGGCCCCCCTATAGCGGTTCCCAGTCGCATGCGCCACGACCCCTTCTGAGGGGGGTTATACCTCCAGACCCCTGGGATCTTAGCGTAGTTCATCCAAGTGGGAACCGCGATAGAGGGCCCAAGGCAGCGTGTGGGGCTGACTCGCCCATACTCGATCCAGACTTTTCGATGATGACTGCCCCACACGTGTGTGTTGAATTAGGAGGCCACAGCCTTGACTGGCTCCCGTGTCTCCGCTCCGGCATACACTTGCTCGGCGCGATTCACAGCTGCTCCTGGAACCACCCTGTATCCCATCTTCGCGAGGACCGATTCAATGGCGTACAAGGTGTGCAGGACACAGCGGGGTATCGCCGTGACACCCATGTGGCCGATGCGAATGGCCGTATCGCGATAGGGGCTGAGGCCGGGAAGCGTGAAGATGCCATGATCGCTTTGCAGAGACCGCAGAAAGTCGCTGGACTGCATCCCCTCAGGTAATGGAATGCAGGTCACTGTAGGAGAGGCGAGCTCTGGTCTAGCCAACGGCTGGAGCTCCAAGGCCTTGATCCCTTCTCGGAAGGCACAGGCGTTTAGTACGTGCCGTGCAAAGCGTGCCTCCAAACCCTCCTCCAGAATCATGGTGAGCGCCTCGTGCAGGGCATAGAACAGATGTACGGCGGAAAATACGCCTTGTGGGCGTCGCAGAGTCCGCCCGTCGATGGGGGAATCGAGGGGTTGCGCTTTCCAGTTGAGCAGGCCCCCGAAGATGTTACGGCACGCCTCCCGGCGCCCCTCCATCACATCCCAGGCGCGATCGCTCACGGCCACATAGGCATGCCCGATGGGAGCGGCGATAGCCTTGTGATTGCACGACACACAGAGATCAACCTCCCACGTGTCGGTGGGAAGGTCGGCACCGCCGAGGGAGGAGATGGCATCGAGCATAAACAGCGCTCCGTGCGCGTGGGACAGTTTGGCGACCTCCCCGGCGTTCATGTACACAGCTCCAGAGGAGGTTTCGTTGTGCACCATCGTCACCAGCTTATAGGTCCCTTGCGCCAGCTTGTCGCGGATCACTCCCACATCGAGCTGTTCCCCCCAGGGGAACTCTACCACTTCGGCCTGTCCCCCCACCCCATTGACCACCCGTGCGGCCAGATGGCCAAACGTGCCACAGATGATTACCAGGGCCCGGTCGCCCGCTTCGATGACGCTGGTGATCGCCGATTCCACACCACTGCGGCCAGAACCAGGGAGGGGCACCACCTGATTGCGGGTCTGATAGACCTCAGCCAGCATGTCCAACGTCTGTTCGTAGAATTCCTGGAATTCCGGAGTCACAGGACAGGCTGCTGGACGGATCATCGCCCGCAAGACGCGGTCAGCGATATCGTTGGGACCTGGACACATTAAGATATCATCAGTGTTCACGCTGGCTCTCCTTCATATACTGATGGTGATCCTAGCCGTGGGGCTTACAATTGATACTGCCGGACCATCTCTTCGTCGAAGAGGATATTCCCGGTGAACGATTGCGGCGGTTGGCTGGCGATGTACACCGCCGCTTTACCCATCGCTTCGGCCTTCTCGAACGGCTCCGGAGTTCCACCTGGCGGCGTCATGCCAAACACATTGCCCGGTGTCCGCACCCGGCCGACAGGCGAGAGGACATTGGCACTAATGCCTTGCGCCTGGTACTCCACCGCCAGCCCCTGGGTGAGCCGCTCCAGGGCTGCCTTGGTGGCCGCGTACATAAAGGCGCGAACCGGTCGGACATCGGTGTAGGGACCAGGCCCTGGGAAGATGGCGGCGTTCGAAGAAATATTGATGATCCAGCCCTGGCCCTGCTGCAGCATCGTGGGCAGCACCGCCCGTATACACAAGATAGGGCCTTTGATGTTGACGCGGTAATGCAAGTCGAGATGGCGGGTAGGCAACTCAAGGATGCCACGCGGCACCAGGACGGCGGCGTTATTCACCAGGATGTCGATGCGTCCAAAGGTGTCGAGAGTGCGTTGCACCATGGCCGCGATTTGCTCTTCGTCGGTGACATCGGTCTTGACGGCGATGGCGCGTCGGCCGAGGGCCTCCACCTCTTGTGCGGTTTCATGAATGGTACCGGGAAGTCGGGGGTCGGGCTGGCTCTCCGAGCGCGCTGCGACCACGATATCCGCGCCCGCAGCGGCGAACGCCAGGGCAATGTCTTTGCCGATCCCACGTGAGCTCCCGGTCACAATCGCCACTTTTCCCGCAAGCGTCATCAGTCACCTCTTTGGACAAAGCGATTAGGATCACCACCACGGATGGACACATCTGCACCCAGATGATGGGTGTTGATCCGGAGTGCATCTGTCATGGTAATCCCGTCAAATCGCCGCAACTCCCTCGACCTCGATCAAGAAATCCGGATTGAATAGGCTCTTGACCACGATCAAAGTGCTAGCCGGTAGTTCTCCCTGGAAGACCACACTGCGCACCTCGGCCAACGCCGGAAAATCTTCGATGTTGGTGATATAGGTGGTGATCTTCATCAAGTCTTTGAGGTCACCACCAGCCGCCTGCAAGACTTGCCGGAGGTTCTGGAAGACCTGATGCGCCTGGGCGCGCATGTCCCCCTTACCGATGACGTTTCCATCGGTGTCCCGAGCCACCTGGCCCGAGATGTACAGCAGTTGTCCCCCTTCCCGACGCGTCGCCATCTTATAGTTCGCCACGGGCCTGGCCTCAGGAGTGGTAATCGTACTAAATGGCATGTTGGTCCCCCCTTTATGCCACCGCTGCGATCAACTCGATTTCCACGAGGAACTCCGGTCGCGCCAGACCCTGAATTTCGACCAGGGTGGAAGCCGGATAATCGCCATTATAGAAGGCGCGACGCACGGGTGTGCCCTGCTGCCGCCAAGTGTCGATACTCAACACCCAGGTGGTTTCCTTCACCGCGCTGCCAGGCGTGGCACCTGCCGCACGGAGCACATGGGCGATGTTTTCATAGACCTTTTCGGCCTGACGCCGTAGGTCGCCGACCCCCGCCACCGAACCATCGGGGTTGTTCGCCACCTGCCCAGCGAGATAAATCAGGCGGCCGCCATTGACGATAATCCCCTGATAAAAATCTCCACCGTGATCTTCAGCGTTGTATTTTTCCAGCAGGGGTTTTCCCTGTGGGGAGCCTTGGACATCAACCACCAGCTCGACCTCGATGAGCATGGCCGGATCAGCAAGGCGCCGCACCACCAATCCCGTCGACGCCGATCGACTGCTGCCGAAGAACTTGGCACGCTCTGTCCGACCATCAGCGGTATAGGCGTCAAGATCGGTGACATACGTCAGTTGTTTGATCGCAGCTTCGAATTTCGCCCCTGCCCGCGACAACACCGCTTGCAAACGCTCGAAAGCACGATGTGTCTGTGGACCCATACCTCCAGGGACGAGGCTACCGTCGGGATTGCGCCCTGTCAGCCCGGCTGTGAACAGCACTCTCGAAGGATTCACGCTGACCCCAGGCATATAGCCACGACCCCTCTCGACTGGACGCTCGGGTAAAATGTCTCGGCGGTCCATGGTCTCCTCCTCCTAGAACACTGCTGCGTCGTGAGTACAAAGGACTGAGGCGGGGCGACTTGATGCCTCGCCTCACAGCCAGGCAGCCTGCCGATGACTCATGGAACCAAGAGTAGCTTCCCCGTGCTCTGGCGTCCTTCCAGGCGACGATGCGCTTCACCAGCATCCTTTAAAGGGAAGGTCTGCTCGATACGCAGTTTCAACTGTCCGGAGCGAATCCAACCGAGCACGTCGCCGGAACGCTGCAGAAGCTCTTCGCGCGTCAATGTATAGTGTGCCAGGCTTGGGCGGGTGATGAACAAAGAGCCCTTGGCACCGAGTTGTGCCAGGTCGAATGCCGGCACCGGGCCGCTGGATTGACCGTAGAGTACCATGTAGCCCCGCGGCGCCAAACAATTGAGGCCTTTTTCGAAGGTCGTCTTGGCGACCGAATCATAGACGACCTGCAGTCCTTGTCCATTGGTCAGACGCTTCACCTCAGCCTCGAAATCCTGCTGCGTGTAGAGGATGACCTCATCCGCGCCGGCTTCTTTGGCCAGCTTCGCCTTGTCCTCCGTTGACACTGTACCGAACACCCGCGCGCCGCACTTCTTGGCCATCTGCACCAGTAACAACCCCACCCCACCGGCAGCGGCATGTATCAGGGCCGTGTCGCCTGGTTTGAGTGGGTAGGTCGTGTGGGCCAGATAATGGGCCGTCATCCCCTGGAGCATGGCGGCAGCCGCGTCCTGGGCGCCGAGACCGGCGGGGATTTTGACCAGGCGAGCGGCTGGCACGACAGCATATTCGGCATAGGAGCCCGCTGTGCCACTGTATGCCACACGATCCCCCACCTGGACTTCAGTGACGTTCGGTCCGACTGCCTCCACGACGCCGGCACCCTCTTGACCTAAGGTGAGGGGCAACGGGTTTTTATACATGCCGCTACGAATATAGATATCGATGAAGTTGATGCCAACGGCCTCGATCTTCACCAAGGCTTCACCCGCCTTGGGTGTTGGCGTGGCCACATCTTCGTAACGTAAGGCTTCGATTCCACCCGGCGTCTGCACGCGAATGGCCTTCATCACTCCTCCTCCCTGAGTTTCCCTCTCACAATGGTCGCTGCGCCAGCACGTTCCAGCGCAGTCGTCTGTTGATCTGTCCGTCCTGATCGCGGGATTCACGCGGCTCCAAGCGTTTTTCCAGCAGCGTATAGCCACGCATCAGCACATCGATCTCTTCAGCAGTAACGTAGTGGTGCAGCAGGGGCTCGCCGTCCTCTTCCTTGAGGTATGTCCGCGGCTCCACCTCCTGTCCGCTGTCAGGACTGATATTGTCGACCGGGGGAAACGTCACATAGAAGAATCCACCCGGTTTGAGTTTGGTATGGACATGCTGAATGGCCTGCTGGAGGGCTGCCGCTGTCGTATGATAGATCACTTGAACGGTCAGCACCCAGTCGAACCACTGATCAGGATAGGGGATGGCGAACATATCCGCCACCTGCACTGTCGCCTGCCGCTGGTGCTGGGCGAGTTCCTTCTGGCAGCGCTCGACCCCGGCTGGAGAAAGATCAAGGCCATGCATCTCGAACCCCTGGCCGCTCAGGTAGACCAGATGGCGACCCACACCGCAGCCGAGATCAAGCACTCGCCGCACCTGGTGGTCTTTCATGAACGGGTTGAGACGGACCACGTCGGGGTCGGGATCGAGCCAGTTACGAGACACATAGGCCTCATCCCGCCAAAATTTATCCCACCGTGCCATGGCATGCTCCTCCTGGGCTGCGCACCGTTTTCTATGCATCCTGCCCGTATCGGGCAAGTCACCCTAGCATGCTGCTGAAGCGATGTCAAAAGGATTCCATGCGTCTTCAGCGTCCATGGTCAGCCTGCCCTTTTAGACCTTTCATCCTACAGTTGTAATGGGAGCAGTGAAGCGATTGACTCATGAGAGCGAGACCGCTATACCCCGCAGACCTTATCACGTCCTATCGAGCTACGCCCCTTCTCCGCGACTGGGTTGACCTGCTACCTCTTGGTGGGCCCAGACTTACCGAAAACTCCTCCAAAGTGGGGGTGACGTGGGGGAGATGCCCCACTACTTGCCCCCAAAAGTGGGGATAACGGCTGCCAGGTTCGGGGCCTGGAAGTCTTCCACGCCATGAAAACAACTCTACGGCGGCCGCGCTATGGGCTGCTGAGCGTGGGCAGGGATCTGGCACGGCAGTTGCTCCCTCCCAGGGCAGAGGTAGCTGGGGGCGGGATGAGCTAGCATACGAGGATCCTTGGGGTTAGTGGGCCATATCGCGCACGGGGATGCCTGATGTAGAACTTCGTGGCTAGCTGCCTGGCACCCGGTGTCCAGCTTCATCGCTGATACAGGGAGCGAGTTGCGTGGAGACAATGGCTCTCCATGCTGGGATGATGAGTCTGCGCTGGACTCGCGCAGACTTTTACCGTCAAAAAACAGGGGGGACAGTGCAATGGCAAATCAGCCGGTCACGCAATATGCCGTCTTTACAAAGCCAGGTCAGCGCTACTACAGAATAGCGCTGAGCGTCTCTTCTGGCCTCGTACACTATCGGGACGTGTCAGGACCGGAAGAATTAGTGGCTTTAGTGGATTTGTTGCGCAACGAGAAGCCTTGTATGTTCGACCCCGATACTGACCTCCTCACCATAGGGTTCGAGCCAGTGGGGGAAAAGGAGTAGGAAGGAGGGAGAGAGAGGTTCTGATACAAAAAACAACAAATGCGTCTTTAGCCCTCTGTAACCTGGTGAAACGATACGGCTGGTGAGTCCATGTACGAGCACGATGCAGGAGCGGTAAATGCTTGTACACTCACCTTGTTAGCGAACTAGCTCGCCCCAAAATGGATTCGCCGGCCGTATCGTGAAATATCGCTGCACGATTTTCAATACAACCGTCGACAATCAGCCCTGACAACAGCATCCCACATACCAACGAGGTTCACGAGCCATGAAAAGACAACTGACGCTGCCGTCTACGTTTTCGGTCTTCGTTGCTACCGTGGCCGCGCTCGCCCTCGGCGTGGCCGGCACATCCACTGCAGCAGAGCGATCCGTGGGAGCCGCAAGTGCCCCGATCTGCGCCTCGCCTAAGCCCCTCCTCTATCACAATCCACAGTATCAGAGCCCAGTTCGCGGGGATCCAGGTGACGTATTGCTCATACCGGGGGTCGATTTCACCCCGCAAACATTGGTGGTCTATCAGGGCATCTCTGACACGACTCAGCCGCTCGTCCAGCCTGGAACCTTGCCGCATGCTGGCCGCCGGCCGCCGATGGGAATGTTGACCCGAACGCATACGGTGTCGACTCGTACGTCTTTACCACTCCTCCGGGGAGTGCGCCCCCTGCCGACATACTGCCGCCACCGTACCAGGCGTGTGAGCCCCTCCATACGGGGGTTGGCATCTCTGTTCCGGCAGGTGTCAATCTTGTCGGATCACCGGGCTTGACGACGATCCAGACAGACATCCTCTTCGATACACCCTTCATCGATTGGGTCCAAGCTCAGAAGAAGAAGCAAGACCCCACCGCGGATCCGAATGTCGACCCGAATCTCCGGCAAAACTTGTTCTTGCTGACCGGTAACAATGTCGTTCGAGGCATACGGTTCCACGACAACTATACCCCGTCACTCTCGAACATCCACGGAGGGAGCAGTCCGGGCTCAGGGCCGCTCCTGCTCGGAGGGAACGACATCACCGTCACTGACAACTTCTTCGACGATACCTATTGGGGGGTAGGAAGTTATCGATCGAACCAACTCACGGACCGATGGCTCGGCATCGACCCGAACGCCGGCGTGTTCGGCTACAAGAATGTGGTTATCACGGGGAACACGTTTGGCGCCTATTACAACGCCATCGGTATCTATGGCGCTGTCGAGGACAGCGTCATTTCGCATAATACATTCTGGCCTGGCGCATGGGAGGCTCCTATCGCGCTGGGTGTTGCCGGCTCACGCCATCTCGACATCAGCGCGAACACGGTTGATGGCACTATACAGACGTATAGCGGCACGGGTCCGGCTGGTGGCCCGACGCCCAATGGGACCAAGTATCTGGGGTGGCGAGCCGGGTTCTTCTTCCCTCACCTGACCTCTCACGAACATCTCCTCATTGCCGGCAACAAGATTTCCTGTGTCGGTACCAGGTATGGCTTTGATGGAGAAGCCATTGGCACTGACTCGAATCTCGACCGTGTGGGCTTCAAGTCCGGGCAGGGGGTGACCTCGGTATCGCCGTCTGGGGACGAAGTGACCATCACGCCGGCCGTGGGTGAGATGTACCTGTCGGTCGAAAAGGGCGAGTACACTGGCCGTTGGATACGGGTAGACTTCGGGCCTGGCCTCGGCCAAACACGTAAGATCACCCGCGCGTCGATGACGCCAGGCGCGGACATTCAGTTTACGGTGTCGCCGCCTTTTGACGTGCTACCCGCTCCACGTCATTCGCACATCATCGTCTCCCAGCAGTCATGGCAGCTCTATATCGTGGACAACATTATCGACAATGGCTGCTCGACAGACTTGTCCACTTACACCGGTGTCTCCGACTACACCGCCGGCACATCCGGGTTGCACTATAACAACCAGGGCCTCATCGGCCTCTCCGCATCCACCGTGGACAGTGCGATCGAATCGAACCAGCAATTCAAGACTGCTGGAATCTACGTCAATACGTCGTACCACGCCAACTATAGGGTCGGCCCCTGCGCAGACTGTGCCCCCGGGGATGTTGTGCTGACCAATAACCTGCCACTCTCCAACCTATCGGGGGTCATGGATTCGCAGACCTTCTATCGGCTCGACGTTCCGCCGGGAGCGGCCTACGCGACCTTCACGACCAGTGGTTCGACCAGCGCGAGCAACGATGCCGCCCTGTACGTGAAGGCGAGCTCGCACCCCACATTGACGGAGTACGATTGCCATTCGCACCAGACGGGCTCCAACGAGACCTGCACCATCAACATCAACAACCCGTTAGCCGGCCCCTACTACGTCATGCTTGTCGGCTCCTCGGCATACTCGGGAGTGACGTTGACCGGCAGCTACGTCTTTTACAGTGCTCAAGTCAATCAGTATTTCGTCGAGGTTCGGGGGAATACGATCGAGGGTTCGTTCGGCTTCGACGGGCCCACAAATCCAAACCAGCCACGCCCAGAGGATATCTACGGCAGCGGCATTCACCTTGATACCCAGGCTGGGATGCTCGATGGGAACTTTCAACCACAGGCTACGACAGACTATATGGGATTCGGCGTCTCAGTCTCCCTTAACAACATTAAAAATGCCGTGCTCGCCGACCCTTCCAGTGGTCCCGGTGGCCATGACAATCCCCCCTACGCCGCGGCAGTATCCGTGAGCATAGGAGGAAACTGGAATATCGAATCTCCTCGGACGCCAGGGTATGTCGACACTCTCGTGTTTGGAAACACGATCTCGAAGATGCCGATTCCACACCCAACGCAGCTCGGCGCACCGAGAACCGCGTATGGGATCTTGAACGGCGATGGGAGCCCCAACTCCCCGTTGAACACCGTCATTTGCGAAAACCGGATTGACGATGTTACCCACGCATTCGTGGAGGTGCTGCCTCAGGGGCAACCGAGCACACTGACAGTGTGCGGGCTTTCCCGGTGAAGACGCGGCGGTAGCGCGGCTATGGGCGTTCAATGCTACAGGCGTCTCAACTGACTTCCGCGTCGAACTGTTTGATTAGACACGGCGCATCGAAAGAGCATGAGGTGGGACTGTGGCTGACGTTTTCTGTCGTTGGAGACGCCTTCCCGAGATTTTCAGGCTTTACGGTTTTAGGCGCCTGTGGGCATTTCGTGAACAAGCGTCTGGAGTTGTCTGGCATGCGACAGACGAGCATCAATATACGAACTCGTGGCTTGCCAGTCATCGACGGTTTGCAACCCAGCTGCTGGGTGCCATTGCAGAGGGGTGAGCACCCGAGCAGCTGGCAGCGGGCGAAAGTCTCATCGCCGAAAGCAGTGAGGACAGTTAATACAGCGCTAGGATGTGCGGAGAACATCGAGAAGTCCGCGAGTTGAGCGTTCAGTGCATGATGAGACCACCCGTCACGTTGATTGCCTGCCCGGTCATGTAGGCTGCTCGCTCAGAGGCGAGGAAGCCAATGACGTGAGCGACGTCCTCTGGACGCTCCATGCGTCCGAGCGGCACCTGTGCAGCGCGTCGACGAGTAAACTCCTCAGAGGATAGGCCCATGAGAGCGCCCTGCTCACGCGCCACCGCCATCCACATGTCGGTCTCGACGAAGCCGGGGCAGACGCAGTTGACTCGAATACCGTCGGCAGCATGGGCGAGCGCCAGACTCTTGGTGATGCTGATCACGGCCGCCTTACTGGCGTTGTAGGGCAGGTTGCTACGACTGCCCACCTTGCCTGCCATCGACGCCAGGCTGATGATCGTGCCACGCTTTTGGGCGATCATCGTCGGCAGCACAGCCTGGCTGGCAAAGAATACCGCTTTCGCGTTGACGTTCATGACCGCATCCCAGTGCTCCTCGGTGATGTCCAGCGGCGCTGCGGCCCGGTAGATGCCGGCATTATTGACGAGGATGTCGATGCGCCCGAACTCGGCCCGCGTGCGTGCTGCCATCGTCGTTAAGATCGACGAGCGAGGTGACGTCCGTTCGCACGACGCTGGCGCGGCGGCCGAGGGCTTTCACCGCATCGGCCGTGCGTTCGGCACTGGAGCCCTCCAGCTCAGCGACGACGATGTCAGCCCCCATCTGCGCCAGTTCGAGGGCGGTGGCACGTCCGATGCCGCGACCTGCGCCCGTCACGATCGCAACCTGTCCTTCTAGCTCCATAATCATCTCCTCTCATAGGGACGGACTGCCGGTATCGAAGGAAAATACAATTGTCCCGTGCCGGCGGCTGCGACTGTTGGGTGCAAACCCTCCAATGAATCGCTGCGCTCACCACTTGCTGCACATCATTTGGGGGCATTGTATATGGACTGTGCTACGTCATCAAGGAGGTTTGGCAAAGTGGAATTACACAGTCCTTCTAACTATGCGTCGTGGGAGGGGTCAGCTCGACGCACTGCTTCGACCATGGAGAGATGTATCTCATTAGCGTGCGCATGTGTGTGCGCAGCAGGGAATCAGGATGATTAACCTCTATGTAACAGAATCCAATGAGGGGACCAAGATATCGATCTATGCTAAAATAGACTAAGGAAAAACCTTCCCACGATGTCTAGTCGCGTGTTCCGAGAGCTTCTAGGTCCGGTCTTTTACTGGCAGGCTACGCCGCTCGGAGGAGCTATGGCTACATCCACCCCCAAGCAGCCTTCTTTTCGGCCACTCGCCGAGTTGCTCCCCAAGAACAGCGCTGGTGACGCCGAGTTCGAGCATATCGTGTCAGTGCTTCTTCGCATCCATACGTCGCGAGTACGTGTGCGGCGAAGAATCGTCACTCCAGTCCGTCTCGGCCAGGGCCTTTGGCTAGCGGGGGACACTTTGTGCTTGTGTCGGCTACCATCGCGGAGCGACGGGGGGGATTACGAGTTACTCTCGAATTTAGCCGGAGAGCAAATCAAGGAACTGAGGGCTTGTGGGCAACCTACGCGCTTAATAATCGCTCAGCCCCGTGCAGTAGCAAATACTAAGTCCGGCGCAAGCGGTGATTTCAAGAAATACCTGGATATGCTATGCAGCATGCTGCCGGAGAAGTGCGTTACAACGTGGTGGGATGCGAGGTGCTTGAAGGACATGCTAGTTACCTTCCCCCCCCTCGGCTTGCATTACTACCCAGAGTCCCTGCCTGATGGGCCAAAACGCCGGCAGGCGATTACAGTGACTCGGCAGCGATATGACCAGGAGTTCGCGAAACTGCACGGGAAGATCCAGTTTGTGGGGATGTCCGTTTACAAAGAAGAAGCCTCGGTCAGTGTGGACATGGACCGGATATATATACCGCTCCGAGTTGTGCCCGAGAGCGCTGTGGAGCCGGATACACCAGTTAAGCGCACTAATCCTCTCAATCTACTCACCCCGGGTGCCCGTCAGGTCATTCTCGGCGATCCTGGTTCCGGTAAGTCCACACTGCTGCGTTTTCTGGCCCTTGCCGGGAGTCATCCACAACTTATAACGCGGTTCGGCACTAATAGGGATAATCGTCTGCCCGTCCTGGTGACGCTGAGACGATATGTCGACGAGCTGAAGTCGCGGCCACGGTTAAGCCTGTTGAATTATATGCTCGAGTTGACGCGGAGTGACCTCGGCCTCTCTGCAGGGGAAAGGGAGTTTTTTGACTACCACCTCTATTCCGGGCAAGCCATCATATTCCTCGACGGCTTGGATGAACTCCCAAGTCCTCATTTCAAAGCAACCGTGCGCACCCGTGTGGCGGAGCTGTTACAAACCTATCCGGGGAACACTACCATCGTAACTTCTCGTATCGTGGGTTACGACAAAGAAGGGCGTTATGACAACCTCGGATTCTCACACCAGCGCATAGCTCGGCTGGACCAACAGCGCGACGATCTGCGCGGATGTGCAATCCCATCATCCAAGGCTGGTTCACCTACTCCACGCGCTCCTACCAGTCGGCCCTGTACCCGACCCTCCAGCCCCTCGACCGGCCACTGGCCAGGTGGGCGATGGCGCAAGACCAACGCGTGCGGCGACAGCGGCGGCGGGCAGAGCACTGGGGGCGGCGTGTATCCCGGCGGCAGCCGGGACTGTTCGCACCCCGGCGCCTCTGGCATGCGGGGGCGGCACGATACGAGCCGGATGAGCCGAGAGGCTCACGTCCGGATCTGTGAGCGCGTGGGAGTGCGAGTCCCCCGCGCGACTCGACTCGTGTGCGCGTTCCAATATCAGGCCGACGCGGAGCGGTTCTACCGGGCGCTGGGCCAACGGCTGGGCAACTTCGGGCTGGAGCTGTCGCCGGACAAGACGCGGGTGATCCCGTTCACCCGGCAGCAGGTGCCCGGCCAGACCAGCTTCGACTGTCTGGGCTTTGAGTGTCGCTGGGGGCGAAACCGGGCAGGCAAGCCCCACCTCAAGCGCCGGACATCGCGCCAGAAGCGGCGAAACTCGCTCAAGCGGGTCACCGAGTGGTGCAAGGAGAAGTGTCACGACAGGCTGAACGATCTGTTCAGGGAGGTGAACGCCAAGTTGCGGGGCTACTACCACGACGATGGCGTTAACGGGAACTCTGCCAGCCTGCAGGAGTTCTTCACCGGTGTGCTGCGAATCCTGTTCACATGGCTCAATCGTCGCAGCCAGCGGCGGAGCGATACGTGGAGCGGGTTTTGAGACCTGTTGCACCACTTCCGGGTTGAGCGCCCTCACATCGTCGGGCGTCTGCCTCCGAGATTGGCCACTGGGCGTGCCGAGGCTGGACTGCGGACGCGAGTCTTCCTGAAGAGCCCGGTGCGGGAAAACCGCCCGCCGGGATCTGTGTGGAGGCGGTCGGGTAACTGGCCGTCCTACCGCGATGGCGACAAGGGAACCACCATGGAGCGCCGCCTTGTGGGCTTCCATCAGGACGATGAGCAGCACTGGGTGGCTGAGCTTGAGTGCGGCCACACCCAACATGTGCGCCATCATCCGCCATGGAGTAACCGGCCGTGGGTCATTACGGCAGAGGGCAGGTCCAACGCCATCGGCCGCTGGCTGTCGTGTGTCACATGCGCCGCCGGAGCGCCGCCGGAGCGCCGCCAGACCGCCGCCCATAGGAACCGCGTGTTCCTGTGCTGATGAGAGACGCGCTGACCGCCCTGACGTGTTTTGCTGCCCTCCTCGTCATTGCCGTAGCGGTGTGTGTCATGGTGATCGTGCTGGCGGAGCTGTATTCCGACATGCGTCGCCGTCACTCCAGGTCATGGCAGCCATCGCCAGCTGGCGGGCATAGTCTTACCGGTGCGAGTGGCGAGAGGAGTGTGGAAACGTGTCAAGAGCAGGCATGTCGACTCACCACAGGTTCCAGCCGCCGCTCGCGTGTTTCTCACATCGGATAGTGACGGCCGCGGCGTGAGCCCGGCCGAACCTGAGCATTGATATGATCTGCATCGCAACCGCTTGTGCCAAAAGGCGTTACTTTTGGCGCAAGCGTTGTCCAAATCGTCAGACTTTCTGATGTGCACGCAGGGCAAATCATCGGGTCTAAGTGGCTTTGTCATGGGGACTACCCTCCAGGCAAAGCAGAGAGTAGAATGAGAGGCGATGGGAGAAATGGAGGGTTGCGATGACATTGACGGTGGAAATCGAGCAGGAAGATGACGGCCGCTGGATCGCCGAAGTCCTTGAACTGCCTGGCGTACTGACGTATGGCCAGAGTCCTGAGGAAGCGACGGCCAAGGTCCAAGCGTTGGCGCTCCGTGTCGTGGCGGACCGTCTCGACCATGGCGAGGCCGGCCCAGACCTGGTGAGTATTTCCTTCGCCGCCGTATGAGCACCTGGTCCAGCACGAGCGCGAGACGAGTCCTGGCGGCTCTGCTGCGTGTGGGCTGGCGCATCAAACGGCAAGATGGGTCCCACCGTGTCCTCTCTCGCCCTGGATGGCCTGACGTCGTCTTTGCCTTCCATGACGCTGAAGCGATCGGTCCTCGCATGCTCGCCAGGATCGCCAGGCGTACAGGACTTCAACCTCAAGACTTGTAACGTTGGCGCTAGCACGATCACCACCTAACCACAGGATGAATCCGACTGGTATTCCGTACCTGCGAGACGGTCCAAGCGCACAGCAGCACGGATTTTTGTTCTCCTGATCGTCGCCCTGACGGTGGGGTTCTACTTCACCGTCGGCACGGATGTGGTTGGCCTCGGGAGCGTCAGGGGCATCCTCGCCATTCTGGCGACTCTGGTGCTCATCGTCGCCCTGTGCTTCGTGACATAACCGAACCGTGATCGTGCGTGACAGGTTCATGCCAAAGCGCTGCCGCTGAACGTCGGCAGCGGGCAGAGGTATGAGTCATGATTCAGCCACCCCTTAGGCTGCTGACGCATCTTGTCGCGTTGCGCTCAGCCCTTGATGAACAATGGGCCGCTCGGGCAACCGAACCCGTGGTTCATCTCAACTCGCCGACCCATGTGACGCTTGAACTCCTTCCATATGCGGTGTCCGATGCTGCTGCCTAGCAACCCCGAGGCGGGGAGTCCGACAGCGCTGATCTATGGTCATCCACCGGTGCACGCGCTCCTCTATATGGAGCACGCGTTCATCGCGCTCGTGCGGTTTGCCGAGTCCATGACACGGCCGCTGCTGCCCCTCCCTCTCCCGCCGAAGGCTGACATCATCGTGGCGAACCGCAGGGCCCCCATCAGGACGGGCCACGTCTTTCATCCAATCCCCTCGATCGAGGACATCAGCGCACGGATCAAGCAGCTCGCCCAGGCATAGGCGCCTCACCCATGAGCCAAGGGGTGAGTGGGAGGAGAGGAGGACCAATGCCCCACGTACATGCGATCGCTGGCTCGATTGTGGCGCTGTCCTGCCCGCCTGGCTGCCGGTGGCGAACCAGCCCGGCGGGGCCCAATGCGGCTCTACCACCTCAGCCAGCGCCACCCCGACCAGGTAAGGCCGTTGCTGGAGCGGATGCGGACCGCGGACATCGCCACGCTGGCGGCCGAGGCCTTCGAGATTGTCGAGTGAGAAGACGATGATATCTGACATGCCACCGAGTAAAACAGATTGGTGGGCTCCAATTTACGTTCTTCTATGTTGTTTTATGCCCGCGCGCTGAACCCAGATTATCGACCCAAATTCAGCGATCACGGATGGAACTGTCGGCTAAAGGTAAAGAAAATCCGTAATCGGATAACGCATCCTAAAACCATCGCTGAGCTCAAAATATCCCATCAAGAGATGACCACGATCGACACGGGAGAACAGTGGTACATCAAAACCGGCACGGAGCTCTTAATGCCATGAGTTGAAGACGAGTAGATCATACGCCCACCAAGCGCAGATTAAGGTGTCGCACCGATTCACGGCGAAGTAGCGTGAGGGGCCGATGACACCGCCTATGTGAGCCGAGGCGCGAAGGTGTACAAGAGGACGCCGGCGCAAGCCTCGACGGTCACATCCCCGCCCAAGCGGATGAGATGTCGAACCAGACCCAGATGCGCGCGGGATACCTACCTGTCGTCGCCCGATGCTGATATTCTTAACTCTCGCAGGTGATGGGCACAGGCCGTGACACCTTAGATGGGGTTTTTAGGATTGAACTGAAACCAGGTGATAGCTGACCAATTCGTGCTTCATGGTGCTCTCAACCTTTCTATCGCAAACATGGCCATGACTTCTTTGACACTGGTAGGGAATTCCGCCGACTCATCTGAACCCATCCTCAGGCCGTTGCCTGCCATGAGCCCTGATACCGAAATTCTCGACATATCAGCTCGGTGTTTAGGCTATGATGCGGAAGATTTTCCATATCAACAGGCCTAGAGGGAGAGGAGGTTGATCTATTCTGCATGGTCGTTGGGGACGATTCTGTGGAAACATCTCTAGATAATCAAGAGTTCGGCCGGCACTCTGTATCGTCTCACAAACCCAAAGGGCATACAATGGAGAGGTTCATGTAGGCAGTAGGACAAACAGATGGTTGTACGAGTCCAGACAAGGAGACCATCCATGAGTATCATGCTTGACTTGCCACAAGCGTTGGAAAGTGAACTGGCGACTGAAGCCACCCAACTGGGGCTGTCTCTCCCTGAGCATGTGCTGCGTCTCCTCTCCACAAGGTCCCTTGTCGGTCAGCTGCCAACGACTGGTGCAGAACTCGTCGCCTATTGGCAACGCGAGGGTGTCATTGGGACGCGGCTAGATATCACCGATAGCCAAGCGCATGCACGGCAGATATGCCACCAAGCGGAAAGACGACTCAGGGAAAAGTCCGTGTACCTCCTCGATACCGACGTGCTGATTGACATCCAGCGGGAGTATGTCCCAGCTCTGACGTGGTTTGCCACGCTCACGGAACTGCCCGCATTCCCGAGCTTGGGGGTCATGGAGCTGATTCAGGATGCTCAGAATGGCCGCCAGGTGCGGCAGTCGTAGAAATTGGTCGCTCCCTCGCCGGTGGTGTGGCCGACCGCCGCTGACTGCCAGCGCGCCCCGACCGATTTTATTGCCTATCATCTCTCGCACCATGTGGGCTTGCTCGATGCCCTGATTGCGGCGTGCGCCACTGGCTCATCGGCAACTCTGTGTACCTTCAACGTCAAGCATTACCGGGTGGTGCCCGGCCTTGTCATGGTCCAGCCCGACACCTGGTAGGCTTTCCATGTGTGGTGGAGTATGCAGGCATCTGTGGCTCTCTAGTAGGACAGGCACAATTTTACCTAAAGGGATTGTCCCTTCAATCGCCAAGGGTTACCCCGGTGTCCATGTGATCCGAACATTCAGGGCCTCGAACGCTTGCCGTTTCTCGGTAGGATCGAAGGTTTGCAATTGCTGGCGCACACGCGCACAATATCCCATCAACGCCTCGACATGTTCTAACGCGTGCCCAATGTTGTCAAGGTTCGTCTACCCTTTTAGTTCCTCCAGGTTGATCACTTCAGCCACATAGGCCTGAGCCCACCGCTGCTCTTCCCGGTCACATGTGGCCAGGGTATCCTCGATGCGTGAGATGTCCCGCAGGATTTCCGTACGCTGCTCTTCCGCCCCTGCCTGTTGCCGGTTGACCTCGGCCGTAATAATCTCCGGTTGCTGCAGAACCTGCTCAATGGCCTGCCAAACACGTCCTTCGGCATCATTAGCATTGACATATACCTTGCAACGCTTGGAGGGATCAGCAAAGGTCATACGCGACGAACAGCGATAGCGTCGGACCCCATGGGGAGCTTCGCCCGTCATGGCGCGACCGCATCGGCCGCAGTGCAGGCGTCCTCCAACAAAGAGGTAGTCATATTTCCGGTTACGTTGGGCGAGCGCCTTATTGCGCGCGAGTTGGTCCTGCACAGCCTGAAAGACATCGTCTCCGATGATCGTGGGGATTCCGACCTGCACCCACTCATCTCTGGGCCGATCCGTGCGGCGAGTCTTTCCAGCCGCTTTCTGCTTGTTGTAATACATGCGGCCGATATAGCCCTCATAGCGTAAGAGTCCAGGGATCGTATTGGCATGCCATTCACCCGCACCGGCCGCTTTCCGCCCGGCGAGTGCTGGATGGCGATCGTGTTTGCTCGGGACGCGCTCCTGCGTCAACAGGCGCGCAATGGCACGCGTCGGCATGCCCTCCAAGCACAAGCGAAAGATGCGACGCACCACGGCCGCCTCGTCTTCATCAATCTCCCACCGTCCTCCATGCTCTTCCCTGATATAGCAATATCCAAATGCAACCGCACTACCACGACATGGCCGGCTTTGGCACGTCCGACGAGGTCCCGCTTCATGCGCTCCAGAATCTTGGCGCGTTCATATTCCGCCAGGGCTCCGCGCATCTGAAAGAAGAGCCAGCCCTCCGGTCCCTGCTCCATTGGATGGGAATGGAGAAGCCCTTACCCTGGTCTTCAGTCGACACCCGAGCATAAATGGCTGCATACTTGACCTCACTCGTGAGGTTCACCACCTGGGACGGCAATGGCTTCATCAGCGCTTCCTTTCCTTCCTACCACTGCTTTTCTGACAACTGGCTCTGCGTCCCGATGCGCAACAAGAGAGCGATTTTCCTCCTGGACCCGTGTGCCATTCTTGCGTCCTGACGCCTCCGGCGGCATCGGTCGCAGCTCAAACACCCCATAGGGCGTCGGCTTGCCATCGCGATCCATACATGCGACCAGACGGGTGCGATCCCGGCCCTTGCTGGCGTGAATCACGTATCCATGCGGCGCCAGTCGAGCATTCAGCCGCGCCAACGGCAGCTCGGTAATCCCTTTGTCTCGCAGCGCCACGGCCTGGCCCTCGGGCAGCAACGCCTTCACCTGGTCAACCAGATCGGCTTCATTCCAGGGCACCTCCAGCCGCTCATGGGTCTTCACTTTGAGGCCACAGCGCCGGCAGGTGAGATAGCGCATCCGCACCACGTCATCCTGGCCCGGCCGCGTCGTGGTCGTTTTCCACCGATGAGCACAACCCCACTGCATCAATGTTGGTGGGCGCAAGACTCGCACACCCTCACCCCCTTTCAGTGGATATCACTATATATGGTATTATAGCACATAGACGGCACGGATCAAGCCGGAGCCATCCGAGATGAGCGGAGCGGGGGCGCACGCCTCGATCGACGGAATGATGTCACGGAGCACCAAAGGGCCAGGGGAGCGCGCACGCGGCGCACGCGACATCCGACCCCCCCACTCCCGTGCCGAGGTGCGCTCCGATCTTGTCGAGGGATGTTGTCATTGCGGTGATCGTCTGACCCCATCAATCGGTCACATCCCTGGCGCCAAGGTGTGGATCGATTCAGCCGATGGTGGGTCGGTCATCGCCTCTGACGGCACAGGTGGCCATCCATGTTGTCGAGTATCGAGCCAAAGGCTTTAGCCTGCTGCCCCAATGAAAGGGCGGTGGTGCTTTCCGTACAGGTTACTGCTGGCATACTCCGTCGACTGGCCCGACGAACCCGTGGTCTGGAGACGGCGGCACCTCGGCCTGTCGGGGTTTCGCTAGGGATTGGGGGCGAGACTGTCGGGGGATGAGGCCATGAAGCCGGGCGATGCCCATGAGCGGCCCCACCACGCGACGATTGCACCCGATCCCTGGGATGATCTTCAGGCTGATGTGATCGATGCGCCTGAGGGCGAGAATCTGATGCCGGTGACGATGATCACATCGATGCGCCGATAACATCCGATTCCCTGGGATGGTCTTCAGGCTGAGGTGATCTATGTGTTTGGGGACGAGAAGACCGATGCAGGTAACCGCAATAGGAGATAGCGTGCAAATCGAGAAGGGACTGTGTTAACTAGATGCTCTCGCGTTCGCGGCTACGAGGGTGAGTCCGGATGCCTTGGCAGCTTGGGAGACATGTGCAACTGGCAGCGGAGGATTCGCGACTGCAAAGCAAATTGCCCATAGAGACGAGTCTACCAAATCATGTCTGTACCCTTCATCGGTGAGCTTGTATCCCCTGGCGGTCATGATCTGAAGGAATTGCTGTACCTGCTCCACCGAGCCTACTGCTTCTATTTGGTATACACCAGTCGGTGGCGTACCGACTTGCGAACGTGGCGTCGTAAGGTCGCGTGTCTGACCGCTAACTCATACATGACATTCGGATTCAGCCCGGTCAGGTTCGCGACCACTAGATCGTCATCAAGGAGATGTTGGATCACCTGGCGCGTGATCGAGCCAGGGTCGGCCATCTCGTGCGGAATGTAGACCTCGAACTGTAGCTCTTCTAGGACAGGCTTGATGACGGTACGAATCAGGCCGTCGGCGGCGCGTCGAATCGATGAGAGGGGAGGCCCGATGGGGGTGATGATAAAGCAATGCTTTTTGGGTGGATCGGCTGCAGGCGTGGCCTCATCCATCGGCGTTCTGCCGTTCAGCATCGAATGTCAGTGGGCCGTGTGGCGGTGAGTGTAGTGGCGTCTTGATGGTGTTGTCAATAACGCGTGACCAAAACGGACGCCACATAGGTATCTGTGAATTTTGCCGCTAGGGGCGGTTATGGCGAAAAAGTGGATAACTTGAGGTACGGGGGGAGGCGAGAAGTCTTCATCACGAGGCGTGCAGACCGAAAGGGATGGCGAAAATGATGACGCACTCTGATTCTTAATCCTAGCCGAATGCTCTCTAGATGTGCCACCATATATATTATGAGACTCGAAATTCGAATACTACCCAATAGGATAAGGAGAGGTTCTATTATGACTGGTGAATATCATTTCAAAGAATTTTGCGATAAATGCGGACAGAGGCTTTACGCCTGGGGGCAATTGGGCAGACAACTGATTTGTCAATGCGCGCAATGGGTGCGCCGATACGGACCACCTGTGGCCAGCATCCCCTCAATCGTAGGGATTGCTGGTATGGCTCTACCCGAGAACATCCATCCTTCCGCGTCGCCGCCAGCGATTGTCCAGGATCATACAGGACGATGGGACATTCCGGAACAGCCGCACCCTCCTGACGGGCATAGGATTCGATGCCACGGCTGGGATGCTTTGTCTCAAGGGTATGGATGCCGATATAGCGCACCCATGCATGCCGTGCCTGGAGCTCCACATCAATGGTATCTCCATCAATAATGTGTGTGACGCATGCTGTCAGGACTGTGTCGGAGAGGGTGAGACGGCAGGCGGCGCACACCTCGTCATCATGACCTTTCCGCCAGTGCGGCATGAAGCCGACCGTATTCAGAGGCACGACTCCCTAGCCGCGCATACGCTATAATGCGCGCTAGTCGTGAATGGTGGCGCGCCGGTGAGGGAGCTCGACATATCGGCCCATCGCCTGATATCAGGGCACATTTGCCTGGGACTCCATGGTTCGCGTTGACGAGGGTATAAGTATGTCGCTCAAGCAAGCAGATCGAGTGAAACATCCCGACCAAGCCGAGTGGGGTCTCGGTGAGGTTCTTGAAGACTCCAATGGCGAGACGGTCCGAGTATTCTTCGTAGGAGCCGGTGAAAAAACGCTCTCCCTCAAATATGTCACGCTCAATTGCATTCCGACAGACGAGGTGGCTCATCCTCTTCTCGACAACCGCCACGCGCCTGCGAAGGGCGGGCGTCATCGGTATCAAAGCTTGCTTGAGTCCATTAAGAGATTTCGTGAACGATATCCCAAAGGGTTCTCCGATGAGCGTTTCGTGAAAGAGAAACGCGATTCTAAAGTTGGAGCCCATGAGAAAGCACAGAACCTCCTCAACCAACGTGAACGGGCTCGCTTGCTGTCAGTGAACGATGATGCCGAGGTGTGTCGCCGCGCGGTGTCTGTTGCCTGCGCGACCAACTTGATCTTCCCGAATGAGAAGATGGCGTTGGAGGATGGTCTTCAGTCGCCGGTTCATCAGCCGGCTTTTGCCACGGCACTGTGTCACCTCCTCTACGGGGACGACGACCTTCAGCCGAGATTCGAGAGATACGCGGATATACTGGAGAGTATCGGTGCGGCGAAATGGCCTATCGCCACCTACTTTCTGTTCATCGTCTACCCGGAAGAGCATATGTTTTTGAAGCCTCTCGTCACGCAAAAGACCGCAGCGATCTCGGGCTTTGACATCCACTATCGGCCGAACCTCAATTGGCGTACATATGCATCAGTATTGGCATTTGCGAATTATCTGAAGGCGGAATTTGTAGGACTCTTGCCACGAGACATGATTGATGTGCAATCGTTCATGTGGTGTATTTCGCCAGGCAAGCCATGAATGCGCACGTGTCACCCGACCAAGGCACTGCATCGGATCGCAGCAGCATGAGGTGGCTCCAGTGATGTGAACACCTGATCTCTAATGCGTTCGGGGTCTCCTCCAGCCGCTGTACGGCACGGGTACTCGTCGAACTGATGTATCCCGGACAAGGCCGGCTTTACTCCCCACCAGCGTCAAGGAAGCTCTGACGAGCGTTGCAGGATGGTGCGATCGATGCATCTGAGGGGGAGAAGACGATGGTGGTGACGCTGATCACGTCGATGTTGCACGTCATGGTGTGTCCGCAGAATCTGCTCCATGGATTGGGACGTGTCATGTTGCAAAATTTGATTTCCCTCTCCGACCTGTGGCACGCAGAATACCCCCACACGTCCGTGACCTCAGGAGGTTCCCATGACGCGCAGCCTCATCGGGATTCTGATCACCCTGGCCCTCGGTCTCTCGCTTGTGCCGCTCACCGCCGAGGTTCAGCCAGCGCCACCCGTGTATCGGATTGGTCGGCTCATCAGCGGCAACCCTCCTGCTGGGCCTGATCTCAATCTGGAGGCTTTCCGGCAGGGGCTGCGCGATCTCGGCTATGTGGAGGGCCAGAACCTCGTCCTGGAGTCCCGCTATGCGGAGGGGAGCGACGAGCGGCTCCGCGAGCTGGCGGCCGAGCTGGTCCGGCTCCCTGTGGAGGTGCTGGTGGCCGCGGGCACTGCCGCGATCCGAGCGGCCCAGCAGGCCACGCGCACGATCCCGATCGTGATGGTGGGCTCCTATGATCCGGTGATGGAAGGGTTTGTCACTAGCCTGGCGCAGCCGGGGGGGCACATCACGGGCTTGAGCTTCCTGCAGACGGAGCTCCCGGCGAAGCGGTTGGAGCTCCTGAAAGAAATGGTGCCCCAGCACACGCGGATCGCCGTGTTGTGGCATTCGGGCAGTTTGGGTTATGAATCCCGGCAGCCGCTGCTGCACAACCTGGCCGGGGCCGCCCGGGCGCTGGATCTCCACCTGCACGTGGTGGAGGTGCGGCGGGCGGACGAGCTGGACACCGCCTTTGCGGCGATGACCCGCGCGGGGGCGGAGGCGCTCATCGTGCTTGAGGACGCGCTGCTGATCGGCCCGCTACGCGGACGCATTGCCGACCTCGCCGTCAAGCATCGACTGCCCGCGATGTGCGACTGGAGACAGTCGGTGGCGGCCGGGTGCCTCATGGCCTATGGGCCGAGCCAGCTTGACACCTATCAGCGGGCGGCCACCTATGTCGACAAGATCCTCAAGGGGGCCAAGCCCGCCGACTTGCCGGTGGAGCAGCCCACCACGTTTGAGTTCGTCATCAACCTCAAGACCGCCCAGGCGCTGGGCCTCAAGATCCCGCCTTCGCTCCTCTTCCAAGCCACAGAGGTCATCCGCTGAGCCGCGACGCATGGTACCTCCACGACGAGATGTATTTTGCAGATGAAAACGGCCACATCCGTGGAGCAGATCTGCGGACACTCCACCTGGTGATGCTCTTGAGGCTGCTGTGATCGATGCGCCTGAGGGCGAGACGACGCTGCCGGTGATGACGATGGCCTCGATACGCCGATCGCACCCGATCTCTGGGGATGACCTTCAGGCGGCTGTGATCGATGCATCTGAGGGCGAGAAGACGATGTTGGTGACGACGATCACGTCAATGTCACACCACATGGCAACCATCTGGGCGCATTGGATCACATGCGTGATCGTAGTGGTCCAGGTTCATCCAGACGTTGCAGGGATTGCGGCTGCCTCGCCGTCATGGTCAACTGGGCCGAGAGATTTCTGCCTGGGGTGATACTCATGGCACCATGATGAAACAAGGCCTGGGGGGGCTGAGCGTGGGACGGCTGGGGTTGTCACCACTGGCGAGTGGCGTGGGCGCGTTTCGAGTGAGGGGCACTAACCTAGCGAAGCCCAAAAATTCGGCCAGGCAGACACTGAGCGACGCCCCCCACGGTGCCGGAATACGCGCCAAAAGTTCGTGTTCCCCGTTTGACCACGCATTTCGCCCTCATTCCACTGTCTTTTGACTCAGGTTTAACTCTTCAGTGTGCTCAAAACTTCGCAGTAAGTGGTTTCTACGCACTTTCCCGCCGCCTGAAACGCCGTTTTACGTGTTCGGGCCATCACGACGGATTGATTCCCTGCCGCTTTGAGCCCCAGAGCGGCCTTACTTGGCCAAAAAATCGCCCTTCGCTAGGTTAGGGCTTGAGGGACAGGTCGGTCTGAAAAAATTAACCTTCCGTGTACGTCGGGGTCTGGTTCGACTGTTTCGCGCGCCATTGAGGCCTAGCCTCCGTCCTCCTGGGCACCTTCACGCCAGGGCTCACGCCTGCGGTGTCAGCCCTGGCCCCGGCGGTCCAGCAGTGATCACCGGGCGGTTGGCTGCTCGGAGGCGCCTATCAGCAGCGACACCGAGGCCGGGAGTTCTGTTACGCCTTAAGTTCCTCGACCACCACGGAGGTCTGCGCCGTCACTGGGACGGGCCCATTCATAGACTTCGAAGAACCCCCTGGTCACCTTCTCCCCGTTAATATGGACATCGACGGTATACGAGCCGACTGACCGAAACACCCCAGGCATGTATGCCGCACGACCGATGCTCAGTACAGCTCGTCATGATTGAGTATCCAATATCATGCGGCCATGGCAGGGACCTTGGCCATGACCTTCGCCACGGATTTCGTGGACCAGTTGAACGGATGTGCGTGCTCATGCCATTCACGAAGGAACTGGTCGATCTTGGATTGGAGATGGTCTTTCGAGGCAACATCAGCGATACGCACGCGTGTGCGTTGGAAGATGCTGCACCACTGCTCCACCTGATTCATCCAGGAGCCGTGAACAGGCGTGAAGTGCACCACAACGCGTGGATGTTTCACCAACCAGTGGCGGACTTCTTGGCCGTGATGTGTACTGACATGATCGCACACGAGATGAATCGTCGTCATGTGTTCGTCAATCTCCCCGTCCAATTGTGCCAGAAAGGCGATGCATTCCGCCTGACGTTTGCGGGGGTCGCATGGCCCATAGACGGTTCCCGAACGGGTCTCGAAGGCGGCACATCAATTTACGGCCCCGCGGCGCTTGTATGCGTGCGCGTACCGATTCGGCATGTTCCCAGGTTGAGCGGGCCGCGTAGCGGATAGGCGGGGACGAGGCGGCAAAGCGGTGTTCTCGTCCACGGATCACACCCTCTCGTCAGCACGGAGTGGGTGCGTGTAGAGGTCGATGAGCTCGGAGATGGTCGTATACAAGGCGGCGTCCCGGGGGTGCTTGGGATACAGCCAGCGATGATGACGCCAAGGCTTGCGGTGATGGTCGGCCAGCATCCGCCGCACGGTGGCGGCGGAGATGTCCTCAACAATCCTCTCCGCGATACGGTGGTGCGCCCGTTTGACACCATCCCACGGGGAGAGACGGCGGCCCAGCGCATCTGGGCGCTCGCAGGCCAGGCGCACGACGTGGATCGCGACTTCCGGGGGGAAACCCGCCCTTGGCCCCACGGCCGGGGGCGTCAGCGAGGCCATCCAGGCGCTGGGCGAGACACCGTGTGGCCCACGTGCGGACGACGGCCCGTTGCACACCAGCCGACTGCGCCACGTCGGATGGGGAGTACCCCGTGGCCAGTCACAGGATAATTTTCCCCCGGCGTGCCCGCCCTGCCGTCATAGTGGTCGATCGTTGCCACCGTTCCAAGGTCTGGCGCTCTTCAGGGGAGAGGACGAGACGCCATGATGACTGCCGGCCGCGTGCCAGAGCATTCTCCGCCCAGCTGTGTGGTGGTGGCTGGCCCAGGAATAGCGGCATGCGTCCTCAAAGTCAAGCCAATTTGGGTAGTTTTTCATGACGAGCTGTACTGAGCATGCACGAACCGTTGCGGGAGCACTGGTTTGGACGCTCGCGAACCACGAGAGATGTCACGTGCAACGCGTTATGTGTGGTCATTTGCATGTTTCTTGGCGCCCTCTGTGTCTGCCACATCGGGCGCCGACGTGTCCGGGCCATTCTGCAGCAGGAGTTGCCACAGACGCCTCCAGGCCGGCGCTGGCGATGAGCCACCTCAACATGTGTGCGCGCCGTTGGGCGCAGGCCTGACACAACTCATCCAGCTTGGATAGCAGCGCCGGAGCTAGTCGGACCGAAACGACGGTCGTGTGCATCTACGACCTCCTGTGACAAAAGACCCCAAAAAGCCCAGAGAGCCAAAAAGGCCCTCTGGGCTTCGGTGATTCCGAGTGTCCCCAAATTGCGACGACGATCAATTGTAGTCGCCGAGTCGCCGATGAAAAAAGCGCCAAGTCAGTTAGGACTTGAAGCTTTTCAAACCGCTATCCCGGCGAGGAATTGTAATCAATGTAATCACTTTTGGTCCGGCCGTCAACTGTGAGGCATGCCAAATAGATCATCATCGACATAATTTCGTGCGACAAGATTAAATTGCCCGCTCAAGGCCCGTCTCGACATCCTTAAAAGGCCGGAGAGCGGGGCTCCCACCATCGATGGTGTGTCATGAACCGTCCTGGCGGACACATGGCGTTAGTCACGACGAATCAGTTTCGCACCTCGCATCACATCACACCATCTCGGACGGGGGGATGATCGACAGCCGTCTTGTAAAAGCGTCACCCAGCTCTCTCGGCAGCTTGCTTGCTATCCCGAGCCAGTACATCATCATGCAGGGGACATTTTTTACAAATGGATGCGCATCGCGAGGAGCTGTGTCTGCTCTACCCAGGGTGCTCGACCGCGAGGAGGGGCGGCATGTCGGCATCACCTTGGAGAGGGCTCATGCCAGACGATAGACACGAGGGCATCGTGTAGGGGAGAGCGCAAGCAGGTGCCCGAGGCCTTCTGCTCGACAGGTCTCCTGACCGGATGAGCGCAGCCCGGTGAATTTGTTCTTCCACCCGCGCGTGCTCCTGGTATACTCGCGGTGCTCTGACCATGTGAGGCGATGCTGATGAGGCGCTTGCCATCCGCTGGCGCACGCGCCAGCGCGGTGGAGGGTCGGCCATGACCTTTGAGGAGATTCTTGACCACGCCCTAGGCATGCTCCAACGTCGAGGCCGCGTCACCTATCGCACGCTCCGACGGCAGTTCCAGCTCGATGATGACGCCCTAGAGGACCTGAAGGCCGAGATCATCAAAGGGCAGCGCCTCGCCGTGGACGAGGATGGGGAAGTGCTGGTGTGGATCGGCGACGCCCCCTCGACTCCGCCACCCTCGACTCCGCCACCCGCAGCCCCAGCGCCGGTGCAGGGGCATGCACCCCGCGCCTCCACCCCCGCCCACCTCACCGAGAAAATCCTGGCCAGCCGCGCCGCCCTGGAAGGCGAGCGCAAGCGGGTCACCGTGCTGTTTGCCGATCTCAAAGGCTCCATGGAGCTACTCGCCGACCGCGATCCCGAGGAGGCGCGCCAGCTCCTCGACCCGGTGCTCGAACGCATGATGGACGCCGTCCACCGCTACGAGGGCACGGTCAACCAAGTCATGGGCGACGGCATCATGGCCCTGTTCGGCGCGCCGATCGCGCACGAGGACCACGCGGTGCGGGCCTGCTATGCCGCGCTCGCCATGCAAGCGTCGGTCAAGCAGTATGCCGGCGAGGTCCAGCGGACCCGTGGCGTACCCCTCCACATCCGGGTCGGGTTGAATACCGGCGAGGTGGTCGTACGGTCGATTGGCAGCGACCTGCACATGGACTATACCGCCGTCGGACAAATCACGCACCTGGCCGCGCGTATGGAACAGATGGCGATGCCGGGCTCGATCTTGATCACTGGCGACGTGCTGCGCTTGGTCGCAGGGTATGTGCAGGTCAACGCGCTGGGGCTGGTAGCGGTGAAGGGGTTGAGTGTGCCGGTGGACGTGTATGAGGTGCTAGGGGCCGGCGCGGTACGGACACGACTCCAGGCGGCTGCGGTACGGGGCTTGACCCGCTTTGTGGGACGCGACAACGAACTGGACCAGCTCCGATCGGCGCTCGAGCGGGCCAGCGGCGGTCAGGGCCAGGTGGTGGCGATGATCGGCGAGCCCGGCGTGGGCAAGTCCCGGCTCTTCTGGGAGTTCATGCACTCCCATCGCGCCCACGGCTGGTTGATCCTGGAGACTCACTCCGTGTCCTACGGCAGGGCCACCGCGTATCTCCCGGTCATTGACCTGCTCAAGGCCTATGTCAGCATCGAGGCCCGTGACGAGGCGCGCACGCGGCGCGAGAAGGTGACCGGCAAGCTCCTCACGCTGGATCGCACCCTGGAGTCGACGCTGCCGGCGATCCTGGCGCTCCTCGACGTGCCGGTCGAGGACCCACAATGGCAGGCGCTCGATCCGCCGCAGCGGCGCCGGCGCACCCTGGAGGCGCTCACGCGCGTGCTGCTGCGCGAGAGCCAGGCGCAACCTCTGCAGCTGATCTTCGAAGACCTGCACTGGATCGATAGCGAGACCCAGGCGCTGCTCGACCGCCTCGTCGAAGGCCTGCCGACGGCCCGTCTCTTGCTGCTGGTCAACTACCGCCCCGAGTACCGGCACGGCTGGGGCAGTAAGACCTACTACACGCAACTGCGGCTCGACCCGCTGCCGCCGGCGAGCGCGGACGAGGTGCTCGGGGCGCTCATGGGGGAGGACCCCAACCTGGCACCGCTCAAGCCACTGCTGATCGCTCGCACCGAGGGCAACCCCTTCTTTCTGGAGGAGAGCGTGCGGACCCTGGTGGAGGTCGGGGTGCTGGTGGGAGAGCCCGGGGCCTATCGCCTGGTGCAGGCACTGCCGACGATTCAGGTGCCGGCCACGGTCCAGGCCGTCCTGGCCGCGCGCATCGACCGCCTGCCGCCCGAGGACAAGCGCTTGCTCCAGACCGCCGCGGTCATTGGCACCGAGGTGCCCTTGCCGCTGCTCCATGCCATTGCGGACATGCCCGAAGAGGCGCTACACCGAGGCCTGGCGCACCTCCAGGCGGCGGAGTTCCTGTACGAGACCCGCCTGTTCCCCGAGCTGGACTATACCTTCAAGCATGCCCTGACGCACGAGGTGGCGTACGGGAGTCTGCTGCACGAGCGGCGGCGAGCCCTGCGCTCGGCGCTCCTGACGCTGGGCGACTTTGGCCGTATCCTGGGGGCTCTCCGTGAAGCCGAGGCCCTCGCCGAGCGCCTCGACGACCCTCATCGGCTGGCACAGGTCTCGCTCTTTTTGTCAGCCCATTTCCGCAATGTGAGCGCGCATGACCAGGCCATCGCCTCTGCCCAGCGCGCCCAGGGGCTCGCCACGGCCAACAGGGATATCCTCCTGCAGGCCCTGTCGAGTCACCTCCTCGGGGTCTCCTACCAGGCCCAAGGCGACTATCGTCGGGCCATCGACTGTCTCGGGCAGACCGTCGCGGCCCTCGACGGGGCGCGGCTGCACGAGCGCTTTGGTCAGGTGATCCCGCCCGTCGTGCTCTCCAGAGCGTGGCTTGCGGCGTGCCACGCCGAGCTGGGCACCTTCGTGGAGGGCAGGACCCACGGGGAAGCAGGCGTGCGGATGGCCGAGGCGATGAATCACCCCGCGAGTCTCATGATCGCCTCATGGGGCATGGGTCTGCTGACTCTCCGCCAAGGCGACCTCCCCAGAGCCCTGCCCTTACTTGAACAGGCGGCGGGGCTCTGTCAGGACGGGGACCTTCCAGCCTATTTCCCCTGGATGGCTGCGGCGTTGGGAGCAGCGTATACCCTGGGCGGGCGCGTGGCCGACGCGGTGCCGCTGCTGACGCGGGCGATCGACCAGACGATCGCAGCGGACATGGTGGGCCATCAGGTGCTCTGTGGTCTCTCGCTGGGGGAGGCGCAGCTGCTGGCCGGCCGCCTGGAGGAGGCGCATGCCCTCGCCGAGCGGACGCTGGCACTCGCCCGCGCGCACCAGGAACGCGGCCACCAGGCGTATGCCCTGCGCCTCCTCGGCGACATCGCCGCGCATCGCGCTCCCCCGAGTATCGATGAGGCCGCCACCCATTACCGCCAGGTCCTCGCCCTAGCTGAGGAGCTCGGCATGCGCCCGCTCGCGGCCCACTGCCACAGCGACCTCGGTACCCTCTACGCCACGACTGGTCAGCGGCAGCAGGCCCATGCGGAGATGTCTGCGGCTATCGCGCTGTACCACGCTATGGAGATGACGTTATGGCTGCCCCAGGCCGAAGCGGCGCTGGTGCACGTGGAGGGCGATGATGGACTTTGATGCCCTCTTGGCACAGGTCCGCGAACTTCTCCACCGACAAGGGCGGGTGTCGTATCGGGCCTTGAAGCTGCGGTATCAGCTCAACGATGAGGAGCTTGCCGCGCTGAAGGACGAGCTCATCCTCGCCGAACGCGTGGCGCGCGATGAGGATGACCGGGTGCTGGTCTGGGGCAGAGCTGCGGAGGCGACCACAGAGCCAGCCGACAGGTCCTCCCGAACGTATAGAGCTGGATACCCCTCCCACCGAACCCCGAGCCCCAGAGGCCGAACGCCGCCAGCTCACCGTGCTGTTCTGCGACCTGGTGGACTCGACCGTGCTGGCCAGCCAGCTCGACCCCGAAGACTGGCGCGAGGTGGTGCGGGCCTATCAAGACACCTGCGCCAAGGTGATCGCCCGCTATGAGGGGCATATCGCCCAGTACCTCGGCGATGGCCTGCTCGTGTACTTCGGCTACCCCCAGGCGCACGAAGACGACGCGCAGCGGGCCGGGCGGGCCGGGCTTGGGATGGTGGAGGCGATGGCGCAACTCAATACCCGCCTGGGGCAGGAGCGCGGGGTGCAGCTGGCCGTGCGCCTGGGGATCCATACCGGGCTGGTCGTGGTCGGTGACGTGGGCGGAGGCAACCGGCAGGAACAGTTGGCCCTCGGCGAAACCCCCAACCTGGCCGCCCGTCTGCAAGGGCTCGCCGCACCCAACACCCTGGTGATCAGCGCCGTGACCTCTCAGCTTCTCGGGGGATTCTTTACCTGCGAGTCGTTAGGCAGCCCGCCGCTCAAAGGCTTCGCCCAGCCGCAGGAGGTCTATCAGGTGGTGTCGGAGAGCACCGCCCGCAGCCGCATGGAGGCAGCCGGCAGCACCGGCCTGACCCCCCTGGTGGGGCGCGAGCAGGAGGTGGGGCTGCTGAGGGAGCGCTGGGCGCAGGTCAAGGAGGGCCTCGGGCAGGTGGTGCTGCTCAGCGGTGAAGCCGGCATCGGCAAATCGCGCCTGGTGCAGGTGCTGGAGGGGCAGGTGGCCGCCGAGCCCCAGGTGTGGCTGACGCCCTGCCAGTGTTCGCCCTATCACCAAAACACCGCGTTATACCCCATGATCGATCTCCTGGAACGGGTGGTGCTGCAATTCGGGCGGGAGGAGTCCCCGATCAGAAGCGCCGCAAGCTGGAGGGGTTCGTGGTGCAGTACGGCCTGCCGCTGGCGGAGGTCGTGCCGCTGTTTGCCGCCCTGCTCTCGCTGCCGCTGGGCGTCGACTATGCCCCCCTGACCGTGGTCGTCCGAGCAGCAGAAGCAGCACACGCTGCACGCCTTCCTGACCATCCTGCTGCGCGATCGCCGCCCAGCAGCCGGTGCTCTTCGTCGTGGAAGACCTGCACTGGGTCGATCCCTCCACGCTGGAGCTGCTCAGTCTCCTGGTCGACCAAGGTCCGACCGCGCGCGTCCTGGCGCTGTTCACCTGTCGGCCCGACTTTCAGCCCACCCTGGATGGGGCGCTCGCACCTCACCCAGATGACGCTGCCGCGCTTGCCGCGGCGCCAGGCCGCGGAGATGACCGGCCGAGTGGCGCATGGCAAGGCGCTGCCGGCGGAGGTCGTCGAGCAGGTGGTGGCCAAGACCGATGGTGTGCCGCTGTTTGTGGAGGAGCTGACCAAGATGGTCCTGGAGTCCGGTCTGCTCCGAGGAGCGCGAGGAGCGCTATGAGCTGACCGGGCCCCTGCCCCCGCTGGCGATTCCCACCACGCTACACGACTCGCTGATGGCGCGGCTGGACCGCCTGGCCACGGTGAAAGGCCTGGCGCAACTCGGGGCGACGCTGGGACGCGAGTTTGCCTACGAGCTGGTGCAGGCCATCTCGACCGTGGGACGATGACACCTTGCAACGGGGACTGCACCAGTTGGTGGAGGCGGAGTTCCTGTACCAGCGGGGTGTGCCGCCGCAGGCCACCTACCTCTTCAAGCATGCCATGATTCAGGACGCGGCCTATCAGTCGCTACTCAAGACTACCCGCCAACAGTACCACCAGCGCATTGCCCAGGTGCTGGAATCTCGGTTCCCTGAGATCGTCGAGACGCAACCCGAGCTGCTGGCGCATCACTATACCACCACGCGCTGTGGCCCACCTTGTTCTATCTCGGAGAATTGGTCGCTGCCCGAGGACACCTGGCGCAGGGGATGGCCCTCTACGACCCTCAACGGCACCGCTCTCATGCCTTCCTATATGGTGGGCATGACCCTGGGGAGTGCTGCCAGGCCTACATGGCCTGGACCCTGTGGGCGCTGGGCTATCCAGGCCAGGCCCTCCAGGAAAGCGACAAGGGACTCACCCTAGCCCGGGAGCTCGTGTACCCCGCGGGCCTGGCTGGTGCCCTTCAATCTGTTGCCCTGCTCCACCTGTTCCGGCGGGAGAGGCAGGCCGTCCAAGAGGCGTTCATGGCGCTCGCGGCGGAGCAGGGGTTTGCGGAACTGTTGGCGAGCGGGATGATCCTACGCGGGTGGGCGCTGTTCGCGTCGGGGCAGGAAACGGCAGGCGTTGAGCAGATGCGCCAGGGTCTGGCGGCGTTGCAGGCTATCGGGGGAGAGGTGCGACGGCCACTCTTTCTGGCGCTCTTGGCTGAGGCCTATGGGGGGATAGGCCAGATCGAAAAGGGACTGCACGTGCTGGCCGAGGCGCTCGCCGCAGCGGAGAAAACCGGGGGACGTTTCTACGAAGCGGAGCTGTATCGGCTCAAAGGCGAGTTACTGGTGGCGTACGCTGCGGAGCCTAATGCAGAGGCCGAAGCCTGCTTCCACCAGGCCCTCGACATTGCCCGCCGCCAGCAGGCCAAATCCCTGGAGCTGCGGGCGGCGATGAGCCTGAGTCGGCTGTGGCAACAGCAGGGCAAGCGGGACGAGCCTCGACAGTTGCTGGCACCGATCTACGGCTGGTTCACTGAGGGCTTTGACACCGCCGACCTGCAGGAGGCGAAGGCGTTACTTGACGAATGGTCATGATATGGCCCCTTACTGGTGAGGCAGCTTAACAAGCAGGTTCCGCAGCGGGGCCATCAGCAGCCCGAGAGGTACTGGTGAAGCGAAATGTGATGCAGGCGTTCTGCCCACAACGTCCTCCTCCTTGGGCCTCCAGGGGCGGGCAAGTCGATGCTGGCACGCCGACTCACCACCATCCTGCCGGTGATGACCTTCGCAGAGGCCATTGAGACCATGCGCATCCACAGCGTCGCGGGCCTCACCGGTAACCGCACGGCGTTGGTCACGACCCGGCCGTTTCGCGCGCCCCACCACACCATCTCGGATGCAGGTCTGATCGGCGGGGCCACGTGCCGATGCTGGGGCCTCCGACCAACATCCTGCCCGCCATGACCTTGGCGGAAGCCATCGCGATCGCCCGCCGCCGCTCTGCCGCTAGGTTCGCTATCCCATCGTCATTGGCACGGGAGATGGTGATTATGCCAAAGCCCTCCGAGGAGAGTGTCACAAGAATATAATTTCGCGGGCCTCCTGGATCTCTATACGTTTGCGGAGTTAGCAATACGGATGATGGCCGTGAGGCATTTGGGCAGGGTGCGGTAGCCGCCCACCAGCGTGGCGGTCACCCCGTCTCCTCGGTCAGCCCTCACCCTCCGCTTCAGCCTATGCAGCCATCGCGTGCTTTTCGCTTGACACCTGGCCCCACCTGGAGTACTGACACTTCAGCTCCTACATCGATGTCAATGGCGCGCATTGAGAGGTTTGCCGCGTATCCCCAGCCGCTACACGGCCGTGCCGGAGGGCGCACCCATGCACTGCCCGAGCTGTGAGGCTGACAATCCCGAGGGGATGAAGTTCTGCATTGAATGTGCGGCCCCTCTCACGAGGCGTTGTCCGCAATGTGGGGTTGCGAATCCACCCCAGGCGAAGTTCTGTGGGCAATGTGCCCCCTCGCTCACCGGGCAGACACCCACGCCGCACCCCCCCTCAGCCCCCCAACCGCCGCTGAGCTATACACCCGCTCATTTGGCCGAGAAAATCCTCGCCTCCCGTGGGGCCTTGGAAGGGGAGCGCAAGCAGGTGACTGTGCTGTTCGCCGACCTGAAGGGGTCGATGGAGTTGCTGGCCGACCGTGACCCCGAGGAAGCCCGCCAGCTCCTCGACCCAGTGCTGGAGCGGATGATGGCCGCGGTGCATGGCTATGAGGGCACGGTCAACCAAGTGATGGGTGATGGCATCATGGCGCTATTCGGGGCGCCGATCGCCCATGAAGATCATGCCGTACGGGCCTGCTATGCGGCGCTCGCGATGCAGGACGCGATTCGGTGCTACAGCGAGGAGGTGCGCCGCGCCCACGGCATCGAGGTGCAGATCCGGGTCGGGCTCAATTCCGGGGAGGTGGTGGTCCGGAGCATCGGCAGCGATCTCTCCCTGGATTACACGGCGGTGGGCCAGACGACGCACTTGGCCGCGCGCATGGAACAGCTCGCCACCCCGGGGAGCATTCGACTGGCGGCGGAAACGCAGCGGCTGGCCGAGGGGTTCATCCAGGTCAAGGCGCTGGGCCCGGTGCCCGTGAAGGGACTTGCGGAGCCGGTGGAGGTGTGTGAGCTGGTTGGCGTGACGTCGTTCCGCCGCCGTCTGCAAGCCACCGCGGCGCGACCGGGCTACCAAAAGCCGCATTCGTCTGGCGCGCTTCCCCGTCATCAAAACCCTCGATCAGTTCCGCTGGGACTGGCCCACACGAATCAACCGCCTCCAGGTGCAGAATCACTTCCACCTCGAGTTCATCAAGGCCAAAGCCAATCTCATCTTTCTCGGCGGCGTAGGCCTGGGGAAAACCCACCTGGCCACGGCCCTGGGCTATGCCGCTTGCCTCCAAGGCTACTCGGTGCTCTTTGCCAGTGCCATTGATGTCATCAACACGCTGGCTGGCGCAAAGAATGCCGGCCATCTCAAAGCGGCACTCAAGAAATACACCAAACCCGCGCTGCTCATTCTCGACGAGCTGGGCTACCTTCCGATTGACAAAGCGGGCGCCGATCTGCTCTTCCAAGTCATCTCGCTGCGCTATAAGCAGGGGGCGATTATTATCACCTCAAACCGCGCCTTCAAGGAGTGGCCCAGGATATTTAACAATGACAGCACCCTGACTGCGGCCATCCTGGACAGGTTGCTGCATCACGCCGAGACCGTCATCATCGAAGGCAAAAGTTTCCGCATGAAAGACCAACTCGAGAGTTAACCCTCGGGACACTAAGCTCACCGGAAGCGAGTAGTCGCTTCCGGCGACACCCTGGCTCACCCTTTGTCTCCCACATTTTCAAACCGCCCATTTCCCAACATTTTCACGCAACCGCTGACACTACGCACAGTGCTCAGGATCGCACACCTCTCTATCAGGAGAACGTTTGCAAGCCTTTACCGCCCCTTCGCACCCGGTTCAGCCCTCACCTATGTGCACATTTACACACCCGCTCTCTCGCACCTCGCTCCATCCCACTACCATCCAACGCGATGGTTCAAGGACACGGGACCAGTGGGCGAAACGGAATCACTCTTGCTGTGATGTGAGATCTCCTGAACATCCTCGGGGTGGCCCCACGCCCAGCGCACGTCATCGCCTCTCTCATCCTCTCAGGGAGAACAGGATGATCGCCAACGCACCGGCACGATCCTCTCCCCCTTCGCTGTCATGCATCAGGAGGGCACGCCCATGAAGGCCGGTTCCCCTTCGAAACCTCCTGTTAGGGATGGCCTCCACATGCCCTTCCGCTATCTCATAAGGCCCCAACTCCTGATACATTCCTCACCCGATCCCCTCGGAGGGGACGGCTTCTCGCCGAATGCGTCGGCAACGCGTCGATCACTGAACCATGCAGACAGGGAACATGGCTCTTTTCCCCGGCGGCTGCTGACCTCCTCTCCCCAGCTGCCGGGGGGAACGCTCAGAGGTGCCGTCAAAGGGAGCCCCGCCGCCGAGGCCCCTGCCTCCAGCGCCGTGGCTCGAAATGAAGAGGCCAGATGCTGTCGAGAGAAGGGAGGACGATCATGTTCAGGGTGACATGGCACTCGATGAGACTCATCGTGATGACGCTGGCGCTCCTCGGCGTCATGGCACTTTCCGCCAGCAGCGAGGTCGACAGCGGCGGGCCGAAGGTGGGGCAGTGGAAGACCTGGGTGCTCGCCTCGGGCACCGAGATCCAGGTGCCAGCACCGCCAGCTGAGACCTCCGATCAGACCACAGCTGAGCTGGCTGAACTGCGACAGCTGCAGAAGGAACGTTCGCCGAGCGCCAACACGGCAATCCAGTACTACAACGCCGGGCCGGCCACGCTGCACTGGCACGACCTTGCCTTCACGCTCGCCCGGGCCGAGAGGCAGAGTCCGAACCGTCAGGCGCAGCTGGCGGCCATTCTGCACACCGCGCTGCACGACGCCGTGATCGTGACCTGGGCCGCGAAGTACCAGTTCAACCGCAAGTCACCCAGCCAGCTGGTGCCGGACGTGACCCCGGTGGCCCTCATCACCGGCGCGGTCCCGGCGCCGGAACCGTCGTATCCGTCCGAGCACGCGGCGCTCGCGGGGACCGCGGTCGGCATCCTGACGGCGTTTTTCCCCAAGGAGGAGGCCAACCTAACGGCTACGGCCGAGGAGATGGGGCAGACGCGGCTGCTGATGGGCGCCAACTATCGCAGCGACATCGAGGCGGGGGTCGCCCTCGGCCAGGCGGTGGCACAGAAGGCGCTCGCCCGCGCCGCCACCGACGGCTCAGACGCGAAGTGGACCGGCACCGTGCCGACCGGGCCAGGGATGTGGGTGGGGAAAGATCCGCTGGAGCCGTTGCTGGGCACCTGGAAGCCGTGGCTGATGACACGGGGCGACCAGTTCCGGCCGGAGCCGCCGCCAGCCATCGACTCAGTGGAGTTCCAGGAGGAGCTGGCATTGCTGAAGCGGATCAACAGTCACCCGACGCCGTCCCAGCGCGCCATCGCCACCAACTTTGCCGCCAAAAGCCCTGACTTCACGTGGGAGCCGGGCTATGCGCTGGCGCGCCGTGAGCGGCTCAGTGTGCCCCGGGAGGTGCGGTTGCTGGCGCCGGTTGCCGTCCTGTATGTCGACGCCTACATCGCCGCGCACGATGCGAAATACACCTACTGGCGGCTGCGGCCAAACATGGCGGACCCCACGATCGTGCCATTGATCACGGTGCCGAACCATCCCGCCTACGTCTCGAACGCCGCGATCATTGCCAGTGCGGCGGCAGTCACTGGTCGGCGCCATGTTCCCGCAGGAGGCGGTCCAATGGCGGTATCTGGGCGAGGAGGCCGGCCTCTCCCGCATCTACGGCGGCATCCACTACCCCAGCGATGAACGTGCCGGCAACCAAATGGGCAAAAGCATTGCCGTACTGGCCATCCAACGCGATCAGCTCAATGGGCTGTAGGTCATGGACGGGAAGAGCCGACCTTCCTGGTGCTCGCGCCTCTGCTCGTGCTCCTGATGGGTCAGTGCAGAGGCGCGAGCACCAACCGAGGGCTCAACTCATGCACATACCTGAACACCTGAACCCTACAGATAAACGTCGGTGTCACTATCTGTGCGTCAGTTGGCCATATGTACTGCCCGTCTACGTCAGTTTAGACGGCCAGCTTGGACCTGATGCCCCGGCTCACAACCATCAACGAGCTGGAATATCGCGCGAACAACTCGCCGTATACTTTGTAGAGTGCCGCTGCCGGTTCATTGCAACACGTGTTGGCCCACGGGAGATCATGGCGAGCCTAGAATCCATCATGTGCGCTCCGGCGCAAGGCATGTGGACCTGAGGCCTCGGCGAGCATGAATGGTTGCGGGCCAGGAAGAGTGCATGACTGCGAGCCTCACGTGCAATGACTGCGAGCCTCTACAGTTCGCCCAGTGATCGGAAGACGGGCAAGCAATGCCATCCGCGATGTCACAGCAGTGTTGACACCCTGGCCCGTTCTGCTATATTCACGCCGCATGACCCTCCGTGCGGTTCCTCTCCATCCGATTGTTGCCGGTGTCGTGGCGCAGTAGGCATGCGCCCATTCAGCAGAGGAGGAGTGAGCCATGAGGCACGTTCGTCGAGTCTTCGGAAGCATACTCCTGACCAGCATCCTCCTGATCGGCCTCATGGCGGCCGCCCACGTCCCGCCCGCGGCCGCTAACGAGGTACTCACGTGGAACGAGACGGCCGTAAAAGCCGCCGCGGCGGGTGGGCAGACTCCCGTCCAGGTCACGCGCACCCTCGCGATGGTGCAGGGGGCGGTCCATGATGCCCTCAACGCGAGCACCCGCCGCTATGCCGCCTATTATTTCGAGGGTCCCGGAGAGGCGGGCGCCTCGCCCGAGGCCGCTGTGGCCGCGGCCGCCCACACGGTCTTGGTCGGCGTGCTGCCGAGTTTCGGCACGCCGGCGCAAAAGATTGCCGCGCTGGCGATGGTTGAAGACGCCTACCTGGGCGCGTTGAGCCGCGGGTCCGACAGCACCGCGAAGACCAAGGGTGTGACGGTCGGCCGGGCGGCAGGGACGGCCATGCTGGCGCTCCGGAAGGACGACGGCGCCACCAAGGACGCACCCTATACGCCGGGGACCGGCCCCGGCAAGTGGCGGCCGCACCCGAACCCCGACCCGCCGAACCCGCCTATCGCGGACAAGGCGCTGGCCCCCGGCTATGCATCCTCGGCGCTCCCCGGCTGGGGCAACGTCACGCCTTTTACGCTGCTCTCCGCCGCACAGTTCTGGCTCCCCGGGCCCCCGGCGCTGACCAGCGAGGCCTACGCGCGCGACTACAACGAAATCAAGCGGATCGGCGGCCAGGTCAGCGAGGCGCGCACGCCGGAACAAACGGAGATCGCGCGCTTCTGGTTCGAGGGGCCACCGGCGTGGGAGCGCATTGCCCGGGCGGTCGCGCAGGAGCGCGGCCTCGACGCCTGGGACAGTGCCCGGCTCCTGGCCCTCATGAATCTGGCCATGGCGGACAGCTACATCGCGGGCTTCAAGATCCGCTACGTCTACGATTCCTGGCGCCCGGTGACCGCCATCCGCGAAGGCGACACCGACGGCAACGACGCGACCGCCGGGGACCCGACCTGGAACAGCCTTCAGAACACCCCGAACGTCTCGGACTACCCCTCGACCCAGAGCACCTTCAGCGGGGCGGCGGCCGCTGCCCTGACGGGTGTCCTGGGCACCGACCAGGTGGTCGTTCTCGGTGACGAGTGGGCCGCCCTTCGCGGACATCACCCGCTCGTTCACCCGCGTCTCGCAGGCGGCGCGCGAGAGCGCGGACTCCCGCGTCTATGCCGGCATCCACTTCCGCACCTCGTGTGAGGACGGCCTCGTGCTGGGGCGCAAGATCGGCGAGCGCGCCGTGGTGCTCTACCTGCAGCCTGTGAAGCCATAACCGCAGGCGCCCTACCGCCCCCTTGGCCGCCGCGGCGGTTGAGGTCCGGTGGGCGTCTGCAGCAGGGCACCGTTCACCATGACTCAGTCGGGAGTCCGTCATGTCGCAGGAGACCATCCCCACCTCGCTGTTCGATCCCGCCGCCCGGCACACGCCGGAATGGCACCTCCACTGGCTCTTTCGCCTGGCGCTGTGCGCGGAATTCGTCGGTCACGGCGTCTTCGGTGTCATGGCGAAGCCGGCCTGGGTGCCCTACTTTACCCTGTTCGGCTTCCCTGAGGCCTGGGCTTGGACGCTCATGCCGGTGGTGGGGAGCGTGGATATCACCTTGGGGGTGCTGGCGCTCGTCGCCCCGACGCGCGCCGGGCTGCTGTACATGGCCTGCTGGGGGCTGTTCACCGCGTCGCTCCGGCCGCTCGCGGGGGAAGGGGGCTGGGAGATGCTGGAGCGCTCTTATAACTTCGGCGTGCCCTTCTTGCTGCTGTGGGTGCACGGCATGGGGACCACCGCCCGGTCCTGGTTCACCGTGCTCACCGAGATCCCGCGCTTGACCGTGGCCCGCGCGCAAACGGCCCAGTGGGTGCTGCGCGGCGTCATGGCCGGTATGCTGATCGGCCACGGGGCCTTCGGGCTGGTGATAGGGAAAGCCAACCTGCTCGGGTTGTATGCGGCGGCGGGCTTGGGGGTCTTGGGCATCCCGTTACCCACCCTGCGTGCGGCCATCGGCGGGTTCGAAATGGTACTCGGGGTGCTGTGTGTGCAGGCCACTCGGCCCGTGTTTTTTGTCTTCGTGTGTGCGTGGAAGCTCGGCACCGAATTCCTCCATGTGCCCGCGCAGGCCTATGGGGCGTGGTGGGAGGTGCTGGAGCGGGGCAGTAGCTATGCCGCCCCCCTGTTGTGGATTGGGTTTCAGCAGGTGCTCGCCGCGCACGGGGTCACCGCCCAGGGGCTGATCCCCCGACGCTGGCAGCTTGCGCTCGGCCGCGCAGCCCGGCACGTGGCAGGGCACCTCCCGTCATAACTGCCGCCCCAGCGCTGGACGGCTGCTCCGCTAGACACGTGCTGTGGACTGATCGCCCCACTGTCACGGTCTGGTGGGATGGAGATCGTGCAGGTCCTCTGTGGCTGCACTGCAGAGGATCATGCCTGGGCGGTCATCCGTTTCCCCGCTGTCGTGATCCATCTCTCACCGCGACATACTTCTCCGTAAGGTTGTTCCACTCCCTTGACCTTCGCGACAGGGGAGCGGCGCCTGCCTGCATGTGCGACCTCCTCACCCTGCCGCGATCACATGGGTCTCCAGGGCGGCGTTGACAGGGCCGCCCAGTCCCAGTACAATCGCGCCTTTCCACCCAGCGAGGACCAGACCTGCGGCAACTGGACGCAGAGCGGCCAAGGAGCGGCGATGGTCGGCCACCACGACCGCATGGGGCGGACCGAGGATCCGCCGGCAAAGGCGTGCAATTCGTCGCACCCGTCGCGCGTGCCAGACGGCGGCTGTAGCCAGGCCGATCTGCGCAGCGCCGGCGGTGACGGGTTGTTCTACGGCTTCGCCGCCAACTAGCGCGTGTCCCAAGAGCGGTGATCCCGCGCGTCCGTCAGTGCCGGGCTGGCCCCTGAGCGCCTCAACACGCCGGGGCTCAACGGCGGTCGACGCGCCGATCATCACGCAGGGGAGGGGTCCCGACCGCCACGGCCGTGCGCGGCACCCCAGGTGTGTGATGGGCTCGCCAGTCCGGAAACGCGTGGGAGGGCTGCTTCTTCAGAGCGCCCCCGTCAGTCGACACGGCCCTTGCACGCCGGGTGTCGGACCTCCGAAGGTCAGGGCTCGTGAGGGAAGATCCTCTCCGCCTGCTTGGCCGGGGCGACGACGCAATCGTAGGCAGGGGTCGCCGGGCCAAGGCCCATGAGGCGGCAGAGTGGCGGGGCTCCAGTACCTGCCAAGGTACGGCTCCCAGATGAAAGGCGGGCATTCGCACCGGATGAATGCCCCACCAATCCTAGCGCAAGGCGGAACCTGATGCGGGCGTTCTGACCATAACCTCCTCCTTCTGGGACCTCCAGGGGCGGGCAAATCGATGCTGGCACGCCGACTCACCACCATCCTGCCGGCGATGACCCTGGCCGAGGCCATTGAGACGACGCGGATCCACAGCGTCGCCGGCCTCACCGGCAACCGCACGGCGTTGGTGACGACCCGCCCGTTTCGAGCCCCCCACCATACCCTCTCGGAGGCGGGGCTGATCGGCGGGGGCCAGGTGCCGATGCCGGGCGAGGGGTCGCCAGCGCACCACGGCGTGCCCTTCCCCGATGAACTGCCCGAGTATCGCCGCTACGTCCTGGAGGTCTGGCAGCAACCGCCCGAGGAGGGTGTTCTCTACCGACAATCTCCCGCACGTCCTCAACCACCATACGTTGGCGGAGTTCGCCAGACGGATGATGCCCCTGAGAGATTCGTGGACCGCCCGGTAGTCGTAAGCGTTTAGGGGGGACGCGTGAACGTGACCGAGGGCGGCCGGTCATCGCCTTACTTCTAGCACCGTTTCGGCCGCGTCCTCATCGCCCCAGGCCCCCGCACCCCTGCCAGCAGGGCGCCACCGCGGCCGGCGGCGCGCTGCGGTTGTCATCACGTGGGGAGGTTGGCATAATGGCGGGAGTGCTGCCTGACGAGGCGCCATGTCCAACGCGAGGGTGAGAATATGCATGACGACATGAGGGTTGAACGCGATATCATGGTCCCGATGCGGGATGGCATCAAGCTGGCGTGCGATGTCTATCGCCCCACGGCCGCAGGGCAGACCGTTCCCGGGGCGTTCCCTGTCATTCTCGAACGCACGCCGTACGGGAAAGGGCAGACGAGTCGTTCGGAAATCTCGCGCCACCACCCGGAGCGCCCCCAATCGCGCCAGGAAGTCGCGGCCTTCTTTGTCCACCATGGCTATGTCGTGATCTATCAAGATTGTCGTGGCCGCTATGGTTCGGAAGGGGCCTTTGAGAAATACCTCACCGAGGCGACGGACGGCTACGATACCTGTGCCTGGCTCGTCCGCCAGTGCTGGTGCAATGGCCGTATCGGGACCATGGGCTTGTCCTATGCCGCCCATACCCAGATGGCGCTCGCCAGCCTCAATCCGCCTGGCCTAGCGGCCATGTTTGTGGATTCGGGAGGCTTTGCCAACGCCTATCAGAGTGGGATTCGCCAGGGCGGCGCCTTCGAACTCAGGCAGGCCACCTGGGCCTACACCAATGCCCTGAAGAGCCCGAGAGTGCTGGCGGACCCACAGTGCCGCACCACCCTGGAAGCGGTCGACCTGCACCAGTGGTTTGGGCAGATGCCCTGGCAGCCCGGGCACTCACCCGTGACAGCCGCGCCGGAGTATGAAGCGTATCTCTTTGAGCAATGGACCCATGGCACGTTTGATGAGTACTGGACGCAACCGGGACTCTACGCCGCGGGCTATTATGCCCAGAGCGCCGATGTGCCACAGGTGCATATGTCGTCCTGGTATGATCCCTATGTCCGTACGGCCACGGAAAACTATCAGGGGCTGGTGACCCGCAAACGTGGTCCCGTGCGGCTCATCCTCGGTCCCTGGACCCATGGCAATCGTTCGTCGAGCTATGCCGGGGAGGTCGATTTTGGCCCGATGGCACCGCTGGACGACAACCTCGCTCCAGACTTTTGTACCCTGCGCTTACGCTGGTTCGACCGCTGGTTACGCGGCGTGGACAATGGTGTCGAGACCGAACCGGCGGTGCGGGGCTTCGTCATGGGGGGTGGCAGCGGGCGCCGCAATGCCGCTGGCCGTCTCGATCATGGCGGGCACTGGCGCCAGGCGGCCACATGGCCGTTGCCCGACACGCAGTTTACCCCCTACTATTTGCATACGAATGGCACACTGTCGCCCGACACGCCCGCCGCGGCGGCACCGCCACGGACGTATCGCCACGATCCAACTCATCCGGTGCCCACCATAGGTGGTTCGATCTCCTCGGGGGAACCCATCATGGTCGGTGGGGCGTTTGATCAGCGTGAGACCCCGGCCTTTTTCGGCGCTCGGCCTCCCTACCGCCCGCTGGCCGAGCGCCCGGATATCCTGGTGTTTCAAACGGCCCCGCTGACCCAGGCCGTGGAAGTCACCGGCCCCATCACGGTCCACCTGTGGATCAGGTCGGATTGTCCGGACACTGATTTTACCGCCAAGCTCGTCGATGTCTATCCGCCCAACGCCGATTACCCCGATGGGTACGCCATGAACCTCACGGGCGGCATCCTGCGCGTGCGCTACCGCGACGCCTGGGAGTCAGCGACGCTGATGCAACCAGGGCAGGTGTACGCCATCCGCATTGAACTGTTCCCCTGTAGCAACTGGTTTGCGCCCGGGCATCGGCTGCGGCTGGACATCGCCAGTAGCAATTTTCCGCAGTTTGACCTGAACTTTAACACCGGGGAGCCAGAAGGCTTGAGCACCCACAGCCGCGCGGCCACGAACACAGTCTATGTGGATCAGGCCAGGCCGTCGCATGTGCTGTTACCGCTCATGCCCACGGCGGAGAGGCGCTGATGCCATGCCAATACATCTCGCCCAATGCTGTCACCGCCTGATATGCCACAGAGCTTTCCACCTCTGTCCTTCTTTCAGCATGTTCCCTTCGCCTATGCTATGGTGAGAGAGCTTATGCACACGCAGACACCGCAACGGACCGGAAGGAGACGCGGTTGATTGTGTCGCGGTCGTGGATCAGGTGATCGCGCTGCTGCGCCAGCGGGGCCGCCTGACCTATCGCACCCTCCAACTGCAGCTTCAACTGGATGAGGCGCACCTGGAAGCCCTGAAGGAGGAGATTATCTCCGGCCAACGCCTGGCAGTGGATGAAGCGGGAGTGGAAGACGTCCCACAGCTCTGCCAGGTGCTGTGGGGACTATATTATTGTTCATGTGGTACGGGCAGAGTTACACACCGTACGGGAGGTGAGTGGGGAACTCCTCACTCTGGCCCAGCACCTCCAAGACTGCATGTATCTTCATGGAGCCCACTTCGCCCTGGGGAGTATTTTGCTCTACCGAGGAGAGTTGTCCGGGTCGCGCGCGCAGTGGGAACAGAGCCTCGCCCTCTACGCCACTGCGCAGCACCACGCGCACGTCGGCTTGTTCGGCATCCGCTGCGCCACGGCGTGTCGCTCGACCAGATGAGCCCATCCCAGCGAGATGCGGCACGAGAGCTGCTCAGGGTGAGCCTGTGCGTGCGGTGCTTCGAGACGGCGCGCCACGTCATGAAACTCAACGAAGTGCTGGGGGAAATCACCGGCAACTGAGAGTTGTTTTGGGGAATAGTTTGACGTTCTCTGCATCTTAGGCACGCCCTCCATGGACGAGCCATGGGGCTGGCAGATGGATGGCCACCACCTTCACCTGAACGACTTTTTCCTCAAGGACCACGTCGTGATGACGCCGGCATTCTGGGGTGCGGAGGCGGCCATCACCGACCGCGGCCCCTACGCCGGACTGCGTGAATGCGACGCGGAGCCGCGCAACGGCCTGGAGCTCATTCGCACCCTCTCCCTGCCCCAGCAGAAGCAGGCGATTATCTTTCAGTCCATGATCGCCACCGACCTGCCACCGGAGCGCGATACCCCTCCAGATGGATGCCAGCCGTCTGTGTCGTTCAAGGACAACGTCGTCATCCCGTATGAGGGCATCCGCGCCGATGCCTTGCCCCCAGGCCAGCGCTCCCTCTGGCTGACCTGAATCCAGACGTATACCAGCCATCTGCGGTCAGGCCATGACCAGGTGTGGCTGGAGGAGATCACGCAGCACCGGTCAGAGACCTGGTTCGCCTGGATGGGTGGTTTTGGCGACAACGACGTGTTTATTAGAAGGTGCATCGTCCGGTGCTGCTTGTTGAGTGTGACATGGCGTGCCCTGTGTGCCCTATTGAACACATTCGGCGAGTCAGTGGTCACGCCATCCGCAGTCGGCGGCCGCTGTACATTTTGAGGCGACTTCCATGGGTCGTACGCGAGCGGCGAGGTGGCCTCACGCCCACCAACACTGGCGTGGCAACTACGGTGTGCAGTACTTAGACGCGCAAGGCGTCGTAACAGAGCCGGCTCATCTGGGCGATGAGGTTGTGGGCGGCCGTGTGCCCCGGGGTGCCGTCAGGCAAGTCCAGCGGCACCTCGTCGGTATACGCGCTCAGGATAAAAAGCGGCTGATCCCCCTGGTAAATAATCCCGGCATCGTGGTAATTGCGTGCGGTGGTCCCCGTCTTATGCGCCACTTTGGTGCCGAGGGGCAACCGCGCCGGCAAGCGGTTCCGCAGGCGCTGCCAGCTCAGGATGTCCAGTGCCAACTGGCACAGCGCTGGCGTACTGCCGAGCTGCGCTGCGACCGCGGGGTCTTGTGAGCCCTGGAGGATGCGCTCCAGCAGGAGCCCGACGTCAGCCGGGGTGGTCGCGTTGGTCTCAGGGGCTGGGCTGTACCCGGCCATCCCCGCCGGCGGGATGCCGTAACGGTGCGTCGTGCCCTGCATCCCCACGGATTGGGAGAGGGCATTAATCGCGTCAAGCCCTACCATGTCGACCACGGTCCCGGTGCAGGTGTTATCGCTGACGATGATCATCATCACCAGCACGTCACGCAATTGGAGGGTAAAACCTGGCTGCAGATACTGGAAACAGCCAGAGTCGTTGTGCTGATACTTGGCCTGGATGGTCACCGGCTGATCCAGGGCCAGTTTGCCCTCGTGTACGGCCTTCAGCGCGGTCATCATAATGGCGATTTTGCGGGTACTGGCTGAAGGGACAACCACGTGGCCATGACGGTGCGCTGTCTCGCCGGTGCGCAGGGCTTTCAGGTACCAGCCGGTGTGAAACGGCAGTTCATCGCACAGTTTGTTGAGGTCGGTAACCAGTATGTCGAACATGATGTTTCTCCGGTGCGCAGGTCTCAAAACAGAACGATTGGAGATGTCAATATTAGACGGTATCATAGCACAGTATCGAGCCCGCCAGGGCGAGATCATGTTGCACTCTGAGGATGAGATCATTCTGTGGCGCTTTGCCCTACCCCGGGCCGGCTGGTGGCGCAAAGCGCAGCGCTACCGCCTCCCGGCGCGCCTGCTGACGCAGCGTCAAATCAACGGCGAAGAGAGCCGCAAACGCCAAGCGCGGCTGTGGCAGCGCCAGGGCCAGCGCACCGCTGCCTGTGAGCTGCTGGCGCCGGTCTATAGCTGGTTCACCGAGGGCTTTGACACGACCGACCTCCAGGAGGCCAAAGAGTTGCTGGAACAGCTGGCGTAACGCGACGTCGGCGGACACGCCCTGCCTCCCCTACAATGCTGGGTGTGTGTTCATAACCCCATAAATGTGGAGCACTTTCATGAGATATCATCCGGAAGTCCGCATGCATACTTGCTGAAATCATGTATCGGAAAAGCCAGACTATTGGATTGCTGGGTTTCGGCTTTTACTGACCCGGACATAAATATCTAAAGTTTGTTCTATCTGAATCAGCTCCCCGAGCGGGACACATGACGAGATGGACTTAAGGTACCAACGGTCGGATCAGCAAGTCTTAGGAAAGATGGGCGGAGGGCCTCGTGGAAGAATGGCCACCGCTTAGAGGTATGGAGGCGAAACGGAACCTCCAGCAGGCGTTCTGACCATAATGTCCTCCTCCTGGGTCCACTTGGGGCGGGCCAGTAGAGGCTAGCGTGGTGGCTCACCACCATGCTGCCGGCGAGGACCCTTGCCGAGGCCATTAAGACGACGCACATCCACCGCGTCGCCGACCTCACCAGCACCCGCAGGGCCTTGGTCACGACCCGGCCCTTTCGCGGCGGTCTCTACTACTCCAGCGTAATGCATACGGGCAATGGTAGTTATGACTAAGCCATCCGAGGATGGGGTCGTGACGATTGCGAGGACATACAGTCCTATCACGCTTCTCGGGCAAACTTTCGAGGTTTTTGTGCTATAGGTATCAGTTCTGACAGAGCCATGATGCATGGGGTCACCCCAGCTGACTCGATGGGCGACGTCCACCGCGCGGTAAATCGATTCGTCCCAACAGCGGTACATGAGTATGCCGTCATCCGCAAGCGATCGGTGTGGATTGCTTATCGGGCCAGGCAGGTTTGTCGCACCTGACCTCCCTAAGACACCGCTCTGGGCAAGACAGGTGTCTGCGATGGTCCCCGACAATGGCCTGGGCGTCATGGTTGAACTGGATGCGAACAAGTTACGCTCGTGGGTCATCCCTGAGCGCCGATGGCGGCAAATCCCCGCCAACCATGCCACATGAAACTATGTGTGCTTCTCGATCACGGCCGATGCCTGGCCCATTGGCCAGAACTGAAACGCTGGTGGGATTCGGCGCACGCCGCACTATTTCCCAGACGAGCTTTGAGAGCAGGCATCATAGACAAGACAGAAGGCGGCAGTATATCCTTATAGATGTGCGTCGCCCTGATATGCCTTAATCCTACGGCGTGTCCGTACCCGAAAGGGGGTGAGTGCATGAGCCCAGCGGCCATTGTCACCGAATCCCAGCCACTGATTCTGCATTTTGGCCCCATCCTGCGGAAGATGAGCGACCATGAGTTCTTCGCGTTTTGCCAGTCAAACCCGGAGTGGCGTTTGGAGCGTACCAGGGAAGGAGATCTAGTCGTGATGCCCCCAACTGGCGGGCGGACGGGAACACGCAATTTCACCCTCATTGGGCTGTTCAGTCAGTGGGTGGAAGCGGATGGGACCGGGCTTGGTTTTGATTCGTCAACGGGATTCACGCTGCCCAATGGCGCCAAACGCTCCCCAGATGTCGCCTGGGTCAAACGGTCTCGTTGGGAGGCGTTGTCCGTGGAAGAGCAAGAAGAGTTCCCGCCCCTGTGTCCGGATTTTGTGGTTGAGCTCCGCTCGCGCTCGGATGACTTAGCCACCTTGCAGACAAAAATGCAGGAATATGTGGTGAATGGGGCACAGCTCGGCTGGCTCATTGATCCACAAGAGAAAAAGGTCTACGTCTACCGTCCGCATACCGAGGTGGATTGCTTAGAAAATCCTTTGACAATTTCAGGAGAACCGCTACTCCCTGGGTTTACGCTCAATGTCCAACGACTCTGGTCGTGAACGCTTGCCAAGACGGCTAGGCTTCACCTACAAGGACAGTCAGCGCTCCTGGCATCACGAACGCCGGGCCAGCGCTTGCAGCGGACCGGCAGGAAACGGTATACTACCCTGATTTTATGGGGTTCGGCTTTAAAGTCGAGCAGTCGTGGGTGCAGGCGTCGTGGAAGCTGCAGGCCACCTCGTCTCATAAACCGAGGAAATGAAGCTATTGCATCGCGCCATGATGTCCGCTCATGAAGTGGTCCACAAGTTCGCTCCCCATCCGAAAAAGCGCTTCGGACAACATTTTCTCGTCAGTCCGACCATCCTCAGCGGCATCCTGCGCCTGGCTGAGCTCACTCCAGACGATGTAGTGGTGGAGATCGGCGCCGGAACAGGCACACTGACTGAGGCTGTAGCGAGCAGAGTCGGACGACTCTTGGCCCTGGAGTTAGATCGCGATCTCATTGCTCCCCTGCAACAGCGTTTTGCCGATAGGCCTCAGGTGGAAATCGTGCACGCGGATGCGCTCACCTTCGACTTCGATCAGCTACCCATCCCCATCAAGGTCGTCGCCAATCTCCCCTATGGCACGGCGGTGGCTATTCTGACGCGACTGCTCAGCCAGCGCTCCCGCCTGCGCTGTGCCGTGATCATGCTGCAGCGAGAGGTGGCCGAACGGCTTTATGCTAGTCCAGGCACCAAGGCATATGGCAGCCTGACACTCATGACGCAATGGTATGCGTCTGTCGATAAAGGCTTCCATGTACCGCCATCGGCTTTTTCTCCGCCACCAAAGGTGATGTCCACGGTGGTCCGCATCATCCCCCGCCCGACCCCTTCCGTGGCGGTCCAGGATGAGGCTTGTCTGTTCCGCATCATTCATGCGGCGTTCGCCCAGCGCCGGAAGACGCTCACCAACGCGCTGCGCCACGCGTTGCCGCTGATCGAGCCCGCCATCCTGCGCCAAACCATCGAGCACAGCGGCATTGTACCCAGCCGCCGTGGAGAAACACTCAGCCTCGATGAGTTTGCCCGACTGAGCGATGCCTTGCAACCGATGTTACCCCTCCAGGGATGACGATCCCGTCAGATCTCTCGGTAGAAGGCCAGCACATCGCGCCAAAAGACCTTGATGACCGCCGTCGTCGGCACGGCCAGGAGAATGCCGAGAAAACCGCAGAGCTGCCCACCCACCAGCACTGCCAAAATCACCACCACCGGGTGCAGGCCCAGGCGCTCGCCGACGATTTTCGGGGAGACGACATTGCTCTCGATCATCTGCACCACCGCGAACACCGCCACCACGCCCACCGGATGCTGCCAATCATGGTGCCGCAGGAACGTAAGGATCAGCGTCGGGATGAACCCCACGACCAATCCCATGAATGGGATGATGTTCGCCGCCCCGGTCAACATACCAAACAGCACCCCTGACGGAGTGCCGGCAAGAGAGAGCCCAATGCTATACAGACCCATCAGGATCACCGCAACCAGCAGTTGACCGCGTACAAAGCCGGACAATAAGTCGTCGATTTCGGCCAATTTCTCCATCAACCACTGGCGGTAGCTAATCGGCAAGAAGGTCGGGAACGCCGCGCGCATGCGGCTGAAATCCCGTAGGAAATAGAACGTTGCAACCGGGATGACGATCAGATTCAGTGCCAGTGTGAGGATGCCCCCCAGACTGGCTAACGTCCCCACCACCACCGAGGACAGGGTCTGCAGGATGCGTAGGGGCATGCCCTCGGAGCCCTGTAAGACCTCATCCAACAGCCCACGGATTCGACCTGGCTCCATTTGTGACAGGCGATTGATCCACGGGGTCAGCCATTCCCGCAGGGTCACCAGATACTGGGGAACTTCAGCGGCGAGCATTTCCACCTGCAATCTGACCACCGGGTAGAGCACCAACAGCAATGTGGTCACGAGCCCCACGGCGGTCATCAGCACCAGGATGGAGGCGGCGCCTCGTGGTATGCGCAGCCGTTCCAGGCCCTCCACAATGGGGTCGAGAAGGTAGGCAAAGGCAAGCGCCACAAAGAATGGGGTGAGCACCGCTCGCAGGCTGTAGATGACGACGATGACAAGCATCAGACTCACGACCAGGACGAGGGCTTTCACCCATGGGGCCTGTATCCAGGCGTTCACCGACGCAGTCTCCACGGCGAGTAGGGCTTATTGGACGGGCATGCGTTTGCCGAGCGGCGCTTCGACCTGGTACAGCATACGCACGAGCTGGTAGATATAATGGACGCCAGCAGCGATGGCTAACAGGGCGGTGGCGACGAAGATCGGCAGTAGAATAAAGGGGCGCAGGGTGGTAATGACCGGCCAATCTTCGAACACATAGAAGAAAAGTCCGAGGGCGACGGTCCATGTCTGGCCAAAGATCGCCGCCCTGCCCAACAGCGACGGCTCCGATAATCGCCGTCCAGTGGTCCACAGGACAATACCGATCATCAGGCTGAGGAGGACATCACGGCCGATAAGCAGGATGCTCAAGAACAGGGGTAAGGCCTGCAGCAGGGCCAGTGTGGCAAAAGTGGTCACCATCAGCAGCTTATCGGCGATTGGGTCCAGGAAAGCGCCCAGGGTGGTTTGCTGCCGCCAGGTGCGGGCAATGTATCCGTCCAGAACGTCGCTGAGGCCGGTGAGCAAAAACACGATGAGCGCAGCGATGCGCGCATCATAGACCAGCAACAGGACAAATACCGGGATGAGCAGAATGCGAAGGACCGTCAGTTGATTGGCCAGCGTCATCGAGGTCCTATTCTACGTTCGGAAATGTCAGCGTCTGTGGTTGCAGTCTGTAGCGCCCACCCACGATGCAGGACGCCTCTCCCACGCGCAAACCCGAACGCTTTGTCCCGTCGCGTCCCGGCCTGGTGGAACGGAACCAACAGTCGTGTGGGGGCGAGAAGACGCCAAGGGGAGTACGGGCGTCACGTTCCATACTAGAGCGATGCTATTCTAGCAGAATTTTTCCTGAGATGTCAAAGACAAAGCCCACGACAAACGTTCACCTCAGAGAGCTCAGCCACGGCGGCTGGTGGTCGGGCTGGTGCGCGGCGTCACGAGTGGACGCGCGTCGACGGTTGCTCAAATCCGGCCAACTGCTTGAGAGTGCGCACTTCTGTCAGAGATAGGGGACGATACTGGCCGGATGATAATCCCATGGTGTCAAGCCCGGCAAACTGCACCCGACGCAAACGTCTGACCGGATGCCCCACGGCTTCGCACATCCGTCGGACCTGGCGATTCTTGCCTTCCCAGAGACGTATCTCTAACCAGGCATGGCGTTCTCCGACCTTGATAATCCGCGCTGTTGGCCGACGCTTCGGGGGGGCCGCTGGGTCGCCGGCTGTGGTCAAGCGCTGCAAGGCCTGCACTGTCGGAATCCCTTCAACCTTGGCCAGGTAGGTGCGCCGGATGTGAAAGCGCGGATGCAACAACCGTTGCGCCAGCTCGCCGTCGTTGGTCAGCAACAGCAGGCCTTCGCTGTCCCAATCCAAGCGGCCGACGGGAAAGAGACGAAATTTGACCAGCTTGAGGAGATCGAGGACCGTTGGACGGCCGAGCTCATCCTCGCAGGTACTGACATAGCCAGTGGGCTTGTTCAACAGATAGTATACCTTGGGCTCCAGACGATTGATCACCTTACCGTCGACGGCAATGCGGTCGACCACCGGGTCCGCCTGGGTGCCGAGCGTGGTGACTACTTTGCCGTTGACCGAGATGCGCCCTGCCTGAATCCAATGTTCCGCCTCTCGACGAGACGCCAGACCAGCTTGTGCGAGCACTTTTTGTAAGCGCATGTCCATGGTATATTCTCATCTATCCTAGAGGGGAGCATTCCTACAACTTTCTCCAATGTAGCCAGCGAAAGGGGTCGCGTCAACAGTTGACACGCATTTGAAGATTCATTATCGTGGCTGTGCTGCAGCGGCGACATTCCCCCTGGGGACGTGGCGGGATGACGCAAGGAAGCAGCGCAACACACCGCGGTGAGACTACCTATCTTGAGGACTCCATGGCGACCTCGACGAAAACGGATCCGAAGGCCCAGTGGCGTGGCACGGTCGTGGAATTCTTTGTCGATAAGAAGCTGACGCTCGGCGTCTGTCTAGAGATCAAGGGGGAGCGTTTCTTGATCCTGACCGAGGGCGACCGTGAGATCAATCTCCCTGAGAGCCGTTTTCTCCACGTTGCCCCGCATGCCCTCAATGTCCAGAAGGACCGAGATCAGCTCATTCAATCGCTGCGGGACATTGCCAAGCGTCGCGAGGAGCTGCGTTCGCGGATCGATCTCGCCGACGTCTGGGAGCTCGTCTGGGCTGAGCCGGAAGCCTATGACTGCGCCTTTCTGGCTGGTCTCGTCTTTGGCGAGGAAGTGACGCCCGATCATACCGCGGCCATGTATCGCGCTTGCTGGGATGACACCATCCACTTTTCCCGCAAGGCTGATACCTTTGTTCCCAACCCTCCGGAGACAGTCGAACAGCTCCTGCATCAAAAGATTCGCAAAGCTGAGCGCGAACGCGAACTGACCGCCGCCGCGGCATTCGTCAAGGCCATCTGGGAAGGGTATACGCCAGCTCCCGCAGAATTGGCGGCGCAGGGGACCTGGATCGAGATCCTGAAGGAATATGCGCTGCACGACACCGAGGCGCCGCGCTACCGCTTGGCGCGTGATCTCCTCAACCGGGCCGAGGTCACGGCTGCCGATGCACCGTTCAGATTGCTGGTTCGTCTTGGTGTGTGGGAGGAGGACGAAAATATCCTGTTGCTGCGTCTAGGTGTACCGACGAGCTTTAGCCCGGAGGTCCTAGAGGAGGCGGCGCACGCGGCGCACGAGGTCATCGAGAGGGAAGGCAGAGGGGTTGATCAGCGCCGGGATTTGACGGCCCTGCACACCATGAGCATCGATAGTGAGTTGACCCAGGATATCGATGATGCGGTGAGCTGTGAGGTTGCGGATGGCTTGGTCTTACTTGGGGTACATATTGCCGACCCGGCAAGCGTGATCCGGCCGGATATGCTGCTCGACCGCGAGGCATGCGACCGCGCCACCTCTTTGTACTTCCCCGAGGGAAAGATCCCTATGCTCCCACCGCTCCTGTCTGAAGGAGCGCTGAGCCTCGTGGCGGGGGAGGTGCGACCAGCCATGAGCCTGTTGGTGACGTTGACACCTGAGGGAGAGATCGTCGATTACCAGATCGTCCCCAGTCTCATCCGCGTCGCCGAACGCTTGACCTACCAGGACGCCGATGCCCGCATCGGCCATGAGCCACGACTCACACAGGGGTTCGAGATTGCCCAACGTCTGCGCCAGTCCAGATTCGACAACGGTGCGATCGCCTTGCCGATCCCCCAGGTCGATCTCTTTGTCGATCGTGACAAGCAGATTACCATGCGACTCACCGATCGCGAGGCGCCCAGTCAAATCCTCGTCTCCGAGTTCATGATTTTGGCCAACTCGCTGGTGGGGCAGTTCTGCGCTCAGCGTCAAATCCCCATTGTGTATCGCGGCCAAGCCGCTCCCCGCGAGACCTTCCCGACGTCCTTAACCTACGATCCGGTCTTGCATTATCGCCAGCAACGAGCCATGAGTCCTGCCAGAATCGGACTGCAGCCGACCCGCCATAGCAGCTTGGGCGTCGACATCTACACGACCTTCACCTCACCCCTACGGCGCTATGTGGATTTGCTTTCACACCGGCAACTGCATGCCTATCTGGAACGCGGTGAGCCGTTGTATGATGAAGAGCGGGTCAAAACCATTCTCACGGAAGTCGAAGCGGCGTTGAGCCGGGCCGGGACGGTTGATCACGACCGGCGCCGATACTGGCTCTTGCGCTATCTCGGCCAACACCAAGGTGCTGTGTTCGGCGGCATCGTGTTGGATCGTTTTCCACGTAATTACCTGGTCTTGCTCCCCGAGATGATGCAGGAGATCGATATCCCCGTCGGCGGGAAAGAACTCGCCCCGGGCGACCCCGTGCAGGTGCGCATCGAAACCGTTCAACCACGCACGGGAACGCTGAAAGTTACCCCTGTTGCCTGAGTCGCGGGAAAACCTTGTCGATGCGTTGGGAAGTCCACCATAATCGATGTTGCTCCAGTACCCCGGCGCCGTTGGGGCAGCGATCCTGGATCGTCGTGGGGTGGTTATTATGGTCGCTCGTGCCGATGCTCTACACTCTGGGCGGTGAAGGGAAACTGCTGCCCCAAGAGGCGGAACCCTCACAAGATCCCTGCCAGATCTTGCTCCGGGAGAGCGCCCCCCACCTCCAGAACATCCTCGATTTGCGCCTCATGCGCGGCTTTCCTGCGACAGCGCAGCTCGACGAAGGCAATGCCCGCCTCTCACCGCTGTCAATTCTCAGCATCGACTGCGCGCAGCGGCACGTCGTGGTCTCCGGCAACTATGAATTTCGCGGCAACCTCGGGGTCATGGATATCACCCGACGCGGGACAACGGTGCTGCAACTACGCTTGAGTCCCAAGCTCGAACAGCGTCAGGTCTGGCTCGACGCCCCGGAGGCTCTAGAGGTGACCTTTGACAATCCGGCTCCCTGGTTTGATGGCAAAGCTATCAGCAACTGGGTACTTTCTCTCTTTGCCAACCCGGTTTGTGCCTCACTGGTCAATGGCCAGCCTTGTTGAGCGCTGACCGCTTGTCGATGCTATCACCCCACGTATCTAGCCGAAATCATTGACGAGCCAAGCGCTCTGATCGAGATGGCGCGGTTCAACCAAACAGTTGACGTAAAACCTCATCGCCACGCCTGTTGAAAGCAACTTTCGATGGCACGACTGCAGCACCCGCCGTTGATCCACCGAGATCCTGCCACAAAAGGCTCCACGCCCTGGATCGCTCCCGATCATCCATCCTACAAGTGGTGGGTAACTGCCACGGTGATGCTTGGGGCGTTTCTGGTGGTGGTCAGCGGTGCAACGGTCAACGTCGCCTTGCCGCCGATCATGACCACTTTCAGCATGAATCTCGACGAAGTCCAGTGGGTCATCACGGCATACATGATCGCCAGTGCGGTGCTCATCCCCACCGTCGGCTGGTTGGGGAATTGCGTGGGCAATCGCAATCTCTTCCTGCTCAGTCTGTTGACGTTCATTTCCGGCTCGGCCCTTTCCGGACTGGCGTGGAATGGAGGCGCGTTGATCTTTTTCCGCATCGTGCAGGGGGTAGGCGGCGGACCGCTGATTCCGATGGCTATGGTCCTGTTGAACGAGGCCTTCCCCCCACGAGAACGTGGGCTGGCGATGGGGTTGTTCGGGCTGGCTGCGGCGTTTGGGCCGGCGGTCGGCCCGGTGATGGGGGGCTATCTCACTGACTTTTTGAGCTGGAGGGCGGTCTTCTATTTAAATCTCGTTCCCGGTCTCCTGTGCATGGCATTGGTATTCCTGGTCCTGCCAAACACGCGGGACGCACAGCGCCGGTCCCTCGACCTGGCAGGTCTGGTCACCCTGGCGGTGTTCCTGGTGTGCTTGCTGATCGCTCTGAGTCAGGGGCATCGTCAGGGGTGGGATGCGCCGTTCATCCAGCGCCTGCTCATGGCCAGCGGCGTGACGTTTGTGTTGTTTGTGGTGATCGAGCTCTGGCGGGACGAGCCCCTGGTGGACCTGCGCCTGTATACCAACTTTGGCTTTGCCATTGTCTCCGTGGTGATCCTGATCAATGCCGTGAACTTTTGGGCCAGCAATTTCATGCAGACCATTCTCATGCAACGCACCCTGGACTACACACCGGCACAGGCGGGATTTGCCATGCTCCCCGGGGCCTTCATCATGGCATTTACCACCTTAGGGGCGGGCCGCCTGGCAGATCTGATCGATCGGCGGCTGATCGTGCTCTTCGGTTTAGGGCTATTTGCTCTGTCATGCTATTGGTTCTCGTCTGTGACGCTCGACACGCCGATGCAGGTGATCATCTGGCTGATCATCTGGCGCTATTTCAGCATTGCCTTCGTGTTCACACCGATGAACGCCGCCTCCTTGATGACCCTGCCCGCCGACCGAGTGCGTATGGGCTCAGGGCTGATCAACATCATGCAGCAAGGCCTTGGGGGAACCGTTGGCATCGCCGTCATGGCTACGTTTCTCGAGCACCGGACACTCTATCACGCTCATATGCTCGACCAACAGCAAACCCTCTCATCGCTCCCCTGGACGGACCTATGGGCACCAATTAGAGCATTCCTGGCCAAGGCCGGTGAGACGGAGAGTATGTTAGGGCTGAAATCACTGGGCCTGGTGCAGCGACAGCTCAGCCTCGAATCCACCATGATGGCCTACCAGGATTGCTTCCTCCTGATGACAGCGCTGTGTGTCGTCGTCATGCCGTTGGTGTTCTTCATCAGGCGCGCGCCCGGACGGGTGCTCTAGCGGCGCCCACCTGCGGCGGAAAGGGAATTCTTGACCTCGACGATCCGCTGCGATAGATTGAGCCTTGCTAACCAGACGCATGGCACCGCTCAAACGTCCGGCACACACCTGAACTACGGCCTTGATGCATGGAGACTGGTGCAACACTATGGCAGAGAAAACGGTGGCGGTTTTATTTGGTGGGCGCTCTGTGGAGCACGAAGTATCTGTCATTACCGGTCATCAAATCATGGACGCTCTGAAGGCAGCCGGTCATCGCGTCCTACCGATTTACATCGAGAAGGATGGCCAATGGTATGCAGGTGAAAGCTTGCACAACCTCAAATTATATACCGATCCAGCGGGTGAGCCGACCCGTGCCACTGGGGTCGTGCATGTCAGTTTAAGTCCGGACCGCTCGATCCGACAATTGGTCGTCCATCCGGGTAGGCGGCCAGGGCCTCTTCAGGAAACCGCCCCAACTCTGGGCCGAGGTATTTTTCCCCTGTTTGCATGGTAGCTTCGGAGAAGATGGCAGCGTACAGGGACTGTTCGAGCTTGCCGACGTCCCATACGTTGGCGCTGGGGTCGCTGCCTCAGCCATCGCCATGGATAAAGCCCTGACCAAGGTCATCTGCCGTGGTGTTGGTATCCCAGTGCTGGATTGGGTGGTCCTAGGGCGTGCCGAATGGGGCCAAGAGCCGGCCGGGATCGTCGACCGCATCGAGGCGGCATTTGCCTATCCCGTGATCGTCAAACCCGTCTGCCTGGGTAGCAGCATCGGGGTGAAGCGCTGCCATGACCGTGGGACGCTGCGCGAAGCCATTGCCGCGGCGCTGATCCTGGATGGCCGTGTTATCGTCGAACCCGCTCTCACCGACTTCATCGAGATCAACTGCGCCGTCATGGGACCACCGGCGCGTGTGTCAGTATGCGAACAACCAGTCACGCATGAGGCGATTCTTTCCTTCGATGCCAAGTACAAACGCGGCGGCAAAAGTGCCAAACACGCTAAGCAACCCGGAGGCATGGCCTCGCTGGATCGCCTCATTCCAGCCCCCATCACGGCAGCGCTCGCGGAACGCGTGCAAAACCTCGCTATGCAGGCATTCCGTGCCATTGACGCGGCAGGGACCTCGCGTATCGACTTCCTGTACCAGTCGGACAGCGATGCCCTGTATCTCAACGAAGTGAACTCCATCCCCGGCTCTCTGGCCTTCTATCTCTGGGAAGCGACGGGCCTGCCCTTCGATGAGTTGGTGGACAGCCTCATCACCATCGCGTGCGAACGCCATCAGGCACGCGTCCAGACCCAGTTCTCGTTCGAGGTGAATCTGCTGCGCAAGAAGGACGAGCCCACCTCCGAAAGCATGCGGCAGAGACCATGATACAGTCCTCAACCGCGCTCGACGATGCTGCCATGGGCCCCTGGCGCCAGGATGTGCTGCAGATCGATGGCCTGACTGTGCGCTCTCAGGTGGGTGGTCAGGGTCCTCAAGTGCTGTTGTTGCACGGTTGGGGAGGAGCCATCGAGAGCTTTGCCCCGGTGCTGGACGATCTACACCGCTCGTATAGGGTAGCTGCCTTTGATCTGCCAGGGTTCGGCAACAGTAGCTTGCCGCCGACCACCTGGGGTTCGGCTGATTACGCGCGTCTGACGCTGCAGCTCATGGAGCGATTACAGTTGAACCGACCTCACCTGATCGGCCATTCGTTCGGCGGGCAGGTGTCGATCCAGCTTGCGGCGACCGCGCCAGAACGTGTTGGCAAGCTGGTCCTGGTGTGTAGCGCCGGCATTCGGATGCACCCCGCCCTGGCAACCCGTCTGAAACGGACAGCGGCGCGTTTCGGCAAATGGCTGGCGGCACATGCAGGGTGGATCGGGGAAAAGGCACGGGGGGCGATCTACCGTCGGGTGCAATCGCAGGACTACGCCAGTGCTGGCCCCTTGCGACCGACGCTGGTGCGGGTGATCACTGAGGACCTGACCCCATTGCTGCCGCTGATCGCATCGCCGACGCTGTTGGTGTGGGGTGCACAAGACCGCGATGTGCCTCTCGCGGCCGGGCAGGTGATGGCGCGACTGATTCCTGCCGCACAACTTGCCGTGTTTGAGAACGCCGGCCACTTTGCCTATCTGGATCAATTCGACCGCTTTCGCCTGCTCGTCCGACGCTTTCTGCGCGAGCCTGACGAGCGGCATGAAAGTACTTCTGCATGAATCTAGCGCTCAATCTGATCGTCGTTGCGTTGGCTATCGCTGTGACTCTGGGTTGGGTATTGTTGCGCACCCAGCGGGCGTTACAGATGCTGCAACTGGATAGCTATGCCAACCATCGCTTGGTGCAGTGGCTGATGGCCCAGCCACAAAGCCGTCTCATAGAGGTCCCTTCGGGACTTTGCCAGGTGCTCTTCCTGAGCATGACGCTTGTGCTGCCGACAGGGTTCGTCGACGGGGCCTTCCTGCTCGCGGCGTGGGTCGTGTGTGAGGCGGGTTTGCTCGTATATGCCTATCGCCAGGCCGAACCACCGAAAAAACCGCTGGTGTACACCGGTCGGGCGTTACGCATTCTGGGGACGTCGCTGGCCATCTCCGGCGTTGTCATGGGGCTCGGCACCTGGCTAGCGCTCGCCCGTCTGCAGTCAGACCTGTCGACGGCTCTGAGCCCGCATGCGGTGCTGGTCATCGTGCTGGCGGCGCTGGCGGTAATCCAGTTGAGCCCGCTGACGACCGTGTTGGCCAACCTCATCCTGTCACCCGTGCAGAATGCCATTAATCGGACCTACCTGCGCCGTGCCCAGCATCGCTTGCGTGACGTGCAGCCGCTGGTAATCGGTATTACCGGGAGTTACGGTAAGACCTCGACGAAGTATCTTCTGGAGCATCTGCTCGCCGGCCATCGTCGGGTGCTCAAGACGCCCTTGAGCTATAACACCATGATGGGTGTCTGTCGGGTGATCAACGAAAGTTTGGACAGCAATACCGAGGTGTTCATCGCCGAAATGGGGGCCTATCGTCGGGGGGACATCAAAGAGCTGAGCGAGTTTGTGCATCCCACCATCGGCATCCTGACCGCCATCGGTCCCCAGCATCTGGAGCGCTTCAAGACCATCGACAACATCCAGGCCACCAAGTACGAGCTCATCGAAGCGCTGCCGGCCTCTGGCGTGGCGATTTTCAACAACGATGATCCGCGCTGTCGGGCCCTCGCAGACCGAACCTCCCATGTGCGCGTCATGCGTTATGGTCTGGAGACGACAGGACAGAGTCTTGACCTCTGGGCGGAGCACATCGCCATGGGGCCGGAGGGCTTGTCGTTTACTATGATGAGTCAGGATGGCAGGCGCATCGCTGTCCGCACCGTCCTCCTCGGGCACCACAATGTCCTAAATATTCTCGGTGCATCCTGCGCCGCCTTGGCTATCGGTGTCCCTCTGCTGGATCTGGCCAAGGCGATTCTAGAGCTTCCCCCCGTTCCTCACCGCTTGCAACTCCTCGACAACGGCGGCGGCGTGACGGTTATCGATGACTCCTACAATTCCAACCCGATCGGCGCCACGGAGGCGTTGGAGGTTCTTGGCAGCTTCACCACCGGGCAACGTATCCTGGTCACGCCAGGAATGATCGAATTAGGCCCGCTGGAGGCGCACCTGAACGAAGCACTTGGGGGCGAAGGCCGCTGAGGTGTGCGACTATGTCGTGCTCGTCGGAGTGGAGCGGACGAAACCCCTAGCCGCAGGGCTTAAGGCCAAGAACTTTCCCCCCGAGAAGATTCGCATCGTCCGTGACCTCAAGGGTGCCACCATCGTCCTGCCCACCATTGTGGGGGTGGGAGATACCGTGTTGTTCGAAAACGATCTTCCGGACCTGTACACCTGAGCTGCTCTCGATCGGCTTCTCGTCTATGACTTACCGACCTGCTCGCCGATGTTTTTAGCTCCATTCTTACTTCCCTTGGACTGCCAGCACGACTCCCATGCAGAGCATGGGCATCATGCACATGGTATAGCTGCGGTTCATGTATCACCCTCCTCTCACAGGGGACCCTGAGGGTATGCTTCACCGTTCCTCTGCTGATGCGGTGACCCTTTTTGCATGGTTGTCATGTATGCACGCCTTTCCCTCCGGAACGTTCGTGGCATGGTCCTACGAGCACGGGGTGTCCTCCGTTTGCCACGCGGATGGACACGGCAGGAGCAGTCGACGTACACGGGTGATGTGAGGCTCAACGACGAGCTCGGTCACCTGTTGCAACCGGTCGCCGGGGATGTGCACGGCCTGCACGCGGACATAGTTGCCCACGCGTAAATCCTCGATGAAGATGAAGCGATCGCCTGCTTGATCCAGGTCCCCGGTCGAATGCCTAATGCGACCTCGCCGATACTCTGCTCCGCCAGCACGATGGACCCGATACACTGGCCTGGCTCTACCCCACAGCGATCGATCGTGATGGACGCGATGCGGCCCTCATGCCACTTGCCCTGTAATGTAGGGCCGTCCCCTGCGATGCTTACGGTCACAGACCCCATGGCCACGGCGATAGACAGGAGGAAAATTGTGAGCGCTCTGAACCCCTGCATGTCATGCCCTCCGTATGATGTACCTGCCTTGCGCTATGAGCCATGGCGTCAGCTTGCTGCTTGTCGAACTGGGAAGCGAGAACGACTCGTGCCTTATTCCCGTTATTCCTTCTCCTTTTCACACCGGGTTCTCTCACGTCGCTCACACCTCCTTAAAAGTTCACGCGCACGCCGCCCGAGAACTGCTGCGGCGCGCCCAGCCCGCCGCTGAAGCCGTCGGCGACGTACTGCTCGTTAAAAATGTTCTGACCGGACACGAAGATCTCCACATGCTTGTGCACGCGGAAGGCGCCGAAGATGTCAAAGATCCAATGGGCGTCCTGGACGGCCTCGTTCGTGATGTCCTGGAAGCTCTTGCCCGACGTAACGCGCCCGGGGATTGACGGTCAGCCCGAACGGCGCACGGTAGTAGAGCCAGAAGCCCGCCACGTTCTCGGGTGCGCCCTCGACATCGTTGCCTTTCAACGGGCCCTTGACCACCTTGGCGTCGGTGAAGGTGTAGTTGGTCGTGAACGACAGGTCGTCAGTGATTTGCAGCGACGCCATCAGCTCGAAACCGCGGCTGTGGATCTCGGCCACGTTGGCGGCCCTCACGGTAAACTTGTCGTTGATAAATCCCACCTCCTCGCTCCCGACGAAGTTTTTCACGCGGTTGTAGAAACCGTTGAGCTGCCCTGACAGCCGCCACACCCGCACGTCCAGGCCCAGGTCGCCGCCAAGCAGACGCTCGGCGTTCAAGTTGGGGTTCGACAGCCCTCGGAAGGTGGGCGACTCGAAGCTACGGTAGAGCTCGGCCAGCGTGGGCACCCGGAAGCCTTCATAGAAGGAGGCGCGGATCGCGACCGGCCGGCTGAACTGCCAGCGAGCGGCGATGCGCGGGCTGACGATGGTCAGCGTCTGGTCGGAAAACGTTTGGGCGACACCGTCAGTGACGATGCGACCGTCGGAGTCCACGAAGGCGTCGAAGCGGAGGTTGCCGAGGATCTCCACGGTGTCGATGGGCTTCAGGCTCACCTCAGCCGAAGACACCCACGGAGGTCTGCGTGCCCTCGCCGAGTGACGTTGGAGGCGCTGGGCTGTGTCGGGAGCGTTGAAGATGTCCTGGGCGTCCTTGCCGTCGATGAGGCGGAAGTCCACGCCTGCGGTCACGCGCGAGACGAATCGTCCCGAATCCCCGTGACCACTGGGCGGAGAGGCCGTAGTCGTCGCTCGTCGTGTGGTGACGGTTGGAGACGAATGACGTGAACGGATCGGGGACGTTCACGTTGTCGACGTCGAAGTCCTCGTTGACGTAGAAGGCGCGGAGATTGACGAGCCCGGGGCTGCCGACGTTGATATCGAGGCCGGTGGCCACGTCCGCGATGGCGGAGTCGGCCTGCTGGTCCTGAAATCCGCCGAAGCGCTCCTGGTAGTTGTACCCCAGCCGGACAAATCCCTTCACCGACGTCCGACAGCGTCACATCGCTGCGTCCTTGGAGATTGTAGAGGCGGCCGCCCAACCGCTCCTCCACCGGCGTGCGTTGGTTCTCGGGAAGCCGGAAGTACCCCTGCGACTCGTAGTATGCGTTGAACCCCATGTTGTTCGCTAGGTTATGTCGTTTTTTCTTTGGGGATCCGTTCCAGAATTACGTGACCCGTTGATTATTATGAGCTTATGCTTACGAAAGGGCATTGTCGCACCCGTTGATTCTCATCAGCGTATGCGACCAGCGGAAATGGTTAAGCAGGCAATGCAGGAGGAGCGCGCTGTTGGTTGGACCTGAAGAAGTGGCGTGAGCACACGCGTCGGGCTAAGAGACACTGAACGCTCTACGGCCAGGCTTGGAGCGCCGAGGTGCCAGGCGTCAGTGCAGGTGCCAGTGGCATGCTGGGAAGTGAAGAATCCAAGGCACTCGGTCGCGTGTGGGGGATCGAAGAGATGGTGGACCGAATGAATAGCGATGCTGAAAGCATCGAGACTGAGGATGACCACAAAACAGAAAACAGCTGTCCTTCTGGATCGCCTGGTGATCCCGCTGAATACAGAGAGGGAAAGGGCAAAGAATGCAGCTAGAATCAGTCCCAGTTGGATCATATGATGAGAGAACGATTCAGGAACACCAACATCGACAGCGTCGGAACGCTGAGAGGCGGGTCGTGAACTGCGGAGTCAGCGGCAGAGGATCCTCTGGCCCCATGCCAACGATGGCGCCACCATGAGGAGCATCAGAGCCATACACACGGCAAACCAGGCTGCGCGCTGTGCCATGCTGCTTCGCTGCAGCGTGGCTCCTGAGGTTGCCGTCTTGCGCTGATGGTTCTCTTGAGGATCCATGGCAAAGGTAGGCCCTTGACCCCTCTGATGTGGAAAAGCTTGCGCAACTGTACTGGATGCCGAGAAAGGTGTCAAGAATCTCTGCGCCATCCGTGCCAGAGGTGTTAGGCTTTCCTCAGAGCTTGAGATCCACTAGCTTCAGACACGTAGCTTCAGACACGCCGGGTGTTTCTCCAAATTGCATGAATCAAGTGCTGTGTGAGATGCATCCTCCTTAGGGATTTGCACCTTGTTGAGTGGTTTATCTTTAGTGTTCCATGGTTCGGTTCCGATCGGGTATGACCGGTCGGGCTTCTGAGTCCGCAGGTGGTCAAGGCGATGGAGCGATCACGGGCCTACGCTCGGCCCTGATGTCGCGGTAGAGCGCCACCCCATCGATGACCAGCGCCAGGAGTAATGGCCCGACGAAGACCCCCAGGATGCCGTATGCCCTGAGCCCACCCAGCAGAGCAAAGAAGAGGATCAACGGCGGCAGCTGCGTCCGGCCGCTGATCAGGTATGTCTTGAGCACATTATCGATGGTACTCACCACCAAGGCTCCGCAGGCCAACAGGATGATCCCACGCACCAACGATTCCATCAGAATGAGATACACACCCTGCCGGCCCCCACACCAAGCCTGTCCCACCTATTGGAATAGGTGCCACGATGGCGGTTAGCAACCCCCAAAAGGCTGGAAATGGTACCCCGAGAATCCAGTACAAGAGGCCGGCTAAGATGCCCTGGACCGCGGCGGTGATGCTAATGCCATAGGTGACGGCATTCATCGTCTGCCCTAGCCGCCCAAAGATACGCTCCTGCTGGGCCGGTGCGAATGGGAGGGTGGTGCGCACCCAGAGGTAGAAGGCTTCGCCATCGCGGAACACGAAGAACAGGGTGAGCAGCATGAGGATGAACTTGAGAGCAATGACGAAGAGATTTGCCGCCCCCACGGTCATTTGCTCGACGAGGACATTGGCGCCGGTATTCACAGCGCGCAGGAGAATACCCCGTAGGTCAATCGACGTCGTATCCAGCCATGGACTCAGCCATCTCCACAGGGGAATCCATGCCAGCTCGCGCAATTGCGCGGCCCAACGCTCGAGCCCACCGGTCTGGAGAAAACGTGTCACATCCGCCACGGCGCCAGCAGCTTCGTGCGTAAGGATGCTTGAGATCACCGCCACGGGAATGGCTACCGCCAGCATCACCACCCCGGTTGATAGCAATGCCACCAGATTGGGTCGGTTTGGCAAACGTTGTCTCAGCAGCTGGTGAGCTGGCTGGAACGCAAAGCGTAGGATGATGGCCCAGGCAATTGAAGCCAAGAAGGGTTCGAACAGCTGGTAGAGCTGATAGGTGATAAATAGTAAGGCACTGAACCCGAGCAGCGCACCCAGTTGCGCCCACAGCAGGAGGCTCAGGCGGGCTCGTCGCCGACGCAACACACGCAACTCATTCAAGAGAATATTCCCTCGCGGTGGTCCCCGCTCGGGATCACATCCGGGCGGGCTCACTGGCGCGACCATGCGCTCTGTGTTGCCGTACAGGATACCGCTGGGTGACACTCCCGTCATGCTACAGCAGAGTTGCAGAGGTGTCAAACCGATGGCATATTGCACTGGTCCGCACATTATGAGGTCTCTTCCACGCTCTACCTCTCTGAACACATAAGGATCACACGCATGGTGACACCAGCAGCGCACCGGCCTCATCGCCACTATACATGAAGGAGTTTGGGATGAGAGATACTGAGCCGAAACCTCTCAGAGAAATAGCCTGCGTACTGCTGCTCGCCGGTGGCATGGCGTTTTTGAACGGGTGCGAATCGATCGAGCGGGCGATCAAAGGGAATCCAAAGACGGCTGTCGGAGCCGGCGCAGGAGGGGCGGGTGGGGCGCTCATCGGTGGTCTGGCCAGCGGCGGCACTGGGGCGCTCATCGGCGGTCTGACAGGAGTGCTGGCAGGGGGGGCCATCGGTCAGCTGCTCGATCGACAGGAGCGCACGCGTGCGGCCACGACTGAATCGATAGCCTACACCGATGAGAAAGGCAATGTCGTGCGCATTGAAGAAGTCAGTCTCAACCCCCAGTCGATTCATGCGGGGGAAACCGTCAACGTCAATGTCCAATATGCGATCGTCTCCAGGGGTGGGACAGAACCCCTGCGCGTCCGTGAAATACGGCACATCTACTACCAGGGGGAGCTCGTCGGCAACCCGGTGGTAGAAGTCCAGCGCCAGGATGGCACGTATTGGAGCACGTTGCCCATCAAGTTACCTCAGTCAGCGCCGCCTGGACGCTATGATGTGGTGGTCGGTGTGGAGATGAATGGCATGCTGGACCGATGGGAATCCAAGTTTATGGTGGTCCAACGCTAGGGGACGGTGCGCATTGACAGCAGCCGGCAGATTCGGTTATAAGTCACAGCCAATACTGTTGACTCTCAGGGTGTAGGCACCGTCTACAACAAACGATGCACGGCCACAAGCATGGAGAAGGTCGTGGCGTCCCACCCATCAGCAAACACAAGTCCACGGAAAGGGGGCCCCTGTGGAAGATGTGGTACAACGCCTGGCAGCAGTGGAGAACCGCTTGGATCGCCTAGAGAGCTTGCTGCGAGACATCGCTGGCAAGCTGGAAAGCCGACCTGCAGAGCCGGCACCAGAGGCCATCGAAAGCCTGAAGCATTGGGTCACCGACTTTGTGGCGCTGCGACTCCAGCAACTTGTCCCGGAAACGTGCGAGCATCCACCTGCCATGGACGCCGCGGACGGACCCTTTCTTGAGGGTACTGCCATGCGCTGTACGGATGAGGTCGTGCATCGAGTCAAACGCATTCCGATTCCCTTCGTGCGGCAGATGGTTATTCAGAAGGTCGTCGATGCCGCCCGCCGCGACGGTGTGTTACGCGTCGACGTGCCATTCTTCGAACATGCGGCGACGTTTTGACAATGCAAACTTGAGGGGGAGGTTCCCCCGAACCATATCCATACCTGGGAGGAGATGTTGCTGAAGGGGCCACCCCTCTTTATGCGCCCAGGCAAACCCACGTCCTAACGCCGACGAGCCGCGATTTTCCCCATCCAACTCTCCCCAGACATGGAACTATGACAAGGCCGCGAGCTTGGCAAGAAGGAGGCAACACGATGGCAGTGGAAGGAATTCGGCGGGGGCTCACGTCCTATGGTGACGACGGCTTCAGCATCTTTATCCGGCGGGCCTTCCTCAAAGGGATGGGTCTCAGCAATGAGGACATGGAGAAGCCGGTCATTGGCATCTGCAACACCTGGAGCGAGCTGAATTCCTGCCATCGTCATCTGCGTGAGGTTGCGGAAGCGGTGAAACGCGGGGTGTGGCAGGCGGGAGGTTTACCGCTCGAATTCCCCACCATCTCGCTGGGCGAGACGTTCTTGAGTCCGACGAGCATGTTGCTCAGAAATCTCATGGCCATGGACACCGAGGAGATGATCCGGGCGCAACCCATCGATGGCGTCGTCTTGCTCGGTGGCTGCGATAAGACGTTGCCGGCGCAACTGATGGGGGCCGCCAGCGCGGATGTGCCGGCCATCGTGGTCACTGCTGGCCCGATGCTGAGTGGGCGGTACGACCATCAACACCTCGGTGCCTGCACTGACTGCCGGCGCTTCTGGGTGGAGCATCGCGCCGGTACGCTGTCGCGTGAGGAACTGGACGTGATCGAGGGCGCTCTCTGTCCCAGCACGGGCCATTGCATGGTGATGGGCACCGCCAGCACCATGGCTAGCCTCACCGAAGCCCTAGGCATGGCGCTGCCGGGATGTGCGGCTATCCCCGCCCCCTTATCGGAGCGCATGCGTATGGCGGAAACGAGCGGACGCCGCATTGTTGGAATGGTGCGGGAGAACCTCAAACCTTCACGTATTCTGAGCCCTGAGGCCTTTGACAACGCCATTCGCATCTTGATGGCCGTGGGGGGCTCGACCAATGCGGTGATCCATCTGACAGCCGTGGCAGGTCGTGCCGGGGTTGACCTGCCCCTGGAGCGCTTTGATCAGTTCAGCCGAGACACGCCATTGTTGGCCAGCGTGCGCCCCTCGGGACAATTCCATATGGAAGAGCTCTATGAGGCTGGTGGGATACCCGCCGTGATGAAAGAGTTAGCGCCTTTGTTGCATCGCGACTGCCTGACGGTGACTGGCAAGACGATCGACGAAAATTTGCAGGCGATCCAGCCTGCTGAGCACTTTCGTGAGGTCATCGCCAGCCTCGAGAAGCCCTTCAAGGCGGAAGGGGGCCTTGCCATCCTGCGCGGCAATCTGGCGCCTAGCGGCGCTGTGATCAAGCAATCCGCCGCCTCCCAACAGCTGCTGCAACACCGGGGACGGGCCGTGGTGTTTACCTCGCTGGAAGATCTGGCGGCGCGCGTCGACGACCCAGCCCTCGACATTGGTCCCGATGATGTGATGGTGTTGCAAAACGCCGGCCCAATCGGTGGCCCCGGAATGCCCGAGGCCGGCTACCTACCTATTCCCAAAAAGCTGCTGGCTAAAGGGGTGCGGGACATGGTGCGAATGTCGGATGCCCGCATGAGTGGCACCGCGTTTGGCACCGTTGTCCTGCACGTGTCGCCGGAGGCGGCGCTGGGCGGTCCGCTTGGACTGGTGCACAGTGGCGATGAGATCGAGCTCGATGTGCCGCATCGCCGACTCGAGCTGCACGTCCCCGACCATGAGCTGAATGCACGCCGCATGCAGTGGCAGCCCCCACCGCCCGCGTATGCGCGCGGCTATGGTAAACTGTTCCTGGACCATGTGCTGCAGGCCCATCGCGGCTGCGATTTTGATTTTCTGCTGCCGGAGGAGTGAGAGATGACAGACGAGGCAACGTTCCTCAGGGAAAAGGCCGATCTCTTCAAAGTCTGATGGGGTCGTCGCTCGCCAGTCGATCCGCGAGCTATAGATCGAGTACGACAAGCAGTGCGAGCCGATGCCGTTGTCGGTGCGGGGATACCCAGCGGTGCAGGCGATGGCCTGGAGAGGAGTCTTCTCGTGAATGGAGGTAAGGCTCATGGCAGAACGTGATCTGCAAAAGGATTTGGATGCCGTGAAGGAAGATCTCACAAAACTCCGCTCGGACATCGCCGAGCTGACGCAAAGACTCATCGATACGGGGAGGAACGAGGTCAGCACCGCTAGAAATAGAGTCAGGACCGAGGCTCGGAACCTTGGGCGGGGATTGCGCGAGACACTCAACGAGACTGGAGAACAGGGCCTGAGGACAGTTGAGTCTGTCGAACAGCTGTTGACGGATAGACCATTGGTCAGCCTTCTGGCAGCATTTGGGCTAGGACTCCTGGTGGGCAAATTCCTGCAGCGGAGGTAGGTCTTGAGAGGCCTGGCCGAGCTGATCATTGCCCTCCTGGAGCTCCTTGAGGCTGAGGCTAGGGCGTTGCGTTCGGGGTCGTTCCGCCTCGGTCTGAGCTTGGCCCTCCTGGGGACAGCTGGGACCTTGATGTTGGTGGGTGTCGGGTTGATTCTTCGGGCACTCTACCTCTACCTGGCCATCGTTTTGAGCCCGCCCACGGCCACCCTGATCACAGGTCTGGTGACCCTGCTCATGTCGGGAGGATTGCTATGGAGCGCACGGCGGCTCAGCCGTTGAATCCTGAGGACGCCAAGGCACGCTTGCGCGCGGCTGCGACCGGAGGTCAGGCCTTGTCTTGGGTGAGGAGCTATCCCAAGGAGGGCGTACTGGCCGCTTTCATCCTGGGGTTGATCATCGGTACATCTTCTACGGCCAGCAAAGCATTTGCAAGCGGGCTGGTTGCTCTGCTCAAGCGCTCTCGCCTGTAGATCAGGCACGCTGTCAGCGGCGATATCGACAACACAGAAAGCGAATCCATGATCGAAAGTCTGGTATCGATCCGGAGCGGACTCTTCCAAACCTTCGTACGTATCGAGGGCGAGGGTGACCCCTTGCTTTTCCTCCACGGCATGAGCGGTATACAGGGCTGGCCGCCATTTCTGGAAAACCTGGCCCGCAGTTTCCGCGTCATCGTGCCGGATCATCCGGGATTCGGGCGCTCGGAGGGGTTGGAACACCTGGACGATGTTGTCGATCTAGCCCTGTACTACACTGAGTTCATTGAAGCGCTGGGGCTGGATCAACCCTACCTTGTGGGTCATTCGCTCGGTGGCATGATTGCTGCCGAGGTGGCGGCCATCGCGCCGAATGTGGTGAGCAGACTGGTACTCGTGGCTCCCGTTGGCCTGTGGTTGGACGACCACCCAGTACTAGACTTCTTTGCGGCCACGCCGGAAGAACTGGCGACAGCGATGTTCCACGACCCTGGCTCTGCCATTGCTAAAGAGCTGATGACGTTGCCTTCCGACTCTGCGGCACAACTGGAAGCAGTGCTGGAGCGCACCAAGAACCTTAGCGCGGCAGGAAAATTTCTCTGGCCCATCCCTGATAAAGGCCTGAAGAAGCGCATCCATCGCATCGTTGCCCCCACCCTGCTGCTCTGGGGGGCCTCCGATCGGCTGGTGCCGCCGATTTATGGCGAGGCCTTCCTGAAACGCATCCACAGAGCACGTCTGATTCTATTGACAGGAGCCAGCCATATGCTGCCATATGAAAAAGACGATGAACTCGTGGAGGTGGTGACGGACTTCCTACTGGTCCAGTAAGGGGCGCTCACGCCTCATCCTGGCCCGTGCCAGCGTCATCTTGATGAAGCCAACACATGGCGCCTCATCCTCCCATCGGAGCCCCTTGCACGTGAGGGCGAAGAAGTTGCCTCGACTCGCGCCTCAACGCCAATCGTTGAAGTGAAACGGCGAGGGATCGCTGAGCAGATCGTCTATGGGGCGTACCATCCGCAGCCGCAAGAGTCGCATGTGGTATCCGCGTGCGGCCACCGCCTGATAGCCCTCCCAACAGGCGAGGTTGACCCCAAGGCGGACCGTTTTCAGCTGCTGTGTCCGTGCATATCCTTCACACGCTTCCACTAATGCCAGCAGTGTCTCCTGATCGTCAATGGCTGGATCGATGAGCAGGGCCTTGACATAGCAACTGTCCGCATCCGCTTCGCTGCCGGTCGCCGTATGGCAGATGGCAAAGCCATAGAGCCGCTCCCCCACCCCTAGCAAGAGGGTATCACCAAGGTGCAGCTCGCTGACACTCTGTATCTCCTTGCTGTAATCCAATCCCGGATAATGGCGTTCGGAGATGCGCCGGCAATTCGCCAGCATGGTTTCCTCCAGAGGTGCCGGTCAGCTGCGACAGGCGACTCAGTTCGAAGCTTGGGGAGCGTTGGCGGATAGGTTCTCGTGGTCCATCGGGATCGACGGCACCGATGAGCGTGGCGGTGAGGAATTGCGGGCGGAAACCGACGGAGGCGTACAATTCGATCTCAGCCGGAAGGGCCGGATCGGCCTCCAGGCCTTGCGCGGAGAGCATCATCGGCTCCCAATACTGGAGCAGCGCTTGCAGGAGCTGATGCTCAACGCCTTGTCCCAGGAACTCGGGATGCACCACCAGTGGTCCGAGCCATGCGACACTCCCCCAGGCAATCGATAGCACCGCCCCGATCACACCACGGGTGGGATCTTCGGCGACGAAGCAGCCGGCTGGATCCTTCTGGAAACGGCTAGCGATCAACCGGCTCTCAAACGGGTTGAGCCCGGTGTCTCGATCTAACTTTAGCCAGGCGGCGGCAGCCGCATCGGTGATGCGCTCCACTTGCGGATTATCATCGGCTGTCATCGGACGAATCGCGATCATGGGGAACCCCTTCTGCCCTAAGGTGTGCTCAGCCACGAGGAATGTGATAGCTCCCCTAATATATCACGGACCAGCTCTGAGAGCACTGAATCAGGTCATACCACCGCCAGGAATATGGGAGTGGAGACAGCCTGCATGGTACCGCGACTCCCTTCTTTATGGATGCCAACGGCCACATCAATGATTACTTGGGGTCTGGAGGTCACCTGCGCTCATGTCCCGACCATGGATCATCCAGAAGGATGCCCGTTCGGCCAAGGCGCCGATCGTCATCGAAGGATTTACTCCCAAGGCTGTCGGGACAATCGAGCCATCTATCACGTACAGGCCGTCATAGCCCCACACCTCACCGGTATGCTTCACGACGCCTGCCTCCGGGGTATTCCCCATGGGACAGCCACCCAAGGGATGTGCCGTCAGGAGTTTTCGGAAAGGCCAGAGCCACAGGGGACTGGATTGGTATTTGCCGCCGATCCCACGACTAAGAGCGTTAAGGGCGTTCTCCATCTGTCGGAACATCTTGCGGCTCCGTCGCACGTTCCAGGCGATGTCGACTCTGCCGCGCTGAAGGTGGATCTGGCCGTCGGCGGCATCCGTCCCAATCCCCAGGTAGGGAAGGAACCTGGTGGTGAGATCTCCCTGGAGCAGTTCCGGGGCAATGCCTCCAAGGGGAGTAGACCGCGCGATCCCGAGGGCGCGTAAGACGTAGGTCTTGATGAACTTGAGGACACTGATCGTCCGGTCGACATTAGGAATCGCCCCTTCAAGGTACCAGAGGATGGGCTCGGGGTAACCGAGATCCTCGATGAAGATCTTGTATTCGTCAGTAGAAAAATCGACGCCGGCCGTGATGCTTGGTCCTTCGCTGGGATTGATATCCCGCGGGGTTTGGCGCGTACCAGCGAAGAGAAAGTCGCCGTTACCTGAGAAGTGATAACCGAGCATCGGGCTCACATGGGGGAGGGTTTTATGCTCATCCCGGCAGCGCAGCAGCAACGCGGTGGATCCCAGGGTCCCGGCAGCGACCACCACCCGCTGCGCCTTCGACCGTCCCACGATCATCTGTCTCCAGATTACGATAGGTCACCCGGTACCCAGTGTCGGTCGGTTCGATCTTCTCCACCTCATGCAAGGGAAAGACGCACGCCCCGTGCCGCTCAGCGAAGGGGATATAGTTGAGATCGAGGGTATTCTTGGCATGCACGTGACAGCCAAGCATGCAATTGCCGCAGTATACACAGGCACTCTGGGAGACTCCGCCATGGGGATTCAGGCGGTCTGGACCGGTGTAGACGGCAATCTTCAGCAGGTCAGCCTGTTTTCCGATGGCTTGGGCGGCCTCGCGCAGGGCTGTGGTGCGAGGCGGCAGCTTTCGGCCCTCGGGAGGACACAGGGGCACGGCATCGAGCATATCCTGGACCAGCCCGTAGTAGGGGTTGAGAACCTGGCGGGACACCTCTGTGGGCCAGCCACGCTGAAAGGTCCGTTCAGGGGCTTCGATCTGGACGTTGAAGTACACCAGCGACCCGCCACCCACCCCGCTCGCCTGAATCACATCGATGTTTTGGAAGCTACGAAAGTCGAGGAAGCCTCGATCCGTCTCGTTCCAGAACGCGTGTCGAAGCTGCCCGATCGTCCGCGGGAACTCAGCTTTCCCCCAGCGTCGGCCGCGCTCGAGAACACAGACGGAGCGGCCAGCCTGGGCTAACCGGCAGGCGGTGATCGCGCCACCGAAGCCGGAACCGATCACGACAACGTCATAACGCTCTTGCATCGCCCTGTCCCTCCGCACCCAGATCTCCACTCCGTTGTTCCCACCCCTCCATTGCCCCATTGGCTGGCTGCATCGTATGGCCTTGTCGTATTTCTCCGCAACAGGCCGCCCTCGCTTCCAGTGCCATGCTTCAACGATGCAGCCGGAAGTCGCAGCCCAAGGCCACGAGCTCAGGCGCCTGCACTCCCGGTGCGATGGTCCTTTGACAAAAAATATGCCGCCAGGAGCCTTCCATGTTAACGCTTTGAAATAATTCATGGATGTTTCACCGGAAGATGCGACCAGTACACCAAGCAGATGTTCAGATCTACACAACCATGACGATTCGACGGTCGGGAATGCTCAAGATAGTATGTATCTGAGATTGAGAGCCTATTGACTGGCAAACGGGTTGATGATGTCTGCACCACTGTCATCGCCCATATGCACTGAACCATGTCCATCCCTCAATGGACAACGGGCCTGATGGAAGGCATAGACATGCAGCAATCATATCACAGAGCGCCATTAGAGTGTGTCGCAAGGATCATCATAGACGCTCCTGCAAGATTATGACGTTCGTCTGCGGTGTGCCATGGTCGCCTCCTGCGTAGGATTCCATACCTCGTCTTTTCCTTGACACCCTGCGGCATCCCGAGTAGTCTGAGCTGACCGCCGCCAGCCGAGCCAAGCATGTCTGGAGTCCTGTAGAGAAGGTATGAAGATGCGAGTAGGAATCGTAGGCCTCGGGACGATTGGCCGCACCCTTTGTCGGGCCATTGATCGGGGTGACGTCCCGGTGCAGTTGGTGGCAGTTACGACGCGTCAGCCTGAGCGAGCCGCACCCTTTCTCCGGGAATTGTGCCACCAACCCCCATTGCTGTCGCTCGACGAGCTGGTAGCCCACAGTGAGCTGGTCATCGAGGCGGCCACCCAGGAGGCTCTCGAGACGATTGCGCCCTGCACCTTGCATCAGGGCAGAGACCTATTGGTGTTGAGCGTGGGGGGATTGCTGGATCACCCTGACTGGGTGGAGTTGGCTCGGCAGACGGGTAGCCGTATCTATGTGCCATCGGGCGCCATTGTCGGCCTCGACGGCCTCAAAGGCGCCGCGATCGGCCACATCACCTCCGTCACCATGACCACTCGTAAGCCCCCGAAGGCCCTGGCCGGGGCGCCATTTGTCGTCGAACACCAGATCGATCTCGACCGCTTCACAGAGGCCACGCAAATCTTTGAGGGCAGTGCCCGAGAGGCTTGCCGCGGTTTTCCGGCCAATGTCAACATCTCCGCAGCGCTGAGTCTGGCAGGAATAGGCCCCGACCGCACCCACCTGCGCATTTTCGTGGACCCACAGGGGACGCGTAATGTGCATGACATCGAGGTCGTCGGCGAATTCGGCCGCTTCAGCATCCATCTTGAAAATGAACCGAGCGAGACCAACCCGCGCACGGGAAAACTGACGTATCTCTCGACCCTCGCCATGCTGAAAGCGTTGGCGAATCCATTGAAAGTAGGCACGTGAGCGCAAGGGGAGACGGACACATGGAGCCACAGGGGAAAGTCGCCCTCGTCACCGGTGCCGGGAGTGGCATCGGCAAGGGGGTGGCATTGGCGTTCTTGCACGAGGGATATCGGGTGACGCTGGCTGGTCGGCGCCCGGAGCCGCTGGCACAGGCGGTCAATGAGTCAGGGGTGCCGGAAAAACAGGCGCTGATCGTGCCGACCGACGTGCGTGATCCGGCTGCCGTGCGGGCTTTGTTCGCCAAGACCAAGGAAGCGTTCGGTCGGCTCGACGTGCTGTTCAATAACGCCGGCATCGCGGTGGGAGGTGTCCTGCTCGAAGACCTCACCTACGAGCAATGGCAAGCGGTGGTGGAAACCAACCTGACGGGCCCGTTCCTGTGCACCCAGGAAGCATTCAAAATCATGAAGAGCCAGGATCCACGTGGGGGGCGCATCATCAATAACGGGTCCATTTCGGCGTCTGCGCCACGGCCGAACTCCGCTCCCTATACCTCCACCAAGCATGCCATTTCTGGTCTCACCAAGGCTACTGCGCTGGACGGCCGGAAGTATGACATCGCCTGCGGGCAGATCGACATCGGCAATGCCTTGACCGAGGCCACGGCCAGAATGCCCCAGGGAGTCCCACAGCCGAACGGCACCATTGCCCCCGAACCGGTGATGGATGTGGAGGATGTGGCGCGCGCCGTGCTCTATATGGCGAGTCTGCCGCTGGAGGCCAACGTCCTGTTCATGACGGTGATGGCGACCAAGATGCCCTTCGTCGGCCGCGGTTGAGCTCAGGACAAGCGCACCAGAGCAGTCCTCAACGGTCCTGACGATAGCCACTCGGTGGATGCGTGACCCACGCTCAGCTCGCGATCAGCGGCTTCAAGTGGAGGTTCAGCGTCCCCTCGCACCAGCGGGCAGCGGCGAGCAGCCGATCCTCCGCAAATGCCGGTCCCATGAATTGAATAGCCAACGGCAGTCCCGCGGCGCTGAGTCCGGATGGTATGGTGATGGACTGGCAACCCGGAGAAACTCGACGGGGAGTTGAACGATGCGTCACCGGTCGAGGTCAGACCACGCGGGGCCGGGCCGGTTGCGGCAGGTGCCAGGAGAAAGTCGACGCGTTGGAAGAGCTGTCCCATGTCCTGCCTGAACTGACGCCGGATGCGCTGCGCCTGCAGGTAATAGATACTCGGGATCAGGGTGCCGGTCTCGATTGTAGCGCGTAACCTCGGGCGGTACAGGTCAGCATGTTGGCGAAACAGTTCCGCGTGGACCGCGGCCGCCTCCACATGCATGATCGTTCGATGCGCCGCCAGCACGGCATTGAAGCTGTCGGGAAGTTTCACCTCCTCGACCACCGCTCCGGCACGTGCCAGCTGCTCCGCGATCCCCTCGGTATGGGCACGTAGCTCGGGATCGGCGCGCTCCAGATAAAACTGCCGTACCAGTCCAAGCCTGGGAGCGCGCTCGGCGCGCTGCACGGCCTGGACGTAATCAGGCACCGGGGCGCGGCTCGACGCGGCGTCGAGCGGATCATGGCCAGCCAGGACCTGTAATACCAAGGCCACATCGGTGACAGTGCGCGCTAGCGGTCCGGCGTGGTCCAAACACCAGCTCACCGGGAACACCCCGTAAGCGCTGACCCGGCCATGCGTGGGCTTGAGCCCGAACACGCCACAAAAAGCGGCCGGTCGCTGAATCGACCCACCGGTCTGCGTCCCCAGCGCCGCCGGCATCATGCGCGCTGCCACTCCCGCTGCCGAGCCGCTGCTCGAGCCGCCGGGCGTATGCTCAAGATTCCAGGGGTTGCGTGTCGGACCGGGGTCGGCGGTGGCGAACTCCGTGGTCACCGTCTTGCCGAGAATAATGGCGCCCGCTTGCTTGAGGCGAGCCACCGTCGTCGCATCGTAGCTTGGAACGTGCTCAGTGAAGATGCGTGAGCCACAGGTGGTCTTGAGACCAGCCGTCCAATAGATATCCTTGACGCCAATGGGCACGCCATGCAATGGCCCTCGGATACTGCCCCGTTCGGCCTCCCCCGCCAATTGTCGGGCAGCGGCCAGTGCGCCTGAGCGATCAAGCGTCACCCATGCTTGCAGCCTCGGCTCCAAACGATCGATGTGCTGCAGCAGGGACTCGACCAGCGTTACAGGAGATAATTCGCGCTGTCGCACCTGTTGAGCTACCTCAGAAGCCGTGAGCTCGGTTAACTCGGGCATGCGTGACCTCCTCTGTTGGTGAGCGAAGCATGGCAGACAATCCCTTGACCACAGGCCTTCCACTATGACCGAAGGGGAGCCCTTAGATGCGTCAGGCTATCATAGCAACTTTCTTCAGGCGATTGCATCGGCGATTTTGCGGCTGACTGCTGTGGAGCCAAAGCCCCCGACTTTTCCGACACTTGTTTTCGGCAAGCATTGATGCACATTTCCGGCCGATACACCATGAGAACTCTTCATGCTCAAGTAGTTAGACATATATCCATCCACCATGGCAGGGATATGCTCAGCGACAGATTCCTTCGCCCGGCGCTTAGGCAATGCCCCCACTAGGTTGGTCGCTAGTCTCCTGCTGGAGGAGTACAAGCCCCGGTATCAGGATGACGCCATCGTCCATCACCGCCCCTCGACCTGCGTCAGTGCGGCTTCCGCCTGGGGCAGCCAGAAGGTCATGGCCATGGCACGGTAGAAGTCGATGGCGGTGGATAGGGTGACACGGGCCTCCTCACGACGGCCGATCTGGCCGTACAGCCGGCCCAGCCCAAGGTGGCAGTGGGCCTGGAGAGGGCGCATGCCGAGTGCCTCGGCCAGCGCCAGGGCCTGCTGGTAGTGGGCTTCAGCCTGTGCGGCATCGGGGGGATCGGCGTGGGCCTGGACCACGCCCAAGCTGGTAGAGCGCCAGCGCCTCGTCCCCGCGTGCCTTCTGCTGCCGGGCCAGGTCGAGGGCCTGGCGCGCATGCTGCCAGGCCTCCTCGCCATGTCCGGCCAGACGACAGACCTCGCTGAGCCATGCGACCCAGAGAGCATGATTTTGCCGACGGTCGATACGGAGATTTTTCGTGATGCCCTCTTCCAGCAGCGCGCGCCCCTCCGTGAGGCGCCCCTGGAGCGCATACGCAGAGCCCAGGCAGGCCACGACCGCCGTGCACCAGTCCCGGGTGCCGGAGGTACGACAGAAGGCCAGGCCCTGCTCCAACGCCCGGATGGCGGGCTCCAGGTCCCCCCGGGCGAGGTACAGGAGGCCGAGACAGCCGTGGGCAAAGATCGGTGATCGCCCGGGGCCGTCGAGGCTGGCGAGGCGGAGCGCCTCCTCCCCGTGGCGTAAGCCCTCGGTGAAGGCCCCGAGCGCGCTCAGGGTCCGCGTCAACCACGCCCGGGACTGGATCCGCATGCCCGTCCTGGGCGTGCCAGACTCCCCGTCCGCCGCCTCCACGCTCCGCCGCAGTAGCTCGGCCGCCCAACCGAAATCGCCGATGACCGTGTATCCCGTAGGATAAAAAAACTCAAACTCATATCTTTGCTAGCGTTTCTGCACCTGCCACTGCCTGCACGACTGACTTCTTTATGGCTGAGGTGTTGACATGGTGTAGCCTGGCAATCCACTACATCCTCCTTTTTCTCCGGGTCAATATACAAGAGGTGCATCTCGCCGGTGTCACTCCCCACCCGGATCAGCGCTGGATGACGCAGATCGCACGCAACATGACGATGGCCGACTGGAGCGTCTTGACTCCAGGACAATATCTGATCCATGACCGAGACGGCAAGTACTGTCCCGCGTTTCAACAGACGATCCGAGCGGTAGGAGCGAAGTCGATCCCTTTACCGCCACGGAGCCCCAGCCTGAACGCGTATGCGGAACGCTGGATACGCTCCGTTAAGGACGAAGTCTTGTCGCGGCTGATTCCGTTTGGGGAACGATCCTTGAGGTACGCCCTCTATGAGTACGTCACCCATTATCATACAGAACGGCCTCACCAGGAGCAGGGCAAGGTAGTCCTGAGGCCCTCGCCACCCTACCGTGCAAGCGGCAAGGTCCCATCCGCTGCCACGAGCGGCTGGGTGGGCTGTTGAAATATTACTCCCAGGAGGCCGCATGAAGCGTCGTCCCAACAAGGCAAGACCCATGATTGTCAACAAGCGTAACACCACAGGTCTGCAAGTCTCCCCATCTTCACACTGGCCAATGAGCAGCGTAATCTCCGAGATCAGCTGTATGCCGAAGCAGTCGACGACCGGTTGCTTGAGTTTTTGTTTGACATTGGCAGTTATCCCGGGACCGGACGGTTGTACTTGCCCTAATGAGGTTGGTAACTGTCCAGAGCACAACGCCTTCGGAGATTTTGACCACATGGGCATTCAGGATGTCGCGTCGTATATTCTCTTAAGTATATATCTCTCAAATGGTTAAAGACCATGCATCCCGTGAAATGTACCCTTTTGGGGCGTTGGGCAACTAACCCCAGGTTCACGTGTCTAGGTCGGTGCGGATGAACGGGGCCCGCCGGGTCAGGTGGTTGGCCTCGCCGTCGGCAACTCGTGCGGCACCGCCTAGAAGGCTCCGGCCGTTTCCTCGGCGTCTGGCTCTATTGCCGCTTTTGTCTCAGCTACCGTGACGTGGAAGAACTCCTATTCGCCCGCGGGCGAACAGGAGTTCTTGGATATCAGGCGTAGTTAAGGCAGAAGCGAAAGTACAGCCAAACGCCATGGCTGGTGATTTCGGCTGGAAACCAATGATGCTTGTATGAGTTGGTCGATGCGAAGGGGGGCATGGCAGCTCCATATGCTGATGCCGTTGGATGAGAAGCGCGTACTCCTCAGTTGAGGAGCTGCTTTCATAGAGCAAGTATGCCACACCATGCGAGGGCTGTGCAGAGGGGCGCGGCTATGTTGACCAACGCCTGCGTCGATTGTCCAAGTGCGTAATGGATCGGGCTGCGTCGTCCTCCTCGGGGATCGCTGGCAAGGACGCCTCGATATGTTGACGCAGCTCGCCCAGCATGTCGCGCAAGAGCTGCAATAATTGGGGTTGGTTTCTCCTGAGTTCGACCACAATATTGAGCAGGGTGAGGGTGTTGCCAAGATCTTGGCGGAGCTCCTCGAGCAAGGTATCAATCTGGTCTAGTGCTTGTGCCATGAAATGCTCTCCTATGATAGAATGGAGAGGAAGTCTGTCCTCTCGTGGGATACCTTCCGATCGGATAGGTTTGCTCCATGTCTCCTGTGTGTTCTGACCCGACCCCGATGTACAGAGAGAAGTCCACCATCCCCCGCGCTCCGCTGTCAGCTCTGCTGTTGATGAGCGTCCTGCTTAGTGCGCTTGCTGCGGCCCACGTCGCCTTGTATACTTTCACCCTGTTCGATGTACCCGACGCCAGCGCTACACTGGCTTGCGGGATCAATATGCTGACGGCGCTTTCATCTCACTAGAGGTGCCCAATGCCGTGAGGTAGGGCAACGATTTGCCGGAAAATGGGTAAATCGCAACAAATGCTGCAGACCCAAGAATTTGGTCACCTGTTGAGATGACAGCATCCTCCAAAAAGCTATGCAACTTTGCGTACCTCTGTTGCTTCCGACCGAAGTATGCCAAAAATAAAGACTCCCAAAGATCCTATTTGGTATTGAAAGGTGCGATTCGGGGGCGTGAGACGATCATGCGTCACGCCCGCCACAGGAGGTCGACGGTCGTCACGGCCCAGTCATGTCCATGCTGCTCGACGCGGTAGCGGAGGCCAGCGGCGTGGCGGTGGGTGATGTAGTAGCCCCCGACCACGTCCGCGGCCGCCCCATGAACCCAGGTCAGGCGCACCACCTGTACAATCACCCCGCCAGCGCCGGTGGTGCGGTCTAGCACGCCGTTCCGGGCCGTCACCAGGCACTGCGACAGCGGCTGGACCCAGGGCGTCAGCTCGCGGAGGCGGCGGAGGAGCGCCTCGTCCGGATCATGCCCCTGGAGCGCGAGATAATAGCGCGGGATCCAGGTCTGATCCACCAGCGGCTGCTGCAGCTGGTAGCGAAAGGCGGCCTCGCAGACCGCCGCTTCGAGGCGCTCGCGTCCAGGCGTGCAGGGAACCGCACCCCGGCCCCCTCGCGGGGCGACCTCATGGGCATCGACCGGCCGAGGTACGTTGGGATAGTGCGCGAATGGCACTACAGGTCCTCCTCTTCGACCCCCGATCCGTGGATCAGGTTAACCTGTGGATGCGCAGGTCAGGGATGGAGTTAGGTTGCAATCTTCATTGCGCCCCATCGCACCGTCCCTTCCGTTACCCCCGTAGGCGGCCTCTTGACACCATGCTCTCGTAGTTGCATCTTACTGACCGCGCCACCACAGCCTTAACGCCCCGCCACCATATGCTACTTGCTATGGACAAACATGCCCAAGACCTCTACGAGTATCAGGACGACGAGACAGGTCATCGCGTGGCTCCTGTGATCACGGCAGTGGCTAGCCGCTGCAGTTGTCGGCGGGCGCGGCTGAGTTGGTGTGTGCTCAGGCCCAACCGCCGCGCCTCGACGCCCTTGAGATACAGACTATTCTCCAACAATTGCCCCCACCAGACGTGCCGCATGCGACAGGTCGCTCGCCGCCAGATGCGCCGAAGCTGTTGGCGCAACATAGTGCTGGTCTCCGGTCCCATCGGCGCCCGCCCCTGCAAGACCTGCTGGGTCGCGAGGCGCTCCAGCGGCACCGGCTGCCAGATCTGGCGCGGGGCCGTCGTGGAGCTTTTGGCCCGATAGCCCAGTCGCCAGTAGCGAATGGCGGTCCGCAGCGCGTCATCAAGCTTCTGGGCGAGGTACGGATGCTCGGGGTCGACCGCCAACGCGGCCACCCAGGCCTCTTGCTCCAGATCCTCCAGAAAGCTGCGATCCAGAGTACCGCGCCACTTCGCCCAGTGTTTGTAGGCACACGCCTGGATGAGCCCTCGCTTGGCTGCGATGGCCTCAGGGGTCCACATCGCGAGATCCTCCCAGAAACCTGGCACCATCCCCCCAAAAGAAAAGCGCCGATCCGTTTACCGAGCTCGGATCGGCGCCTCTTTCGGGGTGCTACACCGCTCACCGGCCAAGCGAGCGGGGGTCTACGGTTGTGGCAACGCCTTATGGGCCGTTGCTCTTCCTATACGCAATGGCGGTTATTTCCTCACTTACCTTAACGGTGTCCAAGCGTTAGGACGACACCAGATGGGCAAACTACGAATCGATGCCCAGCTACGCTATCTCCACCACGGACCAGAACGCCCTGGACCAGGGCGCCCCAAGACGTACGGCGGCAAGGTGAACTGGGGACCTCACACGCTTTGCACCTCTTGAGACCGAAGGTGATCCCATTGTGCTCTATCACCAGGCTGTCAACCATATCCAGTTTCAGTGTAACCTGCGCGTGATGCTCGTGGTCGATACCAAGCACAAGCGCAGTGCTGTGCTCTTAAGCACTGATGTGGATTTGAACGCCCTGACCATCTACCGCTATTACAAAGCGCATTTTCAAATTGAGTTTCTATCCGTATAGCCCGGAGAATGACTATTGGGCAACGAAAGATATACAAATGCGAAATACCCGTATGACGCATTGGATGACCTATCACGGTGAAACACGATGCATGAGAGACTGGGCAACCATTCTTGGCATCTCATACTTTACGTTGGCTGATCGCCTGAAACGGTGGACCGTTGAGCGTGCTTTTACATTGCCCATACATGCGAATACAGTGAGTGGGCGTGATCGCCGCGCGGCCCAATGGTCAGAGGTGCCAGGCCAAGCGCCATCGTCCGCCTCGTGGGCGCTGATGGACGGCCACCCTCCAAGTCTCGGTCATCCAGCAGTGGGCTCACGTCCTCGGGCATGCTTGTGCGCGGCCGATCGCCAGCAGGCCACGCCGCTGAGACTCCCGGCCAGACGAGCACCAGCGTACCGACCAGGAGTCCTCGCCATACCCAGACGAGACCTGGCCAAAGAGGGCTCATGAGAGGGATCGTGGGCCAGGACTGCTGGGGTCTAGGAGGCCATCGGTTGAGGCGGGCGGCTTGTCTCTGGGTGGCGCGGGGGCATCGGTCCACGTGACGAGATCGTTCAACGTGACCTGCAAGGCCTGTGCGAGGCGACAAAGTCGGTAGGTGGGAATGTCGACGTCGCCGTGTTCGTAGGCGGAGATCGTCGAGGCGCCGAGTCCCACTTGCGCACCCAGGGTGGCTTGCCTCAGATGCCGGCGCAACCGCCACCGGCGGATGTGATAGGTAACGCGAATGTCTGCTGCCATTGAACGTTTCCATGATAGCAACGAGCATAGAAACTATGTGCGCTGCTGTCAACCGACAAAACATGAAAAATTACGACAAATGTCAACTCACTTCAACCGCATCGAAGTGCTAGGTAAACCCCGGAGGTGTTCGAGGCGCGTCGAATCAGCAGAAACGAGGGACGGAGTCACGAGTGGAGTCATCGCTAGCAAGAGATCGGCAGATGACGACCACACTTCAACAAGAGAGCATCAAAACCCTTGGGTAATCCATTAGTCTAGAGTGGAATGAACTACCTAAGCAGTGTCACCCAGACTGGAAGATGGCTCCCATGAAGCTCGCAGTCCAATTCAACGAGACCACACGGAGGATATCTCGTCTGGCAAGTGCTTTGGATTTGTGCAAACCTTCGACACGAAGCCCAAGCGGCGGCTCTTTGAGGTCCTCACGTCTCAACGCTTCAAGATGAAGCAGCGGAGCACGTTTCTCTCAGATGGGGGCAATACGGTGCGGGACCTGCAGTCCTATCTGAGCCCGGAGGCCGAGCACCGGCTCGATTGGTTCCATCTCGCGATGCGGTTGACCGGATTGTAGCAGACGGCCAAAGGCTTACCGGGGACTATCAGTGATGGGGAAGAGACATACCCGCTGCGACTGGACGCGTTGCTCCAGCCCTTGGGGATGGCCGCACACCGGCCCGTGATTGACGCCCTGGTGCTCCCGGTGGACGCCGACACCTTTCGCGCGAAGGTGCAGCATGAGATGCAGGAGGCCCTGGCCCAGTTCGACCGGGGCTTGACACGGAACCCGAAGATTCAGCTGCGTGCCTACGGCGATCATCGGATTGTGCTCATCCCGCTTGACGCGGAGCTAGCCCCCGCACACCTGGGGCACATCAAGGCGGAAATCCTGTGGCGCTGGCCCATGACGGGCCTGCTCAAACCCAGCTAGCCTTTTCTTGCCCCCTGTTGGGATCGTCGCGCCTGGTGTTGAATGAACGTCTGTGGCGGCGCCCACCGCGGCTGGGGCACCACATAGGTGAGCCATCGCCTGGATGCGGGGGCTCCCTCGCGCGCGGGCGCGATCGGGCCCAAACGCGCCATCTCCTCGCCTCAGGGCGTGGAGGGTGCGACGTCGGTGGCACCTGCAACCGGAGTGGAACCCTCGACGGGCCTAGTCGGCCGTGCCCTGCCCTCCATGGCGGCGTGTTGCCTGTCATCTTCCGTCGCAGGGGGGGCAGGCCCATGCCGAGCCGCTGGTACGCTGCAACTACTTGTCAACACAGCCCTCAGTGCCAGCCCAGCCGGCTGGCACCGGTTTGGCCCTCTTATGGAGTACAGACCGCTCAGATGGGACGACCACCAGGGGTGACGCAGGCGGCACGGCTCAGGGAACGCTGGCGGGCTGGGGCCTCGCTGATGAGACCTCACGAGGGACGATGCAAGAGGCGCTCAACGAGCGGCGAGAAAGGAGGTGATGTTCGTGGTTTGACGATCTCGTTGACGTCAGGCTCGTGACGGCATTGTCAAATTAACACGTCTTGAAGCGATCACCCGGTCCAGAAGCAAGAGGATGACACTCCACTCCTCGCTTACGCAGCGAGGGCCGTACCCGTGATCTCCCACGACGTTTGGAATGGTTGCGCCATCTGCTGGCGATACTCAGGGGCGGGGAGCCGGTGGCGTCGCGGGCGAAAGTGTGACGCAATGGGGCCATACGCCGAGAGCAAGCGTTGCGCGTGGCCGGGGGACTTGAATCGTCCCATGCGCCGCTCTCGCTGGCGGGTCGGTTGGTGGGAATTCTCGGCGCGGTTGTTGAGATAGGAGTGTTGCCGGTGCTCGACACCGGGCGGCATCTCCCGCTTGGCCAACCCCATGTCGTCTTTCACTGACCGTTTTCGATATCTCCAGTCAGGGGTTCGGACTCCTTGGCGGCACCGGAACACTCGCCGGGTCCCGCACTCAGGAGGGTTCTACGATGAAGATCCGACGATTCGCGAAACATGCCGTTGCCGGTGTTCTCGTGCTCATGAGTTTTTGGTCGTCACCCGTGATGGCGCAACGCGATCGCTCGCACGCCGCGGCCGCGCCAGCCAGTGCTGACCAGAAGGCGAAGGCGAGCGCGCTCGTCAAAGTGGTCCGCGAGGCGACCGCGCGCTTCCAGGACGTGGCCGTCGCGGAGGCGGACTACCTCGTGCTCGCGAAGGCGCGGGACGACAAGCACGACAGTCCTCCGGAGCTGATGGGGCAGCTGTTGCATCTGTTCGAGGCCCCCAATCGCTTCGGGTTGCCGGCGTTCTACACGCTGCACGTGTGGGCGTGGAAGCACAGCCCCACCGGGACGTTCGTGAACTGGCACACCAACGTGTCGTGTGATGCATTCAGCGGGTAAAACCCTTGACTCCAGGCGATTACCGCACCGTAGACCTCAAGGACATGGCGCCGGCACTCGCGCCATTCATCCACGAAGCGCACGCCATGACGGGCCAACGATATCTCGCCCGCATGGAGAGGTGCCCGCCACCGAGCAGCCCCGCATCTGAAATGGTGTGATGCGGGGCGTGACATGGGCGGGCTGACTCGGGAGCTGCAGGGTGGAGCGCTCGCCCTACTCCAAATCCAGCGTGGTACTGGGGAATATCTCCTCGGGGCTCACCCGGCGCGGCAGGATCTGCTGGTCGTGGGCGAACCGGATCACTGCCTCCAGCGCTGGGCGGTTGCGTGCCAGGCCGTAGGGCAACGGGTCATCCCCCACCAAGCTGCGGCGCTGGGCCAGGGTTTGCTCCTCAGCGGAGAGCTCAGCCCCGGAGTTTAGCCGCTGCAGGAACGCCGCCTTCGCTTCCTTGAAGGCGTTGAACAATCGCGGTGCCAACGTCGGGTCTGTCTGTAACAAGGCGTCCTTCACCACCACGGTATGATTGATGGGATAGATCCCCGTTTTGCGATACCAGGCCGTCTCCGCCTCGCGGGCGTTGGGGATCAGAGGCTTCACATCCGGAGAGTCCACGCGGCCCACGCCGATGGCCGCTGCCAGCTCGCCGTTGGCCACCATCGTCCCGAGATTTGCCCCCGCCTGATAGATGACGTTGGCCGGATACTTCTGGTGGTATTCCTCGACATGCTCCTCGTCGTTCAGCACCCAGGTAACCTTGCTCAGGTCCACGCCATACTCCGTCGCTAGGATGCCCCGAGCCCAGACGCCGGTGGTGACAGTGTAGGCCCGCACGCCGACCTTCTTGCCCTCCAAGTCCTTGGGCGACCTCACCCCCGACTTGACGTTGTAGACGATGGGGGCATGCTGGAACTGGCGCAAGACAAAAACCGGGAGGGCCGTGAAGGGCTTGTGGTAAGCCCTGGCCGTCAGGTAGGTGGTGATCGCCATCTCGCAGACGTCGAATTCGAGGCCACGGCACATGCGGCGGAAGGCCACGATGATGGGGCTGATGTCGAGGTGCTCGAACTGCAAGCCAGGTGCGGTGACGCTGCCGTCTTTCAGGCCTTTGGTGTGTGGGTACGTGGCGATGGCGGTGTTGAGGACGGTCGTGCTGGTCGCAGTAGCCATTGCAAATGCTCCTATAGTGGATTGCAGATCAGTGTATGGCGGTCTGGGAACCGCCAGCGCGCTCCCTAGATCTGTTTGGCCCTCACCCTGCGCTCTCCCGGAGGGAGAGGGAAAATAAAGGCATTCCTGATGGTGCGCAGCCTAGACAATCACTGTCAGGGGCGGACACCCAGCCTTAGCTGTGGCCGACGCTGGCGCCCACCTTGGCTTGCGATGGCCCCTCAAGCGTAAACGGCAGCTTATAGAGCTCCACCACGTTCTTCACCGTCATCTCGTAGCGCTCTTCGGGTGTACAGTCTTGCAACACTTGGTTCAGGACCTGCTGGGAATGCGGGAAAATCGAGTCTCCGTGTGGATAATCGCTGCCCCAGAGGAGGGTATTCGTGCCGATGAAGTCGCGTGTCCGGATGCCGATCGGATCGTCCTCGAACGTGACGTAGAAGTTCCGCTTCCAGTATGCGCTTGGCTTCATTGGGTTACCAAAAGTCTTGGCGCCCCCGCCGCGAATGTAGTTCCAATCGAGCCGCTTCAGCATGATGGCCGTCCAGCCGGTCTCGAACTCGGTGATGACGAACTTGAGTCCAGGGTGGCGCTCGCACACACCCGACTGAATGAGGTCGGCGATGGTGAACATGACACCGGCGAATGCCAGCGGGCTCCCGGCCTGGCTGAAGGGCAGACCATGATTGGGGGTGGCGCCGGTGAAGATGTGCATGGTCAGCGGCATTTGCATCGTCTGTGCGGCGTCCCAGAATTTGTCGTACCAGCGGTCGGAGTACAGGCGGTCGGCCGGTGCCGTCGCCGGGATACACACCCCCACGTGGCCCAACTTCTTGGCGCGCTCCATCTCGGCGATAGCGTCGTCCAGATCATAGAGCTGCAGGCAGGCCAATGGGAAGAGCCGATCAGGCGCCTCCTGGCAGTAATCCGCAGTCCAGTCATTATAGGCCGCGAAGGCCGCCTTGATGATTTCCAGGTTCTTGATCTGATAGACGTTGAACAGCACGCTGGGATACAACACCTCGGCGTCGATGCCGTCAAGGTCCTGGTCCTTCAGGCGCTCGTTGACGTCATACACCCCCGGACGTGCCAGGTCATAACCCTTCTTACGCAACTCGAGAGCTTCCGGGGTGGTGAAGTCGACGTTGGCCATGAAGAAGCCCGAGATCCCCAGGCCGAGTTGGCCGTTGCCGAGGGCGAGCTGGGGGCCGCGGTCCGGATCGGCGATGACGACCCGCGGTGCCTGATCCCCAAAGCGTTTTACCAGGGGCTTGAAGAAGTCAGCCGACTCTACGACATGGGAGTCCGCTGAGATGCAGAGTTGTTTGGTGGCCATAGGTCTTCTCCTCTACTCCAGGGTTGCACCGCTGCCAGGAGCCCTCCACCCGGCGTTACAACATGCCGTATCAGTGCGCTAGTTGCCAGCGATATTCTGCTAAGTATGCAAAGGTGTCAAGAGTGTCGACAATTTTTGTTGCAGAACGGCTAACACTTCCCTCTATCCGTGCGACAGGCGGCCCTTTCTGCAACGATCTCGATCCAAGAACGCAGACGTGATACCATAGCCCCGAGTCTACAAGAAGCGTTCGGACTCGTGGAGAGGAGTCCTTGCCCCTCCTCCCTGCTGCGGGTCAACATGCTTGAGCATGCGACCGACGTTTCCGCCATCTACTTCGCTGACAACTGCATGATTCTAGAGGGGCATCAGAGGGGAATCGACATGACGACAGTTGGCACAGGTAAATACCGCTACGAGTTTATTCAGGACTTTCCTAAGCTCCCTGCTGGGCAGTCGTTCGGGATAGTCAGCACGGTGGCGACCGATTCCCAGGACCGGGTCTACGTCTTCCAACGCACGGACCATCCCGTCGTGGTCTTCGACCGCGACGGCAACTACCTCAAGGCCTGGGGGATTGGCGCCATCACGGACCCGCACGGCCTGAGCATCGCCAACGATATTGTCTATCTCACGGATCGGTCGGATTGTATCGCCATGACCTTCACCCTGGAGGGTAAGCCCTTGCAGGTGATCGGCAAGCGTGGCGTCCCTTCTGAGACCGGGTGCGAGAAGCCCGGCGGCGTGGTCCCTCATGCGGCGGGCCCATTTAACTATCCCACCGAGATGGTGTCTAGCCCTTCCGGGAACATTTACGTTTCCGACGGCTATCAGAACGCGCGCGTGCATCGGTTTACGGGCGACGGCCAGCTCATCAACTCTTGGGGCGAGCCGGGGACGGCACCCGGTCAGTTCCACCTGCCACACAGCGTCATGGCCGCACCGGACGGTAAGGTCTACGTCTGTGACCGCAGCAATCGGCGCATACAGATTTTCTCGGCTGACGGGGAATTTCTGACCATGTGGACCGGCATGGGTGGACCGAACGACATCGTCCTGGACAAGGATGGTGCGTTTTACATCTGCGAACAGGCGGCAGACGGCCAGCCGCCGCGTCTCAGCATTCGGGATGCCGACGGCAAGATCATGGCCCAATGGCCGATCCGCCACACCCATGGGTTGTGGGTGGACTCCCGAGGCGACATCTACTTGGGGTTGACCACAAGCCACAGCGTGGACAAGTACGTGCGAGCGGCGTAATCGCCTGGCACGCGCTGGCGGGAAGGTCGACTGGTGAACGCACCGGCACGACATCTCGCCCGCTAGCGCGTGGCTGATCTTTCGAGACGGCATGGAGGGGAAACTTATGGGGCAGCTCGAACTTGGTCTCTACGACGTCTTCACACAGGCAGCGATGGCAGCCGCTCCGGTGGCAGCGGATGTCTACGATGAGCATATTCGCACCGCCCAGGAAGCCGAGCAGCTCGGTTATAAGTATTATTTCTCCATCGAACATCAGACCTCTTCGATCAGCTATCTCAGCGCCCCCAACGTCTACCTGACAGCCCTGGCGCGTGGTACCAGGGCGATCAGATTCGGCGTCATGATCTACCAATTGCCCTTCCATCACCCCATACGGTTGGCGCAAGACGCGGCCATGTTGGACCACCTATCGCGGGGTCGGCTGGAGTTTGGGGCCGGCACCGGCGTGTCCCCCCACGAGTTCATGCGTTGGAACGTGCCCTTCGAGCAGCGTCGGGAGATCAGCGAGGAGGCCCTGGAGGTCATCGTCAAGGCGTGGACCGAAGACAGTGTGACGTATGATGGGGAGTTCTTCAAATACGTGGAGGTACTGACCACACCCAAGCCGTACCAACAACCTCATCCCCCCGTGTGGTTTGCCGCGCACAGCGCCGCCAGCTTCGAATACGCGGCGCGTCAGAACTTCCACGTCTCGCAGAATATCGATATCGACCCGGTGATCGCCCAGAAATTCGCCACCTGGCGCCAGCTCTGGAAGGACTGTGGTCACGCCGGCCCCATGCCGCGGGCTTTTTTGACGCGCCATGTGCACGTAGCGGAAACGGACGAACAGGCCAAGGCAGAGGCTGCACCGCATCTCGCCACCCCCCGTGCAGCAGACCCCGAATTCCGCGGCGCCGGGCGCGAGCTGATGGCGCAGAGCGGCATGGGATATGGGGCGGATGGCAGGATTGCCGCGGAAGCGGGAACCCCAGAGCGTCTCGAGCTGCGCCGCGTGTTCCGGGAGCGGTCCAGGTCCTACGATTTCTGGATCGATAACGGCCTCGCTCTGGTCGGCAGCCCCGATACGGTGATCCGAAAGATCCAGGAGCAGCATGCCCTCATTGGCCATGACGTGCTCTGTACACAGCACGGGTTTGGCCATCTCGCCCCCGAGCTGATCAAGAACTCCATCACGCTCTTCGGCAAGGAGGTCATCCCGGCGTTCGCGTAGAGCACTGCGCGGCCAACACGCAACAACCTTCTATCGAGCCTGGCGTCACAGCCACTCGGTGGAGGCTGTGGCATGGCCACTAAAAGCAGTTCGCCTGAACCTGTGACTGAATAGGAAAAGGGAGGTTACGCTATGGCATCGTTGGGTGAAGAGCTGCTGATTTCAGCTGACTCGCACGTCATCGAGGATCCTCACTTCTGGGAGAACCGGTTGCCCGCATCCTTCAAAGACCAGGCGCCGGTTTTCCCAGAGCGTCAGGTGGGCGGGGTCTTTCAGGCACATCCAGGGGGATGGGACCCACACGAGCGTGTGAAGGAGATGGCGGTGGATGGGGTGAGCGGCGAGGTTCTCTATCCGAGTTTTGCGCTCGACCTGTTCGGACTGCAGGACGCCGCGCTGCAGGAGGCGTGCTTCCGAGTCTATAACGACTGGATCATGGAATACTGCGCCGTCGCCCCCGACCGCCTCTACGGCGTGGCCTGCATCTCCACGTATGACATCGATCACGGAGTGGCGGAGCTGGAGCGCTGCCGGACGGCCGGCCTGCCCGGAGCGATGGTGTGGCAGGCGCCGCCGCCCGAGCTCTCCTTTGCCACTGACCACTACGAGCGCCTCTGGGGAGCAGCCCAAGACCTGGAGGTTCCCATCAGCCTGCACATCCTCACCGGCCATCCCTTCCCCTGGCCACGCCCGGCGGCACGGGGCGGCCGGCGGCAGGCCTTCGAGACCATGCGCAGTGCGGTGAACAGCAAGCTGCTCTATGCCTCCAACGCCATGTCGGATTTGATCATGACGGGCGTGCTGGAGCGGTATCCACGGCTGAAGTTCGTGCTGGTGGAGAATGAGGTGAGCTGGATCCCCTTCTACCTGGGGCAGTATGACAAGTACTGGGGCCGGGGCAACCTGGACTCGCCGCTGACCATGTTCCCCAGCGAATACTTCTTGCGCCAATTTTACGCCACGTTTTTCAACGACTCCCCGGCGCGCTGGATTTTCGGTAATTGGGCCAGCCACAATTTGATGTGGTCCAACGACTATCCCCATCCGAACTCGACCTGGCCCAAGTCGCGGGAGGTCATCGCACGGGACCTGGGGCACGTGTCGGAAGAAACGCGAGCGCTGTTGCTGCGGGAGAATGTGCGGGAGCTGTATCAACTGCCGGCGCTGACATCGCTGCCAGCGTAGGGACTGCGGGGGGGGGTGCCTTTTCGCGGACAGATGCAGCGTCTGTCTAAGGTCTGCTATTCCTCTTCTCCCTCTGGGGGATTTGCCTCATAAAGGATGATTTTTCCTCATTTTTTTGGCAAGTGGCGATTCTGCCCAAAAAATGGAATACTATCGTTTGATAGCCCCATATTCGAGATTCCTGAATCGCCGGTAGTGTCTCACTTTGCCTCCGAACTCATTGCTATATTTGGACAAAAAATTCAAACTGAGACACTACCGAAAGTCCCATGAAAGTTCGTGTGATTAAAGGGATTATGACCATGAAATCCAATCGGTTCAAGTCAGGTTTGAGGGTCCGCGAACCTCCTAGACCCCAGTTTGTACCTCCGCCAGCCACTCCCGAGATGCTGATGGCGGAGATCGTGGCCGAAAACTCCTTGTGTTTCCCGAACTTTCATGGACCGATTAGCGGCTAGACCGCATGGATGGCCGCTTAAGATAAGGAACGGAAAAGTCAGCCACATTAACTGAGAGTATAATAGCGCTCAAACCCACATTATCTGAGAATGAACCCATGCACAGGCTCTTGCGCACTTTTGGTGATTCGGGTGAGCCGAAGCACAATGGCCACACACGAGAAAGGGGTGGCAGACTCGAAAATCCTTGTTAATCAATGGAGAAATGAGTAATCTGCTCGCGCTCAGTTGGCCCATCATCTGGCATCCACCACAAGTACGGAAGAGCCAGGATGTTGTGGTGATCTTTGCTCTCGTTGCCCTTCGGAAGGGCCAGTGCTAAAATGCCGTTTGAGTTTCCTATACTCCTCCTGGAGCATCGGCCGTGCCCAGATCTCCGGCCAGAGGGAAGAGGCGTTGAGCGTGTCGGCTGCCGCGGCGGGTGAGGCGCGCGCGATGACGGCGATGGCCAGCCGGTACAGCCCGAGGCGGGCGTGCGACATGTGGACCTCCCTATCGCCGCGGTGGGAGCCGAGGTCAGTTAGTGCGAGTCGCCCCGAATATAGACCGAGCCTGCGGGGCGGTCAAGGCGCCTACGTGACACAGAGCCGCCTTGGGCCGATTCTCCCACCACCGACGCAAAGGGAGCCACTCGAACCCACAGCAGCGCGGAGGAACCACGATGAGCGAACTCACTCGACGTGATGTGCTGAAACTGGGCGGCGCCGCCGCCGCGGCCGGGCTCGGCTTCCCGGCCGTGCTCCGGGCCCAGCCGAAGGAGGTCGTCATGCTGGGCCTCTGGTCCTTCACCGGCGCCTTCTCCGACGTGGGCCCCGTCCTCGACCGCGGCATGAAGATGGCCCTCGAGGAGCGCGGGATGAAGATCCAGGGCAAGACCGTCAAGTACATCACCCGCGACGACGAGACCAAGGCCGGCAGCGCCACGCGCCGCGCCGAGGAGGCCGTCGACGCCGACGGCGCGAAGTACATCATCGGCCCCTGGTCCTCGGGCGTCGCCCTGGCCGTGTCGGAGGTCGCCAAGCGGAAGAAGATCTTCCACTACTTCAGCGGCGGCACCGAGGACATCTCGGGCGCGCGCTGCCACCGCTACTCGTTCCAGTGGGCGGCGAGCCCGTACACGGCCGCCAAGACCGTGGTGGACACCTTCATGCAGGCCAACCCCAAGGCCAAGCGCTGGCACCTCCTGGTGGCCGACTACGCCTTCGGCTGGTCGGTGGAGAAGTACATCAAGGAAGTGGGCAAGGGGCACGGGATCGAGTTCGTCGGCGCCGACCGGCACCCGCTCGGCGAGCGCGAGTTCTCCAACTACGTCACGAAGGCCGCCGCCAACAAGCCCGACGTGGTGGCCATGATCAACTTCGGCCTCGACGCCGTCACCGGCGCGCGCGAGATCTTCAACTTCGGGCTCACCCCGAAGGTCCCGCTCATCCTGACGTGGTCCTCCGGCGTCGAGGAGCTGGTGCAGCTCAATCCGGAGATCCGCGAGAACATGTGGGTCGGCTCGAACTTCTACTACACGGCCGACACGCCGGTGGCGCAAGGAGTTCGTGAAGAGCTACCAGGCCAAGTTCGGCGGCCCTCCCGGCTATGCGCCGGCGGCGGCCTACGGCATGACGCGGATGATGCTCCACGCGATGGACAAGGCCAAGTCCACCGAGGTGCCGGACGTCATCAAGGCCTGCGAGGGCCTCGAGGTGGACGACCTCGTCGGGCGCATGCGCGTGGACCCGAAGACCCACCAGACGCTGCGGCCGTACTTCTTCATGCGCTGCAAGAAGAAGGACGCGATGAAGAACCCCATGGACTTCGCCGACATCGTCGCGACGGGCTCGACGCCGCTGCCGGCGGAGTACGCGGCCTGCAAGGACATCGGGACGCTCTGAAGCGCGGCCCCGTCTTCAGCCCCCCGCCCTGGGGAGCGCTCCGAGACTCGTGAGCACAGCCCTCCTCTTCAGCCAGATCCTCAACGGCGTCGCCACGGGCATGCTCTACGCCCTGATGGGCATCGGGCTCAGCATCATCACCGGCGTCCTCAACATCCCGAACTTCGCCCACGGCGCCCTCTTCGCCCTCGGCGCGTACCTCCTCTACACGGTGATCCAGCTCGTCGGCAACTTCTGGCTGGCCCTCGCTGCTCGCGCCGCTCGGAGTGGGACTCCTGGGCGTGCTGATCGAGTACGGAGGGATCCGGCCGCTCTACAGGGCCGGCCACGACTACCAGCTCCTGCTCACCTTCGGCCTCTCGCTCATCGTGACGGAGGGCATCATCATCGTCTGGAGCCCCGTCGGCATGAGCCAGCTTCCGCCGCCCCTCCTGCGGGGCGGCGTCGACCTCGGCATCACGTTCTACCCGAAGTACCGCCTCTTCGTCATGGTCGGCGGCCGCGCTCCTCGTGCTGGGCGCGTGGCTCTTTCTCGAGAAGACGCGCTACGGGGCCATCATGCGCGCCGGGCATCGAGGACAAGGAGATGGTGTCCCTCCTCGGCATCGACATCCACCGCCTCTTCACCGCCGCCTTCGCGCTGGGCTGCGTCCTGGCCGGGATCGCCGGGGCGCTGACCGCGCCGATCCGGGGCCTCAACCCGCTGATGGGCGTCGACATGCTCGGCATCGCCTTCGTCGTCGTCGCGCTGGCGGGACTCGGCAACCTGCTCGGTTCCATCGTGGCGGGGCTGCTCGTCGGCGTGGCCCAGAGCCTCGTCGCGCTCGTCTGGCCCGAAGCCTCGGTCGCCGTCATCTTCGCCGTCATGGCGGCGGTCCTCCTCGTGCGTCCGCAGGGGCTGTTCGGCATCCGATGACGTCGACGCGTGGCTGGCGATCCTGGCCGCTGTCATCCTGCTCCCGGTCTTCGTCCGGCACGCCATCGCCACCGAGATCTGGATCTTCGCGATCTTCGGGCTCGGACTCAACCTGCTCATGGGCTACACGGGGCTGCTCTCGTTCGGCCAGGCGACCTTCTTCGGCTCGGCCGCCTACGTCGGCGGCTACCTGCTCAAGCACCACGGGATCAACGTTTTCCTCGCGCTCGGCATCGGGATCCGGTGGGCGCCGTCTCGGCGGCGCGTCGTCGGCTACCTCTGCGTCCAGCGCTCCGGCCTCTACTTCATCATGCTGACCTTCGCGCTGAACCAGATGTTCTACTTCACCGCCTATCAATGGACGACGGTGACGGGCGGCGAGGACGGCATGCCCGGCATTCCGCGCCCGAACGTTCTTCGGCCTCGACATCCATCGCCCGCTCGCCTACTACGCGGTCGTCGCCGCTGCTGTTCCTCCTGTCGCTCTGGATCATGAAGCGCATCGTCGAGTCGCCGCTCGGCAAGATCCTGCAGGCCATCCGCGAGAACGAGGCGCGCGCGGAAGCCCTCGGCTACGACGTCCCCCGCCTGAAGCTCGCCGCCTTCGTGGTGGGCGGGGCCTTCTCGGGGCTGGCCGGCGTGCTCTACGCCATGCTGTTCGGGATCGTGCCGCTGGAGTCCATCGGCTTCGTGTTCTCCGGCAACGTCGTCTTCGCCACGCTCATCGGCGGCTCGGGCTCGCTCTACGGGCCGGTCATCGGCTCGTTCGTGTTCATCTGGCTGTCGGAGTCGGTCAGCTCCATGTGGGCGCGCTGGCCGCTCCTGCTCGGCGTCGCGTTCGTGATCGTGGTGCTCTTCTTCCGGGGCGGGGTGGTCGAGGCGTGGGCGCGCTTCTGGGCATGGCGCGCGGCGCAGCGTGCTGCCGCCGCGACGCAGGCCGATGCCGCTCCTTAGAACGGAGCGCCTCACGAAGTCCTTCGGGGCGCTGACCGCGGTCAACGCGGTCACCCTCGACGTCGAGGAGGGCTCGCTGCACTCGGTCATCGGGCCGAACGGCGCCGGCAAGACCACGTTCTTCAACCTGCTGACGGGGCAGCTCACGCCCGACCTCGGGCCGCATCATCTTCGACGGGCGCGACATCGCCGGAACGCCGCCCCACGGCATCGCCCACCTCGGCATCGCGCGATCGTTCCAGCGCACGAGCATCTTTCCCACGCTGTCCATCCTGGACAACGTCTGGCTGGCGGCCTTCGCGCGGCAGGACATCCTGGCGCGGACTGGCGTGGCGCCGGGCCGACCGCTATCCGGAGCTCACCGGCGGGCGCATGGCGGTGCTCGGGGAGGTGGGGCTCGGCGAGAAGGCGGGCCAGCCGGCGCGCGCGATCTCGCACGGCGAGCAGCGGCAGCTCGAGCTGGCCATCGCGCTGGCGGCGTCGCCGCGCCTCCTGCTGCTCGACGAGCCGGCCGCGGGGCTGTCGCCGGACGAGACGCAGAAGATGGTCGCGCTCGTGCGAACGCTCAAGGGCCGCTACACGATCATCCTCATCGAGCACAAGATCGACGTCGTGATGACGCATGTCGGACCGGATCTCGGTCATGCACTTCGGCAGCGTGATCGCCGAAGGCACCCCGGCCGAGATCCAGCGGAACGCCGAGGTCCGCCGCGCCTACCTGGGAGGCATCGCGGCGCCATGATCCTCGAGATCCGCGGCATCGACACGTACTATGGGCTCGGCCACATCCTGCACGGTCTCTCGCTCTGCGGGTCGACGAAGGCGAGGTCGTGGCGCTCCTCGGGCGGAACGGCGCGGGCAAGACGACGACGCTGCGCTCGATCACCGGACTCACGCCGCCCCGGAACGGCGAGATCACCTACAAGGGCGCCAACATCGCCGGATTCCCCGCCCCACCGGATCTCCCGCCTCGGGATCGCGCTCGTGCCCGAGACGCGCGGCATCTTCTCCTACCTCACGGCACGGGAGAATCTCGAGATCGCGCGCCGGCCAGGCTCGCGATGGTCGATGGAGAGCGTGCTCGACCGATTCCCGAAGCTCCGCGAGCTGCTGGACCGCAAGGGTCGCCTGCTCTCGGGCGGGGAGCAGCAGATGCTGGCCATCGCCCGCTCCCTGCTGACGGGGCCGGAGCTGCTCCTCCTGGACGAGCCGTCCCAGGGGCTGGCGCCGCTGGTGGTGGAAACCGTCATGGGCACCGTCCGCGAACTCAAGCGCGAGCGCGTCAGCATGCTGCTGGTCGAGCAGAACGCCGAGATGGCGCTCGGGCTCGCGGACCGCGTCTACGTCATCGATCACGGCACCATCGTGTTCGAGGGCACGCCGGACGCGCTGCGGGCCGACCACAGGGTCACGACGACCTATCTCGGTGTCGGTGGCTGAACATGGACATCCTTGCCGCCCATGCCGTCCACCACCCCGACAAGGCCGCTCTCATCGAGGGCGACCGGGTGTGCAAAGCTCGTCACAACATCCTGGCTCTTCCGTACTTGTGGTGGATGCCAAATGATGGGCCAACTGAGCGCTAGCAGATTACTCATTGCTCCATTGATTAACACAAGGATTTTCGAGTCTGCCACCCCTTTCTCGTGTGTGGCCATTGTGCTTCGGCTCACCCGAATTACCAAAAGTGCGCAAGAGCCCACGCACACTGAGAACAACCTGCAAACATCCGGCTGGACCCACGTTATCTGAGAACGGTTCGCTTTACTCATGTCGGAGTAGATTTCTCGGACATTGCTGACTTTTCCGGTAATAAATTTCAGCGAGTCGTAGTGCGGGTTTCCGTACGATGCCCCATGAAAGCTATTGATTATAAAGGTATTTTATGAACGCATCGACGCTGGGTTGTCGCCTGAGCGCTTTCAAATTTGAAATCTGACAATGGATGGGACATGGTTTCCTTCCCTGCTCTGCCTTTACATGAGAACGGCATACAGGAGAGCATCATGTCCCCAGCCAGACGATACGCCAAAAAACACGCCCATGCCAGACTGCGCCGCCGCCGCAAGGCTCACGAGCGCTTGGAGCGTGATCAACGCCAAGCGCAACGGGCCGCCGAGGCCCTCCATCACGCGGTGGAGGAATTGGGTCTGCCCGACACTCTGGTGGCCGAGATCGAAGGCCGCTTACGCAGCCAACAGAAGCTCCTGGGCAAAATCGTCGGGGTGATGTTCCCTGCGCTCTTTGGGTGCCGTACCCCATCCGAACTTTGTCGCGTACGGGGCTGGGACAAGAACTGGCCCTCGCGCATTCTGGGAGCCCTACCCAAACGCTCCTGGCTCAAGCGGCTGCGGCGCTTAGGACTGGAGGTGTTGGTGCCGCTTTGGCGCCATGTGGCCACCAAGAGTCCGGCGACGCAGAGTCGCTGGCAGTGGACCTGGGCGATCGATGACTCGGTGTTCAAAAAGTATGGGCAACAGCTGGCGTTAGTCGGACGGTGGTGGAGCGGCCAGCACAAGCGCGTGCTCGCTGGCATTGATGGGCTGTTGCTCGTGGTGGTCATTGGCGACGGGAAATTGGTGGTGCCGGTGGACTTTGCCATTCGGCGGCCTGACCCGATCGGCGCCGGCGCCCCCTGCCGGGACAAACTGAGCTGGACGCGGACCATGCTCGATGAGCGTCTGGCTGCTCTGCGTCGCCGGGGGCTGGCGTTACCCCCTCCGATCATCGTGGGAGACAGCTGGTTTAGCGACTCGAAACTGATGCAGCATGTGGGTCAGCAGCATCAGGGGACCTTGCTCGTAGAGGGCAAACAGTCCTATGCATTTAGCTTGGCTGACGGGCGGCAAGTCAAAGGGAAGGACCTGCTCCAGGACGAGGCATGGCCCTGGCGAGATCACCCCTGGGAAGCCCGCGTCCGCTATGTGCGGCTGTGGGCGACCAGCCCCACCTATGGGGCCGTGACCGTGGTGATCGTCGACGAACCGGGACAGGATCGCTTCTATCTGCTGTGTTTGGAGACGACGCTGAGCGCACCGCAGTTGATCCGGCGGTGGCGGCGGCGCAACTGGATTGAGTTTGTCTTTCGGACGCTGAAGCATCTGTTGGCGACCGAGTCCTGTCAGGCGCACAGGGAAGACGCCTATTATGGGCATCTCGTGTTGCGTCTGATGGCGAGTTTCGTCTTGTTTTACACGTCACGTGTCATTTGCAAGGGGCGCCTGACGATGGAAGAGATCATCTTTAGTCTGAAGCACTACTGGCGTTTTGTCGATGTGGAATCCCTTCAATTACAAGCACTTTCATAGGGTATCATCGGGAAAGCCACATGGATACAGGCTAAACTCATGATACGGAAAAACCAGTTTCTTTCTTCCAATTATACTCACCGCCAGTGCTCGGATCTCCTGAAGAACAACAGGCAAAGTTAGCGGCAATGACATCAGTCCGGGCTACGTGTATCTCTCGTGTTGTTGTAGCTGCTGAGCGTATGCCAGAGTTTGTTAAGGTTCTCCAAGAAACCCTAGCACGGTATTCCTCCACGAGGGAGAAATCGGAGTAGGTAACATGGATGCGGCGATTCTTTCACAGGCATGGGCTACCGAACTGTGTGTACAATCTTGGGAAACTCGAGGCACAAAATCAGAACCTTTCCCACGTACATACGGATCACACGGATCACATCTTCCGTATGGCCTTAACATCATCACTCGCGGCGAAGTCGACACGGGCATGGTGACCGCTACCGAGCATCCCCATATTGTGCGCAATCCAAGCATTGGCCAGGAGAGCCCGTTATTAGAGGTACTGGGATTAGGGTCCGCATCCTAGTGGAATATTGGAGGTTGGATACTCCTCCTCAAGAGCTACTGCAGTACTTCCCTCATCTGACCTTAGCACAAGTATTAGACGCCTTAAGCTATTATGAAGATCATCAGGAAGAAATTGATACATTGATAAATCTGAACCGTCCTGATAATACTACTGCTCAATCAACCGCACCTGTGACGGAACTATTTGCAAGGCACTATCTTGATGAAAATCTTCCGACTGTCTTAGCTCCGCTCATCCAAGCTCGTACATCTGGAATGAAACCGTCTACCCGACCGTCGTTGCAGAGGTGGAGGGAGTCCGCTGGCTGGTGATGGTTGGTCGTTGAGAGCGTTATGGAGACGGCGTTCCCACCGGAGGACCCGGAGACATACTTGACGAATCTGCGGTTTCAACGGCTGGGAACCCTGGAGGATGGGGACGATGAACCGGCTGCTGGTGCACTATGGCGTGGATGTTCAACATCCTGAGGTGAGCGGCGCAGAACACTTGGAGATGCTGCAAATCCGGGATCGACTGGCCGAGCTTGAGTCCACGCTGACCTCCAAAGAGCAGGAAGCACTAGCGGAGGCAGATCGCGTCCTTATTGAGAGGGCGACCGCCTTCTATCAAGAGCTTCGCCGCTTCTTGGACCTTGTCACATACCGCCGGAAACACGTCATCCCACGCACGCGCTGGTGGTGGTATTTCGACGTTGTAAGTCATTTGCCATCGCTGAAGGACGAAAGACCAAGCGTGAAGCACTCACGCTCCAGCCCCCTCTCGGAGTGCTGACAGCGGATCGTGCTTCGGATCCGCTGCCCTTCGCCAGTGGGGGCTCCTCATCCCCAATCGGCTACAAGCCAAAAATTGCAACAGGACCCACTCTGAGCCGAGACACGCCAGGGTTACTTCTTGCTGGAGGCTTTGGTGACGGCAGCGATGAGGCCAGCCGAGTGAGGATTACTCACGACCCGGCGTACGAGGATGTCGGCGGGCTCGACGTCCTTCCCATAATAGGCGCGATTCCAATCACTGCGGACGGCGATGACCGCACCGTCCACCGAGATGCCACCATAGAGTCCTTTCGCCCGGGAGAACGCGAGAATATCGGCACTCAAGACTGCTGTAGCTGCCGATGCCCCCGCACCGATGGGGCCTAGTGCGACACTCACATCAGCCCCAAGTTTGACCGTACTGCCAAGCATGGCTGACACGCCACGTGGGGTCATGGCCAGCAACATGACCTCGGATGCTTCCCCACCAATTTGCAGGCCGAAGCTGACACTCCCAATCGTATAAAACGCAGGTCCGCTCCACGGCTTCCCCAGATCGTCACGTGCCAGGAACACCCCGCTGCCGCCCGAGGCACCGACAATAAAGGCGCCCTTCAAGACTTGTGGGGCGATGAACACGCCTCTCGCCTTAGTGATGAGATCGCGAATCGCCTCGATCTCCTGATCCGTCATGAAACTCTCGATGGTCAACTGGGATTTTTCCACGAGTTGCCTGGCATCAAGCGCATCATCCGCAGCCGAGGGTGGTATCGCAGTGACCACCAACGCCAGCGTCAGAAAGAAGGCCAGTAGCCCTCTCGCCACAACATCCGATCGCATCATGCGACGTTGTCCTGAGTGAGACCTTGCCATGTCGCTCTCCTCCTAAATATGCAGAGACATATGGTAGAGCATTGGGAAGCGACCCGAGATGTGCAAGTGCTACCATACCATAGAGCTCACAGCTCGATCAACGATCATGACCGAGAAGTGGCTCATGTTCCGACGATGATGCGAGCTTCGGGAGTATCGAAAGCCAGGGTGGCGAATGCGCGTGTGATGGGGTATGCATCGTTTTTTGCCGCGCATAATTAACGCGCGGCCAGTAAGGCGCGCACTGGAAGAGAGGACAGACGACTGACAGGGACCTCGCTACCGGTGAAGGGCCTGCGGAGGGGCGCCCTTCCTCGGATGGAAGGGGCGCCTGGCAAAGGTCCGCTCGTTGGTTACGGCTCTGGCAACGCTTTCAGCGCTTGCAGAATTTCGGAAGTGTCGATCTGCTCGCTGACGGGCACGATTTTCGCTGCCCGAACTACCCCTGTCTTATCGATCACCAACCAGGAGCCTTTGGCTCGCAGATATAGGGGGATCGTCTTGGGATTCTCAGACAGCTTGGGGTCGTCGTATAGCACGCCATAGGCTCTTGTCGTCAGTCGCTGTAGATCGCTCAACAATGGATAGGTCACGCCCATCTCCTGCGCCCACGCCTTATTGGCACCATTCCAGTCCACACTGATGCCCAGCACCTGAGCATGCAAGGCCTCGAACTTAGGGAGATCAAGTTGGAAGGCCAGCGCATCAGCTGTTCAGGAGCGCCCAAAGGCTGCGATATAGAAAAACAGCACGACAGGCTTCCGGCCCAGGTAATCGGCCAGACTAATGCTCTCTGCTGTCGTCGACGGGAGTGAAAAGGTGGGCGCTTTATCCCCGACTTGTAATCCCGTCGCCCACCCGAGAGCGGGCAACCCAAGCATCCCGCCTGCTATTATCACCGCCAACACTCGCCACCACCGGTTCATCGTTAGATATACCTCCCTTGTACTGATGTGAAGCGATCCCAAGAAGGCATCGACCGTACGAGCCAAATACCCAAGACGTTTTGGGCTTTCAGGTCCCACGGGGAATGTCGTCTCGTGTTCGGGGGACGGCGCGAGGCGGGCAAAGCGTACGCAAACTGACCCTAAGCTCGCTTCTCGCACCTCTAACACTCTGTCACCTCCCTCAGCGTCGACGCTCCTCATCTGGCATTTTTCTGTATAGTACCCCAAGCGCAGCGCAGATGCCTCGGAAACTTTGGGAGGTCTTGTTGACAGCTGTGTCAATGGGGTCAAGCAACAAGAGATAGCGATGTGCTCCCGAGGACGATGGCAATCGTATGAGAGGGAATACCTGGCAGGCGTTATTCTACCCTCTCGGGTATGTCATTCTGCGCATGCCTTATCTCCAGTGCACGAGGAAAGAGCCTTGGTCCTCCCCTTTGGACTTGCGGCACAGCGGCCAGGAGTATCAACATGATGGCCAGCTCCTCATGAGATGCAGAATCTGATATGATGATCGAGGCAAATATGGGCCAGAGCATAGGGTCCACGACAATGACGAACCACAGCGGTCGGGCCGGCACTGGCGCCCCCATTGGCATGGCGATGATTGCAGAGGTCGTTCCGCCAGCAGGGTGAGGCAAGGCGATTGGCTGGGTGCTGAGCGTCGCTGGGGTCGGCGCAGGGTTGGGGGGGCCGCTGGTGGCCTTCTTGCTGGGAGCGAGAGGGTGGAGACTGCCGTTTGCCGTGGTGGGCATGGTGTCGCTGGACACCTGGCTCCTCGTCCGGATCTGGTGCCCTGGGAGTGCACGGCCTCCGGGCCAGCTCCTGGCGTTCTTTGCCTAATCACGCGAGGTCCGCGCACACATCATGGTATGGCCCATGTTGACCGCCAACACCCCGCAACAGGTGGTCTAGTTTGGCAAGTTCAGCTATATGGCGGACCATCGCCATCGATGTCGCCATTGATGCCCGCCTGCCATGCTGTGGCATCTCTAGCGGGGCTCGTACCCCCTCCCGTAAGCCCATTTTCGCTACTAGGCTTTTGACGATCAATGAGGATATTATAGTGATAGGATTGATATATAAAGATAATAGTGATAGAGTGATTAGGATAAATTGTAATGATTAGAGAGTGCTGTAAAGGCAAAATATCTGGAATACTGCTTCGCCGCGGTTCTCGTTGCCCCAACAGCCTATATTACCGGACTCGACTAATCGGCGCGTCGGTGTCATCGTTAAGATTTTGGGCTATTCTCGGTGTGCCATCAACCGCTCTGCGCCATGACTAACCGATCATCCTCTGGATCAGTCCAGTGGACCCAGAGTTGCTAGGATCAAGATCGCGTGAATGCGCCCCGAGCTTTATGGAAAGCGATTGTCGACGGGGAGGCGAGCGCCCTGGCACGCTGGACACTTGGCCCGCTGCTGACAACCATCTCTTACCCCTACAACTGGACACATGAACTGAGGCTACAAGCATACGACAGGCGGTGGGCAGCGGTTAGGCGGCTTCCGTGCCGCGTCATTAGCATTGGCAATCTTACGCTAGGTGGTACTGGTAAAACACCCGTCGTCGAGTTGGTCGCCGGCCTCTTGCAGCAGGCAGGCGTACGGGTCTGCGTGCTGAGTCGCGGGTACGGTGGAAGGGCCCAGTCAGCCATTACTGTCGTCTCGGATGGGAAGAGATGCCTTGTACCTCCTGATGTTGTTGGCGATGAACCCGTGCTCTTGGCGGAGCATTTATCCGAACTGCCTGTGATCGTGGGAAAAGACCGCTATGCCGCTGGTATGCTCGCTATAGAGCGCTTCGGTGTGGACGCCATCGTCCTCGATGACGCATTTCAGCACATACAACTGGCGCGTGACCTCAACATTCTCCTCCTCGACGCCGGGCGCCCATTTGGCAATGGCCGATTGTTTCCGCGCGGAGAGCTGCGTGATCGGCCAGCGGCGATGGCGCGCGCCGATGCAATCGTCCTGACGCGGTGGGAATCCACCGCAGCTGCATCAACTTTGGTCACGCAACTTGTCGAATCAAATCTTCCACTGTTTCGCAGCCAGCACACACCTCTTGATCTCCGTGTACTGCGTGATGGACACATCCTGCCCCTCACATCCCTCAAAGGACAGCGTATCGTGGCGTTTTGCGGCATCGGAGCGCCGGACCATTTTCGCCTGACACTGCAGCGACTCGGGGCGGAAATCGCGGCCTTCGTAGCATTTTCCGACCACCATCCATACACGCGATCGGAGATTGAACAACTAGACATGGTCAGCAAGCAACACCGCGTGGCTATCATCGTAACCACAGAGAAAGACAGTGTACGGCTGAGGCAGTTGCCACCATTGGCGGGACGAGTATGCGAGTTGCGAATTCGTGCCACCATTGTAGAGCAGGACGCTGCATGGAGGGCGTATATCTTAAATACGATGACGGCTTAAGACAAACTGCCCCTGAGATTAAAGCCCATGGCTCAGAACAAGAGTGCCGGCACGAGCAAACTGTTGCAAGCTTATATAGCGATCATGACGTGGTCGAGACGTATCTCGAACGCCGATTTTCGTTTGCTTCGAGTCGTCTGCTGCACCACCGCCAAGTAGCGGCCATTAATCGGGTTATCAAGACCGTCCAACCAGAACAAATTATCGAAATTGCTCCGGGTCCGGCGCGTATCGCCGTTGAGCTACGAGGCGTTCAGAAGGGACTCATGATTGATTATAGCGAGCCTATGTTGACTTTGGCACGTCAGCGCCTAGCACAAGCCGGACTTAATACCATTTGGGAATTGCGCCACCATAACGCATTTGATCTAAAGTCACTGCATCAGCAAGGTAATTTTGTCTACTCTTTTCGTTTTATCCGTCATTTCGAAACTCAGGAACGGTCAAGACTCTACCGATCAATCCATAATGTTTTAAAAAATGAAGGACTGTTGATGTTAGATGTCGTAAATCGAGATGTGCGACAAGTACTGGACGCCAAGCATTCCCATCATCCTTCGAATGAATTAGATGTCTTCGATGTCACCTTCTCCCCAGAAGAATTCTCTCAAGAAATGTCCGCCCACAGATTTTCTGTGGTTCCTTTAACACCCGTAGTACGTCATTTTTCTTGCAGTCATGGATTAGTTATAAATTTCATAAATACTTCCCGCGCGTGGGAAATCTTACTGTAAGTCTTCTTGAACAGATTCTATCTAGATCTCCTCTTGAATGGATAGCTCTCGTCAAAAAGATGAATTAATTTTATACGCATTATTGAATCCATGGCCACTATGAAGATTATTTACTGGAATACTTCTTGCCTTCAACCTGAGATTGAAGCTGTTTCAAAAGAGGGTTTTGAGTTATCTAAATATTTTCAAAAGAGTCTCATATTTAGCATCAATGAGCATATTTTTTTCATATTCTCCTTAAAAGAACATTATATTGGATTTAATATAAGATTTGATCCACTGCTCAGGGTACTCATTCCATATGTTGAACGACATGCCGATATTAACCATGTCTATAGCGAGATTATGCCATGGACGTTTTATAAGACACTTCGACGTAACCCAGTTGTTTTGACCGTCGCCTCAGAACGAGGCACTCCAAACCTCCACTTCCTCGACCGATGTCGCAAGATTATCGTGCAAACGGAAGCGCTTCGTCAGGAGCTTCTAGCATTGGGCATATCCCCAGATAAGGTCGAATGGTTGTTTCCCGGCGTTGACCTGACCCGCTTTCGGCCGACAGCCCATGGATTAGACGGTAAATCCAACCCGCAAGTGTTGTTTGCAACGGCACCCCGGACTATTGAGGAGATGGAAGGGCGAGGTGTCCCTCTACTACTCACAGCCGCTGAGGCCACTCCTGAGGTTCACTACCATCTCCTGTATCGGCGCTGGAGGAGTGGATATACCAGTTTGCATGCAACGCAGAGACTCATTGCGCGCCAAGAGCTGCGTAACGTTACCCTGACCGATGGCATCGTTGAGGATATGCCTGCTGTATACAATCAGTATCACTTCACGATTGTCCCGTATACCCGCCCTGATGGTGGTAAGGAATGCCCCAATAGCCTCATCGAAGGCCTAGCCTGCGGGCTCCCAGCACTCGTCTCATCGGCGTGCCGCATCGCTGAGTTTATCGAACGGCAGCGCTGTGGAGTGGTGTTTGATCCGACACCACCGGGCCTGGTCAATGCCATTGCGCAGGGCGCCATGTATTACGATGAACTTTCAAAACACGCGACGATAACGGCCCATGAGTTTTTTTCGCAAGAGACGTTTCTCATGAAAATGGCAAACATCTACGATGCGATTGCCTCTTAAGTATGTCAAAGCGACGAGTGTTTGCCCTTATGGGACTTGAAACCCCTATTTGGCAATGGTTCCAACTCGACTAAGACCATTTGCGAAGAGAACCCTTGGAGATCAGGCAAGTGCCGGCCGGCTCTGCGCAGACGTGAAGGGCAGTCTGGTGCAGATGCAGACAACACGAAACTCCATAGCCTCCATCAGCCCTTCTAGACGGCCCTTATCGGCCTGCTGTGTTCCCGCGATCGGGTTTCGAATAAACTGGCCAAAGTCGGTGCGCCGGGATACACCGGCAGGAAGTCGGGAATGCCAGAGTCCCACAGGAAAGGCCTCGCGAGCCATCCTGACCCCAGGTCTTGCGGTGGGCGCCGCGAGGTGCCCATCGAAGCGTGGATAGGGGCATCGGCGGGCCGGGCTAGTGCACGTCGAAAAGCCGCCATCGGGGTGCCGACGCGGCTCGACTTCAGCGGCAGGCCACACGGCTGAGGGCGCCAGCGCGAGTCCCCGCCGACCCCGCGTCGTCTAAGACCCCAGGCACGTCGAGACACGTCCTGCACGAGAACCGGGAGACCTCAGAGAGGTCTGAGCGCATACACAGAACAGACCGGGAGGCGAAGGCCCACAGCCGTACGGCCTCCATGCCCGTCTCTGAGGCGTCAGACCACGCGATCGTACCAAGGAACTCCTCGAACAAGGACCAGCAACGGTCGGCGGAGAGGGGGGCGGGACGCGCGTGGACCAAGGAGCACGCGCGCCGATCCCACACGTACCCGACACCGCGCGGGGCAGGCGTGTCCCAGGGACTGGCTCGCGTGCGCCAAGCCGCACGGCAGCACAACCAGGAGCAGTGCACCGCCTGACTCCACCATCTCACGGTCGATGTGCTCCGGGACCGCTTCTCTATGCTGACGCGGCACGCCGCTCCCGGGGAGGATGGCGTGACCTGGCAGGCGTATGAGCCCGGCCTGGACCATCGGCTTGCCGACCTCCACCGTCGAGTGCACCGCGGGACTTATCGAGCACAACCCGCCCGGCGGGTCTCCATCCCGAAGGCTGATGGACGACAACGTCCGTTGGGCATCGCCGCCCTGGACGACAAGATTGTCCAACAGGCGGTGGTGACTATCCTGCAGCAGATCTACGAGGAGGATTTTCGGGGTTTCGCCGACGGGTTCCGGCCGGGGCGCAGTCCGCACCAGGCCTTGGACGCACTCTCGGTTGCGCGCACACGGCGGCGGGTGCACGACGTGCTGGAGTACGACAGGCGCGCGTGCTTCGACACACTGACGCACGAATGGATCATCACATTCCTCCAGCCTCGCGTGGCCGATCCTCGGGGCCTCCGCCTGGTCCAGACATGGTTGCGGGCCGGAGTGGCGGAGGAAGGCCTGTGGTCGGAGACGCCGGTGGGGGGCCCGCAAGGGGCGGTCGTTTCGCCGTTCCTCGGCCACGTGTCTCTCCACGATGTGTTCGACCTCGGGGTGGACGCCTGGCGCACGAACGTCGCCCAAGGAGATGTCGTGGTCGTCCGCTACGCGGATGATGGCGTGGTTGGTTTCGAACGCCGAGAGGACGCGAAACGGTTCCTGGTGGACCTGCAGGCTCGATTCCAGCAGTTCGGCCTGGAAGTCCACCCGGACCACACGCGCCTGATCGAGTTCGGACCACACGCCAACGCGAACCGGAAGCGGCGCGGAGAAGGCAAGCCGGAAACGTTCGACGTTCTGGGCTTCACGCCTATCTGCGAACGGCACTGGAAGCCCGGCGACTTTACTGTCCGACGCACGACCGCTCGCAAGCGGATGGGGGCCACGCTGAAGGCGCTGCATCAGCAGCTACGCCAACGCCGGCACGAGCCCATGGCACGGACAGGTCAGTGGCTGGGGTCGGTCGTGCAAGGCTACTTCAACGACCACGCGGTGCCGGGTCATAGGCGTACGCGCGGCACCTGCCGGCGACGGGTCATCCGGCTCTGGCGGCGGCAGCTCTGCCTGCGCAGTCAGAAGACGCGCCTGAACTGGCGGCGATTTAAAGCGCTGATCCACCGTTGGATTCCCACCCAGCGCCTCCTGCAGCCGTTTCCAAGCGTCCGCTTTGACGCCACGCATCCGAGGTCAGAGCCGTATGCGGTCGTGCCGCACGTACGGTTCTGTGCGGGGGGGGGCCGGGTGACCGGCCTCCCTACCGCGATAGTTTGAGTTTAACGCCCAATCACAGCGCGTACGCGGCGAGATGAAAGATGCCGTAGCAGTCCTCAGCAAAGATGATGACCATGTCCCGGGTCTGCTCCAGGAGTTGGCGCCGCCAGCGTTGCCACCCGAGGGGCTCAGCGCCCGCTTCCACTGGCTCGCACGGCAGCCGATACGCCGTGGCCAGGGCGAACATCAGCAAGGTCAACAAGACGTGCACGCGCACCGCCCGCGCGGTTTTCTGGGGCGGATGCTTCACGCTCCACTGCTGCGTACGTTCTTTCCTACAGCAATGCTCGATGAGACGGCGGTCATCGTCAGCATCAAAGGGCCGCAAGGGCTGGTCCACCATGGCGTTGGTCCGAAAGACCGGTTTGCCTCCTGGGCCATAGTCCCGATGGTGCCACGTGCGCACCACCACGGCGTTGATGGGGTTCGGCTGGAAGTCGCGGCGGTGATGGGGGCGCCCGTGCTCAGCGGTTCCATACTGAGCATCGGTCGGCAGCCCGGTGATCCCCACGCCCTCGGTCTCCAGCCGCTCAGGCCTGGCGGTTTGGCCCTGTCCCTGCCGCACCTGGTGGGCGTTGAAGCCCACCAACCGCATCAGGGCCTCATCGCTGCACAGCACGGCTGGCAGCGCATTCATGCTCTCCACGCCATCGAGGGTCTTCAGCCCATACAGCAAGACATCTTGGACGCATGGCACCATCACCCGCTGCACCGCCGTCCCCTGGACAGTGTTCAGCCAGTCGACGACTCCCAGCTCGTGCAGAAAGTGGAAGAAACCATCCAGCCACGCCCCTTCGTCCAGTCGGTAGACCCCAGCGATGACCTGTGTGCGGTATAGGCGACGGGCTCCCCGCGCGTCATCGCGGCGAGCCACCTGCCAACACAAGCGCTCCGCCAGGTGTTGTGTGCTCGCTGCCCGGGTGTGTTCCCTGGTCGTCTCTCCTCTCTCACGTGTCTCTCCGCGATAGAGGAAAGTGCACCACAGATCAAGGCTTTCCCTTATATTGGAACTTCAGAAGTTCATCAATGATTGGACTCCGGGGAAGCTGTTGATCGGCACTGGAGATCCGGATGCACCTGAGTTAGTGTCACGCGTTGATTTACCGCGAGTCTGGGAGCAAGCCAGAGCCGAACCAGGGCCTGGAGCCGACGCGGTAACCCGCGCGGCTCAGGCCTGGCGTGTGTGCCGTGCATGCGGTCATGCTTGGGGGTGAAAGTCCCCCGTCCAGGTGTGCGTGGAGCCGCAGGACAAGGGAAGCGCCAGGGCGTCACCGTGAGGTGGGGTCTGAAGGACGCGTGGAACGCAGGTGCGGGGCGAGGGACACGAACCGGATACGAGGTGTGGTACGCTCGGGACGAGTGGGCACGCGACCACAAAGTCCTCCATCCACAGCTGGGGCGTACTTGATACATCCGGCGTCTAGGCACAGCAGGTATGACAGCTGACCGCGGGAGATCTGCGCGGTGTCCTCGTGGAGGACTGAGGGTGGAGCCATCCCATAGGCGCGAACTGAAGCGCCTCAACAATGGAGACTAGGGCCAGCACAGGCCTTCCGCTCAGATGATGGTGGCCAGACCATGACCATCTTGAGGAGGTGTCTCTGCGGGTCTTGACCCATCATCCCGATCGTCCCGTTGAGGCACCACTGGCGCTCGTGGAGGAGACGTGGGCCCATGAGGTGGTGCCACGGTTGCCTGCGGATCTCGCCGCACAGGCCCGCACGCATCAAGCCTTCCAACGGGTGCGCGGCCTCGCCACCCCGGTCGACCTCTTGCGGGCGGTGCTGGCCGATGTCCTAGGCGCCCTGTCGACCCGGCGTCTCGGCGCTTGGGCCGTGCTGATCGGGCTCGCGGATCTCGCAGAGACCGCCTGGCGCAAACGGTTGCGGGCCTGTCATCCCTGGTGGCTCTGGCGCCTGAGCGCCTTGGGGGCCACCCCACGGGCGGTCGCCCCGCAGTCCTCCTGCCCTCGGGGCCGTGTGCTGCGCGTGGAGGCGAGCACGCTCCGGCAGCCGGGCGGCACGGGGGACGACTGGCGGCTGCCTGTGGCGTATGACTGCACCGCGGGCCGGCTCGCCCAGGTCCGTGTGACGGATCGGTACGGGGGCGAACGTCTGGTGCCCGTTGCCCTGCAGCCCGGTGACCTCGCGGTCGCCGACCACGGCGCTGGCGACCGTGCGAGCGTCGCCAGCGCGACCCACCCGCAGGCGCACAGTGTGCTGCGGGGCACACCCGCCACCTTCCCGCTGGACACGGCGGCGGGGGAGGCCTTCGAGGTCGTGCCATGGCTGCAGCCGCCAGGCCCGGCCACGCGGGAATGGCATGGGTGGTGCGCCTGGCAGCACCAGCGCGATGCCGTCCGGCTGTTGGCCGCTGAGCTCCCGCCCGCGGCCGCGGCCATCGCCCGGCGACGGGTGCGGCACCAGGCCCAAACGCAGGGGCGGACGCCGAGCGCGACGGCGTGACGCCTGGCGGCGTGGGTGCGACTCGTCCCCACGCTGGCCGCCACTGCGTGGCCGCTGGGCGACGTCCTGCGCCTGTATCGGGCACGCTGGCCCGTGGAACTCGTGTGTCAACGAATGAAACCGTTGCTCCAGCTCCATCACATCCGGAGTACCCCCCCCACCAGTGTGGAAGCCACGGTCCGGGCGTGGCTCATGGCCTGGGCCTTGCCAGAAGAGGCGATGGCCATGAGCCGGGCGCACTTGCCCACCGACACGCCCAGGGCGCCTCGGCCGGTCAGTCGTTGGGTGCTGACCGGCCTCGGCCTCGATACCCTGCGGCAGCATGTCTAGGGGACGTGGTCGCAGGCACGGGTGCAGACAGGCGTGCCACGCTTGCGTCGCTTGGTGGGGCTCAGCCCACGCCGCCGAGAGCCGCAGGAAACAACCATACGGGCCTGGCTCACAGGCCGTGCGCTCGTGTTGCCCGCCATCGAGCAGGCGGCGGCATGAAGGCGGCACGCGTAGGGAATAACCTTAAGTTCGCGCCTATGGGAGCAATCCCCCCTGACCACCTCGCAGAAGTCAGCAGAGGGCCTCGTAGGCCCGGCGCAGGCGACGCTCGTGAGGCACCCCAAGGCTGAACGGCGGGGTAACGGCTAGGCCAAGCCGTCACGCGGGTGGGCCGAAGGCCTGAACGGTGGAGAAGCGTCGTCGCCTGACGTGGAGCAGGGAGATGGCATCCGGCGAGGTGTCGAACTGGCACTTGGGATGAACTCCTGGCTGGCACGCCGAGATCCGACGCTCTGGTTGGGGTGATGTTCACCCTGACTTCATCTGCCGAACCGCCGGATACGTGAACCGTATGTCCGGTGGTGTGGGAGGGGGGAGGCCGTGAGGCCCCTCCCTATCCCGATTAGCCGTCGGAGATGTTGCATGCCCAAGACAGAATTCTACGCAGATGAGAACATCGAAGCTTATCTGATACAACATCTAAGAAACCAGGGGCTGAACATAGATTCTGCTGTAGAACTTGGTTTTCAGTCACGTGACGATCAGTTCCACCTTCAGGAAGCTCGTAGGCGAAAATCGGTGGTACTCACGAGGGATGTCGACTTTCTAGACGATCGACGGTTTCCTTATCATATTCTCCACAATACAGCGGTCGTTGTGCTCAGGACAGAGCTGGGGCCACGGGCTACTCTCGATTTCGGGTATGCGCTTGTTGGTTTGCTCGATCACATCGCCACATCGGGCAGGAAAAATCTTGCTGGGCTCAAGCAGGAGATAAAGGGACCATGTATGATCCTTCATGCGCGGGTTGGCGGGAAAGTAAAGCAAGATGAGGTAGATATCTCAAAACCACTTGTTGAACGAGACCTCTTTCAAGATCAGGAATAAGGAGCTACGGCTAACCACGCGCTGCACCGGACGCTTGACAGCGCCGGTGAGCTTGGGTGTTAGGCGGTAACCCACAGTCAGTGCCCGCTATCGGCCACAAGGGGTCGTAGCGTAGCGCTCTCCAAAGCGGCTGTCGTTCCCACCCGGACGCCCCTCGAACCGCATCTACGGCCCTTGCACCCGGCGAGTTGGCTTGGTGCTCCGATGTCGCACGTCTCATCGATGGCGGCGACACGGTGTAGGTCATCGTGTCCGACGGTGACAGAAAATACCGGAATCCACATCACGCCCGAGTCAACACCAAGGACGGCGGGCGCAAGTCCCTTTACAGTTGCACGAAGAACGAGACGCCCACCTCCGCGCTAACCGACCTGCCGCGTTACATCCGGCCGGACGATCCACTGCCGACGTCAGCTAAGGACATCAAGGAGACCAGGGTCGCCGCGGGGCTCGAGTTCAAATTCGCGCTTGCGGTACGGGTTCATGCATCGCTCCTTTGGCAAACTCGACCGCAACGAAGCCCCATTGCAGCTGAAATCCGCGCTTCCGGGATTTAGTTCTGTGGCGCTGCTCCCCCTCTGACGTCACGTGACTCTTCACGGCCACCCTGCTTGGTGTCGCGCTTATCCTGACGGCATTGGGCATTGTTCTTTTGGTTCGCCGCCCTGCAATCGACCTTCTGCTTCCGCGCACCCTGCCGACTATCCTGTTTGGTGTCTCGCGCATCGCGGCGTTCCTGTGCGTTCTCCGTTGCATATGCCGGAGTTGTCACCATCAAGAGCCCCGATGCGATGACGACGGCCTTCGCAACTGCCCACAACCAGCTGTTTCGCCTATTCATTGGTTACTCCTTGAAGTGTACCCCATTGTCAAGACCATTTTTCGGGCAAATTAAGTTAGTTTCAAGGGCCTCAATTGAACGTTTTTCCCCTAGCCCGTTCCAGACCGCTGTCTTCACCATGGTAGACCGCTGCTGGGGTTCGGTAGCCGAGCGCCTGATGCAAGCGTTCGTGCGTTGTAAAACGCAAAATAGCCGTGCCAACCCTTGGCGCGCGTCCCGCACGCTCTGATAGTCTCGCAGATACACCTCCTCCATACTTGACCTCCGCCACAACCGCTCCACGAACACGTTGTCCAGGGCCCGCCCGCGGCCATCCATACTGATCCGGATCCCTCCTTGTCTGCAGCCGCTCCGTGAAGGCCCGACTGGTGAACTGCGCCCCTTGGTCGGTGTTGAAGATCTCCGGCTGGCCCTGGCGCAACGCTTGGTCCAGCGCCTCCACACAGAACGCCACGTCCATGGTCATCGACACCGCCCAGGACAGCACGTACCGACTGAACCAGTCGATCACCGCCACCAGATACACAAACCCAGCCGCCAGGCGTACATAGGTGATATCCGCGCTCCACACCTGGTTGACCCGGTCCACTCTCACCCCGCGCAAGAGATACGGGTAGATCACATGGTCCGCTGCGGGCTGGCTGAGCCGCGGCTTGGGGTAGATCGCTTCCAACCCCATCTGCCGCAGCAGCCGGCCCACATGCTTGATGATTCACGGCATAGCCCTGGCTGCGCAGCCAGGCCGTCATCCGGCGAATCCCATAGAACGGCGTGGCCGTGTATGGCTCGTCCAGCAACCGCATCAGTGCCACATCCTCGGCGCTGGGGCCAACAGGCTGATAGTACAGGCCCGAGCGGGCCAAGCCCAACAGGGCACATTGGCGCCGCAGGCTAATCCGCGGATGCGTCGGGCTCTACCAGCTGCCGTTTCGCCTCAACAGAGATGCCCAACTTTTTTTTTCAGCCAGTCGAGCTCGACTTTCAACTGCCCGATCTGCTGATAGAGTGCTGCCTTCAGCGCTTCCTCCTCCTTGACCTTGGCGCCACGGCGGCTGGAAAAGAGCTTGGGCAGCTCCTCCAGGACCACTGTCTTCCACTGGGTGATTTGCACGGGATGGACCCCGTATTCGGCCGCCAACTCATTGATCGTCCGTTCCCCGCGGAGCGCTTCCAGGGCCACTTTGGCTTTGAATTCTGCACGATGCTGTCGCCGCATTGTCATCACGGTTCTCTCCCTCATGGCCCGTCGGAATCTAACTTATTGGGTGGTCCAAATTTCGGGGTACATTATACCTATCGGATAAATAGATCGGTAACGGGTGCCTTCTTCGCCGGCGTCACTCAAGGGACTAAACCTAATTCGTCGGCGGGCGCGTCAGTTCAAATCGCTGTCCTTGTAATGCTTGGTACCCTTGAATGCGACTGTGGCCGACGCCTAATCCAGCATATATGGACTCCCCTCTAAACACAACAGGAAACTGATCGGTTTTGTGGTCAAGGGGAAGTAGCCTGCAGTCGTATATCCGGCATCGTAAGTGGGCTCTGGATGGCCCGTCCCGACATGGAATCTGCGAACACTGAAGCACCCATCGGTACGAGCGGCAGGCGAGCTGCCGGCAGGGTTATCGGCGACGAACAGCGCGGGGAAGTTCCGGATCGCGCAGGACCGCGTAGCAGATGCGCGCCATCTTGTTGGCCAGCGCGCATGCGGCCTTGTTGTGATGGGCCGGCGCTTGGACGGCGAGCGCCCAGGCATGCACGCCCTCTGGTGACTGACCGCGACGCTGCGCCAGCGCCGCGCTGCGCAGGACGCTGCGGGCGCCATGAGTGAGCAGCATGCGCAAATAGCGATCGCCGCGCTTGGAGATCCGTCCGAGGTGACGCGAATTACCGGAAGAATATTCCTTCGGCGTCAAGCCGAACCAACTGGCGAAGTGACGAGCATCCTTGAAATGGGAAACGCTGCCGCCGGTGGCCGCGACCATCGCCGTCGCTGTCAGCAGGCCCACACCAGGAATCGACAGCAGCAGCTTGCACGTATCGCTCTACCTGGCGACCATCGTAAGCTCGCGTTCGAGCTGGCTGATACGCCTCGAGCAACGCCGCGGCAGCGGCCGCATCGGTCTTGTTGCGTTTGACGTAGGCACGCACATAGGCCGCGGCAACAGCCGGACCGCAGTGCCGCGCGCCTCCAGCCAACGTGCCCAGTGATGCGACGAGCCGCAGGCTTCCATGACGACCAGACCCACAACCCGATTATCGAACCAGCTCATCAATTGACTGCGACTCAACCGGCCCCTCTGTGTTACGCGCCAGTGCGCATCGGCCACCGCCAACTGCAACACGTCCTTTGCCAAATCGATCGCGACCGTCGTAGTATTCATCTCGGACTCTCCTCGGAAGTGTTTTGTTGATCCCCGCATCCCAATGACGAAGACCAACTGGCACGATGATGCCGCGCACGAACGAGGGGAGTCCAACCCATCAGTCAAGCGGACGCACACCGGCGGAGTGGCCCTGTGCGTTTGCTTACCATCCAGCGCGCCGGCGTGCGCCGCTTACTTTGCGCATTCGGCATTGAGCGACGCCAATTACCAGCTCGAGGGACTGGAAAAACCTCAGACATCAAGTGGGCTGTTGGCCTCTTTGATGGTGACGCTCTTCACCGTATGGGTATCGATCATCGTCGTGCTGACATCGCGGTGTCCGAGTCACTCCTGAATCGTCCGGATATCATCATTGGCCTGGAGCCAGTGGCGCGCAAAGCTGTGGCGAAACGGATGGGCTGAGGCGCGCGTATAAAGCCTGGCGTTCCCAACCGCGTCCTGAATCGCCTGTTGCCGATGCGTTGGCTGCACATGCTACCGCCGATATGCCTCGGTCTTTTGCCCAGAGGTCCGCGGTTTTGCCGGAAAAAACCACTGCCAGATACACTCCTGTGCCGCATGCGTATATTGTGCTCTCTAAGGCGTTGACCAGAAACACTCCCGCATAGTTCCGTTCCAGATCGCGTTGGTGCAGCTCTTGCCACGCTTCAAGCTGCGCTCGGAGTTCCGGGAGAATCGGGTCAGGGAGCGGTACCGTGCGGTCTTTTCCGCCCTTGCCGTCATGGCTGGCGAAGACCCCCGCAGCAACATTCAAACCATGCACGCGGAGCTGCAAACCTTCCGAAACCCGCAGCCCGCAGCCATACAACCGCTTCACCACCAGATCATCGGGAGGCGGCACATGCCGAAGAATCGTCTCGATCTCTGCACGGGATCATACCACCGGCACGTAGGGTTTTCGCTTCGCCCTGACGACCCCTTCCACCTTGCCAAATTCCTTGTTCAGCATATGTCTATAAACAAATAACCGTGCATTGAAGGCCTGGTGTTGGGTGGAGGCCGACCCCCTTCGCTGCACCGCCAGAAACGTCAGGAACTCCCTGACATCTGCCGAAGAGAGCGCTGCCGGATCCTGGCTGCGCGTAACGGTTTGAACGTGCCGCACCCACGCTCTCGAGGCTTTCAAGGTCTTCGGAGCGTCGTGCCGGACCCGGATGTCATCGGCCAACCTGGTGTAGACGGCGATCCAGGACCCTGCCGTGGCAGGGTTCGCGTCGTTGGCGGAAGAGACGGTCTGAGGAGACGGTTGATCGGGGGACTTCGCGGCAGCGCTGGCTTTTGGGGAGGGGCCTGGTTCACTGGGTCAGGAGCCAAGACGAGGCGACAAGACATCGAGAGCCTTCTCCGGAGGAGCGTCGTGTGTGAGCGACGGGACATCGGTGTGGGAATCCCTCAAGCGCACCAGCTCGTCATACAGCGAGACCGCGTGTGACGCCTGCTGTTGTGGCGCCTGGGTTGGCTGCTTTTCCTGTCATGTGTGGAGAACGCGTGGCAGACTCTCTTGTCGCGCGTGGGGAACATGATCCTTCTGACCAAAATCCAGATAGTAGCGCAGCCACTTGGTCTACGCCGCATGGGCGGGTTTGGGAATGCCGGCGTGCCGTAGACACGTCTCAAATGCAGCCCGTACTGCCGAGGGAAGCTGGAGCATCGGGAGTTCTCCTGAACGATGCTATCCTGCCGTATGACATGATATACAGAACGTACAAGAGAAGATGGCAGAAAACTCTTGTCACGAAATTCTGCCCAGGAGTACGATCATACTCCCCGATCTATGTGTCGGCTTTCTCTCATGAAAGTATCGGAGAACTGTCAACCATGCAGAACGATGTGGGAGGTCAGGGTCCCAGGGAGCGACCACACACCAGCGAGCCTGTTGCGGTGTAGAGACCTTGAGAACTTTTCAACGGCGTGGAGTTATGCAGAAACTGTAGAATAACTTGTTCCGCGCGACTGCGTCGCGCGGAATCGCGGCGCTGACTTCGTCCAGTGCCTTGCCCCGCCGCGCTCCGCGCGCCGGAACAAGGCACTGGACCCGACTGCGCTCGTCGGATGTCCGCAGGCAAGCCTGCTCCCATCCGCCGTGCTCGCGGGTCAGCGCCGCGATTCGGCCACCGAGTCCAAGGGTACTTGGTAAAGCGCCATATATTATGGTATGGTCTCTGTCAAGTGGGATCACAGAGCTGTAGCCAGGAGATGCAGGCCACTATGTAGACAGGTTGTCAATGACACCGCTCCCCGATGAAGCGCTTGTTGTCCGGGGCGGGCAGAACGTGCCCGCGAATTTTGTCCAAGGATCAGGCGTCATGGTCGATGCGGGCGAGAGGATTCAGGGCGTGTCAGTCAATGCTGCCCCAGGCGTATCGCTGCAGGAGCTGACGGCACCGAACCGGCACACGGGGTATCCGGGCATCCCGCATAATCAGCTTGGCGCAACCACGGTGGGCGCCATCCGAGCCGCTGGGGGTGACGTGCTTCCCTCACCAACGCGGACCAACCCGTATCATGCGACGTTGAGCGGACTCACACCGGAGCAAGCGAGCCAGCTCTTCCGCCCAACCGTAAAAAACCCAAACACACGCACACGTGTAGTGGAGTAAGCAGATGGCCCCTCCCAGAGTCTATGCCGATTTCCAGAATCTCGATGAGGCAAACCGATTACGGTTAACCTGTGCAGGGACCCTGCAGGATCTGGCGCATCACGGGCTCCAATTGCACGAAGGCTTAGTCCTCACCTTCTACAGTGACGACGCCGACGATCATGGCCAGCCGGTCGAACTGCGCGTGGAAGGAGTGGTGCGCTACGATCCAGCTGCGCAATGTTGGGTGGCGACCATCGATTGGGCTGCGATCCGTCATGCCTCTGAGGAGCGAGCCAAAGACGTCAAGCCACTTATCCCAGCCCCTGGAGCCAAGCAAGGGGAAGGGACAACCCGGGGTCGTCGATAGACCAGAAGTTCATATTGCGAGAGTTTTACGGCGTATCCTGGCCGAACAAAGCACTGGAGCCGACACCCAACAGCCTCCGCTCGTACCTCGCTGCGGCTGTCAGCGCGGCTCACTGCCAGCGTTCGGCCCTTAATTCACTGTGAAGCATAAACCAGGTAGCACCTTTGCCACGGCATAGACAATCTTCAGAAGGACTCATCCTATGGTTGACCCAGTGGAGAGCAGTGAACACCGACAGCAACGGTTGATAGCGTACAGTCTGGTATCATCTGGCTACGATACCCAACGCTACGTACGCGTATGCGCTCATCGTCTCGTGGAACTGATCGGGCTACGCAGCGGAGCACAGGTGCTGGATGTCGCAACCGGGACGGGCTGGGCGGCTATGGCCGCGGGTCGGACCGTTGGTCCCGCCGGCCAAGTGATTGGCGTGGACATGACCCCTGGAATGCTCCAGGAGGCGCGGCGGAAAATGGTGGCGGCCGATCTGACCAATGTGGAGGTCAGGGAGGGGGACGCAGAGCATCTCGACTGCGCCGACGAGAGCTTTGACGCGGTGCTCTGTGCGTCAGCCCTCTTTTTCTTGCCCCACATGCTTGAGGTATTACTGGAGTGGCAGCGTGTCCTCAGGCCAGGCGGCCGGGTCGCGTTCTCCGCGTTTGGTGCCACGCTCTTTCAGCCCATGATGACCATGTTCACAGACCGTCTTCAGACCTATGGGGTGTCGCTACCACCTAAGCGCCCTCGCCAGCGGCTCGCCACCCCCGAGCAGTGTCGGGACCTCCTGCAGGAGGCGGGCTTCAGCGACATGGAGGTGCGTACAGAGCAACTCGGCTATTATCTCAGCGACGCGAACGCCTACTGGGAAGATACCGTCCGCTGGAACGGCGGCAGGCGTGACCTCCTCTCGCAGGTACCGCCAGACAAGCTTGACCAGTTCAGGGCCGAACATCTGGCGGACGTGAGCGCCTTGGCGACAGACCAGGGGATTTGGGTGGATAACCCGTGCATTTTCGCGCTGGGCCGCAAGTCATGAGGTGAGGGAAGGTCTCAGGAACCGTTCCTCTAGCTCACCAGGCACCGGTACAAGGCCGAACAACCGGCTGCAGGCGACGGCAAACAGCGTCCGCTCGTGCCTCGCTCCCGCTGTCTGCCGCGCCTGAGCCGCAGCGTTAGACCGTGGTAGCGATTCAGCGGGAAGCGCGCTATAGTCGAGCGCATGACGCCCTATAGGTTCACGGCTTACTTCGAGAATGAGGTGTTGCGGAAGCGCCCCTATCTCAAGAAGGAGTGGTGCATCCGAGTTTTGGAAAACCCGATCCGAAGCGAACCGCAAGAGAAGAACCGCTATCGATTCTGGGGGCGGATTGAGGAGCTTGAGGGTCGGGTGTTACGGGTAGTGACCCGCGAGGACAGAATCACGATTCACAATGCCTTCCCTGACCGAGGATTCAAGCCATGAAGCTCAGCTACTATCCGGATACAGATTCCCTCTACATTGATCTCTTGGAGACACCCAGTGTTGAGAGCCGGGAAATCTCCGAAGGGCTGGTGCTGGATTATGACGCAGCTGGCAACGTGGTGGGCATCGATATCGATAACGCTAGTCAGAAGGTCGCCCTCAAAGAACTGACCCTCAGTAAGCTGCCATTTATCCTGCACACGATCACGGCCTAACCACACACTGCAGCGGACGGGGGAACAGCGGCGGTGTGTGGCTCGGCGGCTCTGTCAGAGGTCTGGGGTAGGTCGGCCCCCGCTGCCGAGCGTGGTCGTTGGGCGGCCCAAGCGGGCAGTGAGCGCTTTCGACCCGAAGCCAAATGGCGAGGCCTATCGAGAGGAAGGCTCAAAGGTCACTTCCGCGAAACGGTGTATTCATGTATCGTGGCCGGAAAACCGGCACATATCGAACGGGAGGACATCAATGTCACCAATGTCAAAGGTGTCGGCAGGACTGCAAGCTCTTGTGCTGGCTCTTGTGTTCGGCGTAGGCGCTGCCCCGACGGGAGGTGAGGCCCAAGGGCTGGTGAACTTGCAGAAATTGTCGGCGCCGCTTGCGAATGAGCTGGTGGGCGAAGCGGTCGCGAGCTGCGCGCAGAAGGGTTACCACGTGGTAGCCGTCGTCGTCGATCTCGACGGCGTACGCCAGGCCTTGCTGCGGGGCAATGGGGCGCCGATCCACTCGCTCGACAACGCCTATTACAAGGCCTACTCGGCGGCCTCGCTGACGCTGGGGCGGAAGGAAGGCAGCACGAAAGAAGTCCGCGACCGGATCGCGAAGAATCCTCCATCGACGGTGCCGCAGACGCCGCTGCCCAATGTCACGTATGCGGTCGGTGGGGTGACCATCATGGCCGGCGGTGTCGCGATCGGCGCGATCGGCGTGAGTGGCGCTCCCGGCGGCGAATTCGACGAAGAGTGTGCCCGCGCAGCCCTCGCCAAGATCCAGGATCGGATGAAATAACGCTGGGTCGCCTGGCGGCACCTCCCACCCGCCGTGAGCACGCCAGCGGCGGGGGCTGTGCTTCTTCGTCATCCATCCATGGCAAGCCACTCGGCGCGGAAGGGGCCATCTGGCGGGTGGAGGCCGGCTGCTTCTTGGCCGCACGTCCGTCAACGACCCGGCTCGTGGGACATGCAATCCAACCGCAGGAGCTGTTGCATCCGGACCCGAAGCCATCCGAGTCAAACCCCGATTTGGCGGGCCAGCAGCATGGACGATCGCTCATGGCCGAATTCGGACGTCAGATCGTGCAACGGAGATTGACGCCCAACCAGGCGCTGCAGCGGACGCTCGCTAGCGCTCGCGCCGCTGAGCTATTGCGTTCGGCCGAGATACATTGAAAACCAGGAGACGACAATGCCAGAAAACGACCAACGGCAACAACCCGTAAACGGCGTAAATGCCCCAGCACCGCAAAATCAAGCAGCCAATCCACCAACTAATCCTATGCCAGGCGATCCACCAAAACCGGATCACTGGGATAAATTTCTGTCCCTCCTACCATATCTTGGCGTAATAGTACTCGGGATTATAGGCGTTGGTCTCGCCGCCGCGATCGTCTGGGGCTTATTTTCGCATGATTCTATTGTTCGCGAATTCGCGAGCGCCGATTTAGCCCGAGGTGTAATCACATTCATTTTCGCCGTTGGCACCATTGGTATCGCACTTCTCTTGACGGTTGGTGCGTTGGTTGGAAAGTATGCAGCAGATGAATTCGCGAAAGCAAAGGAGGTTCTAACGCTTCTTATTGGTGTCTTTGGAACCATTTCAGGATTCTATTTCGGCACTGCAATTGGTGGTGGCGCACAGAAGCTAGACGTCGCAGAGATTCAAGTCGCCGATAAGCAGATAATGACTCATGTCGTGGGTGGCACACGCCCATATCGTTACTCTATCACGGGCACGGAAAAGGGTTTCACACCCGTCACGGATCAAGTATCAAAGGATGGTTGGATTATTCAGCAGCTTCCAGCCATTCCCAAAACCGGTAGCATAACGGTGGACGTTATGGACAGTCACGATTTGAAGGGCTCCCGAGAGCGGAAGCTATCTACCGAGACACCGGCCGCTAGCCCTACTCCAACACCCTCGGCGTCTGGCACCACGACGCAGTCTTCTCCACAGCAATGAGGCCTAACTAAGCCAGGGTGGGCAAAAGCGTAGCATAGCGTTGCCCACCATACTGCCTAACAATCGCATCAACTC
>CAVPRW010000008.1:0-200210 GCA_963707985.1 uncultured Nitrospinota bacterium | reverse complement strand
GAAAGATTTATAATCCATGTTGATATAATATATCATATATGATATATTTAAATAAAAATATATCAATTTTGAGACTGCGCGCCGAATACCAGTTAGCTCAGGGTAGAGCCCCTGCTTTCCTTGTTGGTACTAGTCGGTCCGGAGGCTCCGATATGAGGCGAATTCGCCCTCGCTTTCCGGAGTGGCCCAAGGGCATCACCTATATTCCCTTGCTCTCCTCCTTCTTGCTCGCAGGCTGTGCATTCTTCAGCGCGCGACCGAACCCGCTCCGATCCGACGAAGTATTTCACAGCACAGAGAAAAAAAGAGCTTTCACCTCGGCTGATCAACTCGCGCCATTCGAGGTGCCGGATGATGGCGCCTATCGTCTTGGTGAGGGCGATATCGTGGTGATCGAGATATGGGATCGCCAGGAACTCTCCGGTCGGCATATCATCGGTCCCGATGGCCAAGTGACGCTCCCGGTCGTCGGTCCGATTCGACTCACAGACCTGACACGGGGAGAGGCGGCCCAGACCGTGGCAGCGGCATTGGGGCGCTACTATATGGTGCTCGTGGTCACGGTGCGTGTCGAGCAATACGTCTCTAACCGAAAGATGCGGCCTCCGACCGCATCCATCTCATTCGTCCAAGCCAGGGGGTTAATCGCGCCGTCTCGCTTGATGCCCTCCTGAAGCCAGACTCTCCTGGAACCATCGCTCTGGCCGAGGGAGATATCCTGTATGCGCCTAAACGGGGCCTGGCAGAGGTTGGCTATATGCTGGAAAAACTGAATCTTCTAACCTCATATATCGTCATCGGTACGGCTTTTGCGACTCGCTAAATCATGGCTCAACGACCTGTAAATGACCATGCGAAAACTGTCCGCGATGCCTTGTCGAAGAACGTCGTCATCGACATCGGTGCACGGGTCGGCTACCTCGTCACCCGTTTTTTCATTCCACCGTTTGTCCTCGGGCACGTGGGGTTAGAGGCCTATGGCCTCTGGGCGACGGCTTTTATCATCGTGTCCTATGTGGGAATTTCGACATTCGGCATCTCAAATGTGTACGTCAAGTACGTCGCGGAATACACGGCCAGAGGAGAGCCACAACGGGCAAATGCCCTGTTGTCGACTGGCCTCGTGACCACCTCCGCTCTCTGCTTGATCATCTTTGCTCTACTGCTGGTCTGGTGGCCGCTGGTTGTCGACTGGCTACAGGTCCCAGATGCCCTGCGAGATGATGCCTATGAAGTTATCTTGCTCGTCGTGGGCATCTTTCTGGCCTCACTCGCCCTTTCGGGCTTTAGCAATGCCCTGAGCGGCGTTCAGCGTCAAGCCGCTGTACAGGGGATTTGGGTGGTAGCTTACCTCGTCGAGACCGTGTTGATCTTCCTGCTCATCAGCCAGGGGCGTGGGATTAGAGGGCTGGCCGAGGCATTCTTCCTCCGTATGATATTAGAAATCGGCCTATCGGCCGTGGTGGCATTTCGCACCCTTCCATGGCTGAAGATTTCCCCCCGCTTCTGTACCCGCGAGTCATTGCGACTACTCGTGTCTTTCGGGGGCACTGTGCAAATTCTTGGGTTCCTGGCTATTGCCCTCAACTCCATCGAACGTGCAGTGGCCGTTCCTCCACTGTTCGCGCCACCTGGCCCAGCCCTGGTCGCGGCAGAGAGCTGCGGACTGGCCTCACGTCCGTTTACCAATCCATGGGAATTCGGGTCGCAACTCCGTCCATTTCTGGCTGCCCATCGCCATCTGGCATTTGTCGCCACCGGGGTAGTTCACTCACTGGTGTGGTGTCTCTGGAATACATGGTATCGGCGCCGAGCGGTCCACCTGCACATCGTGCATGGCGGCACCGATGAGCGGGACAGCTATGGGCGGAAGAAGCTCCTGAATCATCTGGGCGTCAGGTTCATCGCCGTCTCGGAGTTTGTGAAAGAACGGCTGGTGGCCCATGGCGTCCGTGCCGATCGGATCGCGGTCATCGAAAACTTCCTTCCCGACGCCGCGATTTCCAGTAGCCCCAAACGCGGGCCCTTTGAGTCCCCTGGCGTACAGCGTGTCCTCATCGTCTCTCGCCTTGACCCCATCAAGCGCGTCGATCTCGTCTTTGATGCCCTGGAGCGTTTGCCGCACCTCGACAAACTCTTGGTCCGCATTCTCGGGACTGGCTGGGACTTGACCACACTTCAGGCACGCGCCGAGGGTCATCATCCGAACGTGACCATCGCTGGCTTCAGCACCAACGTGGCGGCAGAGTTGACTGCGGCACACCTGCTGCTTCATCCCTGCCCGGCTGAACCTTTTGGCCTGGCCATCCTGGAGGCCATGGCCGCCGGCGTGCCAGTCCTCGTGGCGGATACTGGTGGAGCGGCCTCGCTGGTCGATGAAGGTGTGTCAGGCTTTCACTTCCACGCCAATGATGCTGAAGCCCTGGCGCAACGTCTGAGCGACCTGGCTCAGGCCTCAGCTGTACAGCTTACTAGCGTCGTGGCAGGGGGCTACCGGGCTCTTGCAACACGGTTTTCCGCCACGGCATGCCTGGCCGATTATCGGCGTCTCTTGGATGGAGGTCGGCCGTGAGCCATGCGCAGGAGCTGCCCGTGGTGTCGGTCGTGGTGATCGGTAGGAATGAGGGGGCACGCTTGATCAGGTGCCTGGAATCCGTTCGGGCCATGCGGGCACCAGAGGGGCAGGTAGAGCTGATTTATATCGATTCCGCCTCGACTGATGGGAGTCCGGAGCGAGCTGCCGCCTGTGGTGCCAAGGTGCTCATTGTCCGACCTGAACGCCCGTGTGCGGCGGTGGGGCGCAATGCCGGATGGCAGGCGGCTGCGGCACCATTCGTGCTCTTTCTCGACGGTGACACGCTGCTTCACCCTGACTTCGTGGCGGATTGCCTGCCTCAATTCACGCTCCCGCACGTCGCCGTCGTCTGGGGACACCGTCGTGAGCTCCATCCCGAAGCCTCAATGTACAACCGCGTCCTCGATCTCGACTGGGTCTATCCTCCAGGGCCATCGGAATTTTGTGGCGGAGATGCACTGATCCGTCATTCCGTGCTGCAGGAGGTTGGCGGCTACGACGAACGTTTGATCGCTGGAGAAGAGCCGGAGATGTGCCGCCGTATGCGCGCCAAGGGGTACGTCATGCTCCACGTCGATCGCCCCATGACCGGGCACGACTTGGCCATGACGCGGTGGTCGCAATATTGGCGACGGGCAGTACGCGCCGGCTATGCCTATGCCGAGGTGGCACAACGTTTTCGTGGCACCGACACACCACTGTGGCAGCATGAAGTGCAACGGAATCGCATCCATGGTGCTGTCCTCGTCGGCTGTCCGGTGCTCGCACTGGTGAGCTCGCTGGCGCTGGCCTCTGCTCTACCCCTTGTCGTGCTTCTCGACGTTTCTGCTGGAATCATCGTACGCACAGCGGCAAAGGCTCGGTGGAAATCTGCCGATCGCTGGACACTCTTGCTTTACAGCCTCCATTCCCACGTCCAGCAAGTGCCAATCCTCTTCGGCCAACTGTGCTATCCCTATGATCGCTGGCGCGGGCGCCATCGTGGGCTTATCGAAGATGAGGAGGCGCCCCGTTGAGCCGTCTGGCCAAGCACTTGACCCTGACCTTCTTCAGTCCGTGGGCAGCGCTCGCTGGACTGGTCCTCGATCCGCTCCGGCGTACCTGGGCCCATGCCCGCTTGAGCGCAAAGATCCACACCCGAATCGATCCCTCCGTGGTCATCCTCGATGTTCCGGAAGTCCATGGTACGGCACGCATATCGCTCGGTAAAAGCCTCTATCTCTATCGCGAGCTCTATCTGGAAACGCACGAGGATGGCGAGAGATCGATTGGTGACGACGTGGTCATCTCGCGTGGCACGCATATCGTCGCCTTTGTCAAGATCGCGATCGGTGATGGCACCATGATTGGCGAGTACACGAGCATCCGCGATGCCAACCATCGGATCGGGACTGGTGGCCCAATCCGCAGGTCCGGCCATGACGCTCTGCCCATTCATGTTGGTCGTAACGTCTGGATCGGGCGGGGCGTTACGATCCTGCCTGGCGTGACCATCGATGATGGGGCGGTCATCGGCGCGAATGCCGTCGTCACACACAATGTCCCGAAGGACACCATCGTCGTGGGTGTTCCAGCCAAACCGCCTTCCCGAGAGGAGGATCGAGTGACCTTCTCCACCGCACCGCGCATCCTGCTGTCGGCTTATCAGTGTGGTCCTGGTCTGGGATCAGTATCGCAGATTGGCTGGGAATGGTATGCACGCTTAGCGCGCCGCGCTCCGACAACGGTGGTGACCCACATCCGTAATCGGGAAGCCCTCAGCAAGGCAGGAGCACCTCTCCCCGACTCCGAGGTCATCTTTGTCGACACGGAATGGTTTGCCGGGCCACTCTATCGCCTGGCGAGTCGGATGTTTCCGAGGAGTCAGCATGCGGTGTTTCTGATCTCATCCCTAGATTTTTTTGCGTATGACTGGAGCGCGGAGACTCTCCTGCGTCAGCGGATGGCCTCTGGGGAGAGCTGGAATATCATCCATGCGGTCACACCGGTTTCCCCTACCGCTCCAACCCGACTGCACCGGCTTGGTCTGCCGCTGATCATTGGCCCGCTGAATGGCGGGTTGGGCAACCCTCCGGGGTTCCCCGAGATCATGCAAGAGGAGTCGGCTTGGCTGAATCCTATCCGCAACATCGGACATCTGATCGATGCCGTGGTGGGCTCAACCCGGCACGCCACAGTGATCCTGACGGCGACCCGCGCCACACGTGAGAGCATACCACGACGGTATCGCGCGCAGTGTATTTCGATGCTGGAAAATGGGGTCGATCTCGACGTGTTTTCACCGTCCCCCTGGCCTCCTGCACCATCGATGACTCAGCCACTGAAGATGCTGTTTGTCGGCCGGCTACTCCCGTTTAAAGGGATCCCATTGCTGCTTGCCGCTCTGGCACGCATTCATGCTGAGTTTCCTGTACAGTTGACGATTGTTGGCGAGGGGCCATCGGAAACCTCCTGGAGGCAGGAAGTCAACACCCTCGGACTCCACGATCAGGTCACCTTCCGCGGTCCGCTCTCAGCGACGGAGGTGGCAGCCCACATGCGTGCCGCACACATCTTCTGCCTGCCCTCGGTGCGCGAATCGGGAGGCGCCGTCCTGCTTGAGGCGATGGCCGCGGCGCGGCCGGTCATCGCCATTGCCTATGGAGGGCCTGCAGAGGTGGTGGATGACCATGTCGGCCGTGCCATTCCCCCCGATGGTCCTGAGGCAGTGATCGAGGCACTGGCACAAACGGTGCGTGACGTGTTCGCCGATCCAGAAGCCTGGCGACGGCGCGGCGAGGAGGGGAGTCACCGGGCCGAGCAGCGCTATGCCTGGGATACCAAAATCGAACAAGTATTACGCCTCTATCGTCACATTCTCGGCCCCGACACTGGGATGGAGTTGGCATGACAGGATACCTATGTGAGACTCATTCATCCATTGGGACTATGCTGTCCATGCTGGCGATGGTCCCGTGCGCTGGCGATGGTCCCGTGCGGTTGATGCACTGGAGAGTCATACAGCGATGAGTCCCTCCCCGGTACCGCCGGCGTTACGATATCTCCTTGTGAGCCATATCCCTTTCATGCGGACCGGCGACGGTGATATCACCCTTGACCACCTCTGGGCACGCGACCTGGAAGGCCTATCTTCGGCCATCGGTCCGGTGCGCGTCGTTGCACCAGAACAGCCTCCAGGTGCGTCATTGGCAAGCTGGGGCCCGACGTCAACAACCATCAGCTCAAAAGGCCTTCTCAGTTTTATCGGGCTGCCCACGGTGACATCGCACCATGATGGCTGGAAGTGGCCACGCATTCGCGCCATTCTGCGGGCTGAGATCGATCGCACCGATCTCGTGCACTCCTCGAATCTCTTTCCCCCCTTTGTCGAACTGTCATGTGCGCATGACCGCGCCACCCGTCTCGGGAAGAAAACGATCTTCGCCATTGCAGAGGATTTCTATGACATGCTGGCGTGGGAGTGGGTCAGACTCGGGGCCACAGGTTTCGAGCGCTGGAGGCGTCACCGCGCCCTTGTCGCCCTCGACGCGCGCGTCCGCAAAAGCGCCGCGCAAGCCTCTCTGACCTTCCTGCACACCCCTGCTGCCGTGGAGCGCTATCGTCTCTCCACGCGATGCGGGAGGGCTATTCGCCAACCGGGGCACGAGCAAGACGAGGTCATCAGCGACAGTGCGCTGACGGAGAAATGTGTGGCGATCCGGCAGGGTGTGCCGTTGGTCATCATCGCGGCCTGCCGACACAAGCCCCTTAAGGGGCTCGACTTCCTGATCGACGCTGTCGCGCTCCTGGCCGATCGAGACATCAGGGTTGAGGCCAGGATCTATGGCGATGGTGACTCCACACTGCAACTCCGATTGGGACTGGGCGGAGCTGATCTGAGCAAGCTCGTCTTCGGTCTTTTCTACTTTGTCGAAGCCGTGATTATTGGCCGCTGGATGGCCGTTCGTGGGATATCCCACCTGCATGTCCACTTTGCCACACCTGCGGCCACGGTAGCCCTGATCGCCAGCCGCATCTTTCCCATCACGTTCTCCATGACGGTCCATGGGCCTGACGAGTTCTATGACACACCCGGTTATCGCTTAACCGAGAAGATTCGCGGCGCACGGTTCGTGTGCTGTATCGGCATGTATGCCCGTAGTCAACTGATGAAGCTCTCGCCCCCAGCCGATTGGGGAAAGTTCGAGGTCGTACCGCTCGGCGTCGATCCCACAGTCTTCACGCCAGTATCCATCCCAGAGGATTTCATGACGTTCGAGGTCCTGTGCGTGGGGCGCCTGGTGCCAGCGAAGGGCCAGTACATCCTGGTTGCCGCCATTGCACACCTCCACGCCTATGCGGCCGCTTTGATCGCACCTGGGCCGATCCTCTGGAGGCCAGCGCAGTGGATTGGGTACCGGGAGCGTTTGCCATCATTCGCCACCACGTCCTTGAAGAGGTGGGCTACTTCGACGAGGCGTTCTTTCTCTACTACGAAGAAGTGGACCTCTGGACTACGTCGAACTGGTGTGCGCGGCGCGCCGCTCATTGGCAACCGTGTGGATATCGGTACGGGTGCGAAAATCCTGGGCACGATTACGATCGGTGATGATGTTGCCATTGGCGCCAATGCTGTGGTGTTGAAAGACGTCCCGGCCAACTCGATTGCGGTCGGCGTCCCAGCGAAGATTATCCCCCGCAAGCCGACGACCACGCCATTGATGGAAGCCGATCTGATAGCCGAGTAAGCGCACCACTGGGTCGTGTGATAGAGGGTACAAGCCATGGAAACGCTGCTCGTCACGGGTGGTGCAGGGTTTATCGAGTGCAATTTCGTACGCTATGCCCTGGCACACACTGAGGCTCGAGTCATGGTCGTCGACAAGCTCACGTATGCGGGCAGCTCACGAAGCCTCGACGAGGTGGCCCACCACCCCCGCTTCGCCTTCATCCAGGCGGATATCAGAGATCACCAGGCGATCGACGCGCTGTTGACGCAATATCAGCCGACCGCGATCGTGAACTTCGCCGCCGAAACGCATGTCGACCGCTCCATCGATAACTCCAGGCCGTTTGTCGAGACCAACGTCGGGGGCACAGTCGAGCTTTTGGAAGCTACACGCACGTTCCTCAGTACTCTTCCACACCCAGAGCGCTCGCGCTTTCGCTTCGTACACATCTCGACGGATGAAGTCTATGGCACGCTGGGAGCGTCCGGGGCTTTTGTCGAAACCACGCCCTATGCTCCCAATTCCCCGTATGCCGCCTCCAAAGCGGCTGCAGATCACTTCGTGCGAGCCTACCATGAAACCTATGGCCTACGAACCCTGATGACGAATTGTTCCAATAACTATGGCCCCTACCAGTTCCCAGAGAAGCTCATCCCCCTGATGCTCCTCAACGCCATCGAGGGCCAGCCGCTGCCTATCTATGGCGACGGCGGACAGGTACGCGATTGGCTGTACGTCGAGGATCATTGTGCCGGCATCCTTCTGGTCCTGCAGCATGGCAAGATCGGAGAAAAGTACAACATCGGAGGCGGCGGCGAGCGCACGAACCTACAGGTCCTGGAGCGCCTGTGCGCCATCTTGGCAGTAATGTGGCCCGCCGCCAGTAATCCTGCCCTGCTCCGACGGGGAATCGCCGCGTATGACCAGTTGAAAACCTTTGTCCAGGACCGTCCTGGCCACGATCGGCGTATGCCATCGATGCCACAAAGATTCGCCAGTCCTTGGGGTGGACCCCTAAGCACAGCTTCGAGACGGGACTAGCTGAGACAGTCCGGTGGTATCTCGATCACCGGGATTGGTGCGAAGCCATACTGGCAGGACAGTGTGGGCGGCAAAGGCTCGGGTTAGCCAAGACGGCGGACGCGCCCTCGCCATAGGTACCTGAGATGTTCGTCTTCATTCCGACACGGTCATAGGAGGAAACGCATGAAATTTATTTCGACTTCACTCCCGGGTGTGATCATCATCACACCAGATGTCTACCGAGATGGCCGAGGATTCTTCTTAGAAACCTATCACCTTCAAAAGTATCGGGACAGTGGTATCCCCACGACCTTCGTGCAGGATAATCAGTCGCGCTCGGTCTATAGCACCATTCGCGGACTCCACGCTCAGCAGCGACAACCTCAAGGGAAATTGATCCGGGTGATCGAGGGCGAGATTTTCGATGTGGCGGTCGATATCCGGCGAGGCTCCCCCACCTTCCTGCACTGGGTGGCCACCACCTTGTCGGCACAAAATTTCCGGCAGTGCTATATCCCTCAGGGTTTCGCTCATGGCTATTGTGTCACCAGCGCCGCAGCCCAGATCGAATATAAATGCACCGACTTTTACGATCCCGTCGATGAGATCCACCTGCGCTGGGATGATCCCGACATCGACATCAAGTGGCCCCTGGATGACCCGATTCTGTCGGCGAAGGATCGCGCGGCCTCCTTCCTGCGCGATGATCTTGAGCGGTTACCCAAATTCGAACAGGACCCCCTATGACGATCCTCTTAACCGGGGCGAACGGCCAACTTGGCCAAGCCCTCCAAATAGTGCTCACATACCACCAGGTCGTAGCGCTAGCCCACGACCAGATCGACATCACCCGCCTCGATCAGGTGTTGGCCGCGGTGCACTACTATCAGCCCGATTTGGCGATCAATGCCGCAGCCTGCAACGACGTTGATGGGGCGGAGAGCCGGTGTGGTGAAGCCTTTCGGGTCAATGCGTTCGGGCCACGCAATCTGGCGCTTGCCACCGCCGCGCAGGGGTGTCCGTTACTGCATCTGTCCACGGATTACGTGTTTGACGGGACCAGCCGGCGGCCATACCATGAATATGATTGTCCTAGTCCTCTATCCGTCTATGGCGCTAGCAAGTTGGCGGGGGAAGAAGCAGTCAGAACCCATAATCCGCGACATTACATCGTCCGCACCGCCTGGCTCTATCATACCGCCGGACGCAATTTCCCGAAAACGATGTGTGGCTTGGCCAAGAATCCAGAGGTGTGCGTCGTCAGTGACCAGTTTGGGTCTCCAACATATGCACCGCATCTGGCCGAGGCACTTTCGCATCTGATTGAAACAGAAGCCTATGGCACCTATCACCTGGCCGGTCGGGGGGAAGCGAGCTGGTTTGAGCTCACCCAGAGGCTTTACCGAAAGCTGGGAATTCAGACACCCGTTCGACCGGTCTCGAGTGTGGCCTTCGCGCGCGTCGCCGTGCGCCCACGGTATACCGTGCTCACCACCATACAGGAGCCGGAGATCCTGTTGCCCTCGTGGGAAGAAGGCCTAACGGCCTTTAGTGTTGCCTTGCAGGGAAGCAACGCCTAGAGCGCTACGGGCTCTAGGCCGTGCAGGGTGGCAAGGGCTACGATGGTCAGCGAAAGGCACCGGCCGCTTCCTCTTTTGAGTTGTAAATGTCGAAGACCCGATGCATCCGCACGAGCTCAAAGAGTGCCCGGATCGATTTCGACATGCCGCAGAGCTTCAGGTCACCTCCCGAGGCATTCAACATCTTCAAGCAGGAAACAATGGTGCCTAAACCGGTACTATCGACAAATTGCAGCTCGCTTAGATCGAGGATCACCTTGGGGTTGGCCGTCAGCACTGGGGCGATGTCGCGCTTGAACGCCGGGGATTGGCTGGCATCCAGCCGTGGTCCGGGCACAGTGATAACCGTGACATCACCGATCTGGCCGATAGTGGGTGCCATCAGAGTATTCTCCTTTACACTCGTTGTCGGATGAATACTGTCCTAAGATGTTACACTTCTCCAGCAAAACTCTCCGTTTGTGCGCACCGCCTACACTACTGAAAATTGACAGTACACAGGAATCTGCAAGAGACGCTATGGATGACGATAAAACCACTAGACAATATATCATATATCACACTAGAATAACTTTCATAAGTCGTCGATACCAGATCTACATTGTCTTGAAGTATCAAGAGTTAACTCGGCCATAATCGAATTCCATCACGATATGATTGAAACGTGTATGACCCTCGCTAGGAGAGCCAAACATGCATTCTTCGCATCTTTTCAGCCATGAAGACCTTTCGCACATCGCTGCCAGGGGCATCAGCGTCGAGGCAGTGTTAGCCCAGATAGAGAGCTTACGGCAAGGGTTCCCAGACACCCTGGTGCACCGTCCATGTACCCTCCACGACGGCATCCAGCCGGTCGAAGCAGACAATGTTGTACGACTCACAGAGTCCTACGCACGGGCAGCCGCTGCGGAGCGGGTGATGAGTTTCGTCCCAGCCGCAGGGGCGACCAGCCGGATGTTCAATCCTCTACTGTCGTTTCTGAACCACCCTGAACGGATTGACCAGGCTCTAGGCCAAACCACGCTCGCCGATGATGATCAGGATGGCCGCGACTTTCGGCAATTCATCGGTGGCCTGAAACACTTTGCCTTCCATGATGATCTGCAAGATGTATTATCCCAAAATGGTATTAATCTCCAATTTCTCCTCGATCACCACCAATATCAACTCATCCTCGAATGCCTGTTGACCTCTCAAGGGTTGCACTACGCGAACCTGCCAAAGGGGCTGTTGAAGTTCCATACGTACGAAGATCATCAGAGAACCCCGTTTGCTGAGCATCTAATGGAATCATCGCTATATATTAGAAGTCGAAAGAACGCTGTAGACATCGATTTTACCGTACCGAACCAGCATGTGGACGTGATAAGGACTCACATAGATGACTTTATCCGGGAGCATTTTGAGGACCCATCGCACTTTCATGTGTCTCTCTCGGTCCAAGACCGCTCGACCGATACTATCGCCGTTGAACTGGATAATCGACCTTTTCGCACCGAAAATGGGCAGCTGCTATTCAGACCAGGTGGACATGGCTCCCTGTTGAAAAATTTGGCATCTACCCAAGGCGATATTATTTTCATCAAGAACATCGACAATATTGTGCCCGATTACCTGAAGCCTGAGACCACGCGATGGAGAAAAACACTCGGCGGATATCTGGTTGTGCTACAGGAGCAAATATTCGACTATCTCCACACATTAGCTCAAGGCGAGGGCAATAAGCAGCTGATAGCCGATGTCTTTGCCTTTGCTCGTCAGCAGCTGTGTCTCATTCCTCCGTCGGCCATCCTACATGCCCCCCTACCCGCCCAAGCCCGCTATCTCCAGGGCCTATTGAATCGTCCCCTGCGCGTCTGCGGTATGGTCAAGAACATCGGCGAGCCAGGTGGTGGCCCATTTTGGGTAGAGCAGCCGGATGGAACGCATTCCCTTCAGATCGTCGAGACCTCACAGGTGGATAGGACTTCGGCGAGCCAACGGGCCATCATGGCCTCGGCAACTCATTTCAATCCGGTAGAGTTGGTCTGTGGCGTGCGGGATTACCGTGGAAAGCTATTCGATCTGCAGCGTTTTGTGGATCCAGAGGCCGGATTTATCGCCATCAAGTCCTATCAGGGTCGAGACCTTAAAACCCTCGAGTGGCCGGGACTATGGAATGGTGGCATGGCGTACTGGAATACGGTGTTTGTCGAGGTGCCATTAGCGATCTTCAATCCAGTCAAGACGGTTCTCGACCTGTTACGTCCAGAGCATCAACCAGGATGAATCGTGCTCGAGACGACGAGTGTGAGAGAGAGTATCACGCAGTGCCACAGTTTGAGAGGGATAAGAACATGCATGAGGTGAACATTGGACTGTTGGATAGAACAAGTATGCCGCTGAGCGAATCAATTGTCTATCATGCCCGGTATTCACTGGGTAGAGAATGGGACAACCTGCACCAAGGAGATTTATTCACGGCTGTCGTGTTAGCCCTTCGGGAGCGCATCATCGATCGCATGCTCGCCACAGAGGAGCGCTATCAGATGGTCGATGCGAAGCGCCTGTATTATCTCTCGATGGAATTTCTCATGGGGCAGTCGCTCAGCAATAACCTCTATAACCTGCAACTCCTGGACGAATGCCGGCAGGCCCTGCACATTCTGGGGGTCGACCTGGACGAGTTGATGGAGAGTGAGCCGGATGCGGCCCTTGGCAATGGTGGTCTTGGCCGCCTCGCGGCATGCTTCCTGGACTCGTTGGCGACGCTTGGAATGCCCGGATACGGTTATGGGATCAATTATGAGTATGGGTTATTCACGCAGGAAATCAGTGAGGGTCACCAGCGAGAAAAGCCCGATAATTGGCAAGCGTTTGGTACCCCGTGGGAGATCGAACGTCTGCATGAGGCCTGTGTGGTACCGGTGTACGGCTGGCTTGAACATGCCTCGGATCGCCATGGTCAATACAATCCGATGTGGATGGGTTGGACCCTCATTATCGGCGTCCCCTCGGATATGCCCATCGTCGGTTATGGTGGCCACACCGTGAATTTTTTGCGCTTGTTTACCGCACGCTCGTCGCAGGAGTTCGACATGCAGATCTTCAACGAGGGTGATTACGTGCGGGCGGTGGAACAGAAAATCGCCTTGGAGACCATCTCTAAGGTGCTCTATCCGTCTGATTCCGTTGAAGTGGGCCGGGAACTCCGGTTGATTCAGGAGTATTTCCTGGTGTCCTGTGCGGTGCGGGATATCATCAGACGCTATCTGAACACCCATACGACTTTCGATGATTTCCCGTCGAAAGTGGCCATTCAGTTGAATGACACCCATCCGGCATTGACGGTGGCCGAATTGATGCGCATGCTCATCGATGAATATACCCTGCCATGGGAAACTGCCTGGGAGGTGACGCAGGCAACGCTGGGATATACCAATCACACCCTCATGCCCGAGGCCTTGGAGAAGTGGCCGGTGGCGTTATTTGAGCGGGTCTTACCGCGGCATCTGCAAATGATCTATGAGATCAACCGGCGTTTCCTGGAACAGGTCACCTATACATGGCCAGGAGATGTCGAGCGCCTGCAGCGCATGTCCCTCATCGAAGAGGGAGATCGACAACAGGTGCGCATGGCCCATCTGGCCATCGTCGGTAGCCATTCGGTGAATGGGGTATCCGCCCTCCACACCGGCTTGGTGACACAGACGCTCGTGCCGGATTTCTACCAGCTCTGGCCGGAGCGGTTCAACAACAAGACCAATGGCGTGACCCCGCGTCGCTGGCTGCTGAAAGCTAACCCTCTCTTGGCCAGGCACATCACCGGGGCCATCGGTGCGGACTGGATCACCGACCTTGAGGCCTTGCGGGCGCTGGAACCATATGCCGGTGACCCGAATTTCCAGCAGGAGTGCAGGCGCATCAAGCGCGCCAATAAGGAGGAACTGGCGCGTGTGATCAAAGATACCACACAGGTCGTCGTTGATCCGGATTCACTCTTCGATATCCAGGTGAAGCGCATCCACGAATACAAACGCCAACTACTCAACGTCATGCACATCATTCACGACTATCTCTGCCTCATCGAAGACGGTATTGAACCGGTCGTGCCGCGCACCTATGTCTTTGCCGGCAAAGCGGCTCCAGGCTATTGGTCAGCTAAACAGATCATCAAATTGATTAATAACGTTGGGTATGTGATCAATAACGACCCACGTGTCCATGGGCAGATCAAGATGGTCTTCATTCCGGATTACCGCGTGTCGTTGGCGGAAAAGATCATCCCTGCAGCCGACTGTCAGCGAACAAATCTCCACTGCCGGCACCGAGGCTTCCGGAACCAGCAATATGAAATTCGCCCTCAACGGCGCACTGACGATCGGCACGCTCGATGGGGCCAATATCGAAATCCGCCAGGAGGTGGGTGAAGCGAATATCTTCATCTTCGGGCTCACCGCCGAAGAGATTGCCGCTCACCGCCGCGACGGGACGTATCACCCGCAGGACCTGTATCGCCAGCGCTCTGAGGTCAGGCGACTGATGGATACGTTTACCTCCGATCGTTTCTGTCGCGATGAACCTGGCCTCTTCCAGTGGATTTACCAGGCGATTCTGCACGGGGGTGACCCCTACTACTTACTGGCGGATTTCGAGTCTTATGTGGCGGTCCATGGCCGGTTGGCTCAGGAGTATACAGAGCTGCCCCTTTGGTGGCGCAAAAGCATCTTGAATATGGCACGGGTGGGAAAATTCTCGAGTGATCGCACCATTACTGAGTATGCGCGGGATATTTGGGGAATTGCCCCTGTCGTCTGAGACGGCTCAGAATCGCGTACCACCATGTTCCCTCTCCCGCAGGCTCCCCCATCGAGGGGGATGGCTGGGTGGGGGCGATACAGTCGTGACAGTTTCCCCCATCAGAATCCGCCGTCCCTTCAAAGTCCCGCCACGAGAGCGGGCGAATATGGACCAGATGGGCTGTCCTGTTCGGGAGAAGCGCCATTGGCGAGCCGAGTGTTCTCGAGTACCCGCTCAATGATAACTAGAGAGATCCGCAGCCTTCATTGGCTTGGGCAGGTAATCGTCCATCCCTGCATGCAGACACTGCTCCCGATCTCCCTGCATGGCATGGGCGGTCATGGCGATGATGGGAAGATGTGCCCCACTGCGTTCCTCCTGGGCTCGGATGGTGGCAGTGGTCTCGAAGCCGTCCATGATGGGCATCTGCACATCCATCAACACCAGATCGAAGGACTCCCGTGTTAGAGCCGTGAGCGCTTCTTGGCCATTGGCGACGACCACGACCGTATGTCCCTGTTTCTCCAAGATACGAAGTCCCAACGTCTGGTTGACGGGGTTATCCTCCGCCAGCAGAATGTGGTAATGCTGGGATAATGTTGGCGCCGTCGCCGCTGGCGCTATCGCAGGAGGGGCGTGGGCTGGCGCCGTGGAGCTCAGGGCCGTAACGATGGCCTCTCGCAGCTCCGCCTGTCGAACCGGCTTCGTCAAATAGACGTGAATCCCCAAGGCTCGACAACGGGCGGAATCACCCAAGAAATCCGCCGATGAGAGCATCAGAATCATTGCGTTGGCTAATATCGGGTCTTTCCGCATCCGTGCCGCCACCGCAAAGCCATCCATCCCAGGCATCTGCGCATCCAACAGCACGAGAGGGAAAGACGATCCGGCATCTCTGGCCTGGGCTAGAACCTGGAAGGCCATCTGCCCCCCGGCAACTGCTGTGGGTTTCATCTGCCAATGTTCGAGCATCGCGTGGAGAAGATGCCGGTTGATAGCGTTGTCATCAACCACCAGGACAGGCAGGCCACGCACGTCGACCGGGGGAGCCAACACCTCGGTCGTCGCATTCGGCTGCACTTCACAACTCACCGTGAAATGGAAGGTGCTCCCGCACCCAGCCTGACTCTCGATCCAGAGCTGTCCCCTCATGAGCTCGATCAACTGCTTGGAGATGGTCAGCCCTAGCCCGGTGCCGCCATATTGACGCGTGGTAGATCCATCAGCCTGGACAAAAGGTTCGAGGATGGCTTGCTGTCGATCCGGAGGGATGCCGATGCCGGTATCCTGGACCGAAAAGTGCAGGGGCCTCTGCGCCGCATCTTCAGGCGCACGCAGCGGCACCTGCGGCTGATTGGAGACGTTGACCACAATCTCACCGTGCGCGGTGAATTTGATGGCGTTCCCCACGAGATTGACCAGGATCTGGCGCAGGCGGTAGCTGTCGCCAAGCAACCCGTCCGGGACGGCGTCATGCACCGCATACAGGAGCTCAAGACCCTTGCGGTGCGCCTGCAATGCCAGCGTTTTCATGGTGGCGTCAAGCGTGTCACGAAGCCTAAACGGGAGAGGGTTGAGCTCGAGTTTGCGGGCTTCGATCTTGGAGAAGTCCAGAATATCGTTGATGACCTGCAGCAGCGCGTCGGCCGAGGTCTTCACCCGCGACAAATATTCCCGCTGTTCAGGCCTCAGGTCGGTGTCGAGCGCCAGTTCTGTCATGCCGAGAATGCCATACATCGGGGTGCGAATCTCATGGCTCATGTTGGCCAGAAACTCGCTCTTCGCTCGCGTGGCAACTTCAGTTACGGCGCGAGCTGCCGCCTCGGCAGCATAGAGCCGCGCATTCTCAATAACCGTGGCGATCTGATGCGCCATGGCCAGGAAAAGTTCGTGTCCTCTCACGTTGAGCCGTCCCGGTTCGCGGCTGGCCAGGCTCACGAGGCCCAGCACGTGGTGGGGAGTTTTCAATGACACGTACACCACTGAGCGAAATCCCTCTCCCCCCAGCCGACTGAGGGCCAGCTGGGAATCATCCAGAACATCCTCAAAAATGAGCGGTTCTTTCATACTCGCAAGCATGTCGTTCAGATCAGGCTCACACCAACCCATGGGAAGCTCACGCATGGAATCCTCCGTGAACCCCCGGTAGGCGGAGAAACCCAGACGCTCATGACACTCATCGAGGAGGCGAATGGCGGCAGCGTCGGCGCCTGTGACCTGCATAATCTTGTCGAGCGTGTCATCCAGGACCTGCTCCCAGCCGGACGCGGACTCAGTGGGCCGGTCAGGGCGTACAGTGCGGATAGATCGCGGGTCTTTTCGGCTATCTTGTGCTCTAGCTCGCCATAGGAATCACGCAGCCGCGCAGCCATCTGATGGAATTGTGACGCTAACTCACCAATCTCATCATGCGTGGCGACCGGCACCTGGTGGGCGAGATCGCCGCTGCCAACCTGTCACACACCTTCCTGAAGCCGCAAGATTGGTCGGGAAAGGCGCTGGCTGACCACTATCTTCGATCTGGACGGTAAGAGTGGTAGGATTTGCGATAAGATGCACAACCGCCTGTTGGACCCCGGCATGCCGCGCAATATTGGTCAGGGCTTCTTGCACAATCCGGAAGGCTGCTATTTCGACCGCTGCTGGAAGCTTACGGCGAGATACCCCGTGATGCTTGACTTGCACCTGCACGCTGGTCTGTGCGGTATAGCGTCCGACATGCTATAGCAATGTGGGGAGCAGACCGAGATCGTCCAGCATCGGTGGGCGGAGATCGGTCGACAGATGCCGTACGCGCGCGATGAGATCATCCACCAAGGCGCTCGCTCTATCGAGAGCTCCCCCAGGCGCCAGCACTGGAGCTTGTTTGATCGTCGCAAGCGTGAGGCTCAAGCCGGTCAAGAGCTGCCCGATTTCGTCGTGGAGTTCGCGAGCGATGTCGCGACGTTCCCGCTCCTGTACTGCCAATAGGCGCCGGGAAAGGAATTGTCAATATGGAGAATTACGTATTCCGACTGAGGCTCCCCCTCCTCTGCAAGTGCGATGAGGCACGAGCGTCAGCATAGCACCCTGCTCTCGTCGCTCGTTCCCGGCGTCATCGGCCGCGCTACGGAGCCCGCCAGAGCAGTTTGTCGTCTTTGCCCAATAGCTCGAGCTCTGGCTCCCCTTCGGCTGGCACCACGAGGGCGGCGCGTGGGTTGCCGGCGTCATCCGTGAAGCGCAGCAACGTCCCGTAGAGGTCGAGGCTCAAGATGATGCGACGCGTGCCGCCAGCGTCGGCAAAGCTCAGCATGGGTTCACCATACTTCGAAAGCGCCAGCATCAAACGAGGCTTTCCGGAGTCATCCGTGAGCATGAGACCCGGCTGGTTATCAGACAGCAGCGTCAATTCAGCCCGCCCCTGCTCCGCCTTATCCACCAGCACAATGCGTTGCCCGCGCAGCTCGGTGGGGCTTTTGGCCGTCTTACCCGCCGTCGCGCCCAGGAGCACCATAATCGTCACCCCTACCAGCGTCACGCTCGTGAGGCGCTTCCACCATCGGCTCGCACGCTCCAGACGATCGACTCGTTGGGCTAAGGCTTGCCAGCTCGGCTCATGCATGGTTCTCTCCTCGCCCCCAAAGGCTGCCGGTGCTACCCCTAGATTTGTTGGACATGCTCGGCACATCATACACCAAGCAAAGCTCCCGGGTCTCCCAACGGAAACCACGCCAAGCGTTTCTCAGGCCTGCCCTGGAGGTGAGAAGGGTCTGAGACCGCTTGCAGCCGCCCGACCAGCATGCTCGATACCCACACAATCTGATGACGTACATGATAAAATTGATAAAAAAATACTTGACTTGATAATTATATATGTAATAGATAGGGTATCGTACATCTTCGCAGTAGGAGCTCGGTTTTTCCCACGAATCATCGTCCTGGCCTGGCACCGACCGCCAGTCGCCACGTATGGACCGCTCTGACACAGAAGGAGGAAAGATGGCAATTACCACCTTGTCGCTACAAACCATTACCGAAATGGTCGAAAAGCTAGGGGGCCTTGCATTGTCCCCGTCAGAGCTCGAGGAGTTGGCTCCGTACCTAGAAACGCTCTATCACGACCTCCACATTCTGGCATCTGTCGACCTTGGCGAGGTCGAACCCGAAACCTTGTTTGACGTGCAGGGGGAGTAAGCCATGGAAGCCAGCGAACTGTGCTACACCAGTCTGAGAGGCTTGGCTACATTGATCCAGCGGCAAGAGGTGTCACCAGTGGAAGCGACCGAAGCCGTGGTCGATCGGGTGGAGAAATTCGATCGTCAGCTCAACAGCTTCATCACGCTGCTACGGGACGAAGCCTTGACACAGGCCCGCGCCGCTGAGCAGGAGATCCTTGCGGGTCGTTACCGCGGCCCCCTACATGGCGTTCCCATTGCCGTCAAGGACTTGTTTTATACCAAGGGTGTCCGGACCACCGCGGGCTCGAAGGTCCTCTCCGACTTCAAGCCTACGTACGATGCGACGGTGATCTCCAAGCTGCACGATGCGGGAGCCATTCTGATTGGCAAGCTCAATATGCACGAATTTGCGCGTGGCGCCACCAATGCGAGCTCCCTGATCGGCGCCTGCAATAATCCCTGGGACCCGCTGCGGGTGCCGGGAGGATCCAGTGGCGGCTCCGCGGCTGCGTTGGCGGCGGGGCTTTGTTTTGGCTCTCTGGGCTCGGATACCGGAGGTTCGATCCGGATTCCAGCGGCGCTCTGTGGCATCGTTGGGCTGAAACCGACCTATGGGCGGGTGAGCCGCAATGGTGTCTTCCCCTTGAGCTGGTCGCTCGATCACGTCGGTCCGATGGCGCGTACGGTGACGGATGTGGCGCTGATGCTGCAGGTGATCGCCGGACACGATCGTCATGACCCAACAACCCGTACCGCCGTGGTCCCGGATTATAGCGCGGCCTTGACGAAGGATATCGAAGGTGCCCGCCTGGGAATCCCCCAGGAATTTTACTTCGAGCAGCTCGATCCCGAGGTGAGAGAGAGTGTCAGGGCTGCCTTTCGGAGACTCGAAGGCGCGGGTGCACAGCTGGAGGAGGTCTCACTGCCCCTCAGCCAGTATGCGGCGGCGGCGGGACGGATCATTGTGTTAACAGAGTCAGCGGAGATTCATGAGCAATTCCTGAAAACGCGCGCTTCTGACTACAGCCCGGATGTGCGCGCCGGTCTGCTCTGCGGGCAATTGATCCCGGGCAAGCATTATCTGAAGGCACAACGCGTGCGCAGCCTCATTCGCCAAGAGATGGCGGCAGCGCTCAGGTGTGTCGACGCGCTGGTGACGCCCACCGTACCCATCCCGGCGCCGAGGATCGGCGATGCGACGGTAGACCTGAGTCAAGAGACTGTCGACGTCTCCTGGGCCTTGAGCCGGTTGACTCGCCCGGCGAACCTGGCTGGGTTCCCGGCGGTTTCGGTGCCATGCGGCTTTACCGAGGGAGGTCTGCCGATTGGCCTGCAGTTCACCGGGCGACCCTTCGCCGAGGCAACGATCTTGCAACTGGCCTATGCCCATGAGCAGGAGATCCCCTGGCACCAACGCCGGCCGATGTTCTGAGGCTGAAGTGGAGGGCGGCCGTACGGCAGGAAGCCCATCGCACGGCCGCCGCATTTCAGCCGCGGGTGGTTTCCTTCAGGACCCATTCCCAATAGGGCTGTGTGACTCGGCCGGCAGGAATTTCAACAATCTCCGGCGTGTCATACGGATGATGGGCACGAATATACTGCTCCAGTGCAGCATACCTCGAGTGGCGAGTTTTGATCATCATCAGGACTTCCTCGGCATGCTCGAGTTGCCCCGCCCAGACATACGTCGACATCACGTGAGGTAGCACATTGACACACGCAGCGAGACGCTCGCTCACCAATCCGTGGGCGAGCTGATTGGCGACCTCAAGTGAAGGCGCGGTGACCAGGATGAGGCTGAGCTGTTCGTCCGCCACGCTTGCACCTCCCTTGTGGTTGGCTTCCCCCTCCTGAACACTCCTCTAGCATGCCCCGCCCGCGAGGCAGCTGGTTATCGCACAGGGGCCGGTACGGCTATGCTGGCATTGGCCTTGGGCAATGGTATCTGGCTTGTGCCGGGCGGCTGCGGACACTGGCCGTTGGCAAAGAGCCAGGCCACACCGCAGGGAGATTGGAACATGCCCTGATCATCGTGCCCCACGCCCTCGATCAACACTCGATGCTGCCGCTGCACCACCTCGTGTCCCAGGACCACGGGCAGGTATTGGTAATAGGCCTGCCCCCGCGCCAGGCGGCTGGGCCCCTGGGCCTCAGCGGCACAGGAGCGGTCAAGAAACGGGTGCGCGGCGTCGGCATCGAGGGTGCCGAGCAGATAGATGACCTGCTGCCGGGCATAGTGCGACATCAGCTCCTGTGGGGTCTGGGCCGCCACGTAGGCATTGGGTGCTTCCAGGCCATACTTATAGCGGTCGAAGCCGCGACAGCGCGTCTGGGGAAAGGGGATAAAGCCATGTTCTGTCGGCCGTCGCGCATCGAAATAGAGGTAGGAGGACGGGTTAGCGACGACAAAGCGGGTGTGGATGCCATGGTGGCTGAGCAGCGTTGGGGCGCGCCCAGCCACGGCATAGCGCTGTATGAACTGACCTCCGGCCGAATGACCCGCTAGCACCACCAGGTCCAGCGCTGGCCAATACTGGCGATCGCTCAGCATCTGCAACAACGCATCCAACATGGCGAAGGAACTGACCCGGCGGTCCGTCGAATCATCACGACGGATCTCGGAGAGGTCCCCCTCTTTCCATCCGTCGACGCTCCAGACGGGAACATCGAGGGGTACGGAATAACGGACCTCATCCACTTCGCTCAGAAATTGTGGCGCCAAAATCAACGCCTGGCGACCGGCCTCCCCAGCCAATGTCATCGCCTGCCGCATGGAGGTGAAGGAGCCTTCGGCATTCCGCAAGGCTCCATGGATCACGATAATAGCCCGGGTCACATCGGCATGCCTCTGATTCAGGACGTGGGTTGTCAGTAAGGGCAAACGGGCAGCAGCATCATCAACGATCAACGGGGTCAAGGTCGTGACCATCTGCGACACGGGTTGCGTTTGGACGCCGGTGCCCATCCCTGGCGCAGCGGCATGAACGAGACTAGGGCGCTGGAGGACCAGACAGACCCCGACGCAAACGGCCACCCGCAGCCCCGTCCACATCAAAGTCCGGATCCACCGCCATGTATCCCACATAAAAGGCTCCCCTGACCGCCCGGATCGACCTGCATCCCGCAGAGCAACGGCCGGGCGAGGCCGACCCACTTCCCTGGCTGCATCAAAACGCCCGCCGGTGCGAGAAGTTGATTTCCTGGCTGGTGATGAACTCCAACAGCACGGCACGTCCGGCTTCGTTATGCTGCCGTGCCCGCTGGATCGCTGGCACGATTTCATCCGGCTTCTCCACACGCTCGGCATAGCCACCCATGGCGCGGCCCATATCGGCATAGTTGCCGCCGATGTCACGGGCGCGATACCGCTCGTGGGAAATCACCAGAGCATGGCGCTCAATCGCCATGGCTGAGTTGTTCAGCACGATGGTCGTGATGGGGATGCCAGTACGGACGGCGGTCTCGAAATCGAGGCCGGTCATCCCGAACGCAGCATCGCCCATGAAGTTGGCGCAGAACTTGTTGGGTGCCGCGAGTTTCGCCCCCATGATGAGCCCGAGCCCCGTCCCCAGCGCATGCGACTTGCCCCAGCCCAGATAGCCGCGTGGTGCCGTGGCGCGGTAAAACGGCATCAGTTGATCACGTGGGCTGCCGGAATCGTGGGTGACGATGGCATCTTTCGGGTCCACCGTCTGCATGAAGTCCCACATCACCCGGTATGGATTGAGCGGCACCTCATCCGAGGCCAGCTTCGGCATCCATTCCTTCAGCCATGCCTCGCGCACCTGAGCAATCTCACTGGCAACCGCAGCATCGCGACGCTTGCCACCGAGCAGATCCTTGGCCGCCTCAATGAACTGGCGCAGGACCAGCTTGGCATCCCCGAGAATGGGGTACTGCGCGCTGAAGTTCTTATTCAGATCACGTTCGTCGTTAGTGACGTGGATGAAGGTCTTTCCAGAGGGCATCGGCGTCGCCATGCCATGCTTCGTCAGGCTCGTGCCCACCGCCAACACCACGTCGGCCTGGCCCAGGAAGTGGACCACCGGCCGGCTCATCACCCCACTGCCGCTGCCCAAGGCTAACGGGTGATTCTCAGGAAAGGCGCTTTTGCCCTCCATGGTGGTCAACACTGGTCTCTGCAGCAACTCCGCCAACTCCAGAAGCTCGTCGGTGGCCTCGGCATACAGCACCCCCTGTCCTGCATGGATCACGGCCTGGCCGGCTTGCAGCAACACCCGCGCGGCCTCGGCGACCTCCTGGGGGTTGCCGGCCGGACGGCTGGCCTTCACCGGGGTATACTGTAAGGCGGCTTCAGAGACCTCCTCCAATGCTACATCGGCGGGAATCTCCACCATCACCGGTCCTGGACGTCCCATCTTCAGGAGACTAAAGGCTCGGCGCATCACCTCCGACACTTCATGCGCCAGGTTCAGCGTCTCCACCGATTTGGTCACCGAGGCGTAGGTACGTGCCGAGCTAAAGAGCGGGAAGATCTGTGCGCGATCGCGCTGGTGCCCGAGCGGCAGCACCAGCATGGGTGTCGAATCGGAATAGGCCGTGGCGACTCCGGGAAAAGCGTTCTCCGCGCCGGGCCCATATTGCATGGCGAATACGCCGAGTGGCTTGCCGTTGGTCACACGGCTATAACCATCAGCAATACCCGCTCCGACGCGTTCTTGCCGGCACAGATAGGGGCGGATGCCGACACTCGCGCAGGCTTCGATGATCGGCGTCGTCGGGTAACAACTGAGGAATTGCACGCCCTCTCGCTTCATGATTTCAGCGATGGCATCGATCACTTTCATGCGCTCTCCTCCTTCCGCGTGAGTGAGGCGATTCGTCAGAATCGCCACGACCGGGACAAAACAGCCCTACCGGACTCTCGTGCGAACCTTGATGGCACTCCCTCACCCCCACTCACGGGGTACAGGTTTTTCGGACACGATGCTGCCCCTGGTGCCGTGTGCCTCCTCCGCACGGGAGATGGCACGAAATATCTCCCCCGGAAAGCCTCCCTCTCGGAGCATGGCTACAGTCTGATGACGTGCGGCGATTATATACGACAGGCTGAGGAGAGTCGAGTAACAAACATTCGCCGCGGCGCGGGGTCGATTGCCTCGTAGGTTCGGATGACCGTCATGCTGCTCGCCTAGAAGGGCACTCGCCTTGCCATGACACCTGCAGCGACCATGGTGAGGCGAGAGGTGGTGGCGCTGGTTGCTGCGACAGACGCTGCTCTGTACCAGCACTCGGTAATTGCTTTTGGAGGATATGGTGGCTCCGTACGAATCCGAAGGACCAGTGAGGACATCCTCAAAAGCCTGCCACACCTCGTTCTTGAAGCTCATTTAAGATAATTATATATTATTTTTTATAGATAAAAATATAATAAGATAAAATACTGATGCAACGCAGATTCCTCAGAATGGCCTTGCTTCACGAGACCCTTCCCAGCCCCCACAGGGGACACGCTACCTAGCGCAGAAGCATCTGCAGCCTCAGCGATTCCATGCTCTCCAGACTCAAGCGCATGCCCTCATCCAGTCCTTCCAGGCGGTGACCTCCCCGTATCTCAGTGCGATCAAGACGGAGTAGCACTCACTCGAAAGCGGCCTGCTGACCACACTTCACTGCCTGGTGCAACAGCCGTATGCGGAACCCTTCAAGCAGCGCTACGAGCATTGGCGGCACGGCCATAGGCATGTCCTGTTCCTCTTCACTGGTCCATGGCCACCCTACACCTTCGCCGCTTTCGACCTCCGCGATCAGGAGTCCAGGTCCGTCACCTCGACACCTGATCAGCCATTTGGTCTGTAGCCTCGATCATCGCCACCGTTATGGCGTGATTCTTACGGACGGCGAGCACGACTTCGGCGCTATCGGGCTTGATGGAGAACGCGTCTACACCGTACGACACCAGGATATCGCCGCCGTGGTCAGCTCGCATCCCGCCACGTCCATCAAACCTCTGCGTCGGAACCTCGCCCCCTTTCATCAAACGCTGCGTCACGTCAGTACACAGCATACGACTATTCCGGCAAAATTCGGGCAGATCGCCGAGGATGATGTACAAGTGCGGCGTCTGCTAGAAGCGCATTATGAGTCACTGAAGGCTGAACTGGAGCGTCTGCATGCCAAGGGGGAGATCGGCCTCAAGGTGTCGTGGGCGGTCGATAACCTCAGTGCCTATCTGGTGGAGAGCGATGAGGAACTGCGTCGATTCCGAGGCTGGCTGCAATCGCGCGGCAGTCCACCGAGCCGTCAGGAGCAGATCGAGCTCGGCGGTCGCGTCTACGACTGGCTGAACGCACGCCGCCAGGCCATGAGCCAATTGGTACTGAGAAGCCTGCGCCAGACGAGCGCTGAAAGCCGCCTCGATGACCCCACCGAGGCTCATGTGCTAAGCGCTGCCGCCTTTCACGTGGCGCACCAGCAACGCGCTGATTTCGAGGAAGCGGTGACCAAGATGGCTGCACTGTTGGGCCCCGAATATATGGTGAAAATCGATGGCCCCTGGCCGCCGTATCACTTCAGCCCACGGTTAGCGTAAGAATGGTTTCGTGCGCACCGGCGAGCAGGCAGGAAGCCCGCTCTTCCAGCCGATGGCCCCTGCCAACGAGAGAATCCTGGTATCTTCCACTGGAGGCTCCTGTTGTACTGCATGTACCTCCTGTGTGAGGATTTCCTCCCGAACGAGCGTGATCAGGCGCAGCACCTTTGGCAGGGCTTCTGTGGGTAATGCCTGAAGTTCTCTGAGGATATGCTCTTCATATTGCTTGGAGTTCGCCATCTAGCAGCCCCTTTTGTTTTTCAAGTTGTCGACTCTCACCATATTGCTCATGATCTCACCCATCCATCTTGGCAGCTTCGCACATCGGTATGAAATCCAACGACCGAGCACCATGACTATGCTGCTGATTCATCAATGAATGACATGCGCGCCTAGTGGCGGTCCTCCGGCTCAAGAACATCCCCTCACCACGAGTCTGCCATTGGGTCAAGCAAGAGGCAAGTTGCCAAAGACCCTAGCGCCCACCGGCACAGGCACAGCCCATCTGAAAATTGATGGTGTGCGTCTATCCCGTGCGGAGGAAACCGCCGGTACGTGTCAGACTGCTCCTGTTATCGATCCAGTTCACCTCGCTCATGCTCCTTCCCCATAAGCGGTATTGGCCGATATCACTGCCGATTTCCCATGACTGCTTTGTCAGCTTCCACACGGAATCTGTCGCTTGATATATAGAACAAGCCGTGGAGCAAGAGCGTCGTGATGAGAGCGGTTAACTTTCGTAGTGGGATTGTTAAAGGCTGAGGAGGAGACGTGGTGGGACACTTAATTTTCCGGTTTTTCGCTCCTGCTGGGCATGATACACTGCAGGAGAAGGAGTCGGGCTCCATTGTTAGCGTGAGATTCCAGCTATGAAGTCCGCTGCCGTGAGGGGAGAGAACTGATATGACACTCCCTGAAGAGCCGTCGACTACGTACGATGGGCTACTTGACCGATTGGCTGAATCATCTCCGGCACGGTGTACCCGACACTTTCGAGCGCCCCCAGGGGCCAGCCCGTATCGGTGATCTCTTAGAAAGAAACTGGCGTGGTACACTCCCTCTGGAAGAATTGAACGAGTCAAAGGCATGTGAGCGTATGGAGCATCTGGTCCACATGTTGAAGCCGCGTGTGAGGCAGAAGTCGTTGTCATGACCGCTCGACGGTACCCAACAACAGGTTAGGCAGCCAACTGCGATCAACTAGCGCCGTTGGTATACTCTGGTTTCCTGAGGTATGGAGGGGCTATGAGTGCGGAGGACAGCTTTCTCATTGATGGATAAGTACTTGCAGGAAGAGGGTCAAATCTACCTCAGCGGTATCCAGGCTCTCGTCCGCCTGCCCATGGACCAACATCGTGCCGATCGACGTGCAGGGCTGCGGACAGCTACCTTTATTACCGGCTATCGCGGCTCTCCGCTCGGCGGCCTTGATCTAACTCTGGAGCGTCTGCCTGACCTGCTTAAGGAGTATCACATTCATTTCGTCTCCGGCGTCAATGAAGATCTAGCGGCCACAGCGGTGTTCGGTAGCCAAATGGCCGGCCTTTTCCCCGGCGCCAAGTACGATGGCGTGCTGGGGATCTGGTACGGCAAGGCGCCGGGTGTCGATCGCTCGGGCGATGCCTTCAAGCATGCGAACTTCGCCGGCATCGGGAAGAACGGTGGCGTGCTGGCCATGGCTGGGGATGATCCGCCTTGTAAGAGCTCGACCTTGCCTAACTATAGTGAGGTGGCCTTCTTCGACGCCAACTTTCCGATTCTGTACCCGGGAAACGTGCAAGAGTTGCTCGATCTGGGCCTGCACGGCTTTGCGCTCTCCCGCTACTGTGGCCTGTGGACGGCGTTTAAAGTGGTGACCAATGTCGCCGACGAATCAGGCACGGTCGAGGTCGGAGCGGATCGCGTTCAGCCCATCCTGCCAAGCTTCGAGGTCGACGACAGGCCGTTCTCCCATCGGCTCAACCCTACTCTGCTCGCTCCCCACAGCCTGGAGATGGAGCGTAGCATCTACTACCATCGGCTCGAAGCCGCACGCCAGTATGCCGCCGCCAATCCCGTGAACCAAATTACTGTCACCACGCCCGACGCCTGGTTTGGCATCGTCACTGCCGGCAAAACCTACTATGACGTGCGCCAGGCCCTGCACGAACTGGGTGTGGATGATGAGATGCTCCGCCACGTCGGCATCCGTATCCTCAAGTTAGGGATGATTTATCCCCTGGAGCCGGGCATCGTGCGGCAGTTTGCCCGTGGGCTCGAAGAGATCCTCATCGTCGAGGAGAAACGCAGCTTCATCGAGCTCTTCACCCGTGACATCTTGTATCCTGCGACCGATCGCCCGACGATCGTGGGTAAGTTCGATGCGGAAGGTCAGCCATTACTGCCGATGCATGGCGAAATCGATGCCGATCGCGTCGCTCAGGTCATCGCCAACCGCCTGCTGCGTCGACAGCAGCCTCGACTCCGTTGCTGCTGCTGCGGCACGTCTCACGGCCATGAAAACCCGAGACATCGAGCTCTCGCTGGCACGGCCGGCCTATTTCTGCAGTGGCTGCCCGCACAATCGTTCCACCGTCGTCCCCGAGGGGTCCATCGCGGCTGCTGGGATCGGCTGCCACGCCATGGCGCTCGGCATGGAGCGCAACACCTATGGCATCACCCAGATGGGGGGCGAAGGGGCGCAGTGGATCGGCATGGCGCCGTTCACCGAGATGCCGCACATGTTCCAGAACATCGGCGACGGTACGTTCTTCCACTCCGGCAGCATGGCGATCAGCGCCGCCGTGGCCTCCGGCGTCAACATCACCTACAAAATTTTGTACAATGCTGCGGTGGCCATGACTGGCGGGCAGGATGCCGCGGGCGCGTTGCCGATTCCAGAGCTTACCCGCAAGCTGGAAGCAGAAGGGGTGCGCCGGACTATCATAGTGGCGGAAGATCCCACGAAGTATCGGCAGGCCAAGCTGGCAGGCAACGCTGAGGTGCGGGACCGCGAGGCCTTGGATGCGGCGCAGCGCGACCTGCGGCAGATCCCTGGGACCACGGTCCTGATCTATGATCAACAGTGTGCCGCTGAGAAGCGACGCCATCGCAAGCGTGGCAAGCTCGCCGAGCCGTCCTTGCGTGTCATCATCAATGAGGCCGTGTGCGAGGGCTGCGGTGACTGCGGCGCCAAATCCAACTGTCTGTCGGTGCAACCGGTCGACACCGAGTTCGGCCGCAAGACCCACATCCACCAATCCTCGTGTAACAAAGATTACTCGTGTCTTAACGGCGATTGCCCATCATTTGTGACCGTCAACCTCGTCAATGGGGTGACGGAGCGCCCCAAACCGGTGCTGCCGGCGATCGCTTCGATCCTCCAGGAGCCCCTTCACAAAGTTTCGTCTGCCGATGGCTATGCGATCTATATGGCTGGTATCGGTGGCACTGGCGTGGTGACGGTGAATACGCTGTTGGGGACGGCAGGAATGCTAGAAGGCAAACATGTACGAGCCTTCGACCAAACGGGGCTGTCACAAAAGGGTGGCCCGGTGGTGTCAAGCCTCAAGCTCGGCGACAAGCCCATATTGACGTCCAATAAAGTGGGAGCAGGAGAGGCCAATCTGTACTTGGGATTCGACATCCTGGTGGCGACTCAACCGGTTCACCTCGAAAAAGCCAGTCCGGACCGCACGCGAGCTGTGATTAGCATCAGTCAAATTCCCACTGGAGATATGGTGCGCAACAAACACGTGCTCTTCCCGGCGATGTCTGGATTACGTCAGACTGTCGAGCGTTGCACCCAGCGCGAGGCCAATGTCTATCTGGATGCCGAAGCCCTGGCCGAGCAACTCTTCGGCGATTATATGGCGTCCAATCTCATCGTGGTGGGGGCAGCATACCAGTCGGGGGCGATTCCGCTTGAGGCGGCATCGATCGAGGAGACGATTCGTCTCAATGGCGTGGCCGTGGAGATGAATCTGCAAGCCTTCCGCTGGGGACGACTGTACGTGCAGGATGGTGCGGCGGTTGAACGCCAGCTCCGACAAATCGGAGTACCGAACGAGGCAGTTTCCAGTCCCTTGATAGAGCTGGAGTCGAGCAGACCTGAGGCGGTGGCGGCGGCACGAGCGCTTCTAGAATCCTCGGGTTTTGCCGGCGAGGTGCGGCGTTTGGCGGAGATTCGCATCCCCGAGCTGATTCTCTACCAAAGCTCGGCCTATGCTCGACGGTATGTAGAATTCATTAGGAAAGTCGTCGCTGTCGAGGATAGCCGCGTGTCAGGTCAGACCCGACTCAGCGAAGCGGTCGCACGCTATCTGTTCAAACTCATGGCCTATAAGGATGAGTATGAGGTCGCTCGACTGCTGCTAAAAGAAGAGCTTTTCCAACAGGTACGCGCCGAGTTCGGCGACGATGCACAGCCGGCGTTCAATCTGCATCCGCCACTGCTCCGAGCCCTCGGCCTCAAACGCAAGCTCCGCCTTGGCATGTGGTTCGCGCCGATGCTGAAGGCCTTACGGGCCCTGCGCAGCCTGCGTAGAACACCGCTGAATATCTTTGGGTATGCCAGGGTCCGCCGTGTCGAGCGACAGTTGATCGGCGAATACCGGCAGCTGATCGAATTGCTGCTCGTTGACCTCGATGAGGGCAATTACCCCATTGCTGTGCAGATTGCCGAGCTTCCCGACCTGATCCGCGGCTACGAAGACATCAAGCTGACCTCAGTCGACGAATTTCATCGCCAGGTGGAAACATTGCTCGCTGAGTTTCGCGCCGCGGATTCGACAGTGGTGGCGATGTAGATGGTCTACGGAGGAGATCATGGCACGCCTGTATGACATTATTACCTTCGATTGCTACGGTACGTTGATCGATTGGGAATCTGGAATCGGCAGCGCCTTCGCAAGTGCCGCCGCGGCAGAGGCACGGCAACTCGACAAAGCGCAGATGCTCAAAGCCTACGCTGAGATAGAGCCTGGCGTCGAAGCCGCACCATACCGTTGCTATCGTGACGTCTTGACCGAGACCGCGCAGCTCGTAGCCGAGCGCCTCGGATGGTCCCTGAGTCGCGAGCCCGCGCAATTTCTGGCCGAAAGCCTCCCCGGCTGGCCAGCATTTACCGACACCAACCCAGCCCTGGAGCGCCTCGCGGCGGCGGGGTACAGCCTGGGCATTCTGTCAAACATCGATGACGACCTACTGGCCGGCACCCGCCGCCATTTTACGGTCGCCTTCGACCTGATCGTGACCGCCCAGCAGGTGGGCTCGTACAAACCCGCCCACGGCCATTTCACTGAAGCCCGCCTGCGCCTTGGGGACAAGCGATGGTTGCACGCGGCGCAGAGTTACTTTCATGATGTGATCCCAGCACGCAGCCTGGGCGTTCCTGTGGCGTGGATCAATCGTAAGCATGAACCGGCTTCCGATGGTGGTCGGGCCAATCGTGAGTTTCACACCCTGACTGAACTGGCTGACTGGCTATGTTAGAGCAACAGGCTAGCACTGGCCGCGGCTACGACTGGACGGTCGTTCTCTTGTCGTTCTGGTTCGTGGGAGGCCTGTTGTTAGACGGCTGGGCGCATAATCATATCCCCGAGCTGGAGAGCTTTTTTACGCCCTGGCATGCGGTTTTTTATACCGGGTTTCTCGCCGTCGCCGGTTTCCTCGGCGCCACATTGGTGCGCCATCACACTCAGGGCTACCCCTGGCGGTACGCCATGCCACCCGGCTATGAGCTGGCACTCCTGGGTGTGCTAATTTTTATGGCTGGCGGCGTCGGAGATATGATCTGGCACGAGATCTTCGGCATTGAAATGGGGGTCGAGGCGCTGCTCAGTCCGACGCATTTGATCCTGGCCGTCGGGATGACGTTGATCATCAGCGGACCGTTTCGCGCTGGATGGCGCCGTGGCAGCGATCAGCATGCACCCGATCCGGGGTGGATTGCCCTGCTCCCGCAACTCCTCTCGCTGACGTTCATGTGGTCGGCATGGAGCTTTTTAACCCAGTTTGCCCACCCATTGGTAGATCCCTGGGCGGCAGCCGGCTACCGCCCTCCCGGTCCTCGTGGCCTGACTTTGTTGCGGATGTCGCTCGGGATCGCGGGCGTCTTACTGCAAACGGGTCTAATGATGGGTGTGGTGCTCTGCGCTGTGCGACGCTGGACGCTGCCGCTCGGCAGTCTCGCCCTGGTGTTCGGGCTCAATGCTGCTTTCATGAGCCTGATGCACGATCAATATCACTTGATTCCGGGGGCTGTTCTTGCCGGCTTGGGGGCAGACCTCCTGATCCGTTGGTTGAAGCCTTCGATTGAACGATCTGGATCACTGCGATTGTTCGCCCTCGCGGTCCCGATGGTGTACTATGCCCTCTATTATGTGGCCCTGATCGTGACCCATGGTCTTGAGTGGTCAGTGCATGTCTGGACCGGTTCGATCGTGCTTTCGGGAATCGTCGGGCTGCTGTTGAGCTACGTCCTGCTGTCACCGCGTATGTCCTCTCCTCGGGCGGGATTTTCGGGAGAATCCCCAGCCGCAAGGGCTCTGTCTCACGACGAGGTGCATGGTGGGAGTTGACAATTTGCCGCTTTTCTGTGAGGATATTTTTACACCTATCGAGGGGGAAGGCGAAACGGCGTGCCAGCAGTGCAGTCGGTGAGCAGCGCAGAGAAGGGTAGCACAGCATGGAACATCCAATGGGAGTTGTCATTGCCGAGCGACGTTGGCAGCTCGACCGTCGCCTAGGTCCTACAACATTCTGGAGTACCTTGCGAGTCCATGGGCGACGCAAAGAGTTCCGCCGAGCTGACGATGCATGCTTTGCTTACGTCGACTGTCCTTCTCGACGTGCGGTGGTTTTGCTCTTCTTTGTGCTCGGGGCCTCTGCTCTCGATGCCCTGTGTACATTGCTGTTTCTGCAGCGTGGGGGACAAGAAGCGAACCCCTTCATGGCTTTTGTCCTCAGTTATGGGCAGACGCCATTTGTGGGACTCAAAATGGCCCTCACTGGCATCAGCGGATGGTTTCTGGTGGCCCACCACTGTTTTCCCATGGCATCTCGAGGGCTTCTTGGCCTGGCTGGCGGCTATACGGGGCTGCTTTTCCTACATGTCGTCCTTCTGTTATCGTGAAACTGTTTGGGGGAATCGACAAGCGTTAGCATGTTGGCAACGCGGTGGCCGACTTGAAATCCCCAAATAGCGATCATCCCGGAGCTCTCCGCGGTATCGCCCAGTCGATGACCTCCTGGCGGACCGCAGCGGTTTCCCTCTTGTCATTTTCATCCGGCCTCCCCTTTGGGCTCGTCCTCATAGCCATTCCCGATTGGATGCGCAGCATCGGCGTCGACATCCGTGTCGTGGGGCTGATGACCCTGGCGCAGGCACCCTGGACGTTCAAGATCCTCTGGTCTCCATTCATTGACCGCTACACCCTCCCTTGGCTTGGACGGAGACGGGGTTGGGCAGCGGTATCCCAGGTGGCTTTGTTCGCCCTCACGCTATGGCTGATAGGGTGCGGAGATCACCCTGATACCCCCTGGGTCGTTGGCGCCCTGGCTTTGGCGATCGCCTTTGCCTCGGCCACGCAAGATATCGCTATTGACGCCTATGCCGTCGAAATCCTGAGACCGGAGGAGCAGGGTGTCGCCGTGGGGGCACGGACGGCGATCTATCGAGCCGCGATGTATGTCTCCGGGGGGCTGAGCATTACGCTGGCGGCCCAGTATTCTTGGCCGCTGGTGAATCTGTGCCTGGCACTGCTGTATGTCCCAATGCTGCTGATCACCTGGAAAGCCCCTGAGGTAGAAGATCGACCCACTGCACCAAAGACACTGCGGGCCGCCATCTGGTATCCATTTTTGGGGGTGTTCCAACGTAGCCGGGCCCTCGAAATCCTCGCCTTCGTCGCCTGCTATAAACTGGCCGATAACCTCGCGGGGGCGCTTTTGCGCCCATTTCTGATCGATTTGGGATATAGCGCTTTCGATCGTGGGGTGGCACTGGCGACGGTGGGACTTGCCGCCAGCCTCACCGGCACCTTCATCGGTGGCATGTTGACGACTTTTTTGGGGCTTGGCCACTCGCTCTGGGTCTTTGGCTTTCTGCAGATCTTCTCCAACGTCGGCTACATCCTCTTGGCAGACAGCGGTCTCAATCGCACTTTGATGTATAACGCCATGGCATTTGAGAGTTTGACCCAGGGGATGGGAACGGGGGCCTTTGCGGTGCTTTTGTTGCGCCTCACGCAGAAGCGGTTTTCAGCAACGCAATATGCGCTCTTTTCCAGTTTATTCGGTCTGCCACGCCTGCTGGCAGGCCCGATAAGTGGTTTCCTAGTCGATGCCCTGGGGTGGAAGCTATTCTTCTGGAGCACCATTGTGGCGGGTGTGCCGGGGATGCTCCTCTTGCATCGTTTTGCACCGTTAGGCGTGCGGGAACCTCTCTTCACCATGGAAAAATCCATCGCGTTGCCGCCCCTCTCTACAACAGCCCTGGTGTGGCGTGGATTATTCGGCACCATTGCCGGAGTACTTATCGGGGCAACACTGCTCGCGGCGCTCGCCGGCCTCAGAGGGATGCAATCTGCCCCTGGTGGAGAGTTCTTGTTCGTGGCGCAGCTGCGCGAGGTCATCCAGCCGGTGGGAATCAGTGGCTGGATGCAACTGAGCGGGGTGGTGGTGTTCGGCATGGCCATCGGTCTGGTTACTGCGGCATTGGCAGCGGCGCGACGGGGTGGCCACGACATCCCTATGCATGAGGAGCACGAGTGATGGGGGCCATGCTGGAAGCTGTGGGTCCCGAAAACCCGTCACAACCGTATAGCGGCAGATTTGCGCACATGGCAGGTAGCGTGGGGCCTCATACCACGGAAAGGCGTCCACCACCTGTTGCGCGGTCCACTGGGCGGTGGGATGGTCGGTGACGTTAAAATGGATGACCTGTCGACGATGATGAGCCAGGATCGGTAGGACGAACAAGACCTTGTGGGTGACCGTCGGCACGATAAAGAAATCCAAGGCCACCAGGTCCTGCACATGATTCGTGAGAAAGGTCTTCCACGTCGGGGACGACGGCTTCTTCGGTCGGACACGATACGTCTCCACCGTCGACTTGGCGACGTCAATACCAAGCTTCCGCAGTGCCCCGACAATGCGAGGTACGCCCCACGTCGGATTGGCCTGCCACATCGTCCGAATCAGGTTTCGCACGTCCTGCGCAATCGTCGGACGACCGGGCTTTCCGTGCTGGCTCAGGCGCCGCCAGTGGGCGCCGGAATCGCTTCCGTTGCCAGGCAATGACCGTGCGAGGCTGGACGAATGCCAGGGCATCGAGCCAGCCTGGCCAGAACCGAGACAGCCCCACGCCCAGAGCACCCGATCGGTCGAACGAAGACGCGGGCGATCAATGGTCTGTTGATAGACCGCCAATTGATGCCGTAGGGCCAGGTGTTCCAGGCACAGTGATGCCCGCGACCGAACGAGGCCCACAACGAAGGCCAGCAGAGCCGAGATGACGGGAAGCGTGATCAGAAACCTCTTCACAATAACATGTCGGAAGATGAAGGAGTCCGCTGCTCCAACATGATAGGGAAATCGAAAAAAGTCAAATTTATGAATGATTTTAGGTTTTCGGGACAGACAGTCCTTGGGGAAGTCGAAGCTCGAAGGCAAGGAGCGGGAGATCGAGCTGCTCCTCCGCAAGCATGTCTCCAAAGCGTCCATTGCCCGCATCGTCGAGGTCTCTCCGACCACCCTCCAGCACTTCATTCACACGTGCAAGCTTCAGCCCAGACCAGATCCGAGGAGGTAGCCCTGCTTGGGCTTGCCTATCGCTGACCCTTGACGCCTATGAAACTTTTGGTACCTTTGTTCGGTTCGACCGTAGCTACTCCAACCTTCCAGACTGAGAGTGGCCAGTCAGCCGCGCGACGCGCGGGATGCTTCCGGCGCCACAGAGCCAGAAGTCGACGCTCAGCTTATAGGCGCACTCAGCCTTTGAATGAGACCGGAGAGGGCAGCGGCTTGCCCGCAAAATACGCGTTCAGGTTGTCGAGAATCAACGCGGTCGCCGCGGTGCGCGACTCCGGCGCGCGCCCGGCGACATGCGGCGTGACCACCACGTTGTCGCATTGCAGAAGCTCCGGCAGTATTGGCGGGACGCTCGGTTCACCCTCGAGGACATCCAGGCCAGCCCCCGCAATGCGCTGCGATCGCAGCGCTTCGATCAGGGCCTGTGTATCCACGACCGTCCCGCGCCCGACGTTGACGAGATAGCCTTGCGGTCCGAGCGCCGTGAGCACGTCCGCGTTGACGAGGTGCCGCGTCCCCGCGCCGCCTGGCGCGGCGCAGATCAGGAAATCGGCCCACGTGGCCAGCTCGATGAGACTGTCGAAATAGCGATAGGGGGATCCGGCGACCGCCGTCCGGTTGTGATAGCCGATCTCCATGTCGAAGCCGCGCGCGGCGCGCTGCGCAATCCTGCTCCCGATTTTTCCGAGACCGAGAATACCCAGGCGCTTGCCGGAAATGGTCGGGGTGTCGACACGCCATTGATCCTGCCATCCACCGGCGCGCACGAAGCGATCGGCCTGAAGCAGGTGCCGCGTCGTGGCCATCAACAGCATCATCGCGGAGTCGGCGACCGCGGGGGCGTTCGCGTCGGGGCAATTGGCGACCACGATGCCTCGGCGCCGGGCGGTGTCCAGATCGACCGCCTCATAGCCTGCGCTGCCGGTGCACACGATCTCGAGATTCGGAAGCCATGCCATCTCGTCGCCGCTCAAGCCCCCACGGCCGTTGGTCAACACGGCCCTGACGGTATCGCCTGCCTCGCGAACGGCGTCTCTCCGGTTGGCATACTTCTTCCCCTCGCGAACGGCGTAGCCGGCGGCGGTCAGTGCGGCCACGCGTTCAGGCGTGAGTCCCACGAGAGCCAGGACACCGATAGTCATGATCGCTCCCTCCTTCAAGCCATCGCGGGCCGGTGCTTCCGCAGGAACTCGCGCACGTGCTGCACCGCTTGGGGGATCAGGTCCTTGGGATCCTTCCAGGGGTAGATGCTCACTTCGGACTTCGGCGCGAGACGCACGGTCTCCATCGCCACGGCGTACGGGTGCGCCGGGACGTCGTCCGGCAGGACCAGTACCGGCGTCTGGCAGGAGCGCACGAAGTCGCGTGTCACGGTGTAGACGAAGTCGGCGCGCTTGGTGTACATGTTGGTGAGAAAGTCGTGGACCATCTCCATCGTGATGTCAGGCCGGCGCGCGCAGAGCGCTGGACCCCAGCCCTTCATGTTGTTCTGGTAGGAGAGGTCGGGCAGCTCCGGACGGAACCCGCTGGGCTGCGCCAGCACGGCCGCGACGATGCGATCGGGCGCTCGCTGCAACAGGTTCCAGATGAAGGGGCCGCCGATGCAGAAGCCCAGCACCATGAAGTCGCCGATGCCCAGGTGATCCATCAGGCCGAGCTGGTCGTCGGCGTATGCGTCCCAGGGCCGGTCGATCTCGAGCGGGCCGGTGGATTGGCCGGGGTTGGCGTTGCGCAAATCCGCCGCGATCACGCGGTACTCACCCTTGAACTCCTCCATCGGGTTGAAGGGGTGGTTCGCGAGGCCCGCGATCGTCGAGTTCAGCCCGCCGCCGGGGATAATCATCAACGGAAAGCCGGAGCCGACCTCCTCGTAGTGGATGCGAACGTCTCCTCGTTCATAAAACGGCATGGCAATCTCTCCTGACAAGGGTGTGCACGAAGGCCGATGTCCGAGGCGATATCTCAGCGCGAGCATACCATCTTTGAAAGCAAATTGTCCATTGTACGAGCCCCGGTGTTCCCCTAGCACTACAGGAGTACGTAGTGACTACTAATTTATTCCCCCCCAAGCGGGGATTGTCATGTGGATCGGATCGTCGTCTGCTGGGGGTCCCTTCTTCCCCCGATCCGGAGAGCCGACGATGCCGCTCTGACAATTCCTTCAGCATTGGCTGACAGGCCGAGGACCAGGCCTGCAGGTCGCAGATTGCGTCCCAGACACGCACCCCATTCGCCCATGGGCTGAGACGTGTCCGTGGGCGGCCCTAGTCGCGGCCGGGGACCGCTCATGCGCCCAACGCTGCCCCCCACGCACCACGCGTGGACGTCCGCCCGGCTCAACGCGGGTGTTGGTGGCGTTGGAGGGGTTGAAACCTGCGTGGGCCTGTGCCGACGCCCAGATCGGTCGCCGGGTGCGGACCGACCTCGCGGTGATGAACGCCTGTGGGAGCCAAGCGGTCCAGGTAGACGGCTCCCAGGAGCCGTTTGTGCTGCCTGCGGGGCGCGCCCACGTTCGCCGCCGTCTGGAGGCGCCACTGCTGGCGGAACGGCTGGCCATGCAGGCCGCGCCGGCGATGGCGGACGCTCTGGTCCGCCCGGCGCACCTGGTCGTCGACATCTGGCCGCGTGCGCAGGGGAGCCCACGGGTGCAGGATGCAGCCACCCTGTCGAAGGCCCCCAAACAGTGCGTCTCGTCTGTCGAAACGGGCACGCACGTTCCGCCGTCGGCTGCGTTTGAGATGCCGTCAAGTCACTCACTGCAAGGCCTCAATAAATGAGTGGTCACTAAGTATAAGGCTCCAAGTCTCAGAAAACCATGCCCTCCGCCACCCTCTATCATTACCATTTGGGCCTCGGCACTGCGGTCGCTGTGCCGGGCAAGACCGAAGCGTTCCAGATCAGCGGCACCACGGAACTGAATAAGTCGGTGGACCTTGGCAGCAGCTTCCTGCTGATGCGTAGCGTGCCCTTCCGTAATGGCGTGCGGACCGGCTCGGACGTGACGGGAATGGGAGCGGACGACGCGTTGGGGCGGCTGAGCTTTGTCGATACCGACACCGTGCAGGTGCACCGCGGCAGTTGGGATGGCAGCGCTCTGCAGTTTTTTGCGCGTGGCAGGGCGGTGGAATTTGCCAGCAGCATGGTGGCGAGCGTGCAGCGGGGCAGCATCGCGCTTGGCGGTGGGGGGACGTTGAATACCGCCACGATTAGTGCGGTAGACCCGACGCGCTCGGTCGTCGTGTTCCTTGGGAACGACAGCGATACGGCGACGATCGATCGGAGAGGCGGCGAATTACATGGTGCAGGTCAGGGGAGGGAACGGGTAACACCCCATTTCTGGCGCGTGATGTAGCACATGGGCCGGCGGGGCACGGCATTTTTGAGTCTCTCCCTCCCCTGCACCTCTCAAAATGATCACGATTGATCATGAACAGCCGTAGGCCTCATGCCGCCGTTCCTCTGCATATGCGTACATCTATGAGCGAAATCGGTTTATGACCTTCAAGGTACAAAAATTGCTCGGTAGCTAGACAAGGCGCGTCACGTGCGACGTTGAGTCTCCGATGGCGAGCGCCCCCCCTAAAAAGGTGGCACGATGGACCCTCCGGCCCGCATGGTCATTGTCGAGGATGAATCGATGACGGCATTACACTTGGCCACACAGCTCCGGAGCCTTGGGTATCAGGTCGTCGCTCAGGCCAGTAGCGGCCCTCAGGCCATTCAACAGGCCCTTTCCCTCCACCCCCATGTCGTGCTCATGGACATCCATTTGCACGGGCCTATGGACGGCGTTGACGCCGCACGGCACATTCAGGCCGCGGCGCCGATCCCCGTTGTCTACATGAGCGCCCATGCGGATTCGGCGACCATCGAGCGCTTCCAGGCCACTACCCAGGCGGCAGGATTTGTGCCGAAACCGATCCATCTGCCGACCCTGGACGCCACCCTGCAGCGTGTGTGCTCCCGCACCGCGTGAGCTGTCGGAGCGCCTGCGATGCCGCTCAGCGTTGGTCTCCACATCTCCCCTGCTCCCAACACACACGACACGGCTAGTTCGGCAGCCGGATGGCGACCTCAGCAAATGTCGTTCGGGTTGGCATGTCTATTGCTTTATGTACGTCAGTATCAGGTCGCGCTGACTTCAGGAGTGCACCCTATCCCGGAGGAAGATGCCATGACTACTCGACGCACCTCGTATGTCTTGATTGCCGCGGTGATGAGTGCGCTGATGCTGGCCCCGTGGCTCGGGGCCGCCTTGCCGCCAGAGACCGACCTGGAAGCGATTCCCGTCCAAGGGCGCTTGTCCCCTGACGGGCGCTTCGTCGGGACCCTCATCATTGAGACCGTCACCGTGGTCGACGCGGGCCATCTCCTCCTGACGGGGGTGCTCCACGGCACCGCGACCCACCGCACCGGGACCACGACTCAGGTGCGGCGTCAACCATTCACGGCGCCGGCGGTGCCGATCAACGCCGAGCAGACGACGGACGTCGTGCTCGTCAAGATGGCCCCGATCGCCCTCGCCTCGGTGGGACGGCAGCTGACGCTCGCCCCGGTTCCCCTCGACATCGAGGCCGTCCCGGATGAAAGCCTTCTGTTCCCGATGCTTCTGAACTAAGAGCAGAATATGGGCGCGACGTCTGCCCCATGGGCTGACGGGCTGGAGCATATCAATGTGAGACTATTCTTGACATGCTCAACTGGTAAGCGGCTCGCCTCGCCCGCCCGCATCCAGTGCTGGCCAGCAGACCGATGAGGGTGGATAAGGTGTGGGAGCGTAACGATCCGCGCGCACGACTCGCCTGCGCCGCCGCCAAGAGGGCTGTCAGCTGCGTTGGTGTAAAAAGATATGGTGGGGGTCGCCGTGGGGCTGGCACCAGGCCCGGCGCTGGCACGTCGGTGTCGGGCGCGGAGGCGCGGAGGTAGAGGAGAAACCCGCGTGCCATACTGAGGCGTCGAGCGGCACCGCTTGGCCCTCGTCGCGCGGATTGCTGACAGGCCCACGCTCACGCCAGCTGAGTACGGATCGGACCGGGGGGCCCTTGGACTTTCACAAATGCCACAAAGTCAGGAAGGAGTGTTTTCTCGGCGCGCATCTGGAAGCCGAGTGCTTCGCGCAGGTTCAGATACGCCACCAGCGGCGTATCGAAAAAGTTGGCGGGCATGGGGCACCTCCGAACCACGGCCAGGCGACTGCCGCCCAAGCCTCCAGCTCCAATTTGGCGTAGATCTCTGTGGTCTGTCATGACTGGTGACCCAAGACGTCGGCCACCTCTGTGAAGCTGGCACCGTGGTTGAGCATCTGGGACGCGGCGGTATGCCGAAAGATATGGCTTGCAATGCCGGGACGCAGGTCTAACCGACCGTCGGCCCAATCGATGTCCTCGAGGCAGAGCGAGATCACGGCCTGCGTACGCAGGCCGAGGCGAGCGAGCAGCATGCGCATGGCGCGGTTGTGCAGACTGCTGGGGGTACCGTCTTGGTACACTGCCAGCACGCGCTCGACATCCTCTGGCGTCAGTCGTGACGGCAGCGCCGCATGGCGCCACTGCGGTGGTGATGGGGCGGCGGCTTCTAAACCGGGGCGCATCTCACCTCGGAACACCAGAAACCGCAGACAGGAGCGGACTGCCACCGCCGGTCACTTCCGGCCAGAGCCCTGGCATAGGGTGGCTTCATGCTGGACAAACGCCGTCGTCATCGTCGCGGTGACCGCCTGCCAGACAGGCGCCTCCGCTCCAAAGCACGCGATCACGAAGCGTCTGACAATACGTCGCTAGTACTGACGGGTACTCACGGCTAAGCCAACGACCTGTGCAAGGTAGGCGTCGTACTCCGTGAGCCACTGATCGAGCGGGGCGCTCGGGGTCACAGCATGCTGTTGGTGCACCACACCGTGTCGTTGGAGGAATCTCCAGAGGTGGTTGAGGCCCTGGGCCGCTTTGGGGAGGTGGCCGGAACGGTAACGCTGGCGACCGGAGACCTAGCGGTGTAAGACGGCTTCATCCATGTCACGGAGAACATCGCCTTGCCCTTGGAGCCACCGACCAAACCGATCGCCAGCGTGCAGATAGCGCTGAATACTGCTTGGGGCGTATCCTTGGTGGTGGAGAGAGGTGGCGAGGTCGTCCAGAGATGGCGCCAGTGGGCCACATCGTAACCGGGCGATCACGCGCGTCCGGATAAAGACGTGTTCGAGCCTGGGATTCTCCTTTTCCGCAAGGGTTGACTGGAAAAGGAGAAGGATCGCATGGTTGGATCATACCGAGTAGGATGTATGGGGCCGTGCCGACTTGCCTGCGTGACAGCGGTGTGAGAGGGAAGAACTCGGCATGATCCGGTACTTGGGATGATCATCGTCATGTGGAGCTCGGCATGACGGCGATTGTGCCTGCAACCCCAAACTGGTGAGGGAAGAAAGAACGATCAAGGGTCCCAGGCATACGTGCCTGGGGCGTTTTGGTGTGGGGAGATAGCGGCGGAGAAAGGTTTGTGGGAGCCCTCTTCGTCTTCCCGGTCGCCTGCGCTCCCGACGTCAGCGCGTGGGCCGCCGCGACGCCAGCAGAGGGCCCTCCTCGGGCACGGCATCGATGTCGAGCGGGATCGGCGCGAGTGTCACCGGTTTCCCCACGGAGGTGAGCGTCATCGGCCCCAGCTGCAGGAGCAGGACGTCGGTCGTGTGGTCAGCCTCCATGACAGTGGCCGGGGCGGTGAAGGGCTGAGGCTTCACCTGAGTGGTGGCCCCAGTGCGATCGGTCGCGGTGCCCTGAAGCACCCCTGTCAGGAAGAGGTGGCGCGCGTCATCGACGGCCACGGCAGTAATCGTCAGGTGCCCGACGAAGCGCCCATGCGGGGCGATACGCCCGTGGACGGGCATGTCGTCCAGCGCCTCATCGTCCAACTGGGCGGCCCCCGCGAAGGGCGCGAACGCCACCGCCGCCACCACCGCGATCAGCATCGCCACCAGGCGTCGAGTCGTCATGGTCTGTCCCTCCGTGTCAGCGTACCGCCGTGACGACGGCACGCGGGTGAGGAGCGTCCCCGATACACATCTGCGTGAACAATCGGCATGCCAGACCATGACGGCGTGCGCTCAAGGCGTGCCGGGGTCGCCGGGACATCACGTCAGGGATGCACGGACGCCACCGGGCTGGACCAGGCAGGCGGTTCAACGTGAGAGTCCTTCCTCTAGATTTCTCACCATGAGTCACGAGACATCAGCGACTGCGCATCTGAGAGATATCCCCATCGCTTCACCGGAGCCGGGTCCCCGCCTCGGTCACTGCTCCCTGTCTCTGGACAGCATCATGATGGCCATGCGGATGCCGGGATCGCTGGGGATGTGGCGCAGCACCGCGGAATCGTCACCAGGCACGACTACCGCACGGGTGAGAAAGCCGCCGGCATCAGCAGCTTGTTTTCCTGCCGGATCGGCCGCACGCCGGTCTGGGGCGGCCACTGGCCGCCTGGCTTGCGGGATTCTTCACGGACGCGGGCGCGCTCGGTGAGGTCCTTGTACACCCAAGTGTGGACGAACTGGTTCAGCCCGCCGAGCTCGCTGGTCCAGCAGGCCGCCAGAGGGCGAGAACTGCTCCCGCGCCTCAATGGCTTTGCCCCACCCGTCCAGCACCTTGGCGATGTCGCCCGGAGGCAAAGGTATATGTCCGCATTTCATACACGTTCCCCGTGCCATAGTCCCGGCTGCCCAACGCGTGCATAAACGGCGCCGGAGTCATGATCTCGGCCTCCTGCGCGACGACAAACTCCCTCCCGCCGGGGATCTGCTGCCGAGCGGTATCTTTCGCCAGCGCGGCGCGTACGGCCGTGCGCTGCTGCAGGTCGTCATAGGGATAGACGTGGATGACCTGATTGAGTGGACCGACCTCGGTGTGCCAGAAGGCCCCGAGTTTCGAGTGTTGTCTCTCGCAAGGAGCAGCCGTTTGGCAAAGCGCTCCTCGAATTCGGCCACGGTCCCAGGTCGCAGGGTATAGGTGCGAACTTCATAGATCATGGGTGTATCCTCCAAGTGACAGGGGTTGGCGAGATGATCTGCAGCACGTTTCTCCTGAGATGTACACACGTACAGTTATACGTAATTCATATATACTACAATTAGTATACCACAAAAATGCTCATAAGCAATATCAAAAGGTAGGGTATGGTTGGATGGACAGCACGGGAGCGTTTCATCGCGTCTCCCGCGGTCATGAGGGGATGGCAAGGATTCGCGGGAATAGGGGCCACTTCAGATGAAGACTTCAGGAGGTGTTGGCGTGGTTTGCTTCCTCTCGCGCGGTTGGCTTCCCGGTAGTGATGGAGAAATAATGAAACATGTTCGAATGGCATTAAGTTAGTCATAAAAGGGGGTTTCTATTGGCATTCGCTGCGCTGTTGTCATCACGATTCGTCTTCCATTCGGCTCCGATTTCCTATAGGAGTAAGGCACCCCTTCATCCCCATATAGGAGATCATCGATGCCGGCAACCGTCAGTCATGTGGTCAAACAGTTTCAGCAAGATTGGACCCGTCAGCTTGAGCCCGATGCCATCCGCAGCGCCTGCCGCGATATCGGCTATCTGTGGCGACAGCGTCTGCTCGATCCGGTGGTGACGATGCAGCTCTTTTTCGTCCAGATTCTTCATGGCAATACCGCCTGTACGCATCTGCGACATCTGGCGAAGTTGGCCGTGACGGCTTCGGCATATTGTCAGGCCCGTATGAAGCTGCCTCTGCGCGTATTTCAGCGGTTGCTGCGGGGGCTCAGCGATCGCCTACAACACGAGCCGCTGGACGAGGGCCGCTGGTTGGGTCATCGCACCTTTTGGGTCGATGGCTCGAAGTTTTTCGATGCCCGATACCCCCGCATCTGCTGAACACCGCGCAGTTGCAGCTTCCTACGGCCTGGCAATACGCCGAAGCCGTCACGGCCCACTGGGTGAAACGGCGCAGATGGGTACTCGCCGTACTGCAGTGAAGACCGTGGACGGACCAAAGAGCTCATCGTTTCTGCGCTGATCAATCATGCGCCGTCGCCATTGATAGGCGAGGTCAAGGCACGCTCGGCGGATAGCTTCCGGTCGAGCTGACGGGTCCACTCCTGTTGAAACTGTTTGACGATCCTGGTCACCGTTGGCATTCCCCATCTCCTATCGTGACGAGCGCAGCGTGTCCGATTCTATACGGAAATCAGTACCTCTTGAAGTGCAATCACGCGGCAGGCCGTCGCGTTAACGTCATTAGCCAATAACCAATATGGATTAACTTAATGCCATTCAAACATGTTCCATTATTTCTCGTTTACTACCGGGAAGCCATCCCCCCTTTCGCTCTTGGAAATATCGCCCGACATATTTGCCTGAGCCATTGTGCATCGATATTGCGATGAATGTCGCTGTGCTTGCCGAACCGATGCTGTTTTATCTTGCGTTCGGACGGAGACCGGATTTGCATCCCGCCGTTAAACCCGAGTAGCTAAGGCATGCCGCTGGATTGCGCGAGGTCACGCGAGTGGAGATCTCCAGCCCACATGCGGACAATATTTCTTTGGAGCTCAAGGCTGTGGCAAACGCCGGCCTTCTTCGAGTACGTCCAGGAAACGAATACTTGATGGAAATCGGTTTTGGTGAAGAACTCCAGAGGCATAAAAGCGACTTTAGGCCGGCTTTGCCGCTTATTTTCTCATAGTAAACGTGCCCAACAAGGCGCTGGAGCCGACGCCAACAGCCCGCTTCGCGGCCTGTTGGCGTCGGCTCAGCTTGATTCGTTAGGCGGTGTGCAATACTCGGTGTCACGGTACTGGGCGAGCCCTCATGAGTCGGGGCAATTTCCCACCGATGTAAACAAGATCGTGGCCATGTTTGCGGGATAAGGTTGGCTTCCATGCGCACCGGTGTAAAGGATCTTGTGACGCGGGCTGCACCCAACAAGTTGAAGCCGCCGAGCGGCAGGGATCGACGCTCGACTATTTGGGTGGCTGGCAGACGTTTCAACAGGACCAGAAGGTTTTGGAGCGAGCGTGGCGGGCGCTTTATGGCATACCGGACTCCATGATATACCTACTCACCTGTCCTCAGGAACAGTGGGAGCAGGTGCTCTTGAGTTGGCTGGGGCATCATCACGAGCGAGGATGAGCTTGGTACAGGCACGTGGTGGCAAAAAAGGATCAGGATCAAGAAGCGTTTGATCGGCTGTTTGCATGTGCGGTGCAGCAGCTACAGGCCGAGATTCAGCTTGGGCGGGCGGAGAGGTTTGAGGAGGTTCTCGTGGCGGTGTTGCTGGAGCATGAGAAGAGGGTGGGGGACTTGAAGAGCTGAAGATTTCACCGAGATCGTGAATCGAGCCTTAAGGGGATTTTTGAGAGGAAGGCCGACTAGGACAAGGATAAGCAAAGGAAATATGGAAAGAGGGGTCTGCATACCCGGACTGTAACAAGGATGGTGCACCACTATTAGGGAAGGTTGCTGAGCTTTTCGAAGGCGACCCTTGCTTGTTCCTCCAGGCCGATCGCTTTAAACGTTTCTGAAGCCTGATAGAAAAAATCTCTGGCCACCTTGGGATTGTTATCTGCATGCAGTTGACCGATGGTAAAGAGTATGGTGGCCTCCGCAAGACGATTACCGATCTGTTTGTCAATCGGCAGAACTTAGATATAGGCAGCATGGGCTTCCGCTCGCTGCCCCCGGTCCGCGTGAATGATGCCGATAGCTGTGAGGACTTTGGACCGACCCCGCGAGTGAGCCATCTTCTCATAGAGTTTCTGTGCAGCCTGGTAGGACTTGAGCGCCTCATCTAGGCGTTGCTGTTCCAGATAGATGTCACCAATTCCACCGAAGGCGTGGCCTTGGTCTCGTGGATATTCAATCCGAGCGGACAGTTCGAGTGCTGCTTGGTGACATTTCAATCCTCCATCCAGTTTGCCTTGGAGACGATAGACGTCGCCAAGGTTGGTGAGGAAGGATTCTTCGAGGACCTTGTTGCGCTTCTTGCGGGTCAATTGCAGCCCAGTATGGATGGCACCCTCAGCTTGGCGCAAATCCGAAACATAAAACAGCGAAGCACCGAGGTTCAGGTAAGCCGAGCTCGTGGGAAGTGCCCCGATTGACTTTTGATCATTTTTCGCGGCATCTCGATAGCGCCTCGCTTCAAAATCGTGTTCAGCGGCTTTAAAGTAATTCTTTGCTTCGCTTGCGTGTTCAGTTGCAGCGTCCGCTAGCTCTTTTTCGAATCCGGTGAGAGTTGCCTTTTGTATGGATTCCCCCTGTGGCCCAGGAACTGACACCGCCGTAGGAGTAATACTGAAGAAGTCTTTAACCATGCTAGAGCCATAGGCAAGTATTCCAAAAATAATAGTTGCACCGGTTAGGTACACTTGTTTTCCATCGAGTTTTGTAAGAAATGGATACCTTCTCCGTTGACCTCTGGTAAAGCGCGATGTGCGTAAAATTTGGCAAATAAACGCAGCGACCCCGAATAGGGCTGCCACGACTCTTGTGCATCCACGGTCTTGAGCAGACGCGGACAGCGCTTCGACGGTCCCGAGGGAACGGGGAATCTTTATGAGCGCATACTCAAAAATCGAATGGACAGACGCCACATGGAACCCCGTCCGCGGCTGTACCAAGATTAGTCCCGGCTGCAAGCATTGTTACGCCGAAAGCTTCGCTGAGCGGTTTCGTGGGGTGCCCGGGCACCCCTATGAACAGGGATTCGACTTGCGCCTTGTCCCTGACAAGCTTGCAGATCCGCTCCGTTGGACCACACCCAAACGGGTGTTTGTCAACTCGATGAGTGATCTCTTCCATGAAGAGGTTCCGGACAGCTATATTCTAGCCGTAGCGCAGGTCATGAAATTAGCGAATTGGCACACCTTCCAGGTTCTGACGAAGCGCTCCGAACGGATGCGTGACCTGCTCAATGGTCCATTGCGTATCTTTGCGGATGAACCCCATATCTGGTGGGGTGTGAGCGTTGAGGACAGACAATACGGAATATGCCGTGTAGAGCATTTGCGCGCCACTTCTGCGGCGGTACGATTTCTTTCCATTGAGCCGCTTCTTGAGGAGCTCGGCGCATTAGATCTTGCAGGGATCAGTTGGGTAATCGTCGGAGGGGAGAGCGGGCCTGGAGCTCGACCACTACACCCATCGTGGGTTGCCTCCATCCGCGACCAGTGCATACAAGCCCACATCTCGTTTTTCTTCAAACAATGGGGTGGTGTGCACAAGCGCCAGACAGGCAGGCAGCTCGATGGCCGTACCTATGATGAGATGCCTCCTCACCACATCACGCCTGTCCCGGCTCCTCAGCTCCGGGGAGAGCTGATCGAGGTATTCGCGCAAACATTCGCGCGCGCGCCATTGATGGCCGGAGCTTGGGGCCGGCTTCCCCCTAGCTTTTTCACTCCTCTCAAGAGGACTTACATATTCCGACTGGGGTACAGCACCCCGCCTACTGTAGATAAGGCAACGGATGAGCCATAGCTCTCCAATTCGACATTACAGTAAAAAATGGCGTAACCGTTCACGTGGTTGAGGCAAAAAGTCCTTGTCGCACACGGCTCCAGGTGGTAAGGTCAGAGCCCTATGGACGCTCATCCACCTGTACCCGTTCACGCCACGGCTGGAGTTCTACATCGATGGTATCTCCATCAAGGATGTGCGTGACGCGCGCCGTCAGAGACTGTATCGGTGAGGCTGGGACGGCAGGTGGTATGGTGACCTGAGTTAGTGGCGGTTACGTGGCAGATCGGGGTCGACCGGCATGAGGGATGGTCACGATTCGCCGGAAAGCGACTAAGGTCGTATATCACCTCCTAGTAGCTGGTGACGTTGGGGATATCCCCTCGCTGCATGCGTACCGGCGTCACTTTACTCATGACAAGCTCCTTCAGGTGGAAGATACCGCCTTAACACCGTGCGGGTACGCTGCTCTACACGGTGCAACGTCGCGAGTTCGGTGTAGAGGTGCGGCAAGAGATCATCTCCCTTCGGTCCAAGGTGGCGGATGGCATCCGTCACCGTTAAGGCATTGGCTAACGCGATGCGAAGCTGTAACAGGGTGCGGTTCAACGGTGGCTCGGTCGGCTCAGCATTCATCAGGTGTGTCCTTCATGGCTGCTCCCGATCAATGACCATCGGGCTCCGCCTTCCGTGGTCGACGGCTGCACCCAACGCCTGTGGACGAACACGACACTCGCCCACGAGGCGATGGGCACAGCCAGAACGAGATACTCAGACGACACACTGTCGGATGTCGGTAAAGACGATATGCAGGATAAAGCAGGGGAGTTCCCCCGTGGCCCCTCCCCTTCGCATATCGCCCTTCGTTATCAATGAAATAGATGGTCCCCCGTGCGTCTCGACGTTCCCCCGTAGAGCCCCTGTTGAGGCCCCGCCGTTCCCCCGAAGCGATGAGCGTGATATCTCATAGAGGAATCGTTCGGGCGGTCCCCCATCGTTCCCCCGCCGTACTGTCGTCGCTCGCTGGGGGCTTTGCCTGAAGGGCAGCCCCAGACTCGCTCACTTGTGCGGTTGTTTGGGCTTCACAAGATCGCCAAGAATCTTGTGGAGCTGCCTCTCGAATCTGCGCAATAGACAGGTCGGTGCGATCGCTTAGCAGCGATATTCGCGACAGCGATACTGGCGGCCAACCCGCTCACAAATCACCTCGCATTTTCCGGGCTTGTCGATGGTGAAGCGATCGGGGAAGACCAGCCCCTGCCGCATCGATCGATCGGGCTTCCACGTGCGATAGCCCTCCCAATGCTCGTCCGGTGGGAATGGCGAGCCCCGTCGGCCATCTGCGGAGCTCGGGCTCACGGTGCACAACACGAGGCCTAGACACACACCGATCCACCAACGCATCATGGCGTACTCCCTTCGTCGAGCCGCAGACCGCGGCTCTCGATCCAGCGACAGCCAAAGTTGTGATAAGGCGTGATCATGGCCCACCGCTGATCATCACCGACGGCAGGAGTGCTCTCGAGCAGCGACGACGGCATGCGCTCACCGCAGTAATGGCACATACTGGTCCCCTCCGACGTCACCCCTCCCGGCCGCGTCGGTTCGGTGCTGGGTGGGCCTCTGGGTTCATCCGGGAAGTCGAAGGCCTCTTGCTGCTCCATGTGTCCCTCCTGACGGGCTCAATCGCCCCTCGAAAACCGACGGCCGCTGATGTTTCCCTTCCGGGCGTCTGTCAAATATTCGCCTTCAGGTCCTGGAGTAGTCGCTGAAATGCCAACTGATACGCATCATAGTCCTTCCAATTGCGAAAGTCGGGGATGAAATATTCGCGAATCTCACGCGCCGAATCTTTCCCTATATCCCCATCAAAGTATTTCCAATCGCGTATGGCGTCGAATGAGACCAGGCGTACAGGGAATAGGATCTGCCGTTGTTCCTGTACCTCATGCTGCCTAGCCGTTGCAATCTCGGTTTTCACCCACTCACTCGTCATGCTGTGGGATGAGAGGATTAGCAGCTGGATATCGTGTGGGGCAAACCAGCAGCGTACGCCCTTATTTTGCAAATCTGCGTATAGGCGATCGCCTCACGAAACGGAAAGAATCGTACGCTAGCAGCGAATCCTGTCAGCTTGAAGTCTATGGATTGGCTGATAGACCGTCAGAAAAAGCCAAATTCGGCCCTATTCTGACGCGTTTTGTACTGCGTCCTGACGTCCAGTTGAAGCGTACCTCAACTGGATAGACTTCTACTGCCTCTAGTCGCAAATGCTTGTCTGGCACGGCACGCTCTTCGTTAGCGTACTTTAAAGTTCGTTTCGTGAGGTGACCCCTACACTGTCCCAGAGCTTTGACGGCGCTGCGCGCCTTGATGTCGCTATGACTCCACCCCACCTTCTGTGTCTATGCGCGTCCGTGCTCTTTCTGCGAAGAGCCGCAATGTGTCGAGCACGGTTTGGCGGGTCTCTTGGGCATCAAGAGCGACTTGCAGATCACGGAAGGCGGCTCGCAATACATCGTCGCTGGCTATTGCACGGGCGATCTCCTCCACGCTCATTGCTGGTGAAGGCGGCTGTGATGTGGGCGGTTCAGGAGGCGACGGTGTCGAGGAACCACGGGCCTCCAACATATCGCGTACCACAGCACTACGCGTACTCGCACGTTTATTGGTTTCCTGCCGACGCGCCCGTTCAATGGCCTCGAGAAATCCTTGGTGTTCCCGAGGCGTCAGCTGAAATGTTAGAATTATCGATAAACACAAATCTAATGAGGGTATTTTTGACTCATTCTCAAGCAGGGCCACGTAGCCGCTGGTCACTCCTATAGCTTCCGCAAGAGTCCGTTGTGACCACTGTTGTCTGCTCCGCCATTGGCGGATCATCGCTCCGTAGCTTGCCACTCGTAGGTCTCCATTTTTTGAGGCGAGCATCATGTTAGTCCAATAAAAAAATAGTGTGCATACTAAGATAGTATGTATCATAATTCTTGGATATTGTGTTGTATTCATGATAATTCCTGTGTTTTCTGCATGAGTATACCACATACTTTTTCAGGTGGGTAACATTTTCTCTGTTGGGGAAGGAGATCACCATGGAGCCCGAGATCCTGCTCATTTTACTCACAGCGGGGGCTGTGACTCTAAACATCTTGGGTTTTTTTGAGCGCTCGAGCCAGGGCCTATCTCGATGTGCTCGACCATGCCGCCCGGGCGGCACCACCCCCACCACCCTCCAATGAGGCGCTCACCCGCATTGTGCCCCCGGTTCCGCCGCCCGCGCCGGCTGAGACCGCCTGGTAGCCGTTCAGCCGCCGGGGCGCTGGTGGCACGCTCCGGTGCTCGCCGTGGTCTACCCCCTCGCGGCGTTGGATGCCGTGGTGATGTCACCCCTCGGGGACTCGATCGTATGGTCGGGCGCCTCTTGCCGGGAAGTGGTGGTACACGCACAGGAGAGACACGATGAGATCGAGCTACGCCGTACGTACGTTGCTCTGCACCGTGGGCAGTCTCGGGTTGGCTGTCACCTTGCTTGGCTGCGAAACTCAGAACATCAGCGCCACGACCACGCTTCCCCCACTCATCCCCGCGATTGTGTGGATCGTGGCGCTGGATATTACCACGGTGCCGAAAGAGCATTTCCCGATTTTCCGTGATGAGATGCTGCCAGCGTTGGTGTTGGGGCGCACGCAACGCGGCGACGAGATTCACACGATGCCCGTCGACTCTGACCCGGAGCAGCACGTCCGGGTCACGCGCCTCATCCGGAATGTGGGCTTTGAGCAGGAGATTGCCGCTCTCTTCGGCACGCTGCAGAGCGCACTGGTCCGCCCGGAACGTTACCAGGGGACAACGAATTTGGGCGGGGTCGTGAGCTACGGCAAACCGACGGCCTCCTGGTTCCAGGAAGACCGCGCCCGCCCTCGGCCCAGTGGTTCGCCGCCTCCACCGACCCCTGCGTTCGTCCTGATGATCTTAACCGATGGCCACCCAATGCGGGCGGGTGCTCAACCCGGCGCCCCGGCGGTCGATCGTACCCAGAAAGGCACCGGGACAGAAGTTGCGGTCCTGAATCCAGCGGTCGTTCGCGTGCACGGTCTCCAGCACCTGCCCCAGCCACGAGCGCTCTTGAGCCTGGCCGTCTTCACCGGGAACGACCTCACGCACCAGGCCGTGTGCCGGCTCCGAGACTACCAAGGATTGCCCCAGCAAGGCGCCGGCCGGCACCTCGCGTCACACGTTGAGGCGTCGCGCACTCGCTTCAATGCAGTTGCCATCCAGAATGTTCACCTGATACCCCGGCACCCAGGAGGAGCGGTTCCCGTCGAGCTGGGCGATGAGCGGTCGCCATGCCGCTGCACGAGAGCGGACCAACGCCGCCGAGGGGTGCGTCTCGATCCCATTGCGTTGGTTCTAGAGCGAGATGATCGCGGCTCCTACCTGGTCTTCGTGGTCCCGATACGCCGCGCGCACCGAGGGCTTGATCCGAAAACCCACGTGGCTGAGACTGTCATCAACGGTCGCAAACCACACGGTGCGGGTATACGGCGTCTGGGCGGTCCGGGCACACCAGGCATGGAGGTGGTCCGCTCCCAGGACGCGTTCCAGCGTGCCACGCACCATCACGGACAGGGGACTTTTTTCCACAACACGGTTGAACACTTTGCCCAGCCTGGTGGCCTCCTTCACCGTGTCTGGATCGAAGGCCTAGAGGATCACAAAAAGCGAGTGGCAAGATCACCTGAACAGGGCTGGTGCTGAGCACCTGGGCAATGCATTTCAGAAGGTGAGGCAGTCTTATATTCCTGCGGAAAGGAGCTTGGCAACTATCCCGCCGAGAACGAAATGCAAGTCTATGGCATCTCCTTTACGGGTACGAAGCACGATGAAATCGTAGCAGCCATGAAGGCTAATACAGGAATCCCCTCTAATCAGAGCAATTTATCTAGCCTAATCCCCAAGGTAAGGTGTTTTATGAAAAGGGAAAATATCCTTCCTGATTTGTCCCCAAGACCCTCACAAAAGATTGCAGTTGATCCATCGCACCCCATCGAAGGTTGCTTCCCGAAACAGCCTTCTCGTCAGGTTTGCGTGTAAATGATGAGCGCCGAATATGCGTGCAACGAAAAACAGTCGGGGACTTCGAAGGTGCCGCAACTCCTTCTGCTATCAAGGAGTTGCGGCCAGCGACAAACAAGTGGAGGCGGCGGGACAGGATACCCAATCCTTTCGGATTGGCCTGGACTATGCCTTCATCCCTTCATCCGGGATGCGGGGCGTCTTAGCACCTAGACTGCTGGTACTCCTAGTACCCACTCACCCCTCATCAGGCCAGTGAGCCTATGAGTCTCTACAGGGCCAGCCTGGAGTTAGCCTCCTTCTGACCCCTCGGCGTTACCCTGGCTTGCGGCTGTAGGCTTCGCCGATGTGAGCCCCGTTGTCACCTGAGGATTACTCCCCAGGGCGACCCTCATGATCGAACCCGCGTCCGAAGGTCTTTGGCTGAAGGTTTCTACATACATAGCCGATGTTTAAAAGTTCGCTCAGCCCTTCCCCCATCGGCAGGGGCATGGGGCCGTGCTAGCCCAGCTTGGATTTCGCGCCCCATCCCCCCGGGCGGGGGATGGTTGACTAGCCTGCTAAATGACGCCCTTACCCACCCCACAGGCGAGAACAGGAAGGACGTGGCTGGTTGTTAAGCAGCCAGTGCCAGTTCTTCGTTGGCAGTTGTGGTTTCCCATTTGTTTTACGAGCCAATGGGACCTCGGCATGCCACCTTCGCCTCAATCACCCCCGTCGAAACCTGTCGCCCCCCTTGAAGACGAGTACTGGATGCTGAACGCCGCGGACTGAAGCGTGTCTTCACGACGTGCCCAGTCCTGATCATGCGCCACCATCGCTCAGTTGCGGACCTGCTCTTTGAAGGCGCGCTCAATCTCGCGGTCGGCGTCGCGCCGTTTCATGTCTTCACGCTTATCGTACTGCCGCTTGCCACGCGCCAGGGCCATCTCGACCTTGACTTTTCCGCGCTGAAAATACAGCTTGAGGGGAATCAAAGTCAAGCCACGCTCCTGCGTTTTCCCAACCAATCGGCGGATCTCGCGCTTATGCACGAGTAGTTTCCGAACCCGCTCGGGATCGTGATTGGCATACCCACCGTTCGGGTATGGGCTGATATGGCAGTTGTACAGATAAATTTCGCCATTGTCCACCGAGGCATAGCTATCTTTGAGGTTGGCCCGTCCATCACGCAGTGATTTGACTTCGGTGCCCTGCAGGACGAGACCCGCCTCGAAGCTCTCCTCGAGATGGTAATCGAAACGTGCTTGTCTATTGGTGCAGATGATCTTTTCGCCAGGCATATGATCAGCTCACCTTCGTGTCACAGTTCTTGATCGGCACCCCCTAGTATAGCTCTTTGGACGCCAAGGGGCAAGGGAGGGCAAGGTCGAGGCGTGAGTTATACTGCACCCAGCTGGAATTTCCATTTGACCTCGAGGTCAAATTCCTGTATAGCTTTCCCGTCAGTTGCCTCGGGAACGCCACTGTGCGATTCATTTGTCAGGCGGCAGATGGCCTTTAACGATTGACAATAACGGTATGATGGCGCCGAATGGATGGACAGGGCCACAATGATGTCAGCAAACTTCAGTGAGGACAATGTAAAGGAAGGTATTGAGCGACCCGAGGGAGGCTTCCAGCCGGCCGCCTACACCGATCATTTTATCGAGGTTGGCGGATCGCGACTGCATTACCTGGATTATGGCACGGCTGGCCGCACGCCGATCCTCTGCGTCCATGGCGGCGCAGCACATGGACATTGGTTCGATTTCTTTGCCCCGGGATTCATCAGCGACTTTCATGTGCGCGCCCTGGATTTTCGCGGCCACGGCGATAGCCAATGGATGAACCCACCAGATTATACCTATGAGGCGCATGCTGCAGACCTAGCAGGGATAGCAGAGCAGCTCGATCTGCGGGACTTCGTCCTGATTGGCCATTCGATGGGAGGGTTGGTCTCATTGGTGTACACGGCCACCTACCCCGGCCGGATCCGAGCCCTGATCATCGTCGACTCTACATTACGGATGCCCGAGGAGCGTGTGGCCATGTTGCGCAATGTCGGCAACCGACCGGGGAGCCGATACGCCACCCATGAAGAGTTTCTCTCGCGCTACCGGCTTCGTCCTGATGGGACCACCGCCGCCCCGGAGATCATTCGCCATCTCGCCGAACGTGGGGGCCGACAACTCCCCGATGGTACTTGGACGCACAAGTTCGACCGCAAGGTCTATGCGCAGCGCAATAGCTTCGATGGGATCCCGCACTGCCGGAACATTACCATTCCCACCCTTGTGGTGAAGGGCGGCTGGAGCACACGCGTCACGCCTCAGCTCATCGCTGAGGCCCAGACACAGTGTCCTAGCCTCGAATTGGCTGAGGTGCCGCACGCCGACCACCATGTCTTTCTGGATAATCCTCGCGGTTTTGAGCGGGTCGTGAAGCAATTTTTGTCCGGACGCCTTTAGTCGGCTCGCCTTTCACGTCTGGAACTACGCTCCATCTATCCGACATCCACCAGGCGCTTAGCAGCGGAGATTCACAACACGTTCGACCCACAAGTCTGTGAGGCGCGTGGCATCTACCCCGAAGGCCACGGTGACGTTGGGCGGTGCATTACCCTGGCCACGGAGATCCGCCACGGTTTGCCCCCGTGTCAGCTGTCCATGCGTCTCGATGCGCACATGCACTTCCTGACAGCTGAAGAGTGAGGGATCAATCACATAGGCCATAGCGGGGACATCATTGTAGCGGATATGGTCTGGATGACGTAGGAGGCCACGCCGCCTGTAACTGGCTTGGAGGCTAGGGGTGAGCGTCTGTAGGAGTCGCGTGGCCGTGGTGTTTGCTCGCCAGACGCGTTGTTGTTGGGCGGCAGAAATTTCTACCTGGTCGCAGACATCCAAGCCGATCTGGACGATCTTGGCGCCAGAGCGATAGACCACATCAGCCGCCTCGGGATCACCCCACAGATTGGCGCTGGCGACTGGCGTGATGTTACCGGGGACCGTGATGGCTCCACCCATCACGATAAGGTTGCGCAGCGCGCTGGCAACCTGCGGCTCCACACTCATGGCAAGTGCCAGATTGGTCAGGCGTCCCAGCGCCACCACGGTGATTTCTCCAGGAGCGCTGAGGACCCGATCAATGAGCTCGAGGACAGCATGGCGGCGCTGTGGTGAGGTCGTGGGTCGCGGCCAAGCGATGTCACCAAACCCATCGCTGCCGTGCACCTGGGCAGCATACGTGGGCTCTGCCATGTTGTAGCACTTCCCTACTCCTTGATACACCGGAATATCTTGCCGGCCTGCGGCTTCCAGGAGGCGTAGCGCATTAACCGTACTCTGGGTGACAGAGGCATTGCCATAGATTGTGGTGAGAGCCTCCACCCGCAGCTCTCGACTGGAGATTCCCATCAGAATGGCCGCCACATCATCAATACCAGGGTCGGTGTCAATCACGACCCGTGTGGCCTGTAGGTCAGGGACTGTGGCATTGCTTGAGACCATGTCGACACTCCTGTGACGCCGCTGCTCTATCGCAGTACCTCCAGAGCTTCCTGGCTCCACAGGGTACTCATTCCTACCACCATTGTCCAGATAGAGTCCTCCACCGCACAGGTCCGTGCTGTACGATACGCGGTATGGCTACAGGATCAACTCGACCTTCGATCTGCGCTATGAGCTTCAGGAAGACATCTATACCCTGGCCGATGGGATGCCATGGCGTGACCCCATACCGATGCATGACCTGTTCTCGACGCATCGTATGCAGGTCATCGGTGTATTCCCATCACTGAACGATGGCTCGAGGTAAGCGCAACCAAAACCGGTTGCCGCCTCTTGGACGCTGGCTGTATCCAGTCGTGCCGCCCCAACGTTCGACCATTAGACGGCAGAAATACAGCCCCAAGCCGGATCGTCCCGATCGCTCTCCACCCTGGATGAGTTTCTCAAAAAGCACTCCCACCATATCCTGCGGCACATAACTCCCCTCGTCGTCAACGGTAATCAAAATGTATTGCCCCTCGCTTTTCACGCCCACGGTGACCAGGGTGCCTTCTGGACTGTGCCGGATGGCATTTTCGACCAGGTTAAAGATGACGCGTTCGAAACGCAATCGTTCACCGACGACTTTCCGCTCCCTTTGTGGGCCGATGCTTGGGTGTAGCTGCAGCGTCACCTGCTTCGTGGCGGCCGCTGGCTCTATCGCCTCCAGTACCGCCTTCGCACACAGGATCACGTCCGGAGCCTGGGTGGGATCTCTGGTAAACGGATCGAGCGCCCCCATTTCGGCGGAGAACACATCCAAAATCGTCTCAGTCAGCATCTGTTGCCTGGTGGTTTGCTGTAGGCCCAGCTCGACACACCTTCTGGCTTTGGGGCCTAGATTCTCACTGCTGAGGAGTGCAAAGCAGGCCTTAATTGGCGTCAACATGCCGATCACATCGTGGACGATGGCTTGTACCAAAGTCTCTTTCTTTTGCACTTCCTTCCCGAAACGCTGCTGCTGGAGATTGTTCTCCCGGGCCCTCTGAATAATAGACCGTTTCTCCTCGTAGTTATTCTCGGAGTTGGCGATGAGCAAGAACCTCCCAGTGTCCCAGAGCACCGCCGAGGCCTCAAGATATAGCTCGTTGGCCGAGCGGTCGAGCTCCCTCCACGGCCCTGATTTCAGCACCCCCACTGCTCCCGCACCCCAGAATACCTCGGCGTCGTGAAGAAAATTTTCCAGTCGTGGATCCGTTGATGCAACTGGCGGCGTTCCTGTGCTTCGGAGCTGACATCCAGCAATAACACCCAATCCCCCCTGTCTGCAGGGAACACATGAACGTCGATAAACAGGCCGGAACCCAGTTCGACACACGGATAGTAGAGCGCCGTGTCGGTGCCTGGAAGCAACCCCACCAGAAAGTCGACCTGATTCAGTATCGGGACGCCGGATCTGAGATCCGTGAGGCCATAGACCGAGAGCGATCCCCCCCACTCCAGCAGGCCCCCTTGCCTGTCTACCAGCAAATATCCTGGGGAGCCAGTTGCCGCCATAAACTTCCCCAAGTACTCAAGCACTGGCGAGGGCAGCGCACACATTTACCCCTCCATCATTTTGGCGACAAGGGTTAAGAAGGCTTCCTCCACACCTGCACCTGTCTTCGCGCTGGCTTTCAGCCAAGTCCAGCCCCTCCTTGACAGGGCTTCGACGGTACGCTCGGCAACTTCCCATTCATCAGCCAAGTCGGACTTGTTAAGCATGAGCACAAACGGTACATCACCAATGGTGTTGCGCGCGCGCTGCTGCATCCTCACGGCGGCATCGAGCGTTGCACGGCGCGTACCGTCCGCCACCAGTAGATACCCCGAGGAACCCCGCAAATAGGACGGTCGGAACTGGAGGAATTCATCCTCGCCGGCCAGATCCCAAATGATCAAATGCCACTCTCTCCCCCCCAAGCGACAGGGCCTTTTTCTCGATCCGCACGCCCACGGTGGTATGATATTTGTCGGAGAAGATACTGTCGACAAACTGCGTCACGAGGCTGGTTTTCCCCACTGCGAAGGCGCCCAATAAGCATATCTTTTTCTGCACCATGGCTCTCGTACCTTATCTCCCAGGCATCTCAGGCAGCACCACGCGCAAGGTCATCCAGCGTGCTCACCGACTCAACCATGGCTTGCCGGAGCAAGAGCCCCGTTTGCCGGTGCAAGAGAAAGACCTGTTCAACCCGATAGCGCAACGTGTGCAGCAGGACCACTTCGGCGAAGGGTACTCCAGTCCGCAGCGCTTCAAGCCTCCACTTCAGCCCCCGGAGCGTAGTGCTCACGGCCAAGGTGTAGCCAAGGGAGGCGATCATGCTGCGGAGGCGGTGCGCAACAGCTCTGCGGATCGCCGGCCCCATCAACGGGAACAAGGCTTCCACCAGGGTGCGAGGATTCCTTCGTACCGAGGACTGGATGGCTTCCTCGACAGTGGGCAGAAGCGCATTGGTGAGTTGATGATCCTGGCGTGCACGATGCAGAACCGCTTCCGGCAGCACCTGGCTGACATCTTCGGAGCTCACTCTGAGGTTGTCCAGGCGTTCTTGCAGTTGGCGAAGTTGCGATCGTTCCGGTTGCAGGATCAGGTGGCGCAGCGTCTCTAGGGTTTCCATCGGTGAAGTCTGGCGCGTTGCGGACGTCGTGAGCACACTGCTGGTAGGCGAGTCATGTGTTGCTCCCATCTTCCCTCCGCAGCCACAGCGATCACCCCGACGGCCGTCACCCGTGGGGACGGGCCATCCCTTGGGCGCGAACTTATGCAGTTGCGTGTACAGGGATTCATCCGCCCGCTAGACAACACACTTGTACTCGAGGGAGCAATGGGAAGGAATGATCCAAGAGCTCAGCCCTTGGTTGATGACACCAGGAAGTGGATTGCCCTACGCGACCATATCTTTGAACTCATGCCACGGGGCATGAATGCTTTAGACTCTATTGTCAACGCTCCGACGCGCGCAGCCTATGGCGGTAGGCCAGGAGGAAGAGCGCCTGATGGCGTTTTTCCTTGATAACAGCCAAGAGGTGCTTCAGCTCTTCGTGCGTGAGGAACGGCATCTTGCCTGAGCCGCGCCTCGTCATAGATTTGGGAGTTTTTGAGGTGGCCATATATCCGACAGAATAGTTGTTCTGATTGTTTGCTCATGTGAGGCACAGTGCGGCCTTGGCTTGCGCCACTATCTCCGGGGTAAAGAGCCGTTCTGCCCCAAACGCCATCGCCAGGTCGGCTGCGTCCTCGGGAGCACACCACTCCGCTCGCTCGCCCTCATACACCGGTGGTGTGCCATCAGCCTCGAACACGTAGGCAAACACGAATTCTTCGCGTCCGTCCACTGATCGCGTCATGAGGAACTTGAGGACCCGTAGATCGGCGATCTCGATGCCGAGTTCCTCGTAAAGCTCGCGGATGGCGCACGCCTCAGGCGTCTCCCCGGCCTCGCAGTGACCACCCCAGACATCCCACTTCCCCGGCTCCTGGATCGTGGGGATGTTGTCGCGCTTCTGAAGTAAAACGTGCCCAACCTTATTGAATACGAGAATGGCGGTGGTTCTCGTCTGGTCTCCCATGACAGTCTCCCGACGAAGGGAAGAAGAGCTTTTTTGCTGGGGAAGCGGGGTTGTGCAGAGCCGCGCTCCCGAGACGAGCGCTCCGGCCCCAGCCCCCCAGCACGCCTGCCCCTTCGCCCGCTCCGCCCCCTGGACCAGGCGTGTGGTGCCCGCGGCCCGGTGGCGGCACGGGCTCATGGAGGGGCGGCCAGGGCTTGCGCAAGCGTGGTGCGTAACTGTTCGACATCAAACGGCTTGCCGACCGTCAGCACGGGCGGCGGGGTGCGGACCTGGTCCATCGTCAACGCATCCGTATAGGCCGTGACATAGACAATGGGGATCTTGAGCTCCTCCCAGATGCGGGCCCCGGCTTCCAGGCCATTCATCTCCCCAGGTAAGCCAATGTCCATGAGGACCAGATCCGGGCACCCCAGCCGCGCCCGTTGAATCGCCTCGGCTCCCGATCCGACCGTGGCGATCACGGCATACCCCAAGCGGGTGAGGCGCCGCGACAACTCGGCCGCGATGATCCGTTCATCTTCCACGATCAGAATCTGGGCCGGGGCCATACGCCTCCTCCTTGACCTGCCGCAGACGATAGGGAAGGCTGACGGTCCACGTCGTGCCACCGGCACCTGTGAGCGTGAGCGTTCCCCCGAGTTGCTCGGTCATCATGCCGACGAGCTGCAGTCCCAGGGACTCCGTGGTGTGCACATCAAAGCCGTGGGGAAGGCCAATGCCCGTGTCACGGACCCTCAGCGTGACCTGGTCGCCGGCGGCCCGCAGCGTGAGGTGGATGGTCCCGGCGCGTCCGTCCGGAAAGGCGTATTTGAGGGCGTTGGTCAGGAGCTCGTTCACGATGAGGCCGCAGGGGATGGCCGTATCCCCGTCCAGGACCACCTCCTCGAGTGCCATGTGGAGGCGGATGCCGGCACGCTCTGCCCCATGGGACTGGCACAGGTGTGAGGTCAAGCGCTCGAGGTAGCGGGCAAAATTGAAGCGGGCCAGATCACCCGTATGGTAGAGACTTTCATGCACGAGTGCCATCGATTTCACCCGGTTCTGGGTGTCCTCAAAGAGGGCCAGGTCCTCAGGGTGCTTGAGGTGGTCGGACTGCAGGTAGAGCAGGCTGGCAATGAGCTGTAGGTTGTTCTTGACGCGATGGTGGATCTCCTTGAGGAGCACTTCCTTCTCGTGGAGGGAGGCCTGGAGCTGGGCCTCCGCCTGCGTGCGCTCGGTGATATCCACGAGCACGTTCACCGCCCCAAGCAGCGTGCCGGTCGCATCGTGCATGGGGTTGGCATAGGCCAGGGCGGTCAGACGTTGCCCGTCTGGGCGCTCGATGACAATCTCGTGGCCGTTGTATTCTTGGTTCATCTTCAGGGCCAGGGCCATCCAGCAGGCGTCGTGAGCGATCGGAACACCATGCGTCGTAAAGAGTTTAAAGGAGCCGCAGAAGCGGTCCACCGGATCGTTCAACTTGGGAGCACGTCCCCAGAGCTTTACCGCTTGTGGGTTGAAATAGGTGATCAGCCCGTCGGGATCGCAAGTGTACGCGGCTGCCGGCAGCTTCTCGAGCAGGCGCTGGAACGGCCATTCGCCGGTACGGCGAGCCGCGACAGTTGGCTGTTGCTGGCTGACCGGCGCCGACAGCTGAGCCCAGTGAGCGGTCCTCGTCGGCACCTCGGGCCCGCCCCACATCCGGTTGGTCTGCGCTACCTCCAGGGCAGAGATGACCTGCAGCCCCAAGCTGGCAAATGCGGCGAGGCTCGTCAGAAGGCGCACATCCTCGGCATCAAACTGGCGCGTCGCATTATGGGCCAGAATCCATATCGTCCCACACGGGCGGCCACTGACGTATATCGGCACGACCAGCACCTCGATGATGGGCGCAGCGGCCTGGGGGAAATACGTGAAATAGCGAGCCGGATACGAGAACAGTTGGGGAGCATTCCGATCGAGCGTTGTGCCGGAGGGGCTGAAGTGGCGGGGGATACGGCTCCTGATAGAGGGGGCGTACACGCCGGAGAGGGCTTCGCAAACGAGATACTCGCCGTCGCTATCGGTCTTCAGCACGCTGATGCCAGCTGTGCCAGCCCGGCACAAGTCCACAGTCTTGTCGACAAGCGCCTGCAGCAGGGTGCAGGGATTGACCGCCATCTCACGGGCGAGAGCAACCAGAACACCGTTTTCAGACGCGTAATCAGGGGCCCTGGGTCGGCGGCGGGTAAGCTCCGAGGTCATCAGGGTGTCCTCAAGCATGACCACGCAACCCTTGGGGTGCAAGAGGGAGGTATTCGGAGCCACCTCAGCCATGTTGTCTCTCCTTGGCGCACACGAAGGTGCCTCACCCTCGTCTGTGGCATCGTGTTTCAGGGGCGCGAGTCTTCGATCTCACGTGTATCGTCTTTCTCTGGGCCACCCTTATGCTCGTCTTCAACGTTGAGTATTCGTACAGACGTCATAGGTCTAGCTCTTGCTCTGATGGGTCAGCTCGGCAAACGTCATCGTCACGGTGGTGCCCGGATGTCGCTGCAGCTCCAGCGTGGCACGGAGTTGCTCACGTAAGATATCCACCAGTTGGAGGCCGAACGACTCAACAGTGTGAGGGGCTACCGCATCGAGGAGGCCCACGCCATCATCGCGCACCTGCAGCTGAAGCTTCCCGTCTGGCAGACGGCGAAACGTCACCCAAATATGGCCGACCCGCCCCTGGGGAAAGGCGTGCTTGAGACAATTGGAGACGAGCTCATGGGCAAGGAGCGCGCAGGGCATCGCGGTATCGATCGTGAGGGAGATGTCATCGACGGCGGCTGCCAGCCGAATGCGCTCCTCATCGATGGCATAGGCACGGAAGAGGTCGCGGGCCAACGCCTGGATAAAAGCCCTGAAGTCAATCTGGGCCATGCTCTCCGACTGGTAGAGACTTTGGTAAATGAGGGCCATAGAGTGGATACGATATCCACAGTCGGCAAACATCGCCTGCCCCCTGGGATCCTCGATGTAACCCGCCTGGAGGCTAAGTAGACTGGAAATCACCTGCAGGTTGTTCTTCACCCGGTGGTGTACTTCCTGGAGCAGCACTTCTTTTTCTCGGAGCGCGGCCTTCAGTCGGTCTTCGGCCCCCTTGCGGTCGGTGATATCCATGCATACCCCGCTCATGCGCACGGGGCGTCCCATCTCGCCATCGTCAACAAAGAGGCGGCCGCGACGCTCCACCCATCGCACGCGGCCGTCGGGGAGCACAATCCGGTATGTGATACAGTGGTCACTGCCCCCGCTGAGCGTCTTGGCAATCGTGTCGGCGACGCGGTCACGATCCTCGGGATGAATGTCGGAGTAATAGGCTTCATAGGTGCCTGGGAAGGTGCCGGGGGCCAGGCCGTGGATGGCCTCGAGAGTTTCAGACCAGATCACCTGACCCGTTGTGATGTCCCACTCCCAGGTGCCCATCTGCCCGGCCTGGAGGGCAATGCGGAGGCGCTCTTCACCCTCCCGAAGGGCCTCCTCCACGTGCTTGCGCTCCAAGAATTGGCCCAGCTGGCTCCCGAGGGCTGCCACCATCTGGAGGAGCTCATCATCCTGTGGTCTGCGCTCGCGGCTGAAAAGCTCCATCACGCCAAGAATATCGCTCCCCAACTGCAGCGGAACAGCAATGACACTGTGGAAACCAGCGTTGGCAGCCATGGGGGTACGGGGGATGTTGGCATTTTGGGTCACGTCGACAATCCATACCGGCTCCTTGCTCACCCACACACGCCCCGGCAGGCCGATACCGGGGGCAAAGGTATAAGATCGGTGAGGGGCCGCAAATTCTAGGAGCCCGAGCGATGGTCGATGCCAACTCTCGCCGTAGCGCAGCACCTGGGCCTCGCGGTCCATGTGCCAGAGGGTGCCCATGTCCCAATCAAGGCTCTCACAGATAGTCTGCAACGCCCTGGGGATGGCCTCTCTGGGGGTGGCCATTTCGGCCAACACGCGTGTCGTGGCGTCATGGGTTACCAGCCGCAGCTCAGCCCGCTTGCGTTCGGCAACCACCGCCGCTAAGACCAGGACCGTCCCCGCGACAATGCTCATAAAAGTCTGGAGGGCCAAGACACCTTCATGAAAAGTCCCACCGGCAAAGGGACCACCCCCGTGAGCTGTTCCCCAGATGGCTAGGGAGGACACGACGGCGGTAGCTGCGCTGGTACCCGATGGTCCAAAGCGGAGCGCTGCCCAGATGAGGACGGGAAAGATGAGATAGGAGAAATCAATGATATCCGTGGCCAGGGACCTGGTGAAGACGAACAAGCTCAAGGTGACAACGGTAACAAGCAGGCCACCGCCTTCCAGGATCGGTCGGGATGATAAGATGATTCGCGGGCGCGTGCCCCAGGTCAATAGCAGCGCACCCACCACCAAATCGCCGTTCATATCTCCAAGCCACCAGGTCCGCCACGCCTCGCTATAGACGTCAGCAGCAATGACACCCCCAAGCCAGCCGCTCGTGACGCCTACCGTGGCGCTCACCAGGGTGCTCAGGATCGCCGCACCCACGAGACCAGCCACATCACGAAGCCGATCGAGTGCGGGACGAAACCGGACCACACGCCTGAGGAATATGGCGCCCAACAAGGCTTCGAAGGTGTTCCCCAGGGCCATGCCGGCAGCGACCAGCAACGGGGCACCGGCCCAGACATTGACAAGGTAGGCACCGAACACGATGCCGGGCCATAGACGATACCCCCCGAAGACCAGCGCCACCAGGGCAAGCCCTGTCGGCGGCCAGACGGCTGTGGCAAAGCCACCGACAGCGTGAAGTGAGAGCCCTAGTTTGGCGGTGCCGACATACAGCGCGATCAGGAGCACGATGTGCATGAGGTAGGGCCATAGGCCCGAAGTCCCCATCCATCGGGGCGCATCTTGCTGAGTTACAGTAGGCATCCGGCCCAGGGTCATCGGTAGCACATAGTCTCCCCTCTTCCGCCCTCTCTCCATGTTTACTGGCTAATCCTGCATTCCCTACAATACCTTATCACAAGACAAGAAGGGAGCGAAATCCGCAATGCCTCACCTGATTATCCCTCAACCATTGCTTCATGACACTGCGTCTCGTACGCCGGCAACGCGCACTCTACAGGGCAGAATCGACATCTACACACCACTTCAGGTCCTGCTCATCCGCGGCCTACATGATGTCATGGGTTGACAAATTGTTGCACCCAGACTAGAGTCAGACGCATCGCGATGAGGGAGATCAGCCTGTTAACTATCTCGCGACTGGAGCCGCTGAAGGCTTTCGTTGGAGCACCGCTCAACGCCAGACTGCTTGCGGCTCTGAAGCGCATCGAGTCAGTAGACACATGAGGAAACCTCCGGCCCTTGTCCAGGCATTGCTCGCCTTGCTGCTCACCATAGCTTCCGGGTGCTTTAGCGCTGATTCTCAACCGACTGCCTGGCTTGGCACGTCTCCCTTTTGCACCGCCAGCCAGCAGGACTGCGACGTCCTTGGTCTCACCTATGTCCGCAGTGACACCTCAGGCGACGGGTTTTCATGCCTCAGCGGCAAAAAGGTCTTGTGTGAGGCGCCGATGGTGGCGCTGAAACCTGCCATACCCGAGCATCTGAATCACTTCACCATCGTGCAGTATAACATCATGGACAGGCCATATTGGGTTGGTCAAGAAGGTCAGAGGGAACGCGTGTGCCGCATTCCTCAGGCACTGGCGCGTCGCATCGCAGGCCAGGAACATGTCGACGCGCTCGTCTTGAACGAGAGTTTTTCCGGGGCCTGTGCTGGGAAGCTCAAGCTCACTGATCTTCTCACCTCGTACGGGTGGCAGTATCATCTCCCGCCGGTCTCGACGTGGTGGAAACCGAGTAACGGAGGGATCTTTATTGCCTCGAAATGGCCCATTATCAGCCTCGCAGGACCTGGTTTACAGCGCTTGTCGCTTCCCGGATTGTCTGGCGGCCAAAGGCGTGCAATACGCGCGCATCGAAAAGATGTTGGACGGACGCACGAAGCGATATCACCTGTTCGGAACCCACCTGCAAGCCTGGGGTGGAGCCTCGGCGGCAGCAGTGCGGAGCGACCAGGCGCGCGAAATGGCCAGGTTCATTCAACAGCAGAACATCCCATTTGCCGAACCGGTGTTGCTGGCAGGAGATTTGAATACCCGTGGGCCGGAGAACCCGCAATTTCAAGCCATTATCGACATCCTGGGGGTATCGATGCCAGCTATCGTAGGCGAACGACGGGCGACGATGGACGTGGACAACACGCTGTTCGGGCGAGGTCCCTGGTTGGTGGACTACGTGTTGCCCGCGATCAGGCATCAACATCCCGTAAGAGCCGAACTCGAGGTCATGCCGCTGCGGGCCGAGCGGGAATTTCCCATGTGTGTTCGCGCGCGGCTGCGACCGTTTCATGTCAGTCCTGTTGTCCCAGCGTGCGCCAAAACTCAGCACGGGCGCGACCTTTCAGACCATTATCCGGTGATTGGACGCTTCGAGTATGCCGATTGAGCTCTGACGTCTCAGTGCTTTGGCCTTAGCGCCAGCGCATGCATGCTGAGGACCGACTTGTCCAGAAAGGGGGAGTCTCCCACCGTGCTACAGGGCCTAGAGATCGAAGAACGGGTGCGCCACGTGCTGGCCGAGTTTGGGGTGCCCTACGAGCTGATTCCCATCGATGCCGCCTTTGCTGATACGACGTCATTTTGCGAACGCTATGGTTTCCCGCTTGAGCACTCCGTCAATACGATCATCGTGGGGTCCAAGCGCGAGCCAAAACAGTATGGCGCCTGCCTTGTGTTAGCGACGACACGGCTCGACGTCAATCACGCGGTTAGGAGACTTATGGGGGCGTCGCGGGTGTCGTTCGCCTCGGCTGATGATACGGTGGCACTAACCGGTATGATGATCGGTGGCGTCACGGTATTCGCGTTGCCGCCGGAGCTACCCATATACATCGATGCGCCGATTATGTCGCTCGACTATGTGATACTTGGAGGTGGAAGCCGGTCGTTGAAGATTAAAATTGCACCAGAGGCCCTCAGGCACCTCCCAAACACGCAGGTCATTCAAGCCCTCAGTGTTGGACTTTAGCCTAAGCTTCGCCCGAAGACGCTGCTGATGCTGGTGCCCAAGAGAATCCGCTTGGTCGCAGCCGCGCAGGCTGAGAAGATGGGGCACTGATCGCCGCCATGCCCTCCGGCCACCTCAGCCGGTTCATAGCCTAACTCCTCCGCCAGCTTGCGGCAATCGATGATGTCACGCGGAGGCAAGCCGCGGCTTATGGCAAAAACGACATGTGACATGGAAGCTCCCTCACCCGCGCTCTCTCCCTCAGGGAGAAGGAACCGGGTCGTCTGTTTCCATGCACCTGATCAAGAGGGAAATTACCTCGGCTCAGACTCACCCGCCTGAAAGAACAGCGGTGGCTCGATGTCCTGCAGGTCGGCGTCAGGAATCTGGGCTAGATCGGCGAGGAGTCTGTCAAGTAGTGGGGGCAGCTGGTCGATTTCATCTGGGCTCAGGTCGATCCCCACCACCTCACGCGCCATCTTCTCCACGGTTTCTTTGGTCACACGTGGCTCTGTGGCCATTGTTGTCCCCTCTCCATATGATCTCAATGGGCTCTCAACGCACGGGCGATTAACCCTAAACCGCCGACGACCAACCCCAACATGATCAACGTGTTGAATAAACTGGTGGGGCGAAAATAGATGTGGAGATTGGCTATGATCCCCACAAAGATGATCGCAGCCCCGAGGATCACTAGCAACCAGGCAAAGGCCGCACGTCCATCAAAGAATAACCAACCAATGCCCGCCAACAACGGCACCAGCGTGAGGCCAAAGGCATTGTAACCCCAGAACGCCCAAAAACCAGTGGTAACAGTGACTTGATTGAGCAAAAGGTAGCCGCCGGTAGCCACCATCACCAGGCCGATGACGAACTCGCCAATGCCACCAGGCGTGCCACCGGCTCCCTGAAATTCGCGCTGCGGCTCATCTGCCATGGGCTGACACCGCTGGCAATCGTTGCCAAACCCATCGTGTCGCGTTCACCATCCGTGCCTCCCGCTTGCTGTGTCTCGAGCCACGAGTCGCCTTCCCAGCGCCTGCGCCTTCTACTACAGGCGACGCTAGGGAGCAAGGGCAATGCTGTAGGTAGGCTGGGTTACTCCCCGTCAGGTTGCTTGCGAGCCCGCCCCTCCTTGATCGTGCTCTTGTGGCGTTTCTCCGCCAGACGCTGTTCCTTGACCTGGGGAGGAGGGCGCGTCGGCACACGACGTTTGGGAATATGCAAGGCCCGCTGCAGGAGGTGCTGGAAGCGTTCGATGACCTCGGCACGGTTGCGATGCTGGCTGCGGGTGGTCTGAGAGCTGAGGTGCAGGATACCACGGGTATCGGTGTAGGACTTGAGCTGGGACAGAATCCTGGTCCGCTGAGCCTCGGTCAGGCTTGGGGAATTCGCCACGTCGAAGGTCAACTCGACCTGCGTGGCGGAGCGATTGACGTGCTGCCCCCCAGGGCCCCCACTGCGACTGAATTGGAAATGGAGCTCCGCGAGGGGGATTTCAAGCGTTTCAGTGATTGTCAGGGCGGAGTCATCAGCCATTGATTTCCTACCTCAGAGGCGGACGCCATGTCCCTACGTCTCTGCCTCGGCCATCGCTTCTCAGCTTGCCTTTTCCCGGTTCCTCAAGTACGATGTGCGCAGCAACGATCAGCGCCTTAGTCTGAGGCCTTCTTCACAACCGTGCGAGGTGTCGGCGTTGACCACTAGTGTAGCGTCTCCAATGCGACGGAGCAACATAGGCCGATTCACTGTCCTGTCCTCGGGGACGGCATCACCGAGTGCCCTCCTACGTCCCATTTTCGGTTGAGCGGCCAGATGGCAAATCGATATACACGCCTTCTGATCACCGTCGGCGTTATTGTACTGTGTGACCAACTCACCAAGCTGTACGTCGATGCGGCGATGTGGCCACACCAATCCATTATCGTGATCGAGAACTACTTCGACATCACTTACGTGCGTAATCCGGGCGGCGCATTTGGGCTCTTCGCCCAGGGCAACCGTGGGATTGTGAGACCGCTCTTGCTAGGGCTCTCGGCGGTGGCTGTGATGATCATTTTTCTGATCTACCGGAGCACTCCACCTGACCGTGTTCTGGTGCGCCTGGCCTTCTCCTTGATCATGGGCGGCGCGATCGGTAATCTGATCGACCGGCTCCGCTTCGACGAAGTCATCGATTTCCTCGACGTCCACTGGTCTCACTACCATTGGCCTGCTTTTAACATCGCCGATGCGGCGATTACTGTGGGCGTGGCCCTCCTATGCTGGGACCTGCTCTTTGGCAAGGCTCCCAAGCAGTAACTGACCTCCATGCCGGAATTCTCACTGACACCTGAGGATGTCGGAGAGCGACTTGACCGCTATGTGACCCGGCAGTTGCCGACGTGCTCACGGTCCTACGTGCAGCAACTCATCGACGAGCAACAGATCGTCGTGGATGGGCGCGCGGCAAAAGCCGGTTATCGCCTTCGCGCCGGAAATCGGATCAGCGTCAGCTTGCCGCCGCCCAAACCCTCAGCTCTACTCCCCCAGCCGATTGCGCTCGATATCCTCTATGAAGATGTCTATCTGCTGGTGGTCAACAAGAGCGCAGGCATGGTGGTACATCCGAGCCCGGGCAATGCCTCTGGAACGCTAGTCAATGCGGTGCTGGCCCACTGTACACATCTATCGGGCATCGGGGGCATCGAGCGTCCAGGAATCGTGCATCGGCTCGACAAGGATACCTCTGGGGTAATCGTGGTGGCGAAAGATGATGCAACGCATCGTGGCTTGGCAGGCCTGTTCGCCGACCGCCAGGTGAAGAAGCGGTACCTGGCGGTCGTGCACGGCAATATTCGCGACGTTGACGGCGTGATCGACGCCGCCGTGGGCCGGCATCCCGTGCACCGGCAGCAGATGTCTACGCACACGCGCGTGGGACGTCACGCCGTGACCGAATTTCGCGTGCTGGAGCGCTTCGGGTCCTACACCCTAGTGGAACTGTCGCCCCGAACCGGACGCACACATCAAATCCGCGTCCACATGGCTGCTGTAGGGCATCCATTGCTGGGTGATCCCACCTACGGCCACTCCCAGAGAGTGCTGCAACGCTCGCCGCTGGCCCACCAGCTCGCCTGGTTTCGCCGGCAGGCACTGCATGCCTGGAGCCTGGGATTGGTGCACCCTGCTACGGGAGAATGGCTCGAATGTCACGCTCCCCTCCCGGCTGACCTGGAGGAAGTGTTAGCCATCCTGCGGCGCGGAGCCAACGCTCTGGAACATGATATGAAGGAAGAGATCGCGAGAGATCACGTAGGAAATCGTCCGGGAGAGAAAATGCCATGACTGAGGAAACCATTACCCAACCACGGCCAATCTTGGCGCTGGTTACCGACCTGTTCTTTACGCTGAAGATCGGGGACACTGCTAAAGCGGTCGGATTCCCCATTCATTTTGCCGGAAGCGCGGAAGAGTTTCTTGACCGCTTCCGGCAGGCGCGCCCAGCCTTGGTGATCGCTGACCTGACAGTCAATGGGATTAATATGGCAGCGCTGTTCGAGGAGCTTGCTGTCGAGGTGCCTCAGGTGACGGTGCCGATTCTAGGCTACACCACCCACGCCGACTGGAAACGCACTGGCCCTTTGCACGACAGATGCACCCAGGTCGTCACCAAGGATACTCTGTCGCGCAGTTTAGGCGGGCTGATACAACAGCTCATGCGACAGGGATAAGCGCCGCTGTCATCCGACCGGCGGATGTTCGGGGTCGTCCCGTAGCAGCCGGTAACGCCAGGATGCACCAGGACTGGAATCGCGATCAGCCTTGATAAGATAGCCGTCGCGAGCCCACATCATCACGTATGGCCCCACGCCCGCGTCCAATTTCGTCTGCAGCTCATCCACGGTAAATGGCTCACCCTGACACTCTCGAATCGCCGCCCAAACCTCCTCTGGCCGTGCGGTCGAGAGCATAGTCGTAAAGGGCACGGAGACGACAGGTGGGGGTTCTGAGGGACGCTCGGTCGTCTTGGTTGCGCGTGCTGTCCGTGTGGTCTTCGCTGCCCTGGGACTGGAACGTTCTGCGGCTCGTGGCTTGACGGTCGGCTGGGAAGCGCGAATCGCCTCTAACATGCTCGCCGCGTCCGAGCACCTCTGCAGAATCCCCAGCAGGTCGAGTTGACGAGACGGCCAGCTGGGTGGTGGGTCGCCGGGGCCGACCGTCAACACTAAGGCTTGGCCCTCGATGCTGGCGGTGACACCTTTTTCGCGGGCCACGATATTCATCAATGGGAAAGGTGTGGCAATCCGCAACCGAGGTGAGGCGACGCGAACCGCCGCCAGCCATGATGGGTTAATGCGTGTTTGAAACTGATAATCTTCGCTCACCTGAGTGACCCCTCACGATCCGCTGAGCCATCCTGCGCCTGGAGCACCGCACCTCATGGCTCGCTCCATCATATTTTTTCCTCAATGCCCTTTTAAGCTTACACATACCGCTTGGCGATGACAACGGGAATTTTGACAGTTGCGACGGAGACTCGCGAGCATCGCGGTATCATGCCGCATCAGACGTCGGAAATTTCCCTCACCTCTGTGCACGCACCAATCTTCCTGGCTTTCCGAGCGCTACCAGAAACATCACACTCTTGCCATCGGCGTGGGGGGCGAAAAAACGCGTGACATCATCGTCGAAGAACGTCAGGCCACTAGCCCCCAGGCGCTGGGCATAGGCCGCCAAGTACAGCCTGCCACCGAAAAGCCCGGCCTCCAGCTGGGCGGCGCGATAGCCACGATTACCGAAACGGCCCAACACGGCGTGCAAATCTGTCAGGAAAAACACATCTACACTCGCATCTGCTGGGATCTCCTGCATAAGACCAAGATAACCCGCGTCACGGCGAAAGGCTCCGCGCTGGAGTAACTCCAGAGCCTGATGATCCCGCCGAAAGACGTACGTGCCGCTGGGGAGATCGTCGACGGCATTGACGATGAGATAGAGATCATTCAGCATCGCACTAGACGACTCGAGAAAATCAGCCGGAATGCCTCCGATCGCCCGCAGCAGGATGGTCGACAATTGAGCAAAACTGAGCGAAGTCCGAGCGAACCGGCGGCTGGAGCCTCGCCGCAGGATCACTTGCTCGATAGTGTCTGTTGGCACCTCGTCAGCGCTGAGGGAGCGGAGCGGGAACAGCTCTCCCGTGGGAGCTGGCCAGTCGTGCGGCGGCGGCCGGCCATGCCAGGTCTCGGCCTCGGCCTCTTGACGCAGCGTTGAGGCCACATGCATCTCTCGATTGGCCGGATAATCTACCTCCTTGTTCGACAACGGCACAATGTCGAGCTGCAGCGGCTCAAGTGCTGGCAGTGGACCGGGGTGCGGCTGTGCAGCATGGCCCAGCGTGACCAATGCCAGTGCCACCTCGCGCTCAGTATCGAGCCCCAGGAGGCGATTGATGGTGTCATCGACAAATCCCATGACCACTTTGGCCGGCACCGCGTGCGCGGCAGACATGGCCAGCAGGTTGGCAAGCATGGTGCCAGTGTCCCAGAAACAATGCCGGTAGGTACGTGCCCGGTACTTCCAGGCATTGCGCCAGAAGGTGCCCGTGCAGATGACGGTGAGCGGCGCCTCGGCCACGGCCGACTCACCACCGCTGGCCTGCACCACGAGTTGGCGATAATCGCCCTGGCGCAAGCACCGGAGAGCGAAGTCCCCTGGACCGAAATGGTACACCCCTGCCCGCAATTCCGGCAAGTCTCCGCAAACCAGGTACAACTCGATGTGATACAACGCCCCTGTGCAGGCCGCGGCACGGAAGAGGATTTCGCCACCGGGATAGGGTTTCCGCTTGGTGATGCCGGCGCTGAAATACAGCAGGCTGGCCAATAACCGCATGGACAGGGGAGGAATCGAGGACACCTCGACCGGAGGATTGACGGCCGACACCGCCGACAGCGCTGGCACACCCGAGGATGGCAGATCCTGTGGCAATGCTATGGGATCCAGCGTCTGGTAGATTTTAAACGGTAGCGGTTGGTTCTCCCAGTCCAGGTAATGTGCATCGGTGTGGATGCTATCGTAGGAATGCTTGGTGCTATTGTGGTAGCTCCAGGCGGCATCCAGATTGCGATTCGTCATAGCCGTTCTCCAGGGCTTATAGACGCAGGAAGCGCTCTTCCAGTGCTTCGATCTGCTCCAGGCCGATGATGATATCGCGCTCGGGGAAGTCGATGGTCTGAGAGAAATGCTCCGGAGTGCCGTCACGCTTCATGACCTTCAGCACCTCGCGCATCCCATAGATCGCCGCGCGCTGGACGTCAGAGGCGAAGATCGCCAGCTTGTATCCCAACGCTTCTAGCTCGGCGGCTGAGAGAAGCGGTGTTTTGCCACCCTTGACCATATTGGCGACGAGCGGACGGTCGATAGCATCCACAACGCGTTTGAGCTCATCACGGTCACGCGGCGCCTCGACGAAGATCATATCGGCCCCCACCCGAGCATACTCTTGGCCGCGCCGAATGGCATCGTCGAGCCCATGCATCGCACGGGCGTCGGTGCGGGCGATGATCACCAGATCGGGATCCGAACGGGCCTCCAGGGCAGCCTCAAGCTTTTTGCACATCTCTGTGCATGAGACCACTTCCTTGCCTTCATAGTGCCCACAGCGTTTCGGGGTGATCTGATCCTCCAGATGAAATGCTGCCACGCCAGCACGCTCGAACTCTCGCACCGCGCGCATGACGTTCAGAGCATTGCCGTATCCGGTGTCACAATCTCCGATCACCGGTAGGGCTGTGGCTTCGACGATGCAGCGTAGATGCATGAGCACTTCCGTCATGGTCAGCAGGCCGACGTCGGGGTAGCCACAGCTTCTGGAAATCCCCCCGCCGGTGGCGTACACGACATCGAACCCCGCCTGTTCGATGAGTTTGGTCGAGAGGCCGTCATAGGCGCCTGGTGCCATGATCAAGCCTGGTTGGGTCAATAATTGACGAAAACGTGCACTGGGTTTCATGGCTGATCCTCGTCTGATGAGTCGTGGCTGTCCACGGTTATCGAGACTCCAGGATACATGACCCCTGCCCACAGGCCAACAGAAAACCACCACAATGAGCTACACGGGTGTGCAGGGAGAGCGTGCCTCCGCCTGTGTGTCGCCGCTGATTTGGCTGTTGACAGGAACGATGGCACGGGTATGATAAGGCCTCGCCGTCGCCTGCTGAGGCCAAGCATACGGCGGGAGTGCAGGAAGCACCAAGGCTTCGAGGCTAATTTGGCCCTTGCTCGCTGGATAAAAGATCAGCACAGACTTGACCAGAGGGGGTCCGAGATCATGATCAAACACTTCTCTGTGCTCTATGTCGGGCACATCGAATTGGAGAATGTCGGCCATGATGGCATGCCGGCGGACGCGCGTCGTTATCCCAATGAACGTGTGATCGAAGCCTTTCGCATGGCCACCGAGGTGGCCAAGGTGATGGATGGCCTCGACTTCTACGCCTTGTGGATGGCGGAGCACCACTTTCAGCATGAAGGCTATGAATGTATCCCCAATTTGATTCTGTTGGGCACGTATCTGTCCACCCAGACGCAGCAACTGAAGTTCGGCTGTGCATTCAATGTCGTCCCGATGTGGCACCCGGTCCGACTGGCTGAGGACTATGCCATGGCCGACATCCTCACCGGCGGGCGGGTGATTTTCGGCGTCGGGCGGGGCTATCACACGCGCGAGGTCGAGACCTTCGGGGCGCCGATGCTGGACAATAATGCCAACAAAGAGTTCTTTGAAGAACAGATGGAGATCATCCTCAAGTGCTTCAATGAGGAATCCTTCTCCTATCAGGGAAAGCACTATACCATTCCAGCGCCCGTGCCCTATCGCGGCTACGACCTGAAAGAACTCACCATGGTGCCGCGCCCGATTCATCGGCCGGTGGAGATCTGGCAGCCGATCGTCAGCGGACGCACGCTCGAATATGTGGCGAAAATGGGCTTCAAGGGGGTGGTTGGGCTCACCGGTGAGAAACTCCTGGATCAGCTCTTTCATCAATTTCGTGACCTGGCTGCCAGCCACGGCCGTCAGCTTGAATTAGGCCAGGATCTCGCATGGCAGGGCGGATTTTATCTTGCCGGTAGTCAGGAAGAGGCCATCCGTCGCCTGCGTCCCTACCATGACGAGCGGTATAAATGGTTCGCGCCCTTTGGCTTCGTACGCTATGTAGATGCTCAAGGTCGCCCCTGGGGCACGCCCGGTGCGCCAGTCCGCGTGCCGGTGCTGGAGGATGGCGTGGAACAGAAAGTTTGGTTGTGCGGCAGGGCCGACGATGTCATCGAGGGCTTGAAGGCCATGGAGGCGAAGTATCCGGCGCTTGAACACGTCTGGTTGCACTGGCCAGAGGGTATGCCACAGGCAGAGTACGTCGAACAGCTGCAGCGTCTGGCCGAGGAGGTGATACCAGCATTTCGGGGCAAGCAATCCGACGTCGCCTCGACCATTGCCGGGACGTCAGGATCGGGCGGCAGGCAGTAGATCGTTCGTGTGCGGTTCTTGCCCGCTAGTAGAGGTCCTAGACACTCGGATGAGGGTGTTGACGTTGGTCTATCTCCCTCCGGGAAGGAAATAGGGTAAGGGCGGCGAAGCCTGAGCGCACGGATGAATCGCCCTCACCCCAGCTCCCTCCCGCCGGGAGAGGGGGCAAAAGGCGAGGGGATGTTGTCGTCTTAGCCGTTCTTAAATGCGCCCTCGGTGTCGAGCTGCATGAGGGCTCGGCAGCCGGTGGCGAATGTCGGGCCACCGCCGGGAACGGCGGCAGATTGAATGGCTTCGAGTAATTCACGTTTGGTAGCCCCATGTTGAATGGCCCGGCGCATATGTGCCAAAATGCCCTCAGAGCTACTGCCGCGGAACGCCAGAATGCCGATGATCACCATCTCGCGGTACTTGATCGACAAGGCCTTGCCCTCGCCGACCGACAATTCCGACAGGGGGATACGAGCTTTCGCATACTCTGGATCTTCCCGGGCCACCCACTCCCAATAGGGGTAGCCATAGGGGCTCGTCTCTTGTGCTAATGATTTGCCTGTGTCGCTTCGGGTTTCGCTCATGAAATCCTCCAGGTCTAGAGTCCAAACGATGTGAGCATGCTTCACCCATTGTAGCGCACTTCCGGCCTGGCAGGGAATTCCGGCGACAGCGGGACCATTGCCTGAAGGGATTCGTTGCAGAAAAAAACTTGACCGGCCGGGCACAAGACGCTAGGATGCCCTATACGTTACACGCCGCGCGTCCCTTCCAAAGCGTGTCCACAGCTGTCTACCGATCTCTGTCACGCATACAGCACTGTCCGTCCATCTGCCCAGCGAGCAGGCTGTTTCGCATGGCCTGCCCTGGATGTGGAATATCTGTCGATGGGTCCGGTTTCGAGAAGCTGATGGTTCTCAGCCCTTGTGCAGCCCCTACAACCGAACGGCCGAGGGCTTTTGCTGGAAGAGAGGAACCCGCCGATGTTCGATGACGTCGCTGCACCCAGCCAGATCCAATCTCGGACGCAAGAGATTTTGGCGAAAGCCCTGGCCGAAGAGCGGCTCGGCGCACCTGACGGCTATGCCCTGATGCAGGTCATGGGGAGCGATCTGCCAGCACTGCTCCATGCTGCGAGCGTCTTGCGCGATCGATATAAAGGCCACAATGTCAGCTATTCCCGTAAAGTATTTATCCCCCTGACCAATATCTGTCGCGATCGCTGTGGCTACTGCACCTTCCGCAAAGATCCCTGGGAGGTTGGTGCCAAGACCATGACGCCCGATGAGGTCCTGGCGGTGGCTGAAGCAGGCGCCAAGTTAGGCTGCAAGGAGGCTCTTTTCAGCCTCGGTGATAAACCCGAGGTCCTCTACCCAGAATACCGCGACACCTTGGCCAAGCTCGGCTATCGACGCACCCTAGACTATCTGCGGGCGGCCTGTGAGATGGTCTTAGCCCATACGCCGCTCCTCCCCCACGCCAATCCTGGGTTGATGAGCTACCACGATCTGTCCATGCTGCGGGACTTGAATGCCAGTATGGGGATTATGCTCGAAAACGTCAGCGAACGGCTGGTCGAGCCCGGTGCCACGCACGACGATGCGCCGGATAAGCGGCCGACCTTGCGGTTAAAAACCATCGAGAACGCTGGCAAGCTACAAATTCCCTTTACGACAGGCATTTTAATCGGCATCGGCGAGACGCTGGAGGAGCGGGTGGATTCCCTGCTCGCCATCCGCCGCGTCCATGAGGAATATGGCCATATTCAGGAGGTCATTATCCAAAACTTTCGCGTCAAACCCACGATTCCCATGAAGGATTGGCCAGAGCCAACACTCCTGGATATGCTGAAAACCATCGCAGTGGCGCGACTGCTCCTCGGTGGTGACAATGAATATTCAAGCCCCTCCCAATTTAACCCCTGATGCCTACCAACTGCTGCTGTTGGCGGGGATCAACGATTGGGGCGGTGTGTCACCGTTGACCATCGATTTCATCAATCCTGAGGCGCCATGGCCCAAGATCAAGGAGTTACAGCGGGTGACGGCAGAAGTTGGGATGGTCCTGCGTGAGCGTCTAGCCGTCTATCCCGAATATATCACCATGTATCCCGAGTATATACCAGTGTCGCTACGCGACCGCGTCCAGGGCTATGTCGATATGGCAGGCTTCGTGCGAGAGGAGGCATAGGGCATGGATGAACAAGTCATCGCCATTGAGCACGAGATTTTCGGCCAGACGCTCGAAGAGCTGTTACCGAGCATCGATCCAAGAGTTGCTGGGCTCCTGGAGAAGGCGTTGGCGGGCAGCGAGTTGTCGTCTGAGGAAGGCTACATCCTGGGCGAGGTCGACGGTGCCGAGCTGAGCGCGCTGGTACTGACCGCTGACCGCGTTCGCCAGCAGCGTGTCGGGGACGTGATCACCTATGTGGTCAATCGAAACATCAATTTCACCAACGTCTGTTTCATCGGCTGCCGCTTCTGTGCCTTCTCAACAGCTCGTCGGGCGCCAGACGCCTATTTTCTGAGCTTCGATGAAATCAAAAAACGCACCCTGGAAGCCCGCGAACGCGGCGCTACCGAGGTGTGTGTGCAGGGCGGCCTGCCGCGCGACTTGGATGGCTACCACTATCGCGATATCCTGGTCGCGATCAAGGAAGCAGTCCCCGACATGCATGTCCACGCCTTCTCGCCGATGGAGGTGGTGCATGGCGTCGATAAGACTGGTCTGACCACGCGCGATTACCTCCAGATGCTGAAGGATCACGGCCTCGGGAGCCTGCCGGGGACGGCGGCCGAGGTGTTGGACAACGAGGTACGATATGTCCTGTCTCGGCAAAAGCTCAAAGTGGAGCAGTGGATCGAGGTCATCAAGACGGCACACAGTCTGGGCATTCCCAGCACGTCGACGCTGATGTACGGCCATGTCGAAGAACCTCGACACTGGGTGAACCAGATGGTGCTCTTACGCGATATCCAGAAAGAAACCGGCGGCTTCACGGAGTTCGTGCCGCTCGGATTTGTGCACGTTAACACCGATTTGTTCCGCATGGGATTATCGCGCCCTGGACCGACCATTAGCGAACATCTACGCGTGCACGCACTCGGCCGCCTGATGCTGCAGGGCTGGATCGATAATATCCAAGTCTCATGGGTGAAGCTCGGTGAGGAGCTGTCCCAGCTCTGTTTGATGGCGGGCGCCAACGATTACAGCGGCACGTTGATGGATGAAAACATCTCCCGATTGGCCGGAGCGACGGCGGGGCAATACATCTCGCCTGAGGAGTTCCATCGGCGAATCCGCGCTATCGGTCGCATCCCCGCCGAGCGCTCGACGACCTACAAACTTCTGCGCGTGTACGATCATTGATGCAGGCTAGGAGACAGACCATTTTGGCCGAGGAGCTGGTGTCGCGGCGGTTGTACGCATCGGATCACACGACGGCAAGATGAGCGGTTGGACGATGATCCGGCTGTTGGGAATGGCTACGGTGGTGGCATTCTTCCTGGTGAGCTTCACCCCGCTGCCCAATGTGCTGAATCGATGGGCTGGCGTGCCTGCACGACTTCAGCCTGCGGCGGCCATTGTGGTGCTCGGCTCCGGTATGGACGGTGATGGGGTGCTGAGCGCGAGTTCCCTGCGGCGCGCCATCCACGGCATCATGCTGTTTCAGCGCGGACTGGCGCCACTACTGGCCTTCTCGGGTCCGATCTCACAATCATCTAGTCGTGAGGAAGCCGAGGTTCGGGCCGACATGGCCCGTCTGTTAGGGGTGTCGTCCGCTGCCGTCCTGACCGAGACCACAGCCCTGACAACCCGCGCAGAAGCAGCGCGTATGGCGGCATTGCTGCAGCCCAGGGGTGTTTCTACGATCCTCCTCGTCACCAGCTACGCCCATATGGCCCGGTCGCGACAGCTGTTCGAGAACGTCGGCTTTACCGTGCAGCCCGCGCCTGTCGATGATCTCTCGCACGTCGACAAACCAGAGGCACGTTGGAGGTTGATGCGGCCGCTCGTGGAGGAATTTCTGGCTCGTGTCTATTATCGGGTGGCCGGGTACATATAAACCGGGAGATGGCCATGGAGTCAGTGTTCATTCTGGTCGTGGCTGGTCTGACCTCCGTGGGTGCATACGTCCTCGGTATCGCTGGGCTTGGGCTTTCCGGGTCTCGGCTCTGGCTGGCCCTCGGCAAGGTATGTGAGTGCGTGGGATTGATGCTGGTGTTCAGTGTCATGAACCTGGCTGTGGCTACGTGTGCTATTCTGGCGATGCGGTCGCTCAGCGCGCGATTCATCTCTATCTACATCGCCTCCGACTCCATGTTCCTCATCCTATCTTGGTTCCAGGCGCTTATCTTCCAGGCCTGGAGTGAGGGTTCCCGTCAGCGCCACACGTCTGACTCCCATGACCGTGGACTGCTGCATCGCGAGCCTTGATCGTGGGTGACAGCTCTGCGCAGGACGGTGGACATGGAAATAATCGGTCTGAAGCACGCGATTATCGATATTTCTCTCCCTATTAGTTGTACATTACCCATCTGGCCTGGAGATCCGCGTCCGCAGTTGACACCAGTGACCAGCTTGGATGTCGAAGGTGTCCAAGTAAGCCAACTTTCCCTGGGCACTCATACCGGGACCCATCTGGATGCTCCGAGGCATTTCATCCCAGGAGGTCGCACCATTGATCAGCTCGATCTGGACGTCTTGGTTGGGGTGTGCCGAGTGGTCGAAGTGATCAACACCGAGGGACCCCTCTCGCGGACGGACTTGGAGCACGTCGAGCTGCACCCCGGCGAGCGACTGCTACTCAAGACGCGCAATTCCCAACAGCCCCTCGCGCCGACCTTTACCCCCGATTTCGTGGCTTTAGATTCTAGTGGGGCGGACTATATATGTGAGCTAGGTGTACGTGTGGTGGGGATCGACGGGCCCTCGATCGATGCCTGGGACGCCGGTGATTTCCCTAGTCACAAACGTCTGCTCGGAGCTGACATCCTGATTCTGGAAAACCTCGTCCTGCGGCACGTCGTACCGGCGAGCTATGGTCTGATCGCCGTGCCCCTCAATCTCATCGGGGCCGACGGCTGTCCGATTCGTGCTCTGCTCACGCCTGACCAATTCTTCCTCCCTGCGCCGGCGTGATCGCGGTGCCGAGGCAACCTTCCGACCACTTCTCGACGACTGGCATGTGCAACCGTAAGAGCTGCCCCCCACGCAGCTCTCCCTCTCGAGAGGGGAGGGGTCGGGTGGTGGTGAAATTCGGTTTGACGATGGCAGGGCCACATTGTTCCTCGTGCAAAAGTGTTTGACTTGGGTCCAAATGCCCCTATAATCGTGGCCGGAGCAGGTGCTGGCGTACCGCTGATCTGCCAGTTGCAGCCACTGCGGCGACTGCAGGTCGATGGGCTGCATGGTGAGCGGAAAGGAAGGAGCGTATGGCGAATCTGCGGGATAAGTACTGCATCGTTGGGGTTGGGGAAACGGCCTATACCCGTAACTCAGGGCGGACCACCCGCGCCATGGCTGTCGAAGCGGTCAGGAATGCGATGAATGACGCCGGCCTGAGCCCTGGAGATATCGATGGCATGCTGAGTTACCACGGCAACGATTCCACCTCGGCGACGGCGATTTCTTCAGACCTGGGCATCCGGGTCAACTTTTACATGGATGTGATTGGCGGCGGTTCGAGCACCGAGGCGCTCATTGGCATGGCCATGGGCGTGATGGAGGTGGGGATGTGCCGCACTGTGGCCGTTTTTCGTTCGATGAACGGCTACAGTGAGGTCAGAATCGGTGGCACCGGGGCACGAGCGGCGACGCCGGTGCGCGGCAGCGAGCTGGCCACACGCCCCTATGGCATGCTCAGTGCCGGCCAGAACTTCGCCCCGACGTTCATGCGACACATGCATGATTATGGTACGACCAGCGCCCAGGTGGCCCATGTCAAGATGGCGCACAGCAAACATGCCAGCAATAATCCGAAAGCGCTACTAAAGCAGCGGGTGAGCGTCGATGACGTGTTGAACTCACGCTGGATCACCAAACCCCTGCATTTGCTGGACTGCTGCCTAGAGACGGATAATGCCACTTGTATCATCGTGACCTCGGCCGATCGCGCTAATGATCTCAAGCAGCGACCTGTCTATATTATGGGGGTGGCTGGCCGGGTGAGCAAACCACGGGTGGATTTTCACTTCGTCCATGGTCCCATCAGCCGGGTTGGCGGCTATTACGCCAAGGACATCGTGTTCCCGATGGCCGGCATCGGCCCCGAGGATGTCGACATCACGGGCTCCTACGATGCCTTCACTTTCACGACCATGTTGCAGCTCGAAGAATATGGCTTCTGCAAGAAAGGTGAGGGTGGAGCCTACGTCTCCAGCGGCATCATCGAGCTCGGGGGCCGACGGCCGAATAATACCAGCGGCGGCCACCTGTGTGAAGGCTATACGCACGGCATGAACATGGTAATCGAGAACACGCGCCAGCTACGCGGCCTGGTCGATGACTACTGCCCACGTTGGCAAGAGGGCATCCACACCTACGATTACGCCGAGGGGCAATGCCGCCAGGTGAAAGATCCTCAGATCACTATGAATCTTGGCTGGGCCAATCCCGCGACCGGTAGCGCGCTCATTCTGAGGAGATAGCCGATGCAGGCACAATATCGTGGTATGAACCTCATTGTTCCCGACAATGATACCGAGTGGAAGGGGTATTTCGAAGCGGCCCGTGAGCATCGCCTGGTGATGAAGCAGTGTCGTCAGTGCGGCATGCTGCGCTATCCTCCTGGCGCCGCCTGTCCCTGGTGTACATCTCTAGAGTGGACCTGGCATGAGGTCAGTGGGAAGGGTACAATTCATAGCTATGAGATAGTCATGCAGGCCATCCAGGCCGGATTCCGCGACTGGGCACCATATCCCGTGGTGTTGGTGGAGCTTGACGAACAACGCGGACAGCCCACCGTCGACGAGGGCTTGCGCCTGATCTCGAATTTGGTGATGGATGATTTCACCGCCGAGAAAGAGGAGAATGTCGCGATCGGCAAGCGCGTTGAGGTGACATTCCTGGACGTGTCCCCCGAATTCAGCTTGCCACTGTTCAAACTGTCCCAAGAACCCCCGCAGGGGCCGGTGTGGCAGTTTAAGTGACCAACAGGCACCCAGTCCAGGCAACAAGGGGCAAGGGTATGGACAACAGGTATGATGACGATCGTTTCGACGAGGATGAGCACTCTGCGGATGATCGCCTGACCAGCGCCCAAGAGCTCGTTCAACAGGGATACGAACTGCAGATGGCAAAGCAATACGAGCAGGCCATCAATCTGTATAAGCAGTCGATAGAAGTCTATCCCACCGCCGAAGCTCACACCTTCTTGGGCTGGGCATACAGTTTCCAGGAACGGCTGGACGAAGCCATCGAGGAATGCCATCGTGCCATCGAGGTCGACCCTGATTTCGGCAATCCGTACAATGACATCGGGGTTTACCTAATGCAAAAAGAACGCTTTGATGAGGCCCTCTCCTGGTTGGAGAAGGCCAAGCAAGCACCACGTTATCAGCCGCGTCACTTCCCCTATCTGAACAGCGGCCGGATCTACATGGCTCGTGGAGAATGGTTCAAAGCACTTAAAGAGTTTGAACAAGCCGTGAAGATTATGCCCGACGATCAGGGGGCGCGGCAAGCCCTCGCGGAGCTGCGCGGTCGCCTCAACTAAACGCTTTCCGGTGTGTCGTCCGTCCATGCCAGGCAGTAGTAGCCAATTGCCGCGAGGGTGATCGTCGTTCAACAGAGAAAGGAGTGTGTATGCCCACCAAGGAAGAAGTCAAACGCCAGGTCTGTGAAGCCATTGATCGGCGTGCCGACCAGATCATCAAGATTGGCGAAACGATCCGCCACCATCCTGAATTAGGGTTCAAGGAAATCAGGACCGCCCGTCTGGTTGAACAAACGCTCAAGGCTTTGGGGCTGTCGCCGCAAACAGGGCTGGCGCTCACGGGTGTACGTGCGACCATGAACGCGGCCAAGGATGGGCCAACTATCGCGTTACTGGGGGAGCTCGATGGGCTAGTTGTCAGTGACCATCCGCTCGCAGACCCTGAAACGGGTGCGGCTCACGCCTGTGGACACAACGCCCAGATCGCCGGTCTGCTGGGGTCCGTGATGGGGCTTCTGGACAGCACGGCCCTGCAACACCTGGCTGGCCGCATTGTAGCCTTTGCCGTTCCGGCTGAAGAGTACGGCGATGTAGCCTGGCGCGTACACCAGGCGCGTCAGGGCACGCTGGAGTTTCTGGGGGGGAAACCCGAACTACTGCGACTCGGCCACTTCGATGACGTCGACCTGGCGATGATGATTCACACCACTCCCCGACCCGAGGACAAGCTGGCCGGCGTGGGCGTCTCCAATAATGGCTGTGTGGTGAAAACCATCCGTTACATCGGTAAAGCGGCTCATGCTGGCGGCGCACCGCATATGGGGATCAATGCCTTATACGCCGCCAATATCGCCCTGACGGCGATTAATGCGCTGCGCGAGACCTTCAGGGAACATGATACCATTCGCGTCCATCCCATCATCACCCAGGGCGGGATGCAGGTGAACGTGATCCCTGCTGACGTGCGCCTCGAGACCTACGTGCGCGGCAGGACCGTCGAGGCCATCCTGGAAGCCAACACCAAGGTCGACCGTGCCCTGCAAGCCGGAGCGCTGGCGCTTGGCGCCCAAGTCGAGATCGAGACCCTCCCCGGCTATTTGCCACTCTTCAATAACATGGAGATGGCCGAGGTCTTCAAGGCGAATGCTGTTGCGCTGGTAGGTGAGGCCAACTTCACCTCGATCGGGCACCGCACGGGGTCGACTGATATGGGCGATATCAGCCATGTCATGCCCACGTTACACCCCTATATGGGGGGAGCGAGCGGTATGGGGCATGGAGCAGACTTCCAGATCACCGACCCGAAGCTAGCGTACCTTGGACCCGCAAAAGCCTTGGCCATGACGGCAGTGGACCTCCTGTGGGGTGATGCGGCAACTGCCCGGCATATCATGTCCAACACGAAGCCCCGCATGACGAAATCGGGGTACCTGGCCTTTCAACGTGGTATCAACCGCCGAATCGTGTTTGATGGGTTGACGCTTCAGACCAAGCCCGTGTCTTAGCACCTTCGCCACCATCGACTTCACTTGCTAGCGGACGCCGCCCTGCACAGGAGAACCACACCACACCTCCGGAGCGGTGGCGTCCCTACTGCCCGCCACGCCTGGCTGAACCGCTAGCCATGAGCCATTTCTCGCCACTCAGCCATGCACTCCAAGGAATCAATTGCCGGCGGCAGGCATCTCTATGAGTAGAACGAGCCTGCTGCCCTAGGCGAAAGACAAGACACCCATCCGACGTTGGTGTCTTCCATCGTGTCACATGTGGCGACTCAATTGTCACATCCTGATGGTGACATGTGGCGACATATGGTCAAATAATTGACGGTACATCCATCGGACCGTCGCCTAACGTAGTAGGTGTAACGATCGACGGGCTTGCAGGCGAGGCGTGAAAGCTGGATTCGTGTTGGCGGCATCTGCCATTCTATGGATGTTTCATAATTGGCAACAATTTTGCATAACAAAAATGTTGAAGGTATACGCAGCGCGGAGGCATCGGCGGAGTATCGGTGACGAACAGCAGGAGGGGAAACCCGTGAACATCCGTCAGCAAGGGCAGGTTCCAGACGTGACCGCGGAGAGTTTTGATCGCCAGGTCACTGACTCATCGGTACCCGTATTGGTGAATTTTCAGACACCATGGTCGAGACGGATGGAGCCATTGCTTGGTCAAGTAGCAGAGGCATTGGCTGGCCGACTGCGGGTTGTCCAAGTCAACATTTCGGCTGACCCCGAACTCGCAGCACGCTTCAAAATTCGGGCCGTCCCGACGATGCTAATTTTCAAAAAGGGAGTCCCAGTCGAGTTCATTGTCGGCACCGTTCCATCGCGATTTGTCTTCGAAACCGTGTGTAAAACCCTCAGCGGACACGCGTCCGACCAAAGCGCGACGGGCACGGCACGCGAGCAGCTGGCCTTCGAGTTGGCAGCTCGCGTTCGATGCAACGTCGGTCTAAAGGTGGTGCGATATCAGGCTTCGGCACTCACGCCCGTAGAGGCGTCGCAGCTTTTAGGCACGCAGTTGTGCCTCAGATCCAGGAACTTTTAGATGAGAACCGCATCTAATGAAACGCATTAAACATGGCCAACTTTACCGCATGATTGAACATATGCAGGTGCGGCGATGTGTACGATGTCCATCCTGTTCATCGAGCGTGGAGAAGGAGTAGTCACATGCTTCACCTCGGCATGAACGTGAAGGACGTTGGCAGATTGAAGAGCAGGAATCCTAGTCCTGCAGATGGGAGGACAAGATGGCACGTGCTGTCAGAGCCCACTCGAAACCATCACGGAGAACAATGAAGCCCAAACGACGCGACTGTCTCCGGTGTGACCGTATGTTTCTCTCTGAAGGTCCACACAATCGACTCTGCCAGTCATGCCGGGAGTTTCTGGCGGCCTCACCCACCCCTGCGGAGGAGTATCCGCTCGGGTACTTGTAACCCTTGTCATAGGGGCCAAAACATCGCACAATAGCCAATCACCTGAGGTTAGCCATCAGGTGTGATACAATAGTTTCCAAACAGTGGACGACTGCAGAAAAGCCATAAGCTGCGCAGACCTGTGAGGTGGGAGAGATCAGCATGACCGTTGACATCCTGGCCTTCGGTGCTCACCCTGATGATGCGGAAATCGGTTGCGGAGGACTGCTGCTGAAAATGAAGGACCGGGGCTATCGGACCGGTATCGTGTACCTGACTGTTGGCGAAATGGGGAGTCGTGGGACACCCGAGGTTCGCCGACAGGAGTTGACGGCTGCTGCCCAGGTTTTGGGGTTGGATCATGTGGAAGTGATGGATTTTCAGGACTGTCGGGTTCTGGACGATTTTGAGAGCCGCCTGAAGATCGCGAGGGCCGTCCGCCAGCAACGTCCGAGGATTGTGCTGGCGCCTTATTGGGATGGCCCTCCGGGGCGGGGGGTGGGACATACGGACCACCAAACCGCTGGGTACTTGGTGAGCCATGGCGTAAATTTTGCCCACCTCCGGGCTCTACCGCTAGAGGGCGAGCCACATAGTGTGTCCAACATTTTTTACTATTTGTATCCCCGAGAAATGTCGCCCTCATTTGTCGTGGACATCTCGGAATACATCGATCAGTGGGTGGAAGTGTTGAAATGCCACCACTCACAGTTCTACAACACCGAGACGGAGCGATATGACTTTGTTGATACGCTCGTTGCCGTCGCCCGCGCTCGTGGCGTATCGATTGGGGTGCAGTACGCACAAGGGTTCATTGCGACTGAGCCATTGAAGATCGACGATCCCTTTATGCTGCTCACGCCGCGGCGCCGCACGCCCCAATACCCTACCTAATGATAGTTTGCATGCGGGGGCAGAGCGTTCCGGTGCAGACGGTTTTCCTGTGGACGCATCGCACCGCTACGGAACGATGTCCATGAGGGGCGGCTAGCCGGTGTCCGAAATGTCGGAGGCGGCATCGAGGGGCACTCCTCTAGGGACCGTATACGGTTGCGGAAATGCGTCTGTGCATCGAGCGAGACACTGAGGATATGCAAAGCTATCCTTGGGGACTCGGCTCCGACCCACCCAGACGAAATTCGGGTCGACGGGATCAAGCCACCCGTTCACACACGCCTTGCCTCACAGGGCAGGCCTTATCGAGCGCTCAATGGGCACATCGATTAGCGTCGGCCCTTGACGTGATAGGGCTTCCCGCAAGGCTTTCGAGACAGCTTCAGCGGCCTCGGCGCGGACACCATGGACGCCCATGGCGCGTGCCAAAGCCAGGAAATCAATTTCTGGATCCATCATATCCAAGCCGATGTAAGTCTCCGTCTTCGCAGCCGCCCCTCCATAGGCGTGTAGGCGCCGCTTCAGAATCATATACTGTGCGTTGTTACAGATGAGCCACACAACCGGGATCTGATAGTGTGCAGCCGTCCACAACGCCTGGTTGGCGTAGAGGGCGCTGCCGTCGCCGATAATACCCAACACTGGACGGTCTGGCTTGGCCAGTTTCACCCCCACCGTGGCGGGAAATCCCCAACCGAGCCCGCCGCCACGCATGCCATAAAAACTGTCAGCGGTGGTACGCACCAGAAAATCGCGCAACGTCGCACCAGAGGTGATCGATTCATCAACGATAATGGTATCGGCTGGGACAGCCTCGGCGATCGTCTGCATCAACACTGCCGCTGGAATAGGCAGACGATTGGACACTTCTGCTGTCAGAGCTTTGAGGCTTTCATAGGCGGTTTGCTTGGCCTGAGCAGCATGCTCGGCACGCATGCGAGCCTCTTGCCGTTGTGTTGCAGTCTGCTGGGCGCGGATGATCTGCGTCAACTCAGGGAGGCTGACCTTGAGATCGCCGATGATCCCCACCTTCGCTGGATAGGTCTTGCCCACCTCCCAGGGATCGGAATGCATGTGCACGATGGTCAACTGTGCTGGCACCGGCTCGACCTCTGAAGGAAGTGAGAAGGGAAAAACCTCAGCGCCCAGGGCGAACATCAGGTCTGCTTGCTCCAAAATGGCGCGTACAGCTGGCTGTGAACGCACGAGGATGCCCTGGTAGAGAGGATGATCAGAGGGGAAATCCGTCCGACCGGGGGAGGTATCGCTGAAAACACGTGCCCCTAGAAGCTCGGCGAGGGCCGCCGCTTCCAGAAGAGCATCGGAAGCCCCCACATCATCTCCAACCACGATGATCGGGTGTTGAGCCTGGAGTAAGAGTGTTGCAGCTTGCTCAAGGGCGGTTCGATCGGCGCGCAGTCGGGTTGGAGTCGACGGCGTCGTCCACAACTCGGTCTCCCCTTCGCCATACAGGACATCCATCGGTAGGGAGAGAAACACTATTCCGGTCGGCGGCGTCATGGCAACTTTGAGTGCGCGGCGAGTCGCAGTGACGAGATCCTTAATATTGCGCGGCTCCCACGTCCATTTGGCATACATCCGGATCAGAGGGATCAGCTCTGACCACAACAGCGGCTCGGAGAGCTGATACCGCTGGTCCTGCTGGCCAGCGGTGACGAGCAACGGCGTCTTCATCCGCCAACTGTCATACAGCACCCCAAGGGCGTTGCCAAGTCCTGGGCTGACATGCAGATTGAGCACTCCAACCTTGCCCGAGGCCTGCGCATAACCATCCGCCATGCCAACCGCCGCAGCTTCTTGTAGGGCCAGGATGTATTTGAAATCTGGTCGATCAACCAGAGCATCCATCAGTGGCAGCTCGGTGGTGCCGGGATTACCGAAAATATACTCAACGCCCTCTTGATGCAATACCTCTAAAAAGGCATGGCGCCCTGTGATGACCGGCATCGTCTAAGGCCCTCTCTATAGTTGTCCAGTCGCCCCCATCGTCTCGACCACGTCCTGCAGCTCCAGGGCCACGAGGTGCTCCCGAGTCGGGACCCCATCACGGGACCAGTGACGCAGCGTGTAGAACTCATCGAGCATGCGATCCAGCTCGTCAGGGGGACAGTATCGCCCCTTCGACGGGCCAAAGGGGATCGGTTCATGCATGACGCGATAGGGTAGCAAGTCATCCTTGCGCCGCACCCCTTCGCGCACATTGAAGGCCCGCTCCAGATTGATAATGCGCTCGCCCACGCGCTCGAGGTCTTCCGTGGTCATGCCAAAACCGGTCACACCGTTGACCATCTGGGCGAAGGACTCGTTTAGCAGCATCCCAAAACCCCGTTCGCCGGTGAACCGACAGAGGACCAAGGAATCCCCGACCGCCGTATAATGTTGGCTGCGCATGGCATATTCCGCCTTGCCATCGATCGTCGAATGATCGAACTCGGGGCGATATTGCATGGTAGGCCGGGTGTCGTGGTGCGAACCACCACGGGTGGCGGTGGCATAGCCGATGCTCATACCCTTCAGGGCACGGGCGGAGTGCGCCGGCAACTCCAATCCCTTCACGGCATACAGATATTGGTGTGCACCGTTTCCCAAACGATCGGCCAGACGACATGAGCCCTCAGCCAGGAGGTCCCCAAACCCCTGCCGATAGGCCGTCGCGTCCACCAAGTGCAGCATGGCATGATAGTCTCCCCAGTGCAGCTCTTGCCCGATGTCCTGAGCGGTCAAAAGGCCTCGTGCTGCACACTCCATAGCAAAGGCGATGGTGACGCCCATGGAAATGGTGTCCATGCCGAGCTGATCGCACAACTCGTTGGCTTTGATCAGGGAGGGGGCATTGGCATTTTCCAACATCGATCCGAGGGCGAAGATGCTTTCGTACTCTGGCATCTTCCAGCGTGTGCCGGCAAACTCCCCCTCATCGACCTTAAAATCTTTCCCACAGGCCACGGGGCATTTCAGGCAGGTGGTGTCACGTTCCCAATACAGATCCTTAAAGCGTTCACCGCTGATGGACTCGGCCTGCTCGAATACCTCCATGGCTAGATTCCTGGTACCCAGCGCGCCCATCGTATTGATGGGATTGACCAACACTGCGGTCCCGAACGTGCTGAGGGCCTTGGTACCGGTGAGCATGCCGCTGTATGTCGACTTATAGAGGCTGCTGAGCGCCGCCTGGTCGGCAAGGGTCATCTTGCGGTTGCCACTGACAACGATGGCCTTCACGCCTTTCGAACCCAGCACTGCACCCATACCACCCCGGCCGGCGATAGCGCCGCGGTTTTTCCAATAGTGAGCCATGGCAGCGAAGCGGACGCGATGTTCTCCGGCAGGGCCGATGCAGGTCACGTCTGCATCATCCCCCTCAATTGCTTGTAAGCGCTCGACGCATGCCTGGGTCAACGTACCCCACAGAGCGTCGGCTGGTTTGATGTGAATGCCATCGGTGGTCAGCAAGAGGTAGACTGGCTGGGGCGCACGACCAGTGATCACCAGCGCATCGAAACCGGTACGCTTAAACGTGCAAGGAAATCGGCCGCCGAAGGTGGAGTCGAAGAAGAGTCCGGTGAGTGGTGACTTGCTGGCGACGCACAGACGACTATTGCCCGGGATGTTGGAATCGGTCACTGGCCCCACCGCCAGCACGACGCAGTTACGAGGATCGAAAGCATCCACCCCCGCCTGCAACCGATCGTATAACAGGCGGACCGCTATACCGTTGCCCCCCAGGTAGAGGCGTGCAAACTGGTCATCAAAGGTGTCAATGCGACTCGATCCGGTCGACAGGTCAACTGTGAGGATACGTCCGCCGTAACCATTCATGAGGTCCTCCGCCGTCGATCGATCTCGCGCACCAGCGGGGATTCGCCATTAGCCTCGACCGGCATGACCAACCCCCGGCGTGATTTCGTGTGCAACGAGGTATATTCCCAATAGGGCATTACGTTAGCCTTGGGGCCTTCCTTCGTCCACACCACCGATAGAATGATATAGCGCTCACCTTCAAAATCGAACTGTTGCTGTTCTTGGAGAAATCGTTCCTCGACCTCGATAGTGACCTTATCTTCTTCAACCCCGTAGAAATCACAGATTACGGCAGCCATGACGCTCACCTCTCACATCTTGGACCGGTTGGAGCGGCCCTGAGCCTGAAACGCCCAGCCTGCGGTTGCCATGTACCTCGTCCATGTTAGCCCTACACCTTGTCGTGTGTCAACCCTTAGAGGCATGGCAGTAGGTATTCGGCAGGCCACATCATCAGACCTCGTAGGTGCGTGGGCGGGCGTTTGCGATCATGCAAGGTGTGGCAATAAATTCAATCTTCTGGACACAATTTCCTACCTCCCACTTGCCTTCTGATGCTAGGCTTTATATATGTAATAGCTTGGAGAGAACCGGAGGGTTGTCGCGACTGAATGTAGATGGCCCAAATGGCGTGGAGGGAAAGAGGTCTATGGCTGAGAAAGCCCCGATGACACGGCAGGGATACGAGGCGTTAGTGAATGAGCTGAAACATCTCAGGGCAGTGGTCCGGCCTCAGGTAATCGAGGCGGTGCGGCTGGCGCGCGAGGAGGGGGACCTGCGGGAGAACGCTGAGTATCACGGTGCCAAGGAGAAACAAGCCATCACCGAGGCGAAAATTCGGCATCTGGAAACACAGTTAGCCAACGCCGAAATCATCGATACAGGAGCACTGGGGGGTGATCGTGTCGTGTTCGGCGCAACTGTACAGGTGCGCGAGGCTGATACCGATGAGGAGAAAGCGTTTCGCTTGGTCGGCGCGGATGAGGCAATCCCTCAGAAAGGCTGGATTTCGATCCAATCACCGGTTGGCCGAGCTCTGGTGGGCAAGCGGACCGGGGACTCGGTTGAAGTCCGCGTCCCCAGAGGCATCCTCATTTATGAGATTGTTTCCATCACGTTTGAGAGCTGACTTTCCGTCTCGATCTATGGCCTCTATGGCGGTAGGCTTTATCGATACTCATCGATCTTGGAATGGACCAGGGACACGCCCCCAGCCGCTTGCTGGACGGACGGCCTCTACCGATAGGACGACAGCGTCTCTTGTGCGATCTCCTCCTCGATCTTGTCGGCGTCGGTCACCTGTAATGCCTGCGTGTTCCCAGCGTTACTAGGCGTGCGTGGTCGCTCCTCCCAGGCATCCAGGGTTATCGGAGAGAGTAGCTCGTCGGGGCGCTGACGTGTCAGGACCAATGCTGCCCGCATCATGGTTTGCACTGCTTCCAGCCATGCCTTCAGCCCGACCGATAGGACTGCTTCGGCAGCGTACCGAAGATGCCACGGCAGATCAAGCAAGTGCTCCCACTCGGCAGTGGATGCAACAATTTCCTTTACAAGCTCCATTGGCGCGCTAGAATGGGATGTGCTGGTGGGCTGAGCGCATATCCCCTTCGGGACCACCCATGGCCATTTTGATGTTTTCTCCCCCCAACTTGTCTAGCTACTTTCCTCGGTTACTGTCTGTCCTCTGTCAACCTTCCGTGAAGGCCCGTTACACGCCCCGGCATACCCGCATAGGGCGCAATCCTATGGCTTTAGCCAGAGAGCATCGTCTCACATGTGGTACCAGCGGCGGATATCTGGCCATGTCGTCGAGGCGGGACAGCATGCCACCCACCATGCAAGGGAATTGGCTTTACCCAAATGTTTGGGACCTGTCAGACCAGGCCGTGACTGCCAGGATCGCTTGTGCCGTACGAAAGGAGCGGATGATGAAGCACGAGGCGCAGCATGAGGTGGATCTCTCACGTCGCAAGTTCTTGAAGTTCGGTGGGTTGCTGGGGCTGGCCCTCGGGGCACTCAGCCTGCCGTCGCTCGGATGGGGGGAAACATCTGATGCGACGGCCGACATGGTCGAGGAAGATAACCGGTTGGCCAAAAAGCACCACAAATCGACCAGCAGCGGGGGTAAGAAGGTCAGTCAGGCTCAAGAGCAATTGAAAGCGGCGGGATTTGATCCCGGCCCCGTGGACGGGCACATGGGCCCCAAGACTCGGGAAGCGCTCCGCGACTATCAGGCAGCACACCACTTACCGAAGACAGGCAAACTTGACCGGGCGACCCAGAAATCGCTCATGGCTGGCACGGCTTAGCCGCAGAACAGCCATGGCAGCGGAGCAGCACCAGTCAAAGCTAATGGAGTATAGGCTACACAGGCTGTGAAACGGGGGCTGCTCCGCTGCCAACCCCAAGCGCTCTAGGCATGGCTCTCTGCATATAAACATTCAAAATGGCATGACATCCGGCAGGAGACGCCGTTGCAAAGTGAGGACCGCGCCGAGCCAAGTGACGATGAAAGCGACAAGCACGACACCATTTCCCACTATCGTAGTCCAATCACCGAAGAGCGGGTTGGCCGACACCAGTTGAGCAAAGGCCGCTGTCACTTCCTGGCTATTCGCCTGCGTTCGAAAGACGACAGTATATTCACCGGGTGTCGGAAACGTATAGGAAAGCTCGTAGTAGGCGGTCACGCCGGGGATTTCGGGTGCGGCAAACACCTGCTCCTCGGCTGTCGGAAAGCGAATGATTACCTCGGCTATCAGTCCTCCGATATAATGCCCGGAGGCAACGGACTGGACCTCAAACACTAGTCGCGTCGATCGGTTGGCGATGGCATTGCGGGGGTAGGCCAGGAATTTAATGCGATAGCCATTGACAAAACTCTCTTGTTGCCATTGGTCAACCTTCAACGACCAGGCGATGATATCGCCCTCGATCCCTAGTCCGCCATGATGTGCCCTGGCTGGCATCGCAACAATTCCCAGCAACGCGATACTCCCCAGCGCTAGATGCAGCCATGCCAACATCCCCGACATCGGTCCTCTCAGCTCCTCACATCTTGGCAAACCGGAGAGTCTCGCCGAAGGCCACGACCACCATGATGAGGACAAAATTCAGTCGCGCCTGTCGTTGCAACGCCTCCCATGTAGTCGCCAGTTCAGTGCTGATACGATCACCTACCTCAGGCAGCCCGAGCTTGCCCAGCCGCACCATGTGTCGGCGCTCGATCCAGATGCCGTTGACTACGATAGCCATATAGAGCACGAGCTTTATGAGGAGAATCCAGCCATACGGCAGCGGCAGGAAGATAAAGCCCGGCTCGTACCAGAGCAGGAGCTTGGCCATGCCACTGGCAAACAATAGGAGCACCCCTACCCCAAAGAGCGTTGAGATGGTCGGTAGGAGCTCGAGCAAGAAGCGCTGCCCGTAATCGAAGGCGGACTGCTCAGCTTTCACTGAGCACACGGCCAGCCACAGATGCCCCCCGGCAAGTAGTAACAGTCCGAACAAATGCAGCAGGGTACTCCAATACTCAACAAAGAGCCTCATCCGTCCAGCCGTCCCTTCCCTGGTATCCCACGCCAGACGGCGATCAGAGTCACCACGATTAAGATGGTTGCTACGCCGACGGCAAGGAAGCTGACAGTCATGGCGACTTGTGCGGTTTTGAGGGCTTCTTCGATTTTTTGAGTCGGCAGCCCGCTGCCTTCGACCTGCACGAGCGTGCGCAACGTCCAGGTGCTTTGCTGATCGTCGGCATAGCGTTGCCGAGCTAGCCACTCATACGCACCGGGGGATTGCGCGGCCTTAGCCAAGAGTTTGAACTCATCGAAGGTGAGCGGCGGAAGCTGTCCACCAGACCAGACGATCTCGCGCACAAACCCGCGTGCATCACGGTGCAGTGCCATATGCCAATCGGTCCGGTGTCCGACGGCTTCCACCTCAAAGCCTTCTGGAATCGATAATTGGACTTCTACCGTTGGGGCTGCAGTTTCCGTGGGGACGCTCAGGATGAACGTCTCCCACCGGCTGGGGATTGTCGCTTTTGGCTCGATATCGATGTGCGCCCAGGCTGTCGCAATACTCGTCACCAGCATCAACCCGAGCCAGCCTATCCGATACATCGTATGCTGACAGCCGTTCATGGGCATCCATCCATCTTGAACCAGTGGCGCAAGTCGCACCCGGACAAGCAAACATGCGCCACGTATCATACACAACTTTATGGCACCTTGACCGCCTTGATTTTCACGTTCCGCATCAACGGTTGCCATTCATGAGACGTCACCACCTGTCCAAAGGTAGTGGCGCTTGACACCTGGGGAAGCACCGCTAACCACTGCTCTGGAACTTTCACAAGAATCACGCCATCGTTTGCAAAGGCTGGGGGAAGCTGGCTGGGGCTTCTATAGGAGAACGACGAGGGCTCGGGCCACAAAGCGTCAGTTACTGTTGGGACAGGGGGGAACTTTCTGCCTCACGCGACGGTGGCAGCGGCGCCACGATCATCCAGGCACGCGTCACCAGACTGCGAAGATTCTCGAACGTCAGCGTCTTCCTAGCATCTTCGACGATTGCCCAGCGGTGTTCGCTATGTTCCTCAGACAGTCGCACCGATGGCGTCTCGACGCGGCCGAGGAAATAGGTAACGGTCTTCTGGCGAAATCGCCCACCGCGATTCACACGGTAGGTGACATGTTCGGTGAAGCCTGGCAGCAGGCTGGGCTCGCGAATGCCAGTCTCCTCCCAGAGCTCCCGCATGGCCCCACCCAGCAAATCTTCGCCTTCGAGGAGGTGCCCCTTTGGAAATCCCCAGGAACGATCGCGTCGGCTGCGGAGCAGCAAAAAATGGGGCTCGTTCTGATCGAGATAGTAGATGATCACTCCACTTGCCCGAATGTGGCCAGCCATCGTGCTTCCCCCTTAATGAAAGACCACACTGGCATAGGAGACCATCGATTGCGTGGCGGGCTCAACGGCTTGGTTGTATTTAAGCAGCGTTCCAGCAGTGGCAGGCATTGTACTGAGTAACAGGTACGTTGGCGGAAAACCACAGATTCGCCGCCGGTCATGATGCTCGGCGATGACTTGGAAGAAGCCTTCCGCGTCCATTCGAGCAGCGGCGGCGAGTAAGGCCTGATCGTCCTGGGCCACTTGATCGAGAAACGCCGGGGTCAATTGTCCCTGATCTCCGAATTTCATCCCCACATGGGCCAAATCCCCACCAACGATAAAGCACGCGGGCTCGTTGCACGCGTTTGAGACCTCCCGGATGGCCTGGATGAAATCCGCGATGTGGACCATCTCAGCTGGATTGATCTGGCGTTCCACACACTCGTGGAAGGAGCCAACCAGGATCGGCACGACCCGAAACTTTCGTGCCGGACCAAGGATGTGCTGTAAAAAGAGGACCTGAAATTCGATAGAGTGTTCCGAACGATGCGCCCACTCATCCGACAGGAGGTCAGTGGCATAGCGCCGCGCCAGGGCCCGCACAAATGCCTTGTCTGTCTCCACGATCCCAAGCGGCGTCGCATAGTCTTTCAACGTGAGCGGGAATGGCACAGAGGTCGGTTGGTGCGCGGTGCCAAAAATCACGAATAGGTCAGCTCTCACCTGGCGGATGGCCTCATAGGCCCAGGCGAAACATGGTCCCCCACGACGTGGGTCGATGTGCGGCGCGAGAATGCCCTGGACCGTCCCGTCGATCGTCAGTGCTGCACCAGTCCCAGGGCCCGCAGGATCAGCGAAATACCCGGCGAGTTGGTCGCCAAGCGCGGTCGGATCGGCTTCATAGGCGGTGCCCGCATGGGCGGCATGGCGGACAGGGGAGGCGTGAAAGGCCGCAACCAGCTGTTGCTTGTGTGCCTTGAAGCGTTCGTTGTCCAGCAAGAGAGACGCATCCAGCTTGGCGATAAGCCCTTTGATGGCATCGCTTGAGAGTAATCGGCCGAACTGGCGGGTGTAGGCTTCCTGAATGTCGAGGATGGCATGCCTGCCATCAAAATGAGCGAGAATGAAGAGTGCCTCTGGTGGGACAAACACCGCCTCATCAGCTAGTTGCGTTGGGTCTCTCAGGCAGATCGCCTGACGTCCGCCAAGATCAACCGGGAACGCTTCGATTGGGCGTAATTTTGGATCGTCCATCGTCCCCCTCCGTTCGTGGCTCCCTGCACGATAGAAATCCTGGTAACGACCCAGCGGCCAGTCCGGACAGGGTTGTCGTTGAATGTTGAGAAAACGTTTTGCCCTTGGGAGAAGCGGTTAATAATCTATCAGATGTCACTGCTTGTCGCAATGATCCCCTCCCTGCTGGCCGGCTGCGCAGCTCACAGAAGAGACGGGCCGGTGTGAGGCGCTTCCTGTAACCCCGGAATGGTGGATGAGCCCAAGCATCTGGCCGAGATCCTTGACGCCCGTCACAGCTCCAGACTATTATGGGGGCATGGCCCATAAGTCTCCTCTCCAGCGATTTAAAGCTCCTCTCGGCCGCGGCGGACAATGGCTTGAGCTGACGATGACGCTACCGTCGGCTAGCGCCGAGACCTTAGGAGAAACTCTGGTGGCGCTTGGTTCTCCCGGAGTCGTCCAGGAAGGCCTGCAGCGGTCAGGCGAAACTTCTGTTGGACAAGCCGGAGAAATGACGAAGGTGATCGCCGCCTTTCCCATGGAGCAGATCAGCGAGCGACTCTTGGCCGAAGTACGACGTGCGCTCGACGATCTTTGCGCAGGCAGTAGTGCTCAACCGATGCTGTCTATGCAGGTGATCGATGGGGGTGCCTGGGTCGAGCAGTGGAAACGCTTCTACCGTCCCTTCAAGCTTGGCAAGCGGTTGGTCATACGTCCTCCCTGGGAGCCTTATGCCGCGGCTACTGATGAGTTGGTCTTGACGCTCAACCCTGGACAAGCCTTTGGAACCGGCCTGCACGCGACGACGCAACTGTGCCTCGTCTCCCTGGAGACGATCATTGGCCTGCGATCTGGCGGACGTCTTCTCGACGTCGGTTGTGGCAGCGGGATCCTCAGCCTGGCTGGCGTGTTATTCGGCTGTGCCGCGGCATTCGGTATTGATCTCGATCGCTTGGCCGTCTGGGTGGCCCGCGTCAATGCGCGGCTGAACCAACTCTCGAAGCAGACGAGTTTTACGGCTGGCTCCCTGGAGATGGTCACAGACCGATTCGACATCGTAGTGGCCAATATTTTGCTAGAGCCGATTCTCGCCATGCTGGAGCCTCTCCACACCGCCATCGTACCTGGTGGTGTCGTCGTGCTATCGGGCATTCTCAGCGCGGAAGTCCCACAATTACGGTCCGGCATCTTGACGCACGGATGGCGCATCACCCACCAGGTATCGCAGGAGGAATGGACTGCAGTCATCTGTGAAGAGGCCTGAGGCGCCATGCGCCGTTTTTTCGTGCGACCGGATGATGTCGGCACTCAAGAGCTACGCCTGCGGGGCGATGAAGCAGACCACTTGGTACGCGTCCTCAGATTGGGGCCGGGTGCGCAGGTTATCGTCTTTGATGGCAGTGGTCACGAATATGTGACCGTGGTCGAGGGTCTGGACACCGGAGGAGTTGTCTGTAGAATTCTTTTTGACGCTACACCGCAAGCCTCTCCATCCACCTCTATTATCTTAGGGCAGGGTTTACCGAAAGCTGAAAAATTCGACTGGGTCATCCAGAAGACAACTGAGTTGGGCGTGTCGGACATTGCGCCACTCATCACCGAACGAGTCATACCACACCTCTCCGGGGCCCACATGGCTAGGAAAATCGACCGTTGGGAGAAGCTTGCCCGCGAGGCCTGTAAACAAAGTGGGCGTGCAACCGTGCCGCACTTGCGAGCGCCAATGCCGGTGCAGGCGTTTTTTGTCTCCTGCCAAAGTTCCGAGCTCAAGCTGGTGTTGTGGGAGGGGGAGGAGAGACGGCTCCTGCGCACCGTCCTGGCAGGATCTGCGCCGGTGGCGTCGGTGGCTGTGGTCGTTGGGCCAGAGGGGGGCTTGACGGCGCAGGAAGTGGCATGCGGGGAAGCCTATGGCTTCCTGCCCACAGGCTTAGGGAAGCGCATCTTGCGGACCGAGACTGCAGCAGTGGTAGCCGTTGCCTTGCTCCAGCATCGATTCGGTGATTTAGGCTAGGGGAGCTATCTTATGGGGTGCATTCTACGCGCATTGCTCAGTGTATCGCAGAAGGAGGGAATTGTCGACTTTGCCAAGGCGTTACACACCCTAGGTGTACAGCTCCTCTCCACGGGCGGGACGGCCACCCTATTGCAGGCGGCTGGGATACCGGTGGTGGCGGTGTCTGACTACACGGGTTTCCCGGAGATCTTAGATGGACGCGTGAAGACGCTGCACCCCCGCATTCACGGCGGTATCCTGGCAAAGCGCGACAATCCCGCCCATCAGAGCGCTCTGGCCACTCATGGCATCGAGCCGATTGACTTGGTTGCAGTCAACCTCTACCCCTTTGCCGAGATCATCGCTCGTCCAGATGTGGCACGTGAGGAAGCTCTGGAGCAGATCGACATCGGGGGCCCAACCCTCGTGCGGGCGGCAGCGAAGAATTATCAGTCGGTAGCAGTGCTGGTCGACCCTGCGGATTACACGCCTGTCCTCAATGATCTTCGCGCCACCGGTCTCGTCACGACCGAGCGGCGCTGGCAGCTTGCCCAGAAGGCCTTCGCCCATACGGCTCAATACGATGCTCTCATCGCTGCCTATCTCTCCCAAGATCAACCCCCTTGGCAGCTCGATGCGAGGTCGAATGGTCGTGTGTTCCCAGAGACATTGACATTGACCTTCAGCAAAGTTCAGGATTTACGTTACGGCGAAAATCCGCATCAGGCCGCGGCGTTTTATCGTGACCGCCTCAGTCACGGTCTGTCGCTCGCCGAGGCACAGCAGCTGCAGGGTAGAGCCCTCTCCTACACCAATCTCTTGGATCTCAATGCAGCCCTGGGGCTGGTGTTGGAGTTTCCCGAGAGTCCTGCCTGCTGCATCGTCAAACATACCAATCCTTGTGGCGTGGGACTCGGGGGCTCTCTCGTGGAGGCATTCGAACGTGCGCGCGCCTGCGATCCTGTGTCTGCCTATGGCGGCATCATCGGAGTCAATCGCCCGTTCGATGGTTCGATGCTCCGGGCCACAAGAGGTTTATTAGTAGAAGCCATCATCGCACCTGGATTCACGGATGAAGCGCTAGCAGGCTTGCAGCGCCGCGAGAATCTTCGACTCTTAGCCCTCCCCGAGCTCGGCTCCCTGAGCCTCAACCCCTCCGAGAGTCGCAGTATCACGGGAGGCCTGCTGCTGCAGGCCCGCGACGCCCAGAGCTGGGACCCCACGAAATTACAGGTCGTCAGCGCACGACAACCGACTGCGGAAGAGTGGTCCGGACTGGATTTCGCCTGGCGCGTCTCAAAGCATGTCAAATCCAACGCCATTGTGCTAGCCCATGCCGGGCAGACGGTGGGCATTGGCGCTGGCCAGATGAGCCGGGTCGACTCGGTGAAATTGGCGGTGATGAAAGCGTTACTGCCGACGGCCGGAACGGTACTGGCGTCCGATGCCTTTTTCCCCTTTCGTGATGGGGTCGACGAAGCAGCCAAGGCCGGGGTGACCGCGCTGGCACATCCAGGGGGCTCTATTCGCGATGCTGAGGTAGCACAGGCGGCAGACGAACATGGTCTGGCCATGGTGCTCACCGGCATCCGGCATTTCAAGCATTAGCAGGCTGGGTACATCGATCCTGGTGGGGGAGGCCCATGAAGGTCTTGGTCATCGGCAGCGGTGGACGTGAACATGCACTGGTCTGGAAGCTAGCCCAAAGTCCCCTACTCTCCCGGCTCTATTGCGCTCCTGGCAATGCCGGTACGGCCGAGCAGGCAGAGAATGTGCCGATCCGCGCCGACGACATTACCTCCTTGCTGGCGTTTGCCCACGATTCTGCCATCGACTTCACCGTTGTTGGCCCGGAATTTCCTCTGGCGCTCGGCATCGTCGATCGGTTTCGTCAGGAGGGGCACGCAATCTTTGGTCCCACCCAGCACGCCGCCATCATTGAAAGTAGCAAAGTCTTTGCCAAATCCCTCATGGTTAAGTATGGCGTTCCCACCGCGCCTTTTCAAACCTTCTCCGATCCCCAGCAGGCTGAGAGGTATATCGACCAACACCCGACTCCGCTTGTCGTGAAAGCCGATGGACTGGCGGCGGGCAAGGGTGCCACCGTCTGTCAGACCAGAGCCAGCGCCCGTGAGGCGATCGATCAGATGATGCGGGTGAAGGTATTTGGCGAGGCTGGGGCCCAGGTGGTGATTGAGCGGTTTCTCCGAGGTGAGGAGTTGTCATTCTTCGCCCTCACCGATGGGACCGCATTGGTGCCGTTGCCTGTCTGCCAGGACCACAAAGCGATCGACGATGGCGATGAAGGCCCGAACACCGGTGGGATGGGGGCCTACTCACCTGTGCCGGTGGTGGATGTCGCACTCTCTGAACGGATTATGGACGAAATCATGCGCCCCACGGTACACGCTATGGCCGCTGAAGGGCGGCTGTTCCAGGGGGTGCTCTATGCGGGGCTGATGTTAGTCGAGGGTCGGTTGTGGGTCATCGAATTCAACGCCCGCTTTGGCGATCCCGAGGCGCAGGTTTTGATGATGCGGTTGGAGAGCGATCTCTTACCCCTCTTGCTGGCAACCACTGATGGGACGTTAACGCGCCAGGCGTGCCGTTTGGTAGACGATGCGGCCGTGTGTGTCGTCATGGCGTCGCGTGGTTATCCCGAGGCGTATGAGCGCGGCCAGCCGATTGCTGGCGTTGAGCAAGCGGCACAGGGGCCTGGGGTCGCCGTGTTCCACGCCGGAACTGCCCGCCGCGATGGACAGCTGCTGACCAGCGGCGGCCGTGTCCTGGGAGTGACGGCTCTGGGGTCGAACCTCCGCCAGGCACTCGACCGTGCCTACCAGACAGTGCATTGTATCAGTTGGGATGGCGTACACTACCGCACCGACATCGGCGCGAAAGCGCTGCGGTTGCCGTGAGCCACTTCTGGTCGAGCTACTTTTTCCCTTGCCAAGGCACGGGGCTATGCGTATATTTGTGTTAGCACTCTACACGTGAGAGTGCTAAAGAATCCAGCCGAATGCTTGCCCACCAGTGCTTGAAATCACAACGTTGTGTTGCAGGTGACGGGAAAATCGTAGATGGACATGTGTCCAGCAGAGGAGACCAGAGATGCCAAAGCAGTTAATGTTCAGCGCGGACGCGCGAACGGCGATTCTAAGAGGTGTCGATAAGCTTGCCGAAGCGGTGAAGGTGACGTTGGGCCCCCGTGGGCGGAACGTCGTCCTGGATAAGAAGTTCGGGGCCCCCACGATTACCAAGGATGGGGTCACGGTTGCCAAGGAAATCGAGCTCGAAAATCCCTTCGAGAATATGGGCGCGCACATGGTCAACGAAGTGGCGAGCAAGACCAGTGACGTGGCTGGCGATGGCACCACCACGGCGACCGTGCTGGCCCAGGCGATCTATCGTGAAGGGTTGAAAAATGTCGCCGCTGGGGCCAATCCCATGGACCTCAAACGCGGCATCGAGCACGCCGTCGCGACCGTGATGGAGGAGATTAAGAAGCTCAGCAAACCCATTAAAGACAAGCGCGAGATCTCCCAGGTCGGTGCCATCTCGGCAAACAACGATCGGAACATCGGTGATCTAATCGCCGAGGCCATGGAAAAGGTCGGCAAGGATGGGGTGATCACGGTCGAGGAAGCCAAGAGCATGGAGACCTCCCTCGACGTCGTGGAAGGCATGCAATTCGACCGTGGCTATCTGTCACCCTACTTCGTGACCGACGCTGAGCGCATGGAAATCGTGCTGGAAGAACCTTATCTGCTAATCAACGAGAAGAAAATCAGCAGCATGAAGGACCTCCTTCCCATTCTCGAACAGATCGCACGGATGGGCAAACCCCTGGTGATCATCGCCGAAGATGTCGAAGGTGAGGCCCTGGCCACCTTGGTGGTCAACAAAATCCGTGGCACGCTCAGCGTGGCGGCGGTGAAGGCCCCCGGCTTCGGCGATCGGCGCAAGGAGATGCTGAAAGACATCTCCATCCTGACGGGCGGCAACGTGATCGCTGAGGAGCTTGGGATTAAACTTGAGAGTGTGACTCTGAAAGACCTTGGCCGTGCCAAACGGATCGTCATCGATAAAGACAATACGACCATTATCGAAGGCGCCGGGGACCAGGCGGCGATCGAAGGCCGGGTGAAGGAAATCCGGGTACAAGTCGAGGAGACCACCTCCGACTACGATCGCGAGAAGCTGCAAGAACGCCTGGCGAAGCTGGTCGGTGGCGTGGCGGTGATCAAAGTCGGAGCGGCCACTGAGACGGAGATGAAAGAGAAAAAGGCGCGCGTCGAGGACGCCTTGAACGCCACCCGTGCGGCGGTTGAAGAAGGCGTCGTGCCGGGCGGTGGCGTGGCCTTGCTGCGCGCCTGCAAAGCCCTCGAACAGTCGAGCCTGCAGGGCGATCAGCGGGTGGGCTCTGATATTATTCGCCGCGCCCTGGAAGAACCGGCGCGCCAGATTGCGACCAATGCTGGCGCAGAAGGCTCAGTCGTCGTCCAGCGTCTCAAAGAGATGAGTGCGAACCAGGGCTTTGACGCGGAAGGCATGAAATATGTGGATATGTTTGAAGCCGGGATTATCGATCCTGCCAAAGTGGTGCGAAGTGCCCTGCAGAACGCGGCCAGCATCGCCTCGCTGATGTTGACCACCGAAGCCTTAATAACCGACATCCCCGAGGAAGAGAAGGCACCGCCGATGCCTCCGGGCGGTGGTATGGGCGGTATGGGCGGTATGGGCGGTATGGGCGGCATGTATTAGGCGACTGGCGGGAGGGTCGGAGCAACCCTCCCGCCTCGCGAGCGAGCATAGGCGCTTGCGTTGGTTATTTGGTCCTTCAAGCGTACTTGTCCTGCCTGACATTTCGGCGGTCCATCATGCGTACTGCCCAACCTTTCATCACTACGGGTGCATCCAGATCGATGCTGCATCTCGCCGCTGAAACTATGGGGGCGCTCGCCGCCGCGAATAGCGACAGTCAAGGCTACGGTGGCATGGCTGGCACGAAACATGCCTGATTCACGGACTTAGAGGCCTCTGGGGATCGTGGCTGGCTCTGTGCCACCCGCCCTGCCGTCCCTTTACAGTATTCCGAAGATTTGCTACGATAGGACCGCAGGTTAGCACCTGGAAGCTCTCGTCTTTGTCATGCTAACGACTCGGGCACGATGTGGGAGCTAAGGCAGGCCTGCGCTGAGTGGTGAGGGGGCAGCGCTGGGAGGGGAAGGGATGAAAAAGATCGAAGCCATCATTAAGCCGTTCAAGCTTGATGAGGTCCGTGATCGGCTGAGCGAAATCGGCATCCAAGGGATGACGGTAACGGAAGTCAAAGGATTTGGAAGACAAAAGGGGCATACCGAGCTCTATCGGGGGGCGGAGTATGTGGTCGATTTCCTCCCCAAGATCAAGATTGAGATCGTCGCCCCCGACCAGATGGCGGACACCATCGTCGAAACCATCGTCTCGTCAGCCAAGACTGGTCGGATTGGGGATGGGAAAATCTTCGTGCTGCCGATCGAGGATGCCATACGTATCCGCACGGGAGAACGGGGCGAAGAAGCTATTTGACACGGCAATCGTTGGGGGAGGAGTAGGGCATGACACCAAAAGAAGTGCTGAGTATGGCCAAAGAGAATGGCGCCAAAATGGTGGACCTCAAGTTCATCGACTTGCCAGGATTATGGCAACATTTCTCTGTGCCCATTAGTGAGGTAAGCGAGAGTTCCCTGGAAGATGGCTACGGGTTCGATGGCTCGAGTATCAGGGGTTGGCAAGCGATTAACCTGAGCGATATGCTGGTGATTCCAGATCCCAACAGCGCGAATATGGATCCCTTTACCGAGGTCCCTACCCTGACCATGATCTGCGACGTGCTGGACCCCATCACGCGCGAACGCTATTCGCGTGATCCGCGCTATATCGCCCAAAAAGCCGAGGCCTTTCTCAGGCAAACAGGGCTGGCTGATACCGCCTATTTCGGCCCCGAACTCGAGTTCTTTGTCTTCGATGACATCCGCTACGATTTCCACGAGAACTGCGGGTACTACTTCATCGACTCCGTCGAAGGGCGCTGGAACAGCGGTCGCGAAGAGAAGCCCAATCTGGGATACAAACCACGATTTAAAGAGGGCTACTTCCCCGTCTCCCCCACCGATACCCTCCAGGATCTGCGGACTGAGATGGTCCTGACGCTCGAGAAGGTGGGCATCATCGTCGAAGCGCAACACCACGAGGTGGCTACTGCCGGGCAATGTGAAATCGATATGCGCTTCTCACCGCTGACGCTAATGGCGGACAAGGTGATGTGGTACAAGTACATCATCAAGAATGTGGCGCGTCGGCACAATAAAACCGCAACCTTTATGCCGAAACCCATCTTCGGCGACAACGGCACGGGTATGCATGTCCACCAAAGCCTGTGGAAGAACGATCAGCCGTTGTTCCCAGGCAATGACTATGCGGGTTTGAGCAAAACGGCCCTGTACTACATTGGCGGCATCCTGCATCATGCGGCGGCGCTTTGTGCCCTGGTAGCCCCCACGACGAACTCCTATAAACGCTTAGTGCCTGGCTTTGAAGCCCCAGTCAACCTGGCCTACTCGAGCCGTAACCGCAGCGCTAGCGTGCGCATCCCGATGTACTTCACGAACCCTAAAGCCAAGCGTATCGAAGTGCGGTTCCCCGATGGTTCGAGTAACCCCTACCTGGCCTTCGCCGCCATGCTCATGGCCGGACTGGACGGCATCGAGAACAAGATCGATCCGGGCGATCCGTTGGACAAAGATATTTACGAACTCGGCCCCGAAGAACTGAAGGATGTGCCCTCGGTGCCGGGTAGTTTGGAGGATGCTCTCCTGGCGCTGGAGCGCGATCACGACTTCTTGATGAAGGGAGATGTCTTCACCAAAGACACGCTAGACACCTGGTTATACTTCAAGCGCCATCGAGAAATCGACGAGGTGCGCCTACGGCCGCATCCGTACGAGTTCGCCCTCTACTACGATGTGTAAGAAAGCTGCCGAACGGGGTACCTTGTCCGCTGTCGGTTGCTGACTCAGGGTCGTCGCTCGCAGCGAAGACTCGTTGCCTGCGGGTCCCTACCTTAGCTCTGCGGTGGGGACCCATTTTTTTGCCTGCTGTTTTTCATCGTTGCTCGCGGATCCGGGTGATTTTGCTTGCACGTGCCTCAACGACCTGGCTATAATTTATGCTCTAGTCCGCATGGCGCCTGCGACGCAGGCCAGCTGCAAGGTTGCACACTAGAAAGGGAGACATCAATGCTGGAGTGGGCCTACGCACAAACCTCCGGAGCTGCGCCAGGTGGCGGAGGGGGGATCTTCGGGCAAGTCAACATGCTGATTCCCTTCATCGCGATGTTCGCGATCTTCTATTTCCTGCTCATTCGCCCTCAGCAGAAGAAGCAACGAGACCTCCGCCAGATGCTGCAAAATCTGAAGCGTGGTGATCGCGTGGTCACTAGCGGCGGCATCTATGGCACCATCGTTAAAATCCGCAACGACATCATTCACCTTGAAATCGCCGACCAGGTTCGTATCCGGGTGAACAAGAGTGCCATCGCCGATATGGTGAAAGAGACGGATAGAGTGTTCGAGGAAGTCGAGGAGATGAAGAAAGGCTAAGTGCTCCGCGCCCTATCTCGCTCCCAAAGCGCTCGGCTACTTGATCGCCACGATATTTCCCGCTGTCACGATCATCAAGACGACAATGGGCCAGATCATCACGACGCCAATCACAGGCCAGACAGGCAAGGCGGAGGCCAGCTAGGAGGCGGCCAGTCTAGCCGTTGCGCCCCTCTGCCCTAAGCGTTGCCATCCGGCAAAGGGCAGCAGCGGTCGGCAGCGTGGAAGAAGGAAGCGGTAGCGACCTTTTCACTGGGTGATGAGCCTTCAGATCGCATGAAGGAGAATGGCTTGCGGCGGGATTTGCGCTGGAAATTAGCAATTATTGCAATGCTTATTGGGGTCAGCGCGTGGTTCGCCTTCCCGTTGGGACGACGAATTAATTTGGGGCTGGACTTACAAGGCGGCATGCATCTGGTCCTGGAAGTTGAAGCGGAGAAGGCAGTGGAAAATACCACTGAGAGACTTGTCACCGAGCTCACGGAGGCGCTGAAAAAGGCTGGGCTATCGGGGGCTGAGGTGCGCAAAATCGACTATAGACAGCTGCTGATCAAACTTCCCGACGCCGGGCAAGTCAACCTTGTCACCGACACCGTTAAGGCTTTCCCATCCCTGGTTCCTGTTGGCACCATGGGTGGGGGAACCGAGCTGACCTACAAGCTCGATGATCAGGACGTCCGGCGGATTATGGAAAATGCGGTCGATCAGGCGCTTGAGACAATCCGCAATCGGGTGGATCAATTTGGCGTTGCCGAGCCAACCATTCAACGACAGGGTGCACGCAACATTGTGGTCGAGTTACCGGGTATCGAGGATCCCAGCCGCGCCATCCAGCTCATCGGGAGGACCGCCCGCTTAGAGTTTCGGCTTGTTGACGAGGGGCAGAGCGTCGACGAAGCCTTAAAGGGTCGAGTGCCGGCGGGGTCGGAAATATTGTATGAACGGAAGGTCAACAAACAAACCAAAGAGGTGACACGTACCCCTTATTTGCTGAAGAAGCAAGTACTGCTCACCGGAGACGCATTGAGTAATGCGAAAATGGAACTGGGCTCACGTTTCGGAGAGCCCTACGTCTCAATAGAATTTAATGGCGACGGGGCACGACTCTTTGAGCATATCACTTCAGAGAATGTGGGCAAGCGTCTTGCCATCGCTCTAGACGACACCGTCTACTCAGCTCCAGTCATTCGTGAACGCATTGGAGGCGGGCGAGCACAGATTACGGGAAGCTTTACGGATGCGGAAGCGAAGGACCTCGCCATTGTGCTGCGGGCTGGGGCACTGCCGGCGCCGGTGCGCATCGAGGAAAATCGCACCATCGGCCCCTCGCTGGGACAGGACTCCATTCGTGAGGGCATTACGGCCGGTGTCATTGGCAGTCTGCTGGTCGTGCTTTTCATGCTGGTTTATTACCGCTTCGCCGGGGTGGTGGCAAACCTTGCGCTGGTGTTGAATGTCCTTATGCTTCTGGCAGGGCTTGGATACCTTCATGCCACCCTCACATTACCGGGAATCGCCGGCATCGTGCTGACAATTGGTATGGCAGTGGATGCGAATGTGCTGATCTTTGAGCGCATTCGCGAGGAAGTGCGCACGGGTAAACCTCCGCGCTCGGCCATTGATGCAGGATTCACACGCGCGTGGAGCGCGATTTTGGATGGACATGTCACAACACTCATCGCAGCGGCGATGCTTTTTCAGTTCGGGACGGGTCCTGTGAAGGGATTTGCCGTCACCCTGGTGCTGGGAATGATTGCCAATCTCATCACGGCGGTGTTCATCTGCAAGGTGATCTTCGAGAGTGTTTTAGCCTTACGGCCCATCCAGCGGTTGAGTATCTAGGAAGTGCGGCGGGGTGTTGAACGGGAGCATATATGGAGATTATACGCCCAGGGATTGATCTCGATTTCATTGGCCGAATGAAAGTATTCGCTCTCGTATCTGTCGTGCTCGTGGCTCTTGTCCTCATCCTTATTCTCGGGCGCGTGCTTACTGGACGCGATGCATTCAACTATGGGATCGATTTCTCCGGTGGCACTCTGCTGCAATTACGGTTTCAGCAAGAGATGACTGTCGACCACGTGCGCGGGATACTGCATAAGCTCAACTTACCGGAAACCGAAATTCAGCGCTTCGGCAGCGACCGTGATTTCATCGTTCGGGTTCCGAATTCAACCGAAGATCTGGAACACCTACGGTCGCGAGTGATGGAAGCATTTCAGCAGGAGTATGGAGATCAAGGAGTGCAACTCCTGCGAGCAGAGCAAGTGGGACCGAAGGTCGGAAAGGATTTACGGTGGAAAGCTCTGCTCGCCGTGGTGTGGTCGGCGCTAGGAATTCTGGTGTATATTTGGTGGCGTTTTGGGATGCGTGTCGAATATGCGTTGGGGGTGGTGCTGGCCGATCTTCACGATGTCTTGATCACGCTTGGGCTGTTTGCTCTAACCGGCAAAGAAATGACCTTGACGGTTTTGGCTGCTATCTTGACCATCGCAGGCTATTCGATCAATGATTCTATTGTCGTCCTCGATCGCGTTCGTGAAAACCTCCGTGCCCATCCTCGGGACCCACTCGACCAAGTCATCAATCGCAGTCTTAACGAGACGCTCAGTCGCACGATTCTTACCGGTGGGTCGGTCGTCTTAACGCTTGTCGCCCTATTGTTGTTTGGCGGGGCTGTGTTGCATGATTTTGCGTTGGCCCTCCTGATTGGCGTTATTGCCGGAACGTATTCTTCAATCTTTGTGGTAGCGCCCATTGTGCTCTATTGGCCGAGGACTGTGAGCCGCCGCACCGGGCAGCGGCCCCAGTCCTCGAAGACCCCACCGGCGCATACGCGCTAAACTAACACGCATTAGCGTGGTGCATGCTGGCTGTTAAAGATCCGATAATCTTCGACCAAGCTCTTCCATGCTGTATCGCTGAAAATATACCCAGCCTTCTTGAGGTCCTTCAGGGAGAGCTCAAACAACTTCCCTTCGTCGGACTCAACCACCAGGAGCAATGGTGAGATATTATAGACTGCTAATACCTTGTCGATTATCATGCTCGGAGACCTCCAGATCAGGGATTCTCGCCAATTCACTGTATAATATAAACGTTCCACAGTAAAATGCAAGCCACTGAAACCCTTGAATACCAGGGGTTCATGGGCAATACTGGTTATCCAGGTCACGGCAGGAAGGAGGACGATGGCTGATGACGACCCGCCGCGGGTGGACTGTCGGTATGGTCATAACCCTTCTCTCAATGAGTTGCCTTTGGGCGGGGACTCCGACCGCAACACTCGACAGTGCGATCAAGGCCGTCGAGCGTGGAAATTACCCCGAGGCTTTGGCACAACTCACTTCCCTCCCGGTCACATCGCTTTCCAGCCAGGAGCAAAATCGCGCCCGCTACTTATACGGCCATGTCGCCCTGAGGCTGAAGCGCTATCCAGAGGCGCTGCAGGCCTTTGGTGAGGTGGTGGGCCGATATCCGGAGCTCGGAGATTACGCCATTTGGAACGTGGCGCGTATTCATCAGGAGCTGAACGCTGAGCGCCCATACCTGGAGACGCTGCGGCTTCTGTTGGTGCGGTTTCCACAAAGTCGCCTCGTCCCCCAGGCACGTCTGGCCTTGGGGCGACAACTGATTAGCATCAACGGCCAGTTTTTAGAGGGTGTACACGTCCTTGAAGAACTTGTCAGCCAAGCTCCCAAAGATCCAGCTGTGCCTGAGGCGTATCTATGGCTCGGGCAGGGCTATGAGTCCGCCGGATTGCACGACAAAGCCATGGCGGCTTATCGTACCCTTTTTATCCGATTTCCATTAAGCTCAGAGGCTGAGCAGGCCGCTTTCCGGGCGGAGACCATACCGCCGATAGGGCGCACGCTTGCCTCTGTATTGAGTCCGCGAGAACACCTCGAGCGAGCTGATCAGCTTGCCGAGGCTGGTGATTGCGAGCGGGCTATGCAAGCGGTACGACAGCTATCTACCAGCGGACGATCCGACGACCTGACCGCATGGGCAGCCAGACGTCTCGGCTTCTGTGCCTATCGACTACGACGCTACCGCGAGGCCATCGCCAGCCTAGACCAATTTCGCTATGTCCAAGGGGCCGACGACCAATCGGCCGAGGCTCTCTATCTTCTCGGCCTGGCCTTGCAGCGTGACGGCCGTGGCGGTGAGGCAGAAGGAGTGTTGCGTCAATTGGCAGCGCGTGAACCGTCGACGGTGTGGAATGGCAAGGCATTGGTGACGCTCGGCCTGTCCTATGAGTCCCGACAGCAGAGTGAACGCGCCATTGGAGCCTATCGAGAGTTAGCGACGCGCTTTCCCACGAGCGACCGAGCCGACGAACTGTCCTGGCGCATCGGTTGGCTGTACTATGCTCAGCGCCTCTTCGGCACCGCGGCACAGGAGTTTGGGAAGACGGCGGAGCGCTTTCCCCAGTCACTGTTCGCGAGTAACGCTGTCTATTGGCAGGCCAAAGCTCTCGACAAAAGTGGCCATAGTCCGCAATCCCTGCTGCTCTATGAGCAGGTGGCCCGTGACTATCCCTATACGTATTATGGCCAACGTGGCCAGGAGGTCCTACGCTCCAGAGCCTGCGCTCGGGAATGCCCCCACACCTGCCTTTGCCTCGGCGAACAGCTCCACCTTCTCTGCCGATCGCTCTCCACAGCTCAACACCGATCTCGGCCTTTCAGATGCCGCTCGCTTCCACAGTGTCCGCGTGGATGAGCTTCTCGCCCTTCGCTTGCTTGAGGATGCGCGGGAAGAGATCACGCAATTCTCCCGGCGATTGGGTCAAGGAGTCAATGAACGGATGGTATTGGCCCGCATGTATCTCAGGGCAGACATGCCTCTTCAGGCCATTCGGACCTTGAACGCGGCGCTGAGCTCGGCGGCGGCCAATGCGCGGCTCAGCCTGCCTCCTGAGTTCTGGACGACACTCTTCCCGCAGCTATATTGGCAAGAGGTTCTGGAGGCTACGAAATTTGCGCGGCTTGATCCATGGCTCGTACTGGGGGTCATTCGCCAGGAGAGCGCCTTCAATGCCCGCGCTGTCTCCAATTCGGACGCGCGCGGGCTGATGCAACTTTTACCCTCGACTGGGCGTGAGGTCTATCAGCGGATAGGACTGGAGGCCTTTCGCGACGACCTCTTGTTTGATCCACAGCTGAACGTCCGTTTGGGCGCGCAGTATTTAGACCGCTTAGCGGACACACACCGTGGTAATCTCATCCCCGCGCTGGCTGCATACAACGCTGGACCAGGACGCGTCAAGCAATGGCTGAAAGACCTGAGCACAACCGATTGGGACGAGTTTATCGAGCGTCTTCCCTTTGAGGAGACGAGACTCTATGTCAAGAGTGTCCTGCGCAATTACGGGATGTATCAGCGATTATATGGCCTCGCACCCGATGGGCAGGCCGCACGTTGACCCGATCCGACACACCGGTAAAGGAGAGTTACTGTGCGACCGATGATCGGCATTACCTGCGATCTCGACCTCGGCACCGGAAGAGACGCGAGGGCTCCAGGACGGAAAGTCCATGTACTGTATGATGACTATGTCCAAGCAGTCCTGGTCGCTGGGGGGGTACCAGTCCTGCTGCCCACCATACGGGATGAGGACGGTCGCGTCGCTTATGCACAACCTCTCCACGGGCTTCTGATTCCTGGCAGCCCCGCTGATGTTGACCCCGCATACTACGGTGAGGAACCCCAGCAGCGCTTGGGACCGGTGAATCCGCTGCGCACCGATTTTGAAATCCAGCTGGTGCATCTCGCCCTGGCGCGTGCGCTACCGGTGTTTGGCATTTGTGGGGGAGCTCAGGTCCTGAATGTCGCCCTTGGCGGCTCGCTGTATCAGGACATCCCATCGCAGGTGCCCAAAGCGTATAAGCATGCTGGGTCCCCCGAAACAGCCCACAGCATCGATATCGTCCCGGAGACGCGCCTCGCTGGTATCCTCGGCCTGCAGGAGCTACGCGTCAATAGCCTGCATCATCAAGCCGTGAAGGTGCCAGGGCAAGGGACCGTGGTGAGCGCCAGCGCCCGCGATGGCGTCATCGAGGCTGTGGAAATCCCCGACCGATCCTTTGTCATCGGTGTACAATGGCACCCAGAGCGGTTGTTTGCAGAGGACAAGGCGGCACAGCGCTTGTTTGTCGCCTTCGTGCAGGCGGCAGCGGCAAGGCTGGGGTGAGCGGGAGAGCCACGGCGGCCATGCCCCATGTGGAGATAGCTGCCGTTACAGGCTACATGAGGACGCCAACACCGCTGCCGGAGCAAAGAGCCTGACCTGCTGGGGTGGGGTGAGCCTGCAGAGACAGGCGCTGACCGCTGTTCTGTCCGGCAGTACAAGCCCTGGGGCAAGTTCGAGCAACGGAACCATCACAAAGGCGCGCTGGCAGAGCTCAGGATGGGGAATCGTGAGAATCGCGGTCTTGATCTGGGTGTCGCCGTAGAGCAGGATATCCAGGTCGATGGTCCGAGGCCCCCAGTGATAGGTAGTTTCGCGGCCGAGCGCACGTTCGATCGCCTGGGTTTGTTGCAGGAGAGTGACTGGGTCCAAGTTCGTGTCGACCGCCACCACAGCGTTCAAAAACCAGACCTGAGCGGCCGGACCGACAGGCGCGGTCTCATATACCGAGGAGACGGCGCTGACATGGATGCCGATGCTCTGGTCGAGATGCATCACGGCACGCTGCAGGAATTGCAGGCGGTCTCCCATGTTCGACCCAAGTCCAATCAACGCATGCGTTAACGGAAGCATGTGGTCGCACCCACTTTAAACACTATAACGGTCATCCGTCCACGGGTCCGCGGTATTGCTATAGCCGCGTACTTCCCAGAACCCCGGCTCATCATGCTCGCGGAAATATAGAGCACGCAGCCATTTGATGGACTTCCAGGCATAACGCTTGGGCACCACCAGGCGCAGCGGCCCGCCGTGCACAGCCTCCAGGTCACGCCCATCGTGCTTGTAGGCGAGGAGCACATCATCATCCATCAGCACATCCAAGGGGAGGTTGGCGGTATAGCCCCAGTCATCCTCACCGATCACGTACTGCACGTGTGGCTTCGGTTGCACCATTTCAGCAAGTGTCCGAAATGCGATCCCTTCCCAGCGGTTATCCAGACGGCTCCAACTCGTGACGCAATGAAAATCGCTGACGGATGTGATCGCTGGCAACGCTAACACTTGCTCCCAGGTCAGTGTCAGCGGGTGTTCTACCTCGCCTACCACTTTCAGCGTCCAGGTGTGTGGATTAAATACAGGGGGGTCGCTGACATGTAGAATTGGGAACTTGGTGGTGCGTGTTTGACCGGGAGGCACACGTTCTCGCGGCATCGTGCTGACAGTTGTACGCAACCCCCTCATGGCTGTGCCCCCTTTCTGTGAACCAACTTCGGCTCCTTTCCTCATACGCTTAGGAAAGGTACGTACCCACACTGCAAGCACCAAGATGCATGCGTCGCGTCACAGATATAGCATGGCCTTCTGAACTTGGCAACCGGCCTGGAGCATCGGTTGCAGGCCCACTTCCCCCTGTGTTACAGTGAGCCAGGCATGCCACATTCTTCGCCTCTGGTGACTCAGCGAGCAGACCGTTTGATCGCACAGACGCAGAAAGGTAGGCGTGTTTCTGGTAGGCTTCCCAAGATGGGATCACGGAAAGGAGCAGCGGTGCTGTCCAAACCACACGGGGGACGCTTGATTCAGCGCATGTCACAAGACCCCGAGCGGGACCGCTTGTTGGATGACGTGAAGCGGTTACCACGGCTCGACATTAGCCCTGAGATCGCCAGCGACGTCTGGAACCTGGGCATCGGCGCCTTCAGCCCACTAGAGGGGTTCATGGGCTCAGAAGATTTCCGCGCCACACTCTATGAGAAGCGTTTGACAAACGGCGCGCCCTGGACGATTCCTATCGTCCTCGACGTGTCGGCCAAGCAAGTCAGTAGCCTCGGAAAAGATGTTGGCCTCTGGTATGCTGGGCAGCCCCTGGCGCTATTGTCAGAGGTCAGCCCTTATCGCTACGATCGCCAGGCATACGCCAAACAGGTATTTGGCACGGAAGATCGTCAAGCATCCTGGCGTTGCCCATGTGTTCGACCTGGGGGAAGTACTCCTGGGGGGGACGGTTACGGTTCTGGCTGAGGTCGAGTCCCCATTTGCCAGTTATCGTCTGACACCGCGAGAAACACGCGAGCTATTCACGACGAAAGGCTGGCGCACGGTGGTGGGCTTTCAGACGCGGAATGTGCCGCATCTGGGACATGAATACGTGCAAAAGACGGCGCTTACGTTCGTGGATGGCATTTTTCTGAACCCAGTGATCGGGCGCAAGAAGACAGGAGACTTCCGAGACGAGGTCATTCTGGGGACATACGAGGCTCTCGTGCGTCACTACTACCCGGCGGAGCGTGTGGTGCTGGCTACCTTGCACACCGAGATGCGCTATGCAGGCCCACGGGAAGCCATCTTTCATGCCATTGTGCGGAAAAATTTCGGCTGTACCCACTTCATCGTTGGCCGGGATCATGCTGGCGTCGGACGAGTTTTACGCTCCCTATGCCGCGCAGGAGATTTTCGAGGAATTCCCCGACCTCGGCATCACGCCGCTGTTCTTTACCGCCTTCTTTTACTGTCGCAGATGCGTCAGCGTCGCCAACGAGAAAACCTGCCCGCACGGCGCCTGAGGAGCATCTCGACTTTAGCGGCAGCCTGTTGCGTCGATTGCTCACCGAACGCCGGGCCCCCGACGGTCTCATCCGTCCAGAAGTGGCTGAGATCATCCTCAGCACTGAGCATCCATTTGTGGAGTGAGGTGACGACGAAGCTTCTTGGACTCGCCTCCTGGGTAAATGATTCTGCGAGATACGGGAACTCTCCTGGCTTGGGGAGGACGTGTTGGAAACAGGCGGGGCCATCTGGTGAAAACCCCGAGAGACGCTTAAGAGGCTATTGCTTTATGAATGGTGTCAGATCCAAGGTGAGCCAACGGGATGAATCGAAGGGATTTGCCCCCGCAGGGGTCAACAGTGCAAACCATGTATAATTACCCGTGGGCTCGCCCCCGAATGTGTAGGTGAATAGATTGACATCGAACACCTCCAATGATGGATCAATGATGACATCGGTTACCAGCGGCGTCGGAGCAGTTCCGCCACCGCCGAGGAAGAGGAGCTGCCCGCTAGGAAATTGCAGGGCTACATATACGTCCACCTTTACTGAGGTATTCAGTGGATTCACTAATGACAGGCGAACCGCCATCGTGTCGCCCGCCCGATACACTGAACGGTCCGTATAGATATTCACGGGTGTGTAGGCTCGAAACGCATCAACCCTGCCCCAGCCGAAGTCGTTATTAGGATGCGACGTCGCATTGTCTCCCCCGCAGCCAAAGGTCGTGTTGAAGATCACTGCTGTCGAACGCAATTTTTTCTCGGTGCTGGGGATATCTCGGCTGAGCCCGGGAAAGAAGGACCACAGCAAGGCCACCGTCCCCGCAGTATGAGGCGAGGCAGCTGAAGTCCCACTCGCGGCAACGTAGCTGTTAGTCGGCACACTTGAGCGCACGTGCACTCCCGGGACAGCGATATCGGGCTTCGTCACCCCGAAGAGCGAGGGCCCTCGGCTGCTGAAATCGGCAATGGTATCGAAGACATCGGTCGCACCGCTGGAAAACGTTTCAGGGTAATCCCCCGGTGACCCAGCGGTAGAGCAGAAGGGGCCTCCGTTGCCGCTGGAGAAGGCCGGGAAAATCCCGGCTGCCCGCCAGCTCTGAACCGTGCGCCGGTAGAAGGAATCTCCGCCGTCACCTCCCCAAGAGTTGTTCACGATGTGAGGACGCTTGCTGGGGTCGGGATTGGCCATGTTCAGATCCCAGGGGGCCAGGATGAAATCCCCACATTCGAGCAGCGCAATACTCGAACAGGAGCTGCCCTCGCACCCCTTACACGTGAGCCACTTGGCTTGGGGGGCCACGCCGATCTTGTTGGCTCCCCCATCGTCGCCCACCATGATGCCCATCGTGTAAGTCCCATGGCCGACCGGTTGCCCAGCTTGATCCTGATCGCATGGCATCGTACTGGGGTTACCGCAGATCTTGGAGGGATCCCACCAGTTGTAATTGTGATCGACATTGCCACCACCGAGATTTCCTCGGTATTGCCTCACCAGTGCCGGATGTGTGAACTGCACCCCTGTATCGATGCTGGCCACCACTATCCCTTGCCCGAACACTCCCTTTGCCCACACGTCGGGCGCGCGGATCTTGGCGATATTCCACTCCACCCCCTGCACCTGGGACTGCTCCACATCCAGGCGAGGCTCGGGGATGTGTAAAATGGGGGCACTGATGATTCGTTCAACTTCTGGAAATCTGGCCAGTCCTCGCAGGGTAGGTTCAGCGGAAATCACCGCGAGGACATTGGCGCTGAAGAACGACCTGATCTCCCGCGCTCGTCCTGCCTGGGCCTCGGCCGCGAGGTAGGCCAGCAGAGGTGCTTGAGTACGGTCGGCGACCTCCTTCAGCGCCCCATAGACAAACCGTCCACGGGCAGCGCGGTCGAGGATCGCCTCAGCCCCCGCTAAGGCCCCTTGTTCCCGCAGATATACCAGATATCTGGCTTCACCCCCCTGCGTCAGTGCCGTGATCAGCGCAGGCTCGATATGCACCGGCTCGGACGCTGCAGCGGCCAGGGCTGGCTGAATCCACACAGCCACAGTCGACATCAGAATCACCCACAGGGCGAGAGCGCCGTCTCTAACGTTCATGTTCCCTCCAGCGCTACGATTGCCAAGATCCAAGCTATCGCCAGGCAGACGAGCAGGTGCTGGGCTCCACCGCCTTTGCAGCTTCCTCCTGCTTTTCTTCCCCCCACCGCGAGGAGAGGGCAACGAAACAAGGCAAAAGCCCCCAAATATAACTTTGGTTGTCATCGCACTGGGGCCTGGAGTCTTTTTCGACAGAGCTATAGCAGTGATGGCGGATAAGTCCCCCTACGGGGTAAGGGCTCAGCACTGACCTCTGGGCGACTGAGACGAGATGGGAACGGTGACATACCCAATGGGACGCAGGTAGGAAGGATTAATGACCGGTGCTCCCAACCCTCACTTGCCCTGCTTCTCAGCAGCCTTGTCGAGCAGCGCTCGGCCGTTCTTAATCAGGATCTCACCCATCCGCACCATCAACTCTCCCTGAAGGACCAAGGTGTTTCCCGCCGCCTCAGGATCAGCCCAAAAACCAGGCCGTATATCCGGGCCGAAGAGCTGAAACATTGGATAAACGGTATTGGAGGGGTCAGCGGGGGAGGTCGCCCTCGATTTCTGACCAAGGAGCCCCAGCAACTGGCCGTAAGACCCGGCACCACCCATGCCCTCTGGGAGCTTCAGCTGAGGGCCGCTGCCCCCAGGCTGAGGCTCTTGTTGTGCCTGCGCTAAAGCCATACTCGCCACTGTCAGGAAGAGCACTAGGCCTATCGCTAACACAGGTCCCTTCATCAAACCTCTCCTTAGAACCTGAGGAAGGAGCGGCCTCCTGCAGAGGCCGCTCCTAGGTTATCGCTGGCTCGGATTAGGAGAGAGCTATTGGCATTGGGGGAAGGATGGAGGGAGGATCGCCACAATCTCTCCCCCACGAGCTTGATCAAGAATGATCAGAAGGCTGTCAAAGATGACAAAGCATGTCGGCCCCGTCTGTGGCGCAGATAAAGTGAGCGTGCAGACATCGCCACCTCCAGAGGTGGGGCATGCGACCTGTCCCGCTGAGAAGAACTTCGTCTCGCGAGGACCGTATGTATCTTGCCTCTGGAAGTTCGATCCACTGAGTGTCTTCGTGAAGATGGAGATCTGCTGCTGGGCATTGGTGAAATTATTGACAGCTAGAATGAAACTCAACGACAGAGTGCTCGTGGTGACGGTAGGTGCGAGCAGAAAAAATTCTAGCCAAGTAAGCTCTGGGGTAATCTGGGGATTGAACCCTTCGGGTAGCTGAGGAGCGTTTGATTGGGCAAAAGCATTGGCGACCGGAGCGATGGCTAGCGCCATAAGCATTCCAACAACAACGAGCTTCTTCATGGCCTGTTCTCCCTTAGCAGCAACGTTGAGCACCTGGTCCCCTTTCGCTCTCGATCGCGTGGGATCGAGGCGTCGAGGGCCTACAGCGAAGAGCTACTAACCTACCTCGGCGAAAGAGCAATGGAAACCTCCTTCAAGAGCCTCTCGTCAATCATCAAATCCTCCCGCTTTGCCTGTTCTGCCCTCACCTTCTTCAGGAAGTCGGCCATCGCCTCCCATGTGGGCTTCGCCCTGATCTCAGGCCCGACCTTCTGCATGGTTCTCCCTTGGAACTCCTCCCGATAGGCCTCAATGTTAAAGCGGAAACATTGGGGCACCTTTGAGGAATTCCTCCTCAACGACAACGACCGCGAAAACCCGTCACCCACGACAGCCCACGCGAGCATGAACGGCATTCAAGACTGGACATATTGTCAGCATATACAACAATATCCACATTATTGTCAACAAAAATCCGGCTGGCATTCTGAAATTCTCCAAAAAGCTCGAATGACCTTTTTGCGCGATGTCGGCCCCTGGGTGTCACGTGACACGGTGGCCGAGTTGTTCCAGGCGATGCACATAATGGTGCGTGAGCCGGTCGGTGGCGAGGAGATCAAAATGCTTCTGGGCCGAGATCCTATACGAAACCCTATCCCGCAGCATGTGGTACGCGGCGGCCAGGATGCTGTGGCCCACCGCCATGGAGGCCTCCAAATACTCGGTGTGCGCCAGCAGCTCGCCCAGCAGCACCGCATGATGACTAGTGCTGGGCATTCACCAGGCTGAGACGCGACGCTGAGAAGCATGGTCTGACCGGTGGTGAAGATGCTCTCGTTGGCCGAGAGCGTGATCCGGAGGTTTGTCGGGACTATAGCGGAGGCGACGTGGAGCTTGCCAAATCCCCACCGCATGTTCGGGAGCAATCCGGTGAAGCTGTCCGACCAAGCAGAGGTGATCGGGATCCCGCGGAGTCCAGAGGCGTCGAGACGCGCTAGCGCGAAGGAAGGGGCAGCTCCTGGAGTAGTCGATCATTGATCGTCACCTTTGCCCTCTGGCTGAGCTCCGTCCGGGCCTTCTGGATGATCTCCCCCATCGCATCTTGGGTAAGCTTCGCCCTGATCGATCCCTCAACGTCCTTGATCGCCTGGCCATGGAAATCACTGCGGTGAGCTTCAAAGTACTCCCCGACCTCCTGGTCGCTGATGGCGATTCTGTCGGCGGCCTGCCGTTTCAGATATGCTTGGGCGAGGATGCTCACCTGCGTCTGCTTCAGTTGGGTTTTGACGCTAGCATCCTGATCCAGCGCCAGCTCCACGGCCCCTCTTGCGAAGAGGAGTTGGCTGATTAGACCCTCGAGCAGCTTGCGTTTCCCTGCCTCCACATCTCCCTGCGGAGTCAGCGCAGGGATGACTGAGACAAGCGCCAGGAACTCCTGCACAGTGATCACCTCCTCCCCGACTTGCGCCAAGATCTGCTCCCCCTCCGCCGCAAATGCGCCCCTCCCCCAGAGGACAAGAAGAACCCCGATAGCCACTATGCCTTTTCGCATCTCTATTCTCTCCCCAAACCGAAGTTGGTGCGCTGATATCCAATAATCTCAGATTGCCTTCATGGCGACAATCCCACGCACTGACTTGCGCCTCACCTGCAAGTTATAGAGGGTGTCACGGCTGCCATGCGCCCACCTGCCAGTCTCCGCGCAGGTTTTACCACGATCTGATCCCGTCTGGAGGAGTTAGATCATTAGTGGCGCCCAATCTGGTCCTTTCCTGAATCTCCGCTGATGGGCGGAGGCGTCATCAGGTAGACCAGCATGGTAGAAAAGCGCCACAGGCCAGATTGGTATTCAAAGTATGGTGACCAGAGTTGCAAGCGCGGGAGGAGGGACTACTGCAAGGGCAAACTCAACCTGCGTTTCACGCCTTCCACCGCAACACGTTACCTCTCATGAGGCTGCTGCTGAAGGAGGTTTCGGAACGCACCAACCACGTCGTCTTCCTTCCCTTCTGCGGCAGGAGATGCTTCCTGCGGAGCTCTCCGCCGCGCAAGCTCGAAAACCTCTTGCAAGCTCGCGGCGGCATCATTCTGCTCAGCTCCTGCTGGGGGGGGGGAATCCTCTGGGGTTTGCGTCAGGGGAGGCGCAGTATGCGAGACAACGTTGTCCCCCTTTGTATTCCCATTGGCTTTGGCGACGGCCGGTTCGAGCGGCTCGCCACCACTCTCTTCCCCGAGCACACGGACTTCTTTGATGGCAACTGCCCCTCCAGCTTCCCGCGTGTAGAGGATTGTATGGCTGAGTGAGGCGCCCCGCAGCAGGCGGCGAATGCCGTCTTCCAATTCTACATTCGTGAGCTCCGCAGTGATCGTCCTGTGGTCTTTGGGATCCATGACGATGGTGATTCCCGCCTGCTCTCCGATCTGCGCTAGAACTGCTTGAAGATCGGCCTGTCTGAGGTGTACAGACAATTGACCCCTCTCGACGGTGATACTGGCTCGCGTCTGTGGGTAATCTCGCTCATTCCCCTTTATTCCCCCCTCCAGTCTCGGGGCTTGCCAGCAGGCTAGCAGCACAAAACAGTATATGACAATCCCCCATAACCACCTACCTCGATATCCAGATCGGCGGGCTGCCCTCATACGAAACACTCCCTTCGCTTGCAGCATGATTGTGCAACAGCCGCAAGCAAACCGAGTTGAAATAGCGTGCTGGCTTGGCTTTTAGTGTGCCCATCCCCCCCCTCCCACCAACGGCCAGGGAAGCGGCGGCCTCTCCACTCGTGTGTTAAAGATTATGAAATGTCGAATGCCGATCGACCCAAACCGATTGTGCCCGATTCGGCGACATTTGGCAAACACCTTTCTCTTATGGGGTGCACGTCAGCGTTTTGCGCAGGAGGAAGGTGTACCATAAAGGCCACGCTGGCCTCACGGTGGGAGGCGGGTGGAACCCTGTGGGTCACGCGAGTGGTAGGTGACGATACATCAGACCCGGACGCTGCAACTGCGGCGCTGCGATGTGGCATGCCCGACCTGTGAGGTTGGGTCTTTTCCCTCGGGAGAACTCGTTTCCTCAGCAACCACCCGCCCTGATCATATACGTTGGCGATCTCCATTAGCGGTCGGTGGGAAGCGTTGGGCTGGGCAGCATCTACACCGTCGACAACGACACCGGTCCCGACGAGGCGAACCACGGACTGGCCTGGGGTCTTCATCATGCACAAGGCTAGCTGCGAGCGTGGTGGGGTCGAACCAGCATGGAGGAAGGGGCTGCGATTGTATGATGTCCGAGCGACCATCCTCAATCTCTTTGGGCTACCGACTGATCCGCAGCCTGTCGGCCGTAATATGAGCAGCTACCAATGAGGTGTGGCGGCTCACCCGAAGTCAGGGGTGTGGACCTGAGCTGCCGATCAGCCGCCGAGCACCTCGTGCACGGTGTGAATGACCCGCTCGACGTCGCTCTCGTGCATGGCAGGATAGAGTGGCAGCGACAGTACTTGCTCTGAAGCCCTTTCTGCAACTGGAAAATCGCCCTCTTGAAAGCCGTACTTCTCACGGTAAAACTTCTGCACGGTCAACGAGCGGAAGTGCACGCCCACGCCAATCCCCGCCGAGGCGAGGCGATTGAGCATGTCATCCCGTGAAATACCGAGTTGTGCGCGGTCCGCCATCACGACATAGAGATGGTAGGCGGAGTGGCGGTCAGGCTTCACCTGGAGCGGCTGCAGCCCTTCGATATTCGCCAAGCCTTGGTTATAGAAATCGGTGTAGGTTTGTCGGCGTCGTTGCCACTCATCGATATGCGCTAGCTGCGCCAGGACCAAGGCTGCCTGCAGGTCGAACATATTGTATTTGTAGCCGGGAAATAAGACCTCATAGTGCTGGTAGCCAGCTACCTGATAGCGTTTCCAGGCATCTCGACTAATGCCGTGCAAGCGCAAAACCGCCACCTGCTCCATTAACTCCGGGGCATTGGTGGTCAGCATACCCCCTTCACCCGCGGTGATGTTCTTTGTCGCGTAAAAGCTGAAGCAGCTCGCCCATGGTCCCTGAAATCCCAGGCCATAGTCACTACCAACTTTGCGCCCCTGAAATTCAGCCCCCAGCGCGTGGGCGGAGTCCTCGATCACCGCGAGCCCGTACCGAGAGGCGAGGGCAAAGATCATGTCCATATCGCACGGTTGGCCGGCGAAGTGCACGGGCAGGATGGCCTTGACCCTGTCGGCGTCGATACCCTGACGCTCTGGAGCCGCGAGAAATTTCTCAAGTGCCGCCACGTTCAGCAACAGCGTTTCAGGTTCCACATCGATAAACACCGGTCGCGCCCCGCAGTGCTCGATGACGTTGGCGGTAGCGGGGAAAGTAATCGGCGAGGTGATCACGGCATCCCCCGCTCCAATGCCCATGGCAACCAAGGCCAAATGCATCGCCGCGGTGCAGGAATTGACCCCAACCGCAAACGGTGCGCCCACATAGCGGGCGATGGCGGCCTCAAACTCTAGCGTTTTGGGTCCTGTCGTCAGCCAGCCAGACTCGACGGCTTCGACGAGTTGTTTGATTTCCTCACGCGCGATCAGTGGCTTGTAAAAGGGAATAGAGGGTTCTATGGTCATATCGATCCTTGCCGTGGACGAGCGATTTTGATGGAAGTTACGCTATTCAAGGCCGGCAAAGTATTGTGGCGAACACGCCACACGATGTCAATAGAATTCCCGACGACCGTGAAAATCCTCCTCGCTTGGGATAGCGGTTTCCCGACGCGTTAATAGCAGGCTGGAAGCTAGAAGCTTCTGGGTGTTGATGCTGGTGCGACAGGATACGCTCCCCAAGGCTGAGAAGGCTATTTTAAGCACAATAATCGCCGCGTGCCGCGAACCCTAGCGCTGCATTCAACTGCCGTGAGCCATCATGAGTTGGTAACACTGTGAAATATAGTGCTAGTCACGCCTTCGCTTGACAATATGGGCACCTATATGATAAACCCCTAGCACTTTCTTGCTGGAGGTGGTCTGTGGAGTGTAAGATTGAGCTATCAGTGGTAATTCCCGTGTTCAATGAGGCGGACAACTTACCAGAGCTCTATCTGCAGCTTACCAATGCATTGCAGGGGTGCCACTATGAGCTGCTCTTCGTCGACGATGGGAGTGTCGATGAGGGCTACGAGATCCTGGCCAACCTGCACGCCAGCGACCGCCGGGTCAAGGTGATGCGGTTGGCAGGGAACTATGGCCAACATGCCGCACTTTCGGCCGGCATCGAGTGTGCGAAGGGCCAGGTGATCGTGAGTCTGGATGCCGACCTGCAATGCGATCCCCAGGATATCCCCAAGCTCCTCGCCAAGATCGACGAAGGGCATGATGTCGTGAGCGGTTGGCGTTGTGGCCGTAAAGATCCTCTCCTCAGGCGCCTACCCTCGTATATCGCTAATAAGACCATCGGCCTCGTCACCGGTGTGCGCCTCCATGATTATGGCTGCTCCTTGAAAGCCATTACCGCAGAGGTAGCCAGAGAGCTCAAGCACCACGGGGAGATGCGACGCTTTCTCGGCGCCTTGGTCGTGCAGATAGGCAGGTCTGCGGCCGAGGTCCCGGTGAGTCACCGTTTCAGAATGGCGGGGAAGTCGAGATACTCACTGCTGCGCTTGATCGGCCACTATCTCGATTTTATCATAAGCTTTTCCACCCGGCCGTTCCAAATTATTGGAGTTGCTGGGGGTCTGTTCACCCTTATGGGGTTTGTCGGCGGGGTGCTGTATTTTCCTCTGCGCTTCCTTGCTGATCTTCCTCTGGGAGGGAGGTTCCAGATCGCAGTCTTCCTGGCGGTCTTTTTCGGTCTCCAGTTCGCCATCCTTGGCCTGTTGGGCGAATTTACGACGCGTATCTACCGTCTCGTGCAGAACAAGCCCTTCTTCGTCATTCGGGAGAGCCTGGATTAACATTGATGGAACTTCACGTCGTGCCTGGATTCGATGTTGAGGGGCTGGAGTTTCTGGTCACTACCCATCCCTACAACGATTACCGGCATTATCGTGCCATCTCCAAGGAGGTCCAACTCCGACTCCTCAGCTCTGAGATCGGGCAGGCGGGAGAGCAGGGGCAGCTGTTGGCCCTGCGTGTGGGGGATAAAGTTGTTGGGTTGGCCACCTTTATCCACCTCCCCTGGGACAGCAACATCTTCGGTCTGTCGATGGCCAAGATCGGACACCTCATCGCCGCGTCAGCGCAGGAGTCCAGGGCACAGATCCTCGACCGCCTGCTTGAGGAACTGATCACATTGGCGCGTGCCCAAGGGATCAGGCATCTCTCCACCCGCGTGGATTGCGCCGATATTGAGGCGATCCAAGCCCTGGAGCGATGGGGCTTCCGGCTCATGGAGTGCTTGATCACCTACGTCTTTCGGCCGCAGCAAGACACCCCGCCGTCCCTCAAGACCTTGTATCACGTGCGGCCATACACACCCGCGGATCGTGCGGCCGTCCTGGCGATCGCTGAACAAATGTATGCGCACCACCAAAGCCGCTTCTCTGTTGACCCAAGCCTCCCGCAGTCTGGCATGAGCAGGTTCTACATCGAGTGGACAAAGAACGCCTGCTCCGGCGAGATGGCGGACCACATCCTCGTCGCCGAACGGAAGGGATGCCCGGTCGGGTTCTTGGCCTATAAACTGAATAATCATATTCTGAAGCACACGGGGCTTCGGATCGCCGGTCAGGGCCTCAGCGCCTCCCTACCGGAAGGCACGGGTGCATATATAGGGCTCCTCAAAGCGGCCCTTGAATTGGGACGGGAGGAGTACGATTTCATGGAGGCTGACGCACCGCTGCATCATTTCCTGGTCATCAGAACCTGGCAACGTCTTGGCTTTCAACTGGCCCGTGGGAAGTATGCTTTTCATCGAGAAGTCGTGTGAGGAGGAAGGTTACCTCCCGGCAATGGCTCTGAGGAGTGTCAACTGGTGAGAATCTTGGTAACGGGGGGTGCGGGATTCATCGGCAGCCATTTCGTGAAGCATCTTCTTCTGACTTATCCGTCCTACACCGTCAATGTGCTCGACGCCCTCACCTATGCCGGCAACCTGGATAACTTTGCGCCGGAGTTGAGAGAAAATTCGCATTTCCACTTCTACCATGGCAATATCAGGAACAGCGCGCTAGTCGAGGAACTTGTGGCCCAAGTAGACGTCGTCGTCCATCTGGCCGCCGAAACTCATGTGCCACGGTCGATCTATGACACCACAACCTTTTTCGAAACCGACGTCTTGGGCACCCAGGTCGTCGTCGCTGCGGCTTTGAAACACCCTGTCGAACGGTTCCTCCACATCTCCAGCTCTGAGGTGTATGGCACGGCCATCATGGCGCCGATGACCGAGGACCATCCCCTCAACCCCACCACACCGTATGCCGCCGCCAAGACGGGCGCCGACCGTCTGGTGTTCTCCTACTATACAACCTTTGGCCTGCCCTGCGTCATCCTTCGCCCCTTCAATACCTATGGTCCGCATCAGCATCTCGAGAAGGTCATCCCCCGCTTCATCACCGGTGCGCTGCTCGATGAACCTTTAAATGTTCATGGTGATGGTAGAAATACCCGCGACTGGTTGTATGTCGAGGACCTGTGCCAGGCGCTGGATCGTGCCTTGCACGCCAACTTGGACCAGGTCAAGGGACAAGCCATCAACCTCGGCACCGGAGTGGACACATCGATCACCTCTGTCGCCGAGCAGATCGTGGACAAAGTGGGCAAATCCCATGGCCTCATCTCGTTCATGGAAGATCGTCCAGGGCAGGTGCAAAGACATGTCGCTTCCACAGCGAAGGCCTTGAGCGTGCTCAACTGGAAGGCGGAGAACGACTTTGATACAGGGATCGAGAAGACCATCCGTTGGTACGCTGACCATCCCGGATGGTGGGAAAAGCTGCGGTGGATGCGCTCGGTCGCGATCACAGTCCCAGGAGGCCGACGGATCATCTATTAGAGGATGAGAGGGCTGCACAGCTTTCGAGGTCGGAAGTGAATCCTGCGTCAACTGGGTACCTACAGTGTCCTGCCTGCGGTGGTAAGATCGTCTCGGCGCCTTCCGCCCTGAGCTGCACACAATGCGGCCGCTCCTTTCCCCTCGACAACGGTATCCCTGTGCTGCTCGAGCGGCACACCGCCGTGGAGCAGAAAGCCATCGCCGCCCTCGATACCGAGACAGCTCGTTATACGCTCGTCCTCACGGCTATTGCGGTGATAGCAGGTGTCTGGCTGCCTGCCGAACGACGGCGATTGATTGGTAGGATTGGGCTTTGCCCCGGTGACATGGTGTTGGATCACTGCACTGGTCCCGGTGGAAATCTTCCTGCGCTTGCCTCAGCTATCGGACCGTCTGGAAGGCTGGTGGCAATGGACTTATCGCGAGCCATGGTGCACGAAGCACAGAAGCTCGCCCGTCGCCAACATATGACGCTCGATATCCATCAGGCCGATGCCCTTCATCTACCGTATGCAGATGCCTGCTTTGATGCCGTTGTACACTACGGAGCGATCAATCAATTCGGGGATGGCAAACGGCAGGCGATCGACGAGATGGTGCGCGTGACGAAGTCCGGGGGGACGATCGTCATCCTCGACGAAGGCATCGAGCCTGGGAAGGACACGACCTGGTGGGCCAGGCTGCTAATGTGGAGAAATGCGCTGTTTGCCTCGCGCCCACCGCTTGAGCTGCTGCCGAGGGGTATCGATCCACATGTTGAGTGGGTGCTGCGTGGCCTCTTTTATCAGATCATCTTTCGTAAACCATGAACCTGAAAAGCGAGAAAGCCGTTCAACCCTCCGATGCTGCGATCCGGTGTCGCTCTTCGTCGATAGCGTTCACACGGTTCCACAGCCGCGAGAAGGTTTGCGGGGCGATCGCGCGCGCCAGCACCAAGAGGCGAGTCCATCGATGTGTGTACACCAGGAACTGCTCGCGCTCGATACCGTGGATAATCCGCCGAGCCGCTACCTCCACCGTCATCTGACGGCCTGGGAGGTGTCCCACCAACCATCTCCACACAGGTACAAGGCGATGACTTGCCGGCGTCGGACGAGAGGTGTGAAGCTCGGCAAGTTGCGGTGGGGGTCCCCTGAGGATGTCCGTCTGGACCCACATAGGACAGACGACCGACACACCGATCCCCTTGGGGCGAAAGGCGGCGCAAAGCCCCTCGGAGAAGCCTACTACGGCGAACTTGGAAGTCGAATAAGGAATCCACAGAGCTGGAGCCACCAAGCCGGCGGCCGAGGCGATATTCACGATATAGCCGGTGCCGCGTTCGAGCATATGTGGCAGCACCGCCCGTACCATGCGAATCACACCCCACAGGTTCACGCCCAGGACGCGCTCCCAGTCTTGGTCCGAGAGCAGCCTGAGGTCTCCGCCGAGCGTGATCCCGGCATTATTGATCAGGATGTCGACCGTGCCATAGGCCGCCAGCACCTCCTGCACCAATTGGCGGACTGGCCCCTCCTCGCGCACGTCGCAGGCCAAGGCGATCGCTTGCCCACCCTCGCCTATGATCTGCGTCTGCAGCTTGCAGAGCTCCTCTTGGTGCAATCCAGTCAGAACAACCCGCGCGCCGCGACGGGCCAACTCCACCGAGAGGGCTCGTCCGATGCCCCGACCTGCACCCGTGAGCACGACCACCTTCCCTTGCACCTGCACAGCTGTTCCCCTCACCTAATGTTCGTTCTTTGTTATCACATTAGGATTTGAGGAAGATACAATCATACTGCAAAAGGCGGCGAGCGTTCATCTCGAAAGTGTCACTTGCATGGAAATCGCCGCGAAGAGAATGAGCAGTGTATGACGAGCGGAAACAGCGCGCTTCCCCAACTGCTCAACGCTACTGGGGAAGAGGGGTTGGAGTAATTTAGACGTTTCTCTGCTGGTTCATCCACCCATTTCAGAAGTTGGGTGTGAGGAAGGATCATGCTCAAGGAGCAAGATACCGCATTGTTCATACAACGTAACGGAGTCCATGTGCGTCGTACGGGCGTTTCACATCGTGCCGACGAATACGATGAACATGGGTTTGACGGCTTGTTTCGCATGCAAAGAGAGCATTTCTGGTACCATGGGCGTCATCGTTTTCTCCTCGCCGCCCTTGAAGCGCAGCTCGCCAGTATGGATGCTCCGGCGAACACGCTCAGCGCCATCGATTTGGGGGCTGGGTGCGGCGGCTGGATCGACTATCTCCTGAATCGTGCTGTTCCTCGATTCGGCAGAACTCGCCTTAGCTGACTCCTCTCTCAAAGCTCTGGAGTTTGCTGCGACTGTTATTGGCCCACAGATCCCACGGTTTCAAGTCGATCTTCGCGACCTCGGGTGGAAGGAACGCTGGGACATTGTTTTCCTCTTGGACGTTTTAGAGCATATTCAAGATCACAGCTCGGTCGTACAGCAGATACGGCAATGTTTGAAACCGAATGGGCTTCTGTTTTTGACGGCACCAGCGCTGGATTTCTTTTGGAGCTACAACGACGAGTTGGCACGACACCAGAGAAGATATTCTCTGCGGGATGTGGAATCGCTGGCGCATCAATGCGAGTTGACGCTCACGAATGTCCGATACTTCATGTTCTTTTTGAGTCCCCTACTGTATCTCAGTCGACTCTGCGGCTTAAAGCCAGGGACCATGTCTCGTGACGAAATCAGGGAGTTTTTGGCGCGCACACACAGAGTTCCGTCGAAACCCGTGAATGCTCTGTTGAAATTGATATTCTCACTAGAGACCCCTTTGGGGCTCTGGTTGCCCTTCCCCTGGGGGACTTCTGTCCTTGGAATCTTCCAGAAGCAAAGGCAGACTTCGCAGTAGGCCATGAAGGAAAGATGAATCGCCCCACAAAAGTCTGCACAGCGATGTGGATGAGGCATCGCGAGAGAGCAGCAGCTCGCTTCTGATCGGACAATCCTGCACGTGGGGTGTGGAGGGCGGAACTTCCAGGCTTTTGTTTCCTCAGCTAGGAAGGTCATTGGGTTGAGATTTCGAAGAGACGGGTGAATGTCACGAGGGACACGACTCAAAAAAACAGTCGCGTCCAATTTGTTGAGGCTGATGTCAGGCAGCTTCACCTCCAGTGATAACTGGTCCAGGATGACAATGAAGGTGCGCTTTTACCTTCTTATACTCCTTTGTTATGGGCTCATGGCAGTCTTTTTTACGTTTCCTTTGATCGTGAAGGCTACTGAATTTGTTCCAATGTCCTCGTATTTATCCTCTAAGCCGTGGATTCACGACCATTGGGTGAGTCTTTGGGGGTTTTGGCTGGCGAAGCGGTCCCTTCTTACTTCAGGTGAATTCCCCCTCTTCACGGAAGAAATCTTCTATCCGTCTGGCGTGAAAATGCCCTGGGCCACCACGGCCCTCTTCCCCATGATAGCGTCCATCCCATTGCAAGCTGCCTTTGGATTGGTCTTTGGTAGCAACATACTCCTGCTCTTCTTCATGATCTTGGCTGCTTATGGTGCCTTTCTCTTAGTCCATGACCTGCTCCAGGATAGATTAGCAGCATTCCTCGCCGGCTCTGTCTTCGGCTACTCGCCTTTCATCCTCTCGCATCTGCAGGGTCACGACTTTGTCATCGCCGGTGCCTCCTTGATCCCTTGGTACACGCTTTTTTTGATCCGGACCTTGCGGCACGTCGGATGGTCGAATGCCCTCGTCGCCGCTCTGTTCTTCTGGCTAACGCTGCTTTCTGCCTGGTACTACGTACCCCTTCTCGCTATCCTCAGCGGCATACTTTACCTCGCTTACCTCCTTGACCATCGAGGGCAACCACTGCAGAGGGGTGTCTCGGCGCGTTTGCTCCTGCTCATTGGTGCAGTCGGCATTGCCTCATTACCTATCATTGCCCCGATGCGATCCTTCGAAATCCAGGATCTTATTCAGCAAACACCCGACTACATACGAAGTGTTAGCCTCGATCTACTAGCTTTTTTCGTACCCAGCCCCGATCACTTCCTGCTGGGTCACTCTGTCCAGGCAGTGCGTGACCAATTTCTTGGCGATCCGACCCTTCAAACGGTCTACTTGGGTTACGCCGTCCTTTTCCTCGCCTGCCTCGCTGTGCTTCGTGCGCCGAGGCAGGCAATCAGACCGTGGCTTTGGGCCTCGATTGTCTTCTTCCTTCTGGCCTTAGGGCCTACGCTTCACATTAACGGCGCCGAGACCTTCTCCATCGGTCGATTGCACTTTCGTATCCCTCTGCCGTTTGCCATTCTCGGGTACCTGCCTTTCCTGCCTTATTTTGGGGGTGGAACGGCTATCGGCCTCTCTGCAGTCATGGTCATGCTCGCGCTCAGTGTCCTCGCCGGCTATGGTATGAAGCATCTCCGTCAGATGGTTGGCCCCTCCTGGGCCAAGCTTGTGCCAACTGTCGTGTTCGCGGTGATCTTCCTGGAATATGCCATACTCCCATTCCCCCTTTGGCAGGTTAGCGTACCGCAAGTCTACCATACCATTAAAGAAGATCCCGATCCCATCACCGTGCTCGATCTACCATTCGGGCACGATATCAAAATCTATCAGTTCTATCAGACGGTGCATGGCAAGAAGATCGTGCATGGTTTCCTACCACGGCTGCCCAGCTTCAATCGGACATTTGGGGAGAACATTCGGCTGATGCGGATGCTGAGAAAGCCGAGTCTGATCCCCCCGGCTCCGCTCGATCGCTCAATAGCTGAGTCAGCTAATGATGTTATGCGCTTATTCAAGATTCGCTATATCGTGATCCACAAGGACTACTTCGCCTCCGATGCCTTTAACCGGGTCGCCGCACTAATCAACGCGACGTTGCCTGTCCAACTCATCGCTCAAGACCAACACATCACTGCGTACCGAGTCCAGGACGAGGTCGGTAACGCCTACGAAGCCCGTCGGGCTTACCTGATTGACTTCGGTGCGGCGTCCGGGTTTCCCGCCCTTTTGGCGGGTTGGTCGCACGAGGAATCCTCAGATGGCCTGACATACGCTTGGTCGAATGCCCCGGAATCGACTCTGTGGCTCAATCTTCCCAAAGTCTCGAGTATGAAGATGGATCTACGGCTTTCCCCCTTTAGCTTCCCGTCATCACCAAAGCAGCTGGTCAAGATCTTTATGAACGGAGGGCTCCTCAGTGAGCTCGAGCTGGGGGGGGGGTGGCAAACCTATTCGTTCGATCTGCCGCCCTCATATCTGAGGGAAGGGGTCAACAGAATCCGCTTCCTATACCGCTATACCGCTTCTCCTGCGCAGGTGCTCCCTGGGAGCAACGATCCGCGCCTCTTGGCAGTGGCCTTCGATTACCTTACCCTTCAGCCGGAATGAAAAAGACGCGTCTGCTGCGCCATTCCCGTGTCATCTCTTCAGGCTACCTCTCAACATAACCGCTCCGTCAGGTTCTGTCTGATCTTGTCCCGTGTTGGCCTCATGGCCCACCTCCCTCTCCTCCATACTTCTCTGTTATTGAGGCAAGTGAACTGTAGGTCAGACCCCTGGCTTATGTTGCAATCTCAGCACGCATAGGGTTCATAGTTGCCCCGCACACTACCCTTTTGTATAATGGCTGTTCTTTGAGAAGGCGCTGGGAGCGAGCTTCCATATGCCGGACAGAGGGTGGTGTTCTGGACTAAAAGTCCATTGTGAATGGCTGGGTCAACTGCACGGTGTCTCGATGAACGGTGAGCGGTTGTTTGGGGGTGGAAAACGCCGAAGCCGAAGGCATTGAAGTCGCCGGGGTAGCGTTCGCAGGGTGCCTAAAGGAGATTTTATGAACGACGTGCAGGAGATTGATGTCGACGAACTCATGGCGCAAATCCGAGCAAATCTCCCGAAGCAACAGCACCCTCCCACCAATGGCGCTAGCTCTCCCTTATCCCATAGCCTGGTAGCTGCTGAGTTTTCTTCTCTCCAGGACAGTCGGGAAATCCGTTATTTCCACCTGACTTCTCACCGGAAGCTTCTGGGATCGTTCGTCCTGATGGCCAAAAAATTGGCGCGTAAGCTTCTCACACCCAGTTTAGAGCGACAAACAGGATACAATACGACCAATATTCGACTGGCTCAGCATCTCTGGGAACACGCTGAAGGCGTTCGAAGCACCAGTCAGGAACTGGTCGCGCAGATCAGTGAGCTACGTCAGGCACTAACCGCACAGGTCGCGGAGATACGCCACGAGCTGACCAACCAGGTAGCGGAGATACGCCAGGAGCTGGGCACGCAGGTCGCGGAGATACGCCAGGAGCTGGGCACACAGGTCACAGAGGTACGCCAGGAGCTGGGCACGCAGATCACGGAGATACGCCAGGAGCTGGGCACGCAGGTCGCGGAGATACGCCAGGAGCTGGCCGCACAGATCACAGAGGTACGCTCATGAACTGACCGAGCAACACGAACGATACGAGGAGCTTGCTGAGCAGATTGGCGGCGTACACCAGGAGCAAGAGGCTGCATTACAGGCCATACGTGGAGAATTCGCCGCCCAGATTGGCGGCGTACACCAGGAGCAAGAGGCTGCATTACAGGCCATACGTGGAGAATTCGCCGCCCAGATTGGCGGCGTACACCAGGAGCAAGAGGCTGCATTACAGGCCATCCGTGGAGAATTCGCCGCCCAGCTCGGCGGCGTAGGCCAGGAACACACAGCTGGCCTGCAAGGGCTGCAAACTCAGCTGGTTGATGAGGTGACACGGGTCCGGCAAGAACACACTGTGGCACTACAGGAGATGCGAGAACGGTCCTCACGGGTCGAACGCCGACTCCGCCGTTTCATCGCGGCAAGTACCGATGACTCGAACGCCGACGTCTCGGAGACGCAGCAATCTTTCCACCACCGCAAACCAATTTCTGAACGGACCTCCGAACCGTCTTTCGATTATTTTGGCTTCGAAGAACGGTTTCGAGGCAGTGAGGAAGACATCAAAGAACGCCAGAGCGTTTATGTCGAGTTTTTTAAAGACGTGGAACCAGTGTTGGACATTGGCTGTGGCAGGGGGGAATTTCTCGAGTTGGCGAGTGAGGCTGGGATCAAAGCCAAGGGCGTGGATCTCGACCTCGACATGGTCCTGTACTGCCAAGAGAAAGGGCTGGATGTCGTGCGGGAGGATGCCTTTGCCTACCTTGAATCCATCCCGGATGCATCCCTGGGCGGCATCTTTGCTGCCCAGGTGGTGGAGCATCTCGAACCGACCCGAATCATCGAGTTGGTGAGCCTCTGCCACCGGAAGTTGCAGCTGGACGGCGTGTTGATCTTCGAGACCCCGAACCCTATCTGCCTCACAGTCTTCGCCAGAAGCTTCTACATGGATTTATCTCACATCCGGCCCATCCACCCGGAGGCCATGAAATTCCTCTGCGAATCGGCAGGATTCAAGGATCTCCAGGTGAAATTTTCTTCACCCGTTGAGCCTTCCATGCGTATCCCGCCACTCTCTGGTGTGGTAGCGAATGCGCAGGCAACGACAGAGTTTAACCAGGGAATCGAGCGTCTCAACGAACTGCTGTATGGATTCCAGGATTATGCCGTGATCGGCAAGAAATCATCCCGTCTATAACATCCCCCCGAGCGGTAGGACATGAAGTCCCCGCTGTCGAGAGTGATCCCATGAATATCGCCGTCGTGGTCCCAGTGATGAAATCGGGTGAAAGAGGCGGTGCAGAAGCGCTCTACAAAGGATTGATCAGGGGACTGCGCAACACCTCCAATGATGTCGATCGCATCGACGTGGTCATCGATGAGTCGAGCTTCGAAGCCATTCTTGAAGGCTATGAGACGTGTGCCAACCTTGACCTGCAGGATTACGATCTCGTCATCTCGACCAAAGCACCCACCTATGCAGTGCGCCATCGAATCCATGTGTCCTACCTCCTGCATACGATTCGGGTGTTTTACGACATGTTCCATCAGGAGTATGGGAAGGGAACTCCGGCGCAATTCCGGCAGCGACGGTTGATCCATGCCCTGGATGAGCGCGCCTTGCACCCAGACCATGTGCACAAGCATTTTGTCATCGGTCATACCCCTTACAAACGGCTGCATGATGTTGCGCTATATTGGCAACAGATCGAGTTCGAGGTCTTACATCCGCCTCCATCTCTGCAGGGCTTCCGGGAACCTCGGCCCGGTGCGTACGTGCTCGTGCCAGGGCGACTGCATCGCTGGAAGCGAGTCGACCTCATCATCAAAGCTTTTCGATACGTCAAGAAAGATATCCCGTTGCGGATCGTCGGCACCGGCGAGGACGAATCCCACCTCCGAGCTTTAGCTGGCAGCGATCCCCGCATCGAGTTTCTCGGGCGGGTCACTGACGAGCAATTGCTCGAGCTGTATGCCGGGGCGTTAGTCGTCCCATTTGTCCCGATCAATGAAGATTATGGGCTGATCGCCATCGAAGCATTCCACAGCAAAAAACCTGTCATCACCTGCCTTGATTCCGGTGAGCCGACCTTTTTCGTGCGAGATCATGAGACTGGTTTTGTCGTACCACCCGAGCCAGAAATCATTGCCCAAAAAATCAACTATCTCATCGATCACCCTGACCATGGGGCCGAAATGGGCGCCCATGGATTTGCAGCGGTGTCCCATATTACCTGGGATACCGTAGTCGCAAAGCTCCTTTCGGCGGTCGAGCTGCCTCGGAAGCAGGTGCGCAGATGGGAGATACGCCCAGCAGTGAGGCGTCCCATCAAGGTCTTGATTACCGACAATCAATGTATCGAGCCGGCCGTCGGTGGCGGGCGCCTGCGCTTGCTTGGTCTGTATAGGACATTGACCGAGGGCATCGAGGCAACCTATGTGGGAACCTATGATTGGCGAGGCCCAGAGTACCGCGAACTGCAGTTATCAAGGCGGCTTCGCGAGATCGATATCCCCCAAAGCCCTGAGCATTTTGTTCTCAACGACCATTTGAACGCTTTGCTGCCAGAAAAAACCATCATCGATGTGACCATTCCCTGGCTCGTCTGGAGCTCGCCAGCGCTCGTCGAGGCTGTCCGCAAACACGCCGCGGAAGCGGATGTCGTCATTTTTTCCCACCCCTGGATGTATGGTTGTGTGCGGGATGTCGTGCATGAGAGTGAAAAACTCATCATCTACGATTCCCAGAACTGCGAGGCTGTGCTGCGAGCGAAGTTGCTTGGGAGCAACGAATTCGGTACTTGCTTGGCCCAAAATGTGAAGTGGATCGAAGGGATACTCTGTGAGGAGAGTGACCTGATCTTAGCGTGCTCGGACGAGGACAAACAGACATTCGTTGAGGTATACGGCGTCAAACCTCAGAAGATCGTCATCGTACCCAATGGGGTCAACGTCCGGGCGATCCGCCCGGCTTCACCGACGGCGCGAGCCAGGGCACGGCAGCATATCGACTCTGGAAGGATTCGTGGCGCTGTTTATCGGCAGTGCCTACCCGCCCAACATAGAAGCCGTTGGGATGATCCTCAACCAGCTCGCGCCAGCCAATCCAGAGGTGACCTTCGTTCTCGTCGGCGGTGCAAGCGATCGGGCCATCGTGGCAGGCGTTGCCCCACATATTCCAGCGAACGTCAGGCTGCTTGGCATTGTCAGCGACGCCGAGCGCAACGAGGCATACGCCGCCGCTGACATGGCGATTAACCCAATGTTTACGGGCTCTGGCACCAATATCAAGATGCTTGACTTCCTCGCCGCCGGACTGCCAACGATCACCACGCCGGTCGGGGCACGTGGCATTCACAATCGTGATCAGGCCTGCTTCATCGTCGATGACAGTAGTCGCTTCAGCGATTGGATCAACGAGTTACGACACAACACGCGGCTGCGTGCCAGCCTTGCGGCCGAGAGCCGCAAGCTCGCCGAGGAGATCTACGATTGGCGTCATATCTCTGCCCAGCTGGGGAAGCTGATTATCGAGCGCTCTCGCGCGAAAAGCTCCCACGGCGGTAGCCCATACTTCTCGGTCGTCATTCCCTCCTACGAGAGGCCTGCATCCCTCAAGAAGCTACTTGAATTGCTCTCTCGGCAGGTGTTTGCTGATTTCGAGGTGGTGGTAGTTGACCAGAGTGCTACGCCGTTCGAGCTAGGGCTGCTGCGTTGCAATTTTGCTCTCCAATACATCCACACCACTGAACGAGGACCCGCGAAATCAAGAAACCTCGGGATCAAACACGCCAGAGGACAAGTGCTTGCCTTCACCGATGACGACTGCGAACCAGATATTCAATGGCTGGCAAATGCCTACAAGCATTTCCAGGACGAAGGGATTGTGGGTCTTGAGGGGCTGGTCCAGAGTGATACCACCGATGCCGAGCGCTACCGCATCGTGACCAATCAAGGCGTCGAAGGTATCGGATTTATGACAGCGAATCTTTTCGTTCGGCGGAAGGTCGTCGATGAACTTGGGGGATTCGACGAGCGGTTTGAGCGCCCATTTCGAGAAGATACCGATTTCGGTTGGCGGGCCTTGGCCTATGGTCAAATCCCCTTTGCGCGTGATGTGAAAGTCGTGCATCCAGCCCCTCCGAGGGATGTGCAGCGTGAATCCACTGAGAGACGAACACGGTTTTTCGAATATGATCCTCTCCTGTTCCAGAAGCATCCGGAGCGATATCTTCAGTTATTAAGATCTGAGGGACATTACGCCCGGACCCCAGGATTTTGGGAGCACTTTATGCGGGGGATGGTGCGACATCGACTCGACATCCCCGTCGAGCACTTGCGAGAGTTCACCACGAGCGCCCAATATGCCCTGTTGAGCGAGCTTTCGAAGCTGCTTTGCTCAAGCACTGAGGATGTCACACCGCCTTCGCCGTCCGCCGTCAGCATGGCGGCCAAACCACGCATTGCTGCCGGAGAGTACCGAAGCAGCCTGCTCTCCCTGTGCCCCTCCCCAACAGCATAGTCATGAAGAAAGAAGCGACCAGAAAGGATCATATTATGAAGGGGAAAAGTGCCGAACTTTTACCCCACCTGCAACGTCTCTTAACATCGTATAACGACCTAGACTACGGACGGCAGTTGAATCCGGTTGACGCCTTTTTTGCTTTTCGTCTGCTCCTTGGACGTAATCCAAATCTTGTCGAGGAATTGCCTCGTCTCTTAACCGATAAGAGAACCTTTCGGGAATTCTTGGATGAACTGATTCACTCCGATGAGTTCTCTCACAGACGAGATTTTTCCCGCCCAATCGAATATTCATGGCAGAATTACAAGATTTTCGTCTATGGTTTAATACGACTGATCGAGAAATGGGGATGATCATGGCATCTGGGCAATATGAACCAGACTCTGTTGAATTGCTCAAGAGGCTCATTTCTCCTGGCATGAAATGTATTGATGTCGGGTGCACATATTGGATTTTATACCTGTCTCATGGCATCTATGGTTGGTGAAACTGGTAAAGTATATGCCTTTGAGCCAATGCCATCTCATTATGATTTACTATTAAAGAATATTCAAGAGAATAATTTCCAACGAACAGTAAAGACATTCAATGTCGTATGCTCCGATGTGAGTGGGAATGTAAATGTATCTAAGATTTCCAATATGTTTGTGGTAGGACATAGTGGTGGTTCTGAACAAGCGACCGTGGAAGCCATTCGTCTCGATGATATCATCGAAGATACTATCGATCTTGTAAAACTTGATGTTGAGGGACATGAACCTGCAGTTATCCGAGGAATGACATCAATCCTCTCTAGAGACAAACCAATAATTCTTTCGGAAATTAATGAATACTGGTTGCGAAACTGTTCACAGTCAAGTGGAGCGGAATATGTGGGCTACTGACCTCTCTAGGATATGACGTCTTTGATGTCAAAGATCTCCGATGTCCTCTGCGTGAAAGCTCTATGAATCTTGGAGAGCTAGATATAGTAGATATTGTTGCCTTTCCACAAAGGCACAACAGTTACAGTGACCTATCTATCCCCCTTCTACGGCTTGGAAAATCATAATGTCCTTAAGATTTTTCCTAAACGCAGATGCATATCATAAGCCTCTGAAATGGGATACCCCTTGGTTCATAGCCCTGATCTTGGGAACCCTCTACGTGACTAGCTCTCTTGTTCGCTTCTATTGGAGTTCCCTTCTTCCCTGTCCTGTTGTCATGGTAGACGAACTTATGTACAAGGCAGCTGCAGAGAGCTTTTTTAGGTTCGGAGATTTCGATAGGTTATATTTGGGGTACCGTCCCATCTTCGGGAATTTCCTTTACCCGAGCATAATATCTTTATCCTTTTATTTTGGTCCTAATTTCTATGTCATTTCAAAAGCTATCAATGCAGTCCTGATAAGCATAGCTATTTTCCCAACTTTCTTGATTGCTAAATGCTTTAACCAAGGGAAATGGCCTTTACTCCCTGTAATATTGGTCATGCTTATGCCATCCAATCTGTATGCGAACTATATTATGGCTGAAAGCCTATTTTTCCCTTTGTTCTTGTTCGCTTTTTTTTTATCTTCCGAGCTTTTTACTGTAACAAACTTAAAGATGAAATGGGAGGTGGTTTGTGCCTTGCGTTACTTTTCCTGACTAAGCCTCATGCTCTCGCCCTAATCATCGCACTTATAGTGCTTGTCGTAGTTCTTATGGTGTTTGCGAAACGTTTATCACTATCCACATATTCAATAGTAAGATCATTTTTTGTCACTATTTTCATGGCGATCATATCATATGTCGGAATACTCCTGTTAGTGCGTCATCGAATTCATCTGTCTGAAATATTTGGAATGTACGGTTATTATGGTTGGGGTCTTGTAGTAAAACCTATTAACATGATGGAATCTCTGAGAGACATACTACGGGTGCTCATTGGTCATTTGAGTGCTTTTTTGTTCATCTATGGATTACCTGTGGTCGTGGTGATAATTGGTATCATACACTCGTTCAGGAATAAAGACTCTAAGTCATTTGTTTTTTTTCTTTGGGGAATTCTTGTTTTTCTTACTTTTTTTGCAGTGACGCTGAAGTTTTCATCTGATTTTAGAGAATTAGAGCATATGATGCGATTGCATGCACGATATTACTTCTTTACATTTCCATTCTTTCTGATAGCGTTTATCGTATTTATTAGGCAATTGGGTCAGTCCATACTGGCTAGTGCTGGATTCGTTATCATGAGTGGTTGTGTTGGTGCCGCTTTCATAACAGTCTTTTCAGTCTTCGTGCTGGGGGGGTTCCATGTAGATTTTCTCGAATGGACATGGCTAAACACCTTCTTCCCGGCTTACCGTTCTTTGGTTGATCCAGAAGGGTGGAACTGGTGGGGTGCGGAAAACCTCAAGATAGTGTCGGCTGTCTTGGTGGCACTTTTATTTCTTTTGAGTCTGTATTACGCATTCAGTAAGGTCAAACGTCTTTACCCATATCTTCTTTTTTTCCTCCTATTCTCCGTGGTGGGCAATGTTTTTGCGATTCGCACTCAGATAGGGTTTTCAACCATTTCTTGGAAAATGGTCAAAAATTCTCTAATAATGATTGAATCTACGATCATTGATCCCAAGGACCCGGTGATGTTGATTGGTTCTTGGTCGGGAATAGATATGCTGCTCGCTTTTTCGCTCTCCTATGAGAACACGGAAGCCCTGCTTCTGGCTCCGGAGTCTCATCTGTCAGATGATATAATACCCCCTCGTATCAAGTGGGTAGTCCTGTTGGAGCGAGATCGATATAACATAAGTGCGAGAATGCAATTATTCAGAACCGACGGATTGATTAACATTTACCATCTTGCCAAGGGTGATGAGGGTCCTTCTCTTTGAGTTGGTTTCCGGTGGAACAAGGATGTGTAGGGCTATAGAGTGGAGGTACTTTGGGTTCTACAATAGCGAGCGGTTACATCTATCACGGAACCATCATACGCCGGTAGCGGTCTGCCGGCAAGTACTGGAACGGGCCGCAGTTGCTACCTTCAATTGACGGGTTTTTGGTCTTGATTCTGGGTAGAACCATACTGGTATGATTTATTGTGACTGCCTTAAATCACATCTGTCGAGTGGGTTATAAGAAACTATCATTTATGTTCACGATTATTCCTCTTGTGTTTCTGTTTTGTGTCATTCTTCTCAAAAGCGCGCGGGGACCCTATTGGATCTGTACGAACTTGGACCCAGAATATGCATATCTTTTAAACTCTTTGAATTTTGCCGAGGGGCTGCCAATCGGCCACGTGGATCATCCAGGCACGACTTTGCAGGTCGCTGGTGCGTTTATTTTGAGGTCTTTTCATTTTTTCCGAAATGCAAGTCCACTTGCCGAAGATGTTTTGAAAAATCCCGAAGTGTATTTGGGATTCATGCATAGAATTTTTCTGGCTTTGACCGTTTCTCTTATTTTTCTAGCAGGTTGGCTGGGATTCAGGAAAACGGGCGATAAAAGGTTTTCTTTCCTGCTTCAGTCATCGCCTTTTTTTTCCACAACAATTCTTCTATCGGCAGGGCGCATGAATCCTGAGCCTTTTCTCTTGTGGATTAGCTTAACTATAATCCTTGTAATTGTCTATTTTCGTGCGACTTTTCCGCAGGAAAGTTACAAAGCATATGTCTTTCTTTTTTCAGTTTTGTGCGGATTAGGAATCGCAACTAAAGTCACTTTTATTCCTATCGTTCTCGTACCTTTATTCCTTTTGCCTGGTTTTTCCCGAAAAATCTCTTTTTTCATACTTACGGCGGCATTCTTTTTTGGATTTACCTCGCCGATCGCCTCCAGTTACCATTCGGTCATTGGATGGTTTGAAAAGCTTTTCGTCCATGGGGAACTTTATGGAACTGGTGCTTCGACGATCATAGATCCACAGGTGTATCTATTCAATTTAAAGTATCTTCACCGCTCGGAGCTTATTTTCTTTGTCGTGTTGTATGCCGCTATACTCACTTGGATTGTGGGGGCTTTTTCTTACCGGCAAAAAGAAATCTCGAAAAGAAAAGATTTTCAGATTTTTTCTGGTGTGATTGCCTGTCAGTTGGCGAGTGTTCTGATGGTTGCTAAGCATTTTTCGCCGGGGAAGGAATATTATCTTTTGCCAGCGCTTATGTTGTCAGGTCTTGTGTTCGGCCTTGTCTTGGACCAACGAAAACCTGCCAAGCTCCTGGTGACTGTGGCATTTGTAATTCTTGGAATAGTGAGAGTTTATGGGACAGTCGATGCCTACCGCAACCACGAGCAAGAAAAAAGAGAAAGGCTGCGGGTGTTCCACCAGGTCGAGGAGTTGTCGGAATATACGAAAGTTTATTATCATTGTGCATCCTCGCCTCGTTATGCGCTCTGGTTCGGCGACTGGTTTTCGCTTAATCGCCATGCGGCCGTTTTGAATCAGCTTTATCCACGTTTTTATGTCTACAACATAATCAGTCACCAGTATTCCAGCTGGAATGAGCAGACAAATATCGATCGCATCTGGGCCGAATTTGGCGGCCGTGTCATCTTCCAAGGTTTCCCTCTCGACGCGCAGCGCAGGCCTTCTGGACTTGACGATATTTTCGGCGGATATTATGAAACCGCATACCGGTTGACGCCATGATTTATCGATTCATCTGTTTTACGGATTTCCCCGGATATCGTACCCAAGAGTTTCAACCAAGTAGTTGGCACAAGGTAAACATTATCGATGGGCCGTCACGACTTGAAAAAGTCTCAGGGACCGATTGACACGAGCCACTTACGAGCCCTCATTCTTGATCTCGATGGGACTCTCTATCGACAGACGGCGTTGCGCTGGAGAATGTCCTGGTGCCTGCTGCGCGCCTATGTAGGGCACCCGGTGCGAGGATGGGTCACCCTACGGGTGCTGCGGGCGTATCGTCGGGCTCAAGAGGCCTTGCGAGTGTCGCCTATAGTTCATGCTGATCTCGTGGAGGCGCAACTGCAGCTAGCCGGTCAGTGGACCGGTGTGGCGCCAGCATTTGTGCGCCTATGTGTCGCCCACTGGATGGAGCAAAAACCCCTCCTCTTTCTGCCACGTGTACGATACCCGGGTGTAGAAGAATTCCTGCAGGTCGCCACCGAGCGGGGATGGCGGCTGGGTGTGTTTTCTGATTATCCTGCAACGGCAAAGCTCCGAGCGATGGACTTGTTGCGATTTTTCGGCGTGGTCGTGAGCGCTCAGGATCCTGAGGTGAGGCAGTTCAAGCCCAGTCCGCGCGGGTTAGAAGTGACACTCGGACGGCTTGGAGCCGAGACGCACCAAACCGTGTACATTGCTGACCGACCAGACATCGATGCCCCCGCCGCCGCGGCCGCAGGGAATCCCCTGTGTGATTCTCGGCCGACGGAACACCGTGGATCCATGTGGATGGGTTGGGATCCCAAACTACCAGGCGTTGCGGGAGTTCCTATGGGGGGGATAACGTGCAGGAGCCAGTCATGAGATGTTGGGTATGCGGATCGGCCGACACTCGACCGTGGAAGGCTCGGAACATCCACCGTTCATTGGTCCCTGAGGATCTCCAAATCACTGATCGCCGTTATGGCGTCACGCTGTCCCTGTGGAAATGCGGCACGTGTGATTTTATTTTCGCCAACGACGAAGACCTGAGTGAATTGGTTTCATTATATGAGCAGTTATCGGACCCCGGCTATGTCGAGACCCAGGAGACTCGGGCGCTGCAAATGCGCTGGGTCTTGCGCGTGGCACAGACGGTACATCCCACGGCTGTATCGGTGCTGGATATCGGGGCAGGAACGGGGCTGCTGGTGGCGGAGGCGAAGCAGTTAGGACTGCAGGCCGTGGGGGTTGAGCCCAGTCGCGCCCTCGTCGAGAGTGCACGCCAGCTGCATGCCGTGGATATCCTGCAAGGGGTGTTTCCGCATGCAACCCTGACTAACCAACAGTTCGATATCATCTTCCTGGTGGATGTAATCGAGCATGTATCCCACCCGGTGGCGCTGCTTCGGGACTGTGCACAAGCGCTCAGCCCCAGGGGGGTCGTGGTCGTCGTGACGCCCGACGTCTCCAGTCTTGCAGCCACCATCCTTGGCCAGCGGTGGTGGCATTTCCGCCTAGCACATGTCGGCTACTTTAACCGGCGCTCCCTGGAGCAGGCAAGCCAGGGCGCTGGATTGTCAATCGTCCGACAGTGTCGTGCCAAGTGGTTTTTCCCTCTGCGCTATCTGATGGAGCGCCTGGCGATGTATCTCCCCATCGGTTGGGTCAATCAATTAGCCCTACGTGTATCGTTGCTGCGTTGGCTGTATAACCTAGTGGTGCCGCTCAACCTTCATGATTCGTTCGTCGTGTTTCTCCAGCGTACGGCAGAAGGGACCCATCGTGAGAGCACATAAATCGCTACACAGCATCGACAAAATGCGTGGCTTGCCAGGCCCGTCGTTGAGGGGTCATCTCCAGATCGCTCGCCTCGACCATTGGGTAAAAAACATCTTTGTGTTGCCGGGCATTGTGACAGCACTCGGCCTCGCTCGGGTTCCAATCACCCCCACGCTGCTCGCACACATCGTAGCGGGTTTAGTGTCTGTCTGCCTGGTGACGTCAAGCAACTATGTTATCAACGAAATCGCGGATGCGCCCTTCGATCGCCAGCACCCTTCCAAGCGTCATCGTCCTGTGCCGTCCGGCCAGGTGAACATTCCGCTCGCCTACGGGCAGTGGCTCGCCCTGATGATCGCAGGCGTGGGCCTCGGGGGAATGATCTCTATCCCCTTTATGTTAACCGTGCTGTGTCTCTGGATCATGGGATGCATCTATAATCTGCCGCCGCTCCGAAGCAAGGATGTGCCGTATGTCGACGTGCTCTCCGAAGCGGTCAATAATCCCTTGCGCATGCTGGCGGGTTGGTTCATCGTAGACCATGCGACTGTGGTCCCTGCTTCATTGTTGCTGAGCTATTGGATGATCGGGTGTTATCTCATGGCGATTAAACGCTTTGCCGAGTACCGAGACCTCTGCAATCCCATCCAAGCGGCTGCGTACCGCAAGTCTTTTGGCTTCTACAATGAACAGCGATTACTCGTCTCAATCATGTTTTATAGCTCCGCCGCGATGCTGTTTTTCGGCGCCTTTATTATTCGGTATCGACTGGAGCTTATCATCTCATTCCCTTTGGTGGCTCTGATTATGGCCCTCTATCTAGCTTTAGCGTTTCAGGCGGATAGTGCGGTCCAGCGGCCTGAGAAGCTCTACCATGAGCCAGTGCTGATGGCCACGGTCGTCGCCTGCGCGATTCTGATGAGCATCCTCTTGTTCATCGATCTTCCAAGCCTTCAATCGATCTTCGCTCCCACGGCGCCCACTAGGGGGGCAAAGCTATGGCCTTTTCAGGGCGTGCCATGAACGGTGTGCGACACGGGATCGCAAAGAGGTAGAAGAGATCGACCTTTTGACTTCAATCGGGTCGGTTAGCTTTTTGGCACCCACTCAGATCATTCCTGCGGCGGCTGATTTGCAGGTAGGGGTTCACCTACAGCTCTTAATTCTATTGTTGGTGGTAGACTCTATTACGACTGAAAATTGTGCTCCCGGCCTCCAGCAGCTGGCTCTTCCAGTCGCTGACATGCTTTGGATGTACCCCGGGCTCGTTGGCCAGCTTGTTGATTGTCTTCAACCCCTTTGGAGGCGGCTGAGGCAGTTGGAACCTCAACTATGGATCATAGTAGTTTCGTTCCCTGGTCATCAATATGCCCCTCCATTCACTGGCTGGGTTATGGTTCCTTGCCATCTTAACCAATGATCTAGGTCCAGGGTTCTCCCGCAGAGTTCGTGCTCAGGTAGTGGCGCATCAGGTGGTGCGCAGCATCCAGCGGTGGAGGAAATCAAGTATAGTGCACCCATAGTTTTGCCGCTTCAGGTGTGTCAATTACGTGATCTGGCCTTCGACCTGCCCATTACTTTAGGGCAGAGTCAGGGCGGCTTGCACCGCTGGTTGCATGCAGGGCCAGACGCTTTGGAGATCCACCAAGCCTTCACCATTTACAACAACCCTAAAAGCAATGCGGATACAGAGCGTTGCATGCGGACCCTGAAAAACGAATGCTCCCGGCTGCACGAGTGGAGGTGTCCCTATACTCTCATCAGAGTTGTAGGGTCGTAGATTGATGATGACAATGAGCATTATTTGCATTCAGCTGTGGGCTACAGGACGCCCAAGCAGGTTGAACGGGAGTCCTACACTGGCCACAGCTTTCCGTTCGTCACCGCTTGTGCAATAGGGAGCATTACATTAGGGAGACGCCCATGGGCCATGGAACTATACCACGTAATAAATATTGAGATGTCTTATGTGATAGGTAAGATAAAGTGCGCATGGATGTTTGTATACCGGCTGGCTTTCGGCCGGCTATGGCCCTTGACGCTCGCCACGCTGATCTATGTCCTGCCGACTATCTATATGTACCTAACGTTTCAATTCCACTGGCATGACTCCGGTACTTTCCTCAACGTCCTCAATAACCTGTTTGAACGTGGGGAGTTTTATTATTATGACTGGAATACGGACATTTTTAACTTTCATTTCGTGCCAGTTTTCTATGTTTTATCGCCTCTTGTCCACCTGACTCGTAGCCTCTTCTTCCTCGTGATGTTCTATTCAGTCGCCTTCGCAACAAGCGCATGGCTGTACTACAAGTTCGCACAAGCGATCCTCGGCTCGTCATCACTGGCTGCTCTGTGCTATCTCACTTTGGTGGTGAATCCGTACTTCATGGTCGCAAACTTGTACCCCCACCACGACGTGTTGATGGTGTTGGCCCTCATGGGATTCGCGCTCCTTGCCGTGCGTGGAAATAGTTGGCTGGCTCTACTCTGTTTAGTGATCGCGTTGAGCGTCAAGGAAGATGTATGGATCTATGGAATAGCGGCATCACTCATCCTACTAGGCCGTATTTCGACCAGGCACGCGGCTCTGTATCTGGGTACGGCAGTGACATATTATGTTGTTGTTCTGTATTTCCTGTATCCAATCTTATACCCAGACGCCTTGAATTTGGATTACTTCCTGAAGATTTGGGCGTACGGCCAATCGAGGGGGGAAGTGCTTCAATACCTTGTCACCCATCCCTGGGAGACAGGGAAGCGCCTCATCACTGGCTCCGGTTTGGACTTCAACTTGAGCTATCTTTTCCTGCCGGTTCTGGCTGGATGGCGGTTTCTCATGTCTCGCGGTACTCTACTTATGGGTCAATTCGACAGAGATTTACCACAGTAGCCTTGTCTTCTATTTCAACCTTCCCTCCGTTGTGCTATATGCCCTCACGCTCCCGTTCGCCCTGATCAATCTGGAACGTCTATGGGTCCGGCTGCGAACTCGCTTCCCCCAGCTGATCCCAGCACGTACAGCAGTGCAGACAGCTCTGTGCACCATTGTGGCCGTAGGTATTGTCTGGCAGGTACGTCCACCGCTGACCCTCACACGGGGCCCGACTCTGCCCGATGTGTTCGCCCACGAGCTGCGGATTCACCAGTTTATCCCGATTCACCGTGCACTGAACTCCATTTTGGCGGATCACCACACAAGTGTACTGGCATCCTTCACCATCGGTGCCTACGTGCCACCGCGAGGCGAACTTTTCATCATGCACAATGATGCCCACAACGTCATGAATGGCTCGTTGCGGCCTGATTTCGTCGTCTTTGACTTACGCCAAAGTCAACCATATTTCGGTGAGGAAGCCGTTCGGTATTTCTTCGCTTACCTGCAAGCATCCCCGGAGTATCACATGGTGGCGGACATCCATAACGTCATCATTTTCGCTAAGCGCTAGCGGACTGGACGGAATCTCATGATACGTTCGAAGATTCAGCCCATGGCGGCTCTAGAGCACTGAAGCTGTGACTAACCCTAAGCAGGAACGTCGCGACCCTCGCGAATTTTTCTTTTTGCATTTGGCGCTGGCGACCCGTGACAAAATCAGGAAAAAGCGGCTGTAATGTATTCGCACCGATGACCAACGAAAGCTTTCCATGAGGACAACAAAGGGGCATTGGGCTTTAATGCCAATTCCATACGGTACTCTCGTAAGCATTGGGAAAAAGGGATCCCTGATCTATGTAGCCTATTCGTTGTCGCACCTGACGTACCTGCCTGCTGGACCGGGTCGAACGGAGGGCCTCATCCAAACCGTGTGATACGCTTGCCGGCTGTAGGCGCGCGCATTGACTCAGCCGCGATTGGCCTTCGCCCTTGACTGGTTATCCCAGGGCCGCACGGAGAAATACGTTTTTGCTCACCTATCGGCCATGCCGCGGGGCATGGTTCTTGTCCGAGCGTATGGGCATGCCACACATCTGAACTGTCGAGTAGGATAGTGCTATGGCTCTCATGCATTCCGTCGATGCAGCAAATGTCGTGCAAGAGAAGCGGGGCCGTGCGAAGTGGGTTAGAACCATACGCAGGGAAAGTCCTCCAGAGAGCTTGGATCAGTACTTGCGGCACTGGGAAGTGTTCTTCGACCACTACGCGGCTCAGGTTGATCATTGGCATCACCGTAATGCAGGGTACCACCAGGCCATCGCCTCCCTGGCCCGCTTCTACGTACCCACAGATGCCAGGGTACTCGAAATTGGTAGCGGCAATGGCGATTTATTGGCCGCACTGAAACCTTCCTTTGGTGTGGGCGTCGACATTTCTGGCCAGATGGTGCGCCTGGCCGCCAAGAAGTATCCCGACCTACTTTTTCGCCAGATGGCCGCGGAACACCTGGACCTTTCGGGAGAGCCGTTCGACTTCATTGTCCTGTCCGATCTGGTCGGGTATCTCTACGATATTCGCCTAGTCTTTGAGCAGTTGCGCAAGGTGTGTCACCCGCGCACGCGGGTGGTGATGCATTGGTACAGTCGGCTCTGGCAACCGCTGTTGGGCTTGGCTGAGACGCTCGGGCTGAAGTATCCCCAGCCGCTGCTGAACTGGACGACGGTCGAGGACGTGCACAACCTGCTGTACCTGGCGGACTTCGAGGTGGTGCATCGCCGTCCGCATGTCCTGTGGCCCCTGCGGGTCCCGCTGCTAACCACGCTCGCGAATCGCTATCTGGCCCACGTGCCGGGCTTGCGTTGGATGTGTCTGACAAACTGGATGATTGCGAGGCCGACAGGGCTGCCACAGTCTGAGGTCGTCCCACGGGTGTCCGTGATCTGCCCCTGCCGCAACGAGGCGGGTAACCTCGAACCGCTCGTCCGCCGACTGCCGGCGATGGGGTCCCATACCGAGCTCATCTTGGTTGAGGGGCATTCCCAGGATCACACGCTTGAGGAGTGTCGGCGCATCGCCGCGAGCGAACCCACGCAAGACATCACGGTCTTGGTCCAGGAGGGTCGGGGCAAAGGCGATGCCGTGCGCTTGGGATTTTCGAAGGCCAGCGGGGACATTCTCATGATCTTGGATGCGGATCTCAGCGTGGCTCCGGAGGATCTCCCGCAATTTTATGACGCCCTCGTCAGCGGGAAGGGTGAGTTCATCAATGGCTCACGGCTGGTCTATGCGAAGGACCCGCACGCCATGCGTTTCCTGAATCTGTTAGGGAACAAATTCTTTGCGCTCCTGCTGAGTCGCCTCTTAGGTCAAGCGATCAAAGACGCGCTCTGCGGCACGAAGGTGCTGTATCGCAGCGACTACGAACGCATCGCCAACGGTCGGGCCTATTTTGGTGACTTCGATCCGTTTGGTGACTTCGATCTGCTGTTTGGCGCGGCCAAGCAGAACCTGAAGATTGTCGAGATCCCCATTCGTTATCGGCAGCGGACCTATGGGACGACGAACATTAGCCGGTTCAGCCATGGCTGGCTGCTGCTGAAGATGTCCTTCACAGCCGCCCATAAATTGCTCTTCATCCCATGATGCAGGTGGCTATGTCCGATCAGGAGATTATACGCCGACACCGAACCATCTGGGCGGCACGACCCGAGTTACGTGCGGTCTATGAAGCATGGTTTGCACAGCTACTGCATTGCGTCGAGGGCCTGTGTCCCATTGTCGAGATAGGTGCGGGTCCGGGATTTTTTAAGGAATATTACCCCCAACTGATCTCGACTGATGTCGTGCCAACCACGTATGCCGACGTCGTCTGTGACGCAGGCTTCCTCCCCTTCCAGTCTGGTAGCATCGGTGCGTTGGTCATGGTAGATGTCCTGCACCACCTGCCCAAGCCCGTGGAGTTCCTAGCCGAAGTTGTCCGCGTTCTCTGTCCAGGCGGACGCTTGGCGATGATTGAACCGTGGATTACAGTCCCATCTTATCTTCTCTATCGATATTTTCACCACGAGGAGTGTTCTCTCGCAGTCGATGTGTGTTGCCCCTTTGGTGAGTTGGGCAAGCAGGCGTTTGATGGGAATGCCGCTATTCCGTTCAAGCTCTTAAAGCATTTCAAACCGGGGCCACCGGCATTGCGCTTGCTCCAGGCTGCTCCTTTTCTTGGACTACCCTATCTGGCTACTCTGGGCTTTAGAAGTGCGCGTCCAGTTCCACAAACACTAATTGGGATGGCAAGAGTATGCGAGCGTTTCTTGAGCCCCCTAAGAAGATGGGCGTCCACCCGGATACTTATTGTCTGGGAGCATATTTAGTCCCAAGGTGTGATAGTGCGGATTCATGGTTAAGCGTACCGGCACTTTTGACTAGCATCTGCAGATGTGTTCCTCAGGTGTTAGTCCTTTGAAAGTGTTGAGGCACTTCGCAACGTGAGAGACCATCAGGAAGGCCTGCACATGCTCTTTCGGCTAATGATTGGTCTGGTAGGGATATGTTTTCACGGTGGCATAGGTGAGCGTGCGGTTCATACGTTCCACAACGCAGCTGGTGCCATGCCGCTGCAGGCAGCGATGCTGTGTCGATCGAGGCAGGTGAGGCCACGTGGCTTGCAAGGCATATAGGTAGTCTTCCAGCAGCAACAGTGCATGCGTGCGAAACGCAACCATCAGCGCTGGTTCCTCCAGCGTCAGTATTGTGGAGCATGGTTGCTTCGGGCCCATTGGGGCATCGTGCACCGGCGTCTGCTTCTTTCATGGCGCCACAGTTTTGGGGTTCAGGTCATTACGCTTGGTAAGCTTGGCGATGCTCTCTTAACTCTGCTGGATTGCGTGACGTACCGCGGCGGTCCTGCGGGCGTTGCCGGGCATTCTCTGTCACATAACGCACCCCGTGATGGTGAAACTTGATATTTTACCCCATCACACCCTGGGATTAACCAGTAAATCAGTTGCGGGAGATTACCCAAGATGGTCCGCCTATTCCCGACATCGGAAATCTTCGTTCCTGACTACCCTGAGGAACACGGGTTCTATGAGCTAGAGTTGCCGGATGCCTTCCGGTGGATCAAGCAAGAGGCCAAGTGCTGGTTGCCTACGGAACACCTGATCCACCTTGCGAGCCCCATGCTCAGAGTCACTGCAACCACCGGGCGCAACGAGTGCTATCTTACAATCTACCTCGATGGGGCATTTCTCGGGACCGAGCGGATTGACCGTTATGGCTCATATTATTTTCATCTGCCGTCGAAGCCTTTGACTACATCAGGGTCGGTGGAAATTTGTTTCCGTGTGGATCATATAGAGCCATCGGAAAGCGACCCACGCATTTTGGGTCTTCCCATATATGGGGTCGATACGATTGATCTCAATAGTGGTTGGGATGGCTTCGATGAAAGGCGCTATTTAGCTGATCAAGTACGAGTCTTCAGAGCCGCTGAGTTTCCGTTATCCGCAACGCTGGACAACTGCATGCTACGTCCTGATAGCATGATCCTGGACGTCGGTGGAGGCATGGGGTGGAGCACAGTTCTCTTAGCGGCGAGGACGGGGGCCAGAGTGTTTGGGGTCGATCTCCATCGCTATGACTCAATTACAGGGGACTCTTTTCGGGGTGAGCTTTTGCGACGCATGAGGCGTCATTTGCCTGCCCTCATACAGGAGCCCGGCTTTGAACGGATTCAGCAACTTGAGCAGGTGATTGATAACTGTGCCTTCTTCACGATGGATGCACAGCAATTGTTGTTTCGGGATGGATTATTTGACTTCGTCTTCTCGCTGAATGCGTTTGAGCACATTCCTAATCCGGGCCGCGCGTTGCAAGAGATCTCACGCGTGTTAAAGCCCGGAGGACACGTTTTTCTTCAGTTCAGTCCTCTCTATTTTTCCGATGTGGGTCATCACTTATCTGGCCTGACTGACATTCCGTGGAATCCATCTCCTCCATGAAAGAGCTGAGATTAAGAAGATCATTCTCGATGCCGGGAAAGTGCCTAACGAGGTAGATAACATCCTAGACACGCTCAATGGTTATAGCGTAAACCAATATCTGGAAATTTTTAACAACACAGACCTCAATATTGTCGAAAAACATATTCATCAGAGTTTTTCTATTGAGGGGGCGGAACGGTCGGAGGAATTCACTAAACTGAAAGAGAGATACCCTGAAGAAGACCTCAGGACATCGAGTATGTCAGTTATATTGCGAAAGGGAGGCGAGTGACGAGCTGCCCTGTGGTGACAGGCCTTTGAATATCAGCGTGTGGTGTTACCCTTTAATTCCTATTTGGGATCCATATGGTGGGCTGACCCCTCGCACCACGCATGGACGCCTCCCAGGCGGACCCATAATTCTTACCTGTTTCGGCCCTAGGTGAACGGTAACCGTGTGGAGCGTTGTCCCAGGGGGTAAATTTCCTGGGGCTGGGAGGGATGGCGAATGCGCAGGGGTTTCACGGAGATTTTTCTGGCCTGAGAGACTAGGCAAGGAGCGGGGAGACCGTGTATGATAAGGGGGCAAGATGTCACAGGACGACGCACTGGTGAGCCTCCACCTGCCGCGTGAACGGTTGGGGTCGCCTGCTGGAGGCTGGATGGAGGGGCACAGATGGCATCCTGGACGGACCGCACCGTGCTGGTGACCGGGGGGGCCGGCTTCCTGGGGACCCATGTCGTGAGGCAGCTGCAGGCGCACGGCTGCCGAGCCGTCATCGTGCCCCGCAGCCGCGACTTCGACCTGCGGGACCAAGCCGCGATCATCAGGCTCTTGGACCAGACGCGCCCGGATCTGGTGATGCACCTGGCGGCCGTGGTGGGGGGGATCGGCGCCAATCGGCAGCATCCCGGACAATTTTTCTATGACAACGCCATCATGGGGCTGCAGCTGATCGAGCAGACCCGACGGTACGGCATCGCCAAAGTCGTCGCGCCGGGCACCGTGTGTGCCTACCCCAAATTTACGCCGGTGCCTTTTCGGGAGGAGGACCTCTGGAATGGCTACCCGGAGGAAACCAACGCCCCTTATGGGCTGGCCAAGAAGATGCTCCTGGTCAGCTCCAAGCCTATCGTCAGCAATACGGCTACGATTCCATTTTCCTCCTGCCGGTGAACCTGTACGGTCCGCGCGACAATTTCGACCCCGAGAGTTCGCACGTCATTCCCGCCCTCATCCGGAAATGCGTTGAGGCCGTCGAGGGTGGTCAGCCCGACCCCTCGTGGTGTGGGGCGACCGGTCAGGTCCTCCCGGAAGTTCTTGTATGTGGAGGATGCGGCGCAGGCCATTGTGCTTGCCGCGGAGCACTATGACGACCCCGAGCCGGTCAATCTGGGCTCGGGCCAGGAGCTGAGTATCAAAGAGGTGGTCGAGGTGATTGCCGAGCTCACGGGGTTTCAGGGCCGGCTGGTGTGGATTCCCACCAAGCCGGACGGGCAACCCCGCCGCTGCTTGGATACGACGCGTGCCGCACAGGCCTTCGGGTTTCGGGCTGGCACCCCGGTGCGGGAGGGGTTGCAGCGCACCATCGATTGGTATCGGCAGCAGCGCGCCCAGGGTATCTGAGCGTCGGTTCTATCGTCTGAAGAAGGGTTTGGTGACGCCGGATCGAGAGGCTGTCACTGTGCGGGATGACAGAAAAAGAAACTGCTATCGTCGAGGGCCATGCTAAATCAGTCCACATTCGAGCTCTACACTCGGGATTTCCCAGAGACCGGTCCGACTGGGGGCGTTACCATTCATCTGTACCAATGTCGTATGGTTCGATATCTGATTGACTGACAAAACTCTGGACTATCATGCGACGGCATCTTGGAACTCCAGAGCGAAGAACAGCTGAGAGTGTTTCTGGGGCTGAATTTTTGAGGCCATGGCGGGGACAGGATCGGCTTCAGGGGATACATGCAATTTGGTGATGAGATCATACCCCTTACTCACGGCAAGTTTCACCCAATTCCAGCCAATCTTCAGATAGCTCTGGCCACGAAACCAATGCGCGTCGACCCAGCGACGTTTGCCTTGTGTGACCACTTCTGTGCCCTGGGCAACCAGATAGAGGGTCGTGAGGGCCAGCACGCAACAGAGACGTTCTAGGGCGTTCGCCGAACGGATCAGCGACGACTCCAGCTGGAACCCATTGGATTTATCATCCAAGAAGTTCTCTTCGATGTCAAAACGCAGTCCATACTCCTCAAACGTTCTTGACTCCGTGGGCTCATCGCTCACCACGAACCAGTATTCCTGACGTGCCTATGGGCCGACCCAGGGCCAGATGGACGGGGCCATAACCCTGCTTGGTCATGGAGACATGATGCCAGAAGAGCGCCTTCCCTGGGACAACGGAATACGATTCACTTTGCAGGGACGCTTCCCATGGCGATATATCCAAAAACTCCCTTTGATCCGAATGCGCCAATGCCAACCCAACCCGTCAGATGTTCCATAAGATGCGTGTCTGCAAAGCCACGATCCGCGGTAAAGACGACAGTACACCGGCAAGGAAGCAGCTCAGCCACCTGATCCAGCACAGCTTTATACACGTCATAGGCCACGCGACTGCTTGCGTGTTCCAGCACTGTCCACACGAGCGGGACGGCCCTACCACGATACACGAGCGAGATGCGCACCAAACAGTAGGTATTCCACAGCATCGACGTATCCAGGGCCAGATACAGAACCTGGTTTCCCCACTCGGCCAGGGCTTGCTGCATGAGGGGACCATAGAGCGCATGCACGTCTATGCGTGTCATTGTCGAGCCAGCGCGCAAACCGCCGCACCGTGCTCTGCGCGTACACGGCTCGGCTGTGCACATAGGGTGCCCACGCCGTGAGACTGATTTTTCCAGACTGGATGAGGCCCACCATCATCCAGGCCAGGGTCTTGAGATGCCGACGATCCAGCCAATTTTGATGTTGGCTTAAGATGTGTACCAGCGTATCATACAGACGAGGCGTGCTCTCCATGTTGACCCTCCTTGGAAAATGGTTGTCCCAAAGAGAGTATAAACCAAGCTGAGGAGTGTGGGAGAGGACGCCTCACTTTTGTCAGTCAACCAGGGTTCGGGTCAGTAAATTGGTCTACAAATCGTCCCTTGGAAGCCATGACGTCAGCGCTTTTGTGTAACCTAACTTTGGTCAACCTCATAGGGCAGAATTAAGGAGAGGTCATGAATGACGGGCAGTCGATTGAGGTCGAGGAGCACGTGGGACAGATCAGCAAAGGTCTCCACAAGCCGTCGGAGTTTTTCCCCGCAGCTCCTGCCAGAACTCTCTCCGATAGCACACTAGCAAACATTGAGGGAGCATTTCCCAAGGCAAATCTACTAGTCAACAAGTCGTCGTTCCAATTGGCCGAAACTCTACTGGAAGAAGTAAAAAATGAGATCGCTTCAATGGGGGAAGATATTTTAGCGTACTTCCGTAATTCGCGAGATCGGTATCAATATGCTCTACAGCTGATTGTCGATCGCCCAAAGGGAACGGTTCTGGACCTAGGCTGTTCCCCAGGTCATGTGGCGATGGCGTTAATCAAAGCAGGCTTTGAGGTATACGGCATTGACCTTAATACGGAATACCTGAAGAAGTACCTGAGCCAATCATGGGTGGAACGCCTTAAAATCAAGCATGTGGCGTTCGAGCACGAGCCAATCCCCTTCCCCGATGCCTTCTTCGAATACGTGGTCTTTACCGAGGTATTAGAGCATATTGCTGTCACCGATCCATTGAAAATCCTCCTAGAGATTAAAAGGGTACTGAAGCCGGGTGGGCTCATGGTCCTATCAACCCCCAATGTTGCTAACATTAGCAATGTTCTGGCATTAATCAAAGGGGATAACATTTTCTGGGATCCCGAAATTTTCTATGGGGGCTTCGATCGTCATAACCGAGAATATACGCCTTGCGAGGTGGTAAACTTGATGGCGAAGGCACACTTCAGCCGCTATGAGCTCGCGTATATGAACGCGCCATGGAACCGTTATTGGAATTCGAAGACACCTGAGATCTATGAACTCATGGGGAAATGGCAGGATAACCCTGAGCTCAACAAAGAACCTTTCTTCAACAATACTATTTTCATCCGGGCTGTCAAGTAAGGGGGAGCCAGTCTTACTGAAATTACAATATGTGGGACTTAACCACCGTGGAGACACGGGTGGGGGGTGGTACGGCTCCGGCGCCAGGTGGTATGTGACGAATGCCAACCAGATGCTGGCGCTACGGTGCGCGAAATATCATGGGACTCTGGACCAGGTTCTTGATCGCTACCGACGAAGGCTCCATGCACAGTTCGGGCAGCACCCTCCTAAAATCTGTACCCATTCCTGTACGTTGACCATCCCTCCCCTCCCTTGGAGCACTGAGGGCCCCCTCGGCCCCCCAAGGATGTATCGAACCTCGTTTGGCTTACGTGGGGAATTTGGGATCGTCCCTTTGGGGAATATATCATCGTCTTTGACCCCAGATTTGGATGCCAGCCACGTACCTGAGGGCCACACACCGTGCCCCGACAGCCCCACCCGCGATACTGGATCACCTGTGGTCTGGGACATTCGGGGAGCTTCGTTTGAGAGGCACAGGCGACGCGCTCCTCCTCCCAGGGAGCCCCCCACACGCAGGGCAAGCGTTGAGTGTCACCTTCACGTCTACCGGCAGCGCCGTGATCGCCTCGGGCGATGGGGCCCTGAGCGGAAGGGGCCAATGCCCGGCTTGCGCACAGGAGGCGTCGGCTTTGGCCACACACGTGCCCGTTGCAACGGGAGCCGCCTGGCGCGTCCCGTCCTGTATAGAGCTGCTCGAGCGCGGCGCGCCACTCGGTCAGCTGGCATAGCCACTCAATCCCCAACGCTAGCAGCTCCTCACCCCACGTTCAAGGGGTCTGAATGCACCCGCCGTTTTTTTGCACGGAAGGCACTTTATACCCCGAGTCGTCAAGTCCTAGTGCGTCACAGAGCAGCAGGTGATGGGGTTGGATACCATACATCTGCTCGACCTCTTGATCGCCTATCCATAATTGGACGAGGGCCACGTGGGCAAACAATGCCAACACGACTGCCGCCGTTGGTGTGGCCGTCGCACCTTTGTTCCCCGGCATCTGCTGGTCATGGATGCGCAGGTAGAGGCGGACCTGTCTCTGGATAATACTGTAGACGAGCAAGCCCAGTACCGTGAGCATCGCCAACGCCGCGATCCGTTCGGGCTTCTCCAGCCACACGGGGCTGATCGCCGCTGGATTCTTGATCCAGCGAAAGCCCGGTTCCACCGTCGTGTTTTGCTCCTGATAGGCCTGGAGAATTTCGGCATCCGTACACGTCTCAGGGCTCACAGTCGTGGCCAGCACGGTCCACCCATGGTCCTCCGCAGAGTTGCTCAGGGCTTCGACCTCGACGGTCAGGCGATAGCCCACCTCGGTCGGCGGTAGGTCTGTCTTGGCGGGACGGCCCCGACGAGCGCGTCGCGTGCGGCGGCTGGCGGCAACAATGCGATAGCGTACGGTATGATACCGCCAGAGGCGTGGGCGGCGCCCTCGGCGTCCCTGGCCTCGTGCTGCATACGCTGCGATAGCGGCTTCGGCGTCGGGCAGGCAGCCGAACCACCGAGCGTGCACACGCTGCACGTGTTCGGTCACGGCCTCGGCTTCCTTCCCTTGGGCGCTGGCAAACGTGTGGGTTTGCCGCTGGGCCAGTTGGCTCGAACGCACGACGACAAAGCGCAATTCGTGCTGCGTGATCTGTCCATCGCCGTACTCGACTTCCACGTGCCGGCGCACGCTTTGCCCATGCCAGTGGCGAGGCGCCTCGGCCTGGGTCCGCCCGGGCTTCTCCACCAAGAGGGGCAAGGCGAGTTGCTGGCGCCCCCAGGCTTCGAGTGCCTGACGCACGGCACAGGTGCGCGGGACTCACGTCACTAAGCCGATCCCACGCTCCAAACACAAACCCAAGGTGCGGCAACTATAGGCCTTGCTATCCGCGACCATCCCACGGATCCCTCCAAACCCAACGCCAGACACTCCTCAATCGCCAGTGGGCGTTTCCACACTATCGCTGCGGTTGCCATCACGCACCCCGATGCGCAGGGGTATTCCTCCATCCCCGCTCACGCCGAGACTGAGCAGCACCTGTTTGAGATCGTCACGCCCATCTTTGCTATGCCCGTAGGCGGGGCGAGGTGCCCCCGGGGTCTGGGGTTCATCCTCATACGCGCCATAGAGCGCAATGGTCGTGGTATCTTGATGCAGCCAGGGCGTTGGGATCGCATAGACCTCCAGGGCTTTGAGGGCGACAGCGCTGAAGACACTGATTGAGATTGGCGGCAAACAGCGCATCGAGGATGTGGCCTAACCGGTAATCATTGAGCGAGGCACGCGTGAGCCCCGGCTGCAGCAGCGCCACCATGCCACGCGCTTCCAGGCGTCTCCCGACCTTATAGAGGGCATGATCCCCATCCAGAATGGCGAGGACCATGGCTTCGACCCCACGCCCACACGAGAGCACATGCGCCGCGTGGGGCGGGATGAGGCGGTCAATCCCGGTGGCGACCTCCAGGCGCCGTAAGACTCCCAGGACCAGCGGTACATGCGCGATGGGATGAATCTGCTGCACGGCCATAGCCATAATGCACCTCCTGTCAGTGTCTCCTCCCGACAGCATCATGGCGGAGCGCCGTCGCGGACCATAGCGGGGCCTACAGGACGGAAGCTGCGATAAAACCTCATAGACCTCTTCTTCTGTGCTGGTGAAGGGATCCTTGATGGGCAGCGTGACCTCACGCAGGTGATTCAGCTCATATCCCACATTGATTGCGCCACCTCTATTCATGATTGACACAGCCACGTGGCCGATCTACACTCGCGCCGCATGCACCTCGCTGACCGTGCCCGCTGGTCGTGGCAGGGCAACATGCCAAGTGGCGCATCACGCCCCCTATGCCTGACAGGCCACTCGTCGCTCTCGAGGGGACATTGTCTCTCGTCTGTCTCCGCCTGCATGTCGCAGGCATGTCTGCTCAGTAGCTATGAAGGGGGACGCATGACGATTGCGCGTTGGTCCATGAAGACAGGCCGCGGCTGGCTGGTCGTAGCGGGGCTGCTTGGTCTCCTGGGACTGGCTCGCCCCCTGGATGCCGCCGAGTTTGCGTGTGCCGCCGGGGATGTGGCCTGCCTCATCACTGCCATCAACGCCGCCAATGCGAGTGGGACTGCCAATACCCTTACCTTAGCGGCGGGCCCCTATACGCTGACGGCCGTCGACAACAACACCGATGGACTGACAGGCCTGCCCTCCGTGACCAGCCCGCTGACTCTCCGAGGGGCCGGGGCCGACAGCACGATGATTGAACGAGCGGTCGGGGCCCCGCAGTTCCGCCTCCTCCACGTGGCCTTGCAGGGGACTCTCGCCCTGGAGGGACTCACCCTGCAGGGGGGTGACCTCGCAGGCCTTGCGGACGGGGGAGGTGGCGTCCGGAACCATGGCACGCTCACGATGACGCACAGCCTCCTGCGGGGCCATGCGGCGAAGCGGGTGGTGGCATCTACAGTACTGCCACGCTGATGATCACCGACAGCACGGTGAGTGACAACGTCGCACGACCGCGGTGGCGGCATCGCCACGGGCACCCCCTCAAGCTCCATGACGATCACGAACAGCACGCTAATTGGGAACCCAGCCGGTGGCGGTGGCGGGGGCATCGCCGTGGGGACCCGTGCTCCGCGACGCTCACCAACAGCACGGTCAGCGGCAACGCGGCGGAGTCGGTGGCGGTGCCAGCGGCACTGGCGGCATTTGACCCGCTGGACATTCTGGGCGCGCGGAACACAATCCTCGCCCATAACTCGGTGACCCCGACGGGGACCGGTCCCGATTGTCACGCTCCATTCATCTCTGGTCGGCCATAACCTCCTCGGGAATCTCACCGGGTGTCCCAGCACGGCGACTGACCGGACCGGCGACCCCGGCTTGGGGCCGTTCACCGATGACGGCACGCCCGGGCAAGGCTACGTCCCACTACTCCCTACCAGTCAGGCGATCGATGCGGGCGATCCGACGACGTGTCCCGCAACCGATCAGCTCGGGCCAGCTGCGGGTGACCCCCTGTGACATCGGCGCCGTCGAGTTCTCGCCGGTCACCGTCACCCTCGGCCTGAATCAGCCACGTTTCGCTGGGGAGACGTTGCGGGTCGCGCTGGGTATCCACCATCCCGGGCCGACCGTCACGGCGAACGCCTACCTCGGAGTGCTCCTACCCGACGGGGTGACTGTCCTCTTCGTCACCAGCCTGGCGCCACTCGACGGTGTGGTGACCCGCCTCGACGCTGACCCGCGCACGTTCGCCCCCCTCGCTCGCATGCGTCGAATTCCCGCCAGGGGAGGAGACCACCGTTGAGGACTTCTTCGTCTACACCTTCACCGGGGGGGAGTCGTCCGGGTCCTACACCATCTTCACCCTGCTCACGCCACCGGGGGCCTTTGCCGATGGCCAGGTGGATACCGGGGACCTGCTCGGGCTCACGCTTCAACCCTTCACCGTCAGCCCGTGAGGCAACGGCGTGGTCACATGGTGCCGCCAGGTCCGCGCACACATCGAAGGACGTTACGGAGACCGACACGCGAGACGTGGTGAGACGACCTCTAAGAAGCCTATAAGGTCTTATCGCAGCTTCCATGCTGTGGAGCCTAGCGGGCCTTTTCTCCCAAGCAAAAATCGTGTGGTCCAAACCTAGCCCCTTGAACGTGGGGTAACCGCCTGGAGTGTTATCCCAGGGGGCAAATTTCCTGGGGCCGGGAGGTATCGTGAATGCGCACTGGCTTCAGGAGGATTTTTATAGCCGATGAGACTAGGCAACGAGCGGGTCGACAGTGTAAGATATGCGGGCAAGAAATCGACAGGGGCGACGCGCTGGTGATCCTCCACAGACGCGTGAACGATGCGTGCAGCCTGCTGGACAGAGGTGCACGGATGGCTTTCTGGACGGAACGCACAGTGCTGGTGACCGGGGGGGCCGGATTCCTGGGGACCCATGTCGTGAGGCAGCTTCAGGCGCACGGCTGCCGAGCCGTCATCGTTCCCCGCAGCCGCGACTTCGACCTGCGGGACCAAGCCGCGATTATCAAGCTCTTTGACCAGACGCGACCGGATTTGGTGATCCACCTGGCCGCCGTGGTGGGGGGCATCGGCGCCAATCGCCGCCATCCGGGGCAATTTTTCTATGACAACGCCATCATGGGGCTGCAATTGATCGAGCAGGCCAGACGGTTTGGCATCGACAAAGTCGTGGTGCTCGGGCACCGTGTGTGCCTACCCCAAATTCACGCCGGTGCCCTTCCGTGAGGCCGACCTCTGGAATGGCTACCCGGAAGAAACCAATGCCCCCTATGGCCTGGCCAAGAAGATGTTGCTCGTGCAAGCGCAAGCCTATCGTCAGGAATACGGCTTAAACGCCATCTACCTCTTACCGGTGAACCTGTATGGCCCCGGCGATAACTTTGATCCCGAGACCTCGCATGTCATTCCGGCGCTGATCCGCAAATGCCTGGAGGCCGTGGAGGGTGGCCAGCAAGGAAATCGTGGTGTGGGGCACCGGTCAGGCCTCCCGAGAATTCCTGTATGTGGAGGATGCGGCGCAGGCCATTGTGCTCGCCGCGGAGCACTATGACGACCCCGAGCCGGTCAATCTGGGCTCGGGCCAGGAGCTGAGTATCAAAGAGGTGGTGGAGGTGATTGCGGAGCTCACGGGGTTTCAGGGCCAGCTGGTGTGGGATCCCACCAAGCCGGACGGGCAACCCCGCCGCTGCTTGGATACGACGCGTGCCGAACAGGCCTTCGGATTTCGGGCCCGCACCCCGGTGCGGGAGGGGTTGCAGCGCACCATCGATTGGTATCGGCAGCACCGCGCCCAGGGTATCTGAGCGCTAGTCACATCGTAAGAAGCTGGTTTGGTGACGCCGCATCGAGGGCTGTCACTGTGCGGGATGACAGAAGAAGAAACTGCTATCGTCGAGGGCCATGCTAAATCGGTCCACATGAGACCCATACGCTCGGGATTTCCTAGAGACCGGTCCGACTGGGGGCGTTGCCATTCATGTGTACCAATGTCGTGTGGTTCGATATAGTACAGACGCGGAGACAATAGGTACAGCAAAACCTAGTCCCGTGTTATGAGTTGAGGTGATTGACCATGACTGAAAAGGCCTTTACGGCCCGAATCAAGGCATTAGAGACGCAATTGGCAGTGCTGAAAACACAGGTACACGGGCTGAGCACACCGACGGTGTCTCACTCATTTGTCGACCTTTATCTCACGGTTCGCTCATTTTTAGGGCGGTTTGTGAGAATCGGGACAGAGCCTCGTATAGATGTCCACAGAGAAGTCGAGGAGCGTGAGAATGCGCTGTTGCACGCGAGACAGGGGCGTCAGATGACGGCGCCGACGGCGGCCTTCCCGGATGAATGGTCAGCGTCAGCCCTTGAAAGGCCTCCAGCAGGCGTTCAGCCGTCGGGTGCGCGGTGGCCCGTTTTGGGTTGCCGACATACAACCCGGCCAGCGTGGTCTTGGCCCGTCGCCAAGCGCCGGCGGACCCCAAACTCCAGCAGCGTCAGCACCCGCAAGCCGATGGACAACAGGCGGATCAACCCGGTCGCATGGTCATCCCGCTCCAGATACATGGGGGTCAGCGACAAGGGCCGGCCTTTCAGGCGGCCCATCGCCCGCTCGACCAGGTACTCATTGCGGTACGCCAGGACGGCCTCCTGCAGGGACAGCTGCTCCGGGGGTTGGGTGGTGACATAGACCCGCCAGCCCAGCTGGCGCACCGCCGTGGCCACCGCCTCCTCGTCGAGACTGACCGTCACCTGGACGTCCCACGCCAGTCGCACGGTCGCAGTCCCGGCCGCCATACCGCCGCACCGGTTGCTCCCACCATTGTTCCTTATAGCGGACGTGCAACAGGCCTTGCACCCGATAGCGGGCCAGGATGGCCTCCACCGCCTCCCGCAGGGCACTCGGGTCAGCGTACCGTCGCTGGCCCCGGCCGCGCGTGTTGAGGGCCTGATCTCCGCCTGCGCCTTGGCCAGCCGGGCGCGCAGCCCCCGCTCCCCGGCCTGGGCCAGCTGGCACGACCGGATGACCAAGCGCCGCTCCCGCCAGTTGTGCGGCTGTCCGGCCACCTCTGCGGTCACGGACTCCAGCCGCTCAAAGCCCTCCGCGATCAGCTCTGGAGTGCCGCCCGGCGGCGCGCGGTGTATCATGGTCAAGGCCTGCTCGCCCGTCCACACCGGCGCCAGATAGCCGGCCAAGACCGCTGGCGGCAGCTGGCTCTCCGACAACGGGCACAAGTAGTCATCGCCGCCGGCGTGGATAAAGGCCCGGGTCTCCAGGGCCGCCATCTTACAATCGCCCACATACGAGCAGCCCGCGCCGCCCCAGGCCCTCCCGGACGCGGGTGATGGCGGGCACGTACAGCGGATCATCGGCCCGCTGGCCCTGGCACGACGTCCGTCGCCACCGGCATGCCCAGGGGATCCAGAGCCGAGAGCATGATCTTGACCTGGGGCAGGTCGGGGCGATGGTCTTTGCTATGGCCAAACTGGAACAGCCCGTCTTCCGTCACGGTCCAGTGGCCGTTGGCGGTGGTACTATCCAAGCGGACGCAGGCCGGCTGCAGATCATACACGCGCAGTGTGTGTTGATTGAGCGCCCCCTCAAAGGCGTTCCAGGGCGTATCGTCGCTCAAGGCCTCCAGCACCGTCGCCAGCCGGTCGTCGCTGACGTCCAACGGGTGCACCAGCTGCCCGGTGCACTCCCGCAGCGTGTGGAGGCGTTGTTTGGCCCAGGGGGCCACGTGGTTCAGTCGATGGTCGCCCTCGGAGAGGATATGGGTCAACCAGACCACGCTCACCCATCCCAGGCTCAGGCCCACCCAGTTGCCATGGGTGGGAAAATGTTCGTCCAACAGGGGTTGGAGCCCCATGCGCTCCAGCTGGGCCAGTAACAGGGGAATATCATCGACACGTTCCGTCGTCAGGGTCAGGGGCTCGGTCATGCCGCTCTCTTGCTGTTGGAACCCCGCAGACGACCCCACTCTGCGGGTCCATAAGGAGGCCAGCCGTCGCCTTATGACGGATTGCTCTGCGTCGAGAGCTAGAGAGCTTACCACAATGTTTGAAACCCCTCCAAATTTGAGCGAACCGTGAGATCATCCGCCACCTCATCGCTCAAGCCGTCCCGGAGGATTTTCCCAAGAGCTGGCGGATGAGGGCGAACGAACGTCGTACGCAATCGCCCCGGCGGTAGCTTCCTCTCCCACGCTGTTCTCCTCCTTGACAGCTGTCCTGCCTGCCGTATAATACAATTAATCAATTAATTACCTCTGTCTTTCGCCCGTCTGTGGAGGGACGGCTGTGCCAAAGAAGAGCACCCCACTTGTGACCAAGAGCATCCCTGCCGTTATCGCCCGGACCCAGTTCGGGCAAATCATGGACCGAGTCTCGCAGAACCGCGAGCGCTTTTTGGTGACCAAGAAGGGCGAAGCGAAAGCCGTCATCCTCGGCATTGAGGACTTTCTCCAGGCGATCGTCAAAACCCCGCAGTCCCTGGCCGCACTCCAGAAGCAGGCCCACAAAAGCGGCGCTGAGAAGCTCACCCTTGAGGAGATCGAGGCCGAGATCGCGGCGGTACGTCAGGCAAAGCCGCGTTCCAACGCATGACCCTGAAGGTCGTCTATGACACGAATATCCTGGTGTCTGCCGCGCTCAAACCCGGCAGTATTCCGGCCTCACTGGTAGGCTTGGCGATGGGCAAGCAGGTGAGGCTTTTTCTGTCGCCCGCGATCCTCGAAGAATATACCGAAGTCCTCAAACGCCCAAAATTCACATTCGATCCCGCGGCCATCGATCGCTTTCTGCGAGATCTGGTGCGAGCGACGACCATGGTCCGCCCCACGCAGAGGGTCACCACCGCGTCCGATGAGCCCGATAACCGATTCCTCGAATGCGCCCAGAAAGCCCGAGCAGACTATCTCGTGACCGGCAACAAACGCCACTTCCCTGCTCCGACATTCGAAGGCACCACGATTGTGAGCCCGGCCGAGTTTGCCCGGATTGTTGCCGAGCATATCACTCGCCAATAATAACGATCTGAAACGCCGAACTCTGGAATCGATTATCGAGCAAGCAGGAATGACGGTTGCAGAGTTTCTCGGGTTTTTGTAATCGGTTGTGGGGCGGGCGCTCGCCCGCTTGGGGTTGCCGGCATACAGCCCCGCCAGTACCGGCCGGTCGGCGGCCAGGCGCTGGCGGACCGCCAACTCCAGCCGCGTCAGCACCCGCAACCCCACCGACAGCAGCCGGATCAAGCCGGTGGCATGATCGTCCCGTTCCAGATACATCGGGGTCAGCGACAACGGGCGTCCTTTCAGCCGGCCCATGACCCGCTCCACGAGATACTCACTGCGGTAGGCCCGCACCGCTTGGGCCAGGGAGAGCTGGGCGGGCGACGCATTGGTGGCATACACTCGCCACCCCAGCCGCCGGACGGCGGCGGCCACGGCGCCGCGGTCGACGATGGCGGTCACGCCAACATCGCGCTCCACACCGACCGTGGCCGGCCGGCGGCCATAGCGCCGCAGCGGGCGCTCCTGCACGTGTGTGGTAGAGCGCACGGCCAGCAGGCCCGGGACCCGATACCGCGTCAAGATCGCCTCCACCGCCTCCTCCAAGGCGGGCCGCTCCAGAAACCGTCGCTTGCCCCGCCCGCGGTCATTGAGCGCGGTCACCGCGGCCTGCGCCTTCACCAGCCGCGCCCGCAGTCCCGCTTCCCCCGCACGAGCCAGCTGCCGCGACGCGCACCACCAGCCGCCGCTCCCTCCAGCGCACGGCCTTCCCAGCCACCACGGCGGTCACGGGTTCCAGCCGTTCGTCGCCGTCGGCCATGCACGCCCGTGTGCCACTGGCGGCCACACGCGTGATGCGGGTCAACGGTTGTTGCCCAAGCCAGACAGGGGCCAAGTAGCCCTCCAACACCTCCAGCGGTATGTGGATCTCCGACAACGGACACAGGTAGGCATCGCCGCCGGCTTGGATGAAAGCCCGAGTCTCCACCGCCCCCATCTGTGCAGTCCCCGACAGACAGCAACCCCCGTCGGCCCAGACTCTCGCGCACCCGGGTGATGGCGGGCACGTACCAGGGGTCATCGGCCCGTTGCCCGGGCACGACGTCCGTGGCCACCGGCAGGCCCAGAGGATCCAGGACCGACCGCATCACGTTCACTTGCGGCAGGTCGGGGCGATGATCCTTACTGTGCCCGAACTGGAACAACCCGTCTTCGGTCACCGTCCAATGACCACTGGCCGTGGTGCTGTCCAGGCGCACACACGCCGGTTGCAGGTCATACACCCGCAGCAACTGCTGGTTCAAGGCCCCTTCAAACGTGGCCCAGCCCGCATCGTCACTCAAGGCCTCCAGGACCCCGGCCAGCCGGTCGTCGCCCAGGTCCAAGGAGTGGGCCAGCTGCCCGGTGCAGCCGCGCAGCGTGTGGAGCCGCTGCTCTGCCCAGGGTTCCCCATGGTTCAGCCGATGGTTCGCTTCCGACCAGGATAGGGGTCAACCAGATCACGGTCACCCAGCCCAGACTGAGACCCACCCAGTTCCCGTGGGTGGGGAAGTGCTCGTCCAGCAGAGGCTGCACGCCCATCCGTTCCAGCTGGGCGAGCAACAGCGGGATGTCATCGACGCGTTCACTGATGATGGTAAGTTTCTCGGTCATGCCGAGAGCTTACCACAATGTTCGAAACCGTTCGAAATTTGAGCGAACCGTGAGTTTATGGCATCCTTGAGGGGAAGGCGGCTTCGAGCGCAGAGGAGATTGGCGCCATGCATTATCGGTTTGAGTGGGAGGGTCATCAGGAAAGGTAGTGCTTGAATGACGTATGGCGTGGACACACATGCCCTCATGTGGTTTCTGGAAGGCAGCTTCCGATTGGGCACAGCCGCGCGGAATGCTCTCAGTGATACGGCCGCGCCAGTGGTGGTCCCCATTATCGTGCTGGCACAAATTACGTTCCTCTATGCTCGACACCGAATCGCTATCGACCTGCCTCATGCGCTGGCTCACATAGCCAGCGCCGTCAATTGTCTCGTCTACCCATTCGAAGCGCCACTGAGCCATATGCGCCTGGAAGGGCACCTCAAAAAGGGGGGGCTAACTGTTGAAACTCCTCCACGGTGAGACTGGTCAAGTCGAGTACCTCCGTGGCGTGTGTGCGGACCTCGGTGAAGCATAAACCAGCCATCGCGCCTGCCTCCATCAACAATGCCTTGATCGCTGTATCCCTGAGGAGGCGATCATTGGGTGGCGATTTTCCATCGCTGACGCACGCAAACAAGTCAAACCACCCTATCCATCTCTTCTAGCGTGATAGAGTACGAGAGCCGTTTATCGGGCGATCAGGTAGCAGGGTTTCTCTATCCCTCCAAAAACGTCTGTGTAAGCTGGATCGACGACTCAGGGGGAAGGTTCAAATGGGTTGAGATAGGCGACGCCCGTGGCCTCGATGTCGATGACGTTGCGCGTGACCAATGTGAGGCCATGCACCTTGGCCGTTGCGGCTAACAAACTATCGACGGTCGAACGGCCTGCTGGCTGTCATGCGCCCCCATTCCTCCGCCACGGTGTGGTCCACCGCTAAGATGCGGCCGCGGTGTCCTGTGATCACCTGAGCAAGCCAGTCCTCGAGCGTGGTGGCCGCGCGGGGATCTCGGCTGCGATGCGCTCGATGCCCCGCCGAATCTCGCCGATCACCAGCACGCTCAGATAGATGGCGTGATCAGGGACAGGCGCAAACCAGGCTACCACGTGCGGATTGCCGCGCGGGCCTTTCCGCAGTCCGAGAGGACATTCGTATCGAGGAGGTAGCTCACAGCTCGACCTCACGCCCGTGATCCGGCAGCCGGCCAAAATCGTCGTCATCGCCTACCGGAGGCATGGCGAGGAGCAAGGATTTCAGGGAGATGCCAGGCTCAGTGGTCAGCAAGGCCTGGCGGAGTATCTCCCGATGCTCTGCTTCCATCGAACGCCCATGTTGTGCAGCGCGCAGCTTGAGCCGGTGGACGACCTCTGGGTCAACATTCCGGACGATGAGTTGTGCCACGTCGTGCCCCTCCTACGCAAGGAACCCCTTTACAACTGATATCAATGATATCTCAGTTCGGTCGGCTGTACTAGGGCAGCAGGTATCAGGGAGGCATTCTCAACTAATTGAGGCTTGAGGCTTTAGAGGAGTGTGTCCCACTTATCCAACCAGGGTGAGGTTGGGGTGATGGACAGACCAACCCAGGTATTTGACGGCCTGATAAATCTTTAAGCAGTTTTCCCGGCCCTTGGGAGTACGAACGCCATCGTGCTCAACCTCCAGGCGCCGCAAGACTCTCATTCCGGACTCGGCCAAGGAGTGACGGTGAACATCGCGATGCGTCAGGTACGTGATCATCAGATCGAAGTGCTCATCCAGGAAGGAGAAGACCTTCCCGGTATCCTCCCGAGCTTTGGGCTCGAGCTTCAGCTGCTTGAGGGCCTCCAGGGCATCCCGGGCTTCTTGTGCGTCCCGGCTATCGCGGACGAGGTGCCAGACGCCTTTCAAAAAGGTCCGCAGCTGCCCCACCTTTGGGTCGGCTTCCATGATCTCGACCAACGGCTGCTTCTCCTCAGGGCTCATGCGCTCGTCGGACTTGAACAGCCGAGAGCGCTTCTCCCAGAGCGTCTTGGCCAAGGCCTCCCGCTGGTCTCGGTCCCATGCCGTGCGGACCCCTTGGCTGCGCGCTTCGACCTCCTTGCGGTGAGCCCGGACGTCGCTCCACAGCTTCTTCCAGATGTGTTGGATGATGGGGAAGTCGTCATACTGGATACGGGCCTGCGGGTCAACCGCTTGGATCGCATGTCGCAGGGCCTGGCGGTGATCGATAGAGCAGGTCTGGATCTGGAGTCCCAGCCGCTTCAACCGCGTCAGGAAAGGCTTGACCTGCACTTCTTTCTCGGCATCGACCTCGTCTAGGGTGTAGGTTGGTCCCCAGTGAATGAAGGTCTCTTTGGGCCACGAGAGCCTCTCCCCATGATCCTGTCGCAACGCATCCAAGTAGACCAGCAAGATTCCGTCCCGGCACTCTCCACCGGTGACACATGCGGGGTTTTGTTCAATGACCTCCGTTGAAACGGGAACCAGGCATTCCAGTGCCATCAGGTTTTCCTCCTCGACACAGCTCGTCTCAAGAGAAAATTTTCCCGATGTCACTCGCCTTGTCACGTTTCACAGGGTGGGTCAGTGGGACACACTCCTTTAGAGGCTTAGTAACCGTTCACGGGGGTACCCAGAATTAGTGGTGTTAAGTCCATACGTTAGCCTACAACATGCGGGAAAAATCCGAAAAATTCTGCATTTCGGCTTATTCAGACCCTAATAAATCAATAAGTTAGGACCCCGTGAACGGTTACTGCAAAGATTCACTCATCACTGTGCTGGACATCGTGTTTCCTTACCGCGACGATAGGCAGGAACCACCTCGAACCACCTGCGTTCTGCACGCATGGGTGCAGCATGACCATGTGGGCCACCCGCATATGACCTTAGGTTCAGCTATTCCGCAGACGCCTGTATTATTGACGGTTGCTTTGCGAGCACGCCGGCATCGGCTGGCAGCATCTCTACGTCTGGTGGCTCGGACCATCCTCGGCGTCTTACCCCATGAATACTGGCTGGAAGTGAAAGCGGCGTGACGATGATCGTACTATTTTTGCGGAGCACAATCATTCGAGCTTGCAGAAATGGACTATATGACCTAAGTTTGAATGGTCAGAAGGAGGAGTGTATGAAAATCGTCAACATCCATGAGGCGAAGACAAAGCTCTCGGCTCTGCTAGCCGAGCTGGAGGAAACGGGCGAGAAAGTTCTGATCTGTCGCCATGGCAAGCCAGTAGCTGACTTGGTACCGCACCGCAAGCGTAGCCGTCTGGAACCCCATCCAGTCATGCGTCAGATCCGCATCAACTACGATCCAATTGAGCCGCTGGCCGAGGACGAGTGGCCGGAGAGTAGCCGGTGATGCTGGATACCTGCGCATTGCTCTGGTTGGCCCAGGGCGGGGGCGAGCTGTCCGAGGTGGCGTTACAGGGTATTGAAGCTGCCCCTGTGGTATACGTCTCCGCAATCAGCGGCTTTGAAATTGGCATCAAAGTCCAAAAGGGCAAACTGGAACTGCCGGCCCGGCCTGCGGATTGGTTTGCCGCGGTCCTCGAACACCACGACATCGAGGTGCTGCCGCTGGGTCTAGAAGTCTGTATCCGTGCGACCGAATTGCCTGCGATTCACGCCGATCCATGTGACCGGATGATTATCGCCGCCGCCCAAATGTACCACGTTCCAGTGGTCACCACTGATCCGCTATTCTCGCGGTATGGTATCGAAGTGATTTTCTGAGGCTGATGTGCGCAAATCTTGCCCTTACATCTATGTATGTGGAGGATAGCCGCTGGCGCCGTCAATAGGAGTGTTTGCTGTTAGCTCATAGCGGCTGTCGGCTGGCAAGAGCTAGAGACTTTACCGCATTGTTCGAAACTCCTCAAAATTTCAGCGAACCATAAGCGAACAGATACACGAAGGCATCCAAGTCAGTGTCCAAGAGTTCGGTCAGATGCACGTTCTCTCCTAGCAGTGCTGAGTTGCCTTGACGAAGAGAAGGTTGCCATGCCTTCCGGAACTCTTATGGCTTGCTCCCTCAACAAATCTGCTCGGTGGCTGCTTAGCCTGATATTGCTGTTATCTCTCTCTAGTGCTAGCTCCGGGCAGCCCCAGGCTGGCTTCAATCATCAGGCATGGCAATTGGTACTCCAAGGAGATAGTCCTATGGGGGGCGCATATGAACCAACGCACCAAGAGGGGAATGATCAGCATGGCTACGAAGAGCTGCTGGCAAAGGCAAAGGCCCATGGCAGCGTGCGCGTCATCGTTCGCCTAAAGCTCAACGATTGGAAACCAGAAGGCGACTTGCCTAATGAGCAGGCAGCGGCAGCACAGCGACAGGCGATTGCTCACCTGCAAGCGAGACTTCTCAGCCGAATGGCAGCCTTAGGGGTTAGCGACGTCAAGCAGTTCACATTTGTGCCACAGCTTGCCATGCAGGTGAATACAACGGGTCTACAGGATCTGCGCTCAAATCCTGATGTGATGGGCATCTGGGAGGACGCGCCGGTAGCTCCAAGTCGATGAGCCGCTGCCCAGGAGAGCATTAGTTCTCATACGGGGAAGCACGAATTGGAATCTGCTATGACACGTGGTGCGCTTTCAGGGGATCCAGCAATTCGGCATTGTTGTTGTGGGCAATCGGGGGACGACCATCATGAAACGCATGCGTGGTTTGTGGTCAATTACCGTGTCGCTAGTGGGAATCGTGGTCGCCATACTGTGTCTTGGCTTTCCCACGGATGTGGCTCAGGTGGCAGCTCAAGAGCTCCCCAGTGAGCCAGCCGCTGACAGGGAGCACGGGCAGGCGTCCGAGGACACTACCGTAGAAGCCTTACTCCGGGAAGCGCAGCAACGGGGACGTGTGAAGATTATCGTCGAGCTGGGAACAGCTTTTCGCGCAGAGGGTGAACTCTCTTCTGCCCAAGATGTCTCGTCCCAGAGAGCCGCCATCGCTCAGGAGCAAAATCAGCTCCTCGCCATCCTGGCAGGTCATCAGATTAGCAACATTAAGCGGTTCAAATACGTGCCATTCATGGCGATGACAGTGGATGACGCCGGGCTGGGTGAGTTGATCAACAATCAGGCGGTCGTCCGCATCTATAAGGATGAAATAGTCTCTCCCACCCTGGCGCAAAGCGTTCCACTCATTAACGCCGATGACGTCTGGGCGCAGGGGTTTACTGGCACGGGATGGACCGTAGCCATTATCGACTCCGGCGTCGATAAGACGCATGTTTTTCTCGATCAGGGTAAAGTCGTCTCGGAAGCCTGCTATTCGACAACCGATTCAAGTATCCCCGTATCATCTGTTTGCCCGAATGGACAAAGCTCACAGATAGGATCTGGAGCTGGTGTCAATTGCCCCACAAATATCGACGGGTGTGATCACGGGACGCATGTTGCGGGGATCGCTGCCGGCAATGCAGCCGGTACCACGAGACCAGATCTCAACGGAGTCGCTAAAGATGCCAGCATTATCGCGATCCAGGTCTTTTCGCGAGTTGACCAATTCCTCGGTGTGTAGCGCAGGCGGTCATTCAACTCCTTGTGCTCTCACGTTTTTTTCCGATGTCGGCAGGGGGCTCGAACGGGTATTCGAATTACGCAGTACGTTCCAGATTGCGGCAGTGAACATGAGCCTGGGAGGGCAGAGATTCACCAGCCCTTGCGATGCTCAAAGCCCACTTACCAGTTTCATTCAAAACCTACGTTCGGTGAATATCGCGTCAGCGGTCGCATCCGGAAACGACGGATTTACGAATGCGATGGGTCAGCCTGCATGCATTTCCTCAGCCATCAGCGTTGGCAACACGACGAAGAGCGATGTGGTGAACAGCAGTTCGAACAGTGCGTCCTTCCTATCCCTGCTGGCGCCAGGGACGAATATTGTTTCGTCCGTACCTGGCAATGGACTAGCCAGCTTCACCGGGACCTCGATGGCAGCGCCCCATGTCGCCGGGGCCTTTGCGCTTTTGAGGCAGGCTAAACCAGCGGCATCGGTCGGTGAAATCCTCTCAGCTCTCCAAAACACAGGAGTGCCAATCACCGACAGCACGCAACAACATCACCAAACCACGCATTAATGTCAGGCTGCTTTCAATGCTCTGAGAGGAATGCACCGGCACTGGGCCCTCGTGCCCGGCGGGGCGGTTCCACCCCTTCATCCCCTGCGGCGACTGTCCTGAATGGCAACCTCGGGCTCTTCGTGCGGGGCACCGATAGCCGCCTCTACGTGAACTGGCTGCTCCCCAACAATCACTGGACCGGTTGGTGCTCGTGCCCGGCGGTGGGTTCACCCCTTCGAGCCCCGGCGGCCACCGTCCTGAATGGCAACCTCGGGCTCTTCGTGCGGGGCACCGATAGCCGCCTCTACGTGAACTGGCTGCTGACCAACAATCACTGGACCGGCTGGGGCCTCGTGCCCGGCGGTGGCGTTCACCCCTTCAGCCCCTGCGGCCACCGTCCTGAATGGCAACCTCGGGCTCTTCGTGCGGGGCACCGATAGCCGCCTCTACGTGAACTGGCTGCTGACCAACGATCACTGGACCGGTTGGGGCTCTCGTGCCCGGCGGTGGCGTTCACCCCGTCAGCCCCCGGCGGCGACCGTCCTGAATGGTAACCTCGGGCTCTTCGTGCGGGGAACCGATAGCCGCCTCTACGTGAACTGGCTGCTGACCAACAATCTCTGGACCGGCTGGGGCCTCGTGCCCGGCGGGGGGCGTCACCCCTTCAGCCCCCGCGGCGACCGTCCTGAATGGTAACCTCGGGCTCTTCGTGCAGGGTACCGATAGCCGCCTCTACGTGAACTGGCTGCGCACCAACAATCACTGGACCGGTTGGGCCCTCGTGCCCGGCGGGGGGGCCACCCCTTCAACCCCTGCGGCCACCGTCCTCGAAGACGACCTCGCGCTCTTCGTGCGGGGAACAGATGACCGCCTCTACGTGAACTTTTTGACAGGACCCTAAAACCCGGATGATAGAGTAGCTCCCAATGACTCGACTTTCGCAGCCATCCACGGCGGTGGAGGTCGCCGGAAGGTGGGCAACCCTGTCGAATGCCTTCGGGAGGAGACTGGCGTGCGAGCCATCTCCATGGAGATGTTCTCATGCTGCCACTGGTCGCGATTCCTGAACTTGTGCGAATGTGGGTCCTCACCGTTTGGGCATAGCCAATAAGAAGCCCAGCGACGGCAGCTGCCGACCTGAGCGCGTAAAGGCAAGTATGCCACTGGTGTGATAGGTGAACGGCAATCGAGTGGCGCGTTTGTCCAGGAGGAAAGTGTCTGGGGCAGGGAGGTATGGCGAGGGCGAAGTGGTGTCACGGAGATTTTTCTCGCCTGAGAGACTAGGCAAGGAGCGGGGAGACAGTGTATGATAGGCGGTCAAGATGTCGCAGGACGACGCACTGGTGAGCCTCCACATGACGCGTGAACGGTTGGGGTCGCCTGCTGGAGGCTGGACGGAGGGGCACAGATGGCTTTTTGGACGGAACGCACCGTGCTGGTGACCGGGGGGGCCGGCTTCCTGGGGACCCATGTGGTGAGGCAGCTGCAGGCGCACGGCTGCCGAGCCGTGATCGTGCCCCGCAGCCGCGACTTCGACCTGCGGGACCAAGCCGCGATTATCAAGCTCTTGGACCAGACGCGCCCGGATCTGGTGATACACCTGGCCGCCGTGGTGGGGGGGATCGGCGCCAATCGCCGCCATCCGGGGCAATTTTTCTATGACAACGCCATCATGGGGCTGCAATTGATCGAGCAGGCCCGACGGTACGGCATCGCCAAAGTCGTCGTGCTGGGCACCGTGTGTGCCTACCCCAAATTCACGCCGGTGCCGTTCCGTGAGGCCGACCTCTGGAATGGCTACCCGGAAGAAACCAATGCCCCCTATGGCCTGGCCAAGAAGATGTTGCTCGTGCAAGCGCAAGCCTATCGTCAGGAATACGGCTTACACGCCATCTACCTGTTACCGGTGAATCTGTACGGCCCCGGCGATAACTTTGACCCCGAGACCTCGCATGTCATTCCGGCATTGATTCGCAAATGCCTGGAGGCCGTGGAGGGTGGTCAGCCCGACATCGTGGTGTGGGGCACCGGTCGGGCCTCCCGGGAGTTCCTGTATGTGGAGGATGCGGCGCAGGCCATTGTGCTCGCCGCGGAGCACTATGACGACCCCGAGCCGGTCAATCTGGGCTCGGGCCAGGAGCTGAGTATCAAAGAGTTGGTCGAGGTGATTGCGGAGCTCACGGGGTTTCAGGGCCGGCTGGTGTGGGATCCCACCAAGCCGGACGGGCAACCCCGCCGCTGCTTGGATACGACGCGTGCCGCACAGGCCTTCGGGTTTCGGGCTCGCACCCCGGTGCGGGAGGGGTTGCAGCGCACCATCGATTGGTATCGGCAGCACCGCACCCAGGGTATCTGAGCGTCGGTCCTATCGTCTGACGAAGGGTCGGGACACCGCAGCGAGAGGTCGTCAACGCATGCGAATCGGCGTCAACCTCATTCCACTTCGGTCAGGCCAGATGGGTGGGCATGAGATTCTACGTCCGCAGGCTGTTGAAACAGCTTGCTGATGTGTGATCGACGCAATCAATATTTCCTCTTCACCGCGTGGTGGAATGACGACTCTGTCGATCTTCCCGCACAAGCGGTTTCAGAAAATCATGGCCGTGCACAAGGAGGAACCAGACAGAGACGATCCCACAGGGGGAATCGATGGGTTGGCGCGATACCCACGTCTGGGTGCTCTGCCGCTTCTCCGGCGTTGGGCGGCAGCTCCCTCTCTTGATCTCCACGCCTGGGTGCGTCGTTTGAGGCTTGATCTGTGGTTCTGTCCAATGACGAATTTGGACCCCCGCCACCTGCCCATTCCCACGGTGGTCACCATCGCGGATATTCAGCAGGAGTACTATCCCGAATTCTTTACCCGTGAGGAGTTACAAGCGCGAGCCTTGATGTATAGTCCGTCGTGCCAAGAGGCTACTGCGATCATCGCGGTCTCGGAGTTCTCCAAGCGGTGCATGGTTGAGAAGTATAGTCTCGTGCCAGAGAAGGTTCATTGCGTCTATGAAGCGGGTGTGGAACAGATTGACGATCCTGGCAGCTTGCGAACGGTGGAGGAGCTCCGGCCCAAGTATCATCTGCCTGGACGCTACGCCTTCTATCCTGCGAACATGTGGCCGCACAAGAATCATCATCTGCTCCTCCTGGCCCTGCATCGGTTGCGGCAGGTGTACGGGATGTCGCTGTCGCTTGTCTTGACCGGTGACGACTTGGGGCAATGGAGGGAACTTGAAACCGTAGCCCGGCATTTTCACCTGCATGAGAACATACACAATCTTGGATATGTGCCTGCGGACGACCTGCCAGGGCTGTACCGAGGCGCTGCCTTGCTCCTCTGTCCATCGCTGTTCGAGGGGTTCGGGATCCCTCTAGTGGAGGCTATGACACTTGGTTGTCCGATTGCAGCGGCGAATACCACGAGTATCCCTGAAGTCGTCGGCGACGCTGCCCTGCTGTTTGACCCACGACAACCAGACTCCATCGCCACCGCCTGCTTTCAATTGCTGACAGACGATGATCTGCGGCAGACCTTGATCGCGCGTGGTCGAGAACGAGCCACACACTTCTCCTGGGAGAGGGTGGCCGATGAGACGCTGCAGGTTTTTGAGTGGGCTCGTGCCCAAAGCATAGCCGTCCGGCCGGTGGCGCGTGCACCGAGGTATCGGATCGAAGGAATCTATCGCGACGGATGGGCCGTCCGCAGAGTACGGCTCTATCTTCCCTATCTGCCAGGGATGAAAGCCCTGAAAATCGAAGGCTACTCGAATCACCTCTCCTATCCTCTGGCCCTGCGGATGAAGGTCGATGGGCGGCACGTGCGGGAGCAGTCGATCGCCAACCCTGGGAAGTTTACTTTCGTTGGAGAGTTCCTCCAGTCTCGCAGGGCAACGTCAGAGGTGAAAATCGAGCTCATCGCCGGCAAGGATTTTGTCCCTTCAGCTAATGCAAAGAGCCTGGATACTCGTAGACTGGCCTATCAGATTGAGAATCTTTCGCTCATCTGGGCGTATGGCCCTGACATACCTCTCTATCGCCCCCCCTGGGCCTCATGAACCGTATACCAATCGGCGACACCACAGCACGACATGGCGCGGCATCGGTGAGCTCACGTATGGGAATCACGGCGGTGAAAAGAGGCCCGTTGGTTTCGATTGTAACACCCTCGTATAATCAGGGCCGTTACATCGAAGAAACTATTCTAAGCGTCCTCAATCAGGACTATCCTAACTTGGAATATATTGTAGTCGACGGTGGCTCCAACGATAACACCGTAGAAATCCTCAAGAAGTACGAGGAGCAGCTCACCTGGATCTCGGAGAAGGACCGCGGGCAAGCGGATGCCATCAACAAAGGCTTCCACATGGCCAAGGGTGAGATTTTGGCCTGGTTGAACTCGGATGACACCTATTTGCCGGGGGCCATCCAGAAATCTGTGTGCTATTTAGCAGCTCATCCAGAGGTCGGAATGCTTTACGGTGAGGGGTACCATATCGATGCAGATGGTGATCTCATCGAGCGCTACTATACCGAACCTTTCGATTATAAGCACCTCAGCGAGGTCTGTTTTATCTGCCAGCCGACCGTGTTTCTTCGGGCCGAAGTCATCAGAACGGTGGGGCCGCTTGATGTCAGCTTAGACTATTGCATGGATTATGAGTATTGGATGCGTATTGCCAAGCGATTTCGCATCGGGTACCTCGAAGCGTTTCTCGCCAACTCCCGCCTGCATCTCGATACCAAAACCCTCTCTAAACGAGTGGAGGTCCACCAGGAGACCCTGCAGGTGGTCAAGCGACACTATGGACAAGTACCGCTGCGTTGGATCAACGCTTACGCGCATGTATACTTGACCGAGAAGTTGCTGGGGAAAATGGAGGGGATTTATGCGGATGGTTGGGCATCTCCGCGTGTGAAGGTTGCCCTACCGCCTGATTGGCAGAGGCAGGCGTATCTGTCGCTACAAGGGATATGCTCGGTGCAGGCATACCCACTGCCCCTGCTGGTTTCCGCCGGCAATCACGTACTGCAGAGGACTGTCATCGACGAGAGAGAATTTGTCATCAGAGCCTGGTTAGGCCAAAACGGGGCGGCTTCCCAGTCAATGGAGACCTCGGAGGTCAAGTTGTATGCTGAAAAATCCTTCATTCCCCATCTAGTCGGTACCAAGGGCGACACACGCACGCTTTCTTATCGTATCAAGAGACTATCCTTCATCGACGCGCGGGGACGCGAGCGCATTGTCTATGCGAGGCATATCAACTGGCTTTTTGCCATGGCTCTGCCGGTGATTAGCCTGGTAAAGTCCATGGTTGTCAACCACCGCTTCTATTTCAAGGAGCTTTGGCAAACCGCTCGGACTCTTTGGGGTGATCTGATCAACATCCCTTTCAGGTCGCCGAGCCGCCATCGTTGAGCCTATGAAGATCGCCATCGACGTCAGCTTGGCAATCGGCGAAAGCGCCGGGGTCGGCTCCTATACCCGAGGACTGTTAGAAGGCCTCGCGGCCATCGATCCCCACAACGAATACATCTTATATTCATATCTCGACTGCCCCCAGTCTCCGCAACCAACCTTCCCACAGCAGTCAAATTTTTTCTCGCAGATGCTACAACTCGATGGGGAACATTGGGAACGCATGTGGTCTAGAGCAGACCTCCCTCCTAAGCAGGCCCTCGATGTTGTTGATGTTGTCCACAGCCCCTTTTTCAATGCTCCCAAAGAGCACCATGGAGCACTCGTGGTGACGATCTACGATGTCTCATTCTTGCTGCAGCCTCAGTTTCATACCGAAGCCAATCGGTTGCACTGTCTCCAAGGCACGCTGAACGCCGCGCTCTATGCCGATCGTATTATCGTGATTTCACAGCAGACCAAAACCGACCTCATGGACTACTTTTCCATACCGGAAGAGCGTATTCGCGTGATCCATCCGGCACATAGGAGGATCTATTATCCAGAGCACGACGTCGAGGTCATTCGCGGTGCGCTGGAGCGCCTCGGAGTTTTTCATAATTTCATCCTCTTCGTGGGCTCGCTTGAACCCCGCAAGAACCTCAAGACGCTACTGCAAGCTTACGCGACCTATGTGACGCGCCATGCAGGTGAGGAGTTGTTAGTCGTCGCCGGGGGCAAGGGATGGCTCAATGACGATCTCTCACAGGTCGCTGCCGAGCGAGGCATAGCTGAGCGCGTGAAATTTTTGGGCTACGTGCAAGAGGCCGACCTCCGGGTGCTGTACAGTGCCGCCAAGCTCTTTGTCTATCCGTCGATTTATGAGGGGTTTGGTCTGCCCCCCCTGGAGGCCATGGCCTGCGGCGCGCCGGTGATCACCTCGAACACGTCCGCGCTCCCTGAAGTTGTGGGGGACGCCGCGCTGTTGATCGATCCGCATAGTGGTGAAGCATTGTGCCAGGCGATGGAGAGGGTGTTGTGCGACCACGAGCTGCGCGCAAGCATGCGACAGCAGAGTCTCGCCCGGGCAAAACTCTTTTCATGGGAGCAGACGGCCGAGGAGACGCTGGCGGTGTATGAGGAAGTATGCCCGGAGTACTCCGAGGAGGCGCGAGCCGCGAGGATCGGGCGTAAGATCCGACAATCGTGGGATCAATTTGGGAGGGAAGACCCCTTCTGGGCGGTCCTGACGAACCCCGACAAAAAGGGCGACCGGTGGGGCGAGGCGGAATTTTTTGAAACCGGCCGACACGGCATTCAGGCCGCGCTGCAGAGAATCACCGCACTTGGCATCAACTTGAACTTTGAGAAAGCGCTTGACTTCGGGTGCGGACCTGGACGACTCACACAGGCTCTGGCCGAGCATTTCCGAGAAGTGCATGGCGTGGATATTGCCGCTTCGATGATTGCCAAAGCTCAAGAATTAAACAAGTGTGGGGAACGGTGCATCTACCATCTCAATAATAGGCCCGATTTGCGACTGTTCAAGGCGAATACATTTGACCTGGTGTATTCGTGGCTGGTCCTGCAACATATGCCCCAGCAACTGGCTTTGGGCTACATTGCAGAATTCGCTCGCGTGACCAAACCGGGTGGGGTCATGGTGTTCCAGATACCAGATCGTCGGCAGCAGGCAGGGTCCGGTGAGCCTGTCGATCAGGCAGACGTGCCCGAGGAGTTCTGGCGCGCGCAAGAACCGCTCATGCTGATGTGCGAGACGCCCTATACCGAGGTCGCCAAGGTGCTGGAGGAAGCAGGCGCACACGTCATCGAGGCAGAGGAAGACAGTCGCGCTGACCCCACATTGGTATTTTGCTATTACGTGGCGCGGAAGGAGTAGGCGGCGCATGCCGTCTTAGCCCTCAGGCAGCAGTCGACCACGGAACCACATTGACCAATCCCTCCCAAAATGGTTATCGGCGGCGTTCATGATGACAGAATTCATCGCGGTCATCATAGCAATAGCGGTGTGGTGGTGCGGTTTATTCGCTGTCCTAAGCGGCCTTGGCCTCCTGGGTCGGCGGGCTTTTGGATTGCCAGTCCAAAGCTGTAGAGACGTGGATACTGAGCTTTTGGAGTGGTTGGGCCTTTGCCATTCTGATTCTGCAGATCTGGCACCTGTGGCTGAAGATTGATGTCTGGGCCTTTGCTGTTATTGTTGCCCTAGGTACTGGGGGGCTTCTGTGGAATAGGAGGGATTTATGGCCAGCAATGCGAGCAGGCCTCAGGCAAAACCTTTGGCTCGCGATTGTCGTCCTACTTATGGCTTTATGGATGGCGAATCGAGCCATTGGTCCAATACAGAATGGAGATACCGGACTCTATCATATGGGGGCCGTCACATGGGCCGCTTCCTACCCAATCGTGCCCGGGTTGGGGAACCTTCATGAACGGCTGGCATTCAATAGTACTTTTTTCCTATATGCAGCAATGCTTGGGGTAGGACCATGGGTACAGAAATCGCATCTACCTTGCAAATGGACTTCTTTTGTTAGTCCTCTTGGTACAACTTTTTCTGAGTTTACATAAAATTATATCAGGATATCACCAATATCGTTCTTACCATATCTTTAACGTCTTACTCTTAGCACCAACTCTTGGGCAAATGTTTCATCCACACTTTTCGAGCCTCACACCAGATATTGCGATATTTATCCTAGGTGTTTTACTTTCATCGAGAGTCTATTATTTTTTCATTAATTACGATAATGATTACGTATAAAAAATATTACGATGTCTTTTACATTACTATTCTATGCACCGTTGGTATGACGATAAAGCTTAACTTTGCTCCTCTCGGTGGTTCTACACTTGTCGTCGTACTTGCCGCATGGTTTTCTAAGTACTTTAAGCAAGATCAGAAAGGCATGAAGAAAACACTCTGTTGGATCTTATTACTGAATGGGACTTTGCTGAGCCTATGGATAGTACGCGGTGTCATCCTAAGTGGCTACATTGTCTTCCCCTACACCTTGGGTAGTGTGCCTGTAACGTGGAGAGTTCCAAGGCCATTAGCCCTCAGTGTGACAAACTGGGTTCGTAGCTGGCCGCGCGCCCCAGGGGTCTTTTGGACCGACGTGTTAGACAACTGGAATTGGCTTCGGCCATGGCTTAAAAATTTTCCCTCTGAATACACGAAACCTCTCATCACAGGACTGCTAGCGCTAATCTTGTATCTAATAACCATACCAAGAATTATGCGTAACTCTCCACAGCGGAATCACATCTATCTAGCAATTTTGGCGACCATCGTGCATCTCGGTCATTTTCTGGTTTTTTTCAGCACCGGATCCTCGATTTTCAGGAGCATGCTTTTGGATTTTTGGGGCAGGGTTCGCGGCCCTGGCTATCGATAACATTGGCTTGCAAAGCTCCAAAACTACGAGAACCCTCGAATACCTGATCTGTTTGTCATTTTTTGTTTATTTGTTTCCATCATATGGTTCGCTATTTATTTTTCCTAATCAGAAAGATGGTCCCTTCTACCATTTCCCAACACCTGAATATATAACAGTCTCACTAAACAATTTGACCAACCTCAATTTGCCGACAAAGACTGATCAGTGTTGGGATATTCCTATTCCATGTACACCATATCATCGACCGACTCTACATCTCAGAAAGAATAGTCTAGATTCTGGATTTATGCTAGACAGCACATTTACTTTTGCCGATATGCACCAGAGCTCTATGCCAAGCGGGATAACGGTTTCTCCAGGATTAGGGGTGGCTGTGGTGGAAGCTAATTGGTCCAATTTTGAGGAATGGGCAAATATCCATTGGATGCGGACACCTGGAAAAATTTTAGTGTATACAGAGCATGCCACGTATATAAAGATTTCTCTTAATCCATTTGCGATGAATGTGCATGGACGCCTTGGAAATGAAGGGAAATTGAGAGTCTCTTTGAATAATTCATCCACTAAAGAATTACCCTTCAAGTCAGGAATGATCACAGAGGCAGTATTTGGGTTACGCCATGACTTCAACACTATCACTTTTGACCTTGCACCAGAGAGTACTAGACCAAACGAAACATATGTTGGAGATGCTGATACACGTGGCACAAGTTTGGGGTTTTATTCCGTTGAGCTTACATCGATTGTGCTTCTTGGATACAAGCAGCGAACCTGATTTCCCTCGAAATCGTATGCCCAGAGGCCGCTAAGGTATTGGAGGAGACTGGGCGCACCGAGGAATGCAATTGAATCAAACACCCCTTGGCCGTCGGTCTGTCTCTCCCTGTGTCATTGCTAGGCACGCCTATATGGCCGTTGGCGATGGGTCGGGTATCAGGGTGGCCCCAATGGCAAATTGTACGATCTCGAAAACGACTTGACCAAATACTGGGGGGGCCATCACAGAAAAACTGGTCGCCGGTCTCCTCTTCTTAGGGGCTGTAAACCTCTGCGCCGTCTTAATCGTGGGAGGATACCGATTGACTATCGGCTCCTTCACCACGGGTACCCACCATCTGCGAAATCCTCTGCTCCTCCTACTCATACTTATCATGGTAAAGTCATGGCTCCGCGACGGAAGGATGGGAATATCGGCTGCCACAAGTCTGAGATCCCCGCGCCTGCTATTTCTCGGTGTCGTCTTTATATACAGCCTGAATGGAACGACCGCCTGGTCTGGCGATACCTTTCCCGCCCGCTATCTGCCTTTGAGTTTGGCTGCGAGAGTTCGATTTCGATCTTGACGAATTTCCATTTTTGTATGAACCCCAGATGCCATATTTTCTCCAATCCATCACGGGCGTATCATCTCAACTTATCCCCCATGGCCGGCTGTCCTCGCCCTACCGGTCTATCTACTTCCCACTTGGGGCGGTCTCACCCCCCAGTCGCATCTCCTTCCTGAGTTGGAGAAAATCTCCGCCACTTTGATCACTGCGTTGTCGGTGATCGTCCTCTTATACACCCTCCGGCGACTGACCCACGAGCACATTGCCTGGGTCATTTCTTTGGTCTATGCAGTGGGAACGAGTAGCTTGAGTACGAGTAGCCAGGCGCTCTTCCAGCACGGGCCAAGTCAATTGTTCTTGTCCCTGACCCTCTATACACTGGTTCGGGCGCGGGAGGGAATGAAGTATGCCGCTTACGCAGGTTGTGCCTTGGCTATGGCCATCAACTGTCGTCCAGCAAACATTGTGATCGCTCTTCCGATCATGGTGTACATGTTGGTGGAGCGGCGTCGTCAGTGCATGGCTTTCCTCCTGGCGACCCTTCCTCCGTTTCTGATGTTTGCGGCATACAATACCCAGTATTTTGGTTCTCCCTTCACGACAGGGTTCATAGCCAGCGCCGTCAGTCCTGCCTCGTTTCTGAGGGCTTCATCCGATATTTTCAGCACGCCTCTTCTGGAGGGACTGATGGGAATTTTGGTGAGTCCAGGCAGGGGCTTGTTGATCTATTCTCCTGTCTTCGTCGTCTCATGTGTTGGGATGGTCATGGTATGGAGGGAATCGGGTCATCTCCTGCTCAAGTATCTATGCCTGGCTCCCTTCCTCTCGCTGATTGTGGCGGCTAAATGGGCGAGCTGGTGGGGTGGCCATAGCTATGGCCCGCGGTTGATGGCCGATCTTACCCCAATTTTGTGTCTTTACCTGTGTCAGCCGTTCGAAAGGGCTGAGGGAAGAAGGGCATTAAAGTGCGTGCTGCTCGGTTTGTGTGGGCTATCGGTGAGTGCCCATGTCCTAGGGGCCTTCGGCGACGGGAGCTGGAACTACACCCCAACCAACGTAGATTACACGCACGAGCGCCTCTGGTCCTGGATAGACAGTCCCCCCATTTATTATGCAAAGCAACTCATCACCAAGGTTAGGCTCGCCTATCTACACCTCAAGAAGATCGTTATTGATTCGCCATTTGGCCTGGATGCTTCACGACAACACGGGTCCTCTTCTAATGTTATCCAATGGTATGCAGTCAGCGGTCATATGAGATCCGCCAGTGTGAGGGGACAGCCGAGAGCGTGGCCCCCAGTAAAACCCGTTATACTAGCACAGGCGCTCGTCCTACGGTCGGTCATTTGTTAGCAGGTGGGCTGTAGCCTCTGGGTGGTACTTGGGGGACAAGATCAGCCCGTCAAGGCGTGAAATTCGGCTTTTGCGATCCTGTCACCCCCGGTTGAGAAGTGAGCAAAGTGTATGAGGCCGGATGGCCTCTGGAGGCACGCACTTCGATGCGAACGACGTTTCAGGAAATGATTCGCTATCGTGGTCTGATCCAAACCTTAGTGGTGCGCGACTTGAAAGCCCGCTATCGGGGTTCAACGCTAGGGTTGCTGTGGACGTTGCTCAATCCGCTGTTTCACATGGCGATTTATGCATTGGTGTTTTCGGTCTATATTCGCAACGACATGGCAGCGCTACCCGGCCTTTCTCCTCTGCGGCATCCTGCCATGGACGTGGTTTTCCTCGGCGCTCTTCATGGGGACGACTACCATTATTGAGGGCGGTAGCATGCTCAAGAAGGTGTTCTTCCCGCCGCAAGTCTTGCCGACCGTCACCGTCATCGCCACCTTCATCAACTTCCTGCTCAGCCTGCCATTATTGTTTGGCGTGCTGCTGCTGTTCGGGGTGACGTTTGGCTGGTCGCTCCTGGCCCTGCCGGTCATTATGACCACGCAGTTTGCCCTGACGCTTGGGCTGACGCTGATCATCTCGGCGGTCAGCGTCCGCTATCGAGACATCCCGCCCATCTTAGGACACGTGCTCACGTTTTGGTTCTTCCTGACACCCATCATCTACCCCGTGACCAGCGTGCCAGAGCGTTTTCGCGCCCTCTTATCCTTCAATCCGTTGACGCCATTCTTCGTTGCCTACCAGGAGGCTCTTCTGTATAATAGGCTGGTTTCATGGGAGACATTCGGAGTCATGATAGGCTTGGGGGCGGTGACGTTGCTGGTCGGCATGTTGATCTTCGAGCGCCTCCGATGGTCACTGGTGGAGGAGGTGTAAGGCGTGGTTGCCGTGCAAGTTGAGGGCGTCTCGAAACGATTCCGCCGGCAGACCATCCAGCCCTCCACGACGTTGAAGTCGGCGATCGTCGATTTTCTCCGAGGACGCAAGGTCGCGGAGTCACCGTCCACATTCCAGGCCCTCCAAGAGGTCACCTTTGCGGTCCCGAGTGGGCACACCCTGGGGATCATCGGTCGCAACGGCTCTGGGAAGAGCACCCTGCTGAAGCTCCTCGCGGGCATTTATCGGCCCGATCACGGCAAGATTGTGGTCCGGGGCAAAGTCGGGGCACTACTAGAGCTTGGGGCTGGCTTCCATCCTGAGTTTAGTGGGCGGGAAAACATCCTCATCAATGGTATCGTCCTGGGTCTCTCCAAGCGCGAGGTCCGACAGCAACTTGATGATATCATTCGCTTTGCCGAGCTGGAAGCATTCATCGACGAGCCCGTGAAGACCTATTCGGTGGGAATGTACATGCGCCTGGGGTTCTCGGTCGCCGTCCATGCCGACCCCGACGTTCTCCTCATCGATGAGATTCTGGCGGTTGGCGACGAAGGATTCTTTCAGAAGTGTTACGATAAGCTGGCGGCCTTCCGTCGCCGTGGCAAAACCATCATTTTGGTGAGCCATGATTTGAGCACGGTGAGTCGCTGGTGCGATACGGTGGTCTGGCTCGAAGACGGGAGAGTTCAGGAACAGGGGATGCCCCAACGGGTGATCGATCTCTATCGCCAACATGTCGCCGCCCAGGAGGCCGAGGTGGCCGTTGCCGAACACATTCGAATCGCGGCGGAAGTGAGTCAAGCCCCAGAAGGCGAGACCGCCAATCGATGGGGAAGCCGGGAAGTCGAGATCGTGTCCGTCAAAATGCTCCATACCTCCGGGCAAGAGCGGTATGTCTATCAGAGCGGTGATCCGGTGCGGGTGGTCATCCACTATAGAGTGCATCGCCCTGTGCCCGATACGGTGTTTGGGATTGCTCTGATGCGCAGCGACGGTCTCAGGTGCTACGGCACGAATACCGCCGTCGACGACATTCCTCTCCCGCCTCTGGGCGAGGAAGGGAATGTTGAAGTCCTCCTGGAACGCTTGGATTTCGTGGAGGGGACATACTATCTCGATGTCGCTGTGCATGCGCTGGATGGCTATCCGTATGATTATCACCACGGGCTCTACTCCTTCACCGTGAAATCAGACCTCCAGGAGGTAGGAGTGTGCCATATCCCTCATTCCTGGGCGATTAAACCGTTGGTCGCCGTGCTGTAACCGTGGTGCATCGCCGATGATCCCAACCCACCGCGACATGCCAGAGGATCATTCCAACCTTCGTCTGACGTGCGCGTGCCAGAGAGGAAAGATGGCATGAAGAAAGCCTTAATCACGGGTATTACAGGGCAAGATGGTTCCTATCTCGCAGAATTTCTCCTCGGAAAAGGCTATGGCGTCTATGGCATGGTCAGACGGGCTAGCTTCCAGCGCTTTGACCGTATCCAGCATATTCTTGACCGCGTGGAAATCATCGAAGGCGACCTCACCGATCAATCCTCGCTTGACGATGCGATCAAGACGATCGCCCCCGATGAAGTCTACAACCTTGCCTCCCAATCGTTCGTGCCCACCTCCTGGAATCAGCCGGTGTTGACGGCAGATGTCACCGGAACCGGCGTGACGCGGATTCTCGAGGCGATTCGTAAGCACAAGCCAGATGCCAAGTTTTATCAAGCCTCCACGAGTGAGATGTTCGGGAAAGTGCAGGAAACACCGCAGAACGAGAGGACCCCATTTTATCCGCGTAGTCCATACGGCGTCGCCAAAATCTACGCCCATTGGATCACCATCAATTACCGTGAGAGTTATGATATCTTTGCCTGCTCCGGGATCTGCTTCAACCATGAATCGCCGCGCCGAGGCTTGGAGTTCATCAGTCGCAAAGTTACCGATGGGGTGGCACGCATCAAGCTCGGCCTCGCCGACCACCTGAAACTTGGCAATCTGGAAGCGCGACGGGATTGGGGATTTGCCGAAGGATTCGTCGAGGCGATGTGGTTGATGCTGCAGCAGGATCAACCCGAAGACTATGTCATCGCCACCGGTGTCAGTCATAGCGTGCGAGACCTTGTGGACACAGCGTTCGGTTATGTAGGACTGCCGATCGAGCCACATGTCGTTGTGGACCCAAAACTTTTCCGACCGGCCGAGGTGGATATCCTGGTCGGCGATGCGTCGAAAGCGAAGGCCAAACTTGGGGTGGACGCCAACGTCGTCGTTCAATGAGATGATTCGACATGATGGTCGAGGCCGATCTAAGCGACTTTCGCGAGCATCGGGCCGGATCAACCCATTAGCGCAATCGCACTCTGTAGCATTCCCTCGTTAATGAGATGTTACGGTCGCGTTGTCACGCTATGTGCAAGCCTTCCATGAAATGGGCAGAGTCACGTCAGTGCTTCGAATGAGGGATGAGATCACCTGCGCGTCGGCAGGAGCAGTCAGGATGGGCGAGTCAGTGCGAAGGAGGACGTGTGGATCCCATGACGGGAGTGGATGTCACCGAGATCATGCGGCAGGTTCGCGAGCAGGCGAGACATGCAGCGCCAGAAAATTTGCCTCTGGCGCCAGCCGCTGCGAGTCCGCGTCGAAACCCCTCAGATGCGAGCAGAGGACCTGGGCTTCCTCCAAAGCTCCCAGGATCTCTCGCAGGTCCGCTTCAGCTCCCATCGTAAGGTGGTAGGCGAAGCATCATCATCTTGGTCAAGAAGCGTTGCTGCAGCAACTCCTCACCCCGATGTTTGGAGCGACAATCTGCCTATAATGCGGTCAATACTCGGCTTATAGCTATCTCTGTCGACCGAGGTGAGCGCTCATCGCGAGAGGCACAAGTCGAGCCTCAGCGCTGGACGGCCCTAGCAGCGCGGAAGAGACAGACAGCTTCCTGGATGCCCTGCGGGAGACGATCACCGGGCAGTTTGAAATCTTCGCGCAACAACAGGCGACGACCTCCAGGCCTTACAAGTGGAGGTGGCCTCTCAGAGTCGAGAACGTCGCGCCCAGGAACGACATCTGACCCGGTTGCTGGACGAGGTGCGCAAGCATCTGTCAGAACCGCTCTGCTCAGCACCTTTGCAAGCCCATGCCCACGGAGGAGACACGCCCATCTGGACGCCTTTTTTGCAGCGTTCGATGAGCAATTCCGTGGCAGCCGTGTGAACATCAAAGAACGGCTACGCGTGTATCTCTCGCCACCTCAAGCAAGCCAAGATGGGTACGGCGCCAACCCATTGTCGATCTGGGCTGTGGACGTGGTGAGTGGCTAGAGCTGCTTCACGAGGAAGGAATGCAGGGGAAAGGGGTTGAGCGGAACCGCGTGTTGGTGGAGGAATGCCGTCAGGCTGGGCTTGACGTGGTCGAAAGCGATATTCTTACGTATCTCTGTGCTTTGCCCAACAGCAGCATCGGCGGTGTGACCGGTTTTCACATCATCGAGCATCTCCCATTCGAGGTGCTGCTCGACTTGTTCGATGAAACCGTCAGAGTGCTTCAACCCGGTGGCGTCGCTATTTTCGAAACGCCTAATCCGCAGAATGTACTGGTGAGCACCCTAGAGTTCTATAATGACCCTACCCATCGCACTCCTCTGCCAAGCACGCTACTCAAATTCATCGCCGAAGTGAAAGGCCTCCAGCGCATCAAGCTGCTGCAGCTACACCCTTTCCCACGAGGCGCACAAGGTGGACGAAGGTGGCCTTGACATTGCGAAACGCTTTAACGAATTGTTTTACGGTCCACAAGACTATGCGCTTGTCGGCTGGAAACCTTGAGCGATAAAGGCCGGCTATGAGGATTCTCATCGCGACAGCGCAAGTTCCCTTTGTGCGCGGGGGGGCCGAAATTCTGGCCGAGGGGCTGTATGCATGCCCTGCGTGCTCAAGGGCATGCGGCAGAGATTGTGGCCATCCCGTTTAAGTGGTACCCTCCAGAACGCATTCTCGACCAGGTGTTGGCTTGCCGCCTGCTAGATGTCAGCGAGAGCGGAGGCGCCCCCGTCGACCGTGTGATCGGCTTGAAGTTTCCAGCCTATCTGATTCCGCACCCACACAAGGTTCTTTGGCTCCTGCACCAATTTCGCACGGCGTATGAGCTGTGGGACAACTCCCTTGGCGACCTGCACCAATATCCCAATGGCCCACAAGTCCGCGATGCGGTCCAGCGCCTGGACCAGCGCCTCATCCCAGAGGCCAAAGGGGTGTTTACGATCTCAAAAAACGTGTCCAGCCGCCTCTGGCGCTATTGTGGCATTGACTCCGTCCCTCTCTATCACCCGCCAGCTTCTGCCGAGCAGTTCTATGGGGCAGAGGCTGAGGATTTTTTCTTCTATCCGAGCCGGTTGGCATCTCTCAAGCGTCAAGCCCTCGTGCTGCAAGCACTGGCGGCCACGCAGCGACCGGTTTGCGTCCGGTTCGCGGGTGCGGCTGATGAGCCCCAGTATGGCGAAGAGCTTGAGATGCTGGCGCGGAAGCTCGACATCGAGCATCGGGTCAAGTGGCTCGGACAGGTGACAGAGGAAGAGAAGCGCGCGTTGTACGCTCACGCTCTGGGGATCATCTTTCCACCGGTGGATGAAGATTACGGGTATGTGACGTTGGAAGCCATGTTGGCATCGAAGCCATTGATTACCTGTACAGATTCAGGTGCACCGCTGGAATTTGTGCAAGATGACGCCACGGGTTTAATTGTAGAACCCTCCCCACAGGCCATGGCCCTGGCGATGGACCAGCTTTGGGGTGATCGCGAGTTGGCCCGGGCGTTGGGTGAGGCTGGGAGAAAGCGGTATGACAGCCTCAACATCTCCTGGTTGAAGGTGGTTGAGAGGCTTGTCTCGTGCGATTGAATTGGTTCTCGCCGTTACCACCCACGAAATCGGGAATCGCCGATTACACCCAGCAGCTGCTCCCCGCTTTGACGGCAGCCGCGGAGGTCGTCCTCTGGACAGATCAGGAGTCTTGGGATGCCGCTGTAGAGGATTATGCCGAGGTTCGCTCGTATCAGCTGAAGGAAATGCCATGGGCGGAGGTCAACCGCGCCACCATAAGCATCTTCCACATCGGCAACAACCACCGCTTCCACGGACCCATCTGGCAAGTTAGCCAGCGCCATGCGGGACTCATCGTCCTGCATGACGTAGCTTTGCAGCAATTCTTCGCTGGACTCTTTCGTGAGCAATGGCGTGATCGGACGGGCTACCTGGAACTGATGGAGCATTCTTATGGGGCCTCGGGACGGCAGGATGCCGTGGATTTTTGGGCTGGGCGTTTGACGATCGAGTATATGGCAGAGCAATACCGTCTGACGCGGTATGTCATGGACCATGCATTGGGCGTACTGGTTCACAGCCAACGCAGTTTCGATGAGCTCAGACACGACAGCCCCTGCCCACTCAGGTATGCTCGGTTGCCGTATCGTGCCGCACCGTCTGGATCACGAGGGAAAGGCGGAATAGTGAAACCCAGCGCCGAGGGCGCCCCCTATCATCTCATCATTTTCGGACACATCAGCGATAATCGGCGCTTGGGTTCGGTTCTGCGGGCACTGGCCGGGTTTCCCGAACGAGACCGCTTTCGTTTGGATGTCTACGGCGAGTTGTGGGACCATCAAGGTGTGCGTCGCGACATCGAGGAGCTGAGGATTACAGGACGTGGTCACGCTCCATGGTTTTGTCCCCGCTGAAGATCTTGAAGCGGCGCTGACATCGGCACACCTGGCCATCAATCTGCGGTTTCCCACGATGGGGGAGGCCTCGGTGAGCCAATTACAGATTTGGGACCATGCTCTCCCGAGCCTGGTGACCAGGGTGGGCTGGTATGCCACGCTTCCTCAGGAGACGGTGGCCTTTGTGCGTCCTGAGCACGAGATCACCGATATCCAGGCCCATTTACATGCATTTGTTGACGATCCAGGGCGCTACGCGCACATGGGGAGAAGACGGCCGCCGATTTTTGCAGGCGTACCACACACCCGGGGCGTATGTCCAGGCGATTATCGACGCGGTGCGGGATGCGGAAGCCTTTCGCCCCGATGCGATGGCGCATGACATGGCAAGAAGGGTTAGCCAGGAGATGCGCCGCTGGACAGACCTCCCGGCTCCGGATGTCGCCTCCTATCTCTGGGGGCATGTAGTTGGGTCGAGCCAGGCACAGGCCGAAATGCGGAAGCCAATCGAAGGGATCGACTACCGTCACGTGGAAGCTCTCAAATCCATACGTGAGGGCCTGTCGGAACAGGTGAAGCGCCTCCAGCAGCAACTCTCCGCCGGCCTTCAGGCCGTCCGTCGGGCCGCGTCGGAGGAATGCTACACACCCGATCAGCAACAGGGCGTATTGTTCCAAACGCCCTCCAACGCCATACGGAAGCCGACCGCGTCGGGCTTATCGATCGCTGCATCGATACCGGCCGGTCGAGGTCCCGCACGCTTCCCCAGAGACGAGCTGACCTCGCCGTGCCTATGCGGATTGCAGAGGACCTCAGACGACTTCGCCCGTTCCCCCCGTTTTGCATCACGCCATGGGAGAGGGGGATCCCAAAAAGCCCTACTTCCGCGAAGGTGCCCTGCGCTACCCATTGAGCATGGAGGCGCACGACACGGGATTCCGTGACCTCTTCTATCTCATGGTTCTGGCGAAAAGCCTTGGGTTGAGACCCGGGGATGAAGTGCTCGACTTCGGTGCTGGTTCATGCTATGTCTCCGAATTGCTCAATCGGTTTGGATATCTCACGGTGGCCCTCGACAACGACCCAGAGGTGCTGGCGATCGGTCATGAGCGTCTCACCTTGGACCCCAGGTGTGACCGTGAGCGCGCCAGATTTGTCGCGGGAGACGGCATGCGCCTGCCGTTTCGAGACGCAAGCTTTGATGGCATCGTCTGCATGAATGCCCTCCATCATATGCCCGACTATCGCGCCACGCTCGCCGAAATGTTCAGGGTTCTGAAAGCGGGGGGACGCGCGGTCGTTCGCAGAGCCTGGAGATGAACACTCAAAGAGTCCCGAGTCGATTGTCGCCATGGAGCAATATGGTGCCGTGGAAAAGGATGTGATCTTGCCGGAAATCTATCAGTTGGCCAGAGAGGTAGGTTTTCGGCGCATGATTTTGAAGCCCTACGTGCTGCCTGACATGCTGGAGCTGGATTATGAGGAGTTTGACCACTTCAAGGCAGGCGAGAAAGTGTCGGGCGCTTTCTTGACTGCCCAAGAGATTGCCGAGTTCATCAGAGGCCATCCGCTCTTCTGCATAGAGAAAGGGGGAGCGCGGGCGTTGACAAGTGCCACGGCCCCTGCTGCAATGCTCCGGGCCAAGATTCTCGATCCAAGAGTGCTCACGCCGAGCAAACCAGGGGGCAAGCATGAAGGTGGTGGCCCTCTGCGAGAACGTGGGGGAAAGTATCTGGCTCTCGACGCCACGGGCTTTCGGCGGCTTCGTCACGTTTGGCGTCAAGCTCCTCACCCCTGATGGGCGCGTCTTGGAAGACAACCGAGGGCGACAGCGTCTCCGCCATGATGTGCCGCCAGGCGGCCGGGTCGAGGTGGTCTCTGAGGTGCCATTAGACGGGTTCAAGCCAGGCTCTTACCGGGTGCTCTTCGATATGGTCAACGAACTGGTGTGCTGGTTCCAAAGCGTCGGGTCAGAGGCATCGAGCGCTGGATCGAGATCGTGTAATATCGATGCGAGATGTGCTGGAGAACCATGGGTTGTGCCGGGAGGTCTCGATGGAATGCACAAGGAAAGAGAGCGATGAACGAGTTAGATCAGCATGGACGCGCAGCGAGGGCATCCGAATGACAGAGGGCACGTGCCCGTTTCCCCTGCAAAGGGAGCACAGGGGACTGCTGATCTCGCGCTCCTACATTCGGGGAGTGACCTCACGCACATCAACTTCACCTCACACCGGCGCCGGCTTGGCCCTCTTGTCGTCCTAGCGAAGAAGGGACTGAGCCGACTGCTCACGCCCATTCTCGAGCGGCAGACCGCATATAATGCCGCCAATGCTCGGGTGATTGCCTCTCTGAAAGACGAATTCTCAGCCCTGTGGACGGCCACGCATCTGCAACCCGTGAAAACCACCGGGCAGCACGGTGCGGACGGAGTGAATTCTCGCGCGCAGCAGACCATCCCGCTGGCGTCGCCTTGGCGCGCCGACAACCTACCCACACAGCCGGATGATCCGCGGCTCGATCAGTGGTATCACACAATTGATCTCGGCAATGGGCTAACGACAAGAGGTATCTTCGACCATCGCTCGGTCGTCCACTGTTATGGCCTCCCAGAGTCGCTAGAGGGCAAGACCTGCCTGGACGTGGGCACGGGGGACGGCTTTTTTGCGTTCGAGATGGAACGGCGTGGCGCCGCCCGGGTGGTGGCCGATCGACATCGCGAGATGTGAAGATTTTGATCTGCTACCACAGATCAAGCCAAGGCTGCTGTTGGCGGACGAGGGGCCGCATCGGTTCAAGTTCCAGATGGCACATGCAATGCGACGGTCGCGGGTGGAGTTCAAGCTCTGCAACGTCTACGACCTGTCGCCCGAGACAGTAGGCATGTTCGATGTCGTGTTTTGCGGTTCGATGCTGCTCCACTTACAGAATCCGCTGAAGGCGTTGTCGAATATCCGTGCGGTCACACGGGAGATGGCGATCATCGAAACCCTAGTGAACGAGGAGTTGGAGGAGAAGTTTCCGGGCAAGCCGTGGCTGGCGTTCGGTATTCGGCACGTGGAGGTCTTTCTTGGTGAGAACTGTGTCTATTGGGGGTTCACTACTAAGGCGCTCGAGGACATGCTGGCATATGCTGGCTTTGCCGAGACGCAACCCCAGAAGCCGTTTCGCCTGCCTCCGCCTGAGCATTTGACCACGGCCGTTGTGGCATACACCGCGCCGCGTGGAGGACGTGAGACTCCTGCCAGGGATGGCCATACCCAGTGTGACCATCAAGCACCAGCTTCCCATTCTCGATAACAGTACCACTATCGGTCGACGACTTGTTCGGGTCGGTCGGTATGCTCTGAATCTGGGTTCGGGGCTGTGGGTTTTCTCCTCTCAGCGTGAATGATTGGCGAAATATCCACCTCCAAGCGTATCACAACGACACATGGTAGGCTGCCGTAACCCCTCATCCCCCCGAATTTACGGAAGCTACTTCAGTCACGGAATGGCAGGTGACCCCCATGCACGCCTCGGCAACTCCGGGGTCGTCGCGGTGGGGGATTGACCTGAACCGAGTGCTGTAGGCTCGACACCTCCCAAGGCACAAGTGGAGCCCATGGAACCGAATTTCCGACTGAGCAAGATTTTCCGCATTGCATCTGGTTCATGGGGGGCTGCCTCGGGTTTGCATGGTTCATTCTTGGTGTTTGGACCCTCTATCTTGAATCCTACGTATCTGGGTTGGGTCATGCAGGGGGATGGAGCGCAACATGTGCTTGGATGGCTCTTTTTCCGCCATGAGAACTGGTTGTGGCCGCTTGGCTCTGTTCCCAGCTTTCCTTATCCCGTGGGCACCACAGTTGGTTATACCGATTCAATTCCCTGGCTCGCGATTGTTGCCAAAGCCATATCCCCGTTCTTACCGGTGGATTTCCAATACGTTGGTCTGTGGTTGGGGTTGTGCTTTTTTCTGCAGGGCTGGTTTGGGATGAGAATCGTTCAAGCACTCTCACCAGACCCCGTCGATCCAAATACTTGGGGGGTGCCTGCTTTATCCTGGACCCAGTGTTGCTCTGCGCATCGGGCATGATAGCCTCTGTGCCCATTGGTTGATACTCGGGCTTATCTGGCTCCACCTACAATCGTGGCCGAGGGATCAGACCCCCCACCGAGCGCTCTCCATCACGTTGGGTTTCTGTCTAATCAGCGCCGGCGTCCATCCGTATCTGGCGATCATGGTGTTTGGCACTCGCTCTGGCCTTCCTGTGTAAGTTCCACTGGGTAGATCGCCAGTCTCTCAATCACGTCAAATGGCCGTTTGGGGAGGGGTATACGGTGCAGCGACACTCGGTGTCTTTCACGATTTCGGGTATATTGGGTCGGGGATTTCTTGGGGAAGCAGAGGCCATTGGTAGTACTCCGCTGATCTCCTAACCTTGGTGAATCCACAGGGTACCTCCCGATTCTTCCCACCTTTACCACAGGGTTCCCGGGCAGGAGCTTTGGGTACGTGGGGAGCGGCGTCCTCGTCTTGAGTGTCATTGGCTGCTAGTCATCTGTTCTAACCCAGGCATTTTCCGGCGCTGTGCGTTGAAACCATGGGTACCGCTCGGCGTCTGCGTGGCGCTACTTGCCCTGGACGCCTTCTCCCCAGGGTGAAGCTCGCGGGCATACCCATTCTGACACTGGCCGAGTTCTATCGTCCCTTCATCACCATCGCGCCATCTTCGATGCCACTGGGCGATTCATCTGGCCGCTCCACTACCTGTACATTACAGCGATCCTGGCGATAGGCATAGTGTATTCTCAAGTCTCACGATCCATCTTCATGCTGATATTGTCGGCCGTCATAGCGATCCAGGTCATTGATTTCAAGATACCCTTTGGTGGCTGGTAGCATGGCATATCACCAAAGAAAACCGCCTCTCACCTTCGCAAGGGGGGTTGGGAACGCGCCGCTGGATTATACAAGCACATCGTGCTCTATCCCCCAGAGATATGGGGGGAACGTTTACCGGGATGTGTGATGCCCACACTTACGATGGACATTCTGGATCGCTATGTACCGCTGGCCTATCACGCGTATCGCTTGAAGATGACCTTTAACAGTGGCTATTTTGCACGCATCAATCAAAGCAAAGGTCGTGCAGTATTGTCAGGAATTACACCAAAAGATTCAAGCGGGGCGAGTTCGCGATGACACCATTTATGTCGTGAACGGCGACTACTGGCACCTGGTCAGGCCGCACCTCCCCAAGATCGCGTGTGGCCGGGTAAATGATTATATTACCTGTGTCTCGTCGGTACGAGACAACGACTTCCGAGCTTTTCTTGAACAGCAGAAATTGGAGTAACCCCAAAATGGCGCGGGGTGGAGTGGGCGCTGGGGTGTGTGGCACCTGTTGCCGCTTCGTCCAAGAGGAGGTTTCATCGCAGCAGAGGGCTTATGGGACCACGACTGGTTTGGCGAGATCTGCGCAGGACCGTGCAGGGAGCCGTCGCCTTCGTACGGTATCTACGCTCCCCGGAGACCATAGACATCGCCCTTGGGCTGTTTGAAGCCTCCGTCATACTGCCGTGATGGTAGGCCAGTCATGCCGATATGTGATCCGCATTGCCAATGTGGACGCGAGAGTGCGAGATGTTTCATTGAGCCTTGAGATCTCCCCATATACCCCTCAAACCCCGCTGCGAAACCCTCCGTGCGTTTTGCGAAGCATTGCGCCATCTGCCGAGTCGCGCCACAGAAATCGAATTCCACTATGATTGGCGTACCACTGCGGTGTTCATGGTCGACAAGGTGGCATCCTCCCCAGATGAATTCAGGATGGGTGAGATCAAGACTTTGCAGCGCTACGTCGTGAGTGCTATCCTATGTGATCACACCGGGAAACACCTCGATAAGCTTGACATTTATCAGGAGTTGCAGGGGTCGAGCTCTGCACCTTAGAGCAGAGGGGGAAACGGTGCCCACAGTTCAGCTCTGAGCATTAGGCCTCTCCCCATTTCCACAGGTGCGGTGATTCTGAGGAGAGTTCAACATATGAAACTGTTCTCTCGCCTGATGAGGCAAACCAACTTATTGACCAAGCAACTCCCTGATAGTAGCGAGTTACCTCAACCAACTTTCGAAGCACTGCTTCCTAAGACTCCTGAGCTCAGAAACCAATTCGTTGAACTCGACTTTGGCCATCAGGCTGCCAACGGGACACCATGGATCAAGAGGTCGAGAGCCTCGCGAGGGAATTGCATGCACTCTGCTTCGGGCGTAGAGTGCACCAAATACCGCGCGCGCCAAAGATGCTGACGCACCAACGCCAGACAGATCCGCGAAGGTTGGCTCGGCTTTGCGATACCAGGCCGTCACGGGTAGTGGAATCGGCTCGCTCTGGCTCAGCTGCAGGACCAGCACGGTCACCAGCGAAAACAGCCCCAACAGGACGGGGGTGGTGCGAGCGATGGCCTTGTCCGACCACTGGCGTTGGGTCTCCGACGCCGAGATGGGCGCGGGCTTCTTCAAAGGTCACCTCGACCGGCCAGCGCATGACCACCACCCACTGCAGGATCTCCACCGGCGTGGCCTCCGATCGGTACAGAAAAAGGCTGCTCTCCCAGTTTACCCTCGGGGTCACCCACCAGCCCATCGCGGATCTCGACAGGGCCGGCGTTGAGTGTACCACACGGCCGTATCCGAGACGACCGACTGTGGGGTCCGTTGGCCCCCTACCAGTCCACCTAGACGGCTGCCAGTGCGTATCGGAGCGGCCGCCACCCCTTCCAGCTGCGTTGTCGTTTCCCCTTCAGTTCCGGGCGCGGCTTGCCCCGCTTGGCGCCCGGCGGGTGATACAGCGCGGCATCCAGCCGGAAGCGGACGAGCCGATGGGCTCCTGGCTGCCTCCCGCACCAGCAGCTCGACTGACGGCAAAGCCCCCATCGACGACCACCACCAGAAGCCGCCCCGGCAGCCAGCGGTGCACCTGCCGCATCATCAGCCTTCCCCCATCCACGCTGGGTTTGTGCCGTCGTCCCTGCCCTGGCGGCGTACGGCCGGCACAGGGCGGTCAGAAACGGCAACGCCCATACCCGCCGACCCAGTGCGCCGGCACCAACAGCATCATCGACCCCCACTTCAAGCCAAAGCAGTGGATGACGTGCTTCTTGATGGAGCGCACCGCATCCGATAGCGCCCTTGGCGGTTATCTTGCGGCCGCTGCGGCGTTCCACCGTGTCGTCACGCCCCGCACATGGAGCGTCGCTCCCGGCGGCACCAGGCAAGTGACGAGAAGCCCAGTGAATCGGCCGCCCTGGCGTGCCGACCACGTGGCCCGGTTCAAGACGCGATGGTAGTTGGTAAAATGGTGTTCCAGGACGAGCCCCATCACTCGTAAGGCCCCGGTCACGGTGCGGGACTCAGGCGTCAGCATGGCCCCCAGGAGCAAGGTCTGGGCATGGTCTGCAGACCCGGTGCGAAAAGAGTAGTGCAAACGGGGCCAAGACCAGTATGATAGCTTCTGGCAGGGGTGGCATGAGCTATCCTCCCGCGAGCGCATGAACTGTGGCAGAGATCATCTATCGTAAGGGACATCTTACCCTCCTACCTACTCAGAATGGCCAATGTGGAGTTGAGGCAGCAATAGTAATTTCACAGAGTTTTTAAGCCGTTGTGGGATTGGCACGGGCCCTCGATCGCTCAGCTGAGTGTAGGGAATCAGCGGAACGGCTGACTGTTAAGATGTGCGCGGTGTGCCACTACTCCCGCCGTGGAACTAACCCGCAACCTGATCACCGAGAGCTATCAGGCGGCCTTGGCAGAGTAAATGGATATCCGTGCGTGGAGATATCATCGACGAGGAATTGTGTGTCTTACGGCCACCTCTCTGTTGGCCACGATGTGCTCCCTATTGCTCGCCTCCTCGTGGGAGGATTCCTTGACCGTCGACGAAAACCCGCATATTACAGCGGGCTACACCTACCTCCGCTTGCGAGATGCCCGGCTCAACCCTGAACACCCACCGCTCCTCAAAATACTGGCTGCCGTTCCACTTCTTTCCCTGCCACTGAACTTCCCGCTTGCCCATCCGGCATGGCAAGACGACGACCGACAACAAGACCCGCAATGGCCGATGTCGCGCGTTTTCCTGTACGAATCAAACAATGATCCGCACCGTATCGCCGTGTGGGCACGTCTGGCCCCAATCCTTTTGACTGTCTTGCTGGGGTTGCTCCTCTTTCGCTGGGCGAGACGCTTTGCTTGCGATGGCACAGCTCTGCTGACGCTTCTTCTCTATACCTTATCCCCCACTGTTCTGGCGCACGGCCGGTATGTCACCACGGACGTTCCCGCCGCCTTGGGGGTAGCACTCGCCGGGTTGAGCTTCATCCGATTCCTTGCTGCCCCTTCACGCAACACTGCGCTGGTTTCAGGGCTTGCCCTGGGCACAGCACTCCTTTTCAAATTCTCAATAGTCCTCCTCGTACCCTTGTTGGTCACCCTGACGCTCCTCTGGAGCGGTTGCTTGAGCCCCAGAGGGCTGTTCGTTACCTCGCTGGGCTCATCATCATGGGCATCAGTACCACGTTGGTCGTGCTCCTCCCCTACTTGTGGATCACGGCCCAGTACCCACCTGAGCGGCAGCTACGGGAGACCTACTTTACATTCTACGAGGATAAGAACGCCTATGCCGCCCTTGTCCAGGATCGCACCCGCGACCTCCGTGCCTGCGCCCACGGCCTCCGCCCTGTCAAGCGTTGTCTGGCTGATCTGATGATCTTCATAGCCGATAAACCCCTCTTACGGGCATGGGAGGCGTACCTGTTGGGCGTGGTAAACGTCATTTTACACGTGCATGGCCGCCACATTTGGCCCACCTACTTTCTTGGCGATGTCTCGTTTACTGGATGGTGGTATTACTTCCCAGCGGTCTACGCCATAAAAGAGCCGCTTTCCTTTTCATATCCTGACTGCCTTCACACTCTTCCTGGCCCTCGCCAGAGTATGGTCCGGCACGTGGGGTGTGCGATCGCTCCTGGGCTGGCTGCGGGGCCATCCGGCCGAAACACTGATGCTGAGCTGGCTTATCCTGTACTGGGGGGGGGCGATAAGGGCCAACCTCAACATCGGGGTCCGTCACCTCCTACCGGCTTTCCCATTCGCGCTTATCCTCGTCGCCCGTGAGCTTAGTCAGTGGCTTAAGGGCGTTCAGCAGCCCTTCGCCATGGCGGGGATTTCACCCGGAGTCAAATGGGTAGTGCTCGCGCTCCTCCTCACCTGGCAATGCGTGAGCGTTCTCCGCGTCTATCCTGCGTTCCTTGCCTACTTCAATGAGGCCGTTGGCGGGCCGGAAGGCGGGGCGAACTACGTAGTGGATTCAAACCTCGACTGGGGGCAGGATTTAAGACGGCTGGGCGCTTTTGTCGAAGCGCACCGGATCGAGAAGATTGCCGTGGATTACTTCGGCAGTGCCTCCCCCCGTGATGCGTTAGGCGAGAGATTCATCCCATGGCGCTCGGCCCTCGGACCGTACCAAGGATGGCTGGCTGTTTCAGCTACCATCCTCAAAGGCGCACAGGGCCGGTGGGACTCGACAGTTAATAATCAACCAGATGCCGCCTACAAGTGGCTTCAGGGTAGAGCGCCGGTGGCCACGATTGGGTATTCCATCTTTGTGTTTGACCTGCGTGACATCAGAGTGCACGG